>CBDUPA010000008.1:0-264415 GCA_965368975.1 uncultured bacterium | reverse complement strand
AGCTCTACCGCCGTGCCCGGCGTCTCGGTGCTCTGCTGCGGCAGCGTGGCGTCGGCCCCGAAGTGCGCGTCGCCATCTACGCCGAGCGAGGCCTGGCGGTGCCGGTGGCTGAGCTCGGCGTGCTGCACGCCGGTGGCGCCTACCTGCCGCTCGACCCGACGCACCCGCGGCGCCGGCTGGAAGCGCTGATCCGCGACGCCGGTGTCCGCTTCCTGCTCACCGAGAGTCCGCTCGCCGGCGAGCTGCAACCGCCCAGCGACGTGGAGATTCTGTGCCTCGACGGTCCGGGCGTCGAGGCGGTGCTGAATGGATCGGCGCAGCTGCCGGCCGCCCCGTCTAGGCCCATCGACTCCGCACCACCAGCCGACCCTGCCAACCTCGCGTACCTGATCTACACCTCGGGCTCCACCGGCAGCCCCAAGGGCGTGCTGATCGAGCATCGACACGTCACACGCATGCTGCGCGCGGTCGAGGAGTGGTTCGACTTCTCCACCGACGATGCCTGGAGCGTCTTCCACTCCTTCGCCTTCGACTTCACCGTCTGGGAGATGTGGGGCGCGCTCGCCTTCGGCGGCCGGGCGGTGATCGTGCCACATGCTTTCAGCCGCTCGCCCGAAGCGTTCTACCGGCTGATCCGGGACCAGCGCATCACGGTGATCAACCAGACGCCATCGGCCTTCCGCCAGCTGATCCCGGCCGAGGCCAGGATCGCTCTGGAGACACCGAGCCAGCCTGACTGTCAGCGAGATCTGGCTCGGCGTGACCTCACCCTGCGGGACGTAGGTGGCCGGGCCCGCGGTCGCACACCGCTGCGCCACATCATGGTCGGCGGCGAAGCCCTCGACTTGCACACGCTCGAGCCCTGGATCACCCGTCACGGTGACCGTGCGCCGCGCCTCTACAACATCTACGGCATCACCGAAACCACGGTATACCTGACGCGCCGGCCGCTGAACGCGCGCGAGATCCGCGCCGGCGGTATCGGTCGACTCGGCTGGCCGATGGTCGACGTCGCGCAGTTCGTGACCGATGCACGGCTGCAACCCGTGCCGGTCAGTATCGCCGGTGAACTGTTGGTCGGCGGGCCGAGCGTCTCTCGCGGCTACCTCGGGCGCCCTGCCCTCACCGCCAGCCGTTTCGTCCCCGACGCCTTCGGCGCAGCGCCCGCGGGCGGCCGCCTCTACCGCTCCGGCGACCTGGTGCGCCGCGACCGCGATGGCGATCTCGAGTACCTGGGCCGCATCGACCACCAAGTCCAGCTGCGCGGCTTCCGCATCGAGCTGGGTGAAATCGAGGCTCGTCTGACGGCACATCCGGCGATCGCCGAGAGCATCGTCCTGGTGCAGCGGAGCGCCGGCACTGGATCCAGCCCCACGGCCAGCCCGAAGCACGATGAACGCCTGATCGCCTACCTGGTGCTGGCCTCCGACGCCGCCGCGCAACCGGCGATCGAGGAACTGCAGGCTTTCCTGCGCGAGACCCTGCCCTACTACATGGTGCCCGCCTCGTACCTGGTCCTCGACGCCCTGCCCCTGACCGCCAACGGCAAGATCGATCGCGAACGCCTGCAGCGCCACCCGGACGCCGGTGGAAGTCAGCTCAGCGACCTGCAGCGCCGGCACTACCAGGCGCCCTGCACCGAGGTCGAGCAGCGGCTGGCGGAAATCTGGGGCCAGGCTCTGCAGGTGGAACCGCAACGGGTCAGCGTCGACGCCAATTTCTTCGAACTCGGTGGTCACTCCCTGCTGGCAACGCAAGTCACCGCGCGCATCCGCGAGACGTTCAACGTCGAGTTGCCGTTGCGCGCTCTCTTCGATGCACCGACCATCGGTCAACTGGCACCGCGCGTTGCCGCCGGAAGTCGGGCCCTTCGACCGCCGCTGACCCCGCGCTCCCAGCAGTTTCCCGAGGCTCAGCAAGCAGCGATCCCGCTGTCGTTCGCCCAGCGCCGGCTGTGGTTCCTCGAGCGCCTGACACCCAACACCAGCTTCTACCTGGTGCCCGTGGCCTGGGAACTCGTCGGAGCCTTGCAGCCAGGTCGGCTGGCGGCGGCGCTACGGGACCTGGTGATGCGTCACGAGTCGCTGCGCACGGTATTCCCGGTGGCTGCGCAGCCCCAGGACGGCAGCGTCCCCCCGGCCACCACAGCAAACACCGAAGACGGCGAGCCGCGGCAGCAGATCCTGCCTCCGCCCCGACGCTGGCCCCTACCGTGTGTCGACCTCAGCCGCCTGGGCCGCGTGCTCGGCCGCTCCGAGGCGATCCGCCTGGCCGGCCGCGAGGCGTCGCGGCCCCTGCACCTGGAAACCGAACTGCCGCTGCGCACCACCCTGCTGCGCCTCGATCGCCAGCACCATACCCTGCTGCTCAGCCAACACCACATTGCCACCGACGGCTGGTCCCTCGGCGTGCTGGCACGCGATGTCGACGCCTTCTACCGTGGCGGAGTGTTCCGCGACTCGCTGCCGGACCTGGAAATCCAGTACGCTGACTTCGCTCTCTGGCAGCAGCGCTGGCTGCGCGGCGAGGCCCTACAAGCGCAACTCGACTGGTGGCGGCCGCAGCTGACCGACGACAACGGCTCGACACCGCGCCTCGAATTGCCCACCGACCGGCCACGGCCTCCGGTCCCGGGAGCGCGCGGCGCGCAGCTGGGTTTCGAGCTGCCGTCCGGCCTCGCACCGCGCCTCGAAGCGCTCGCCCACGAGCACGGCGCCAGCCTGTTCATGGCCCTGCTCGCCGGCTTCGCGGTGCTGCTCGGGCGCCACTGCGGCCAGCGCGACCTGCTGATCGGTTGCCCTGTCGCCGGCCGCCAGCACACGGAGCTGGAAAACCTGATCGGCTTCTTCATCAACACCCTGGCCCTGCGCTGTCAGCTGCGGCCGGCACCAGACTTCGAGCAGCTGCTGGGGCAGATACGCGAAACCACGCTCGGAGCCTTCGCACACCAGGACCTGCCGTTCGAGAAGCTGGTCGAAGAGCTAGCGCCGGACCGCGACCTATCGCGCAACCCACTGTTCCAGGTCACTTTCGCGTTGCAGAACACGCCTCAGCCGGGCTCGCGGCTGGGAGGCATGGAGCTCCGGTCGCTGCCGGTAGAGTTGCACACCACACGCTTCGATCTCGAGGTCCACGTCTACCAAGACGCTGTGCCTCCAGACGCAGGCCTGGGCGCGAAACGTGGCCAGCCGAGCGACCATCGACGGGACTCCACGCTGCACGGAGCCGCCTCGTACGATCCGGACCTCTTCGATCGCACCACCATCCAGCGCTTGCTACGCGCCTTCGGCCAGCTGCTGCAGGCCGCCGTCGACCAGCCGGGCCGGCCAGTGCTCGACCTATTGTGGCTCGACGCGGCCGAACGGCACCAGCTGCTGTGCGAGGCCAACGATCCGCTGCACCACCTGGCGCCGCGGCCGTCGCTACACACTCGCTTCCGGACGGTCGCAGCCCAGCGGCCCGACAGCCTCGCCGCGGTCTACGGTCGCCGGCATCTCAGCTACGGAGAACTGCGTCGGCGCGCCGCCAACATCACGCGGGCGCTGCGCCAGCGCGCCACCGAGGCCGGCTTGCAGCTGGCACCGGACGTGCCGGTGGGCCTGTGCGCCCACCGCGGCATCGACTGGCTACCCGCCCTGCTCGGTATTCTCGGCAGCGGCTGTGCCTACCTGCCGCTCGACCCCGACTACCCGCCCGAGCGCCTACGCCTGATGGTCGAGGACAGCCGCATGCCGCTGGCCGTAGCCGCGCGCGCCTGGCTGCCAGCGTTGCCAGAAGGACCGCACCTGCAGCTGGAACAGGCCCTGGCGACGACGTCGAGCCCGGGCTCTGCCTCGACCTCGGCAAGCCCCGAAGCCACACCGATCGAGGTGCCGCCGCACGCCCTGGCCTACGTCATCTACACCTCCGGCTCGACCGGCCGCCCCAAGGGCGTCGCAGTGCCGCATCAAGCCGTGTCGCGCCTGGTTCTGGGACACCAGGAGGGCAGCGCGGCACCGAACTATGAGCGCTTCGCGCCAGGTCTGCGCATCGGTCAGGCCGCCAACACCTCCTTCGACGCCGCCACCTACGAGCTGTGGGGCCCGCTGCTACTTGGCGGCACGGTGGTCGGCATCCGCAAGGAGATTCTGCTGTCGCCACCGCAGCTGGCGCGGGCCCTGCGGCGCCTGCGTCTGGACAGCCTGTTCATCGTCACCGCCGTTTTCCACCGTATCGCCGACGCCGTGCCCGACGCTTTCGCCGGCCTCGGGCACCTGCACTGGGGCGGCGAGGCGGTCGACCCACGGCGCGTGCGGCGTGTGCTCGACGCGGGACCACCGCAACATCTCAACCACGTCTACGGCCCGACCGAGAACACCACCTTCACCACCTGGCACCCGGTCACCGACGCGACGTCTTTCCAGCCAGCGGGAAGCATGCCTGCAACAGTGCCGATCGGTCAGCCCCTGGTGCACACGAGCGTCCACGTGCTCGACGCGCGCTTCCACTTGGTGCCACTCGGCGTACCGGGTGAACTGTGCACCGGCGGCGACGGCCTGGCACGCGGCTACTTGCACCGACCGTCGTTGAGCGCCGAGAAGTTCATTCCCGATCCGTTCAGCGCCGCGGCCGGGAGCCGCCTGTACCGTAGCGGCGACCTGGTACGTCGGCGCGGCGATGGTGCCATCGAGTTCGTCGGCCGCGTCGACCAACAGGTCAAGATCCGCGGCTTCCGCGTCGAGCCAGACGAGGTGGCAACACGCCTGAGCGAGCATCCGGGCGTGCGACAAGCGGCAGTCATCGCCTGGCGCCCACCCACCGACAGTACGCCAACAGATAGCACGGCGGAAGACGCGGACACAGACGGTGGCAAGGGGCGCGACCTGCGCCTGGTCGCTTACGTCACCGCCCTGGCCGGCACCCTGCTGAATACCGCCGAGCTGCGTGCCTGGCTCGGCGAGCGCCTGCCCGAGTACTTGGTGCCCAGCGCCTTCGTCTTCCTCGACGAGCTGCCGCTGACCGCCAACGGCAAGATCGACCAGCGCGCGCTGCCACAGCCTGAGATCGAGGGCACCAGCCGTCCGGCGGACACCGGCGGTGTAGCCCCGCGCGACGCGGTGGAAGAAGCGTTGGTCGAGATCTGGGCCGAGCTCCTCGAGCGGCCGCGCAGCGGTCCCGGGCGCGTGCGCATCCACGACGACTTCTTCGACCTCGGCGGCCACTCGCTGCTCGCCACCCAGACCATCTCACGCTTGCGCCAGGTGTTCGGCGTCGAGGTCCCGCTGCGCAGGCTGTTCGAGGGCCCCACGGTCTCGCACCTGGCGGGCGTCGTGCGCGAAGCGCTGCGCGGCCAGGCCGAACAGGCAGCCACCGGGGAGAGCGCCGACTCGCCCTTGGTCCCCGCCCTGATCCCGGCGTCACGGGCGGCCGACCACGGCTCTGGTGAAGATGAATCTGTGCTGCCGCTGTCCTTCGGCCAGCAGCGCTTGTGGTTCCTGGAGCAGATCGACGCTGCCGGTGAGGCCTACCACATGCCGGCGTTCTGCGCCCTGCGCGGGCAGCTGCAGGTGCCCGCCCTGGCCGCGGCGGCCGGCGCCGTGGTGCACCGCCACGAAGTGTTGCGCACCGCCTACCAGGGACGCGGCGACGAGGCACACCAGGTGGTGCTACCGCCGCCCACGCGCGTCGTGCTGCCAATGGTCGACCTCAGCGACCTGGACGCCGACCGGCGCGAGACACTGCTGCGACAGCTCAGCGAACGTGACTTCCGGCGCCGCTTCCCGCTGGCTGAGAAGGCACCTGGCACGTACGGCCAGCTCGGGCCGGTCATGCGGGCAACGCTGCTGCGCGTCGAACCCGAACGCCATGCGCTGCTCCTCGCCTTCCACCACATCGCCTGCGACGGCTGGTCGCTGAGTGTCTTCTACCGCGAGCTGGGCGCTCTCTATCGGGCCGCGACGACGGCCGGAGCCCGTTCGATGGAGGCTCAGACCCCGGGCCGCCTAGCCGCGACGCTGCCGCCGCTGCCCGTCCAGTACGGCGACTACGCCGTCTGGCAACGCGCCTGGATGGACGGCCCGGTGCTGCGCGGTCAGCTCGACTATTGGCTCGACCAGTTGCGCGGCGCCCCGACCGTACTCGACTTGCCTGCCGACCGGCCACGACCAAGGTCCCAGGCAGCGACGGAACCAACCGCCGGCCGTGCGCACCTGCAGCTGCCCCTGGAACTACAAGAACGCCTGCACCAACTCGGTCGCAAGGCTGGTACCACCCTCTTCATGACGCTGCTCGCCGCCTTCCAACTGCTACTCGGTCGCCTGGCCGGGCAGCAGGACGTGCTCATCGGCTCGCCGATCGCCGGCCGCACGCGGCGCGAGATCGAGGGGCTGATCGGCTTCTTCATCAACTCGCTGGTCCTGCGCGGTGACCTGCGCCCCGAAGCAGCTGAGCAGGACGAAGATACGTCGACACTCGACACGAGCACGCTCAGCCATGGCTCCCTCAGCTTCGAACGCCTCCTGCAACGCACACGTGAACGCGTCCTCGGTGCCTACGCGCACCAGGAAGTGCCGTTCGAGAAGCTGGTCGAAGAACTCAACCCCGAGCGCTCGCTCAGCCACACACCGCTGTTCCAGGTCTTCTTCAACCTGATCAACCTGCCGCCGGCCCCCATGGAACTGCCGGGCGTCACCTTCGAGATGCTCGACTTCGGCGACCCGGTGTCGAAGTTCGACCTCAACCTCTACATCCTGGAATCGACCGACCCGGCGAGCGACGGCGGCGGCATCCACCTGCACCTGCACTACAGCCGAGCCCGCTTCGACGCCGCCCGCATGGACGAGCTGCTGCGCCAATACCAGGGCTTGCTCGAAGCGATGTGCGCGGCGCCGAAACGCGACGTCTACAGCATCTCCCTGATCACCGCCGAGGCGCGCCAGCTGCTGCCGGATCCGGCGCGGTCGCTGCCGGCAGAGGTCGCGGTGGAGCCCGCGCAAGCGCAGGTCGCGCGCAGCACCGGCCGCGTCCCGGAGCGCATCGCTCTCAGCTATCGCCGAGATTGCGGTCCTGCCTCAGGTATCCACCGACCCTGGTTCATCAGCTATGGCAGCCTGTCCGAACGCAGCCGGGCGCTCACCCAGGAACTACTCCAGCGCGGCGTGCAGCCCGGCCAACCGGTCGCGGTCGTGGCACGCCGCGGGCCGGCGCTGGCCGAGGCCGTGCTCGGCGTGCTCGGCGCCAGTGCCGTCCTGGTACTGCTCGACGCCGCCTACCCTGCCACGCGCCTGGACGCCTTGCTGCGACGCGTACGCCCGGCGCTGCGCCTCGACGCCAGCCGCACGCGTGTGCGCATCAGTGGCGAGCCCTCCGGTACAGCCCGGCCGCCGATCGAGGTCGCGTCGACCGGTGGCGAGACCCGCCACCCGGCCTACATCGCCTTCACTTCCGGTTCGACCGGTGAACCCAAGGCGGTGCTCGGCGAAGCCGCGCCGCTGGCCCGCTTCCTGCGCTGGCAGCTGGACACCTTCGGCCTGGCCAGCGCCCCCGATCCGGGAGCACCGATCCGGCGTGGCGCGGCGGTCTCCGGCATCGGCCACGATCCCCTGCTGCGCGATCTGTTCACCAGCCTGAGCGGTGGCGGCACCGTCTGCATCCCGGATGCCGACGTGCACGCCGATCCCGCCCGTCTGGCCGCCTGGCTGGCCGAAGAAGCCATCGACTTCCTGCACCTGACGCCGGCCCTCGGACAGCTGCTCGCCACCGCACCGATGCGCCCGCTTCCCTGCCTCGACTACGCCTTCTTCGGTGGCGACGTGCTCACCGCTGGCGACGTCGCGACTCTGCGCCGGCGGGCACCCCGCGTGCACGCGGTCAACTTCTATGGCGCCACCGAGACGCCGCAGGTGCAGGGCTGGTGGCCGGTTCCCGACGACTTCGGCACGGGTCCTGGTCGCGGGGCCGCCCCCCTCGGAAGAGGCATCGACGCCGTGGCAACGGGCCTGATGACCCAGCTCCTGGTGCTGGCACCTTCCGGACAAGACTCGGGGCAACACTCGGGGCAACACTGGGGTCAACAGTGCGGCATCGGTGAAGCCGGCGAGATCTTCGTCCGCGGGACCCAGCTGGCCCACGGCTTCCTGGACGATGCCGAGGCCTCGGCACAGCGCTTCCCACTGCACGACGGCGCGCGCCTCTACCGCACGGGAGACCTAGGCCGCAGCCTGCCGGACGGCAACGTCGAATTCCTCGGCCGCGCCGACCGCCAGCTCAAGGTCCGTGGTTTTCGCGTCGAGCCGGCGGAAATCGAGGCCGCACTCGCCGAGCACCCAGCGGTACAGGCCGCGGCGGTCGTGCCGACCAGCGGCCAGGATGGCAGCGAGCTGCGCCTGGTGGCGGCCGTCGAAGCCGTGCCACCGCCCTACGAGGGCATGACCATCGAGCTCGACGGTGACGCTCTGCGCGCCTGGCTCGGTGAACAGCTGCCGGCCTACGAGGTGCCCGCGGCAGTACTGCAACTCGAACGTCTTCCGCGCACCGCCAGTGGCAAGCTCGACCGACGCGAGTTGGTGCAGCAAGTGACCAGCGCCGGCGGCGCCAGCGCGCCGTCCGTCGAGCCACGCAACGCCGTCGAGCAGACGCTGGTCGACATCTGGCAGCGTTTGCTGGAGCGCGAGGACGTCGGCGTCTTCTCGGATTTCTTCGATCTGGGTGGACATTCCTTGCTGGCAGCACGTCTGATTTCAGCGATTCGCGACGAATTCGCTCTCGAACTGCCCCTGCGCGCGCTCTTCGAAACCCCCACCTTGGCCGACCTGGCCGCGCGCATTGTCGAGTCCACCGCGCAGCAGCTGCGCACACCCAGTGACTCCGGGGATGACCTTCAAGACCTGTTGGCGGAGATCGAGAACCTATCGGACGACGAGGTGGACGCCCGCCTGACTCCCCAATAAGGACGAAGTGCTAGGGCTGGAGTGCCACGGTCTCCTGATCGAGAGTTCCCACCCACATGAGTACCAAGAATCTGCAAGATCGGCTGGCGTCGCTAACGCCGGCCCAGAGAGCTATACTCGAACGCCGCCTCCAGCAGAAGCGCGAGATCGAAGCGTCGCAACAACCGACATCCGCGCAACCAGCTGTCGACGACGCTCGCGCCCCTGTAGCGGCGCCACGCCGGCAATCGCTGCGCGAGCGCTGGGCAGCCAGCAAGAACCGCCAGGCGTCCGACCAGGGCGCTGCCGCCAACGGTCCACAAGCGCGGCCACCTTCGACGGACGAGTTGGGTCCAAACGGCGAGATCTTCGCCCCCCTGTCGCTGATGCAGGAGCGCATCTGGGTGCTCGACCAGATCGCCCCCGGCAATCCGGCATTCAACCTACCAATCCTGGCCTACCGCCTGGAAGGCCGGCTGCGCACCGCCGATCTGCAGCACGCCTTGAGCGTCGCCGAGACGCGTCACGAGTGCTTGCGCACCACCTTCCGCAATGTCGACGGCGAAGGCCTGCAGGTCATCCAGCCACCGCGACAGCGTACACCGATGCCGCTGGTCGACCTGCGGCGTCTGAGCCAGGACGACCGCGAACGAGCCTGGGAAGATGTCTCCGTCACCGGTGGTCGCGCCGCCTACGATCTGCAGCGCGGCCCGCTGTGGCGACCGATCGTGCTGCGGATCGACGACGAAGACCACGTCATGGTGTTGTTGATGCACCACATCGTCTCCGACGGTTGGTCAATGGCGGTGCTGTTCCAGGACTTGCACGCGGTCTACGGCGGTGCGCCGCCCGAGACTCTACCGACGCCGCGCTACCACTACCGCGACTTCTCGCGCTGGCAGCAAGAACAGAAGGAGGCCGGTGTGCTGGACGCTGACCTGGCCTACTGGAAGCAGCACCTCGAGGGTGCCTCGCTCGTGCTCGAGTTGCCCACGGACCGACCACGGCCAGCGCGCCAGACCTTCGACGGCTACCGCTGGTTCGAGGTCTTCCCCGACGGCCTGTGGGAACACATGGTCAGCGCCCACGGCGGCGCCGGGACCACCGCCTTCGTCTACATGCTGGCGCTGTGGAGCCTGCTGATGCAGCGCCTCAGCGGTCAGCGCGAGATCCTCACCGGCTGCCCGATGGCGGGCCGGCACCAGGCCGGCACCGAGGCCCTGGTCGGCTTCTTCGTCAACACGCTGGTGCTGCGCGCCAGCGTCGATCCGGCCATGCCCTTCCACGAGTTCTTATCTCAGATGCACGACCGTGTGCTGGAGGGCTTCGACCACCGCGACCTGCCCTTCCACATGCTGGTGCAGGGCATCCAGGGACACCGCGACCCCGCCTACCCGCCGGTGTTCCAGACCATGTTCAATTTCCAGAACATCCCGATGCCCGACATGAAACTCGGCGACCTGCCAGTCGACCAGGGCGACGTGCAAGACTTCACCTCGCAGGTCGACTTGATCCTCTACACCGGCTTCGACGAGACCCGCAACCGCGGTTTCGCCTTCCTGGAGTTCAACAGCGATCTGTTCGATCTCACCACCATCGGCCGCTGGCACCATCACCTGGTACACCTGCTCGAGAGCGTGCTGGCGGATCCGTCGACGCCGGTGGGTGAGTTACAGCTGCTCGGCCCGGGGCAACGCCAGCAGTTATTGATCGAATGGCCGGACCGCGTCGGGGCTGAAACGGACATCGGAGGGCGCCCACAGTGGGGGGCCCCTACCCAGAAGAGCCCTGCCGACCTGCTCCACCGCGTCCTCGACCCCTGGCTCGCCGCGACGCCCGACGCCATCGCGCTGTGCGCGCCGCCGTACCAGCTGAGCTACGGAGAGCTACAGCGGCGCGCCACCGGCCTGGCCCAAACGCTGCGATCCCGTGGCGTGCGTCCCGACGACGTCGTGGCCGTGCAGCTGCCGCGCAGGCTCGAACTGCCCGTGTCGCTACTGGCGATCCTGCAAGCCGGCGGCGCCTACCTGGTGCTCGATCCGGCGCAGCCAGCCGGTCGTCGGCGCCAGCTGCTGGAGGATTCCCGCGCCCGCCTGCTGCTCACTGGCGCCGACGGTGCGGACTTCACAGCAGCGGATTTCACGGGCCCGGCCGGTATCGAGGTGCTCCACATGGCGCTGCCCGGAGCCCTGGCGGAAGGGGACACCTCGGACGCCTCGGACGCCCCCGACGCCCCGGAAGCCCCCGACGCCCTGGAAGCCTCAGCGCCGGAGAATCTCGCCTACCTGATCTACACCTCCGGCTCCACCGGCACGCCGAAGGGTGTGTTGCTGCAGCACGCGCACGCCGTGCGCATGCTGCGTGCGTCGAGGCCGTGGTTGGCGACACGTCCAGGCGATACCTGGGCGCTACTCCACTCCTACGCCTTCGACTTCTCCGTCTGGGAGCTGTGGGCCACGCTCAGCCGAGGGGGTCGCGGCCTGCTAGTGCCTGGAAGGGTCACGCGCGCGCCACAAACGCTGCACCAGTGGCTGGCGCGCGAGGCCGTCGCCGTGCTGCACCAGACACCCACCGCTTTCCCGCAACTCGACGCCGTCGACGCGGGAGGTCCCCAGCTAGGCGCCCTGCACACCGTGCTCTTCGGCGGCGAGGCGCTGCCGCTCGAGCGCCTGCGCGGCTGGGCCGAGCGCCACCCTTCCGTCGCCCTGCACAACCTCTACGGCCCCACCGAGGTGACGGTGTACGGCACCCAACGTCGCCTGCACCCGGCCGACCTGCAGCGCGGCGGCATCGCGCCGCTGGGACACTCGATTGTCGGCGTGCCCGCGTTCGTCACGGACCCGCGCGGCGGGCTGCTATCGGCCGGTGTCCACGGCGAGCTGCGCATCGGCGGCAGCCACTTGGCACGCGGCTACCTGGATCGACCGGCGTTGACCGCCGAGAAGTTCGTCCCCGACTCCTTCTCCAAGCTCTTGTCCCCTTCGGGGGTGCGGGTCCCCGGTGGTCACCGCCTCTACCGCACCGGCGATCTGGTGCGCCGCGACGCCACGGGCGAACTGCACTTCCTCGGCCGCGTCGACCAGCAGGTCAAGCTGCGCGGCTTCCGCATCGAGCTGGGCGAGATCGAAGCCCGGCTCGCCCGCCATCCGCGCGTCACCGCGTGCGCTCTGCTGCTGGAAGGAGCGGCAGACGCGGCACGCCTGAGCGCCTACCTGGTGATCGCCACGGGCGGCACACCGGCATCCAACCCCATCCGACCAGAGAACAGCCGACCGGAGAACATCCGACCAGAAAACAGCCGACCAGAAAACAGCCGACCGGAGGACAGCGAGCTACGCGATTTCCTGGCCGACGACCTGCCTGCCTACATGCTGCCGTCGCGCTACGTATGCGTCGAGCAGCTGCCGCGCACGGCCGGCGGCAAAGTAGACCGCAAGGCACTGGCTCTGCTGGCCGAAAACTCCGCCGAGGCAGCGCCCCGGTCCGGTCCCAACCAGTACCAGGCACCGCGTAACGAGACCGAAGAACGGCTGGCCCAGCTGTGGGCTGAGGCGCTACAGCTGCCGCAGATCAGCGTCGACGCGGATTTCTTCGAACTGGGCGGCCACTCCCTGCTCGCCACCCGCCTGGCGGCACGCATCCAGAAGGCGTTCGACATCGACCTCCCCGTGCAAGTGCTGTTCGAGGCACCCACCATCGCGCTGCTGGCACCGCGTCTGCGCGCGGGCGCCGGGCACGACACGCCCCGCTTGCCACCGCTTGAGCCCCTGCCCCGAAGCGAAGATGGCACCCTGCTGCACTCCTCGGCACCGACTTCCTTTACCCAGCGCCGGCTGTGGTTCCTGGAGCGCTTGGTGCCGGACAACCCGTTCTACGTCGTGCCGGTGGCCTGGGAGTTGCGCGGTCCGCTACAGCATACGGCCTTGGCGCGAGCCTTCACTGCCTTGGTCGCCCGTCACGAGACGCTGCGCACGGTCTTCGTGGTGCACGACGGCATGGTGCTCAACAGCGAAGTGCTCGACGGCGAGGTGCTCGACGGCGAGGTATGCGATGGCGAACCGGCACAGCGCGTCCAGCGGTCACCGGCTTGGCGGCCACTGCCGGTGGTCGACCTCGGCCAGCTGGGCGAATTTGCCGAGGCAGAAGCACGGCGCCTGGGTTCAGCCGAGGCCGGACGACCGTTCCGTCTCGACACCGAGACGCAGCTACGCACCTCGCTGCTGCGGTTGGGCGCCGAGCGTCACGTGTTGCTGTTGAGCCTGCACCACATCACGTCGGACGGCTGGTCGTTGGGGATCTTGGGGCGGGACCTGGATGCGCTGTATCGGGCGTGGTTCCGGGCCCTGAGCCCGGAACCGGATACGGCTACGCCACAGGGGGCGGCTCCGGTCTCTCTGCCGCCTCTCCCCATCCACTACTCCGACTACGCCGCCTGGCAGCGTTCCTGGCTGCAAGGCGGCCTGCTCGAAGACCAGCTCGACTGGTGGCGTGGTCAGCTGGTCGGCGACGATGGCCGGCCACCACAACTCGACCTGCCGACCGACCGGCCACGGCCGGCGGTGGCGCGCTTCCGGGGTGCCCAGCTGGCCTTCGCGCTACCGCCCGGCCTGCTGCCACGCATCGAACACCTGACGGCGCGCGAGGTCTCGGGCAGCGGCACGACGCTGTTCATGGTCCTGCTGGCTGGCTTCGCGACGCTGCTCGGACGTGCCAGCGGCCAGCGCGACATGATCCTCGGCTCGCCCGTCGCCGGCCGTCAGCGCACCGAGGTCGAGGACCTGATCGGTGTCTTCATCAACACCCTGGCTTTGCGCTGCCGCCTGGTCAACGACCATGGCGAGACGCTGACCTTCCGCCAGTTGCTGGCGCGGCTGCGCACCGGCGTTCTGGGTGCCTTCGCGCACCAGGACCTGCCCTTCGAGCGCCTGGTCGAGGCGCTGGCGCCGGAACGCGACCTGTCGCGCAACCCACTGTTCCAGATCAGCTTCGCCCTGCAGAACGCACCGGAGCCGGGCGGCAGGCTCGGTGACCTGGAACTGGCGGGCTTCCCGGTCGAGTTGCACAGCACGCACTTCGACCTCGAAGTGCACCTGCGGCCAGCAGCGGCCACCGAGACGAGCGAGGCCACATTGATGGGCGCCGCTTCCTACGACCCAGACCTCTACGACCGCACGACGATCCTGCGCCTGTGTCGCCACCTCGGCCGTCTGCTCGACGCCGCCGCAGCCGCCCCGGACGTGCCCGTCGACACGCTGCCGTTGCTCGACGACGCCGAACGGCACCAGCTGCTGCTCGCCACCAACGACACCGCCATCGCCGTGCCACGGCAAGGTCTTGCCACCCGCTTCGCCGATGTCGCCACCCAGCGCCCCGATGGCGTTGCCGCGGTCTACGGTCGCCAGCATCTGAGCTACGATGAGCTGGCGCGCCGTGCCGCCAGGGCCAGCAGTGCCCTGCGCCGGCAACAGCTGCGCCCCGACGAGCTGGTCGGGCTGGAGCTGGCGACCGGCATCGACCTGCTGGTCGCCATGCTCGGCGTGCTGTGGGCCGGTGGTGCCTACGTGCCGATCGACCCCGAACTGCCGGAGGCGCGCCGCTCCTGGCTGCGCGCTGACAGCGGTGCCCGTCTCGTCATCGACAGCATCGACGCGTGGTTGCACGCTTCGCCCCACCCTTCGCCCCCCACTGTGGTCGACCCGGGTTCCCTCGCCTACGTGCTCTACACCTCTGGTTCCACCGGCCGCCCCAAGGGGGTCGCGGTACCTCAGCGCGCGGTGCTGCGCCTCGTCCTCGGTCACGACACCGGCCTCGGTCACGACACCGGCGCGCCCAACTTTCAGAAGTTCGGACCCGGCGACCGCCTGGCACAGGCCGCCACACCGTCCTTCGACGCGGCGACCTACGAGCTCTGGGGGGCCCTGCTGCACGGCGGCACGGTGGTCGGCGTGACGCGCGACACCCTGCTGTCGCCCTCGCGCCTGGCGCGCCACCTGCGCCGGCAACGCGTCACGGGCATGTTCCTGGCCGCCACCGTCTTCCAGCGCATCGTCGCCGTCCAACCGGACGCCTTCGCTCCCCTCGATCACCTGCACGTGGGTGGCGAAGCGCCGCCGCTCAACGCCGTCCGACGGGTTCTGGAGAGCCCCGCACCTCCCGGGTATCTGGGCAATGGCTACGGGCCGACTGAGAACACGACCTTCACCACCTGGGCCGAACTGACCCTCGCTTCGACTTCGCGGGGCATCCCGCTGGGACGGCCGCTGCTCGGTACACGCGTCCACTTGCTCGACTGCCGACTGCAGCTGGCCCTCCTCGGGGCTCCCGGCGAGCTATGCACCGGCGGCGACGGCCTGGCACGCGGCTACCTCGGTCGGCCGGCCCTGACCGCTGAGAAGTTCGTTCCTGATCCCTATTCGACGGCGATCGACGACAAACCGTCCGCGAACGGGACGGGAAGCCGGCTCTACCGCACCGGTGACCTGGCACGCCGCCGTGCGGACGGCACGCTCGAATTTCTCGGCCGGCGCGACCAGCAGGTCAAGATTCGTGGCTTCCGCGTCGAGCCGGGCGAGGTGGCCGCGGTGCTCGGGGAGCATGCGAGTGTCGAGCGCGCCGCCGTCCTCGCACGTCCGGGCGCCAGCGGCGACTTGCGCTTGCTCGCCTACGTGGTGCCCGTGCAGGACAGCCTGGAGCCCGCCGAACTGCGGATCTGGCTGCGCGGACGCCTGCCCGACTACCTGGTGCCGGCCGTCGTCATCCTGCTCGACGCGCTGCCGCTGACCGCCCATGGCAAACTCGACCATCGAGCCCTACCCGAGCCGGACGCCGAAGCCAACACCGGCGCGCATTCGGCCGAGCCCGCACCGACATCCGGACCCCACGCGCCGCGCGACGCCTTCGAAGAGGTTCTGCTCGACATCTGGCGGGAACTCTTGGGACCGGTAAGGGAACAAGACCCGGACACCGACTTCTTCGAGCTCGGCGGTCACTCGCTACTGGCAACGCAGGTCATGTCGCGTCTGCGGCAGCTGTTCGGCGTCGATCTGCCGCTGCGCACCCTGTTCGAGAACCCGACGCCGGCGGCGCTGGCCGTCGAGGTGCGCCAAGCGCTCGATGCAGATCACGGAACCAGGGCCGCCGAACTACCGCTGGTGCCTCGTCCCCGGACGGGGTACGAACCAGGGGAAGGCGCTCCGCTTTCCTTCGGTCAGCAGCGCTTGTGGTTCCTCGAACAGATGGGTGCCGCCGGGCCCGCCTACCACCTGCCAGCTTTCGCCGAACTGCGAGGAACAATGGAGGTGCGTACGCTGACAACGGCCATCGCACGCATTCTGCAACGCCACGAGGTCCTGCGCAGCGGCTATCGCGGTCGGCCCGACATCGCCGAACAGGTCGTGCTGGCGCTCTCCGCGAGCCCCGAGCGCTGGAGTTTGCCAGTGATCGACCTCAGCGCCCTGCCGCTGGCCGCGCGGGGAGCCGAATTGCAACGCCTGACGCAGGTCGAATTCCTGCGCCCCTTCCCGCTCGCCGCTGACGCAGCTTGCGGCCCCGGCGAGACGCCGGTGCTGCGCGGTTCGTTGGTGCGTCTGAGCCCTCAGCGCGGTAGCGACGACCGGCACGCCCTGCTGATCAACGTCCACCACATCGCCTTCGATGGCTGGTCCCTGGGGCTCTTCTTCCGGGAGATGACAGAGGGGTACAAGGCGCAGCAGGGAGTGCATCCAGGCTCCGAACCCCCACGTCTTCAATACGCCGACTATGCCGCTTGGCAGCAGCAGGTCTTCGACGCTGAAGCCCTGGCGCCCCGGATCGACGCCTGGGTGCAGGAACTCGACGGAGCACCGACCTTGCTGGCACTGCCCACCGACCGACCGCGCGGCGAGGTCACCAACGACACGCGTGCGGGTCGTGTGCACTGGCAACTCGACGGCGAGCTGAGCGCACGGCTGCGCACCCTCAGCCGCGATCACGGCTGCACGCTCTTCATGACCCTGGTGGCCACTTTGCAGCTACTGCTCGGGCGCCTCAGCGGTCAGGACCGGGTGCTGCTCGGTTCGCCGATCGCCGGCCGCACGCGGCGCGAAACCGAAGAGCTGATCGGCTTCTTCATCAACCCCTTGGTGCTGCACGGCGATCTGCGTCCCACCAACGCGGACGCGTCGCTCCGTTTCACGGAGTTCTTGCAGCGCACCCGACGTACCGTGCTGGCCGCCTACGGGCGCCAGGATGTGCCATTCGAGCAAGTGATCCAGGCGCTGAAGCCGGAACCGTCGCTCAACCACACGCCGCTCTACCAGGTCTCGTTCAACCTGCTCAACCTACCTTCGGCGCCGCTGCAGCTCCCAAACCTGACGATCGAATTGCTCGACTTCGGAGAAGCCGCGGCCAAGTTCGACCTCAACTTCTACGTCCGCGAATGCACGGAGTCGATCAGCGAAGGCGACCAGACTCCCAGCATCGAAGGAAAGCGGGCACCCAGCATCGACATCGAGTTGCACTACCGCCGCGCGCTCTTCCAGGAGGCCCGCATCCGCAGTCTGCTACAGGGCTTCGAGGCCTTGCTGCGCGCGGTCTGCGAGGCCCCCGAGACGGACGTGCGACGCCTGCCGCTGCGGGCCATCGGGACCACGGACGGAGGTTGGCTGGAACCGCTGGCCGTCGAGCGACGACTGCAAGATCATCCGGCGGTACAGGCCGCTGCCGTGGTAGCGTGCCGGGATGCAGATGGGGAGCTGCAATGGACCGCGTGCGCCGTCGCCAGTCCGCCACCCTTCGTTGGTATGCAGGTCCGGCTCGATGTCGACGTGCTGCTGCGCTGGATCGGCGAAGCTCTGCCGTTGGCCAAGCCGCCGATGGTTGGGTTGGCGGGCCTGCGCGTGCTGCAGATCGACAAACTGCCGACGTCCCGCGGCGTGGTCGACCGCGTCGAGCTACAACGTCAGCTGGCACGCAGCTTGGCAGATGCATCGGCGGACAGTTCAGATGGCGGAACCAACAGGAGCAGCTTCCAGGCACCGCGGACGCCGCTCGAACAGAGTCTTGCCGCCATCTGGCAGCAACTGCTCGACCTGCCCGGCGACAGCTCCTCGATCCATGTCCACGACGACTTCTTCGACCTCGGCGGCCACTCGCTGCTGGCTGGCCGTCTGCAGGCAGCGGTCCTCGATCGGATCGGTGTCGAGTTACCACTGCGCACCCTCTTCGAAGCCCCGACCCTCGAAGCCCTGGCCTACCGTGTCGAGAAGCTGCGGGCCGACCTGGAATCTCGCCTGGACGGTGCCCCTGCGGCGGGCAGCGGCGAGGATCTACACCAGCTGTTGACGGAAATCGAGCAACTCTCCGATGACGAGGTGGACGAACGGCTGCTCCACCGCCCGGATACGTAAGGCAGACCATGAAAGTCAAGGATCTCTACAAGCGCATCGCCTCCCTGACGCCCGAGCAACGAGCCCTGCTCAGTCGCAAGATGGAGCGCCACCAAGGTGAAACGCCTGCGCAGCCTGAAGATCCAGCGACGAAGACGACCACCGCCGGTGCGCCGTCCAGTGCCGCCCCGGGCGGCCATGGCTTGGCTGCGCTCGGCCCCGACGCTGCTAGACCGGCGCTCGAGTTGGGCCGGGGTCGCGACGAGGTCACCGACGACGGGCTGATCCTGGCTCCCCTGTCCTTGATGCAGCAGCGGCTCTGGGTGCTCGACCAGATGGAGCCGGGCAACCTGGCCTACAGCCTGCCGATCATGACCTTCCGCCTGGCAGGCACGTTCAACCCCCACGCCCTCAACTACGCGTTGAGCGAAGTCGAGCGGCGGCACGAGGGTCTACGCACGACGTTCCGCAACGTCGACGGCCAGGGGCGGCAGGTGATCCACCCGCCACGGCCGAAAGTGCCGCTGCCGATCATCGACCTGGAAGCCCTCGACCGCACCACGGCCGATCAGCTGTGGAACCACCTGGCCATCATCCGCGGACGCACGCCCTTCGACCTGGTCAATGGTCCGCTGTGGAACTGCATGCTGTTCCGGTACCACGCGCGCGAGTACATGCTGGTGATCCTCAAACACCACATCATCTCCGACGGCTGGTCGATGGGCGTCATGTACGACAACCTCAACGCCCTCTACAACGCCCACGATCGCGGCGAGCCGTCACCGCTGCAGGAGCTCAAGTTCCAGTACCGAGACTTCGCCCGCTGGCAGCGTGAGCTGTTCAGCGGCGAACGGTTGCAGCGCGAGATCGATTTCTGGAAGCAGCAGCTCGACGGCGCACCGCTGATCCTCGATCTACCGACCGACCGGCCGCGGCCGGCGCGCCAGACTTACAACGGGCACCGCGAGATGCGCATCTTCGACGTGCACCTGATCGCGGACATCCACGCGCGCTTGCAGTCCGAGGGCCTGACCGGTTTCATCTTCATGCTGGCGGTGTGGAACGCCTTCCTCTTTCGCCTTACCGGCCGCCGCGACGTGCTCTCCGGCTCGCCGATGGCGGGGCGCCACCTGCCGGGTAGTGAGCTGCTGCTGGGCTTCTTCGTCAACACCCTGGTCTACCGTGCGGTCATGCCACCGCGGCAGACGCTGCGCCAGCTCCTGGCCCAGCTGCGCGAGCGCGTGCTGGAGATCTACGACCACCGCGAGCTGCCCTTCGACGCCGTGGTCAAGGAGGTCCAGCCGCGGCGTGATCCGAGCTATCCGCCGCTCGTCCAGGCGATGTTCACGGTGCAGAACATCCCGATGCCCGACCTACAGCTGGGCGGCGCCGAGTCGAAGGCGGTCAACGTGCAGAACCACACGTCGCAGGTCGACCTCATCCTGTTCATCGGCCAGGACGAGCACGGCCGGGTCGCCTTCGGCCATCTGGAGCACAACACGGATCTGTTCGACAGCACCACCGCCGCACGCTGGTTGGAACAGTTCGAAGTCTTGACCCGCTCCGCGGTCGACCACCTCGACCTACCGCTCGAGACGCTGGTGCTGCTGCCCAAGGGCCAACAGCACCAGCTGCTGCTCGAGATGGCCGACGCGCGCCGGGCACCCCCGCTGCCGACGGCGCGGCACGCCGAACGCCTGCACGAGTTCCTCGAAAGCTGGGTGCACTCGACCCCGGAAGCGATCGCGCTGGTCGCTGGACGCCGGCACCTGAGCTACGGCTCACTGTGGCGCCGGGCCGCGCGCCTCGCTCACTACCTGCAAGAATTGGGTGTACGCCCAGAACACAAGGTCGCCATCTACCTGCGCCGTCGGCCCCTGCTGGTGCAGGCCGTGCTCGCCGTGTTGCAAGCCGGTGCCGCCTACTTGCCGCTCGATCCGGAGCACTCGCCACAGCGGCAGAGCTTGGTGCTGGCCGACGCCGCGGCGCCGGCTCTGCTCACCGAGAGCAGTTGCCTGGCCGAGCTCGACGTGCCGGCGGACACCGGCGTCCTGTTGCTCGACTCCCCCAGCCAGCAACGAATCCTGGCCACGCTGCCGGGCACCGCTCCACCCTGTCCCGCGCATGGCCGCAGTGCCGCCTACGTCATCTACACTTCCGGCTCGACCGGCCAGCCCAAGGGCGTCGTCATCGAGCACCGCAGCATCGTCGAGCAGTTGCGAACCACCGCGCAGGCCAACCGCCTGACACCCGCCGACGCCTCCAGCGCCTTCTTCTCCTTCGCTTTCGACTTCAGCATCTGGGAGCTGTGGCTGAGCCTGATCAGCGGCAGCCGGGTGATCCTAGTCTCGTACTCCACTGCCCGCTCCCCGAGAGCCTTGCACCGGCTGGTCCGCGAGCAACAGCTGAGCGTGCTCTGGCAGACACCCTCGGCCTTTCGTCAGCTGCTGGCGGTCGAGCGCCGACTGCCGCAGCACCAAGGGCTGACGTCGCTGCGCTACCTCGGCCTGGGTGCCGAGGCCCTCGAACCCCACACGCTGGCACCGTGGATCGAACGTCACGGTGATCGCAGGCCGCGCATCCAGAACCTCTACGGCCCCACCGAGGCAACGATCTGCACCAATTGGTATCCGATCGACGTCGAGGCCATGCGTGCCGGTGGCATCGCGCCGCTGGGACACGCCTGGGCGCACATCCCGCAGTACGTGCTCGACCCGCGCCAGCAGCCCGTCGGCCTGGGCATTCCCGGTGAACTGTGCATCGGCGGTAGCAACGTTGCCCGCGGCTACCTGCGGCGGCCGTCGATGACCGCCACCGTCTTCGTACCCGACGCCTTTGCGCCGCTGCACGAGGGTTCTAGCGGACCAGGTTCAATCGGAGCGCGTTCCAGCGGACCCGAGCATCGCCCCCTGGAGACTCACGGCGCCCGGCTGTACCGCACCGGCGACCTGGTGCGCCGCCTGCCCGGCGGCGAGCTGAGCTTCCTCGGCCGCATCGACCACCAGGTCAAGCTGCGCGGCTTCCGCGTCGAGTTGGGCGAGATCGAGGCACGTTTGTCCGAGCATCCTGCGGTGACCGCGGCGGTGGTGGTGGTCAACCGCGAGGAGCAGCTCGAGCGCCTGGTCGCCTACGTCGTGCTGCAGGAAGCCGAGGGCGCGACACCGCTGGCCGAAGACCTGCGCCAGTTCCTGCGCGGTACCCTGCCCGACTACATGGTGCCGGCGCTCTATTATCAGCTGGACCTCCTGCCACGCACAGCCAGCGACAAAGTGGACCGCAAGACGCTGGCACAGCGACCGCTGCCGGCGGCGAGCGACAGCGACACACTGCTCGGCGACGTCCATGTCGCCCCGCGCACCGACGCCGAAGCACGACTGGCAGAAATCTGGGCCCGCGCCCTCCATCTGCCGCGGGTGAGCGTCGACGCCGACTTCTTCGAGCTGGGCGGTCATTCCTTGCTCGGTACCCAAGTGATAGCCCAGATCGAGCGTTCCTTCGGAGTCCAGCTGCCGCTGCGTGCACTGTTCGATGACCCGACGGTCAGCCGCCTGGCGGCGCGCCTGGACGCGGCCGAGACTTCCAAGCGACCGCCTCTACTGCCTCGCGCCGCGGACTTCGACGCTCCGCTGCCCCTGTCCTTCTCGCAGCGCCGCCTGTGGTTCCTCGACCAGCTCAACCCGGGCAACGCTTTCTACCTCATGCCCGTCGCCTGGGACCTGCGCGGGCCGTTGCAGGTACGTGATCTGAGCCGGGCCTTGACCGGCCTGGTCGAGCGTCACGAGATCTTGCGCACGGTTTACCGGCGTCCCGCCTCGCAGGATCCCACCTTTCCCAGCGATACCTCTCGAAGCGATACCAGCACTGAAGAACCGACGCAGCGGATTCTCGACCCGGCACGGCACTGGCCGCACGGTTGGCCACTGCCGTTGGTCGATCTGCAGCGGATCCCGAGCGTCGCCGAAGCGCAGGCATCGAAGCTGGCCGAGGCGGCTGCCCGCCGGACCTTCGACCTGCAAGACGAGCCGCCGCTGCGCACTGTCCTGGCACGCCTGGGGGCCGGGCGTCACTTGCTGCTGCTGACCCAGCACCACATTGCTTCTGACGGCTGGTCCCTGTCGGTCCTGGAACGCGACCTGGATGCGCTGTACCGGCAGGCAGCCCTACCACCTCTCCCGATCCAGTACGCCGATTTCGCGCTCTGGCAACGCCAGTGGCTGCGCGACGAGGTGCTCGACGAGCAGCTGCACTGGTGGCGGCGCCAGTTGACCAACGACCACGGGCAGCCGCCCCAGCTAGAACTGCCGCTCGACCGTCCCCGACCGCCGGTGCCCAGCTTCCGCGGTGGACTGCACCGCTTCGTCCTGCCCCATGGCCTGCGCCGCCAACTCCTCGACCTGGCACTGCGACGCACGGGCAGCGGCACGACGTTGTTCATGGTCCTGCTGGCCGGTTTCGGTGCCCTGCTCGGCCGCTACAGCGGTCAGGACGACATGCTGGTCGGCGCTCCGATCGCAGGCCGCGGCCAGGCTGAACTGGACGACCTGATCGGCTTCTTCGTCAACACCCTGGCGCTGCGCTGCCGCCTGCGGGCGCGGGCCGGCGATAGCCAGGCTCCCGCGGAGCTGAGCTTCGAGGAACTGCTGGGCCGCACGCGCGAGCGTACACTCGGGGCCTTCGCGCACCAGGACTTGCCCTTCGAGCGCTTGGTCGAGGAGCTGGCACCGCAGCGCGACCTGAGCCGCAATCCGCTGTTCCAGGTCGGCTTCGCACTGCAAGCGGCTCCAACACTCAGTGGCACCCTCAGCGACCCCCTCGACGCCACCGACGCGACGGACGGCTCGGTCGCAGGCTCGGCCGAAGATGGTTCCAGGTTGGGCAACGTCGAGGTGCAGCCGTGGGCGGTCGAAGTCCACACCACCCACTTCGACCTCGAATTGCACCTGCACGACACACCCGAAGCGGACAGCGAAGAAGCCGGCGTCGGCCTGGTGGGCGGTGTCAGCTTCGACCGCGCGCTTTTCGACAGCACCACCATCCAGCGCATGATGCGCCACTTCCAACAGCTGCTCGAAGCCGCTGTCGCACAGCCGCGCCTTCCCCTGTCGCAGCTTCCCATGCTGGCTACCGCCGAGCAGCACCAGCTGGTACGCGAGTGGAGCTGGACGCCGGCACCGGCTTTTGAGCCTAGGGCGCTGCACGAGCGCGTCGGTGAGCTGGCGCGTCGGCGACCCCACGCCATCGCCGCCAGCTACCTGCGAGCGAATACGGGCAGCGAAGTGCACCTGAGCTACGCCGCGCTCGACGTCACCGCCTGCAGGCTGGCGGCCGCGCTCCTCCGCCGCGCGGCCGAGCTCGGTGTGCGGCTAGGAACGGACGTCTGCCTCGGCCTGTGTGTCGAGCGCAGCAGCGACATGGTGGCGGCGATGCTCGGCATCCTGCACACCGGCAGCGCCTACGTGCCCCTCGACCCACAGCATCCGATCGAACGCCTGCGTCACGTCATCGAGGACAGTCACATGCCGCTGCTGCTCGGGGAGCGCCGCTGGCTCGACCACCTGGACGCGCACGGCCTGCTGCCCGACCGCCGCCGCGCGCTGGTGCTGGAAAACCTGCTCGCAGCTTCCGCCACGGGCGACTCGCCCGCCCCGGCGGCGTCGCTGCCGCTCGATCCCGAATCCTTGGCTTACGTCATCTACACCTCCGGCTCGACCGGCCGGCCGAAGGGCGTCGGCGTCAGTCACCGCGCCGTCTGCCGCCTGGTGCTCGGCGCGGCAGGGGATCTGGTGCTGCACGCCGACGAGCGTCTCGCCCAGACCTCGAACGTCGCCTTCGACGCCGCTACCTGGGAGCTGTGGGGCGCGCTGCTGCACGGTGCGACCCTGGTCGGCATCGACACCGAGACCCTGCTGGCACCGTCACGCCTGGCCCGGCAGCTGCGCGAGCGCGGCATCACCACCGCATCGCTGGTCACCTCGGTGCTCAACCAAGTCCAGAGCGCCGCACCGCGTGCGTTCGCCAGCCTGCAGCGCCTGCACTTCGGTGCCGAGACAGTCGACCCGCACTGGATCCGTCGTTTGTTGCACGACGGTCCCCCGCGCCGCCTGCTGCACATGTACGGCCCCACCGAGAGCACCACCTTCACCACAGTGCAGCGCGTGCGCCGCGTCGCCGGCGACGCCACGACCGTCTCGATCGGCCGGCCACTCGGCCACACGCGGGTCTACGTGCTGGACGCCACCGCACAGCTGCAGCCGATCGGCACCGCTGGTGAACTATTCATCGGCGGCGCCGGTCTGGCACGCGGCTACCTGGGGCGACCGTCCCTGACCGCCAGCAAGTTCGTTCCCGACGGCATCGGCACCTACGAGGGCCCAACACCATCCGGCCAGCCCGTCGGACGCCGCCTCTACCGTACCGGCGACCTGGTGCGCCAGCACGCCGGCGGCGACATCGAATTCCTCGGTCGCATCGACCAGCAGGTCAAGGTGCATGGTGTGCGCATCGAGCTGGGCGAGGTCGAGGCCGCGCTGCATGCGCATCCGGCCCTCGAACAGGTAGCGGTCGTCACCGCCACGGCCGGCCCCGCCCTCAGCGGTGCGGTCAGCGCGCGTGCCGAAGTCCGCCTGACCGCCTTCGTCGTGTCGAA
Source organism: uncultured bacterium (assembly GCA_965368975.1). Taxonomy (GTDB): domain Bacteria; phylum Acidobacteriota; class Thermoanaerobaculia; order Multivoradales; family JAHZIX01; genus CBDUPA01. Next base: position 239,498 of record CBDUPA010000008.1, on the reverse strand, counting down.
CGAGGGATCTGGGTTCCCGCGGGCCGACGACCTACGCCGCCACCTGCGCAGCCGGGTGCCCGAGGCGATGGTGCCGGCCGCCTTCGTCCACCTGGAAACCTTGCCACTGACCCCCAATGGCAAGCTGGATCGAAGCCAGCTGGAGCGCCTGGCACGGGTGCGGCAGCAAGAGGGCCCGGGCGGCAGTGACCGGCCTTTCGAGGCACCGCTCGGCAGCTTCGAGACGCAGCTGGCCGAGTTGTGGGCCGAGTTGCTCCAGGTCGAGCGGGTCGGACGCTTCGACGACTTCTTCGACCTCGGAGGCCACTCCCTGCTCGGCACCCGCCTGGCCGCGCGCGTGCGCCAGCGCTTCGGTGTCGAGCTGCCGATGCGCGCCATCTTCGAAGCACCGACCCTCGCCGCCCAGGCACGCGTGCTGGCCGGCGCCGGTGAAGCTCCGCCCGCCATCGCCCCACGCCCGGCCAACGCCGCACCGGTGCTCTCTTTCGCCCAGCAGCGCATGTGGTTCCTCGACCGCCTGATGCCGGGCAATCCGTTCTACTTGGTGCCCATGCCTCTGGCGGTCCGTGGCACGCGGCGCCAGCAGCAGCTGCGCGACGCCCTGGCGAGCGTCGTCGAGCGCCACGAAGTCCTGCGCACCCGCGTCCAGGACGTTGGCGGCGAACCGCGCGCCGTCCTGGATCCACCGGCCTCCAAGCCTGCCGTCCTACCCGCTCTCGACCTGCGCCACCTGTCCGCCGGCGACGCGGAGCATCACGTCCAGGCACTGCTGGCTCGCGACGCCGTGCGGCCCTTCGCTCTCGCTAGCGAGCAGCCGTGGCGCGCGACCTTCGCACAGCTACCGCAGGGCAACGGCGCCTTGCTGTTGACCCTGCACCACATCGCCACCGACGCTTGGTCCGGCGAGCTGCTACTGCACGAGCTGCGCAGCGCGCTACGGCGCACCCCGGGCGAGGAGGTCGCGCCACCGCACCTACCAGTCCAGTACCCCGACTTCGCGGCCTGGCAGCGCGCCTGGTTGCAGGGCGACGTGCTAGAGCGTCAGCTCGCTTGGTGGCGCGAGCAGTTGACCCCCACCCCGGCGGCGCTCGAACTCCCCACCGACCGGCCGCGCCCCGAGGTGCAGAGCTACCGCGGCGGCAGTCAGCCCTTGCGTCTCGACGCCCGAGCCTTCCATGCCCTCGAAGCCCTGACCCGTGCTACGGGCAGCACCCTGTTCATGGCCGCCGTCGCCACCTTCGCCGCCCTGCTGCACCGCCTCGGCGCCAGCGGCAGCCGCGACACGGACCCGGGACGCAGCGACGTCGTCATCGGCACGCCGGTGGCCAATCGCAGTCAGCCGGAGGTGCAGTCGCTGATCGGCCTGTTCGTCAACACCCTGGCACTGCGCTGCCGGCCGGCGGACAGCCTCAGCGCGCGCGAGCTGCTACGCCAGGTCCGGCACACGATCCTCGGCGCCTATGCGCACCAGGAGTTGCCGTTCGAGCAGTTGGTGGAACAGATCCAGCCGCAGCGCGACCTGAGCCGAAACCCACTGTTCCAGGTGCTGGCGACGGTGCACCAGTCAACGCAAGCGGTCATCTCTTCGAGTGCCGGTACCAGCCCCCCTGCGACCGACGGCGTGCAACTCGATCTGCTGGGCGGCGAAGTCCTGACCACACGCTTCGATCTCGAACTGCACCTGTGGCCCGACGCCCAGGATGCCGATGCCCCGGCGGCTAGCTCGGCGGGTACCTCGACGGGTGGCCTCTCAGGTGTTCTGGTCTTTGATCGCGATCTGCTCGACGATACGACCGCGCGCCGCTGGAGCCGCTGGACCGCCCGCCTGCTGCACGCCCTGGCCGAGACCCCGGACCTACCACTCGGCGAGCTCACGCTGCTCGACGCCGCCGAACAGCACCAGTTGCTGACCGCGTGGCAGCCCGCGTCGACGCTGCCTGTTGCTGGCCAGGAGACTGTCCCACTGCCACGCCGGGTGGTCGAGCAGGCGCGGCGCAGTGCCGACGCCATCGCGGTCAGCGACGGTCGTCACCATCTCAGCTACGCTGGCCTGATCCGCGGTGCGATCGCCCTGGCGGTCGAGGTTCGGCGGCGGCTGGGGGCTGGGGCGGCAAGCGCGAGCCCTGCGCTGGAAGCTCCTGTGGTGCTGCTGCAGGAGCGCAGCATCGAGCGCACGGTGGCGACGCTCGGCGTCCTGCTGGCCGGTGCCGTCGTGGTTCCGCCCGACCTCGACCAGCCGGCCGATCGTCTCACCTTCCTGCTGCGCGACAGTGGCGCCCGCCTGGCCATCACGGGAGAACGTGTGTCCGCGCCGGCGCGTGAAGCCTTGAACCGTAGCGGCCTGCCGTCACTGCAGCCGTTGGAAGCGGCGCGGGTAGCCGGTGAGATGGCCAGTAGGATGGCCAGTGAGATGGCAAGTGAGATGGCAAGTGAGATGGCAAGTGAGATGGCCAGCGACCCACACCCCAACCAGCTGTTCTACGTCATCTACACCTCCGGCTCGACTGGCGTGCCCAAGGGCGTCGGCCTACCACACGGTGCCATGGCGAACCTCATTGACTGGCATCTGCGTCGAGGTCGCGGCGCCGACCGCCAGGCTCGCACGCTGCTGCTCTCCGGCCTCGGCTTCGACGCCTCCTTCATCGAAATGTTCGCCACTTGGTGCGGTGGCGGCACCTTGCTGGTACCGCCGGAGGCCGTGCGCAAGGATCCCGCTCAGCTCGTCGAGCTGCTACGACGCTGGCACGTCGAGCGCATGATCCAACCCTTTGTCGCCCTCGACCAGCTCGCCCGTCATCTCGAATCGACACAAGACACCGCTACCTTCGACCCCCTACCCCGCTCGCTTTTCTGGTGGATCACCTCCGGCGAGCAGCTGCGCGTCACCGGACCGTTGCGCCGGCTCTTCGCGCGCCTCGACCAGCATCCGTCGCGGATCCGGCCGGTCGTGCTGGAGAACCAGTACGGCCCGTCCGAGAGCCACGTCATCACCGCCCAGACCTTCGACGCAGCGCAGGCTGAGCTATGGCCCGCCCTGCCCGACATCGGCAGACCGATCGAGGGGGGTAGTGCGCTGGTGCTGGCCGGTAGCCTGGCTCTCGGGTTGCGACCCGCGGCGCTAGGCGCGACTGCTGAACTCTACGTCGGCGGCCGAGCGCTGGCGCGCGGCTACCTGGGCGCCAGTGGGCGCGGTCGGCCGGCACTCACCGCCGAAGCCTTCGTACCACATCCCAGGAGCGGACTGGGATCCGTACCTGCCGGCTCCCGCCTGTACCGCACCGGCGACCTCGCCCGTCACCTGGCCGACGGTCGCCTGGCCTTCCTCGGCCGCGCCGATCACCAGGTCAAGGTGCGCGGCTACCGCGTCGAACCGGGGGAGATCGAAGCGATGCTCGCGGAGCTGCCAGAGGTGGCCCAGGCCGCCGTGCTCGCCTTCAGCGCCGACGACAGCTCCGGCAGTACCCGTCTGGCCGGCTACGTAGTCGCCGCGACAGCACCCGACGCGGAGGCCACAGGTGACGACAGGTGGCTCGAACAGCTGCGCACTGCCTTGCTGCACCGGCTGCCAGAGTACATGGTGCCTACCGCCCTGGTACGCGTCGACGAGTTACCACGCACCGCCAGCGGCAAGCTCGACCGTCGCACCCTGCACGAGCGCGGCTGGCCTTTGCGCCCACAGCGCGTCGGCAGTACCCCGCACGGCGAACTGGAACAGACGCTGGCTGCCGTCTGGTGTGACGTGTTGGGCGTGTCTCAGGTCTACCGCGAGGACGACTTCTTCCGCCTCGGCGGCCACTCGCTGCTCGCCACGCGTGTCCTGGCGCGCCTGCGACCGGCGCTCGAGGTCGATGTGCCGCTACGTCTGCTCTTCCAGCACAGTACCCTGAGCAACCTGGCCGGCGCCATCGCGAGCTTGCAGCCAGAAGTGTCCACCACAGCCGATCTGAGCCCTGGGCTCCAACAGCCTTCGCTGACCGCTCTGCCGCGGCCGCTGACGGAGGCGCTGGCGCTGGTTGGCATGCCGGGGCTGGTACCGCTGTCCTTCGCCCAAGAGCGCATGTGGTTGTTGCACCGCCTGCAGCCGGACAACACCGCCTACCATCTGCCGACGCCGCTACGCCTGCGCGGATCACTGCAACCACGCCGCTTGCACCAGGCACTCACGCAGCTGGCGCGGCGCCACGAGATCCTGCGCACGACCTTCCCCGAGGTCACCTGGCCGGACGGCAGCAGCGGTCCCACTCAAACGATCGCGCCACGCCCGCACATAGAGCTGCCGTGCGTCGACCTGCGCGCTCTGCGCCAGGGAACAGTGACCAATCGGAGCGAAGCAGCGGCACAGGACTTGGGCAGCGTCGAGGTAGGGCGCCTGTTCGATCTGCAGACCGGCCCCTTGCTGCGCACGACCCTGCTGCGCCTGGCCGACGACGATCACGCCCTGCTGCTGACCGCGCACCACATCCTCACCGACGGCTGGTCCGAAGGGATCCTGCTGCGTGAGTTGGCAGCGCTGTACCAGGGCGCTCCGCTGCCGCCGTTGCCGATCCAGTACGCCGATTTCGCGGTCTGGCAGCGGCAGTGGCTCACCGGCGCCGAACTCGACCGTCAACTCGACTGGTGGCGTCGACTCCTGGCGCCGGACGGCGAACCGCCACCGCCGCTGGAACTACCCACCGATCGACCACGCCCGAAGGTCAAGGGTACCGAAGGCGGCCGCGTGCGCGTCTTCCTGCCGCCTCCCCTGCGCCATCGCCTGGAAGCGCTGCGCTCGACCGCCGGCGGCGGCACGACGCTGTTCATGGTCCTGCTGGCCGGCTTCCAAGCGCTGCTCGGCCGCCTCGCACAGGGCGGCAGCCAGCGCCCAGACGTCACCCTCGGCACGCCGATCGCCAACCGCACGCACACCGAACTGGAAGGGCTGATCGGCTTCTTCGTCAACACCCTGGCGCTGCGCGCCCGCTGGCACTCCGGCGACGCCTTCCTCGATCTGCTCCGGCAAGCTCGTGACCTGGCACTGGGCGCCTACGCGCACCAGGATTTACCCTTCGAGCGCCTGGTCGAGGCGCTGCAACCACGCCGCGACCTGAGCCGCAACCCGATCTTCCAGGTCATCCTGGCACTGCAGAACACCGCGCCGTCCGAGGTCGCGTCCGAGCTCCCGACCGACAGGAACACCGAGACGACAGCAGAAGGCGTTCCCTTCGCAGCCGGCTTGCGCCTCGGCTCGCTCGACCTCGAGCTGCAGACGACGCGCATGGACCTGGAGTTGCTGCTGTGGCCGGACGGGGCCGACGGCGCCCTGCTCGGCAGCCTGTTCTACGACCGCGATCTCTTCGACGCCACCAGTGCTCGGCGCCTGGCCGAGCACTTCCAGACCCTGCTCCACGCCGCCATCGAGTCACCAGAGCGCCCCGTGCACGACCTCGACACGCTGGCTCCGGCGCAGCGTCACCAGCTCCTGCACGAGGTCAACGACACCTGGAGCCCACCGCGTGAGCACCTTCCCCTCTTCGACCACTTCGTGCGCCGAGCAGCCGCCCAGCCAGCGACCATCGCCGCGGTCTACGGCCACCAACACCTGAGCTACGGCACACTCGCCCGGCGTGCCCGTCGTATCGCCGCGGCCCTACACGCCCGCACCGCCGAACAGCCGGGCCTGCACTTGGGCCCCGACGTGCCAGTGGGCATCTGCGTCGAACGCTCGACTTCCCTGGTCGAGGCGACCCTAGGCGTACTCGCCGCCGGTGCCGCCTACGTGCCGCTCGATCCCGACTACCCCGCCGAGCGTCTACGCTACCTGGTCGAAGACAGCCGCATGCCCATCCTGCTCGGCCGCCGCGCGCTGCTAGACACTGTCCTGCCGCGACTCGGCCACGCCACCGACACCACCCTGCCCCTCGGTGTCGACCTCGAAGCCGCCGCCCAACACGGTGAGCCGACCCGGCGCCCCAAGCTAGCACCGCCCCCGTGCCGCTCCGCCGACCCACACACACTCGCCTACGTCATCTACACCTCCGGCTCCACCGGTGTACCCAAGGGCGTGGCCGTGCCACAGCAAGCCGTGGCACGCCTGGTCGAAACCGGCTTCGACCGGGCCGGCAACCACCCCGGCGACAACTATGAGGTTTTCGGTGATGGCGCTGGCCTGGCGCGCCGAGCACGGCGTATCGCGCAGGCCGCCAACGCCGCCTTCGACGCCGCCACCTACGAGCTGTGGGCAGCGCTGCTGCACGGTGGCACAGTGGTCGGTATCGGCAAGGAGACGCTGCTGTCGCCACCGCAACTGGCACGCACCCTACGCCAGCAGGCGGTCGACAGTCTCTTCGTCGTCACCGCCGTCTTCCACCGGGTCGCCGATGCCGAACCCGACGCCTTCGCCAGCCTTGGGCACCTGCACTGGGGCGGTGAGGCAGTGGATGCGCGGCGCGTCCGGCGAATCCTCGACGCCGGTCCGCCGCGGCGCCTGAACCACGTCTACGGTCCGACCGAGAACACCACCTTCACCACCTGGCATCCGGTGCACGAGGTCGCCCCGAATGCCGCCACCGTGCCGATCGGCGAGCCCTTGCGTCACAGCGACGTGCAGATCGTCGATCGGCGCCTGCACCCCGTGCCGCTGGGCGTGCCCGGCGAACTCACCACCGGTGGCCTCGGCCTGGCACGCGGCTACCTGCACCGACCGGCGCTGACCGCTGCCGTCTTCGTGCCCCATCCGCTCGCCGGCTCGGTCGCCTATGCGCCTGCTGGAGCCCGCCTCTACCGCAGCGGCGACCTGGTACGCCGGCGTGGCGACGGGGCGATCGAGTTCGTCGGTCGTATCGACCACCAGGTCAAGATCCGTGGCTTCCGCGTCGAGCCGGACGAGGTGGCGGTGGTGCTCGCAGGTCATCCAGAGCTGGCCCAGGCTGCCGTCCTCGCCCGCCCCATCGACCTTCAAGCCGCCGAAGAAGGCCGCCGCGTCGACCTACAGCTGGTAGCTTATGTGGTGCCCGAGCAAGGCTTGGGCCCGTCGGCACCGGCACTGGAGTCGGCACCGGCACTGGAGTCGGCTCCGGCACTGGAGTCGGCACCGGCACCTAGCGTCGACGACCTGCGCATCTGGCTGGCCGAACGCCTGCCCGAGCACCTGGTACCCAGCGTCTTCCTCCACCTCGACGCCCTGCCATTGACCGTCAACGGCAAGCTCGACACCCGCGCCCTGCCCCTGCCGGACACGGCGGACAGCAGCCCTCTCACCGACACCGACGCGGCACCACGCGACGACCTCGAAGCCACCCTCACCACGGTGTGGGCCGAAGTGCTGCACCGGCCGGCCGCCAGCCTGGGCATCCACGACGACTTCTTCGACCTCGGCGGCCATTCGCTGCGCGCCACGCAGGTCGTGTCGAGGGTGCGCCAGGAACTCGGCGTCGAGCTGGCGCTGCGCACCCTGTTCGAGAACGCCACCGTCGCCCAGCTGGCGGACGCGCTTCGCGGTGAGCTGGAGAGCACTGCCGACTCCCAGCAGACTCAACAGCTCGGCACTCCGTTGCAGCCCGTCGACCGCGACGCCTACCCGCACGGCCTGCCGCTCTCCTTCGGCCAGCGCCGCCTGTGGTTCCTGGAGCAAATCGACGCCGCCGGCACCGCGTATCACCTGCCCGGTGCGTTCGCCTTGCACGGCCACCTCGACGTCGCTCAGTTGGCCAGCGCCGCGGTCAGCATCGTGCAGCGCCACGAGATCCTGCGCAGCGTCTACCAGGGCACCGGCGAGGCAGCCGTCCAGGTTGCGTACTCCATACCCGCGGCAATCCCCTTGCCGGTCGTCGACCTGAGTCGGCTCGCACCTGAGCAGCGCGGCAGCGAGCAGAACCGTCTGAGCGAAGCCGAGGCCCGCCGTCCGTTCGCCCTCGACACCTGCCCGCCCCGGCCACGTCACCTGGGCGAGACCAGCCCCGTCCTACGCCTGCTCTTGTTGCGCGCCGCGCGCGACGAGCACGCGCTGCTGGTCAGCTTCCACCACATCGCGTCTGACGGCTGGTCGTTGGGCGTCTTCTACCGCGAGCTGACGGCCCTCTATCGCGCCAGCGCCCTGCCGCCCCTGCAACTGCAACCTCAAGCACTGCAGCCTCTAGCAGTGCAATACGGCGACTACGCCGTGTGGCAACGCACCTATCTCCAAGGCGAGACGCTGCAGACCAAGCTCGATTGGTGGCGCGCACAACTCGACGCTGCCCCAGCGCGCCTGCTGCTGCCCACCGACCATCCACGCGGGCGCCTGGAAGCGCTCACCCACCAAGCCGCGGGGCGCAGGCACCTGCGTCTCGACGCTGGCTTGCAACGAAGCCTGCATCAGCTCGCCCGCGCCACCGACACCACCCTCTTCATGGTGCTCCTGGCCGCCTTGCAGCTGCTGCTCAGTCGCCTGTCCGGTCAGCTCGACGTCACCATCGGTTCGCCGATCGCCGGTCGTACCCAGCAGGAGACGGAAGCGCTGATCGGCTTCTTCATCAACTCCCTGGTGCTGCGTGCCGACCTGCGTCCGGGCGAGGAAGCGCTCACCTTCCGCCGGCTGTTGGCGGACACGCGTGAACGCGTTCTCGGCGCCTACGCGCACCAGGACATCCCGTTCGAGAAGCTGGTCGAAGAGCTCAATCCCGAGCGCTCGCTGACCCACACACCGTTGTTCCAGGTCTTCTTCAACCTGATCAACCTGCCGCCGTCGCCCATGGAGCTGCCCGGCGTCCGCTTCGAGATGCTCGACAGCGGCGCGCCCGACTCCAAGTTCGACCTCAATTTCTACGCCCTCGAACTGGAGACCGAGCAGGGCGAAGCGGCCGGCCTCGACCTGCAACTGCACTACGACGCCGCGCTCTTCGACGCCCCTCGCATGATCGAGTTGCTGCAGCGCTTCGAGGTCTTGCTGCGGGCCGTCACCGCCGATCCGGCCACTGATCTGCACCAGGTGCCGCTGCGGCCCGCAACTCTGGAGGCCACGGCATCCTTCTGGCTCGAACCCACCGAGCTGGAAGCCCGCCTGTGTGCTCACCCCGCCGTCCAGGCCGCCGCCGTCGTCTCACGTGGTCGCCGCGACGGCAGCGTCCAGCACCTGGCCTGCGTCGCCCCGGCCCCACCCCCCTTCGCTGGCATGAAGGTGCACCTCGACCCGCTGGTGCTCCAGAAGTGGCTGCGCGAGCCCTTCGCCTCAGAGGCGGTCGACAGTGGATCGGCAGAACTGCCCGCAGAGCTGCGCGATCTCGAGATCCGTCAGGTCGACACCATCCCCCAGCTCAACAACGCCCTTCCCGACCGCGCCGCTGTGCTCGCCGAACTCGAAGCGGCAGAAGCGGCCGAGGCCCCGCAGCACATCGCTCCCAGGAACGACACCGAACGCACACTCGCCGAGCTGTGGCAGGACCTCCTGGAGTGTCAGAACCTCAGCGTCCACGACGACTTCTTCGACCTCGGCGGCCACTCCCTCCTCGCCGGCCGCCTCATCGCCGCCATCCGCGACCGCTTCGGCGTCGAAGTGCCGATGCGTGCGCTCTTCGAAGGCCCCACGATCGCCGAGATGGCCGTGCGCGTCGAGGCACTGCAGGCACAGATGGTGCACAGCACCGAGGACGGGGATCTGGAAGCCTTGCTGGCGGAGATCGAAGACCTCGAAGACGATGAGGTCGAGGCGCGGCTGGAAGACTGAGGCACCTGGCTGGTACCAGAGCTTGCTGGCTCAGCGCACCACGAAATGACTCGGCGGCGGACCGCCACGGTCCGGGCCGCCAGGGCCTCGGCCACCGCCCTGCTTGCCGCCACGCTCCCCACCACCACCTCGCTGACCACCCGGAGGACCTTGAGGACCTCCTTGCTGGCCGCCCGGCGGACTGCGGTCGGGGCGGCCGGGCTGACCGTTGGGATCAGGTTGACCGAAGGGATCAAAGATCTCCTCGCGGCGAGGTCGTGGCTCACCGCCTTCCGTACGGCGGACGCAGAAGGCGCTGGCCTGATCGCCATTGCGCGATGCCTCGCGCCGCGTGCCCGGGCCAAGATCGAACATCCAGGCGTCCGAGAAGCCCTGGCGGGACGAACTCCACACAGGCTGTGCCGGGAAGTTGAGGGGTGCCGGACCAGCCATCTGGTTTCCCGGGGCCGGCATAGGCCGCGTGCCAGCGCGATGGTATTCCTCGAGCTCTTCGATCGTCGGCAGCATCCAATCGTCGGCGCGGCCCAGATCGAGGCCACGGCAGTAGTCGCGGGCGGCGCGCCAGTCCATCTCGCCGGGCAAACGCTTGGTCCATGCCAGGCCGGTACGACGGTCGATCAGCGAGCCGTCGCCACGGTCGGCGAAGCGAGACGGCGGGCGCGGCGGCGGTGGCGTTGGCGGATCTCCTGGTGGGCCGGGGTCGTTGCCGATGCCAGCATCAGCGGTAGGATCAGCGGTAGCAGCAGTGCCACCAGCAGCGGGAGCCATCACCTCGAGGGAGCGCATGGTCTGGTTGCCGGCGTCGTCGACAGCGACGAAGGTGAAGACGTTGCGCCCGGGCTGCAACGACCGCCGTGTCAGAAACACTCCGCCCTCCTCGACCGTGATCGGCGCGCCATCGACGTGGAGTTCGACCGCCCCGCGGTCGTCTAGAACCCTGCCACTCAGCACGATGCGCGAGGAGGTGAACTGCGCTGGCTGTGGATCGAGGGCGAGAACGGGAGCGACGGTGTCGGGCGCGGTGTCGGCGGCCGGCTCGGCTGGTTGCTCTTCTGGCGGTTCTACTGGCCGCTCGCCTGGTTGTTCTACTGGGCGTGGCGAGCGTTGCGGCTCGTTCCGGGAGCGCTCGGGCGGCGGGGCCGAGATGGCCGGTCGCACGGGGGTCGGCTCGGGGATCGTCGAAGCTTGTCTCGGCTGTGACGACACCGGAATCTCCAACGCCGCAGCCGACATCTGGTCAGCTAGGGCGGAAGAGTCGGTCGTGGGTGCCGGCCCCGAAGCCTCCTCGCCTTGTGATGGCGGTAGCTCGTCTCCGCTCGCCGGCTCCCCGGGCGTACTCTGCCCGGCCGCGCGCTCTTCCAGCGTCGGCCGATTCGACGCCCAAACGCCGCTGGACCACTGTGTCCAGACCCACGTACCTGCCAAAGACAGCAGCAGCAGCAGCAGGAAGGCCGCAAGCAGCACCATGGGGCGACGTCGCCAGCCGGGCGGCTCGGTAGGTGCCGGCTGCCGTGCCGAACTCCGAGCAGGGTTGCCGGCTACGGCGCCACTGCGCACAGAACCGAGCAAGTCGACCGTCTCCTCCAGTTCCGGCTTGTCCGCCGCCTCGGCACTCAGGCACCGGGCTTCGGCGGCGAAGTCCTCGGCGCTCTGGAAGCGATCCTCCGGCGCCTTGGCCAGACTCTTGGCAAGAAAGTGCACCACCTCGCGGCTCAAGCTACCCTGTAGATCGAGGTCTTCCAGCGGATCCTCGTGCACAATCTGGTAGAGCAAGGACGTCATGTCACTGCCGCGGAAGGCTTGCTGACCGGTGAGCAGGAAGTAAAGCACGACGCCAAGCGAGAACAAGTCGGCACGACCGTCGAAGTCACGGTTGCGCACCAGCTCAGGCGCCATGTATCGCGGGCTGCCCACCAACATGCCGGTGTGCGTTAGATCTACGGTCTCTTCGCCGAAGCTGCGGGCAACACCGAAATCCGTGACGATCACGCGTCCGTCCTTGGCGATCAGGATGTTGCGCGGCGTCACATCGCGGTGCACCACGCCACCGGCATGCGCCACCGCCAGCGCGTCGGCCACGCGGGCCACAATCTCGAACGCCGCCGCACGGCCCGGCCGGCGCCCCTGACGCAGAACCTGGTCGAGCGACTGCCCGTCGATCAGCTCCATCACCAGGAAGAGGTAGTCACCGTCTCGGCCGAAGTCATAGACCGTGATCACCCCCGGATGTTGGATTCCCGCCGCCGCGCGCGCCTCTCGCTCGAAGCGCCGCTCCAGCTGCGTGCGCTGCTCGGCGCTCGCCTGGTTCGGGAACAGGATCACCTTGACGGCAACGTTGCGCCCGAGCTGGGGGTCCTCCGCTCGATACACCACCCCCATGCCGCCGCGGCCGAGCTCGCCGGTGAGCCGATAGCGCGAGATAGTCGAAGGTGCGTCCATGAACATTTCCATCCTACCTGACCCGCGCAACTTCTTCGACGGCGGCCCTGAAACCCGGCTGGAGATCGTCGTCCCGGCGGCGCGCCCGTGTCAGGTCTTCGGCTCCGCCACGTGCACTAGCGCGTCTCCCTGGTGCACCAGCGGATTGCGCGTGAAGCCGATGATCATGCCGGTAGCCGGCGCCTTGACCTTGAGGCGACGCGAGCTGGAGAAAGGATTGTTCAGATAGCCGATGACGTCCCCGCTCGCGACGTGTGAGCCCAGCTCGGTCTCACGATGAAAGATGCCGCTACGGCTGGCGCGTACCCAGCGCGTGGCCCCGGCTTCGAAGGAAGGGGGGGGCGAGGCGGCCAAGACGGTGGCATCGGCCGGCCACATGCCGAGGGCATCGAGCACACGCAGCACGCCGCGCACGCCGACACGGATGGCGTCGTCGTTGAAGCGCAGCGGTTCGCCAGCCTCGTAGACCAACATCTTGATGCCCCGACTGTTGGCTACCGCGCGCAGCGAGCCCTTGAGCGTCGGCGCGGTGTAGAGCATCGGTGCGTCGAAGGCCTCGGCTAGCCAGCGGATCTCAGGATCTTCCAGCTGCGCCCGCACCTGCGGCAGGTTCGTGCGGTGGGCGGCACCGGTGTGCAGATCGATGCCGTACTGACACTTGGACACGACTTCCTCGAGGAAGAGGTGCGCCAAGCGCGACGCCAGCGAGCCGCGCACCGAGCCTGGGAAGCTACGATTGAGGTCGCGGCGATCGGGAAGATAGCGCGTCTGGTGCAGGAAGCCGAAGACATTGACCACTGGCACCGCCAGGATCGAACCGCGAAGCTTGCGCACATCGAGCTCAGCCAGCACCTGGCGGATCACTTCCATGCCATTGAGTTCGTCGCCGTGGATGGCGGCGTCGAGCCACAGGCGAGGCCCCGGAAAGCGACCGTTGAGCACGACGACGGGCAGCGAGGCCCACGTGCCGGTGACCAGCCGCGCCACGGGCACGTCGATCTGCTTGCGTTGGCCAGGGGGCACAACCGCTTCGGCGACACGGATCGCTTCGGGTCGCTCGCGCGAAAGGCTGGGAAAGCGGCTGTAGGCGGCCCGACTTGCCGCGACCTCAGGCACGAATGTGATTCCGCGACAGACTACCGGTATTCATTGCGGCCCTTTCGGGGAGTCTGGCTGCTTGGCACGGCGTTTGGACTGCACGTAGGAGCGTCCCGGGTCGACCAGCAGGCGGCGTGCGCGCACGGCCTGCCGACCGAGCAGCATGCGGAAGCCCATGACGTCGCGGCGCACCAGCGTCACTTCGATCGGCCAGCTGAGTTCACCCAGGCGTACCGTCGTGCGGATGGTCGGACGCAGGCTCCGCTTACCGTTGGACGAGCGCACCCAGCGCTCCTCGAGCAACGGCGCTTCGGTCTCGACGGTCGTCTCAGTGTCGCGCTGCAGCGGATGGATGACGAAGCGCACCCAAGGCTGACCCTCGCGCTCGAAGCGCTCGACGTCGAAAGCGTGCAGCGCCGAGGTCCGGGCCCCGGTGTCGACCTTGATCTTGATACGCGGTACGCTGAGTTCGGGCAAGGCGGCCCACTCGCGCCACCCGACGACAGGCTTGGGAGGAGAGTCAGGGCGAGGTCGCTGTGGCATGCAAAGCCTCCCTGGGATCAGGAGCCAACAAGTGCTCGGCAAAGTAGTTGCGGAGCCGGCGCTGATAGTACTCGTTGCTGGCCCCCTGCGGCCAATGATCTTGGCCCGGCAGCACCAGCAGCTCGAAGTGACGGTCGGCGCGGATCAGCGCATCGATCAGCTTGACGCTCGCCGAGAAGGTCGCATTGACGTCGTTGGTGCTGTGCATGAGCAGCAGCTTGCCGCGCAGCTGCGGCACCAGCTCGAGGTTCGACGCCCGGCGGTAGGCCTCGGGACGCTGTTCCGGCAACCCCATATAGCCCTCGATGTCGGTAGCTCCGTGGTCGTAGAGATCGACCACCGGGTTGACCACGACACCCACGTGGTAGACGTCCGGCATCGTGAGCAGCGCGCGCAGCGTCATGTAGCCGCCCCAGGAACCGCCGAACATGCCGACACGCGACAGATCGATGTAAGGACGCGTCGCCGCCAGCGCCCGGAGCGCGGCGGCGTGATCCGGGATCTCATGCTGGCCGAAGTTGCCAAAGACGACGTCCTGAAAGGCCTTGCCGCGGCCTGGCGTGCCGCGACCATCGACCACCAGGACGAGGAAACCGAGCTGCGCCAGGCGCTGCGCGCTCTGCCCCACCGGGTCGAGGAACGTTTTCGGCGCCCAAGTGATGAATGGACCGTTGTAGATGATGTCGATCACCGGGTAGCGACGCTTGGCATCGAAGTCGAAAGGCCGGTAGAGCACACCGTGCAAGGCGGTGACACCGTCGGCCGCCGGCACCACGAAGGGCTCCGGCATCGGCCAGTCGAGCGCTTCGAGTGCCGTCACATCCGCCTCGGCGAGCACCGCCAGCAGCTTCCCGTCCGTGGTGCGCAGCTCGGTGCGTGGTGGCTGCGTGACGGTGGAGTAGGTGTCGAGGAAGACCGTTCTCGACGGCGACAGCTGCACCCGGTGCTGGCCGGGCGCTTCGGAGAGCTGGCGCCAGCCGTCGCGGGGACGGTCCTGATTCCCGGCAGTGGCGCCCAGATCTACGCGCGCCAGGTGCAAATCGTAGGGCCTTGACGGATCACTCTGGGCCAGCACGTAGACGGTGCCGGTCGCCTCGTCGATCGCCTGCACCGCTTGCACAGGGAAGGCGCCATGTGTCAGCCGGCGCACTAGACGGCCGTCGAGGTCGTACAGGTAGAGATGGTGAAAACCGTCGCGCTCGGAGAGCCACAGGAAGCGCTCGCCATCGGCCAGTGGTGTGACGAAGTGCCTCCAGGTGTAGAGGAAAGCCAGGCCCTCGACAAAGGTGTTCGACGTCTCCGTCAGCACGACGCGCGTCGCCCCCGTAGCCCGGTCGGCGACCAGCAGATCGAGGCGGTCGAAGGTCCGGGACATGCGCAGGATCAGCAGTTCCCGGCCGTCGCGCATCCAGGCTGCCGGAAACAGGTAGCACGGCGTGCTGCAGCCGTCGTCGACGCGCGTCTGCTCTCCGGAGAGAATGTCGACCAGGAAGACCTCCTCGCGTGGCAAGACACCGCCAGTCTTGGCAAACGGCACCCACTCGACCTGCGCGCGCGGCTGCAGCCAGTGCACCAGCGGTACGCGGTGAACGCCCTCGAGATTCTGCCTCGTCGCTGCCAGGGTCACTCCGTCGGGCGACCAGAGCGCCGTCGCGATGTCCCAGCGTAGGTTCGGTCGATCCCCGTCGTGGGTCAGCTGCCGGCTGCGACCGTCGAAGTTCGAGCGCAGAGTCAGGTCAGAGCCGCTGGCCCCCGTACCGGCGCTCACGCCGTCTGCTGTCAGGCTGGCCCACCAGTGTCCCTTCGGCGACAGGATCTCGAACACCGGCGGCTCCCCCGCATAACGCGGTGCGCGCGCGATGCGGGGTGTCGTGCGAGCGGCCTCGGCCGCGGAGAGTGCCGGCACCCGAGTCCATCGGTAGTCTGCCAGCCGGAGCCGAAAGGTGCGCCCCTCGACCTGGAACCGCACACTCGCGTCCTCGCCGCGCCCTTCCATCACGAAGTCGCGGAAGGGCACACCGCGCCCCGGAGGTTCATGGCCCACTGCGGCACCGATCACCTGGCGCAGGCGCTCGACGTCGAAGAACGGACGCGGACGCACCGGCGTCTCGCGCGGGTCAACCAGCAGGATCTCCGTTGCCTGCGGCGCCCCGGTGGCGAACCAGAAGCGCTCACCGTCCGGCAGCCAGTGGGCCACGAGCTCACCGCCGTGGACCTTGTCACCGAGATCCTGGAAGCGGGCATAACGGGCCTCCGCCTCAGCGTCGAGAATCCACTCACCAGCGGCCACCGGCGATGTTGACGCCACCGCTCCGGCAGTCAGCGAAACCACGAGCAGAGCCAAGCACAGGGGGGTCTTCGAAGGGCGCATCGGGAGCATGCTAGCACCCGTCGCAGAGCGCTACCGCCGAGTCGACTGCCAGCGCGACCGTGCCCGGAGCCGGCCGGCCCGTTCGAACAACCCGAGGTCCTTCGCCAGCTCGGCACCACCGACGCACGCATTGGCTCCGGGATCGCCGAAACGACAGGCCAGCTCGAAGGCGTCGAGGGCTGCCCGAGGATCGGTCTCGGCAGACAGCCCAGCCAACCGCAACCAGATCTGGCCGTCGCGGGGCCGCTCGCGCAGCACCTGCCGGTAGCGGTGGGCCGCCGACGGAATCTCGTCACGCAGCGCCAAGGCATCCGCCAACCAGAGGTCGACCTGCGCCAGGGCTGCCGGAGTCGCGGTCTCAGCGACATGCCTTCGCACCCGCCGCGCCAGCGCTGCCGAGGGCGCGACACCCGACGGCGTGACGGCACCGGCACGCAGCAGCGGCAGCATCGACGGCACACACCGCGCCAGGTCGATCCAGCTTGCGTCCCGCTGTGCCCACTGCCCCGCCGCTTGCGCCGCCAACCCACGCCACCAGTCAGCCCGGCAGGCCAACGGTGACGCGCGAAGGGCTCGACGGTCGAACATCCCGTCGAGCCGCGCCAGCTCGTCTGGAACGGCCCCCCCGTCCAGCGACTCGACTACCCGCAGCTGCGCCCGCTGCCGTGCCAGGTCGACGCTCGCCCACCACCCCACCGCCAGCCCAAGGACGGTCGCGGTCACCAGTACGGGTCGGTGACTGCGCCTTCGCTGCCGCGCCCTTTCTGGTACCGGCACTGTCCAGGCCAGGCCGAGGATCAGCACAGGCACCCAGAAGCCCAAGGTCCCGAACGCCAGCACATCGAACAGCCCGTAGACCAGATGCCCCGCGATCGCCGCCAGCAGCCCCTCCGTCCACAGTCTCAGCTGCTCATCTTGTTTGCCGTCTCGGGCACAACACGCCGCCCGGCGCGCTCGCAGCAAGCGCCACACCGCGCCCACGGTCAGCAGGACGCCAGCGAGCAGACCGAGCAGGCCGAAGTCCAGAACCAGCTGCAGCGCCAGGTTGTGCGTATCTTCGACCGGCGGGCGCACACCTCCTCCAGGCTGCAGGTATGCCGGCCAGGGGTAGAGCCGAGGCACCCGGCGGCCAAAGTCCGGCAAGCCGGTGAGCGAGAAGTCGACTGCCGCCTGGCCAGCCCGGTACCAGATCGCGGGTCTCCCGGTGAGCAGACTGTTCCAGGACAGGCCCTGCACGCCATCGAGCCACGGCACCAGCAACCAGCGCCGCGACACTGGCAGCAGCAGCAGTGCGCCTCCACCCACCGTCGCCAGCAAGGCCAAGAGCCCGCGCCGACGCGTCCAGACCAGCCGCAGGACCGCGAACACGACGAAGGCCACGACCAGGCTCAGCAGGCCGCCCCGCGAGCGAGTGCCCACCAGCACCAGGAGGGCGAGTGCAACCCCGAGCCCACCCAGGAGGCGCCCCAGCGACCTGCCACCGGGGTGCCGTTCGGCGCCCCACGCCAGCGCCGCCGTTGGTGGGATCAACAGCGTCAGGACGCCGGCCAGATCGTTGGCGCGCAGGACATGTATCCCGGCAACGGCGAATCCGGCGCCGCACAGGGCGAACAGCCAGCTCTGCCAACTCGGCAGCCCGTCGGCTCTGGAGAGTCCGACCTGCGACCCAACGTCAGGCTGGCCGGCCTGCATCACCACCTCGTGCGCCGACGTTACCCAGCGAGGGGGCAGGTGTTCGCATTCAGGAAGTCGAGCGCCGAACGCCACGACCGGCGAATCTCTTCCGACGCTCCCTCCATGTCCGGCCAGGTGGCGATCTGCTGCTCGATCTGTTCCGGCGTCAGGCGCCAGGACAACGGCTGCTCGGCACCGGGCGGCGGACGGAATGTGACCGTCTGCAGGCAGACCTCGACCCCTGCCTGGGCGAACTCACGGTTCCAGTTGGCCAGGAAGCGGTCTCGCTCGATGACGTTGCGCGTGGTGGTGATGCCCTCGCGCAGTTTGAGGTCACCGATCAGCGGGCCGAACAAAGCGGCGACGCCGCCGGTCACCGGCTGAACCTTCTCGG
Organism: uncultured bacterium; assembly: GCA_965368975.1. Taxonomy (GTDB): domain Bacteria; phylum Acidobacteriota; class Thermoanaerobaculia; order Multivoradales; family JAHZIX01; genus CBDUPA01. The sequence continues at coordinate 221,300 of CBDUPA010000008.1, read as the reverse complement.
AATCCGTGGCGCTGAACGGCGTCAGCTCGAGCAGCAGCACCCGACGCTCGACCGCTTCACCGGCACGAGCCCGACGCAGTAAATCTTCGAGCACGGGTTGGAGCCAGTCCAGCGTCGACGTCAGCCCCGAGTTGTCGTAGTAGCCACCATCGAGGAAATGCAGGCCATGCTGCCCTTCGGGTACCCGGACGTCCTTTCCGTCGTAAACCCGTGCGCGCGCCGCTGGCGAGACGTAGGGAAAAGTCGCTGACAAACGGGCCGCGCTCCACAAGTCCAGATCCGCCTCGCGAGTTGGCGTCGGCTCGCTGTGGTAGCCGAGAAAACCACTGAGAGTACGGGCCCGCTGCAGCGGCTCCCCCTGGCCCGGCACAGGCTCCTCGAACGCCATCGGCGTCAGCATGATGCGGTGTCCATTCTCCATCACCGTCGTGCTGAAGATCGGCGCCGGCAAGCGCCCCTCGCGAATACCCGCACGCAGGCTGGACAATCGTGGACGGCGCGGCGGTCCCTCGACGTCCGCGGGTCGGCACCCCCACTCTGCCTGGCTCGTTTCGCCTGCAGCGCTCTGCCACTGGTAGGCGGCGATGCGTCCCCAAGCGTCCTCCTGCAGTCGAGCACGATCCAGTCCATGCCAGCGCTCGGTGAACAGCAAGTCCAGACCACGGCCGGTAAAGACGCGCCAGAAGTCGACCAGCGCGAAGCCGTAGGCGACCGGGCTCAAGCTCCCATGCGTCGCCCGGCAGTAGACGTTCTCGAGCACTCGGCGCCGCTCGCTTTCTTGCAGTGCACTCAGGTCACCCCCCGCTTGTTCGACGCCGTCGAGAAAGAAGGCGGCTCCCGTCGAGCCTCCGGAGATCGTGCTGAGAAGCCGGATCTCTTCGGCCAGCTGGGGCCGCTCCGAAATCAGGTTGCGCAACGCCAGGGTTGTCCAGCCGGCCGACAGAATGCCGCCGCCGGACGACGCAACGACCACCAGATTTCGCGCTGCACGGCTCGACTCAGCGACCGTCACCGGTGTCAACGGCGACTCGGGAGCGAGTTGCTCGTGGACGTCGAAGTAGTGGTCGGCGTCCGGCCGCAGCAGCAGCACGAGAACGAGCACCAGCACCGGCGAGATGTGCAGCCGTGCCAAGTGCGCGTCGAGGCCGAGAATCAACCAGGTGTTGAGCGTCAAGAGCAAGTAGAGATACGCCGCCGCTGGCGGCTCGGTGTCGATGATCCACGGTGTTGGCGGGAAGAACGAGACACCGACGGCCACCAGCAACAAGCTCAGTCCCAGCAAGTTCATCAACGCCAAGAAGTGCCCGGTCTGGAGCACCCTTCGCCCCGCGTCCGCGCCCTTGCCGTCGGTGAGCACGTAATGCATGCGCAGCACCCGCCATGAGAACCAAGACGCTGCCCGTCGCAGAGCGCGCGCCACGCGCCGCATGCCTTCCACGTCGGCCACACTGCGCAGGCGCTGCGCCAGCAGCGAGCGTGGCAGCAATGAAAACTCCGGGTCGACCAGCTGCGCTGGTACCGTCAGAGCTACCATCAGCAAGTAGCTGCACAGCCACCCCATTGCCGCCGGCACGAGCCCTTTCCAACCGAGCAAACCCACGTGGACCACGACCAGCGACAACAACACCGCGAAAAGCGTCGCCGCGCGCAACCAGCCCCGCGTCACCGGCAAGCTCAAGAATCGTACCGCTAACTCCGGCAGAAACTCATACGTCACGGAATCTTCGAACGTCGCATCGGCCCGCTCACGCACCTGCGCACCGTCGATCAGCAAGCCGACGCACGACATGAGGCTCCAACTACTGGCAAAGAGCCCGAAGGTCACCCAGAAGATCCCCCAGCCGTCCAGTTGCGCGAACAGGCCACCCAGCAACGAATGCCCCGGTACCCAGCGGTAGGCGGTCAGGGGCAACCAGGCCAGCAGCAGAGCAAGAAACACCGCATACTTGAGAACGTCGAGCAAGTTAGCCCAACGGCGCAGTGTCGAGACGATAGCAGTAGGCATGGTCCCTCCGAAAATCAGCTATGGAACTGTTCGAAGCCTACCACGCAGTCGGGCGCGATTCCTCAATCGACAGGTCACCGTCGAGACGAGTGGTATCCGAGGGTCGCGGGTATCCGAATTCTCAAACCCAGCGCCTGTGCTACCGTACAACTCAATCATGGGTCTGTTCGATTTCTTCCGTCGCCCCAAGCCAGCCAATGACGAAGAGCTGGCCATCGATCCTCTGCACGACCTGATCTTACCCAAGCTGCGCGTCGGTTTCATGCTCGACTTCGACGACAAGACGTGGGAAGTGACGGCGTACCACCGCTATGAATTCGACCAACAGTTCGTCGACGAGTGGGAGCTGACGCACGGCCGCGTGAAGCGGTACCTGGAACGTGGAGGCGAAGACGACGACGATTGGAGTTGGAGCCAGAAGATCCCTATCGGTGCGCTGGACGGCAATCTACGCCAGCACATCATCGACCACGACGATCCGCCCGACCGCATCACGTACAAGGGCACGACCTACTACCTCGACGAGAGCGTTGCCGGGTACTTCTACAAGGACGGCAACCGGGCGCCGCAGGAGTTGATCAAGTGGGAGTTCGAGCACGAGGACGAAGAGCACTTCGTGACCATCGAGCAGTGGGGAGAAACCGAATTCGAAGCCGCCGAGGGCCGCTATGTCGAGGAATATCAGTTCACCAATATCCTGCCCTACAAGCAGGACTGAGAGGCGCATGGAACACTCACGATCTGCTGCCGGCCCAGGTTGGCGCGCGTTACCGGTCTTCGCACTGGTGTTGGTGCTCTCCGGCTGCGACGAACCGTCGAATCCGCTCGACGACCTGCAGCGCCAGCTCGACGTCTACCCGGAGTTCTCGATCATCCTGGACGACATGCGCGAGGACGGCAATTTCTTCACCGAGTACTTCCATCGCTACAAGCTGGTGTGGGCCGAATCCCTGCCCGACGAAGCGGGCGGCGAACTGAGCCTGCAGGATCGGACGACCGAGTGGATCCAGGTGCCCGAGACCGTCTACGGTCGCTACGAGCCCTTCTTGGGCATGACGCTACTGTCCAAACAGGCCGACGATGAGATCAGCTCGGCACACTTTCCGCCAGGGTACCAATACGTCGGTGACACCCGCTACGGTGAGTGGCGCACGGACAACAGCGGCAACTCGTTCTGGTCCTTCTATGGCAAGTACGCACTCATGTCGCACCTCTTTGGAGCACTGCAGGGCCCCGTCTACCGCGGTGACTGGGACGGCTACCGTGACTACCGGCGACAGTATCGTCAAGCAGGCTGGGGTCGCGCGGACCGGCGCACCAGCAGTGGACCGATCCGCGGCTACTTCGGTAGCAACCGGCAATACGGCACCCGTGGCACGGTGACGCAACGCACCAACCCGACGTTCTTCCAGCGCCAACAGGCGCGCCAGGCCTCCAGCCGCAGTCGCTTCTCCAACAAGGTGCGCGACCGCGTTTCGCGCAGCCGTTCTAGCGGTGCCCGCTCGCGCGGCCGGCGCGGTGGCAAGTAGTCGTGAGGGGACTGGTGAATTTGGCAGCAAGTGACCACATTCGTTTGATTCCGGAGGACGCCCGATGATCTCGATCGACCAGACTGTGACCGGCCTCGTTTACCTGCTGGCCGTCTTCGTGCTGTTCCTGCTCGGCAAGCTAATCTACGACCGGTTGCGACCGCGGGTGAACGTCGCCGACGAACTGTTCCAGCGCGACAACTTCGCCTTCGCTCTGGCCGTCGTCGGCTACTACGCCGGGCTGGTGATCGCGCTCTCCGGCGTGCTGCTCGGGCCGAACAAGGGACTGGTCGACGACCTGCTGGACATTGGCTTCTACGGTCTGGTAGCGATCCTGCTGCTCAACGTCTCGGCCTGGCTCAACGACAAGCTGATCCTGCGTCACTTCGACAACTACAAAGAGATCTTCGAGGATCGCAACGCCGGCACCGGTGCGGTCGAAGCCGGTAACCACATTGCCAACGGCTTGATCCTCAGCGGTGCGTTGTCCGGCGAGGGCGACCTGGTGACGGCGGTCGCGTTCTGGGCGCTGGGCCAGGGCGTGCTGATCCTGGCCAGCCGCGTCTACGACTTCATCCTGCCCTTCGACCTCCACGACGAGATCGAGAAGGACAACGTCGCCGTCGGCGTCGCCTTCAGCGGTGTGCTGATCGCGCTCGGTAACATTTCGCGCATCTCGGTCGGAGGTGACTTCCTGAGCTGGCGCGAGAACCTGCTGGAGTACGGCTGGTTCCTGCTGGTTGCGCTGCTCATGCTACCGGCGGTGCGCTGGCTGACCGACCGCCTGCTGGTGCCGGGCGCCAAGCTGACCGACGAGCTGGTGAACCAGGAGGAAGCGAACGTCGGCGCCGGTCTGCTGGAAGCCTTCTCCTACATCGCCGCCTCGATGCTGATCGGCTGGCTGCTCTAGCCGCCCGGACTGCGGACTCTCCTGCTTGCACTCCTCCCGTAGCGGCATCCTCAAGGCCTGCGTCTTCGCTACCGGCCTCTCCGGCATCGTAGCGGAGTACGTGATGTCGACGCTGGCCAGCTATCTGCTCGGCGACGCCGTGCGCCAGTGGACGCTGACCGTGTCGCTAATGCTCTTCGCCATGGGCGTTGGTAGCCGTCTGTCGCGCTGGGTACGGCGCGACCTGCTAGACGCCTTCATCACCGTCGAACTGGCGCTGTCGCTGCTGTGCGCGCTGTCAGCGCCGTTGATCTATGCGCTCGGTGCCTGGATCGAGCCGGTGGGCTTCTGGATCTACCTCACCGCCTTCGCGATCGGCCTGCTGATCGGCCTCGAAATCCCGCTGGCCGCGCGCCTCAACGAGGTGTTCGAGGATCTGCGCGTCAACCTCAGCTCGGTGATGGAAAAGGACTACTACGGGGCACTGCTCGGCGGCCTGCTGTTCGCCTTCGTAGCTCTGCCTCACCTAGGCCTGACCTACACCCCGATCATCCTCGGCGCGGTCAACTTCATCGTCGCGGCGCTGCTCTTCGGCCGTTTCCGCGCCACGTGTCGCTGGCCGCGCCGGCTCACCGCCGCCTTCGCCGCGACCGGCGTCGCCCTGGTCGCCATCGCGCTGCTGGCCGAGCCGATGGTGCTGTTCGGCGAGCAGAAGAAGTACCGCGACCGCATCGTCTACAGTCAGCAGACGCCGTACCAGCGTATCGTCATGACACGCTGGAAGAATCATCACTGGCTGTTCCTCGACGGCAGCGAGCAGTTCAGTAGCTACGACGAACACCGCTACCATGAGCCGTTGGTCCACCCAGCCTTTGCCGTCGTGCCGGACGCCCGCCGCGTGCTGGTGCTGGGCGGTGGTGACGGCCTCGCGGTACGCGAGATCCTCCAGCACCCGGTCGAGACAGTGACGCTGGTCGACCTCGATCCGACAATGACGGAGCTGGGGCGCACGCACCCGATTCTCACCGCGCTCAACGGCGGCAGCCTCGACGATCCACGCGTCGAGGTGGTCAACGCCGATGCCTATGCCTACTTGCAGCGCCGCCCCCTCGACGCAGCACACGGCCTCTTCGACATCATCCTGGTCGACCTGCCAGACCCCAAGACGGTGTCCCTGGCTCGCCTCTACTCGCTCGGCTTCTACCGCCTGGCGGCCGGGCATCTGCGCGCCGGTGGTGTGCTGGTGACACAGGCGACTAGTCCGTTCTTCGCGCGCGACGCCTTCGTCTGCATCCTCAACACCATCGAGGCCGCGGGCCTGACCGCACTGCCCTACCACAACCACGTGCCGACCATGGGCGAATGGGGTTGGGTGCTAGGCGTCAAGCCACCCGCGAGTCGCGTGATCGAGGTCGAGGCGCTACGCCGACACCTCGCCGAAGAGCGGTTCGAGGGGCTGAAGACCCGCTTCTTGAACCGCGATGCCATGGTCAGTATGCTGCACTTCGGCAAGGGCTTGCTCGACGACCGCGACACCATCCGGATCAGCAACGAGCGAGATCTGGCCGTCTTCTACTACTACCGCGACGGTGCCTGGGATCTGTACTGATGCCGCCTTTCCCACAGCTGTCCGGGTTCGCCGGAAGGAAGAAGTCGTCATGAGTCTGCTCCGCCGCCTGTGGCGCATCGTCGAGGCCGAGGTCGGCAACCGCCTCGGAGGCCGTCCCAAGTTGAGCGACGCTGAGCGGGCCGCCTGGGAAGAGATGCGCCGCGGCCAGGCTCGAACCGGTGCGGATGGAACGGGTCGATCTCAGGAGGCACAGCCGTCCGAGGGCAAGCCCGGTGAAGATCCGGAGCTGGCCCGCTACTACCGCAACCTCGAAGTTCCTTACGGCTCCGACCTGGCAACAGTACGCGACGCCTGGAAACGGCTGATGCGCAAGTATCATCCCGACCTGCACTCCGGCGACCCAGAACAGCTGCACACCGCCACCGAACTGGTCAAGGGCCTCAACCACGCCTACGAGCAACTGAAACGTCACCTGGAACGCCGGGCTTGACGCTCTGACAACTCACCACTGACTGATATACTGCAGCGCACGCTTCCACCTGGTGCGCGCAAGAATCGACCCCCACAGGAGGATCACAGAATGTCCGAACACTGGCCACGAGTGCAGGAATATGTCCTGGAGCTCGACCTCAAGATCGTTCATACCGACGCCGCCGAAGAACTGCTCATCGTCGAAGACGAAGCCAACGGCATCAAGAACTTGGTGATCGACTGCGAAGATCCCATCCTGGTCCTGGAGCAGCTGATCCTGGACCTGCCCGAAGACGTCGACAGCGGCTTCTACCGCCGCCTGCTACAGATGAACCGGACCCTGGTGCACGGTGCCTTTGTGCTCGACTCGAACAGCCAGCGTCTGTTCTGGCGCGACACGCTGCGCCTCTCTACCCTCGACCTGGGCGAGCTGGAAGGCTCGATCAGCGCCCTGTCCCTGGCCCTCGCCGAGCACGCGAGCGAACTGCTCGACCACGTGCAGGCAGCGGCCTGAAGTCCTACCCTCGAAGCACTACCCACGGAGACAGAGACGATGTCGATCTTTCAAAGACTGTTCAGAATCTTCCAGTCCGAGGCGCACTCGGCGGTAGACAAATTCGAAGACCCGATCAAGCTCACAGAGCAAGGTATCCGTGACCTGAAGAAGGATCTGCAAGAATCGATGGCCAGCTTGGCGCAGGTCAAGGCCATCGCGATTCGCCAGCGCAAGGACGCCGAAGACCAGAAGAAGCTGGCCGGCGACTACGAGCGCAAGGCAATGCTGCTGCTGCAGCAGGGGCAGCGCGGCGAAGTTGTCGGCGAGGAGGCCGACCGCCTGGCGACCGCTGCCCTGGAGAAGAAAGAAGAAGCAGTACAGCGCGCGACCAGCCTGAGCAGCGACTTCACCAAGCAGGAGCAGCTGGCCAACCAGCTGGAGAGCAAGGTCAAGAAGCTGAAGAACCAGATCGGCCACTACGAGGCCGAGCTGACCACGCTACGCGCGCGCTCCAAGACTGCCGACTCGATGGAGAAGATCAACCGTCAACTGGCCAATGTCGATACCTCCGGTACCATCGCCATGCTCGAGAAGATGAAAGAGAAAGTCACCGAGCAGGAAGCGCTGGCCGAGGCTTACGGTGACATGGCCGACGGCGCAACCTCGATCGACGAGGAGATCGACAAGGCCATCGGCTCGCCGAGTGCCGCCAAGGCGCAAGACTCCCTGGCCGAGCTGAAAAAGCGTATGGGGCTGACTGCCGGCGAACAGGCAGCTAGCGGCGCGGCGACCGGTGGAGGTGCACCTAGTGGTGACGCTGCTGGCGGCGAAGGCGCAGCCTGATCGAGGTGATGGTCTCCAGGGCTCGTCTTGCGAGCTTTGCCTACCAGAGTCGCGGGTGCCGGGAATGGGCTGCCAGTGTGCCGTCCTCCCGGCACCGCCATCTCCCCCTCGCCGCTCTGGCCCGGATTCCTCGGGCTATAATCCAGCCTTGTGACCAGCGATATGCCCTCCGACCGTAGATCTCGCTCTACGGCGCTTCCCGAGACGTTGCTCTGGCCTTTCCAGCGCCAGGCACTGCGCAACCTCGAGCACAGAATCGAGTCGGGCCAGCGACGACTCCTGGTCGTGCTCGCGCCCGGCACCGGCAAGACTCGCCTCGCTCTTTTGGTGCTGCATCGACTGCTCAGTGCCCACCCCGTGGCCTCTGGTTGCTTGTTCGTCGGCACCGAATTGCTGCGACAGCAAGCGGTAACGGACTACGCCCAGATGGAGATCGAGCCTGGTCGCGCACTCGCCAGCTTCTACGGTAGCGAGGAACCGGATTCGACGGGTCAGCTGAGGGTCACAGGTCGGTTGCGTATCCAGGTCAGCGAGAGCCGGGACCGGGCCGCGACCGCATCGCCAGCCAACTTCGTCGTCTATGACGACGTGCTCCATGACGAAGTCGTCCGCGGCATCGAAGCGACCAACACCGAGGCAGCAGGCAACGAACCCGTAACGACACATGTCGTCTTCGCCAGCACCGCGACGCAGGAGCGGATCGATAGCCTCGGACAGCCCGTCTTTCAGTACAGCTACCGGCGCGCCGTGCTCGACGGCGTCCTGGTCGATTACGATCCACCACGCGCCCTAGGGCCCGCTGCAGACGCAGCCCCAGCGGCCGCAGCGCAGGCCAGGGGCACCCAAGCTGCCGACCAGGCCTCGACCGACCGCGTGGACACGGAGCGGATCGAAGCGGCTTGCCAGGCGCATCTGGAGCAACTGCGCGACGCGGGTTTTCTGCGCAAGGTCTGCTCACAGCTCGTCGAGCAGTTGGACCCACGGGTACCCGGTACGACTCTGCTCTACTGTCTCGACGATACCCACGCTATGCAGGTGACCGAGATCCTGCGCGCCTTCTTCCCGCCAGCACACGACCGTGGCTCAGAGGTCGTCCTGCCGGTCACAGAACTGACGGCGCCGGAGGCCGTTCGCCAGTTGCGAGCGGCGGGCGAGGGCACTCGGGTCGCGGTCAGCGGTGACAGCCTGGCGCACGGCGTCAACCTACCTGCGGTCGATCGCCTGGTGTTTCTGCGCCCCGTCTACAGCCGCAGCCAGTACGATCGCATGCTCGGCCTGGCCGCCCGCCCCTACCCGGACCTGTACGGCCCCGGGCAGGACAAGCAGGTCTTCCACGTCTTGGACGCGCTGGGCCTGACCCGCGCGCTGTCGCCCTACGCCACTGTCGCACCGGTGGTTGCCCGGCCGCGGGCGAGCTTCCAGCAGCTGGTGGAAGAACTCCGTAAGCTCGAAGACAGCGAGCAGCGGCGCATAGTTCTGGAAGAGTGGATCGGCAAGGTACGGCGACGCATCCGTCCGTTCCGCGAGCACCTGGACCGCGAGTTCCGAGCCGCCAGCGGTGGCCGCGGCGTCGACGACTTGCTCGGCTACCTCAATTCCGTCACGCCAAGCGAAGCCCGGATATTCTTCCTCAACAACCGTAAGCTCGCGCCGCTACTCGACGAATACCTCCCCGGCGGTTGAAGGCCGCAGGACGTCAGCGCGGAGGCGTCTCGCTACTGTTGGTGGCTTCCGGGTCAGCCAATTCCGAAGAAGTGGAACCTGCTGAGGAGCTGACCGCCGGTTCCTCACCCCCAACTTCCGCATGCGCGGTGCGGGCTTGTTCGGCCGAAGCGTGCACATGCTCCTCACCGCCGAAACCACAGACCACATGCAGGCTGCCGTCTGCCCGCACCGCCGCTCTCGACGACCGCGTCACCGGCCGCGTGTCGGGACCGCCGGGTAGCGCCGCACCGGTCGATCCGGAAGCCGCGTCGACACCTGCTGCCCGAGCCGGGGCCTGGATGACGGGAATCCGCATCCAGGCAGGAAGAGCCTGCGGCCCAGCTGTGCCCTGGTCAGGCTCGCGGTCAGCCTCGACGCGGTCAGCCTCGACGCGGTCAGCTTCGACGCGGTTGGTTGTAACTGGGCGAGCTTCGGCGGGTTGGGTCTCTTCAGCCTTGGCTTCGGCACGCGCCTCATCGGCGGGTACCGCGAACGTCGGCAGCACTACAGGCGGCAGGGCCCAGAGAACCCCGGCCGCGACCAGGGCACTCCAGACTCGGCTTGGCACTGAGCGGTGCCCCAGAGCAGCGCCCACGGTCACTCCGCAGTGCAGGCCGAGGTGTCGAACTCCTCGCATCCCTGTGCGCACGCCAACGTACCTGTGCTGAAGCCGAGGCTCTCACAGCTCTGCCCGAACAGGTCCTCTCCGTCGCACATCTCGATCCCTTCGCGCACGTTGTTCCCGCACCACTGACGCAGGGTCCAGCCGATGTCGGCCAACTGCATCGGGCTCAGGTCGAGGTTCGCGACCGTCAGGCCCGGGGTCAGAAACGGCTCCATCAGCAGGTCGGGGTTGGCATCGACGTCCCAGTGCCAGTTGGTGAAGGAACTCAGCGGCCGTGGATTGTAGAGCCGCACCCGGCCCTCGGCGTCGGCACCGGCCAGGGTTTCGATCCGACCGAACTCGAGGCTCGCCCGGACGTTGCCGGCGGCCAGGGCTTCTTTGAGCTGGACACCGTCCTTCTGGCTCAATTTGAAGGTGGGGATGTCCACGATGATAGTGCCGCCCAGAGAACCGGGCGCGCACTCGGACGGCTGGCTGTCGATGACCACGACAGCGCTGGCACCAGCCGCCGCGGCGTTCTGCGTCTTGGTGGTGAATCCGCAAACTCCCCGGTCGATGACGGCAATATTCCCGGCGGTGAAACCCGCCAGCGGCGTACACCCATCGGTCCCGTTGTCGACTCCATCGTCCACCACCTGCAGAACTCCCTGGACCCCTTCGGCAGTCAGCCTCGGGCCGAACTGCGCGGTACCCACCTCGTACACGGCCTCGGCGCCCCTGCTCTCGACACGCAACTGCGGCGCCTCACGCCGCAGGAAGAACGGTGCGAAGCGCGTGACGTTGGGTCCGGTCCACACTACTTTGCCGCAGTTGGTGGCGGAGGTGGCACGCTGCTCATCGGTCATCTCGGCGTACGTCAAGCCGAGGTCGGTATCGAGCAGCATCCGTTCGAAAATCCCCGGATGCTCTGGACCATCGATCATGGTGCCGTTCGGCTCGTGCACAAAGTTGAACATGCCCAGGCCGTGGTGGAGATCGTGGACCGCTGCCGCCAACATGTCGACGTGGCCCATGGGCTCGTTGTGATCAAAGCCGTAATACCAGCTACCCGCAAGGCAATTGGGATTGTTGTCGATCGAGCTATTGAAGCGAATCGAGATGTCGTCACCACCCGCACCTGGCGGACCGGGATGCAGGTCGCGGCCCGCGAGGGCATTGGCCAGCGAGACGACGTACAAGGTGCCCGCCTGCGGTGCGTCGGGGAAATCCCGCTCACTGGTCAACGTCCCGGCTGAGCCAATGGTGGCGGAGACCGCGTTGCACGGCAGGGGATCGAAGCCCACCTGGACGTAGATGTCGACCGGACTGACGATCGTCTGTGCCCACACCGCGGCGGCAGCGCGGAAGGCGTTCAGGCGCTGTTCCCCGAGCGTTGTACCGGGATTGCCAGCCACGGGTTCGGCCGGCGTCGGGTCGTTCAGACCTTCACCAGGCTCGTCCATATTGACCAGAATGAAGTTCGCCGAGAAGGGAGAACGATCCACCACATCGACCTGGCTCCACGCGGGAACCGACGATGAGTCCTCGTCCTGTGCCATGACCGCCGGTGTCGACAGCAAGGCGAAGATCGGCAGTAGGGCGAGGGTCGCGGTCAGGGCGGTGTCCTGGCTCAGCTGCTGCAGACGGCACAGCCAGTTCGATCGGGGTTCTCGCTTCATCGAGTCGTCCTCTGGAGTCAGAATTCTGGGCGATGTTGCCGCTCCCACGCATGCAAGGCAGGGCCTACACGGAGAGCCTTCGAGCACACGTGAGCTTCTCGATGCACGTGCAGTTCACCTAGACAAACGGGACACTGAACGTGTGAATCGACAAAAAATGGCCGGTTTCCCGGGGCAGCGGGAAACCGGCCAGCTCCGGACGGAGCAAGCGACCTCAGAAGTCGAGACCGGATTCAGTGCTTCGGCACGCTATTGGCAGATCTGCCAGGTTCCTCCGAACTGGCCGACGCTGCTGAACAGCGGGTCGTCCCTCCAGCGGCCCTGGATGAAGCCGACGTTGGCGCCAGTGCCATACTCGAAGACCGTGAAGTTGAAGCCACCGTTGTCAGCCTGCACGTAACTCCACGTGCCCGTGAAGTAGAACGGGTGCGGCAGGCTACCGTCGTACACAACTCCGTGGGCGATACCGCCGGCCGGCGAGGTCTCCACCAGCGTGCCCCAGATCTTGTAGATCGCGGTGCCACTGGGGTCGTAGAGGTAGCCGAACAGCTCACCGAGGTGCGTCAGATCCGGCAGGTTCCAACTACCGTCGGTCTTGCCGTCAACGCAGGTGACGCAGGCCGACGTGTCGAAACCAGTACAGGTTCCGTCACAGGCCAAAGTGCCACCGTCGAAGCCCTGACTGATGCAGGTCTGGCCGAACAGGTCGGTGCCATCACAAACTTCCAGGCCTTCACGTGTGTTGTTGCCACAGGTCTGCTGCAGCATCCAGCCGATGTCGGCCAGTTGCATCGGACTCAGATCCAGATCATCAGTCAGGCCCGAGGTGAAGAAGGGCTCCATCAGAAGGTCCGGCGATGCGCTGACGTCCCAATGAGAGAGGGTGGAGCCGGGCTCCAGAGGATCCGGGCTATAGATCAGTACCTGCCCCGCATCGTTGGCGCCCTGTAGCTGGTTGTCGTCGACTCCCAAGGTGACGTTGACTCCCGGCAACTGGGCCTTGATCGTGTTGCCATCAGCCAAGCTGATGCGAACCGCGGGAACGTTGGTGATGCCGGTACCCCCCAGCTGGTCGGGCGGACAGCCAGCAACATTGTCGGCAACCACGACGGCGGTGGCGCCCGCGGCCTCGGCATTCTGTACTTTCTGGACGAAGGTACAGCTGCCCCGGTCGATCAGGGCGACATTGCCACTGGTGAAGCCAACTAGCGGCTCGCAACCATCTGTGACGGTGCCGACACCATCATTGACCAGCTCCAGATCACCAGTCACTCCCGGTGAGGTCAACACGGGACCGAACAAGGCCTCCCCGACCTGGTAGTCACCGGCGATCGCCACCGGGCTGTTGACGGACAGTTCCGACACACCGCTATCCAGGATCAACGGTGCAAAGGCCGTGACATTGGGACCATTCCACACCACGCCGCCGCAGTTGACGGCCGAGGTGGCACGCTGAGCGTTGGTCATCAGATCCCAGGTCAAGCCCTGGTCGGTATCCAGGGTGAAGACGTCGAAGATACCGGGATAGAAGGGAGGACCGAGCAATGCACCGGTCGCCTCGTTGGTGAAGTTGGCCATACCCAAACCGTGGTTGAACTCGTGCAGCAGCACGGCCAGGAAGTCGATGTCATTAGCGCCCTCGTTGTGATCGAGACCGTAGTACCAGTTGCCCGGCAAGCAGGCCGGGTTGTTGTCGATCGAGCTGTTGAAGGTGGCACCAATGTCGTCGGCCGCGGTCCCTGGAGCACCTGGAATCAGGTCGACACCGGCAAGCTTGTTGGCCAGCGCGATGTGGTACCAGGTGTTGGACAAGGGCGCACCGCCGAAGTTGGCCGAGACCTGGAGGGTACCGGCCTGCCCCAGCGTCGCCGAGGTCGGCGAGCAGGGCAGCGGATCCAGGCTGGCCTGGACGTAGATGTCGACCGCGCTGTCGAGCGTGCCGCCCCAGATCGCCGCCGCCTGCTGGAAGACGATCAGGCGTTGCTGGCCGAGTGTGGTCCCCGGGTTCCCGCCCACAGGAGCGACTACCGTCGGATCGTTGAAGCCTTCGCCGGGGCCGTCCATGTTGACGATGAAGATGTTGACGGCAAACACCGGGGCCGCGGTCAGAAGGAAGCTCAGAGCGAGCACGCCGAAGAGACAGCGGCGGCTAGCGAGGGTGAGACTGTTACTGGACATCGGCCGCCCCCTTCTGCGTCTGGCGCTGCTGGCGGACGGCGGTTTCTTCCTCGGTCTCCATCAGGCACTGGAACTGGTGGCTGCCGTCGGGCAGCACCTCGACCTGCGCGGCGCTCAGGAAGCGACCCTGCAAGTTGAGCAGTTGCGTACCATTGACCAGCGTCACAGCCTGCAGACCGACGCTGGAGCGGTTGAGCCGCGGCTGCAAGGCTTCGTTCAGCTGCGCGCGTTCTTCGCGCGTCGGCGCCCGCAGTGCACCGGTTTCGGGGTCGACTGCGACGCGCAGAGCATCCGGCTCCCCCATCGCGGCACGAGCGGTCACCGACGGAATCAGCTCCGGCGACGGGGTGAGAACCTGGACCTGCGCCCAGGCCGGTGCGGCTTCGCCGTCCGGCGTGTTCGCATCCACGGTTGGGGTCGGCTGGTCCGCGGCTTGCGCGGCGCCAGCTCCGACTACGAGTGTGGTGACCAGCAGCAGCGAGGCTGCGTACCGGTCCCACGTCCGACATGACTGTCGATTCATCGACGATCTCCCTACATGCATGTTGAATAAGTGCCCCCGTGGCCATGTCTCTATACCCAGAGAACACATGAGCACGGCGGCAGACTCTAACTTCTCCATGAACGTGCACCTCAGGCGCCAAAGCGTGACGCTGGCTGCCTGCTTTCGCGATCTCCAAGACTTCATAAACTCAGAACACTACGACTCGAAACAACCTTGACCCGGGACTCCCGCTACGCTAGCCTTTATTTCTAAGTTCTAGGTGAAGCTATGGATCTTGCAACCGAGCATCTCAGCGGTGTGCTACCGCCCACCGTCCGGCGTCCAATGGCCCTGATCGTCGAGGATGACGAACAGGTCGCGCACCTGCTCGGCCGCCAGCTGGAACAGCTCGGGTTCGACTGCCGCACCGCGTCGAGCGCTGAAGCTGGCTTCATGGCCGCGCGCCAGACGCCCGCCCCGCAAGTGGCGCTGGTGGATGTCCGTCTGCCCGGAATCTCGGGGATCGACCTGCTCGAACAGCTCAAACAACTCGACGAGTACATACAGGTGGTGATGATCTCGGCCGCCCAGGACGTCGACACCGTCCGTCGCTGCCTGCGCAACGGCGCCTACGACTACCTGATCAAGCCGTACGACGCGGAAGACCTGGAAAGTACCCTCAAACATGCGCTCGAACGCAGCCGCCTGCTGCGCAGCCACGACCGCTACCGTCAAGAACTGGAACACCAGGTCACCGAGCGCACGCACGAGTTGCGCCAGACCCGCGACATCGCGCTGTTGACGCTCGCGCGGCTGGCAGAATCGCGCGATGTCGAGACCGGCCTGCACCTGGAGCGCATCTCGGCCTACAGTCGGCGCTTGGCCGAACAACTGCGCCAGGGGCCGTACAACCACCTGACGACCGACGGCTTTATCGAGCAGCTGACCAAGTCCAGCCCTCTGCACGACATCGGCAAGGTCGGTATCCCGGACGCCATCCTGCGCAAACCGGGCCCTCTGACCGCCGACGAGATGGACATCATGCGTACGCACACCAGCATCGGCGGCGATACGCTGCGCTCGGTGATTCGCCGCTTCGAGGGCCACAGCTTCCTGACCATGGCGATGCAGATTGCCTATCACCACCACGAGCGCTGGGACGGCACCGGCTATCCACGGCGCCTGGCCGGCCGGCTGATCCCGCTGGCAGCGCGCATCGTCGCCCTGGTCGACGCCTACGACACGATCACCAATCGGCGTCCCTACAAACCAGCCCTCAGCCACGACACAGCGGTCGAGCGCATCTCGATCGACCGCGGCCACCATTTCGACCCGCTGCTGGTCGACGCCTTCTTCGCCTGCCACTCTGATTTCCAGCGCATCCACGACGATCTCGCGCGCCGAGAGAGGTCGGCACCGAGCGATGGTTTCGGCTGGCTCGGACCGATGCGCTGAAAACCGGTACGTAGGCTAGAATCGCGGAATGCGAGCCGCAATCCTTGCCGTCGGGTCGGAGCTGCTGGGCACCGACCGTCTAGATACCAACTCCCTGCGCGCCGCCGAGCTGCTCCACCGCTACGGTGTCGAACTGGTGGCCAAGGCCGTGGTCGGCGATCACGAGGACGACATCCGGCGCGTCCTGAGCCAGTTTTTGGAACGCGCCGAGCTGGTACTGATCAGCGGCGGTCTCGGTCCGACGGCCGACGACATCACGCGCGAGTCGGTGGCGGCACACTTCGATCTAGAGCTGGTTGAAGACCCGAGTATCGTCGACGCCATCCGTGCCAAGTTCGCCTTCATGAACCGCGAGATGCCGGAGATCAACCGGCGGCAAGCGAACGTCCCACGCGGAGCCCGTGTTCTCGACAACCCGCGCGGCACCGCTCCCGGTCTGTTACTCGAAGCTGCCGGCCCCCTACCCGGGGGCGATCCTCGCACGCTGGTGCTGGCACCTGGGGTACCTGGAGAATTCGATGCCATCCTGCAGCTGCACCTGGAGCCCTGGCTGCAGGAACACGGCACCGGCGTTGCACACGAGATGGGGGTGGTCAAGGTCGCCTGTCTGCCGGAATCCGAAGTCGAGCAGCGGATCAAGCCGGCCTACGAGGAGTTCGGCCGCGAGGCCATCACGATCCTGGCCAAACCGGCCGAGATCACCCTGCGCTTCTGGGCCACCGGCGCCGAAGAGGCGCGCCAGCAGCGCCTGCAGGCGATCCGTCGCCGCCTGGTCGAGTTGATCGGCAAGGCCGTGTTCAGCTTCGAGTTGGGTGACTCGTTGGAGGCTGTGGTGGGACGTCTGCTGCGCGAGCAGAAAGCCAGCGTCGGTACCGCCGAGAGCTGCACAGGCGGTCTGGTCGCCGAGCGCCTGACCCGCGTCGCCGGCAGCAGTCAGTATTTCCAGGGTGCCCTGGTCACCTACAGCAACGACCTCAAGACACGTTTGGCGGATGTACCTGAGAGCATGCTGGCGCAGCACGGAGCCGTCAGCGAACCGGTGGCGCGCGCGCTCGCCGAAGGTGCTCGACGCGTGCTCGGCACCGACTACGGCATCGGCGTCACCGGCATCGCCGGTCCCGGCGGTGGCACTGACGACAAACCGGTGGGTACCGTGCACATTGCGGTCGCCGGTCCCCCCGACGGCGACGGTGATCCGGTGCGCCACCGGCGCGTGCAGCTACCCGGTGATCGCGAGCGGATCCGCTGGCAGAGCAGCCAGATCGCCCTCGAGATGCTACGTCGGCAGCTCCTGCGCGCCGCCGGCATGACTACTTCTTCCCTGCTCCGCCTGGTCTGAGCTCGGCCACGTGCAACGGATTCCTGGACCTCGACATCCCGCTGCCGAGCCGGCGAACAACCAGCCCCGAACACCGACCGGCACAGATGCTAGCGATGGCGGCGCTGGCGAGGTAGGATCTCCAGCGTGACGGAAATAGGAATTCTTGGCGCCGGCTCCTGGGGCACCGCACTGGCCATCCATACTGCCGGCTGCAACCAGGAGCACAAAGTACATCTCTGGGCTCGGCGTGAAGACTTTGCCGCCGAGCTGCAGCAGAAACGGCGCAACGAGGTGTATCTGCCGGGTGTCGAGCTACCGGACTCAGTCCATCCGACGCATCGCCTGCAAGACCTCGCTGCGTGCAAGGCAGTCCTCCTGGTCGTGCCATCGCACGGTCTGCGCCATGCCGTGCGCGAGCTCCTGGCGGCGTTACCGGCGGACGCCAAACCGGCGCTGGTATCGGCCACCAAGGGCCTGGAACCCGAGTCGACCTTGCGCATGAGCAAGGTCTGCGCCGAAGAAGCCGCCGCCGCGGGCCGCAAGCTCCCCTTCGCAGTGCTCGGCGGGCCCACCTTCGCCGCCGAGCTGGCCCGCGGTGTACCCTCTGCTGGCGTCATCGCGTCCGAGGATCCGGAGCTGGCGCGGGAGCTGCAGGAGATGCTCTCGTCGAGCAGCTTCCGCCTCTACCGCACCGACGACGTGATCGGTGTCGAGCTGGCCGGGACGACCAAGAACGTGATCGCCATCGCCGCCGGCGTGCTCAGCGGCCTGGGCCTGGGACAGAATACCGAAGCGGCCCTGATCACCCGTGGTCTGCATGAGATCACCCGGCTGGGCGTCAAGTGCGGTGGTGACGCCGCCACTTTCTACGGGTTGGCCGGGCTCGGTGACCTGGTTCTGACCTGCACCGGGGGCCTGTCGCGCAACCGCAAGGTCGGGCTGCAGCTGGCGGAAGGTAAGACGTTGGAGGAAATCACCGGTGGCACGCGCATGGTCGCCGAAGGTGTACGCAATGCCCTCGCGGTGTCTCAGCTGGCGCACGAGTTGCGCGTCGAGATGCCCATCACCGAACAAATGGTCGCCGTGCTCTACCACGGCAAGGCACCGCGCGACACGATCAACGAGTTGATGACCCGAGAGTTGAAAGCGGAGGCGGCCCTCTAGCCGCGGGATGCCTGACATGGTTTCGAAGCGTTCTCATCCCCCTGATCCGCAACCGTTGCTCACCAACTCGGCGGTCGAGCGACTGCTGCACTGGACTCAGGAGGCCCAGCGCAGTCTCGGTTGCGACAACGTCTGCATCCACCTCCTGTCCGCGGATCGTCGACGCCTGATCTGCCAGGCGATTTCGCACGGCTTCCGAGCCACGCACCTGGCTTACGGCCTCGACGTGACCGCCGCGCCAGGTGCCTTCCATGCGATCCGCGACCAGAAGACGGTGGCGGTCGACAACGCGTTGGACGACGAGCGTGTCGCCCGCGTCGCCCGCGAGCGCTATGGGCTCAGCGCCTGCCTCTATACGCCGCTGGTGGTCGACGGTCGCGGCGTCGGTGTGACCATCTTCAGCTTCCAACAGCCGCACACCTGGAGCGCCGATGAGCAAGCGGCCGCCAAGGCCCTGACCGATGAGTGTGTCAGCCTGCTGCCGGACACTTCGGAAGCGGCCTGGCCGTCCCAAGCCTCCGCAGCCGAGCCAAGACTGCGCACCATGCTCGATGCTGCTCCAGGCCTGTTGCTGGCGGTCGACCGCAGCCTGATGGTCTTCGACAGCAACTCCACCTTGGTCGAACTCGCCGACCGAGATCACCAGGCTTGGTTGTTCGACTTGCTGCAACGTTCCAGCCGAGCCAAGGATCTGTGCCTGGCCATGGTCGACATCTTCGAGGGACTGCGCCCGTCCTTTGCCGGCCTGACCGAACTCGACCACCAGTTCTGGCGCATCGACCTGCGGCCGATTCCCCCCAGCGATGGCGGTCCGGTGCGTGCCATCGCCGTCAGCTGCGGCAACCTCGAGTCGAGCCTGCAGGCCCGCCAGATACTCGAAGACGTGCGCCAGACCGAGGCGCTGGGGCGCATCTCCGCGTCGGTGGCACACGAGTACAACAATCTGATGCAGATCCTCTCTGCCAGTCTCGAGAGCCTCACCGGTGACTCCGACGAGTCAACATGCGAGCGGGCACGTGCGGCCGCCGCGGATGCCCTCGACCGCGGCTCCAAGCTGGCACGGCAGCTGCTGACCTTCGCCCAGGCCCAGCCGACCGAGCCGAGACGCTTCGACTTGCGCCAGCGGATCGTCGCCTGGTGGCCACTGCTCGAGAGTACCGTCGGACGCGACCGCCCGTTGGAGCTGGCCCTCGAACCGTGCGCACCGGTCGTCGCCGATCCCGAACAGCTGCGCCTGGCTCTGATCAACCTCCTGCTCAACGCCCGAGATGCCAGTCACCCCGGGCAGGGTATCCAGGTGCGGCTGGGCACCCGTCGAGACGATGACCATCGAGGTGGCGGTCGAGACACCGTGCTGGCGGTGCGCGACACCGGCGTCGGCATGACCGGCGACGTGCTGCACCGAGCCACGGAGCCCTTTGTCACCACCAAACCCAGAGGCCTCGGCGTCGGGCTCGGGCTGGCGGTCGCCAAGAGCATCGCCACGGCGGCTGGTGGTAGCCTGCACATCGAGTCGGCCATCGGCCAGGGCACGACGGTCGAGCTACGCTTGCCGGCCACCGAAGTCGATGTGCCGCAGCCACGCCAGGTCACCGAACCCGAGACCGCGTCGAAGGGACGAGTGCTGGTGGTCGAAGACGAAGACCTGACGCTCGAATGGCTGCACCGGATACTGCAGCGTAGCGGCTTCGAGACGCGCCTGGCAGCCACCGGCGAGGAGATGCGGCGCTTGCTGCAAGCGGAACCGGGGTGGCCACAGCTGGTGGTGCTCGACATGATCCTGCCCGACGCCGAGGGGGGTCAGCTATACCGCGAGTTGCAGAAAGCCCGTCCAGGCCTGCCAGTCGTGGTCAGCACGGGCTACGCCGACGGCCGCGAGATCGTCTCGATCCGCCAGGATGGCCACCCCATCCTGACCAAGCCCTACTCCGCCCAAGACCTACTGACGACCATCTCCGAACTGCCAGGTCTGGCGCAGACAAGGGCCGGGACGGGCTCCGTCCCCTCTTCCTGAAACACGTCTTCCCGTAGCACCGTCTTCCCGAAGCACCGTCTTCCCGAAGCACCGTCTTCCCGAAGCACCGTCTTCCCGAAGCACCGTCTTCCCGAGCGCCGTACCCCTCCACCCTGGACCCCCTATCCCGGAAACCAACGCGTGACACACCAGACCGTCCTGATCCTCGACTACGGCAGCCAGTACACCCAGCTGATCGCGCGCCGCGTCCGCGAGAACCGCGTCTACTGCGAAGTCCATCCTCCGGACTTGAGCGCCGACCAGATCCGCGAGCGCTTCGCGGCGCAAGGACCGCTCGGCATCATCCTGTCCGGCGGCCCGCGCAGCGTCTACGAAGACGACGCACCGGCCATGGACCCGGCGGTGCTCGACCTCGGCGTGCCCGTGCTCGGGGTCTGCTACGGCATGCAACTGATCGCCCATCACCTGAACGGACACGTCGAAGCCGCGACGCGACGCGAGTACGGCAGAGCCGAGATCGAGGTGCGCCAGGCTGGAGCGCTGTTCCATGGTCTCGACCCGTGCCAGACCGTTTGGATGAGCCACGGCGACCGCATCGGTACGCCGCCGGAAGGCTTCACCGTCACCGCCGCGACCGACAACGCTCCGGTAGTCGCTTTCGAGCACACTGATCGACGCCTCTATGGCATCCAGTTCCACCCCGAGGTCTCGCACACGGTGGCCGGCGGTGAGATCCTGCGCAATTTCTTGTACGAGATCTGCGGCGCCCAAGGTGACTGGACGATGGCCTCCTACCTGCAGGAGGCGGTCGAGCAGGTGCGCCAGCAGGTTGGCGACGCGCAGGTCATCTGCGCCCTGTCCGGCGGCGTCGACTCGTCGGTGGTCGCAGCCCTACTCAACCGCGCCGTCGGCGAGCGCATGACCGCCGTCTTCGTCGACAACGCGGTGCTGCGCAAGGGTGAGGTCGAGCAGGTGCTGCACAGCCTGGGGGACGGCCTCGGCGTCCAGGTCCGCCTGGTCGACGCTCGGCGTCGCTTCCTCGACGCCCTGGCCGGCGTCACCGACCCGGAAACCAAGCGCAAGCGTATCGGCCATACCTTCATCGAGGTGTTCGACGACGAAGCCACGACTCTGACGGATGCGCGTTTTCTGGCCCAGGGCACGCTCTACCCGGACGTCATCGAGTCGACCTCGGTCAAGGGACCGTCAGCAGTGATCAAGAGCCACCACAACGTCGGCGGCCTGCCGGAAAAACTCGGCTTCGATCTGGTCGAGCCCTTGCGCTGGCTGTTCAAGGACGAGGTACGACAGCTGGGCCGTGAACTCGGTCTACCCGAGGATCTGGTGGCGCGCCATCCCTTCCCTGGGCCAGGCCTGGCGGTGCGCATCCTCGGCGAGGTCACCGAGGACCGTGTCGCACTATTGCAAGAAGCCGACGCCATCTTCCTGCACGAACTGCGCGAGAGCGGCTGGTACCCGCGCGTCAGTCAGGCATTCGCGGTGCTGCTACCGGTCAAGAGCGTCGGCGTGATGGGCGACTACCGCACTTACGAGAACGTCGTCGCGCTGCGCTCGGTCGACACCCACGACTTCATGACGGCGGATTGGAGTCCCCTGCCGTACGAGTTGCTCGGCCGCGTGGCGACGCGCATCGTCAACGAGGTGAGCGGCGTCAACCGGGTGGTCTACGACATCACGTCGAAACCACCCGGTACCATCGAATGGGAATGAGCTGAGCCCGTCCGTCCACCCGCGAGTTGCTACGGAAGGCTCGCGGAACTAGCTCGAGAGCTGGCGATACCCGCGATTCCAGTAGATGAGCGGATTGCGCTCGGGATCGGCCGAATGAGCAGCCTGAACTTCACCGATGTACATCGAGTGGCTGCCCGCCGGGTGGCGCGCGAAGACCGTACAGTCGAGCCAGGCCAGGGCATCTTCCAGGATCGGCGCACCAGTGACCGCCTGCCCCCAGTTTCCTTCCTGGAAGCGCTCGGCCTCGGGCTTGAACGCGAAGCGGTTGGACAGCTCTTCCTGCTCGTGGCCCAGGATGTTGACCGCGAAGGGTGCGGTGCCATCTTCGAGCAACGGGTGCATGGTGTGCTTGTGGTCGATCATCACCGAGATCAGCGGCGGATCGGTCGACACCGACGCGAAGGCCGAAACGGTCAGACCGTGAATGCGCTCGCCACGGCGGGTGGTGACAAGGGTCACCCCGGCGGCGAACAAGCGCAGGGCGTCACGAAAGTGATCAGCAGAAACTGGCATGCTCTTCTCCTCCAGGTAAGATCCCGCCCGCGGCGAAAGCACCGACTCTCAACGGCTGTCAACGGGACGGCGAGTCGACCCTAGCCGACCTCGGCAACGGGTGCAACCACTCCCTCCTCGAGAGCTTGCTTTGACCTTCGAGTCTCTTACAATGCGCGCCATGCGAAACTCACTCCCCCATCTCATCTTCCCTTCCCTCCTCAGCACCCTGCTGGCGGTGTCCTTGGCCAGTCCTGTAGCGGCCAGCCCTGTAGCGGCCAGTCCTGTAGCGATCGCGCAGGAACCGGCGCTCCCTGCTGATGCCGCAGAGGCGTTGGCTGAAGAAGCCTTGACCGACCCGACCGCTGCCGAGGAAGAACCCGCAGAACCCGATTGGAAGGGTGAGCTCGGACTCTCGTACCTGTCGGTGAGCGGCAACTCCGAGACCGAGAGCCTGGGCCTGGAGTTCGACCTACAGCGTCGACCTGAACCCTGGGGCTTAGTCCTCAGGGCACGGTTCCAACGCACGGAAGAGAACGGCGAGGAGACCGCTGAGCGTTACTTCACCAGCCTGCGCGGCGAGCGCAGCCTTTCCGAGCCTTGGTCGCTGTTCGCTGGCGTCAATGCCGAGCGCGACGAGTACGCCGGCTTCGACCTGCGCAGCGTCGTCGAGGCCGGCAGCCTGTACAAGCTGCTCACCGGCCCGGTGCACGAGCTGATCTTCGAACTGGGTGCGACCTTCACCGAAGAAGACTTCGTCGACCGCACTGAAACCAGCTATCTAGGTGCTCTCGCCGGCTTCGCCTACGTGTGGCACGTCAACGAAGGGACCAAGTTCATCCAACGCGCGGTCTACCACCCCAACTTCGACAACAGCGACGACTGGCGCCTGACCGCCGAAACTGCCTTGACCACTAGCCTGACCCAGCGCCTGGCACTCAAGCTCGGCTACCAGCTGCGTTACGACAACCACCCGGCGGACCAGGCCGAGAAGCGCGACACCACGACCACCGCATCGCTGGTAGTCAACTTCTAGTCACCCCGCGTCCACGATGCGCACTTCGGCCGCGGCGCCGGCCGGGAAGCGCTGCCCGTCCAACGTCTCCTCGACCCGTGCCTCGACGAACACCAGCTGCGACGCCAGGTCGATCTCCGGCGCCAAGTGCTCGACGGTACCGTGCAGCGTCAGCGGCAGGCCGTCCAGCCGTGCTTCGACCCGCGTACCAAGCTTCAGTGCGTCCGCTTCTTCCGGCGGGACGGCAAAGCGCAGCAGCAAGTCACCGGAGCTGATCAGCCGCACCACCGGCGTCCCGGGACCGACCAAGGACCCCTCGTCCAGGAGACGCAGGGCAATGGTCCCGGCGTAGGGCGCTCGGATCTCGGAACGCGCCAGACGCTCCTGCAGCTGGCTGATGCGCGCCTGGACCTCCGTCTCGCGCGCTTCGGCCGCTTCGCGCGCCGCGATGGCGGTGTCACGAGCAAAGGCGGCGGCTTCGATCTCCTCCGCCGACACCACATCCCTGAGCTGCTGACGCCGCGCGTATTCACCCTCGGCCTGCGACACACTGAGCGACAAACGTCGCTGCTCGGCCTGTGCGGCTTGCAGATTGGCCCGCTCGATCGCCAACTGATGCTGCAGCTCGCGCGTATCGAGGGACGCCAGCCGCTGGCCGCTGGTCACGACGTCGCCGACGCGCACGTACACGCGTTCGAGCTGCCCCTGGCTCTCCGCCGCCACCTCGACCTCCTGGCGCGCCAGCACCACGCCGACATACGGCCCGCCCCCGGCAACGGATTCCTGCTGCGGCACGGCCTCGGCGAGGCTCTCCGCCTGCGCTTCATCCGGCTGCGGTGGCAGGTCGGTGCGCGGCTCGAAGACCCAGGTCCAGATGGAAAGGCCAGCCCAGGCGATCAAGATACCGCCGCCAAGCCAGAGGAGACGATGCACAGTGGGACGCGAAGTGATTCTCATGGTGGTTAGATTAGAGGGAACCTACGCGCCCGCGCAACGTAAGTTGCCAAGCATGTGCCACCTTGACCGCGGACCACCTCCATTGCTACTTTCATTCTCTTGACCGCACGGCTCGAAACCCAGCCCAAACTCATGGCTCTACCTCAGGTCGCCGACCTCGACACCGCCGCCTTGCCCACACCGTCCCTGCTGCTGGTCGGATTCGACAGCGCAACGGTAGCTCAGCTGAGCGAAATTCTGCCGAGCAATGCGGCCTACAAGGCAGCCCAGCATGCAGCGCCGCAAGACTGGCTACGCTGCGTCGAGGACGTCCCGGCCATGCTCGCCGAATTGGCCCGTGCACCGGCATCCGTGCTGTGCCTGGGCCCCGGCGCCGCCAACGAGACGGCCCACAGGGCGCTCAGCGAGGCGGTCGAGAAGTATCCGGACGCGGCGCGCAGCCAACTGGTGCTGGAAGCCGGCGAGCACCTCGAACGCTTCCAGGAGTTCATCGACCAGGACCAGCTCTTCTACCTCAGCCGCCGTACGCTCGCCCTCGACGAGCTTGCGCCGCTGCTGACCAGTGCCCTGGCACACCATCGACGCAAGCTGGCGACCGGCAGCGGCCCGCGGGAACAGATCGTGGTCAGCGCTGACGACCGCTATCTCGACCGTATCCTGCACCACAGTCAGCTGATGGCCGCCGAGAGCGACCTCAAGGGCGCCGAAGGCCTGGCGGTCGAGGCGATCGAGGAACTGGTCGAGGCACAGCGCGCCTGGTTGCTGTTCTACGACGCCGCCAGCGAGAGCTTGTGGTCGCCGCTACGCGCCGACAGCGACGAACGCGAGAGCGCCGCCGCCGGCCTGGTCAGCTTCGTGGCGCGCACCGGAAACGCGATCCGTCGCGAGCAAGTGGGCGACGATCCGCGCTTCGACGAAGAAGCCGACAACCCGGACGGCAAGCCAGACGAGCACTTCCTGGCGGTGCCGATCCTGGCGCCCCAGACCGGCAACACCGAGATCGGCAGTCCCGGCGCCGACGACGTCCACGTACTCGCCGTCTTGGTAGCGGTGCGCCACGCCTCGCGCCCCGTGTTCACCGCCAGCGAGCAGCGCCGCCTGGAGCTTCTCGCCGACCAGTTCGCACCGCGCATGGTCGGACTGGCCCGCAAGGCTCGCCTGCGTTCGGGCAGCGACAGCGTCTTCCGCGAAGAAGCCCTAGCCCACCACCAGGCTGGCCTGCGCGACCAGGGCGACCTGCTGCGCATCTCGCCGTCGTGGACACGCTGGGTCTACTGGGTCCTGCTCGCCGTGCTGGTCGTCGCCTTCGCCTACAGCCTGATCGGGCGCATCAACGAGTACGCTTCGGGGCCGGCCGTGATCCGCGCCGCCGGTCAGGCCGAGCTCACCGCGCCGATTTCCGGCACCGTCACTTCCGTCGAGGTCGAAGCCGGCCAGGCCGTGCGCGCCGGCGATCTGCTGGTGACCTTCTACAGCTCACAAGAGCTGGCGGATCTCGAACGCATCGAGAAGGAAATCCGCCTGCAACTGCTCAACCGGCTGCGCAACCCGGCCGACGTGTCCACCGAGCGCAGCCTGCTGGCCTTGCAGTCACAGCTCGACCTGGCTCAATCCCGCCTCGCCGATCGCTCCGTGCGCGCGCCGCACGACGGCGTGGTCAGCGACGTTCGCATCCGTGCCAGCCAGTTCGTCAGCCCGGGCCAGCTCCTGCTATCGCTGCGCCGCCACGCGCAGCAGCTCTACCTGACGGCGCTGCTGCCCGGCCAGTACCGCCCGTTGATCCGTCCCGGCCAACCGCTGCGCATGGAACTGTCCGGCTACGCCTACACCTACCAGCACCTGGTCGTCGAGACGGTCAGCGAGCAGGTCATCGGTCCTTCCGAGGCGCGGCGCGCGCTCGGACCGGCAATCGCCGAGGCGCTGCCGATCCTGGGCCCAGTCATCCTGGTCGAAGCACGGCTGGAGTCGACGCAGTTCGAGAGTGACGGTGAGATCTACGAGTTCCACGACGGCATGCACGGCACCGCCGAGGTACGTGTGCGTTCCGAACCCATCCTGCTCACCCTCGTCCCGGGCCTCAAGGCCCTGCGGCAGAACTGAAGGCCCGGTAGACGCATGAGCGAGCGCAACCCGCACGACCGGGCCCCGAACGACGGCACCGGCAACAGCGCCGACACCGAAGCGCCGAACCGCATGGTGCCGGGCGGTACCTTCGACGCCGACTCCGACCCGCACGGCAATGCCTACCGCGACGACGACGGAGACGACGAAGTAGGCCTGAACGATCCAGACGCGAGCACTGCGGCCAAGCCCGCGTCCTTGCTGGCCCGCTTCCCGGCCCTGCTCAACGTCAAGCGCCTGGGCAGCCAGCGGCGCGTACCGTACGTGCAGCAGACCGCCGCCGCCGACTGCGGTCCGGCCTGCCTGACCATGGTCCTGGCCTACTACGGCAAGCAGATCAACCTCGACGAAGTGCGCAATCTGGCCGGCGTCGGCAGTCGCGGCGCCGACGCCCTGACGCTACTGCGGGTGGGCCGCTGGTACGGCCTGCGCGGCCGTGGCGTCAAGGTCGAAGAGATCGACGACCTGCAGTACCTCGACCGCGCGTCGATCCTGCATTGGGGCTTCCAGCACTTCGTGGTCTTCGAGGCTTGGGACGGCGAGAAGGCCACGATCGTCGACCCCTCCGGCGGCCGCCGTAAGGTGAGCAAGGAAACGCTACGCCGCCAGTTCACCGGCGTCGCCCTGGTCTTCGACCCGAGCGACGACTTCGAACCCGAAGACACGCGCAAGAAAGGGCTGTGGCGCTATCTGAGCCAGATCCTGGCGCAGAGCGGCGTGCTGTCACGGGTGATCGTCACCTCGGTGCTGGTGCAGTTGTTCGCGCTCGCCCTGCCCATTCTCACCGGCCTGCTGGTCGACCGCGTGGTTCCACGCGGCGATACGCAGTTGCTGCTGGTGATCGCCGCCGGCCTGGTGGGCATCGTCGGCTTCCAGTTCGTCACCTCGCTGATCCGCTCCTACCTGCTGCTACAGCTGCGTACCCAGCTCGACGCGCGCTTGACCCTCGATTTCCTCGACCACCTCGTCGACCTGCCCTACGCCTACTTCCAGCAGCGCTCAGCCGGTGACCTGCTGATGCGCCTCAACAGCAACTCGACGATCCGCGAGATCCTGACCACCGGCACCATCTCCGGCATCCTCGACGGCTTCATGGTCGTCCTCTACCTGGTAGTGCTCTACATCACCAGCACCACCATGGCGACCGTCGTGCTCGGCCTGGGCCTGCTACGCGTGATCATCTTCCTGCTCACGCGCAGAAAGCAGCGCGACCTGATGAGCGAAGCGCTGCAAGCCGAGGCCAAGTCACGTGGCTACCAAGTGCAACTGCTCACCGGCATCGAGACGCTGAAGGCCAGCGGCACCGAAAAGCGCTCCGTCGAGTTGTGGTCCAACCTCTTCGTCGACGAGCTGAACGTGATCATCGACCGCGGTCGATTGAACGCGCTGATCGACTCTTCGCTCTCCGCCCTCGCCACCGGTTCACCGCTGCTGATCCTCGTCGTCGGCGGTTTCCTGGTACTCAACGGCGAACTGACCCTGGGCACCATGCTGGCCGCCAATGCCCTCGCCGGCTCCTTCCTGGCACCGTTGACAACGCTGGTCGGCACTGCCA
Source organism: uncultured bacterium (assembly GCA_965368975.1). Lineage (GTDB taxonomy): Bacteria > Acidobacteriota > Thermoanaerobaculia > Multivoradales > JAHZIX01 > CBDUPA01. Next base: position 193,041 of record CBDUPA010000008.1, on the reverse strand, counting down.
CACAGCTGCAGCTGATGGGAAGCTACCTGGACCGTATCAACGACGTCCTGGACACGCCCAAGGAACAGGATCGCGAAGAGGTCACCCCCGCCGGCAAGGTCGCCGGGCAGATCCGTCTCGAAGGTGTCAGCTTCCGCTACAACCCGATGGCACCCATGGTGGTGCGCGACGTCGCCCTGAAGATCGAACCCGGCGACTTTGTCGCCATCGTCGGCCGCTCGGGCTCGGGCAAGTCGACCCTGGCCAACCTGCTGCTCGGCCTGTTCATCCCCACCTCCGGCAAGATCTACTACGATGGCGTCGACCTCGAACGCTTGGAGTTCCGCTCGGTGCGTAGCCAACTCGGCATCGTGTCGCAGCAGCCTTACCTCTTCGGCACCTCGATCCGCGCCAACATCGCCATGGCCGACCCGACTCTGCCCCTCGACCGGGTCATGGATGCCGCTCGACTGGCCTACATCCACGACGACATCATGGCGCTGCCGATGGGCTACGAGACGCTACTCGCCGACGGCGGTACCTCGCTCTCCGGTGGTCAGCGGCAACGCATCGCGCTGGCCCGCGCGCTGGTCCACAAGCCGGCCATCCTACTGCTCGACGAAGCCACCTCGGCACTCGATGCCGTCACCGAGGCCTCCATCCACGCCGAACTCCAGGCCCTGCGCTGCACTCGCATCGTCATCGCCCACCGGCTCAGCACCGTGCGCCGGGCCGACCTGATTCTGGTCATGCACGAGGGCGAGGTCGTCGAGCAAGGCACGCACGAAGAATTGCTGGAGCGCGGAGACGGTCACTACAGCCGCCTGGTCGCCGCCCAGCTGTCGCGCGAAGACCGCATCCTGCCCGAGGAATCTTGATGAGACTTCGCTCCTGGTGGACACCGGTGCTAGGATGCCTCCTTCTACCCGTCGTCACCCTCGCCATGCTGGCAGCGCAGCCGGACCCCGCGGCCACCAGCTCCTTCACTGCCGATCACAGCTTCGAGAAGAGCGGCCTGCAGGGAAGCGGCCTGGAAGAAAGCAACCCGGCCCACTCTGACATCGACACGAACGCCAACACGGACGCGGGACAGACCCCGGTCCAGGCCCAGGGCCTGATCGTCCAGCAGGATCGCCAGCAAGTCCTGGCCCAGCGCCTGCGCGAACTCCAGATCCTGCGCCAGCAAGCCAACGCGCCGCACCACCCCGCCGACGGTGCCGGTCGCGCCTGGCTGGCGGACGGCCCCCAGGAAGTGGTCGCCGGCACTGCCAGCCGCTGGGCGTTCGTCTACGAGGCCGGGCCGCAAGGCGTGCAGCCCGGCGGCTCGATCCGCTTCCACGTTCCGATGTTCTGGAAGTGGACGCCGCCACAGATCACCGCCGCGCGCATGGGAGGGTACACCCAGGTCTTCGCCTACGGCGACGAGCTGCAACTCGGCCTCTCCGTGCAGCCGCGCCGACGCACGCTGCGCATTGAGATCCAGGGTCGGGCGCTCGAAGCCGGCGAACAGCTACGCATCGTCTACGGCGCCGGACCGGCCGGAGCGCAGGCCGACGTCTTTGCCGAGCAGGGCTCCGCCTTCTGGTTCGGCGTCGACGGCGACGGCGATGGCCACCACCACCTGGTGCCCGATCCGCCGCGCATCGACACCGTCGCCGGCCCACCGACCCGCCTCGAGCTCACCGTCCCCAGCACCGCCGCCCCCGGCGACACGCTGCGCCTGACCGCGGCCGTCCTCGACCGCATGGGCAACGCCTGGAATCCGGTGCAGGGCACGTTGACGCTGCAGGCCATGGAAGGCTTGGAGCTGCCGGCGCCCATGACGCTGAAGCCCGAAGACCAGGGCCACGTCAGCAGCGAGTTCCGCGTCACCCGCCCGGGCCTGTACCGCCTGCGGGCTCGCTTCGAGATGCCTAACTCCGAAGAGACCAACTCCGAAGAGGCCAGCTCCGAGCAGGCCAGCTCCGACAGGGGAGCATCGACCGTGCTCGAAAGCCTCAGCGCTCCGCTGCGGGTCGGCACGGACGTCGAGCCGGTGATCTGGGCCGACCTGCAAGGCCACTCCGCCGCCTCCGACGGCACCGGTACCCCCGAAGACTTCTTCCGCTACGCGCGCGACATCGCCGGCCTCGACGTCATTTCTTTGACCGATCACGACCACTGGGGGCGCCCCTTCCTGGACGAAAATCCACAGACGTGGAACCACATCCTGAACCTCAACGTCGAATACCACGATCCCGGCCGCTTCGTCACCGTGCCCGGCATCGAGTGGACCAACTGGGTCTATGGCCACCGCCAGGTGCTCTACTTCGGTCCTCAGACGCCCCTTGTGACCTACCTCGACCCCGCCACCGACACACCCGACGAACTGTGGGCCGCGCTCGCCGGCACCAAGACGATCACCGTGCCCCACCACTGTGCCGGTGGCCCGATCGAGACCGACTGGAGCTTCGAGCCCGACCCGCAGCTCGAACCGATCGCCGAGCTCGTCTCCGTCCACGGCAGCTCCGAGGCCATCGACTCTCCGCGCGGCATCTACCGCCCGATCGTCGGCCACTTCGTGCGCGATGCCCTCGACCTCGGCTACGACCTCGGCTTCATCGGCAGCGGTGACAGCCACGACGGCCATCCCGGCCTGTCCCACATCGCCTCCCCCAGCGGCGGCCTGGTCGCTCTGCTCACCGGCGAGAAGAGTCGCGATGCCGTCTATGACGTCCTCAAGTCCCGCCGCGCCTACGCCACCAACGGTCCCCGCATCCTGCTCACCAGCCACCTCACCGGTACCGTCGACGCCGCCACGACCTCCTACCCCATCGGTGCCGACGTCCCTGCAGGCGACTACCAGCTCACCGTGCAAGCCTTCGGCACGAACACCTTCGAGCGCGTCGACCTGATTCGCGCTGGCCAGGTGGTCGAGACCCTGCCGGTGGGCGGTGTCTCAGAACTCGACATGACCCTGCCGATCAAGGGTCTAGCCTCGGGCGAGTACGTCTACCTGCGGCTCGTCCAGCAGGACGGTGGGCTCGCGTGGACAAGCCCGTTCTTCGTCCGCTGACCTCTCACGGCGGCTTCGTTTTCAGAATCCCCTCCGCTGCCCGCATCGCCGACACGATCACCGGGGTGATGCCACCACCAGGACGCGTCCAGTGGCCGACCAGCCACAGGCCGTCGATGGGACCTTCGATGTCGGGCCTCGCCTCGCCGAGCTGTTCCGGCGACATCTCCCAGCCCAGCATGGCTCCATCCTGGTTGCGCGTGAAGCGCCAGGAGGTCGCCGCGGAGGCGCTAGTCTGCGTGACGATCTTGTCGCGCACGCCGGGAATCACGCTCTCCAGGTGAGCGACGACGTAGTCCTCGACCTCTTGCTTGTGCTGCTCCCAGTTCTGGACCGCCTGGTAGTCCAGTTCCAGCACTTTCTGCAGGATCACGATCTGACCGCCGGGCGGCGCCATGTGCGGCTCGTAGAGGGTCGGAGCGAAGATCTTGCAGCGTAGACCATTGCGCCCGACGCGGTCGAAATTCCAGTCGTTCCAGTAGTAGCCTTGGACCTGTTCCAGCACCTTCGGTTCGATGCCCCGCAGGCCGATGTAGGTCAGGAAGCACGGAAAGCTCGGCTTGAGCTGGCGCATCGCGGCTAGGTCCTCGGGGGGAACCCAACGCGCATCGAGAAGGCGCTCCATGGTGAGGCGATAGTCGGCGTTGGAGACAACGATATCCGCCTGGACCCGGCGCTGTTCGACCTGCTGTCCGCGGCGGATCGCCGTCTGGACCCCCACGGCACGCGGTCGACCGTCCCGCGTCTCGACCAGGATTTCCTCGACCTCCGTGCTCATCAAGATATGCCCCCCCTGCTCCTCGAAGCGCGACGCCAGCCCGTCCGAGAACGCCTGCGAGCCACCTACCGGGTAGTAGTTGCCGAGGAAGTACGACAAGCGCAGCATCGAGTCGAAGACGAATGACGTACGGCTCGGTGGTGAACCCCAGTGTGGACAGTCGGCGGTGAGCAGCAACTCGAGTTTGCGATCATCAAACTGTCGGTGCAAGACCTCACCGAGCGTCAGGTCTCGGTAGGCGTCGAGACGCGAGGTTCGCCGACCACGGAAGTATTCCAGCAGGCCGGCCAGGTATGTCTCTCGCACCTGCTCGAAGAAGCGCTGTAGGTTCTCGCGCTGGTGCGGAAACTCTGCGTCGAGACGGCGGCGGTAGTCGTCGTAGTCAGCGGGCACTTCGAAGCGGCTGCCGTCCGGGAAGTGGAAGGTGTCGACCGGATCCATCTTGACCCACTCGACCTCGGCACCCAATGCACGCAGCAACTTGCCGGTGATGGTGTCCGGATTGCCGAGCAGCGGATAGAAGTGTGACGCGGCGTCGAAGGTATAGCCAGCACGGCGGAAAGTACTGCAATAACCGCCGACCATGTAGTGCTGCTCGATCAGCAGCACCTTCAGCCCTTCGCGCGCCAGGAGGTTGGCGCAGAACAGGCCGCCGATACCAGCGCCAATGATGACGGCGTCGTAACGCTCGTTGGGCGGGGTGCGACGCAGACCGCGCCAGGATCGCTTGCGGACACCGTGGCGCATCAGTACCAGTCCCTCAATTCCGTGCAAGCCCAAATACGACGCGGCAACATGGTCACCATTCTACGGCTGTACACCGTCGCTGCAAGGCCCCCGCGCCACGAGCAACCACGGTGCGGCCCGAGCCCACCGTAGCCCCGTGGCCTGAGACCCTGAGAGATCTTGACTGGCCATCATGGAACGACTAGCATTCATTCACTGAACGGCGTTCAGCAAAGAGAGCGAGACCTGATCGCACACCACCTTGACCCACCGAGACCAAGAGCCACCATGCCCCCAGCCACCCGCACCGAACGCCTGCGCAAGGCGACCCAGGAACGTCGTGAGCAAGAGAAGGAACAGCTCAAGGAAGCGATCCTCAAAGCCGCTGGCGAGCTCTTCCTGGAGCGTGGCTACGAGGGCTTCTCCTTGCGCCAGATCGCCGAAGAGATCGGCTACTCCCCCGGCACGATCTACCTCTACTTCAAGGACAAAGACGACGTCCTGTTCAGCATCGCCGACGAGGGGTTCCGCCTCTTCGGTGAGCAGGTCGAAGCCGCGGCGGCCAGCACGAACGACCCGCACGACCGCTTGCACGCGGTGGCGGACGCCTACGTCCGCTTCGGCATGGAACATCCGGTCTACTACCAGCTGATGTTCATCCAGCGCTGCGACTACCTGATGGACGAGGAAGACGTGGACAAGGAACCGCGCATCGCCATCTTGCGCATCTGGCAGGAAGCGGTGGCGGGCGCCATCGAAGCGGGCCTGTTGCCGCCGGGCGATCCCGAGAGCACCGCCGACGCGCTGTGGGGCCTCACTCACGGCGTACTGGCGCTGGGCATTCGCATGCCGATCTTCGATCAAGAACGCACCGCCAAGGCGGTCGCGCGGGCCCAAGAGATGCTGCAGAGCCTGTGCCCCTGCGCGATGGCCCCCAATACACCGATCCAATAAGCCAAACCAAGCCCAATACCCCCCGACCGGCCCCACGCCACGAAGACCCCATGAGGATGCGACCGTGAGCAAGCGACGCAGAGGACACCTGTTGCTGGCTGCCGTACCCCTGACGGCAGCGCTGTACCTGGCCGTACCGGCTACTTCTACACTCGAGGAGGACTCGGGCGACGACGTCAAGCGCGTGCACACCGCTCGCGTCGAGGCGATGGACAGCCAGCGCAAGCTGCGCTTCGCCGGGGTCACGCGAGCGGCGCGGCGAGCCCAGCTTTCTTTCCTGCTCGGCGGCCGCCTCGAGGCGCGGCCGGTCGAGGTCGGGGACACGGTGCGCGCCGGCCAGGTACTCGCCCGCCTCGACGCACGCGAGGTGCGCAACGTGGTCGACGCCGCCGTGGCACAGGTCGCGGAGTTGGAAGCCAGGCACGCGCAAGCGCGCCGTGACGTCGAGCGGGTCCAGACCTTGGTCGACACCAAAGCCGCTACCCGTGAAGAGCTGGAGCAGGTGCGCGCCGGGCTCGACGCCCTGTCCGCCGCCCAGGACTCGGCGCGCGTGCGTCTCAAGGAAGCCCGGCGTCAGCTCGGCGAAACGACGCTGACCGCCCCATACGCTGGCGCGGTGATGGCGGTACACGCGCAGCCGGGCGAGTTTGTGCAGCCGGGGCGCACGGTGCTGACCCTCAGCGGCCAGGACTCGGTGGAACTGGAAGTCGAGGTACCCGAGTCCGTGGTCCCCCAGTTGGCGCTCGGCGCTCAGGTGCAGGTCCACGTACCGGCTCTCGGCACGTCGCGCACGGCTCGCATCACGTCTCTCGGCCGTGCGGCACCAGGCCCTGGGCAGCTGTTCCCGGTCGTAGTGCAATTCGAAGCGACCACTGCGGAAGAACCAACCTTGCGTCCGGGCATGACCGCCGAACTGACCCTCGAGCTCGCGTCCCCATTCGGCTTGACACTGCCCGTGGAAGCGGTGATCAACCCCGGTGGCCGGCAACCGGCCGTGTTCCAGGTACGCGCGGACGGCACCGTGCGACGCGTCGAGGTGCAGGTCGGTCGCCTGCTCGGCGAACGTGTCTCGGTGCAGGGTGATCTCGAGGTCGGCGACGAAGTCGTGGTCGGGGGCCAGCGGGGCCTCCTTGATGGCGAACGCGTCCTGACGGTCCCAGCACCTGGAGACGGGCGATGACGACGCAGCAGGAAGGCCCGCGCCACAACGATCAAGTCAAAGACAGGCTGATGTGCCTGGTCCTGGGGCGCCGACGCCTGGTGCTGGCCGTGGTCGCCCTACTGGCGCTCGCCGGCACGGCCTCCTGGCTGACCATGCCGCGTGAAGAGGATCCCCACTTCCCGGAGCGCAACGGCCTGATCGTCGTGCCCTTCCCCGGCGCCGACGCCGAGACCGTCGAGCGGCTGGTCCTCGAGCCGATCGAGGAACGCCTGGCCGAGGTCGAAGAAGTGTGGCACCTCTACTCCACCGCGCGTGCCGGCGTCGGCATCGTGCGCGTCGAGTTGCTGGAGACGATCTACGAGACCGGGGACGCCTGGGACGAAGTCGAGGACGCGCTGGCGCTGGCGCGCCCGGACTTTCCCCGCGGCGTCGGTGAGCCGACCCTGGACGACGACCTGGTCGAACAGGAAGCCGTGGTGCTGGCGATCACCGGCTCAGGCGATCCGCTACGCCTGGCGGCAGCGGCCGAGCGGATCAAACGGCGATTGCTCACCGTCCCGGGCACGCGTCGCGTCAAGCTGATCGCCGACCCGCAGGAACAGATCACTATCGAATACGACGACGCCATGGCGCGCCGGCTCGGCCTCGACCCGCGCACCCTCGGCCTGCAGCTGGCGCAGCGCAGCGAGATCGTGCCCGGTGGCCTGCTGCACCTCGGTGCCAAGACCGCCAACCTACGACCGCGCACCGACTTCGCGTCGGTCGACGAGATCGCCGCCACGCCGATCCTGCTGCCGTCGGGCTCCAGCGTGCCGCTCGAGACCCTCGCGCGCGTGCGCCTGAGTCCGCAGGAACCGGCCACCGAGCGGATGCGCTGGCGCGGTGAGCCGGCAGTCGGCCTGGGCGTCGTACCGCGCAACGGCATCGACCGCCTGGTGTGGGGAGATGACCTGCGCGAGCAGCTGGCCGAGCTGGCACCCACAGTCGCTCCGCTGCAGATCGAAGAAGTAGTCTTCCAGCCCGACCAGGTCGAAACCCGCCTCGACCAGCTGAGCAAGTCTCTGCTGCTCGGCATCCTGATCGTCGCCGCGGTTCTGTTCGCATCCATGGGCCCGCGCCTCGGCTTGCTGGTCGCCCTGGTGGTGCCGCTGGTCACCTTCAGCGCCATCGGCATCTTTGCCGCCACTGGCGGCATCATCCACCAGATCTCGATCGCCGCCCTGGTCATCGCCCTCGGCATGCTGGTCGACAACGCGATCGTCATGGTGGAGGCGATCCAGTATCGACTCGACCTCGGTGAGCCGCGGCGCCAAGCGGTGCTGGAGTCGATCCGCGAATTGATCCTGCCGCTCGGCACCGCCACCGGCACGACGCTCGCCGCCTTCATCCCCATGTTGCTCGCCGAGGGTGGCACCGGTGACTTCACGCGCTCGATCCCGACGCTGATCATGATGACGCTGTCGATCAGCTACTTCTTCGCCGTCGTCGCGACGCCAGTGATGGCCGAGATGGTGCTGCGGCCGCGCACCAAGAGCCAACCCGACCGTGCCGCGGCCTTGCTGCCGCGCCGACTGGCCGGGCTCGCCGTACGCCACCCCGTGCTGGTGCTGGTCGCCACTAGCCTGCTGCTCGGCGCTACCCTGTCGCTGGCCCCCCTGGTCAAGAAGCAGTTCTTCCCCGCCGCCGATCGCACCACGCTGGTACTCGATCTCGAGATGCCCGAGGGAACCCACCTCGAAGAGACCGATTCGGTGTCGCGCCAGATTGAAACCGACCTCGAGCAACACCCGCAGGTCCGCTCGGTGGCCGCCTTCATCGGCCGCGCCGCGCCGCACTTCTACTACAACCTGCTCGACAAGCCGAGCAGTCCGCACCGTGCACAGCTAGTGATCGAGACAACCACCCTGCCGGCGGTCGAAGAACTCACCCGCTGGAGCCGTGAGTTGGTGCACCGCGAGTATCCGCAAATCAGCGCCGTAGCCCGGCGCCTGGAGCAAGGACCACCGGTCGCCGCACCGGTCGAGCTGCGGCTCTTCGGCCACGACCTGGAAGCCCTGGAGCGCGCCAGCGATGCGGTGCTGGCCGAAGTGCGCGCCGTGCCCGGCACGCGTGACGAGCGTCACGACCTCAGCCAGGGTTCCCCGACCGTCGTCTTCGAGATCAACGACGCTGAGGCCGCGCGCCACGGCATCACCCGTGCCGACGTCGCCCTGGCCTTGCTCGGCCGCACTCTCGGCACCGAGGTCGGACAGTTCCGCGTCGGCGAAGACCCAGTGCCGATCCTGGTGCGTTCGAGCGCCGGCGAGACCTTCCCTGCCGCCGACCTGCAGAGCCTCGACATCGCGACGCCGGGTGGCCAGCCGGTGCCCCTAGGCCAGGTCGCCCGCCTCGACGTCGAGTGGCGCCCGGCGGCGATCCACCACCGCGACCGGCAGCGCGTGGTCAGCGTGCTGGCGCAAGTCGCCGACGACGTCACCGCCAGCGGCGTCCTCCGCGAACTGCAGCCGCGTCTCGACGCTCTGCAACTGCCAGACGGCGTGCGCCTGGAATACGGCGGCGAGGGCGAAGAAAGCGGCGCCGCCAACGCCGCCATCCTGCGCGTCATGCCGATCGGTGCCCTGCTGCTGCTCTTCTTCCTGCTCGCCGAGTTCAACTCCTTCCGCCGCATCGGCATCGTGCTGATCACCGTGCCGCTGGCCGTCGTCGGGGTCATTCCCGGGCTGCTGCTGTCCGGGCAGCCGTTCGGCTTCATGTCACTGCTCGGCATCCTGGCGCTGGTCGGCATCGTGGTCAACAACGCCATCGTGTTGATGGAGGTGATCGAGACTCGCCGCGCCGGCGGCGACTCGATCGACCTGGCCTTGGCCGAGGCCGTGCAGCGGCGCACGCGCCCCATCCTGCTGACCATGGCCACCACCGTCGCCGGTCTGTCGCCACTCGCCTTCTCCGGCGCCACGCTGTGGCCACCGCTGGCGTGGGCGATGATCTCGGGCCTGATCAGCTCGACCCTACTCACCCTGCTGGTGGTCCCCGCGCTCTACAAGCTCCTGTTCGACAGCCACTTCGACCGCTTCTCCGGCGCCGTGGCACGCTGGAACCCACTGCGCTGGCTGCGCCGACGTCCGGCAGTTGGCTCCGCAGCCGCTAACCCGTCTGTCGCGGGCCTCCTGCTCCTGGCGGCGCTGCTGGGTCCCGGATCTGCCCTGGCACAGGCAGAAACGCCTGAAGAGATTCCCGCGCTGACCCTGCAAGAAGCCATGCAGCGTGCCGCCGCGCGCCCCGGTGCGCTGGCCGCCGAGTTTCGTCAACAGGCCGCAAGCCAGGCCGCCGAGGCCGAGAGCCGTGCCTTCCGCCGCCCCTCGGTGAGCGCCTTCGCCAGCGCCGTGTGGAACGACGACGCCTTCGCCCTCGACACGCCGATCGGCAGCTTCACCCTCAGCGAGCGCGACAGCCAGGTCGCCGGCATCCGCATCCGGCAACCGCTGGTCGACATCGCTGGCCAGCGCTACGCCACCCAAGCAGCCCATGGTGAAGCCGCAGCAGCCACGCTCGACGCCGAACGCCTGCGCCAACGGCTGGCCGCCGAAGCCGCCGAGGCCTTCCTCGCCGTGCTCGAGATCGATGCGGCGCGCCGGACGACGGACGCTTTCATCGACAGCCTGCAGGCGCGCCTCGCCGAGACTGAAGAACGCGTCCAGGCCGGGCGCAGCCTGGAAGCTGACGCGCTCAAGGTACGTCTCGATCTCGAATCAGCCCAACTCGACGGGCTCCGGCTCGCGGAGCTGCGCCAGGTTGCTGTGCACGACCTGGGGCGAACCGTCGGCCTGGTCGGCCCGGTGCAACCCGAGTACGACGGCGTCTACGATCGAGCCCGCGACCCCACGCCCGCGACCCTGGCCGCTGCCGCCCAAGCTCACCGTTCCGACATGGCCGCCCTGGAAACCCGCGCCGCCGCGCTCGGTCTGCGCGCCCAGGCCGTCCACGCCGAACGCCTCCCCCGCCTCGACGCTACCGCATCCTGGCAAACCGTCGATGGCGACGCCTTCCAGCCCGACGGCATCCTGCGCGGCAGCCTCGACGTCACCTGGACCCCCTTCGCCGCCGGCACCCGCGCCCCCCGAAAGGCGGCGCTCGAAGCTCAGCGCGATGCTCTGCTAGCGGATCTGCAAGCCCTGCGCAGAGGCATCGATCTCGAGATTCGCCAAGCCCTGTCGCGCCTGGTCGTCGCGCGCAAGTCCCTGGAGGTGCGCGAACGCGGCGTCGAGCTGGCGACCGAAACCCTACGCGTCGAGACCGAACGCTACCGCGCCGGTCGTGCCACCACCAACGATCAGCTCGACGCCGAAGCCGCCCTGCGTGACCAGCGCACGCGTCACGAGCTGGCCAAGCTAGACATCCTGCGCGCCTGGGTGCAGCTGCAGCTGGCGACTGGCGGCCCGCTCTAGCTCCAGCGCTGCCGCTCGACCGTCTCGCACCGATCCTCGTGACTGTAGGTCACCAGCGCCTCGCTGAGCGCGTCAGCCAGCACACGCAGGTTGTCGGTCTTGAGTCCGCCTCGGCCGTGCACGGGCTTCTGATAGATCTCTTCCTCTTCGTCTTCGAACTGCCACAGCAAGTCCTTGCGCACCTCGAGCGCCATCGCCCCGAGGCGCAGGGGATGGCGTCGGTAGTCCTGAATCACGCTGCGCCGGTGGTCCTCGAGATAAGTGCCGATGTCTTCGTAGGCACGCTGAGCCCGTTGCAGCTCCTCGCGGAGTCCGCTCTGCAAATCTCCCAGTCGACTCTCAGCCACGTGACCGAGTAGCTCGGACCGGGCCAGGCGACGGTGCCCGTGGATATAGCTGCGCAAGAGGCTGCTGGACGCGGATCGCTGGGTGGTGTCGAGCAGCATGTTCCAGACCAGCTGGTAGGGATACTGCTCGACCGTGTCTGGCCGGGCTTCTTCGAAGCGTTGGCGCAGGAAGAGGAAGAAATGCCAGACCTGGGAGCGTATTTCGACACTGCCATCTGGCAGTTTGTAGGGATGATTGTGCGCCACCGTGATGCCGCGCTTCTCCAACTCCAGCGTCACCCGAGCGGCCAAGCGACGATCGCAGGTGAAGTAGCCCAGGGCGTCCGGGTACAAAGGATCGAACACCCCCTCGATCAGGCGCTGATGCTGATCGTAAGAAAGCGAGGTGTACAGCAGACTGACATCCGGCCGCACCGTGCCGTGCGCTTCGTAGGGGCCACCGGCGTTGTAGCGGTCGTAGGTGTGGACCGCCAGCTTCAGAACTGCACCTTCCAGATGCTGGTCGAAGGCGGACGAAATCGAATCGTAGCCATCATTGAGCAAGGTCTTCTTGGCATCGAACGACAGTTCCGAGAACGGGTGGTTGATCGCGGCTCGCTGCAAATACGCCAAGCTACCTCGCGTCACACCTGGGAAGCGATTGAAGTCGAGCACCACCCGAGCGAGATCGACCCGCAGAAAGCCACTGAGGTTGAGTAACCGTGCCAGCTCACCCGCGAAGTGATCAGCGCCCCAGTCCTTCTCCCGGTCGAAGCCAGCTGCCACGGTTGGTCGAAGCCGCGGTGGCAACTCCACGGTCAGGTCCGCCGGCACGATATTGCCGCCGTGGATGACATCCACGGCTACCTTGCCAGCCAGACAGGCATGCAGCGGCGTGCCGCTTGGCTGGTCGAAGTCCGGATTGGTGACCCGGCTCACCGGTGCCCAGCTGTCGCCAACCTGGCTCAAGTGAAACTCGTCCAGGGGCTCATCGGCCAGCTCGGTAGTACCGCGAACTGAGCCTGGGTAGTGGGGCGAGGAAGGGTGCATGGGCATGCGTGAGAAGCCTCCTGCGGTCCAGTGCCGGACGCGCTATCAGGGTACAGCTCTTACCTTAATCAGGCTGGGCCGCTGCAGCAACCATCGATCCAACTGGAGCCTTCCAGACACCCCGTCCGCGATGAGAGCTAGCTCGGATGCTAGAATCTGCTACAAATGGCCCAGAAACCCAAGTCCAGCAACAAGAGAGAGAGCAACCACCCCGGCTGCATGGTCTTGTTCTTCGGCGTCTTCCTCGTCTTCGGCCTGATCTTCCTGTGGTTCATCTTCCTCGAGCCGGTGCTCAGCATTCTGGACGCACGCAACTGGGAGCCAGTCGAGGCTACGGTGATCTCGAGCGACGTCGGGGTGCACCCGAGTGACGAAGGCGGATCGACGTACAGCGTCGACATCACCTATGGCTACGCCTGGGGTGGAGGTGAGTTCACTTCGGATCGTTACCAATTCATGACCGGGTCGAGCAGTGGCTACGACGGCAAGGCCGCAGTCGTCGAAGCACATCCGCCGGGATCGAAAATCACCTGCTACGTCGACCCGACCGCGCCAGCAGAAGCGGTCATCCACCGCGGCTTGCACTGGGAATTGCTCTTCGGATTGTTGCCGATGATCTTCGTCGCGGTCGGAGCCGGCGGGATTGTCTGGTCAATCTCAACCTGGCGTAACCGTGGTGGCCCCGCCAACGTCGAGACCTCCAGCTGGCGGCCGAAGCCTTCGCTAGCCGAGCAAGTGCGCACGGCACAAGAAGCGCGCCCGGGGATCGCCGGCCTGGTCGGTGGTCCGCCGCCTGGTGCCGCGGGACACAGCTTCCTGGCCAGCGCCGCAGGCACTGACGCCCCCATACCCGTGGGTAGCAGCGGAGCGCAGGAACTGGAGGCCGACAGCTCGCCCTTGGGCCAGCTGATCATCATGATCCTCATCTCGCTGTTCTGGAACGGCATCGTCAGTATCTTCGTGTACCAGGCCTACAAGAGCTGGACCAGCGGTTCCGCCGACTGGTTCCTCACGCTCTTCCTGATTCCCTTCGTGCTCGTCGGCCTGGCCCTGATCGGCGGGATCGTCCACACCTTCCTGGCCCTGTTCAACCCACGCCTGTCGCTGCACATCTCCTCTGGCCAGGCGCGGCCCGGAGAAATGATCCAGGTGAGCTGGACCTTCAACCGACCTCCGAACCGGGTGCGCCGCTTCAAGATCGTGCTCGAAGGACGCGAGGAGGCGACATATCGTCGGGGTACGTCGACGCACACGGCCAAAGAAGTCTTCGCCGAGATCCCAGTCGTCGACCAGACGCCGCGGCGCAACGAGATGACCGGCTCGGCGAGCCTGCAGCTGCCGCCCCACCTGATGCACTCCTTCGAGGCGAATCGCAACAAGATCGTGTGGAAGCTGAAAGCCGTGGGTGACATCCCGAACTGGCCGGACATCACGCACGAGTATCCCTTCATTGTGCAGCCGGCCGCCGTCACGGGAGGCTTTCGATGAACTCGCTGCACATTGCCTTGGCCGGTGACCAGCTCGCCGGTGAAGACCAGAGTTACCGCCCCGGAGACTCGCTCGAAGGCGAAGCTCGCTGGCAGCTCGACGAGATGCCGGACCGGCTGGAAGTGCGCCTCTTCTGGTACACCGAGGGCAAGGGTGACGAGGACGTCGGGGTGGTCGATTCCTTGGTCCTGGCCAACAGCCAGTCGGGCAGTGAACGCTTCCAGTTCTGGCTACCGGAAGGGCCCTACAGCTTTTCGGGCAAGCTGATCACCTTGCATTGGGGCGTCGAGCTGATCGCCGAGCCGCAGCACGAGGCACAGCTGGTGAAATTCGTCCTCTCCCCCACGGGTCAAGAGATCCAGCTCGGTACTGCCGTGGCAGACGAAGCCTGACCGCCCCGGCCGTGCGCCCCGCAGACAATCCGTTCCGCGCACAATGCATCGACCACCTGCCCCTGCAGCCCCAGGGCTGGGACTGGGACGACTTGTTGCAGAACCTGCAAGCGGCGAACTATCGAGGTGCCATCGTCGGACCCCACGGCAGTGGCAAGACGACTCTGCTCAGCAAGCTGACGCTACGACTGGAGGCTGCCGGGCTGCAGGTGCGCGGCCTGCGCCTGCACGACGGCCTGCGACGCCTGCCGCCGGAGATCGAAGGCACCTGGCTCGCGGAGCTCGACCTTCGCACCGTCCTGGTGCTCGACGGCGCCGAGCAACTCGGCCCCCTGGCCTGGTGGCACCTGCGGCGCCGTAGTCGCAACGCCGCAGGCCTGCTGATCACGATGCACAGGCCTGGACGGTTACCGACCCTGCTGACTACGTCGACGAGCCCCGTGCTGCTGCAACACTTGATCGACGTATTGCTGCGTCCGTTGCCGGCATCCCAGGCCGCACGCCTGCGCCAGCGCCTACCCGATGCGACGGAGCTCTACGCGCGGCACGGTGGCAATCTGCGGCTGGCCCTGCGTGAGCTCTATGATCACTGCTCTCCCTGACCCACAGATCTTCCTGAAAACAGAAAAAGACCGAGGAAGAACCGGTGAACCGGTTCCTCCCCGGGAGGAAGGAAGGAGGCAGGGAGTGAAGGCTCGGCGTCAATAGGCGGCGGCGATCTGGGTCTGGCTGTGGTGCTGCAGCATGTGCTGGCCTACCCACTCGGCCATCACGGTCGCCGGAACGTGGCTCAGCGTGACCGCGATCTGCCGCTTGCCACCTTCGCGCTTGACGGTGTACGTGGCTTCGACACCCGGGGCGAGCGCACGCTTGGCCTCGGCCAGCTGCTCGCGATTGTCGTCGCTCAGATAGATGCCGTTGAGCGCCACCAACACATCACCAGCACGCAGACCGGCTTCGGCGGCCGGGCTGTGCGGCTCGACGCGCACGATCTTGTAGTAACCGCTGTCGGTCTTGTCGGTCTCGATCCCCACCCAACCCCGGTTCTGCAGCTTGGCGTGCATCGCGTTCAGGCAGTCCTGAGCGTTCTGCTCGCAGTCGTGGCCGGCTTTCTTGTCGCCAGCCACGGCGAACGGAGCGAGGGCGATCAGGGCCAGGGCGAGGGCAACGAGGGAAATGCGCTTCATGGTTCAATCTCCTTGAGGGTTTCTTTGACGATGGTCATGCGCCGGCTGGCGCGTCGTTCATGAGAAGTGGTACGCAGGCCCGATGTGAAGGTGATCAAGGAGAGGTAATATGTAGTACCAGATGTCAACGAGTTGTAAAGACGGCAGCAACCGACGCTCGCGCGCCGTACTGTCTGGACATGAACGGCCTGGACATGAACGGCCTGGACATGAACGGTCAGGACATGAACGGTCAGGACAAGAACGAACTGAAGATGAACACCTCTAGCCCATCCCGACCTGAACGCCTGCACGTACCCGGACAGCTGCGGCAACGCCAGCGTGCCTTGTGGGGCATGCTGCCGGTGGTCATCCTCCCCTTACTGGTGATGCTCTTGCTGCAGTACCGCTGGCTGACCGACCTGGAGCAGACGTCAGCCATCGCGCGCCGGGCCGAGTTGCAGAGCTACGCCGAGTCCGTGGTCAAGGAGTCCTACTACTCCTACCGCCAGGGCGCGCAGGACGCCCTGGGCGTGACGGCTTCGATGCTGCGCGAGTACCCCTACAAGATCCCCTACTTCTTTCGCAAGAACCAGGTCCAAGGCGTACAGCGCCTGTTCACCGTCGACTACAGCCAGCCGCGCGACGCCTGGTTGACCCTCTACGATCCACACTCCGGGGAGGTGCTGGCACAGCCACCTTGGCGCGAGACGCAAACGATCTACGCCACGCTGGCTCCCTGGACCCGGCGCTTCAAGGAACGCCAGCCACTGGAGACCGACATCTACTCGACGGACGAACGGGATCCGTCGACCCGCATCATGTTGCACACCATCACCGACGACGACGGTTATCTCCAGGGCCTCGTCGGGCTGATCGTCGACCAGGACTACTTCCGCCGTGAGGTGCTGGCGCACGCCGTCGAGACGGCATTGCCGGAATCCAGCTACCGCGAGGAATTCCGGGTCGCGGTGTTCGACAGTGCCAGCAATCTGGTGTGGCCTCTGGATCCGTCGCCCGCACAGCTCACAGCCCTCCGCGCCGACGAAGAGGCCCGAGAACAGGCGGTCGAGGCCAACTTCACCTTCCTGTTCAAGGATTGGAAGATCGTGCTACGCAACCTCTCGACCTCACCAGCCGAGTGGGCGCGCACCAACTTCGCCTTCAACCTGACGCTGTCGCTCGGCCTCGGGTTGGTGCTGATCGGCGGCATCGCGCTGGCGCTGCGCGCGGCGTCCAAAGCGATGCATCTGTCCGAGATGAAGAACGATTTCGTCTCCAACGTCTCGCACGAACTGCGCACACCGCTGGCGTCGATCCGCGCCTTCGGCGAGCTGATGCGCCTGGGGCGGGTGACCGAAGCCGCCAAGGTGCGCGAATACGGCGAGTACATCGAGGGTGAAAGCCGGCGCCTGACCCAGCTGATCTGCAACATCCTGGACTTCTCGCGCATCGAGTCCGGGCGCAAGGAGTACAGCTTCGAGCCAGCGAGCCTCGAGGGTGTGCTGGACGACACGCTCAAGACGTGCACCGTGCGGCTGCAGCGCCAGGGCTTCGAGCTGCAGGTCGAGCGGCCGGTGGCACCGTTGCCCGAGCTGCAACTCGACAGCGGGGCCATCGCGCAGGCGATCTACAACTTGCTCGACAATGCTCTCAAATACTCAGTGCTCAAAGACTCGACGCTTGACTCGGCTGGTAACGCCGAGCTTGGGGTTGCGAAGTCCGGCAACCAACAGGAGCGTATCGAGGTGCGGCTGCGGCGTCAGGGCAAGCAGGCCGTGCTGTCGGTACGGGATCACGGAATCGGCATCTCGCGTGCCGAGCAAGGCAAGATCTTCGATCGCTTCCACCGCGTCGGCACGGGTCTGGTACACGACGTGCGCGGCAGCGGTCTTGGCCTGTCGATCGTGCGCCACATCGTCGAGGCGCACGGCGGCGAGATCCGCGTCGACAGTGAATTGGGCAAAGGCAGCACCTTCTCGATCCTACTGCCGCTGCCGGAAGCTCGCTCCCTCCCCGACGTCCACCCCCTGCCGGCGCAAACCGCTGGTTCCCCAAGTTAGAACGCGAGGAATTCCCACTCGGCGTGCAACCTCCGAACACGGGCGGAGTATATGGACTCCAGAGATGCAAGTTTCTGGGGCCCCGCAGTCCGTTTCAACCACCTTCGGGAGGTTCTTGTCTTGAGTACCGCACGCCGCGCTCTGATCGTAGAAGACGACGAAGCCATGGCCGTAGCTCTACGGGATGGCTTCCACTATGAAGGTTACGAAGTCATCCTGGCGCGCGACGGCGCCGCTGGACTACGCCTGGCCAGTGAGACCAGCCCCGACATCGTGATCCTCGACGTCATGTTGCCGCGCATGACCGGCCTGGATGTGTGCAAGCGGCTGCGCAACGACGGCAACGACGTACCGATCATCATGCTCACCGCGCGCGGGCAGGAAATCGACAAGGTCCTCGGCCTCAAACTGGGCGCCGACGACTACGTCACCAAGCCGTTCAGCTTCATGGAGTTGACGGCCCGCGCCGAGGCCATCCTGCGGCGGGTCAACGGATCCGGGAGCAGCATGCTGGCACCGGACCGTTTCGCCTTTGGCGATGTGGTGCTGGACTTCCGCCGCCACGAGGCCAGCAAGGGCGGCGAACCGCTGGAGCTGTCGCCGCGCGAGTTCCACCTGCTGCAGTACTTCGTCCGCCATCACGGCGAAGTGGTGAGCCGCGAGCAGCTGCTCGACGAGGTGTGGGGCTACGAACACATCCCCTTCACCCGCACCGTCGACACCCACATCGCCAAGCTGCGCAAGAAGATCGAGGACCGGCCGTCCGATCCACGTTTCCTGGTAACGGTACACCGTATGGGGTACAAGTTCGTCGGCTAGCCGGTCTGGGAAGCGTCCTCACTGGCGGTCGGGTACAATCCCCGGCCATGTCCGTCACCGCCCACGTGCCGCCCGCCTACCTGCCCTACCTCGCCGTCGCCAGCGGCGGCGCAGCCGGAGCACTGCTGCGCTACCAGGTCGCCGGCTGGGTCCAGACTTGGGTGTTGCGGGCACGACCCGACTGGCAGTTCCCCTGGGGAACCTTTGCGGTCAACCTCTCCGGTTGCCTGCTGCTCGGCCTACTCGCCGGTCTCTTCGCCGACCGACTGACTGTGCATCCGGACGTGCGCTCCCTGCTCCTGATCGGCTTGCTCGGCAGCTACACGACCTTCTCCACCTTCAGCCTGGAAGCGCTCTACTTGCTACAAGCCCAGCGCTTCACCGCGGCGGCGGTCTACGGCCTGGGCAGTCCGCTGTTGGGACTGCTCGGCGCCTGGTGCGGCCAGCGCCTGGCAACCCTCTAGCGGGGAAACATTCTTCGGCCTGCTGGCGTAAAGCTGGTCAAGAGACACTACCCGGACGCGCCCAGCGTCTTCCCCGAGATCCCGACAGGAGCAGCCGTCATGGATTCCATCCTCAGTACCCTCCGCTTCGCCTTCCGCATGCTGCGCAAGAAGCCAGCCTCGACGGCCATCGCCATCTTCGCCATGGCTCTCGGCATCGGCCTGACCGCCAGCATGTACGCCATCGTCGACGGAATTCTGCTGCGAGGCCTGCCCTTCGAGCAGGCACACGAACTCGTGCACCTGGAGCGCAACAACCTCGAGCGCGGCGTCTCCAGCATGGAAGTTCCGTACCACGACCTGGCCGATTGGCAGGCCCAGCAGACCAGCTTCGAAGGACTGGCCGGCTTCAGCACCGGTACCGTCAATCTCTCGGGTGCCGGCGAACTGCCGGAACGCTATGACGGCGCCTTCGTCACCTACAACTTTCTCGACATCCTGGACCTGCAGCCGACCCTTGGCCGCGACTTCCAGCAAGAGGACGTCGCTCCCGACGCTGCAGCCACGATCCTGCTCGGCCATGACATCTGGCAGAAGCGCTTCGGCGGCGACCCCACAATCGTCGGCAGTGTGATCCGAGCCAACTCGCAGCCAACGACTGTGATCGGTGTGATGCCGCCAGATTTTGAGTTCCCGATCAACCAAAGCGTCTGGATCCCGCGCGCAATCGACGTTACCAGTGAACCGCGCGGCCAGGCGGACTACACGGTCGAGGTCTTCGGTCGGCTCAAGGATGGCGTCGGTCTCGAGCAGGCGGCTCTGGAGATGCAGCTGATCGCCGAGCGGCTCGCCGAAGCCTACCCTGAGTCCAATGCCGGCGTCGGAGCAGTAGTCCAGCCCTACATCCACGAGTTCATTGGTGAGGGCGAACGACGGATGCTCGGGATCATGATGACCGCAGTGCTCCTCGTCTTGCTCATCGCCTGCGCCAACGTTGCCAACATCCTGGCCGGGCGCGCCACCCTGCGCGGCCGAGAGCTGGCCATCCGCGCCGCCCTCGGTTCTGGGCGCGGCCACTTGGTGGCGCAGGTCGTCGCCGAATCGGCCTTGTTGGCATCTATTGGAGCCATCTTGGGCACCATAGGAGCCCACTTTGCCGTGCGCGCTTTCGACGTGTCCCTGAAGGGCGATGACCGGCTTTTCTGGTTCCAGTTCGATATCAACCAGCGCGTGCTGCTCTTCGTTGTGGCAACTACCCTCATCGCCGCGCTGGCCGCCGCCCTGCTACCGGCTCTGCAGGTGATGCGGCCGAACGTCAACCTGATCCTCCAGGACTCCAGCCGCGGCACAACCGGCTCTCGTGTCGGCCTTGCCAGTCGTGCCCTGGTGGTCGCAGAGGTGGCACTCTCCTGCGCCCTCCTGGTAGGAGCTGTGCTGACCGTTCGCGGCGTTCTGGCCGCCAACAGCTACGACCTTCGGCTCGACGGCGACAATATACTGACCGCGCGCGTCGGTTTGTTCGAGGGAGACTATCCGGATCCCGCCAACTGGACCGACTTCTTCGAGCGGCTACAGTAGGAAGTCGCTTCCTCGCCCGAGGTCGCCAGCGCAGCCATCGGCACGGTGATCCCGGTCGACACCGAGATTGGTGGCGGCGGTAGCACCTACTTCGAACGTCCCGGCGAGAGCTACGAGCGGCCGGACCAGATGCCCTTGTCCCGCCTCACGGTAGTCGGCCCTGGCTATTTCGAGACGTTCGGCCTGCAGTTACTCGCCGGCCGCGACTTCTCCGTCGCCGACCGTGACGGCGCGCCGCGAGTGGTGCTGGTGAACCAGAGCTTCGCCGAGCGCGAATGGCCAGATGAGAGCCCACTCGGCAAGCGCCTCGACCTGTGGATGGGCGAGGCGTTGGAAGCCCAAGACGCCGAGGCCGGAGTGGTCCAGGTCGTCGGGCTGGTGCCAGACCTGCGCTTCGCCGAATTCGACAACGCCGCAGACCAGCAGGCGATCTACGTGCCACTAGCCCAGAATCCACCCCGCTTCGCCTGGATCATCGCCAAGACACATGGCGACCCGCTGGCTTACACCCACGGTTTGCGCCAGGCCGTGCTGCGCCTCGACGCTGACCTTCCGCTCTACTTCGTACGCTCCATGGATCAGGTGCTGGCCTCGACGCTCTACTTTCCCAACCTCATCTCGACGATCTTCTCCTCCTTCGGCATCGGTGCTCTGCTGCTGGCCTGCGTCGGCCTCTACGGCGTCATGGCCTTTGCGGTGGCACAACGTACCCAGGAGATGGGGGTACGCATGGCTTTCGGCGCCGGTCAGCGAGACGTGCTGCAGCTGGTCCTGCGACAAGGGCTACGCCAGACAGTTGTCGGCCTGCTTTTCGGCTTGCCGCTCGGCTTCCTGATCGCCATGGGCCTAGAGAGCCAGATCTTCCAGGTCGAAGCGCGCGATCCGGTCACCTTCCTGACCGTCAGCATCGTGCTGCTCACGGTCGCGACCCTGGCGACCCTTCTGCCAGCACGACGAGCGGCATCGGTCGATCCCTTGGTCGCTCTGCGCTACGAATAGGAGGGCGCTACGAATAAGAGGGCGCTACGAACAAGAGGCCGCCACGCAGAAGAGGGCGCTATGAATTGGCGGGACTTGCATCCCGATCCTGCTCCGCGCTACACTCCAACCATTCGAAAACGTCCGACGGAGCGCCAGTATTCCCGGCGCGCCTCCGAGTTCGGGACCTACTCAGGTAGGCTCTGCACGAGAGTAGAGCCAATCGCAAGTAGCGCGAGTTTGGAAGTAGCTTGGGAATGTGCGCACGGCCGCAGAGGTCCAATTGACCTTTCCTCTGCGGAGGGAGGTGAGTAGAAGGAGGACCCGGTGTGGAGAGGAGTCCAGCTCCCGACCACACCGGGCATTTTTGCTCTTTAGCCAGGACAGCCAGTTGGAGGCGCCCGCTAGAAGAGCCCGTTGGAAGGAGTCGTCGAATACACTGGCAGAGTGATGACTCGACTTTCTACCCACTCCCGCCGCTGGTTCGCAGCCCGCTGGCTACGCTGGAGTCTAGCCCTGCTTCTGCTCGGCTTCGTCATCGCCGGTGCCGCGGTCTGGTGGCATCGCGACCTGCCCCGACGGCTGGTGCGCCAGGCCATCGCCGAGCGGCTGGGCGGCGACGTATCCTTGGGACGCTTGCAGATCCTGGGCACGCACTCTTTCCGCCTGCACGAACTCTGCTTGCGCCGGTTGCCGGGGCTGCCGCATCTGGAACAGCTGTGCATCGGCCGCCTGGACGTCGAAGCCCAGCTCGACGACGCACGCGCCGGCCGCTTCGACCGTCTGCACGCGCACGACGCGCGAGCGCGGCTGCAGCCACCGTCGCAAGCCGCAACGGAACCTGCACCGGCCACAGCCACCGCGCCTCCCGAAGCCGCGCCGGAACCCCTGCCGCAGGTCGGGGAACTCCAACTCGACGGCGTGCGCCTGACCCTGCGCTCGGAGGCGCAGCGTGCCGACTTCTACGTCGAAGGCAGCCTGTTCGACATCGGCTCCGCCGCGCTCCGCGGACGATTGACCCTCACGACGCTACCTGACGCACCGAGCGTCCCGCTGGGACCGTTGTTCGAGATCGTCGAGCTGCCCGTGGACTCGACGCAAGCTCTCCTCCGGCTGGCAGGACACCGCCTCGGCCCCGTGCGTGCCGAGGTGCACCTGGCAGACGGTCAGCCCACGCAAGTCGACGTGGCGCTCAGCCTCGATGGTGGCGGTGCCGAGCCCGTCCTCGGGCCAGCCTGGCCCACGCCCTTCCCGCTCAGTCTGCAGCTCACCGGCCGCTTTGATCCACCCGCAGAGCGGGACAGCACCTCGGCCTCCCAGCAGCTTCTGCCGCCCTTACCGCTCAGCCTACATGGCCAGCTCAGCGTCGAACCCGGCCCGCACCTACCGCTCATGACCGCTGACGGCCGCTGGCCGCTCAACCTGCACGAGCCAGCTGAACTCGCCTGGCAGACAGGTGTGCTCAACCTGTCGTTGGCACCGCTGCGCTACACCGCGGCAGACGGTGGCACCGACTTGCAGGTCGTCGGCCCGGTCTCGGCCACCGGTAGTTTGGCAGGCACCTGGACGGCGCCCGAGCTGCACGCTGCCGTCAGCGGCAGCCGCCTGACGGCACGGCTGCTCACCAGCGTCTCGCCCACCCCCTGGATGCTGCGGCAGGGCAGCCTGCAAGCTCAGGTGTCCTGGTCGCCGTCCGTGGAGACCTCCCTGCTGGCGGCACCCGTGCGCATCCATCAGCTCGACTTTCGGGGGAATGTCCTCGTGCCCCAGCTGGCGGCAGCGCAGCCGGTCGAGCTGACGGTACACGGAAACATCGAGGGCCTCGGTGGCCCGCTCGGACAAGCTCTCGAGGCTCGCTTCCGGCAGGCACACCTGCGGCTGCCGGGGATCGGAGAACTGCGCGCCGAGGGCGACTGGCACAGCGATCGCGAGCAGCCCCTACACCTCGAAGCCCAGCTCGACAGCGAGGCCTTCACCCTCGAGAGCGTGCGCGCGCTGCTGCACCCGAATCTGCTCGCCGAGCTGTCGCTCGACCCGGAGAGCAGCGCTCAGGCCAGCTACGGAGGAAGCCTGCGCGCCCACGGCGTGCACGTACAGCTCGACGCGCTCGGCCTGGCAGCCCCCACCTGGAGCCTCACCGGTCCGCTGGAAGTGCGCGGCGGCGCCTACACTTCGGCCGACTACTCGCGCGTCGTCGACGGTCTCGACCTCGACGTGCAGGTCGAGGCCGCCAGCACCGAGATCGACGACCAGCTCCGGCTCGCACTGCACTCGACGAGCGCCGAAGCGGCGACCGGCCGCGGCCTGCAAGTGCTGTGGGGCACCGTCTACGCCAACCTCAGCGGCGCCGCCCCGCGCCTCGATATCACCGGCCACATCGACGGTCTCGGCACGACTTCCCTGCCCGAGCTCGGCGCCAACCTCACCTCGCGTCTGACCCTGCACGAAGGACCGACGGTGCAGTTGAACCTCCAGCACAGCAGCGGCAGCAAAGAGCCGCTGCAGCTCCAGACCGAGATCGACTGGCCACGTCTCGGTCCCGGTCACCGACGCTACCTGCAACCCACCTTCCCGGACGTCCTCGGCGACCTCGACCTCGACGGCCGGCTACACCTCAGCGCCGCGGCCCGCTTGCCCGCCTCGCAATCCGAGAAACCGATCGAGCAGCCGGACGCACAAGTCATCGGGCAGCTCATCGGGCAGCTGCAGGAACAGCTCTACGAACAACTTCACGGCCAGCTGCGCCTGGAAGACGTGTCGGTCACCTCAGCGGACCAGGAGACGCGCATCGTCGGCGTCGCGCTCGACCTGCCCTTCGACCTGCGCCGTGACGCATCGGCGAGTACAGGGCCTCCGAATCCAACAAGCCAGGGCAGTCTCGCCTTCCAGCGTTTCCGTTTCCGCGGCCTCGAAGTGCAAGGGACGCGCACGTCGCTGCGCAGCGAGCGAGACAGTGTGCGCGTCACCGAGCCGCTGGTGCTGCCCCTCTTCGACGGCCACGTCGAGCTGCGCCAGCTGGCCCTGCACGATCTCCTGGATGCCGAGGCCCGCCGCATCGAGACCGCGATCCAGTTGCATCAGTTGCAGCTCGAGCGCGTCGCCACAACGCTCGGCCTGTTCCCGCTCGAAGGCAACATCGACGGTCAGCTGCCACACATCACTTTGCACAGCTTCGAGGGCGATGGCGGCGGCGAGCTGACGGTCGAGGGCGGTGGCGAGATCTCGGTGTTTGGTGGCAGCGTACGCATCGGCGACATCTCCGGTCGCGACATCCTCACCGGCTACCCGCGCTTCGTCTTCTCCGCCGACTTCAGCGACATCGACCTGCTGCAATTCACCCGCCGACTCGACTTCGGCGAGATGACCGGCAGCGTCGAGGGGCAGCTGCGCGACTGCGAGCTATTCCGCGGCACACCAATACGCTTCCGAGCGCGCCTGCGCAGCGTCGACGAAAACCGCGTGTCGCGCACCGTCAGCGTCAAAGCAGTGCGCAACCTCACCATCCTCGGGACCGGTGCCCAGAGCGCCACCTTGCTCGACCGCGGTCTGCAACGCTTGTTCGACCGCTATACCTATTCCAGCCTGGGCGTCGAGATGGAGCTGGACAACGATGTCTTCCTGCTGCGCGGCCTGGAACGGCGCGGCGACAAGGAACTCTTCCTACGCGGCCGCCTGCCGTTGCCAATCGACGTCGTCAATGCCCAGCCGGGCCGCACCGTCTCGTTCCTGGCCATGCTGCGACGACTCGAGAACCTCGACTTCAGCACCGTCCGCACAGACTGAAACTCGCCGAGATCCGCCGCCCACCGCAGGGCCAGTCGGCAGAGCGTGCTGCTAGACTGAGGCGGCACGTGCCCGCCTTCGCTCGTGCCCACAGACTCGAACCTCACAGGAGCCTTCCCCATGCGCCGATCTTCCCTCTTCGCCCTGATCGCCAGCTGCGCCGTTCTCGGCCTGCTGGCCTGCGTCACCATCAACGTCTACTTCCCGGAAGCCCAGGTCAAAGACCTCAGCCAGCGTATCGAAGACGCGGTCGCCGAAGAGGCGGCGAGCGACGACGGTGCCATGCCGGAAACCGAGGCGGCCGAGGAGGGCGATGTCTCCACCGTCGGCTGGCTGCTGCACCACCTGAGCACCATGCCGCTGGTCAGCACCCCAATCCAGGCACAGAGCCAAGCCCAGGAGCAGGTCGCCAACCCTGAGATCTCCAACCCTGCGATTCGCAAGATCATCGAGTCGCGCGGCCAGCGCTTGCGGGAGATCAACGAACTCAAGGCCCAAGGCGTGCTGGGAGAGAACAACAAGGCGCTGCTGGACATCCGCTCTCTCGACCAGCTGCCACTGCCACGTCGCGCCGAGGTCCAGCGCCTGGTCAAGGCGGAGAACAAGGATCGCGAGCAAATGTTCAAGGAGATCGCCGCCGCCACCGGCGCCGATCCCTCCACCCTGCCGCAGATCCGCACCACCTATGCCGAGACCCTGCGCGAGAAAGCTCGCTCCGGTGACTGGATTCAGAAACCGGACGGCAGCTGGCAACGAAAACCCTGAGCAGGATGCTCAGCTACCTCACCGCCGTTACCTTCAATCCGACCACTACCCTCCTGCTGACCACCCTGGCCGCCATCCTGGGCATGATGACCCTGGTCTGGCTGGTCAGCCTGGTGCGCACCGACGTCTCGATCGTCGACCCCTTCTGGGGCCTCGGCTTCGTCCTCGTCGCCAGCGTCAGCTTCTTCTATCTCGGAGGCTTCGAAGACGAGCTTCCAGCGCGGCGCCTGCTCCTGCTCGTCCTGCCGGTCGTTTGGGGCCTGCGCTTGGGCGGCTACCTGCTGTGGCGCAACCTGAAGGAAAACGAGGAGGACTACCGCTACGCGCGCATGCGCGCCAAACGCGGCAAGAGCTTCCAGTGGAAGTCTCTCTTCGTGATCTTCTGGTTCCAGGCCGTCCTGTTGTGGTTCATATCGTTCCCGCTGCAGTTCGGCCAGCAGAACGCAGCAGGAATAGAGCCGGGCTGGCTAGCCCTGGACTGGCTGGCCCTCGACTGGCTAGATTGGGCCGGCATCGCCCTGTTCGCCGTCGGCCTGTTCTTCGAAACCGTTGGCGACTGGCAACTGGCACGTTTCAAGGCCGATCCGGCGAACAAGGGTCAAGTTCTCGACACCGGCCTCTGGCGCTACACCCGCCACCCCAACTACTTCGGTGACTTCTGCGTCTGGTGGGGCTTCTTCCTCATCGCCTGCGGTACCCCTGGAGGCTGGCAGACAATCCTCAGCCCGATCGTCATGTCCCTGTTCCTACTCAAGGTCTCCGGCGTCTCGATGCTAGAGAAAGACATTGGAGAGCGTCGGCCGGCGTACAGGAAGTACATCCAGAAAACGAGCACATTCTTTCCACGGTGGCCACGGAACTGAATAGTCCGGTACAGACAGAGACAGCTCCTGCCTGCCGCTTGTAAACCTGCATACCTACTCGCTGGACGCGTCATTCCAAGCCGTCTCTAGGTACCAATCCCTCATGTGCTCTATAAATTTCGAATCAGAAACTCGCAGACCCACATTATATTTCAACCCGTCCCGACCCGAAAATGCTAAAATCATACATTCTCCAGCAATGAGAATTTCAATCGGCCAGCTGACATTTGAAAATCTTATATTCATCTTATCGGATACATTAAATTGCTCAAAAATATCTTTCCTTTTTCCAACTGCAGACTCACGCCTATCTTGCGGCGATGCAGGCAGTATCACTTTGTAAATCATCTCAACTCCTGCCTGTTGGGCGAGTGAAATCTTCTTTGCAATAGCCCGGTAGTATCTTTCTGAGAGGCCGCCAGAACCAGCCCCGGTCGAAGGCGCCAAGTATTGAGCCGTCGCCTTAATATTATCTGAGTTGGCACAGTTTTTAATAATTTCTATGGCGGCATCCTCAATCCTCTGCTTGTCAAGCAATATCTCAGCATGTGTAATTTTTTTAACATCTGATACTAGCTTCTCTTCGAGCCCTTCAATTTTTTCCAATGCTCTTAGGATATTCTCACGACTCGATGCAGCCTCACTTGAAGCATTGCGCGAGTTGGATTCAATATTTTCAATTGAATCACTTATATACTGAAGATGGAAGATCTTCTGGAGGCCAGTTGCAGCTGTAAGCAAGGCAACCAGGAATAGTAGGACATCAATTGGCTGTCCAAACACGGGCAACCAACCTGTCTTCTCAAATAATTGATACACTAATGCGGCAGCAGCTGCAATCACCATCAGGACTGCGGGCACATTATCAGCTCGCTCTTTCCATGCTCTTTCTTTAGACATAATTACCTCAATTTCCTTTAACAGACCAAGGCCATCATCTCCGGGCAACAGCAAGGCATTAAATCATTGAACGAGCGGCACAGCTCGCAAAGCATTCTCTTAATCCTACCATATCACTCCCTCGATTACTACTGGCCCTCGCAGGTCTCGCCAGAAAGTACTGAGAATGTCCTTCTAACCATTCTTCGGGTACCTACCCAACGAATGGTACCCCCAATAGCCATCAAGCATTTCTGTCCCCGTAGACTTCTCCAGACCCTCAGATACCATACGGAATGCCTCCACGATTCCAGGAACAACTAAGGCATGACCATGCTTATCTCGAGGCATCGACCAAGCGCTATCGAAGTGCGTCCCGAGCTTCAGCTGAGCCATCTGCAAGTAGTCTGCCAAACCCTTAAGCCGCTCAAGCACCGCCAGCAGACCGCAAGTCGAGAAAGCCTGATAAGGTAAAAAGTTATTCACCAGTCTACGGAACTCCCGTGCGTCTTTGGTGCTTCGAACGTTATCTCTAGCTCCCCGATCATCCCGCGAACAAGCGACAATACCGTGCGGTCTAAGGTCTATGAAGCCATTGACCGCAAAATGATGTGCCATCACTTCCTCGTAGAGAACTTCGTTTCCTTCTACTTTCAGTTGCTCCACACGACGCTGAAACCACGATCTGATCGAATCTTCAGTTTCAGCAATAATTGATAGTGGGCCAATCCACCAGCCACAGCGAACAAACGCACTTCCAGCAGGATCTTCAAGGACGATTGGAGAACCGAGAGAGGTAACAGCACGAACGGAGTTAATGATTGCTTCAAACAAAATATCTCGGACCTTTACACGCTTTGGAGCTAAGCGTTCTTGTTCTCTAGCTCGAAAGTCTTTGAGAGCGGTCAAGTCCGCTGGTGCGTCGGTCAGCACCAGAATCCTGAGATCCTCCGCCAATCTCTCTATATCCCAACCCTGAACATCTTCAAACAACAATGGTCGGGATTTCTCTTCAAAGAAAGAAATGGGGTCGAATTTGTCTGGTGAAATCAATGAAGGAATCGCATCCAAGTCGAGAGTTCTCAGGCGATGTAGCAGAATCAGCAATCCAAGAGTATGAAGTTCAGCTTGATGCTTAGCAGAACCAAGGTCGACAAGCGCCTGCGGCTCCATTCCGGTCAGTTGCAAGGAACGAACGTGCGGTTGAGCGAGAAAATCGAAAACGAATCTTGAATTATCACTTTCCCTGTAATAACAACTCGCCGAGCCGGAAATCTCGTCGGACCTAAACCACGGAAACACAGGATCATCCCCTAGGCTCCCTACCACCGCCAGAACAGCACCAAGTTCACTCGGAGATGCCACCCTCATCACTCTATATAATGCTTCAGCATTTGCTGGTGACAAGTATCCATTCTCTCCGCTCCGCAGCGCCAAGCTTGGTCTAAACTCGCGCCCTCGCGACATCCGGTCGAATCGTAGTCGAATCTGACTGCCGTGCGAAGTCAGCGTAAGTCTGGCAGGAGGATAGATGTGAAGATAGCGGGCCTGCTTAGCCGCGGGGAAAGGTTCTGCATCTGCAAGCCCTAGGGCTCGCCGCATCGCCTGCGCCATCGCTAACGGCTTGTCTACGCGGACATCATCAATTCCAATAGCTGCTGCCGTAACTAGATTCCAGATACCAGCTTCGGCATAGAGGGATGAGATGTCCTGAGCTTGCTGGTGCTTCTCTTGGAGATGCTCATCTCGTGCGGCGTGGGCAAACCCGAGACGGATCCGCTTATCTCCTTGCTGAGTCACATCATACATACCACCTACAGCCGTTGTGTGAGCAACGATTACCGCTTCAGCTTCACCTCGAACCTTCGATAATTGCTCGACTAATTGGCGCCGGACTTCTGACTTTAGGTCGGCTCCATCCTGCTCAGTGATCAAGTCCCGGGCCAGAAGGTATTCAATAGCATCCACGTGATAAGCTAAAAGGCTCGGGATAGGTATACCGATCTGAACCGAACGGAACTTCTCGAAAGACCAACCATCCAAAACTTTTCTCACCGTGTGCAGAAGGTCCATCCAAGGTGCCTCTTGCCGGATGTCGGCTCGGAGTCCATGTACTAGAGAACCCTCGTCTTGCTTCCGATGAGCCAGGTACTGCTCCAAGGGCTCATCACCGTGCCGAATTGCCTTCGACAAGTTGCCCAAGATTCGAAAGTTGAAATCCAGGAGCACGACGAGTGCACCAGTTGGCATTCTTATGGTATCTCCCTGTCTGGATATCGATGCACCAAACTCAGCTTGAGCCAGAGTTCCAAGGCGTCTCCGGAAACGTTTCAGTTCCGGGAGAGGATTGCCAGCACTATCCTTTGCTCTACCGGTCGCCACAAGGACTGGGCCGCCCTGCTCTTCAGGATGGAGCCCATGATAGCGAGCCATGTCCGCATAGACTCGCAACATCTTGATGAGAGTCTCACCACCTACCGCACCTGTACCTCCGATCAATAGATGGACATCACGGAATCTCCGAGGAACCTCCGCCGAGGCAACTCTATCGATATAACGCATCGCCTTATGCACTCAATAAACTCCATTCGCGCTGGCGGTTATTAGGTCGTACGACCCCTTTTCGGCATGAAGCACTTCCCAGAATAAAGCTGGTGCCCAGGGGCGGAGTTGAACCGCCGACACCCTGA
The DNA here is from genome assembly GCA_965368975.1 of uncultured bacterium. Classification (GTDB taxonomy): domain Bacteria; phylum Acidobacteriota; class Thermoanaerobaculia; order Multivoradales; family JAHZIX01; genus CBDUPA01. Next base: position 162,659 of record CBDUPA010000008.1, on the reverse strand, counting down.
TTTTCAGTCAGGTGCTCTACCACCTGAGCTACCTGGGCTAAGAATCATTCTGAATGTGATTCTAACACACGACCATACGGCTGTCCTGGCCTCAGCCGGGAAAGATCCATTGGGCCACCCTCAAGAGAGGTTAACTGCCTAGGGACTGACGTTCGAGACGTTGCTACGAACGGTCCGCTCCCCATGCTGCTTTTAGTACTAAACTACCACCATGAGAAATGGAGGAATGCTATTAACAGAACTACAATCGCTAAGACCTCTTCTCCAGCTAGCCGCCCACATCATCGCGCTTTAATGTGAACGTAAACACAGCATCGATCTACTTACCCTACCTTCGATTCGCCTGGGCTAATATCACCAAGTATCATCCGATTTCACACCCTACTCAACAAAGCGTCCTAGGCTCCCGATGAACAACGACCTCACCCTCCCCGATGTCCCCGACCTGCGTCACCGCCGCATGGCCACCAACGGCATCGAGCTGCACGCTGTCGAGGCCGGTCCGGAGGATGGCGAGCTGGTGGTGCTGCTGCACGGGTTTCCCGAGTTCTGGTACGGCTGGCGCAAGCAGATCGGGCCACTGGCTGCGGCCGGATACCGAGTTCTGGTACCCGACCAGCGGGGCTACAACACTTCGGACAAGCCGCGACGCGCGCGCGACTACAACATGGACCTCCTCGCCATGGACATCCTCGGCCTGGTCGACGCACTGGGCTGCGAGCGGTTCCACCTGGTCGGCCACGACTGGGGTGCGGTGATCGCCTGGTTCATGGCGCTGCGGCATCCGGAGCGCCTTCACGGGCTAACGGTGCTCAACGTGCCGCATCCACTCGTGATGCGCAAGTTCATGCTCTCGACCTGGGCGCAGATGAAGAAGAGCTGGTACATCTTCTTCTTCCAACTGCCCTGGCTGCCGGAATTCTACTATCGGCGCAAGAACTTTCGCATCGGAGACCTGGCACTCCGCTTCACCTCGCGCAAGGGCACGTTCTCCACGGACGAGATCGACCTGTACCGTCAGGCCTGGGCGCAGCCGGGGGCCCTGCGCGGCATGATCAACTGGTATCGGGCGTCGATGCGACATCCACCGGAACGCGGGGGCAGCCCTCGGATTCAGGTTCCTGTGCGCATGCTGTGGGGCGTCCAGGATCGCTTTCTGGGTCACGAGATGATCGAGCCCAGCTTGCAGCTGTGCGACGATGGCAGCGCCCGCCGGTTCGAGGAGGCGACGCATTGGCTGCAGCACGAGGAGGCCGAAGCGGTCAACGCCGAGTTGCTCGACTTCTTCCACACTCGCGGCGCCGAGACAGCCTCATGAAGGGACACGGGACCAGCGGGAGCGACTTGGAGCTGCCGACACTCGATGTCGAACGCATCCTTACGACCACGGCGTCGACGCCACTGTACCAGCCGCTCGACGCCCTGCCTTCTCGCGGACAGCAGCAACTCGGCGAGTCCAGGCAGGGACGTCCGATCTTCGGCTGGCACCTCGGTACGGGTCTCCTGCGCGTCAGTCTGATTGCCGGCTGCCACGCCGACGAGCCGGTCGGCCCGGCAATGCTCGAACGTCTGGTTGCCTACCTGGCGTCGCTGCCGGCAGACGCCCCCGAACTCACGAAGGTGAGTTGGTGCTTGGTACCGCATGCGAACCCAGACGGCGACGCGGCCAACGCAGCTTGGCGCGAGGCATTGCTGCCTGCAGCGAAGAACGACCTACGCCGCGGCTACGATCTGAACGCCTACCTCGACGGGGCCATCCGCGAGCTACCCGGTGACGACGTCGAGTTCGGCTTCCCCAGCTCCGCGATCGATACTCGCGCGCGACCGGAGAACCGTGCGATCGCCAGCTTTCTGCGTACCTCGGCGGAGGCGCACGGCCCCTTCGCCCTGCACGCCAGCTTCCACGGCATGGCCTTCGCCGCCGGCCCCTGGTTTCTCGTCGAAGCGACATGGGCCGGCATGCGGGTGATCGACGAACCCGGTCCCGACCGTACCCTCGAGTTGCGCCGGCGCCTGCGCGAGACGGTCGAGAACCTCGGCTATCGTCTGCACGATGTCGATCGTGGCGGCGAGAAGGGCTTTTTCCGCATTGAGGAAGGCTTCTGCACACGTCCCGATTCGCGCGCCATGCGGACCCACTTCGAAGCCCGCGGCGAGCCCGAGCTGGCGGCGCGTTTCCGTCCCAGCTCGATGGAATTCGTGCGCGCCCTCGGCGCTGAGACCTCAGTACCCGATCCCTTGACGCTGGTCAGCGAGATGCCGCTCTTTCTCTTGCCGGCACCAGTCCCCGCTAGCAACGAGCCCGACAAGTCCACCCTGGAGATGCCGGATCCGACCGGCACCGAGGGCATGGCACGCTTCAAGCTCTGGCTGCACCAGCGACGGCGCCAAGCGACCGACGCGGCAGCCTTCCGTGCCGACCTGGCTGCGCACGGCGTGGTGCCGATGCCACTCGACGACCAAATGCGCCTGCAGCTGGCTTTTCTGAACGAGGGCCTGCGGGCGTCAGCTCCTTCTGGAATCGACGCGTAGCGAGTCCCGGCAGCGGCTCACTTCTCTAGCGGCAGTCGGAACGCCGCCGCTTCGCGATCGTTGCGCAGCAGCAGGATGTCTCCCACCAGGACTGGAGGATTCCAGTTCTTGCCGTCCATGGGATGGAAGCTGGCCAGGACTCGGTGTTCCTCGGGTGTCAACTCGAGCAGCAGCACTTCCCCATCTTCGGCCGACACCAGCAGCCGATCACCGATCTTGATCACCTGTCCGTGGCCGTAGCGGCCGCGCTTCCAACAACGCTCGCCGTCTTCCAGGCGCACACACGCCAGCACGCCATCGTCGAGGCCGTAGATGGCATCGTCGTGCTGGACCAGGTTGGTGAACTTGGCCTTCATACGCGGTGTATGCCACAGCTCTTCGACACTCATCGTGTCACTCTGCCTGTCAGACGAGCTCGGCTCTTCCGAGATTCCTTCCGACGGGCTCTGCCCTTCAGGGCTCAACCGCAGCAGGCTACTGCCGATGCCATAGCCGGATGACACGAGCAGCAGATCGTCGGCCACCTGCAGCGGCTGCGAGATGGTCGGAATCGAGCCTTCCCACGGATGGCTCCACAGCTGGCGACCGTCCGCGGGGTCGTGACCGCTGACCGTGGCAGCATTGAAGACGATCAACTGGTCACGGCCGGCAAGCGTGGTGCGCAGCGGTGAGCTATAGGACGCGTCTCCGTCGCCTCCTGCCCACAATAGCTCGCCGGTCTCCTTGTGATAGGCGACCAGCGCCTTTCCAGGGCCACCCACTGGTACGACGACCATGTCACCAGTCACCAGCGGCGACGTACTCTTGCCCCACTCCGGCAGGGTCACACCGTGCTCGGCGAGCAGGTCGTGACTCCACAGGCGCGCCCCGGTTGCCAAATCGAGGCAGTTGAGCAGGGCGTTGCCACCCACGGTGTAGACACGACCGTCGGCGACGGACGGCGTCGTACGCGGCCCGATGCCCCCTAGAGGTGACTCGTGACGGATGGTGTCCGCGTGCGTCCAGTAGGGCTCGCCGGTCGTCAAGTCATAGGCCGCGACGACCTCGGCGTCACCGCGCTGCTCCAGCGTCACGGCCACCCGTCCGACCACCGCAAAGCCGGCCCAGCCGGCACCCACAGGCCGGCGCCACAGCTCTTCGGGCGGCGTGGTCTGCCAGTCGCTGGCCAGCGTGGCGCCGGTTTCTGTGCGCGCCGCCGGCAGCTGCGCATCACGGGGGGGTCCGAGATACTGCGGCCACTCGAAGAAGGCCTCCGCCAGCGCCGCGTCGGGAATGCGACCGTCCGCCGTGCGATCGGCGAGACGGTCCGCCGGGTCGGTGCCCCAAGCCCAGTCGAAGATGGGCACCATGTCGCCATCAAAGTCTCGGATGCGCACCACGAAGCTGAGGAGCACGACGGCCGCCACGGCAGCCAGCACACCGAGCCCGCGCTTGGCCCAAGTCAGTTGTCGACGGGTCAGCCACCAGCCCAGCAAGAAGAGGACGGTCAGCAAGAGGGCCGGCAGTGTGACCATGAAGCGAGTCGTGCCCTCGACCTCGATGTCGTTCCACATCCAGGTGAGGCCGAGGGTCAAGAGGGCCAACCAGATCAGCGGTGGCCACCAGTTCAAGCGTCCGGACTTCGGCTGCTCGGGTGTCGAATCGGTCATGGTTGAGACTCCAAGGCTTCGTACCCCGATGCAAAAGCGTGGGCACGGCAGGTTCGTGATGCGCTGAGATCGTCAGGAGGGGCGGTAGCGCAGCAGGATGAAGACACCGACAGCGGTCAGGATCAAGCCGACGTAGAACAGCGGCTCCGGCGGGGCCTTGGGCCGCTGCCAGGCCATGCTCACCATAGTATTGACCACCGGCGCGCCGGCGAAGACCAGCGGCGCCACGACGAGAGGCGTCCCGCCGGCGTTGAGGGCTAGAATCAGGCACAGAGCACCCAGAGCACTGAACACACCGGCGGCGGCAGAAAAGGCAACGCCGCGGCTGCCGAACTCCCAGGGCTCCGCGGTGCCGCCGAGGATTCCCAGCGGCGCCAGCACGGCAGTGGCAAAGTAGGCGATGCCCACCACCAAGAACGCGCGCAGGGCGCTGTTGCCCAAGTGCTTCTGCCCCTCGTGGACGACCGGGGCGTAGGCCCCCCAGGCGATCACGGCGCCAAGGGCGAACAGTATCCACATCTTCATTCGGCTCGTCTCCAGTGGGTTCCAGCCTGGACTGCCCCAGGCGTCAGGCCAGACTGTCCAGGAACTTGCGGTAGCGGTCGGACGCTGCCTTCGCCTTCTCCACCATCACGAGGTGCCCGCTGTCGCGGTAGACCTCGGTCTGGCTCTGTGGCAGTCCCTTCTGCAAGAGCTCCAGGGCTTCTCGGTGCACCATCTGGTTACCCCCGCCCCACAACAACAACGTCGGCACCTTGATTTCTGTTAGCACCGTACCGAGCAAGTAGGGGCGCTGCGTCCAGACGTGTTCCCAGATGCGGGCGTGCAGCTGACGATCCTCGACTGCTTGCTGTACCTGCGCCTTGGCCGGTGCTGGCGGGCTCTTCAGCTGCATCTTCTGGACGCGCGCGTACTCGTTTTCGGTGCGCACCACCAGTGGCGCATGACCGCGGTCCATCATCTTCTGCAGCTCACTCTTGGCCTCGGTCTGGACGCCCCACGGCTCGATCATCGCCAGCGAGCGCGTGCCGCCAGCGAACAGCGACGCGTAGACACCGGCGATGTCGGCACCCAGCCCGACGCCCACCAGGTGCACCGACTTCAGGCTCAGCTTCTGTACCAGCGCCCGCAAGCGCCGGACCTGCGACACCACGTCGTAGCGCCCGTGGGCATTGCGGTGGCTGTCGCCGAAGCCCGGCAAATCGATCAGCAGTAGCTCCAACTTGCCCTTGAGCGGACGCGCGAAAGAGACCCACTGATCCTTGTTACCGCCGAAGCTGTGGAGAAACACCGCTGGCTCGCCACTACCACCGCGCAGGTAGCAGATCTCACCGTCCGAAAGCTGCTCCCGCTTCTCCGTCAGTCCCGCACCGACCCGCGCCAGCCCACGGCCGGCCTGGCCCAATCGATCCATCAATCCCATCGCCTCTCCTTCACGGCTACATCGCGTGTGGCAGCAGTATACTCCGACGCATGAGCCTAGAAACCCTCACCCAGATCAGTACCACGTTCATCGTCCTCAGCGGAGTCAGCCTGATTGTTGGCTGGGTCCTGATCCGCCGCCGCAAGATCATGGCCCACCGCAACACGATGCTCGCCGCGACCGCCTTTGCCGGACTCTTCCTGGTTGCCTACGTCAGCCGCTGGGCGATGTATGGCTCCAAGAGCTTCGACGGCGAAGGTATCTGGCGCACTATCTACTTCGGCACACTGATCCCCCACGTGCTACTCGCCATTGCCGTCGGCCCCATGGCGCTCTACCTCATCTTCTTGGCACTAGCGCGCGGCGACTACGAGCGGCACAAGAAGTGGGCACGCATCACCCTGCCGATCTGGCTGTTCGTCGCGATCAGTGGCTGGGCGATCTACTACATGCTCTACGCTATGTAGCAGTGCCCGCTATGTAGTAGCAGTGCCCACTATGTAGCAGTGCCCGTACGTAACACCGGTCTGCTGCTAAGCTCATGACTTCACCCCACCCACTACGATGAGGAGGAGACAATGAGAAAGCGCAAGACAACCCTCAAGCTGTCCCGCGAGACCCTGGGCCGACTGACCGAATCCGGCCTGCACATCGCGGCCGGTGCCCCAGAGAGTCCAGCCTTCTGTGACAGCGATGCCGTCACGACCTGCCCGTCGCAGATCACCAACCCGGACTGCGACGGCGCCGTCATGGCTCGCGACTGACGCGCGCGCTCGAGACCATGCCGGCTCCCGGAGTCCTTCTGCGGGGCCGGCACCTCTCTCGGCACTCTCCTCCAGCTCCCTCCGGATTGTAAAAACCTGCAAACTCTTGCGAAGTCGAGAATCTTCCAGCTCACTAGCCCGTTACAGGGAGCAGTTCACTACCGACGATCTGTCGGATTCACTGATCCTTCTGCTGGAGATTCCAAGACAATGAAGAAGCAACATCGTAAGCTGACCTTGAACCGTGAAACCCTGCACAGCCTCAACGCCGGCAAGCTGCGCCGCATCGTGGGCGGCAACGAGTCTGACGGCCTGGAGTGCCAGGACCACAAGGACTGGGAAGACACCGTCACCGACACCATCAACTCTGGCCCGGCCGCTTGCGGCGGCACGCTGACCTACTGGGGTTATTGCTAAGTCTCAGGGCTCGACACGACAAGTCCAAGAGGCCGGCCGGGGACGATCCCTGGAGCCGGCCTCTTGCCGTTCGAAGCCAATCAGCCCGCTGCCGCCGTCTCCGCGATCGCGTCCTCCGGTACCAGCTGATCGGTGATCACCAGCGGACAGACAGTGCAGGCTTTCGGCCCTTCCTGCTGGTGCCAGCGGCACTGCTCGCGAATCGAGCAATCAGCCGGTGAGGAAACGCGCTTGGCTCGCGGGTAGCCAGCGAGCACCTTGTGAATCACGCCGCACGCGCTGCCGGTCCACTGCTTGCAACCGCTCTCGGCGCACTTGGAACTGAAGCGGAAACGCTTCTCGGGGGCGCGGCCTTGTCGCGCGATCTGCACGAAGTCGCTGTCGACTTCCAGACGCTCGGGCAGGTAACCGATCTTGCCGTCCGCCTGGACGATACCCAGGAGGACGTGCCCCTCCTCGCAACGCGAACTCGGGCACATGACGGGCAGTCGTTCAGACATGACGCCACCCGCCTCAGAACTGGCGTAGTTCGCCGCGCTCGATCCAGATCCCCATCGTGTGATCGGGAAACTTTCCGGCCAAGCTTTCGGGCACCCGCGTGCTCAAGTCGCCCCGTAAATCGACGCGCGCCAACGCGCCGACCACGGCTTTCTGGACGCTTGCAGCGATTTCCCGCTGCTGCTCAGCCGTGAGTTTGACATCGTCGCCGAGATAGGCCACGAATTGATGTGCCATATGTGTCTCCTTCAAAGGCAGGGTTCCCCCGATCCCCACAGACACGGGAAAACCCGGGTTCCTGATGACCACCCGGCAACCGGAACTGTTCCAGATGTCGGGCACCGAGGTGTCCTTGGAAGGCGTCACGAAAAGATACGTAGGAGCCGTACGGCACATGGCCGTGGCAGCTCACTTTCGTATTCGCTGTGAGGTAGCAGGATCTGACAGACCAACTGAGGAGACGGAGTTGGCGTGCGAGGCGGCTCAGCTGCTCAGCAGTTCTTCCGAAGCATCCAGAGTCTCCCAGCGGCGCGCCGTGATCACCACCAGCGCCGCTCCCTCGGCGAACAGCAGCAGGCCACCGACCAGCCCGAACAGCGGCAATCCCCAAGGGAAGACCGCTGCGCCGAGCAGGTACAGCAGGCCAACCAATAGCGCGACAACGAGACCGGGAACGATGAGGGCGAGAGCGAGGCACAGGAAGTGGCCGATGAACATCAGCATGTAGGTGCCCATGAGCGCCGGGCTTCCCTGCTGCGGTGCCCGGAAACCCAGCGGAAAGAGCCCTGGCCAGACAAGCGTCGCGAGGTTGTGAGCGGCAGTGGACAGGGTCGCGAGCCCCAGGCTCAAGGGCAAACCCCCTACCACCAGGAGCGTGGGATAGAAAGCGATGCCGAAGTCTGCGAGATGGACGGCGGCCTTGCCGGCTAGTGTGCTGGCTGGAGGATCGGCAAGCAGGACACCGGCCCCCACGGCCAGGCATGCGGCACCGCCAAAGAGGGCTGCCCCGAGGGCGAGAGCAACCGGCACGGCGAGCTCAGCAGCCACCAGGCGCCAGGCGGGCAGCGGCCAGGTGCGCAGGATCTCGAGCTTCGGTAGGTCGGCTCTGAAATCGTGGCGAAAGGTCATGCCGGAGCCGAGCGGATAAAAGCCGACCAGGAACGCACCGGCGCCGGCGATCATGCCAATCCACCAGGCGGGAGCACCCAGCAGCACGGTCACGAGGGTGATCAGCGGCAACGCCGCCAGCAACTTGAGCGTCAAGGATTTCAGGGAGCTGCGACTGCCGAGCTGGAAGTTCTTCCACACGACCGCCATCTCCGGCTGTCCCAGCAGCACGCCGGCGACCGGCGGCAGCGGAAACGGCTCCGTCTCGCGATTCTTGGCCGCCTGCTTGCGCTGCATGCGGGTGGCCAGGTCGACCTTGACGTTGGGGGCGTCGCGCAGCGCGGCTTCCTCGAAGCGAACCGGACGACGGAAGACCAGCATCAAGTGGAGGCCGAAGAGGGCCAGGAAGCCGAGGCCATCGAACCAAGAAGCGGCGCCGAAAGGAGCGAGCACCGGCGCCAGCGACCAGCGCAGGACGGCGGTTAGAACGTAGTAGGCGCGCCCGTTGAGACTGGTCTGGAAGCCGGTCGCGGCTTCGCGTAGCAGCGTCCGGAAATCCTGGAAGCCGTCACCCAAACCACCACTGGCGATCTGTCCCACCAGCGCCTCGATAGGCGGACGGAGCGCCAGGAAGAGCAGTACAGCCAGGCATGTCAAGACGAGTAGCGGTAAGCGTTCGAGTCGGACACGCCGGTCAGGCTGCTGCTGCTGAGCGTGGATCTTGAAGAGGCTGAGGGCCAGCACGTGCAGCGTGAACAGGTTGAGCACGAGGAAGAAGCCGGGCGCCAGGCGGAAGTCGCCAAAGAAACCGAGCATGCAGGCGCCGAAGAGCAGACCCAGCTGTGCCTTGAGCCATCCATAGCCGAGCAAGTGACGGCGGCTGACCGGCGCCGGTAACAAGCCCTGTAGTTCCGCCTCGCTGAGCGGCAGCGGCAGCTTGGCAGGCCGGAACAGCCACACCAGGGCCGCCATCAACAAGAGCGGCAGGACCAGCACCCAGGGCAGTAGTTCGGCGACGCTGGCGGGAATGCGCTCGATCAGGTTCTTGCGATCGAACAACGAGGCGCCGAAGACGAAAACAAAGTAGACGACACCGGCAAGCGTCGCGATGGCGTAGCGCGGCTTCTTCAGCCGCCGACCCCAGCGGCGCAGGCTACCGGCGAGCTGGCGCAGTGCCAGGTACAGCAACGCCGCCCCGATGCGTGGCGTCAAGCCTGGCTCTCCTCTGCGGGCTGGGCTTCTGGCACGGGCGGCAAGCCTGCCTGGTCCATTCCCGTCGCGCGCAGAAAGATGGTCTCGAGGTCGGCATCGGGATCGAGATCCGGCAGGCCAGCGCGGATGTCGTTCAGCGTCCCACTGAGGACTTCCCGGCCGCGCTGCAGGATCAGCACGCGGTCGCACATCTCTTCGACCAGGGACAGCAGGTGCGACGACACCAGCACCGCGGTGCCTTCGCCGGCGGTGCGCCGGATAGTGGTCTTCATCCGCCGCATGGCACCGGGATCGAGGCCGGTCAGCGGCTCATCGAAGATCAGGGCCTTGGGCCGGTGCAAGAGAGCGCCGGCAACCATGAGTTTCTGCTTCATGCCGCGTGACAACTCGTCCGGGAAGCTGTGGTGTCGATCGCCGAGTGCCAACTCTTCGAGCAAGGCTTCGCTACGCTCAGTTCCGTCCTCGACGCCGTAGAGGCGCGCCAGCACCTTCATGTAGTCCCGCACCGTCAGATGCTCGAACAGGCGCGGCTCGTCGGCGACGAAGGCCAGGCGGCGGCGTGCCTCGACAGGATCGGCCTCGAGGTCGAAACCATCGACACGTACGTGGCCGGAAGTGGGCGGCAGAATGCCGGCCAGGCAGCGTAAGGTCGACGTCTTGCCCGCGCCGTTGGGACCAACCAGGCCGAAGATTTCCCCCGCGTTGACGGTCAACGACAGACCGTCGACGGCGACGTGGTCACCGTACGTCTTGCGTAGCTCTTGGATCTCGATCATGTTGGCACCATTGTAAGCCGTCGAGCGCGTCAGACGCCAGGGGCCGTAGGGGCTTTGGCACCCGAGGGCTATGCTAAAGTTCCGCCATGGCTGCTATCACGCCGACACCCTCCTCCCCTGCCAATCACATCCCTCCGGATAGCCCTCACGGCGACATCGACCAGGCGCTCGAGACGCTGCACGCGGCAGCACCGGCATGGGTGCGCACCTCGATTGCAGAGCGCATCGAGCTGCTGGGCGAGTTGCACGACCGCCTGGCCGAGGTTTCCGCCGAGTGGGCCGAGTCTTCGGCACGCGCGGAAGGCACCGACGGTACGCCGCAAGCGGGCGAAGAGTGGTTGGTCGGCCCGTACCTGATGCAGCGCAACATCCGCCTGCTGCGTGAAGCCCTGGCCGACATCCGCAAGTATGGTCAGCCCCGGATTCCCGGGCCGGTGAAGACGCGCACCAACGGCCAGGTAACAGCGAGAGTGTTCCCAGCGTCGCTCTACGACATGGCACTGTTTCCCGGGGTCACCGCCGAAGTGTGGATGGAACCAGGCGTGAGCGCGGAAGAGCTGCCCTCGACGCAAGCGCTGGCTTACCGTGAGAATCTGGCCTGCGGCGAGGACGCAGACAGCGAAGGAGGTGTGGCGCTGGTCCTGGGCGCCGGCAATGTCACCTCGATTGGCCCCACCGACGCGCTGTACAAGTTCTTCGTCGAGAACCGCGTGGTGATCTACAAGATGCACCCGCTCAACGCCTTCCTCGGTCCCCTGATCGAGCGTGCCTTCGAACCCCTGGTGCGGCGCGGTGCGCTGCGCGTGGTCTATGGCGGCGCCGATGTCGGCGAGTACCTGTGCAACCACCGGCTGGTCGACGAGATCCACATCACCGGCTCGGACCGCACCGTCGAGGCGATCGTCTTCGGCCCCGGCGAGGAAGGTGCCCGGCGCAAGGCCGAACGCCGGCCGCGCCTGGACAAGCCGATCAGCGCCGAGTTGGGCAACGTCAGCGCGGTGATCGTAGTACCCGGTCCGTGGAGCGAGAAAGATGTCGCGTACCAGGCAGAGAACTTGGTCTCGTCGCTGGCCAACAACGCCGGCTTCAACTGCAATGCGACGCGCGTCGTCGTGCAGCAAGAAGGCTGGTTCAAGCGTCAGCGTTTGCTCGACGAGATGCGCCGCTGCCTCGCCGAGACACCACCACGACCAGCCTACTACCCGGGCGCCGCGGAACGCTTCGAGCGCTTCCGCCAAGCGCATCCGGAAGCCGAAGCCTACGGCGAGCCTGCCGAGGGCGAACTGCCCTGGCTGTTCATTCCGGAACTACCCGAGCCGGCGCCCTCCCCCGAGGGTGGCCCGGCGGACGACATTTGCTTCCGTACCGAAGCGTTCTGCGGCGTCTTTTCCGAGACGGCGCTGGCCGCCGAGACGGTGCCAGAGTTCCTGCAGCGGGCGGTCGACTTCGTCAACGAACAGGTCTGGGGAACACTCAACGTCACCCTGATCGTCCACCCGGGCACCACCGCCGACCCGAACAACGCGGCGGCCCTCGAACGGGCGCTGGAGCGTCTGCGTTTCGGCACCGTGTCGATCAACCACTGGGCGGCGGTCGGCTTCGGCCTGATGACCACCACCTGGGGAGCCTACCCGGGGCACGATCTCTACGACCTGCAGAGCGGCATGGGCGTGGTCCACAACACGTTGATGTTCGCGCGCCCCCAGAAAACGGTGGTGCGCTCTCTGTTCGAGGCCTGGCCCAAGCCACCCTGGTTCGTCAGTCACCGCACCGCCTACCCACTGGCCAGAGCGCTGGCCGACTTCGAGCGCTCACCGTCGCCGCTCAAGCTACTGCCGATTACCTGGCACGGGGTGCGCGGATGAGTCACGCCGTCGAGCCCACGCGCGTGCCGACGCTGGACATCGAGGTGTTGCGCGCCGACACCCCCGGCTGCGGCCACTGCACGCACTTGAACAATGCCGGCGCGGCACTGATGCCGGAGCCGGTTCTGCAAGCGGTACGCGAGCACTTGGAGTTGGAAGCTCGGCACGGCGGCTACGAAGCCGCCGAGCTGGCTGCCGACGCCATCCAGGATACCTACGCCGCGATCGCCGAGCTGCTCGGAGCCAAGGCCCGTCAGATCGCACTGGTCGAGAACGCGACAGCCGCCTTTGGGCAAGCCCTGTCGTCGATCCCGTTCAGGGCCGGCGACGTCATCGTCACCAGCCGCGCCGACTACGTGTCCAACCAGATCATGTTCCTGGCGCTGATCCGGCGTTGCGGGGTCGAGTTGGTGCGCGCACCCGACTTGCCCAGCGACGACGGCACGACCGGCAGCGTCGATCCCGACGCCATCGAGGATCTGGTGCGGCGGCACCGCCCGCGGCTGGTCGCGATCACTCACATTCCTACCTACAGCGGCCGGGTTCAAGACGTCACCGCCATCGGCTCCATTTGTCGCCGGCACGACGTGACTTTCTTGATCGACGCCTGCCAGTCCGTCGGCCACCTACCGCTCGACGTCGAGACCCTGGGCTGCGACTTCCTGAGCGCCACCGGGCGCAAGTTCCTGCGCGGTCCGCGCGGCACCGGCTTCCTGTACGTCAGTGAGCGGGCACTCGATCTCGGCTTCGAGCCCCTGCTGCCCGACCTGCGCGGCGCCGACTGGACCGAGCCGGACAGCTACCGCCCGCGCTCCGATGCCCGACGCTTCGAGAACTGGGAGTTCTCCTGGGCCTTGGTGCGCGGTCTCGGCGCGGCGGCGCGCTACGTGCTCCGGCACGGTAGCCAGCGCCTGAGCAGCCGCACGCTCGCCATGGCGGACTTGGCCCGCCAGCGCTTGGCCGCCGTGCCCGGCGTTACCTTGCTCGAAGGCGCACCCGACACGACGCGACAGCTCGGCGCCATCCTGACCCTGACCGTCGAAGGGTGGCGGCCCGAGGATCTGGTGCGCGAGCTGCGACGGCGCTCCATTCACACCAGCGCCGCCCTGCGCACCAGCGCCGTCATCGACTACGACACCCGCGGCATTTCGGGAGCCCTGCGCGTCTCCCCCCACTACTACAATACCGAGAGTGAAATCGAAGCTCTGGCCGATGTCCTGGCCGAGCTGCATCCCTTCTAGAGAGGAACCCCCATGCTACGAACCTCCACGGCCCTGCCCCTCCTGCTGGCGGCGCTCGTCGCCGGTCTGACCCTGCTCGCTTGCACGCCTCCCACCCCCTCCCCCGAGGAGGTACAGGCGGAAGTCCAGGCCTTCATCGATGGCTATCAGGATCGCTACGTCGAGCTCTATACCGAGTCGTCAGCAGCGCAGTGGGCCTCTAACACCCACATCGTCGAAGGCGACGACAGCAACCGCCAGCGTGAAGAAGCGGCGCGCAAGGCGTTCACCGAATTCACCGGCGCGGTTGACACGCTGGAGAAGGTCCAGGCCTACCTGGAGCAGAAAGACCACCTCGAGCCCGTGCAGGTGCGGGCACTTGAGCGCATGCTGTACGTCGGCGGTGAGTACCCGGGTACGGTGCCGGAGATCGTCGAGCAGCGCATCGCCGCCGAAGCCCTGCAGAACGAGAAGCTGTTCGGCTTCGAGTTCACACTCGACGGCCAGCCGGTGAGTGCCAACGAGATCGACGACACCCTGGACCAGGAAACCGACCTCGCCGCTCGCCAGGCCGCCTGGGAAGCGTCCAAAGAGGTTGGCGTCGAGTTGCGCCAGGGTCTGGCCGAGCTGGTCGATCTGCGCAACCAGACCGTCCAGTCTCTGGGCTACGATCACTTCTTCGCCCACCAGGTCTCCGCCTACGGCATGAGCAGCGAAGAGATGATCAGCCTACTCGAGCAACTGGTACGCGATCTGTGGCCGCTCTACCGCGAATTGCACACCTACACCCGCTATGAATTGGCCGAGCAGTACGGCGCCGAAGTGCCCGAGATGCTACCGGCGCACTGGCTGCCCAACCGCTGGGGCCAGGACTGGTCGTCCAACATCACTGTCGAGGGCCTGGACATCAACGCCGCGCTGGCGGACAAGACGCCCGAGTGGGTGATCGAGCAAGCCGAACAATTCTTCATCAGCCTGGGCTTTCCAGCGCTGCCCCAGAGCTTTTGGGACCAGTCGTCACTCTACCCGGCTCCCGAGGACGCTGAGTACAAGAAGAACAACCACGCCAGCGCCTGGCACATGGACCTGCAGGACGATGTCCGCAGTCTCATGAGCGTACAAGCCAACGAGCGCTGGTGGGGCACCGCGCATCATGAGCTGGGGCACATCTACTACTACGTCGCCTACACCAACCCGAACGTGCCGCCGATCCTGCGCCGCGGCGCCAACCGTGGCTTCCATGAGGCGGTGGGCACCCAGCTGGGCATGGCGTCCAAGCACAAGGCCTTCCTGATCGACCGAGGCCTGGTCGATGCCGACGCCGAGGTCGACGAGGTGCGTCAGCTGCTCAAGGAAGCCCTCGATACCGTGGTCTTCATCCCCTTCTCCGCCGGCACCATGAGCCACTTCGAGTACGACCTCTACCGCGGTGCCATCAGTCCGGACAACTACAACCAGGCGTGGTGGGACCACGTGGCCCACTTCCAGGGCATCGCCCCTCCTTCCGAGCGCGGCGAGACCTACTGCGACGCGGCCACCAAGACGCACATCAACAACGACCCGGCGCAGTACTATGACTACGCCCTGTCGCACGTCATTCTGCACCAGCTGCATGCGCACATCGCGCGCGACATCCTGCAGCAGGACGAACGCAACACCAACTACTTCGGCCGCGAGGACGTCGGTGCCTTCCTACGTTCGATCCTCGAACTGGGCGCTACCCAGGACTGGCGCCAGGTGATGCGCGAGCACTTGGGTGAAGAGCTGAGCGCCAAGGCGATGCTCGACTACTACAGCCCGCTGATGGCCTACCTGCAGCAGGCCAACGAAGATCGCACGCACACGCTCCCAGAGACAATCTGAGCGTTGCCCCGCGGGCTTCGGAAATCTAGAAACGCCGAAGGTACCCAACAGTGGGTGCCTTCGGCGCGGTCCTCTGACGTTCGTCAGTTACCCTTCTTCTCGGTGACCGTCAGCATGCCGCCGACCGCCCCCTGATCGTCGACGCCCGCAAAGATCGTGACGTTCTGGCCAGAAGCAGCGTTGTCCCCGATCACCGTACCGGTGACCTGGCCGTTGACCGTCTGCTCGGCGCGATCAACCTCGAAGCCCGCGTCTTCCAGTTGCTGCTGGTAGAAGTCGAAGACGTCCTTGACCTCGGTGCCTTCCGGGAAGGTGACCTGGAAGCTCGCGAAGTTGCCGTCCGAGGTCTGCTGCTGCACCACCGGGTTGAGCGTCGCATCACTCATCATCGGCACCCAAGCCGGTACATCTGCGTCGACCGCGGCCCCTGCCTGGTAGACGGTGTCTCCGTCTTCATTCGTCATGGTGACCGTACCGCCCCCCTCCTCAGAGGCATCGATCTCGAAGCTGCCTTCGCTGCTCTCGAAACTGACACGGCCTTCTTCCAGATCCTTGTAGTTGATCGTCATCAACTCACCAGTCTCGGTGTTGCGGAAGGTCACGGTCTGCGCGGTCTCGTCCGAGGACTCGATCTCGACTTCGGGATTGGTGGCAGCGATCACCTGCGCCACGCCGAGGGCAGGGTTCTCTTCGTACTCTTCGACGAACTGCTTCGCCTTGAAGCCCAGATACCCCAGGCCCAGCGTCAGCACCAGACCACCGATGACGATCAGCGCGCCGCATCCGATCGCCACCCAGGCCAGCGGATGCAGTCCTTTCTTGCCATTGCTCATTCGGATTCTCCCATTCGATCCAGTTGCATCATAGTTCAATGGTTTGCAGAAAAGCGGCTGGCTATTCTGCCCGATCTTCCGCCACCTGTCCACGCCGGAACATCACCCACGCGTAGACTCCAAGGTTGACCACCAGCACGAAGACTCCGAGACCGATCTGGACTTCGCGCGTCAGGCCTTGCGGATACAGCACGGGCAGCAGATAGCGCTCGACGAAGCCGCCTTCGTAGCCGCCCTCACCGGCCAGGCGCCGCAGGTGGTTCTCCACATGGGTCAACGGACAGATCCAGCCGCCGAATTCGATACCAGCCCCCCACGCCACTGCCGGCAGGTGAGCCCAGGCGAGCCGCCGCCAGCGCAGGACCAGCAGGCCACCGAGTACCACGAAGAGCACGAACCCGAAGTGCAGCAGCACCGTCAGATCCGCCCCCAGGCGGTACAGCCAGGTAGCACCGGAAGTCACCATGGCGGCGGGCATTGTCACGCCAAGGTCTTCGCCGTCACACCACGGATTCAGACATCCGTCGACAAGCCTGGGATCCAATAGCCCCAGATCGGCCACAGCAGCTCCGTACCGGTCACCTTGCCCAGACCCTCGGTGTACATGCGGCAAGTCTCGACCAGGCCCGGGGACAGCACGTACTTGCCGTCGGTACGGCGGAAGAAGAGGTTCTTCCAGGTGTTGGCGGTCCCCAGCTCCGTGTGGCGAGTCTGCAGCCGCAGGTGTAATCCGCGCAGACGGCGGTCGAGAGCCAGCAGCCCGTTGGTGGTGAAGTAGCGCGACGGCGTCAGCCCGAGTAGCCATTGGCGTAGCTGCTCCAGATCGTCCGTGGCCAGCAGTGACGCCTCAGCCTCGGGCCCCAGCTGCTTGGCATCGGTACCGAGCGCGTGCGGGCGCAGGTCGATGAAACCGTTGTTCGACACCGCCCAATCGCGCGCCGTTTCATAGCTGACGCCAGCGTCCTCTGCCTTGCGCTCGAGCGCCACGTGAACGGCGGCGGAGTGGGTCACCGCCAGGTCCAGCGGAGCGACATAAGGGCCGACGAGCATGCGCGTCTGTCCGTGCGTCTCACTCTGATAGAGGATCGGCGTGCCCAAGGACGTGATCACCGAAAGGTAACGCCGGATGCGGGTCACCATGCGCGCCAGAAACCGCTCGCGGCCCTTCGACCGCTGCCCCGAGCCAGCCATACCCGGTCTGGCTCCAGCCACGGCGAACTCACCCGCCCCTGGGCCACCTGGCGGTCGATCAAGAGCCAGCAGTTCGGCCAGCTGTCCCTTGGAGCGAATCTCGCACAGTTGCCCCAGCAACCGAGCCAAGCGTGGCACACCGAGATCCAGGAAGTCCTCGAACACCGGCGTCTCGGTATGCCGCCAGAGAAAGTCATCGATATCGGCGCTGGCATCGAGCAATGCGCCATCAGAGAAGGAATCCAAGCGGCGACGCAGCTGCAGGAGCCGCAGCAACAACAAGACGAGGCCCAGCTCATGCAGACGCGCTTGGTGCGTCGACGAGCCGAGTGCCTGATAGGCCTGCACGGCGAAGGCACCGAGGTGCGCCCGTTGGAGCCTCTGATCGCTGTCCAGGACTCGGTGCGCCAGGTGCGCATTCTCGGTCTCGGTGTAGTAGCACAACCCTTCTTGGAACCAGCTGCGCCGTCGCTCGCGGCCGAAAACGACACGGCGCAGGATGACGTTGGCCAGTTCCTCTGGGATTGCGACCTTCATGACGTGGTAGAGCGCCGTGCAGTTGGCGACCGAGAACAGGCCGTTCTCCCCGCTGCGGATCGCCGCCTCGACGCGCAGCTCGCGGCCACGGCCGAAACTCACCGCTTGACGCCCTTCCGTGTCGCCGCCTTCAGCGCGATGGCGCCCGAACGGCATGTCGAGCGGCTTGTAGCGTCGGATGATGCCTGCATCCAGATCTTCGCGCAGCACCGGAAACCCATCCCCCTCGGCATCGACAGCGGCCGTCAACACGCGCCGCACCGGCGTGATCACTGGTAGGCGGTAGTCGAACTCGACGGCATCGATGCCAATGGCAGCCGCGGTGGCGAGCACGTCGAACCCCTGATCCAGGTAGAGACGTGTCAAGCGATCTGCGAAGTACTTCTTGTCCTGCAGCAACTTGCCGCTGCTACTGTGGGCAAAGCCGGTGCGAATCTCCTCGTTGAGGCCATCGACTGTACACATGCCGCCCACACCAGTGGTGTGCGCGATCACCACGTGACGCGAGTGCTTCTGCTGCACCACCGCCAGGCCACGCACAAAGGTCTCCAGGTAGTGATCCTTGACCCGTTGCACGACGTCGTGCCCGAGCCCAAAGCGCTCGGCCAGCAGGTCCATGGCACCGAGGGTGTAGGTGGCGACGCTAGGCAGCGGGATCGCCACCACGACCCCGTCGAGCAAGTGCGGATGGCCGAGTTGCTCCACGTACTCCTGGAACGGCCGCGGCAGCGCGTCGCAGTACTCCTCGATCAGCTGTTCGAGCAACGCCGGCTCGGCGGCGCGCCCCTCCAGCCGCCGTTCGACGAAACCCGCCAGTTCTTCGGGAACGCGCAACTGCAGCAGGTCGAAATGGAGGTCGACAAGGCCGCCGAGACGGTAGTGGCGGTGGGTCTCCAGTGTCTCCAGCTCGGCTTCCGGCTCCAGCGCCTGCGCTACGCGGCGCAGGAAGTCCCTGATTTCCCGCTCGCCGAGCGCCGTAGCGTAGATGCGCCCGCGAAACGGCTCCTCCCGGTAGCGGCGGGCCGCGAGTAGAAAGCGGCACAACTCGAGCACCGTGGAACCGCCGACGGCACCAGTACCGCCGAAGACGACACAGGTCACCGGCACCCGGTTGCCGCCCGGCCGGAGCTGGCTGGCCATCAGGTGTTCGAGGGATTCAAACTGAGTATAGCGGGTCCACATGGGTGGCGAACTCCCGGAGCCGCGGTGCGGCCCCTGACGATCTGGGCGGCCGAAACAATGACGGTAGCCGTTTCCGGGTACCCGAGCCGCGATCCTGTGGCAGGCAAAACGGTGCGGCGGGCAAGACGACGCGGTGACAGCTCTATTCTATGGGAAGAGCCGGCTTAGATTGAAACGCTGCGCGCCTGGATCGCAAACCCAACCCAGAAGCCGCCGCAACACCGGCGAGAACCAGCGCGGAGCCGGCCAGGATCCGCCGCGACAGGGGTTCGTCGAGCATCAGCGTGCCGACGACCACCGCCACGACTGGCGTCAGGTAGGCGATCAGCGACATGCGCCCCGCGGTCCAGTAGCCGAGCATCCAGTAGAACAGGCCGAAGCTGAGCGCCGAGCCGAAGACGGCGAGATACAGCACCGAGCCGACCGCGGAGGCCGTCCAGATCACCTCGACATCTCGCTCGAGCAGGAAAGCCGCGATCCCCAAGCAAGCGGAGCCGATCAACATCGGTATGGCCGACAGCGACAGCGCATGCAGTCCAGCGCCCCAGCGCTTGGCTGACACGCTGGTCACAGCAAAAGCCAGCGGCGACAGCAACAGCACCAGGGCCGCGGCCGCGGCCCCCGGCCCCGCGAGGCCGTCCAAGTCCTCCGAGAAGATCACCACGATGCCCAGGAATCCGGCGATCGTCCCGAGACCGGTGCGCCAGGTCAGACGCTCATTGGGCAACCAGAAGTGCCCCATCCAGGCGACGAATATCGGCAGCAGCGCGAACAGCACTGCCGCCAAGCCGGATGGCACCCACTGCTCGGCCCAGTAGATCGTCCCATAGCCGAAGACAAAGGAACCGATGCCGGTGATCCACCATAGCCGCCGCTCCCAGGCATCGCGCCCCAGTGGGATGCCCTTCCAGCGCGCCAGCAACAGCAGCAGTGCACCTCCAAGCGCGAAGCGCAACGCGGCGCCGGTGAACGGCGGAATGTAGTCCAACCCGACGCGCACCACCGCCCACGTGGTACCCCAGATGGTGGTCATGACCAGGAACGCCGTGATCAGCAGCCACTGTGGCGGCATTCCCTGGCGCTGCACTTCCCCCTCAGCGGGCACTCCCCCCTCAGCGCCCAGTCCGAGCCTCCTGGCTACTGTCTCTGCCCCTCGGTGCAGCGCGCTCAGAGCGAGCCTGTAAGTCGTAGCACAGAAGGTGATTCTGCTCCCGCAGGTAGAGGTGCCCATCGGCGATCACCGGATGTGACCAGCTCTCGTGCTGGACGTCAGGAATCTCGAACGAACCGAGTTCCTGGTACCCCTCGGGCGTCGCCTCGATCAACACCATGACGCCGTTCTGGTAGCGGAAGTAGAGGCGGCCATCGGCGAATGCGACCGCCGCCGAACCCGAGCCGGCGTTGCGTACCGGCCCCCAGGCGGCCTCACCGGTCTTCAGCTCGAGCGCGATCGGAAAACCCTTGTTGTGAGCGGTGCCAGCGTAGACGTAGCCCTCGTGCAGGATCATGTTGCCGTGGTGATTCTGGAAAGTCGTGTGGTCCAGGAAGTAGACCTCGTCGGCCGCCACCCCTGCCTCGGTCTTGCGCAGCTTCAGCAGCACCGCACCGGTCTCGTAGCCGGTCGAGGCGAAGACATGGTCCCCATCGACCAAGGGCGTCGAAATGTTGGCGACCGCATTGGCCACTCGATTGTAGTGCCAGAGAAACCGACCGTCCGCCGCGTCGACGCCGACCAGTCCACGCCCCAGCAGCTGCACGTACTGCTTGACGCCCGCACCGTGCGAGATCACGACGGACGAATAGCCCGCGCCATCGCCTCCCTGCTCTCCCAGATCGTCCGGCAGACGGGTGCGCCAGATCTCCTTGCCATCGCTCTTGTTCAGGGCCACCAGGCCCGCCTGCTTGGAGCCTGGCGTCACGATCACGCGCTCGCCATCGACCAGCGGAGACTCCGCGAACTTCCAGTCGATGCGACCTTCGTAGGACATCACCACGCCGCCGAAGTCCTCCGGCAAGCTGCGCTGCCAGATCACCTTGCCGTCCGCCGCGGCCAAGCATACGAGCGTGCCGTCCGTACTCAGCGCGTAGACCCGATCGCCATCGATAGTCGGTGTCGAACGCGGCCCGAGGTAGCGATCTTGCCATGTCTTGCCGATGCGGGTTCGCCACAGAATCTCACTGCCATCTCGCGCCGCGGCTACCACGTACTGCCCTTCGGCGGGCTGCCCTTCGCGACCTTCGTAGTCACCCAGCGTGTAGATGCGCTGCCCTGCCACTGCGA
The DNA here is from genome assembly GCA_965368975.1 of uncultured bacterium. Classification (GTDB taxonomy): domain Bacteria; phylum Acidobacteriota; class Thermoanaerobaculia; order Multivoradales; family JAHZIX01; genus CBDUPA01. The sequence continues at coordinate 141,309 of CBDUPA010000008.1, read as the reverse complement.
CGCTCGAATAGCCGGCACCGAAACCATCGAGACGCCAGTCCAGCGGCGGCCCCTCGGCCGGCCACTGCTGGATCAGCCCTTCATCTGGGGCTTTGGCGTCACGGCCAGGGCCGCGCCACTGTGGCCAGTCAGCGGAAGCGGGAAGGATGGGCAGCAGCGCAACGGCCAGCAGGGAGAGGGCGAGGTTCTTCGGGCTTCGTGCAGGTCGATGCATCGTTGAATCTCCGGAACAGTCGTGGCGGAAGATGGTCGAGCCTCGTGCGGCTCGAACGAGCGGCTGCAGTTTACTACGCGTGTCGGGGAGGAAGGTTCGCGAACGGTATGCTGGCCGGTAACGTGAGGAACTACTCGGGAAGGGAGACCAGGACTTCCGTCGTCTCGCCGGCAAGGACCTCGAAGCTGGCCAGAGCTTCAACGAGACTACCGGCATCGAGCAGCGACATGACGTCAGCCAATTGCTGAATCCGAATCAGCTTCCAGCTACCAGGGACTATCGAAGGAACTACGATTGAGTCGTTGCGCCAGTCGACGGCCCCTGGGGAAGAAAAACCATTCAGGAGTACCCATGCACCGTCCTCTGAGATGAGAATAAAAGTCCCTTGACCCGAAACCGGGGCAGCAATTGCCTCGAATCTGATCTTCAAGTGGCTACTTGTGGCTGGTAACTCGAGAGCGATAGGTTGCGATGAATAGGCGGATCGAAACGCGGCGATAGGAGAGCCCGGCGCCTTCACCGCAACGCTCACTACTCCGCTGTTCCACAGGTCTACTTCCGCGTAGTTCGGGTCCAGAGCTGCTTCGAAGTAGCCGTCCGCTCCGGTAAAGGCAGTTTGAAGTACCGGCTGTTTCCCGAGCCTGGGCACCCAGACCACTATCTGGAGTTCGGCCGACGCTACGGGGTGTCCTTGCGCAGTCGTAACGCGACCCTGGATCGCCAAAGGTGCGCTGAGATAGGTCTCTACGTCTGAGCGCTGCTCATCTGGTAGAAGATCGACAACGGTTTCAATGCATCGATAGGCACCGGACTGGCAGTGCACTCGCCACACACCGTTTCGCAACCCCTCCAGTAAGAAGGCTCCGCTCTCGTCAGAACGAGCGGAAGCCCTGATCGCTCTACCCTGTGTTGATTCCGGATACTGAACGGCCGTAACTGAGACCCCTGCAACCTCCACTCCTTGCGGGTCGAACACGCGGCCTCGGATTGCACCCACAGGAAACTCGATGAGAATATCCTGATCCGTCGAAGTTACTTTGATTCCCGGTATAGTCGTTACGCTTGCGGCCTCTGTCTCCCGTACCTGTACCGAGTACGACCCGGCTGCTTCGAGGGCAACTTGGAAGGTCCCGTCCTCTGCTGTTTCCACCGCAGTACTGCTTCCTTCCCGTCCAAACTCTGCACGGAAGAGCACTTGCCCAGTCACTGGTAGACCAGCCCGTTTCAACCGGCCTCGAAAGATCGTTTCGGACAAATTCAATTCAAGCTCTTGCTGTCCGGAAAAAACCTCTATCTCTTGCGTTAGGAAGGCGTCCCCGACTGATCCGTCGGCTCGCGAGCCCACCTCCACCTTCCAGTGCCCTGGAGGACCGAGCAAGCGGAATCTAGATCCATCGCCCTGAATGGGTTCACCGAAGACGGGAGCATACGGGAACCATCCACAGCCGAGAAAAGGTTGCGCGAGAACCGTCGGTTCTAACTCGCCCGGGAAGTCCTCTATGCCGCTCAGCGAAACGTTCAGGACCGCTGGGGCTTGTACATTCAAATCATCCACCAAGAGCTCGCGCCCTGGTTCCAAACGGAGACCCTCAGTGAATGCGGGCGCTTTCCGCGGAGCCCAAACTCCAAGATGTACTTCTCCTGGTGGTAGACCAACGAAACGTGCCCAGCCCCATGCATCCGTGGTCTGCACTATGCCTTCGAGAGCTGGTTGGTTCGCCAGGATCTGGACCGCCTCGTTCTGGAAGTCCTCCGGTGCGATGACTTTGACGGTGGCTCCTTGCAGCGAAGCATTTTCTTCATCGGAGACACGGACCAACAACGCAGCCCCCAGAGTCAACTGCAAGGTCCCAAGATCGTAGACCCCACCGGGTTTCAAGCTAATTGCAGACCACGAAGCGGGTGCAAACTGCCGGCTTCGAACAAGTCCGCGGTTGCATCCAGCCGGGGCCATAGCTGTCCAGGTACCATTTCGAGGATGCACTCGCACCGGGAAAGGTCCCAGTGACTCGGATTCTGAGAAACCCTGCTGACAGGGTACCAAGGACAGCGTTACTGCTCTCGGGAGGACGTGGCCTTGTGGCACAGCCAAGCGCGCCTGCAGATTGGCGGCCTCTTCCAGAGGGACTTCCAGGAAGCACGAATCCTCAATGCGGATTGCCCGTGAGATTCTACTCGCAGTTCGCAGGACGAAGACCGCGCCAGACTCACAGACCTCTTCGACAGTGACCACAGCATCCTGGCCTTGTTGCACTGTCAAAGCCGTGATTGTTGTTAGTTCCTCATAATGCCAAAGATCGAGGGTGACCTGCTCGTCGACCTCAAGCCCCCTTGGGATACGAATGTTGAGATCAGACTTCGGTGTCGTTCTTCGAGAGTGTGGAACCTGTAGCTGAAGGATCTCGGATGTTCCCGGCATCAACTCGACCGTTATTAGTCGATACGGGCGCAGTCCCGGAGCCTCCTTGACGCGGCCACGTAACCAAATCTCATAGCGCCCTGGATCAAGGCCCGTCCATTCAGTGGTCTCTTCGTACCGCAAGGGCCGATCGAGATAGTAACTTAGCTCTGCCATCTCCGGACTTTCAGGACGCACTGCCCACTTGTAGTTCTCTATGCCAAGCCCTTCAGGCAATGGACCGATCAACTTGGCGGCGATGGTGCCTCCACGCTGCAAACGAATATCGCCAATGGAGGACTCGAGGCCTGGGAACGTGACCTCCTGCAGGAGCTTAGCTCCGTAACCAGGGGCTTCGATCAGGAGCGATGATCTGTAGTTGGGTATGACAGGCAATGAGAAGGTTCCATCAATGCCTGTTCGAACCACATAATTGAGACGCAGATGTTCGTCGCCGAGTGGTGAGAGCCGAATCGGCGACTCCAAGGCACCTAGAGTTGCAAAACCGACCTTGGCGCCCGCTACTGGTTCACCAGTCGCAGAATCCTGCACTCGCCCTAGCAAGGGAACGAGAGGCCGCAGCCTGCAAGCTTGAACTGCACCAGCTGCGGTGAGTTCCAGAAGAGTCTTGAATGCAAGACTATGGCCGGCAGCGCTACAGAAGACCCGATACCCACCGGGCGGCAGTTCCAGGTCAATCTGTCCACTCTCAGTCGCAGATAGAATTCTCTCAACAAGAGGCTGATCCCAACCATCATGCCAGCTGGCGACGGCCAGATACTTCTCTGTCTTTAGCTCTGAATTCTCGTGGGTGCCAAACTCGATTCGAAGTGTAGCAGCATCAGCCGGCATCTCATGAGCAGCTAGCAGCAATGCGAGAAGTGTGCAGGATACTGCTCGCCCTAAAAGCCGTTGCACTCTTCCTCCGTCTCCGTGATCGGCCCTCCATCCCAGGTGGTATTAGCACCCTCGCAGACTTTACCTACGCACAAGTTCTTGTTCTGATCTGCTTTGCAGTCGATGAAGTAATCTCGCTGGACGTAGATATACTGCAAACTGCTTGAGTACGTCTCACAAGCAGATCCACGACAGCAAACGAAGATCGGATCGACAAGGTTCAGTGGCTCTCTCATGCAACTGTAGCAACCGTTATAAAAACCACCCTGCCCGAAGGTCTGGAGGGTGGGAGCGATCAGCATGACCAGAAGAAAGAATCCGAGAGCAAGTTTCGTCTTCATCATGTCCTCTGTAGGTTTGGGGCCGTGTCATGATTGGTGGGTATTGCGGGCGAATCCTCACGGATAGATCTTGTACAGCATGCGCGGATACGGGATGGTCTCGCGCAGGTGGTTGTGGCCGCACAACCAGGCGACGACGCGCTCGATGCCCATGCCAAAACCGCTGTGCGGGAAACTTCCGAAGCGGCGCACGTCGAGGTACCACTGGAACGCCTCGCGCGGCAAGCCGTGGTGCTCGATGCGGCTGAGTAGCAGATCGTGATCGTGGATGCGTTGACTGCCACCGATGATCTCGCCGTAGCCTTCGGGCGCCAGGATGTCGAGGCCGAGCACGACCTTGTCGTCGTCCGGCGCCGGCTGCATGTAGAAGGCCTTGAACGACGCCGGGTAGTGGCTGACCATCAACGGACGGTCATACTGCTCGGCCAGGATCGTTTCGTCTTCGGCGCCGAAGTCGTTGCCCCACTCGAACGTCTTGCCTTGTTCGTTGAGGATCTCGACCGCTCTCGTGTAGGTGATGCGTGGGAAGGGGCCTTGCACCGCTTCCAGGCGGCTGACGTCACGCTCCAGGATCTTGAGCTCTTCGGCCCGCCGATCGAGCACACGGCCGACCAGGTAGACCAGGAACTCTTCGGACAACTGGCACAGGCCCTCGAACTCCAGGAAGGCGACCTCGGGCTCGACCATCCAGAATTCCATCAGGTGACGCCGTGTCTTGGATTTCTCGGCGCGGAAGGTCGGCCCGAAGCAGTAGACCTTACCCAGAGACGCTGCCGCCGGCTCCAGGTAGAGCTGGCCACTCTGGCTCAGATAGGCCTTGTCGCCGAAGTAGTCGGTTTCGAACAGCGTCGAGGTGCCTTCGCAGGCGGCGGGAGTGAGAATCGGCGAGTCGATGAGGGTGAAGTCGCGATCATAGAAGAAGTCGCGGATGCCTTGCTCCAGTTCGCTACGAATACGCAGGGTTGCCCACTGACGGCGCGAGCGCAGCCACAGGTGGCGGTTCTCCATCAGGAAGCCGGTGCCGTGCTCCTTGGGCGTGATCGGGAACTCCTCCGACAGGTGCAACAGCTCGAAGTCGGTCAGCTGCAATTCGACACCGCCGGGCGCGCGATCGTCTTGCTTGACCTGGCCCTGCAGGCGAACGCTGGACTGCAGTGTGAGCGATTGAATCGTCTCCCACTGCTCTTCCGGCAGTTGCTTGCGGCTGGCCACCGCCTGCACGATGGCGCTGCCGTCGCGAAACTCCAGGAAGGCGATCTTGCCGCTGGAACGCTTCTTGTCGATCCAGCCATGCAGCAGCACTTCCTGGCCGATGTGATCTTTGAGGTGAGAGACAGTGGTCGCAGTCGGGGTTTCGCTCATGATCGGGCGAGCTTACGAGCCGGTCGCAGGTGGGGTCAAGGGCATCTTGGTCGTGTCCGCAAGCTCCAGCGTCTCGTCGGACTCGGCGACCTGCGGGCGCTCGGCTTCCAGGCGCCGGAGCGCGTCGGCAGCCGCGGCCTGCTCGGCCTGCTTCTTACTGCGTCCCTGACCCCGCCCCAGACGACCGCGACCGCGGCGCGGCTCCGGGCAACACTCGGCGACGAAGTACTTCTCGTGGTCGGGACCGATCTCGTCGATGATGCGGTAGCTCGGAGGCTCGTCACCGTCCGCCTGCAGCAGTTCTTGCAGTCGCGTCTTCGAGTCTTCGGGTGGCGTGCTACCACCTCCAAACTGCGGCAGGACACGCTCCAACATGGGCACGATGATGGTCCGGCTGGCACTGACGCCGCCGTCGAGGTACGCCGCGCCGAAGACGGCTTCCATCGCGTCCGCCAACAGCGAGCGCTTGTTGCGACCTCCCGACCGCTCTTCTCCCACGCCCAGACGCAGAGCGTCACCGAGCCGTACCTCGCGCGCGTACCGAGCCAAGGAACGGGCGCTCACCAGGTGGCTGCGTACCTTCGACAAGCCGCCCTCGGGACGGCGCGGGAACTTCTGGAACAACCACTCCGCGGACACCAGCCCGAGCACCGCATCGCCGAGAAACTCGAGGCGTTCGTAGTGTTGTTCGAGGCCTCGCTCGTTGGCGTAGGAGCTGTGCGTCAGGGCCGCTTCCAGCAGTTCCGGACGCCGGAAACGATAGCCGAGAGCGGTCTCGAGAGTGGTCGCCTTACGCAGCAATCGCATTGCTCGATCCTACACTGAGAACTCCCCATAGCCGCGATCCATCTCGGCGTGCATCTACGGCTCGGTGCGGCAAAAAGGGGGCGTCATGGCGAAAGAAGGTAGCCGTGTTATACTAATCGATCATGTATTGAGCGTACTTGAACGAGTACCGCTCGATACATATTTAATGCGATCTATATTAGCGCTTCGCTAAGCAGATCTTCTAGCTTCACTAAGCAGGTTTTCCGAGGTACTCATGCACCATCTCACTGCCCGAAGTGTATCCAGCAGCCTCTACGCCCATAGACAGCTCTGCGCGACTCTCGCCGCCACACTCAGCATTGTGGCACTCGTCTGCGCATCGCCACTAGCAGCTCTGATCGATCCGGCAGTACCGACTGCCAGTTGCGTCAACGACGTCAGCGGCTTGAGCAACAATTGCACCGCGAATGACCTCACCTTCGTGGTGGTCGGTCTCGGCGTACAGGATGATGGCTGCGTCAACGCCAGCGATACGATCACCATCTTCCTGCGCACCGACGTCACCAACACGACGGCCAAGACTCGGTATGACGTAGGGTTGTATTTCGCCAAGGACGGTGATCCCAATGGTGACGGCGGTCTGACCGGGACCTGTGCTCGCGAGATTCTGTCTCCGCTCGGCACCGTGGGTACGACAGCTTGCCCACCACTCAATCTCGGCGGTGGAGACGGCCCTTACTACAATGACGAAGGCGACGGCTGCGGCGACCTGATCAACCAAGGAACGATAGGCGGCTGTGACCTCGACATGGACGGCTTGCGCGACCCGGCACAGGTGGTGCTCAACGCACCGGTGACGTTCCCGTGCCGCGAGGAACCGATCGTCACACCGGATGGTTTCGTCAACATCCCGGTGTGTGCCACCTGGGGCAACCAGAACAACCAAGTGTCTACCGTCGCCCCGGCCGGACAGTGCAACTCAGATCTCGAAGCGATCCCCGGCACCAAGTCCAAGTGCCGCTGCGAGGACGTCAACACCAATGTGCCGGCGCCCGAGCTGAGCCTGTCGTGCAGTTGCACGGCCCCGACGACGGTACGGCCGGGGTTCCCGGTGAGCTGCAGCGTCACCTACAACAATAGCCGCACTTGTACGCCGGACCCACTCACTGCCGAGCGCTTCCAGTGCGCTGCCGCCAGCTACCTCCGCTTCTCCACCGCCGATGGTAGTGCTGGTGGTTCGTTCGGCAACATCACGGCCGGCACGGGCTCCACCAGTGGCACGGGCCCCCTGGTGTGGACACCGGCCAGTCAGCCTGAGGCCACCGCGGGCATCATCGGACAGGGTGAGACGGCAAGCGTCAGCTTCGACTACACGGTCAGCAACACGGCGCCGGACGGCACCATCACGCTGACCACCACATCCGAGTGGTCAAACGTCTCGACCTTCAGCCCCTCGGTGACCCAGTCGGCGTTGACCACCAACTGCAGCATCACGGTCAGCGCCACCCACGCGACTATCGCCGATTTGCAGGCGCAGCGGCGGGCCAAGGGCGGTGTCGAGGTGCGCTGGCAGACCGCCTCCGAGGCCGATTCGTTGGGTTTCGAGCTACAGCGCTGGGATGCCGAGCGCGGTGAGTACATCGCCCTGCATCGCGGCGTGCTGCCGGCGACGCAGCACCTACCTGGCGGTAACTACCGCTTCGTCGATGCCGGCGCTCCCACGGATACCGACGAGCTGCAATACCGCATCACCGAGGTCGAGATGAGCGGCCTGCGCGGACCGCAGCGTGACTTCCGGGTCAGCGTCGAGCGGGTCAGTGTCGAGGCTGGTGGCCTGCGCGCCGAGAGCGACGCCCCACGGGGCGCTTTCAGTGGTCAGCCGATCGCCCCATCGACGCGCCAACAGCACCGTCTGGCTGACAGCCTGCGCCAGCAGCGCACGCGAACCAGCAGCGCCGACGTGGCACAGAGCCTGCTGCCGGTTCGCTCCGCCAGCCAGGGCTTCGGCAAGGCCAGCCCCAACTTCGCACAGGCCGTCGCCTTTCTCGACATCGAGCGTCTGACCGAGGCCGGGCAACCTCTCGAAGGCGGCCTGGTACGCGTCAGCGTGACGGATCTGGCGGCAGCGACCGGCTTGCGTCCAGCACTGGCCCAGGCGCTGGCCAACGGCGGCCGCTGGCAGCTCAGCCGCGATGGCGAACCGATCGCTTGGCGCCTGACCGACGACGGCTCGGCGATCGAATTCTACGCATCAGCGCTGCCGGAAGCCGCCCGCACCTACAGTCGCTTCGACGTCTATCGCCTGAGCGTCGCCGATGGACCGCACACGGCGGCACGCGTCAAGACCGTCCGTGGCGAGCTGACCGGCGGCCCGACGGCCACGCCGGGCGGTACCTTCCGTGCCAGCCAGAGCTTCGAGCAGGAAGTCCTGGGACGCCCCCTGGTCACCAACGATCCGAGCGCCGACTACTGGTTCTGGGACGGTGTGCTGAGCGGGCACCCCAGCTTCGGCAACCGCCGCCTGGACTTCAGCCTGGCCCCGGACGGCGAGGCCCGCCTGTCGACCGACAACCGCCTGAGTCTGCGCTTCTGGGGCCTGAGCGACACTCCCCAAAGCCCCGACCACCAGGCCAGGATCTGGCTCAACGGAATCGACCTCGGCACCGTCGCCTGGAATGACCTCGGAGCCGCGACGCTCGACGTCGAGTTCGGACGCGGCGCGCTGCGCAACGACGCCAACCGCCTCGTCGTCGAAGGCCTCGTCGGCAATTTCCTGATCGATGGCTTTGACCTGCATTACGACCGCGCCTTCCGCGCCTCGACCGGCACCCTGCACCTGACCGCTGGGGAGCGAGCGGTGGTCACCGTCGAAGGCTTGCCGAGCGCCAACATCGCAGTGTGGGAACTGAGTTCACCAACAACACCGCGGCGCCTGCAGGCCCTGACCGTCGAAGCCGACGGCACCGGCACCTGGAACGTCAGCTTCCGGCCTTCTGGTGCGGACGTGTCCTACCTGGTGACCAGCGAGCGGCAAGCGGTTGCGCTGCGCCCGCGGCACGAAGCAGCCGCGGCCTTGCTGGACACCTCGACAGTCGCGGACTACGTCGTGATCGCGCCCGCGATGCTGCACGACGCTGCCCAGGCCCTGGCCGAACTGCGTCGTGCTGGCGGCCTGAGCACACTGGTGATCGAGCCGCAAGCGATCTACGACGCGTTCGGCCACGGCCGCCGTCAGCCACAGGCCTTGCGGACCTTCTTCCAAGTTGCCTACGAGACCTGGCAAGCCGCGCCGCGCTATGCTGTCCTGGCTGGCAAGGGTAGCTACGACTACCGCGACCTCCTGCAGCTTGGCGGCAACCTCATCCCGCCGTTCATGGCGGCAGGCCCGGGGATCAATAGCCCCTTCGGCACCAGCCTGGCGGCCGCTGACAGCCTGCTCGGCGACATCGACGGTGACGGCATACCGAATCTGGCCCTCGGTCGCCTGCCGGTGGTCGACAACGCTGAACTGCAGGCACTGGTAGACAAGATCGCCGACTACGAACAGCGTGTCGCGGACCAAGCGAGCGATACCCCCTGGCTGGACCGCTCGCTGATCCTCAGCGATGTGCCGGACGGCGGCGGTGATTTCACCACCGACGCGGACGCCTTGGCGGCCCGCTTGCCGGACACCGGCACGAACCTACGCCTGGCAACGCCGACGACGTCGAACGCCAATGCCGTGCGCGCCCAGCTGCTGCAAGAACTAGCCGATGGCGCCCGACTGCTGGGCTATGTCGGTCACGGAGGCTTCGACCGTCTGTCGGGTTACGGCCTGCTGACCAGCTCCGACGTGCCATCGCTGGCTCGTGCCGAGCGACCGCCCCTGGTCACCGCCATGACCTGCAACATCGGTATGTTCGCTTTCCCCGGCTTTACCGCCCTGGGTGAGGAACTGGTGCTGTTGCCGACCGGCGGCGCAATCGCAGTTTGGGGCCCGACCGGCCTGTCCTTCAACACGCCGGCCGTGGCGCTCGGGGGTCAGGTCTTCGACGCGCTGTTCGAGGAACCGGTCCTGACCGGCGACGGCACCCCAGTGCCGGCACCGCGCCTGGGCGACCGCCTGACCGAGGGCTGGCGCCGACATGCCACCGGCGATGCCGCGTCGCCGACGCGCAGCATCTACGGTCTGTTGGGAGACCCGGCCCTTCTGTGGCCGTGAGAACCCGACCGACAAGAGCTCCGATTTGATGATGACTTGCCATGACTTGAACGAAACAGCTGAGGACTCTACTTGCCATGTCGATTCGACGATCTGATCAGCAGCAGAACGCCGGGGATACCAGCCGGCGCCGTTACCAGGCACCCCGCATTCTCTTCCGCGAACCGCTGGAGGCCATCGCCGCCGCCTGCGTCCCCCAGCCGCCAGGCAAGCCGGACTTGGTCCTGTGCTCCAACCCGAGTTCCTAGGCGAAGAGATGACCGCTCCGCCGCGCACTTTCAAGGACATCATTTTCAAGACCTGGCGCCAGAACACCCTGTTCGCGGTGCTCCTTGAACTCACCTACAAGTGCAATCTGGACTGCTACTTCTGCTACAACGACCTTGGCCTAGAAGGCAAGCCGCTGTCGACCGAGCAGTACCTGGACTTGCTCGATGAGCTGGCCGACATGCAGGCCATGAACCTGATCCTGTCGGGCGGCGAGCCACTGGCTCACCCCGACTTCTTCCGCATCGGCGCGCACGCCCGCGAACGCGGCTTCGTGGTGCGCATCAAGACGAACGGTCACGCGCTGCGCGGCCCCCTCGCCCGCCGCCTGCGAGACGAAGTCGATCCGTTCGTGGTCGACATCTCCCTGCACGGTGCCAGCGCCGAGACGCACGACCGCCAGACTCGCGTCACCGGCTCCTTCGACCGCCTGCTGAACAACCTGCGTGAGCTGAAGAGTCTGGGGCTGCGCCTCAAGCTGAACTGCACCATGACACGGTGGAATCAGGACGAGGTCGCCGGCATGCTGGAGATCGCCGACGAGTTGGGCGTCAACATGGGCATCAATCCGACGGTGTCTCCGCGCGACGACGGCGACAAGGAACCGCTGTCGATCGCCACGGACACCCAGGCCAAGCTCGAGCTGTTCCGCGTGCTCAGCCGGCGCGGCGCCAACCAGAGCGAGGGCGGCAACGTCGAAGTCGGACACCCAGCGGACGAGGCAGCCCCGCGCCTGGATGTCGACAAGAACTGCGGCGCCGGCTCGTCGGGAGTCACCATCGACCCGTACGGCAACGTCCTACCCTGCGTGCAGTGGCGCCGACCTGTGGGCAACCTGCACGAGACGTCCATCGGCGAGATCTGGCGTCAGTCGATGGAGCTACGCCGTGTACGCCAGATCACCGCCGAGGCCAAGAAGATGGTCGACGCCGAGGGCGGCGACGGCCACCTGATGGACTTCTGCCCCGGCCTCGCCGACGTCCACAGCGGCGATCCGTTGAGCGTCTACGACTCGGCACGCGAGCAGGTGGCAGCGCTCAAGGCAATCGAGGCCGAGGAGCCGAAGCGGGCCTTGCTACCCGTGGTGCGGTAGGCCCCTACTCCTCAACCACTCCCGCCTCCACGACCTCCCCCACGAACGCCACCGCGTCTGCTTCCAGCACCGCCCGCTCGACCTCGAACTCCACCACCAGCACGTCGACCACTTCGGCCAGCGTCCGCTGGCCATCCAGCAGCTCCAGAATGCGACCACCGACTTCGTTCAGTACCACCACTTCGGCGGCTTGCTGACGCACCACGACGGCCTCGGTATCGATGGTCCGCTGCCGCACATCGGCAGCACGGCGGTAGGCTCTCTGTAGATCGATCATGGGTACCTGCTCCTGCATCAGGCCAGCTCCTGCATCAGGCAGCGGCGGATGTACTGGAAGTCTGCGTCGCGCGGCAGCGTCAGCTCAAGTGCCGGCGTGGACGCCAGCAGCCGTTCCAAGTTGTCTTCGAGCCGCGGGCGTAACTGCTCGTCGACATTGACGAAGGGGGCCGAAGCTAACAGGTTGGCCAGTGCCGCGGCACGCGATGGCAGCCGGCGCAAGTGAACCTCGGACCCTTGACGCAAGCGCACCACGGCCGCCAGCGGCCAGCCACCGGCGGCGAACTCGTAGCCCTGCTCGCTTCCCAACTCACCGGCGTACGGCACCGCATGGGCTCGATACCCCGCTCGATACCCTTGCCCACCAGCATGGATCAGGTTGAGATCGTCGCTGAGCACGCGCACACCAGCGGCCAGTGCGTGACGCCCCAGCGTCGACTTGCCGGTACCCGAGGGACCGAAGCCGAGGATGGCGCGGCTCTTTCCGACACCCGACGAGCCGGGCTCCTCGAGCAAGAAGCCCGTGCTGTGCAGCAGGACGGCACCTCGCGGTACCGCGGTCACCGCCAGACCGACGCGCAGCAGGTTGGCGAAGACCCCCTCCAGCCACGCCCCTTCCCCTTCGGGAGTCCACAACTCCGGCCGCCCGATCTCGTCCTCGGCGCTGGTCGCGGCAACGATCGGCAGGCACGCTCGGAAGCGCGGCCCATCGAGCCACAGCGCTCCGGTCGTCGGCGTCAGCTCCAGATCGAAGGCATGCCCCGGCTCGAAGTCACTGGCGAACAGATCCGGCGAGGCCCGTCGACACCAGATCTCAACGGCATCGCTCGCCGCGTCCACCTCCGGGTAGCACTGTCGCAACCAGCCGGCCTGAAAGGCGTTCAGACCACGCAGGCGGAACGGGATCCCCGCAACCTCGAAGCCAACCGTCTCAGCGCCCCACGACTCGGTACCGAGCGACCCCAAGTCTCGATGCACGTAGTTCCCCCGATCCAGGGTCCTACGCACAGACTGGGTACCGCGTACAGGGGCGCTACCGTCGCCCAAAGCGGCGCTCCAGGTCGCTGTCGGTCATCTGCAGGACGATCGGGCGTCCGTGCGGGCAGGCAAAGGGGTTTTCGGCAGCGAAGAGTTCCGCTACCAGGACTTCCATCTCCTGCGCGCGCAGCGGATGGTGCATCTTGACCGCATTACGGCACGACAGGCTGGCCGCCAGAGCGTCAAGAATGTGCAGCCGCAACGCAGCCACCGAATCCTCGCCCCCCTCGCCATCTCCGGCGTTACCACTCTCGGTCGCCGCCAGCTTGAGCAAAAGACGCTCGGCATCGTCCTGCGACAGCACCGCCGGGATCCCCTGCAGGCCCAGCGTGTTGCCGGACAGCGGTTCGAGCGCGAAGCCACACTCGTGCAGCCGCGGTGCCAGCTCGGCTAGGCGCAGGTGCTCGGCCGGCGCCAGCTCCAGCAGCATCGGCGTCACCAACCGCTGGCTGGGCGTCGACTCGCGCAGCATCTCGCGACGGAGGCGCTCGTAGAGCAGTCGTTCGTGCGCCACGTGCTGGTCGATCAGGTAGAGACCGTCCGGGCCTTCGAGCAGGATCAGAGTCCCCTTGTACTGACCGAGCAGCCGGAATGGGCGCGCTTCGCCGGAGCGGCCAGAGAGGGGTACCACGGGTCGCTGCGTCGGGGCCAGCGATGGCGTCGCGACGCGCCCGCCGCTCGCAGCTCCACCAGAATCGCCAGTGCCGGCACCGTCCCGCCATACAGCGGGCAGATCCGCGGTGCCCGGCCCATCCTGCCGACCGCGACCGCGCAGCGCGCCGTAGCCCGAGCCGAAAGGCGCGCTGAGGTTCTCCCGGTCGCCCGCATCAGCGACGTTCGAAGCAGGGACAGTACCCGTGGCATAGGCAAAATCACTATCTTCAGGCTGGGCCGCAACAGGCTGGGCCGCAACAGGCTGGGCCGCGCCGAGGCCCTGCCAAGCCAGCGGGCCCAAGGGTGCACCTGTCGGCTCGCGCAGCGGTGCCTCGACCTCACCCATCGCCTGCTCCAGAGCTTGCCGCAGCCGCTCCAGCACCTCGTCCAGCAAGCCCGGGTTCCGGAAACGTACCTCCGCCTTTTGCGGATGTACGTTGACGTCGACGTCCTCGGGCGGCAGGTCCAGAAAGAGGAACAACGCCGGGTAATCGTCCTTACGCCAGGTCTCGCGAACGGCACGGTAGAAGGTGGCGAGAACAGCACGGTCGCGCAGCAGCCGCCGGTTGACGAAGACAAAGAGTCGACGTCCCTGCGTCGTCTCCGGCGAGCCGACGAAGCCGTGGATGCGCGGCAACTCACCCCCGTCTGCATCACTCCTGGTCACCGCCGACTCGGGGACGGGCGCCAGCTCGCGCATCAGGGCGCTGCCGAAAATCTGGCCGATCCGCTGACGCGCCCCTTCGCTACCTGCGGGCACCGGCAGAGCTTCGAGCAGCGCACGTCCCTCGCTGCGTACGGTGAAACGCACGTCCGGGCGCGCCAGTGCGTAGCCCTGGACGACCTCGACGCAGCGTCGCTGCTCGGTCGCCGGGGTCTTGAGAAACTTGCGCCGCGCCGGCACATTGAAGAACAACGACGCCACTTCCAGCGTCGTGCCGCGCGGATGCGCCGACGGCTCCACGGTCTTGACCCGGCCGCCTTCGATGCGCACACGGTGGCCATCCCCCGGCTGCTCGGCACTCTGCAACTCGACGCGCGCCACCGCCGCGATCGACGCCAACGCCTCGCCACGGAAGCCCAGCGTGCCAACCCGTTCGAGGTCGTCGAAGCTGCTGATCTTGCTGGTCGCGTGGCGGTCGAAGGCGAGCAACGTGTCGTCGGCGCCCAGACCGCCGCCATTGTCGCGCACCACAATGCGCCGCTTGCCGCCGCTTTCCAGGTCGACTTGAATCTCAGTGGCCCCGGCGTCGAGGGCGTTCTCGACCAGTTCCTTGACCACCGAGGCAGGGCGTTCGACGACCTCACCGGCAGCGATCTGGCTGATCAGGTGATCGGGCAGAAGATGAATGCGTGCCATCGGACAATTCTAGCTGCTTCGGTGGCCAAAAACCTTGCCCGGTGGGCAAAGTCCCCTCGCCGAACTCACCGCGGCCTCAGCCTACGCCTCCGGCGACATCGCGCAACAACCAGCCCACCAGATAGGCCAGCGCCGCGGCCGACCCGCCAACCGCTAGCGTTTCGAGCGCCGAGGACCACCACTTCTCCTCGACGAACGGCGCCTTGAGCGCGCCGACGATGCAGAAAGCGACGCCGGTCAACAGGGCGCTCCAGACGAAGGGGTCGGCCAGACCGGAAGGCAGCAGCGCCGGAAACAGGAAGGCGAGTAGCGGCATGGCACCGACCACCAAGAAAGCCAGGAAGGTAGCGCTGGCGGCTTTCCACGGCGAAGGGCTGACCAGCGGCAACCCGAGTTCTTCCTGCAGCATGGTATCGACCCAGCGCTGCTTGTCCGCCGTGATCACCTCCACTGTCTTCTCCAGGTGCTCGCCATCGAAGCCCTTGGCGGCGAAGATCTGCCGCACCTCTTCACGCTCGCCTTCGGGGAAGGTATCGATGTGCATCTCCTCGGTGCGGCGGGCCTTGCGCAGTAGCTGCTGCTCTGAGCGCGTACCGAGGAAGTTGCTGACCGCCATGCTGAAGCCGTCGGCGAACAGATTGGCCAGGCCGAGGACGATCACCACGCGATTCGACAACTGTGCCCCGGCGACCCCGGAGACCACGGCGAAGGTGGTCACCGCGCCGTCGATGCCACCGTAGATGAAGTCTTTGAGGTAACTGTGCGCCGGACCGAGGTCGAGCCGACGGCGAATTGCCTCCGGCGTGTGATCGACAGCCAACTCCTGGTGGCCGGGCTGGCTGACCACCGCTGGCGTCACTTCAGGCGTCGCTTCGTCCATGTCGGTTCCTTTCGGCTTGTCAACTCGGTTCCGTCCCAGCGTGGATCCACCCCAGCAAACCTAGCCTAGGAAGTACCGCACCAGCACACCGATCATGCCACCGAGAGTGATGCCCGCCACTACGTCCAGTGGATAGTGCACCCCCAAGTACACGCGCGAAGCAGCGATGCCACTAGCCACGAAAAGCAATCCTCCGCTGAGCAGCATCGTGCCCTCACCGAGCAGCGCGAACGCCGCGGCAAAGGCCGCGCAAGCATGGCCCGAAGGAAACGAAAAGGCGTCGGACGCGTCGAGCAAGGCGGCAAAGCCCTGCTCGCCCAGGTCCTCCAAGGGCCGGCGCCGGCGGGTCGTGCGCTTGACCAGTTGCGACACCAGCACACCGCAGACACTGGCGACCACGAACAACGTGGCGTAGCGGGCACCATCCTGAAACAGCAGCAAGAACAGCGCCGGCAGCAGCAGAGAGTAGCCGGGATCTCCCAGCCGCGTCCAGGCACGCATCAGGCGGGTGAGCGGATCGCGCTCCCAGCCGCGCACCTTCAGCAATAGCGCACAATCCAGGCGCAGCAAGCGCTCGAAGCGGCTCGGTCCTTCGCCGGTCAAGAGATCCTCGTTGCCGGTCACGTCGGCGGCGGTGCGGACGAGTTTCATCAGGTGCGGCTCCCCGAGAGGGTTTGGAGGCGTTGGCAGAGCGAAGGTGTCGGGCATGCATGCACGTCAACAACTTCGACTTCTTCAGCTTCCAGACTCTGTTGAGCCTATGTCTCTATCGCGTCCACGGTGTCACAGAAGCGCGAACACGGTCAAGCTGAACTCGCCACTCACCAAACGAGACCCAGGCGAACGGCGAGGTTAGAGCGGACGCCGTGCCGGCAGCAGTATGTTCGCGAGTAGCAGGCCAGCAACCAGCGCACTGGCGATCAGTGTCGTGGCAAAGACTGCTTGCACGCCGGACAGCGTGTCGTGGTCGAGCATGGCCGCTACCCCGCGCAGGCCAACGCTGCCCGGAACCAGCAACATCAATCCCGGCATCTGCGTGATCACTGCGGGCTTGCCGCGCAAGCGCGACAGCAGATTGCTCCCTACACCCACCAGCAGCGCCCCGAGGAAGGCACCGACCTCCGGTCCGAGGAGCGTAGCGCCGGCACGGCCACCGTGGACCGCCAGCAGGCCGGCCAGGAAGATCCAGCCGACTTCGCGCGGATGGGCGCGGAAGAGCGTCGTGAGGGCCAACGCTGCCGCGGCCACCATGACGAGATCCAGCCACCATCCGCTGCCACCAGCGGCCAGGGGCAGCGTCGGCAGCGACGGCACCGTGCCGAAGACACTCTGCCCGACGCGCGTCCCGAGAGCTACGCCGAAGCCCAAAATGACGAACACCAGCACCGCGCCCGCCAGGCGCGCGGCACCGGAAACCAGGTGACGCGTCGCCAACTCGGTCATGGCCACCGTCAAAGTAAAGCCAGGGAGGAGCACGATCAACCCGGCCAGAGCCACCACGAAGCTAGAGAGGTGGACACCGGACTGACCATAGAGCAGCGCGGCGGCGGCGGTCGACACCAGCGCCGCCAGTGTCGCGGCCACCACCTCGAAGATCCGGCCGCCACCCGGCACGCGCTCGACCCAAAGACCCAACAGGCCGATCAGCAAACCGACACCGAGCGCCGCCAAGACCTCGGCGATACCACCGCCGAGAAAGTACGCGGCGGTCGCCGCCACCAAAGAGAACGACAGCGCGGTAGCGCGCGCGCCGTAACGCAGCGGTGCCCGTACCACCGCACGAGCCCGCGTCGTCGCGGCGGCCAAGCTGCGCCGCTCTTCCGTGACCTCGACCAGCAGCTCGTCGAGCTGCACCAACTTCTCCAGGTTCACCTCGCCCGGTTCCATGCGGTAGAGCCGCGTCGCGTGATCGTCACCGGCGCGCAGCGAAACGAAGATCGCCGTTGGCGTGGAAAAGAAACCTCCCTCGATCCCCAACCGGTGCACCACCGTCGACAGCGCTTCCTCGAGTCGGTGTGCTGGAGTGCCGAAGCGATGCAGCGCGCGCCCGATCGTCTCCATGAACAGCTCCACGCGCGGCGGAATTTTCGCCCAGCCCGAGGTACTTTCCAAGCCTATCAACGGGCCCGCTGACGGGCTCGCTGGCGAGGAGGTCTGCTGAACAGGTACACTTCTCTCCCTACGGAGATCTTCGCTCCACATGGGAATATTGTAGAATTCTCCCGGTGACCTTGAACACACTCCGAATTTCCTTCGGAGGAGGCAGTGAATGCGACCGCTCGACGAGATCGATTGCGATATCCTCAGCGCCTTACAGAAGAATGCTCGGCTCTCGAATAAAGAGCTGGCTGCACGGGTGGGGATTGCGCAGTCGACCTGCCTCGAACGCGTGCGCCGACTGCAGAGCGAGGGCGTCCTGCGCGGCTTCCACGCCAGCGTCGCTCCATCGGCGCTCGGCATCGGAATGCAGGCGATGATTGCCGTGCGCCTGCGCGATCACGCGCACAAGGCTGTCGCCGCGTTTCAGGAACGCATGGCCAAACTGCCGGAGCTGCTCCACCTCTACCACCTCGCCGGTGCCACCGACTTCCTACTGCACGTGGCGGTGCGCGATACCCACCACCTGCGCGAAGTGACCGTCGCGGTCGCGCAGCCGGACATCTCGCACCTCGAAACGTCGCTCATCTTCGAGCACGTGGCCAGTCCCGAAATGCCCGTCTACGCCGAATTGGAAGTCTGACTCGACGCCAGAAGGATCGATTGAATATGAGTGACGCCTGCGACAAGCCCACCGGGGCCTACCCCCTGCCCCACCCCCAAGAAGAGCGGCGCGAACCCCTACCGTCGGCCCAGCCCAAGCCCGCGGAGGAAGACCCACAGGCACCGCAGCGACTCCAAGCCCTGATGGACAGTAGCTCGTACGTGCGCGCCGACCACGATGTCGACTTCCTGCAGCGCCACGATCTGCGCGCGGTGCGGCTGCAGCTCGAATACCTCAAGCCCCGCCTGCTGCTCGAGGAGCACGGCGTGCACAGCACGATCGTCGTCTTTGGCGGCACGCGCATCGTCGAGCCCAAGGCCGCGCGCCGCCGTCTGGCCGAGTGTCAGGCCGCGCTCGATGACGCCGAGGCTGGTACCCCCGAGCACGCCGATCGCGCCATGCGCGTCGAGATCGCCGAACGAGTACTGGCGAAGAGCGGCTACTACGACGTCGCTCGTGAGTTTGGCCACCTGGTCGGCAAGGCCGGCGACGGCCCCGAGGACCCTCGCCTGCTGGTGGTCACCGGCGGCGGACCAGGCATCATGGAAGCCGCCAACCGCGGCGCCTTCGATGTCGGTGCGCGGTCCATCGGTCTCAACATCACACTGCCCCACGAGCAGTTTCCGAACCCCTACATCACGCCCGAGCTGTGCTTCCAGTTCCGCTACTTCGCGCTGCGCAAGATGCACTTCTTACACCGTGCCCGCGCCCTGGTCGCCTTCCCCGGTGGCTACGGTACCTTCGACGAGCTGTTCGAGACCCTGTGCCTGATCCAGACACGCAAGACCAAACCACTGCCGGTCGTGCTGGTGGGGCGCGAGTTCTGGCAGCGAGCGTTCGATGTCGAGCACCTAGTGATGGAGGGCGTCATCTCACCCGAAGACGCCGAACTCTTCACCTTCGCCGAGACCGCCCAAGAGATCTGGGACATCATCACCGACTGGTACGCTCACAACGGTGGTTCGCTCTTCGACTAGCTGACCTTCTGCAACTAGGCTGTTCCGCCGCTAGACCCTCCGCAACTAGGCCGTCCGCAACTAGGCCGTCCAACCGCGGGCACGGGCGGTCGCCAGCTGATCTCGGAGATCACCCAGCAGATCAGGGTTTTTGACGTCGATCACCGGTGTCGTGTCGTACTGCTCGAAGAACAGACTCGGCGCCAGCTCTTCGTCGATTTCTAGCGCCTTGCGTAGCCGTCGGTTCTCGGGCACGAAGCCGCGTCCAATCAGGCGCTCGACAGTCTTGCCGATCGTGCCCTGCAAGCCACAGATGTAGATCAGCGCATTCTGCGGTATCAAGCCACCCGGCGGTAGCCCGAGCGCTGCTTCCGTTCCTGCCAGGCGCTCGGCCTTGAAGTAGTCTTCGACGCGGCCCGTGTCCCCCGTCCAGTCCGCTGCTTCTTTCGGGCGACTGACAGTGCACAGATAGTGCAGTCCCTTGTCGTTCGCCAGCCCTTCCAGCTCCTCTTTGTAGCCGAGATCGGCCGGATACGACGCGCCGTGCAGGATGGCGTACGACTTCAAATCCGCCGACGGGTCGCGCAGCAGGTGACTGCGTGCCATCGACGTGAAGGGAGCCAGCCCAGTGCCAGCCGCGACCAGTATCTTCAGGCGCGGATCATCGCCGCCGACAGTGTGCTGCAGAGTGAAGTGCCCGGTCACCTTGGATCCCAGGAAGATGCGATCGCCGGCCTTCGTCTGCCAAAGTAGGTGCGTCAACGGGTTGTCCGACTCCGGGTGACTGACGTAGCGGATGTAGAACTCTAGGGGGCCCTCCTCCTCCGGTGCCGACGCAATCGACATTGGCCGCCGCACCGAACCCAGCTCGGGCTTCGCCTCGTTGTTGAGCCCCAACACCATGTACTGCCCTGCGACGAACCGAGGATCGCCATCGAGCGGCGTATCCGGTTCGATCTTGAAAGTCGTCAGGCTGTCGGTGTAGTCGATGCGCTTGATGATCGTGGCGTTGTAGGTGAGCGGCTTGGCCATGTGGTGGTGTCCCTCGACAGATCGATGCAGGTGGTAGGGCGGCCGTCAAAACGGCGCAGACGATCAGGGCTAGCGTACCTTCCGACTCTATCAGCTTGACACTGCCGACCTGAGTCCGAGTTCGGCACCCGCTAATTGACAAGCTTGCTTGACATTGAGTCAAGCACCCACTACTCTTCACGGAGTCAAGCGAGCATTACTCAAAGTCAAGGAGACCTCACATGCAGACCCACTCCTCTAGTACCGACCCCCAGGAGATCTCAACCTCTAGGACTCCGAGCGACGCCACTGGCCGCGACCGGCAGAACCAGCGACGCATCCAGCTCTGGAGCTTTCTCTGGATGCTCACCTGGTTGGGCGTCAACGCCGCGATCCGCTTCGACTACCTGGCGCCAGGGGCTCTCGCCTTGAGCCTGACGATGGCCACGTCGATACTCGGCCTCGTCGTCCTGATGGCCTATGTCCGCTTCCTGCGAGACACCGACGAATTGCGGCGCAAGATCGAAGTCGAGGCTCTGGCACTGGCCTACGGCGTCGGCCTCGTGGGCCTGATGACGCTCTTTCTCATCCAGCGTTCCGGCTACCTCAGCGAAATGGACTTGCTGGCCGTGGCGCTGCTGATGATGTTCACCTACACCATCGGCCAGTGGCGCGGCCGGAAGTACTACGCATGAAGAACCGACTCAAGGTCCTACGCGCCGAACGAGACTGGACGCAAGCCCAACTTGCCGACCGGCTCGACGTCTCGCGCCAGACGGTCAACGCCATCGAGAAGGGGAAGTACGACCCCAGCCTTCCGCTCGCCTTCAAGATCGCCCACGTCTTCGGTCACCCGATCGAGGAGATCTTCTCCAACTCTGCGTCCACCTCCACGGGCGACACCTCCGACTCCTGATGATCCACTCCCAGAAAGGAACCGACCATGAACACGATATCTCTCGTCGCTCGCATCATCCTGCTGCCTCTCCTGCTCCTGCTCGCGCTGCCCCTACTCCTGGCACCTCCAGCGTCCGCTGCAACCACGGAAAACCAGCCCCCGACTCCCGAAGCTCTCGTCGGCCAGTGGCAAGGCCCACTGATCGTCGGAGAACATCAGGTGCGCCTGATCTTGCATGTACAGACCGACGACGACGGAAACCTGACAGCCACCCTCGACAGTCCCGACCAAGGTGCGACTGGGATCCCAGTTACCGTGGTGGAGATCATCGGTAACTCGATCGTCTTCGAGATCACCGCCATCGGCGCCGAGTACGACGGGCGTCTCCACGCCGATGGTGCAACGCTCCAGGGCGATTGGTCCCAGGCGGGACGCACATTCCCGCTGACCGTAGAACGCACCGTGGAAGACATCGACCGGGCCGCGGAAAGCTCCGGCGTCGACTGACGCTGTTCACGTTTCCTATCTCTTCGGGTGTGCGACTCGGCGCATACCCCCACGCCGGCAGGTGTTGCCGGCGTTTTCTCTTTCCAGAAACATGGTACATGAACAACAATCCGTGCCCGACCTCTCCGAATCCTGCAACAGGGCACCCATTAGGTTACAGAGTCGGGGGGCCTGAATCAGTACACAGAGTCGGACTACGGCAAGGAGGTACCGATGAGATTCACTCCATCACAACGCATCCTGGGTCTGGCCCTTGCTGGCATCCTGGTAGCCGCCTGTTCCAACACCCCCGCACCAAGCCGCGCTCGACCGGTCGTCGAAGTGCCGCACCTCAGTTCGAACTTCCTGCTTTCGGAGGGCAGCGCCGAAGAGATCAACGCTTCGGTCGCAGCGAACCCAGATGACGGCAGCCTGCTCGTTCTCTGGACCGAAGATCACGTGGCCGAAGCACAAGATCAGGCCCGCGTACGCGCGCGCCAGGTGACTCCAGCCGCCGAGGTCGGCGAAGAGCCACAGGTTGGGCAGATCCACACGATCCACTCAGTCAAGACAAGGAGCCATTCCGTAGACCTGGTGACCGCCGCCTACGGCACAGGCCTCGGGCACTATCTAGTGCTGTGGGACGAGAGCGAAAAATGGCCAGCAGATCGTGCCCCCCACAGCCGCCCGGACGACTACGTCGCCCTCAACGCGGTGGCTTCGACCGGCAAACCGATCACGGCCTCCAGGCTACCCCTGCGGCTGACCAACACCGACTGCGGTGCCATGAACGCCACAGTTGCCTTCGATCCCATCGAAGCCCAGTGGCTGGTTCTCTGGCGGGAACACGACGGAAAGTACAACCAGGAGAACGATTCGGCCCTTCCATGGCAGTGCAATGTCGACGGGCCGTGGCTGCTATTCGGCAACTTCGTGACCTGGTCACGGAGCGGTCCACAGATCGAAGACGAACCCGAGATCGACTTCGGTGACGCATCCCGCGCCTTCCCGCGAGCGATGCATCGCGTGGGTTTAGATAGCAGCCATCACCGGCAGAGTCGGTTCGAGGTGATCGTCACCAGCGTCGAGACGGACGAAGCACTGACTTTCTGGCCGCCACGTGTCGATCTCTACCAGGTGACATCTCCGGAAGGACAGATCTCCAGCGAACCAACCCCGGTACTCGAGCGAACTTGGGGCGTCCTAGCTGCCGCCGCAACTCCGGTGCACGGTACACCCTTTACCTTTG
Source organism: uncultured bacterium (assembly GCA_965368975.1). Taxonomy (GTDB): domain Bacteria; phylum Acidobacteriota; class Thermoanaerobaculia; order Multivoradales; family JAHZIX01; genus CBDUPA01. The sequence goes on along the minus strand of CBDUPA010000008.1, from coordinate 118,199 downwards.
TCACCTGGACTCGAGACCCGGGCGGAGATCAGCCCAGCGTCACAGAAGCTCGACTGATCGGACCCCGCCGCTTCCTATCCACCGTCGACACGCTGCACAGCTTGGTCAAGTCCTGGGACAAGGAGCAAATGGGGCCGATCATACGCCTTGCCAGCCATCAGGCAGAATCCCGCGGCATGGGCAACATCGCCACTGCCATGCACGGGACTGACAGCATCGTCGTGGTGTGGGAAGAAATTGTCGAGGAAGAAAGGCACCTTTGGGTCAAGATCCTGCCGTTCGGTACTCCTGCTGTACGGGCTCGACCCCCCTTCTCCATCGGCACGGGCACTCTACATCCTGACGGACATTCGGTTGCCTGCGTCGAGACTGGCTGCCTCATCGCTTTCGAAAGAAGTCGTGACATCTACGGTCGATTCCTGCCCATGCGGTGACGCAACTACCTCAGCTCGCTGCCCGGTTGCGATCGCGAGGCCCTCGGACTAGCATGAATCGATCGCCTCGAAGATCGCAACCACTATGGCTTCCTCCAAGCAACCCTCGGCAGTGCCTCCACGTTCCACTCTGGACGAGGCCGCTCCAGACCAACTGGATGTGGACCAAACCGCCCCAACAGTCGCTATCGGGGCTGCACCAGATGCCCGGCCTAGCCCGGAGTCGTCGAGCGCCCTGGAGACCGAGACCGTCGAGCCACGAAGACAGGAACGCTCCGCTGGCAGCCGGGCTCCCGACGATCTGGCACCCGACCCGACCCTGACCTACGACCCGCTGCGCTCCTCCTTGCGCCAGCTCGAAGCCTCGAGTTTCGACGCACCTACGGAAGCATCGCCACCCAGCCCGAGCACCTCCGCCCAGCAGATATTCCCCGAGCCGGCGGCCGATACCTGCGAAGTCAGAGCCTTCGAACTCGTCGAACCGCTGGCACAGGGTGGGTTTGGCGAGGTCTGGCGCGGCATTCAGCGCGACCTCGGGCGCGAGATCGCGGTCAAGACCCTGCGTGATGATCGCTTGCAGCTGGCGAGCCCGGAACAGCGCCAGCTGATGGAACTGCAGTTCCGCCAAGAAGCGCTGACGACCGCCCGTCTCGAACACCCGAACATCGTCCCGGTGTACCAGCTGGCGTCCACCGCCGACAACCGCACGCTGCTCGGCTTGAAGATGGTCCGGGGGCGGCCGTGGAACGAGCTGATCCACGAGGATCTTGATCGCTTGTCGGACGACCAGCCCCTTGGCGACTTCCTACAGCGGCATCTCGCCATCTTGCTGGATGTCGCCCAGGCCGTCGCCTTTGCGCATTCGCGCGGCATCCTGCACCGCGACCTGAAGCCCCACCAGGTGATGGTCGGAGAATTCGGCGAAGTCCAGCTGATGGACTGGGGAATCGCCTCGCCCTTCGGAGACGCGCGCACGCAGATCGCGGGCGGTGCGGCCAACGGCAGTGCCGACGACTCGGCGTCCGCTGTCAGCGGCAGCTACGGCCCGGCCGGAACGCCCAGCTTCATGGCGCCCGAGCAAACCTACGACGATCCGGGAGCCCTCGGTCCTTGGACCGACCTCTACCTCCTCGGCGGCATCCTCTACTACCTCCTCACTGGCACCTCCCCGCACCGAGCCCGCAACAGCCTCGCCGCCTTCCTCGAAGCTGCCCGCGAGGATGTCCTACCTCCCGAGATCCGCACACCCGGGCGGCGCGTCCCCCAGGAACTCAGCGACCTCGCCATGGGCGTGCTGCAGCGCGACAGCGAAGCGCGCGAGCCCGCTACCGTCGAAGGCTTCATCGCGGCCTTGGAAGCTTACCAGAGCGGCGCCGCTCAGAAGCGTCGGTCGCGCCAGATCACACACGAGCTGCAGGAGTCGCGCGCCCCGGACTACGCCGCCCTGAACCAGGCGCTCAGCCGAGTGCAGGAAGCCGAAGCCTTGTGGCCCGACAACCCCACCGTTCCCGATCTGCGCCGACGCTACCTCACAACCTACACCGAGATGGCGTTGGCGCAGCAGGATCTGACGTTGGCCCGTGTGCAGGCTGACCAGCTACCCGCTGGTCGAGAGCGTCAAACCTTCTTGCAGCAAGTCGACGATGCCGAGCGTCGCCAGCGCACTCTGAGCCGCCAGCGCCGTCTCGCTCTCGCTGGCCTGGTAGTTCTCGCCGTCGTCCTGCTCGCCGGTGGCTGGCGCTACCTGCACGACCAGCGCCTGGGCGCCGAACGCCTGCGCCAGCAACGCGACGCCGCCCGCGTCGCCCGCGCCGAAGCGGAAGGCTTGATGACCTTCATGCTGGAAGATCTGTGGGAGCGGTTGGTCGACATCGAGCGCGTCGACGTCATGGAGTCCGTGGCCCGCAGGGCTGGTGAGTACTACGCTGAGCGCAATCCGGCAGAGTTGAGCCCTGAAGAACGCGCCAACCGTGGCGCCGCCTTCTCCACCATTGGCCAAACGCTCTTCTTCCAGGGCGAGATGGAAGAAGCTCAGGCCGTCTACCAGCAAGCCGCGGACACTTTCAGGAAACTCTCCGAGGAGCAACCGGAAGAACCCCAACACGTCGTCAACTACCTCAGTGCGCTGGACGAAGTCGCTCGCACACGCAGCGACCAGGGGGACAAGACCGGTGCGCTCGAGACCTACACGCGTGTCCGCAAGCTCTGCGAAGAAGCTCTGAACCAACAGCCCGACAATCTCGATGTGCGGTTCATCCTGCTGTCCACCATCGACGGCACTGGCATCGTGCACTATGACCTGGGACAGATGGACGAGGCCCGCGCGTCCTTCACCGAGGCTCTGGCGTTGGCCCAGGACCTCGGCCGCCGCAGTCCGGATCTCGCCGCCGCCCCACTCGCAGCCGGTACCGCCTACCGCCTGGCGGTGACCCTGCTCGAAACCGGCCAGCCCGAGAAAGCCCTGCAGCACGCCACCCAAGCCGTCGAGTTGATGGGAGACGCGTCGCAGCAGCGGGGCTCCCTGACCAACCTGGCACTCGCCGAAGCGATCCGCGCCCAAATCTTGACCGCTCTGGGTCGTGCGGCCGAAGGCGCTCGCCGCCTGCGCGCACTGGAACCGAGAATACAGGCTCAGATCGTCGACGATCCGGACAATGCCGAGACCCGCTACACCACTGCCGTGCTCTTGCTAGAGCTGGCCAAGTGCGAACTCCAACTCGGCAACACCGCCGCCGCACGATCCGCCTGGCTACGCGTCATCGAAGTCGTCGAGCCCGTGCGTGAGCGCGTCGACCATGCGTATCTGCTGGACAGCCTGGTACGGGCGCTGCTGCGCCTCGGGAGGGTCGAGGAGGCGCGGCCAGTAGCGGCCGATTTGCTGGCCAAGGGCTGGACGCACCAGGGGTTTGAGGAACTGTGCCGGGAGTTCGGGATATGGCGGGCACCGATCCCACCAGTACCTACTTCTCCATCCTGACAATCCACGCGTCTCCACATCAGATCGCTAGAACTCGGTGATGGGCTGACCACTCTTGGCAGCGCCTCAGCAACTCTCGCCGCTTCGGTTCTTCAGCAATGAGACTACAGTAGACTATTCTGGAGACATCTCGATCGATTCTATCGACGAGCCTTTCAGGCAAACTCTCATGACAAAGAAGAATCGCGGGTTTGGAGTGACTACGGGCCACGCCATATTCGAAGGGCATCCAAGGTGACAACTCACGTTTCCCATCTCCCTCATGATGCCAGAGGCCAATAAAGAAATGGGCCCCACATATACGATCGATCGCCCCCTGCGTGATTGTCTCCGTATCTCCATCCTGCAGGACTAGGATCTCAAAACGCTCCCAGAGCAAGCTCTTAACTACTTCCGCTTGCGCTGAAGCAGCTTTCGGATAGGATAAAAAGATCGACGGCTTTCCTTCTGGGCCCCATTCCGGAGCCAGAACCAAATTAGTTAGCCAAGTCCGGGACTTATACTCCGGGCTCTCGTCAATTTTCTCTTGCATCGTCTCGACATCGACCTCTGCCGCCCAAGAACTCATGATCTCCAGCGCCTGAGGTCCTCTTCCACCTCTCTCGTAAAGAGCTGTCTTCGGAAAATTCTTATCACTAGGGTACATAGGGGATTCGATACAAACCCCGAAGTAGCGCAGGCGCCTCACCGTCTCATCATCTGCTATTGCTAGGTTCTCACGCGCCCAGATGCGTGGGTCGATAATCAACTCCTGTCTATTCAGCGAGCGCGAATCATGCTCAATCGTCACCTCAAGAATATTTCTGGTCTCGGACATTTTGCGAACCAGACCTGAGACGATAGACAGATTACTCTTCGCAATGATCTCGGTGATAGCGCAAAGAGCACCAGGCCGATTCTTATGAGAGAAAGCAAGATGAATCATACGCTTCTCTCTTCCCCTACTGGGAACAAAGATCCTCAAGGTTTTAGATTCGATGTCGGAAAGCAGTATATAAGGCAAAGGCCCCTCCTCCTCCTCTCTGCCAGTCTCAAATCGCACCGCATCGTACACCTTTGGGTTCAAATTGAATCTAATGCCAGCATCTTCCAACCTTACCTTTCGCCCCTCTAATGCCATCATCTCAACAGCGCCCGACGCCTTAATATCTCTCTCTTCCTCAAATTCACTAACCCGTAGTCTTGGGATAGCCACCCCTTCGTGGGGTTCTCCTTCCCAAAGAAGAACATCGGCACACTGACCCAGAATTTGCCTCAAGAGGCATAAATAACGTAAATCATTAGCCGGAATAATACCGGCAAGTTGCGGGAAGAAGATATTTTCAATGTATTTCGGGAGCGGAATCCTCTTTCGGAAATCTTTCTTAGCAGTTCCCCAGTCTAAGAGCATGAAGACTCCATGCCCTTTCTTCGATTCTAGGATCGCACTCTCCCAGGAAAGAATGTTCAGTCCCATTGCAGCAATTGCTCGCAGCAGGCGATAAACAACTCCCGATTGTTCTTTTAGAACACACTTCAAGCGAAACAAGCTGCTTAGTGGCCGCTCGTACGGAGTAACGCAGATCTCACAGCCATCAGTATAGTTCCCCGAATGCAACAAAGCTGCGGTTTGCTTTGCGCTGCGCGGCATCAAGCCCAGATGTCCACTGTGGAACGGAGGGACTTGAATGGAGTGCTCTTTTGCGAATTTCAGATAATCTATTACAAACATCTTTCACACGACCCTTCTTTGTTGCAAATTGAACTATGTACCGAAAAGTCTGGCCTGCCGTGACTGATCAGCACAAGGCAACTCCAAGGCACTGGTACGGCTGGAGGGACTCGAACCCCCGACCTGAAGTTTAGGAAACTCCTGCTCTATCCACCTGAGCTACAGCCGCAAAGTCTACACAGTATACGCGGTAAAACTGCCACCACCAAGCTCAAACACACAGCTGCAAGCCCCAGCTAAATCGAGTAGATTGCTAGCATGCCCTCGGCCACCACCGCACTCGTGCCCCTCACCCCGCCAACAGACAGCGAAGTCGACGGCCTCATCGAGACCTTGGACATCCTATCCGACCGTGCCTTGGTTCAGCGCTTGATCGAGGCTGAATCCGAATTCGCCAGCGGCGGAGGGCGCACATTCATCGAAATCGTGTACGACCTCCAGGACTGAGCCTCAGCTGTCGTACTTGACCAGCGACTGGACCTCGTACCCGTTCAGCTTGTCGCGACCGCCGAGGAAGGTCAGCTCGACCACGAAGCCGAGACCGACCACTTCTCCACCGAGTTGCTCGACGAGGTTCGCGGTCGCGGCGGCGGTGCCGCCGGTGGCGATCAGGTCGTCGACGATGAGGACCTTCTCACCGGGCAGAATCGCGTCTTCGTGGATCTCCAGCGTGTCGCTACCGTATTCCAGGTCGTAACTCTCCGACTTGGTCTTGTACGGCAGCTTGCCCGGCTTGCGCACGGGGACAAAGCCGGCGTTGAGGTCGTAGGCGACGATGGGGCCGAACATGAAGCCGCGGCTTTCCATGCCGACGACCTTGTCGATGTGCTGATCGTGGAACAGCCAGACGAAGCGGTCGCACGTCATGCGCAGCGCCTTGGGGTTCTGCAGCAGGGTGGTGATGTCGTAGAAGAGGATGCCCGGCTTGGGGTAGTCGGGAACCTCGCGGATGTATTTCGTCAGGTCGTCCATGGCGTCATCGTCTCCGTGGCAGTGTTCCGTGGCAAATGGATACAGAAGGGTTGAAAGGGCAAGCTAGAAGCGGACTTCGAAAGTTGTGCAGTCGACGGTAGCGGGCTCGATCGTCGTCTCGTCGACGGCATCGACGCGCGAGAACGGCGGACCTTGCTCTAGAGCTCGTCGGAAGGCCTCGAGGGCTTGTACGGGACCGGCGGCCGCGAGTTCGACGGTACCGTCCGCGGCGTTGCGCACCCAGCCGACGAGATCCAGGTCGAGCGCGGCGCGACGCGTGAAGGCGCGGAAACCGACGCCTTGGACGCGGCCGGTGACGACGGCGCGAATCGCCTGGATGCGACCGCTCATCGGGTGCCTCCAGGCCGGCCGTCAACTTGCCGAGCCGCGGCGGCCTGATCGGCGGCTTCGTCGGCGCTGGCCCAACCATGACGGCCGACCAGCGGAACGAAAGCGACTTCCTCGCCGACGCGACGAACGACTCGATCTCCTTCGTGCTGGTAGAGCACCAGGTGCTGCTTCTGGCCAGTGAACTCGGGAATCAGCAGGCGCCCTCCGACCTTGAGCTGCTCGATCAGCGGGGGCGGGGCCTTGGGCGCACAGGCGGTGACCAGGATACGGTCGAAGGGGCCGGCTTCACTCCAGCCGACAGTGCCGTCGAAGGTCTGGATCTTGACGTTGTCGATGCCCAGCTCTCGCACGCGTTGGATGGCGTCACGCGCCAGGCTGTGGACGCGCTCGAGGCTGTAGACGCGACCAACGAGGCGGGCCAAGACACTGGTGTGGTAGCCGGTGCCAGTGCCGACCTCCAGCACGGTGTGGTCTGGTTCGAGTTCCAACAGCTCGCACGTACGAGCGACGATGTAGGGCTGAGAAATCGTCTGCTCGGCCTCGGTGGGCAGAGCATGTCCAGTGTAGGCCTGCTTCGTCAGCAAGCCGCGCACGAAGAGGTGCCGCGGAACGGAGCCCATGGCTTCGAGAACGCGCTCATCGCGGATCCCCTTGCGCTTGAGACCCAGCAGCATGTTGCTACCGTAGCGATAGCTGCCAGAACTCTCGGTGCGCGGACGTGGATCAGCCGCCATGGCCCTTCTCTTCCGAAGAATCTCGCGCCGGGCCCAAGGCCTCCAGAGCTCCCTGGAGGCCTTCGTAGGCTTGTAGACCGCGGTAGTCGGTGAGATCGAGGTGCAGCGGTGTGACACTCACGAGGCCTTGACTCAAGGCTTGCTGATCGGTGCCGTCTTCCTGGTCCCACTGCGGCGAACCCGCGACCCAGTAGTACTTGCGGCCACGCGGATCGATCTTCTCAACGACGCTCTGGTTGTAGCGCCGCTTTCCGAGACGAGTGAAACGGACTCCACCGATGGCGCCGGCAGGGATATTGACGTTGAGCAGCAAGTCGGGGGCCAGGTCACGGCGCAGCAAGGTCTCGATGAAGCTGCGGGCAAACCGGGCGCCCGGGGCGAAGGTAAAGTGGTCGCTGACTTCCTGGCTGAAGGCGACGGAGGGGATGCCGAGCAGCGTACCTTCGAAAGTGGCACTAACAGTACCCGAGTAGGTGACATCGTCCCCCAGGTTGGTGCCGAAATTGATGCCCGAGGCAACCAGGTCCGGTGGGTCCTCGGCCAGCAGGCTGAGGACCCCCAGGTGGACGCAGTCAGTGGGGGTGCCGTCGACGGTGTACTCGCCCTCGTCCAGCTGGCGGATGCGCAGCGGCCGGTGCAACGTCAGGCTGTGGCCAGAGGCGCTCTGTTCGCGGTCGGGCGCCACTACGGTAGCGCGGACGCCGTCGATCTTGCGCAGCTCCTGTGCCAGCAACCGGATGCCTTCGGAGAAGACACCGTCGTCATTGGTGACCAGAATGTGGGTCACACTTTCCCCCCCTCTGAGTTGCCTTTTACGGGCTCAATCGCGCGGCGGCATGTAGGGACCGATGATCGGCTCGAGGTTCTTGAGCGTCTCGTTCGGCACCACCGACGCGTCGGTGATCAGGGACTGCGCGAGGATGCCCACATAGGGGCTCCGCTCGCCGGCGGGAATCTGGCCGATGACGTTGCGCACGGCTTCCTGCGCGGTGCGCGCGTTCTGCTGCACAACCTGCATGACCGAGATACCGCTGACGTCCGCTTCGTCCTCGTGCCAGCAGTCATAGTCTGTGACCATGGCCATCGTAGCGTAGCTCATCTCGGCTTCACGGGCCAACTTGGCTTCCTGCAGGTTGGTCATGCCGATGATGTCGAAGCCCCAGCCGCGGTAGACCTCGGACTCGGCGCGAGTCGAGAACAGCGGGCCTTCCATGTTCAGGTAGGTGCCGCCTTCGTGCACGGTGGCGCCGGCCTTGCGGGCCCCCTCGGCCACCCAGCCAGCCAGCTTCTCGCACACCGGGTTGGCCAACGACACATGGGCGACCAGGCCCTTGCCGAAGAAGGTGTCGGCGCGGTGGCGGGTGCGGTCGTAGAACTGGTCGGGCACCACGATGTGCAGCGGCTCATACTGCAGCTGCAGCGAACCGACGGCGGACACCGAGATGATCCACTCGACACCCAGCACCTTCATGCCGTAGATGTTGGCGCGGAAGTTCAGCTCCGACGGCAAGAGCCTGTGGCCACGACCGTGGCGCGGCAGGAAGGCGACCTTGGTGCCGTCCAGCTCACCGATGATGTAGGCATCCGACGGCTCACCGAAGGGCGTCTCGATGCGCCGCTCTTCGAGCACCTTCATGCCGTCCATCTCGTAGAGGCCGCTGCCTCCGATCACACCGATCTTGATATCGCTCATCGTCATTCTCCTCGCGGCAAGTCTCTACGCGACTGTCGCGTTTCGGTAGGGATATTCGTTGGAATTGCGGACCCGCGGCACCCGCCCGAGCGCGTGGCCCGGATCCGAAGACGCGGCGGGACCGACTCGGACTCGAGCCTGGGCCCGTACTTGTCAGCTCTTGATCGCGGTCACGACGTCCAAGGCGGTAGCCAGCGCCTGGCGCCCGACCGGTCCATCGACCCAGCGCGTCGGCTGGCCACGGCAGACCCGCAAGAAAGCCGTCAGTTCAGCGCGCAAGGGTTCGCAGCGCTCGACCTGCGGACTATCGTCGACGATCCGGGGCTCGCCACCGGAAGCGTCCAGCCGGTAGCTCTTGACTTCCTGACTCTGGTAGTCGACCGAGAAGTAGCTCTGCTGGCCGAACAGACGCAGTCGGCGGACTTTCTCGGAGGACACGCGCGAGGCGGTCAGGTTGGCGACGCAGCCGGACTCGAGCTCGATGCGCACGTTGGCGATATCGATGCGCTGCGACAGCACCTCGATGCCGGTGGCGCGCACCTCGGCGACGGGCGCGGCATCGAGAGCGTGCAGGATCTGCAGATCGTGGATCATCAGGTCGAGAACGACGTCGACATCGAGACTGCGGCGGGTGAAGGTGCCCAAACGTTGTACCTCGACGTAGCCCGGACGGGCGCCGCGGTCGAGCACTGCTTGCACCGCTGGGTTGTAGAACTCAATGTGACCGACCCCCAACTGTGCACCGCCGGCAGCGGCGGCGTCGAGCATACGGTCGGCTTCGTCCAGGGTGGCGGCCATCGGCTTCTCGACCAGCACGTGGACGCCACGGCGCAGCAGCGGAATCGCCAGCGCCGCGTGTTCGATGGTCGGCGCCGCAACCACCACCGCATCGACTTGCTCGGTCAGTTCCTCGACGCGAGCGAAAGCCCGGCTGCCGTGTTCGGCGGCGACGCGCTCAGCCGTCTCGGCGTGTGGGTCGTGGTGGCCGACCAGGCAAGCCGCAGGCATCGTCTCACCGGACAGAGGTGCCGCCGAGAGATCCGCCAGGTTCCGCACATGGTGCTGCCCCAGAGCGCCCGTGCCCAGGACGCCGATGCGGACGGGTGTGGCTCCCGCGGAGCCCGAATCAGCCAGCGTCCTCTCCACCGCGAGCCTCACCGCCGCGTGCTGTCGTGCGCTGACCGGGCAGTGCCTTGACGACACCGCGCTCGGCGGCTTCGACAAAGGCGATCAGGTGCGCAACGTGCTCGTCGTCGCCGTGTTCGGCGCGCATACGTTCGAGTGCCTGCGTGGTGTTCAGCCCGCTGCCGGTGAACAGCTTGAGCGCCGCCTTGAGGGCGCGAATGCTCTCGTTCGCTACGCCCTTGCGTCGCAGTCCAATGCTGTTGAGTCCGTAGTACAGTGGCTTGCCGCCCACGGTCTTGACGTACGGCAAGGCATCCATGGTCAGCACGGTATAGCCGCCAATATAAGCGTGTCGGCCGACGCGGCAGAACTGGTGCACCGCGGAAAAGGCGCTGATCGAGACGTCGTCTTCGATATTCACGTGACCGGCCAGCGTGGCGCAGTTGGCGAACACGGTACGACTACCGACATGGCAGTCGTGCGCCACGTGGCTGTAGACCATGAAGAGGTTGTCGTCACCGATGGTGGTGACGCCACCGCCCTTGCCGGTACCCCGGTGGATCGTGCAGAACTCGCGAAACTGGTTGCGGTCGCCCACCTCCAGGCGCGTTTCTTCACCGGCGAACTTCAAATCCTGTGGTTCGAAGCCGATGGCGGCCATCGGAAAGACGTGGTTCTCGCGTCCCAGCACGGTCGGCCCGTAGACCTGGGCACCGGCACCGATCTCGGTGCCTTCACCGATCACCACCTTGGCACCGATCACCGCATTCGGCCCGACACGCACCCCGTCCGCCAACTCGGCGCTGGCATCGACCACGGCAGAGGGATGGATCTCGCGAGCCATCAGCGCTCCACGACTCCGGACGACAGCAGAGCTTCGCACACGACCTTGCCATTGACGATCGCTTTGGCTTCGACCTGCGAGTACCGCCGACGCTCGCGCAGCACATCGATCTCGTAGCGCAGTTGGTCCCCTGGCACCACGGGGCGGCGGAAGCGTGCCTTGTCGATGCCCAGGAAATACGGCAGAGTCTGGTCGCGATCCTCATAGGCGCTGACCATCAGAATGCCACCAGTCTGCGCCATACCTTCGATGATCAACACACCGGGCATGACCGGGTGGCCCGGAAAGTGGCCATTGAAAAACTGGTCGTTGATGGTGACATTCTTGATCGCCACGATCCGCTTGTGCGGCACCAGTTCCAGGACACGATCCACCAGCAACAGCGGATAGCGATGCGGCAGCATGTTCTGGATCCAACGGCTGTCCATCTCGACGCCGTCGGCGTCCACGGGATGCTTCGTCTCTTTCGCCTCGCTCAACTCTCGTCCTCCGTCCGTTCCTTCAACTCATCCAAAGCCTGCTCCATCGCCCTCAGCCGGCGGCCGAGATCCTGGAGCCTGCGCAACCCAACTTGCTGCCGCTGCCACTCGCGTAGATCGCCTGCCGGGATACCGCCGACGACCTTCAGGCCTTCGATGTCCTGCAGAACCGCGGACTTGGCGGCGACCTGGGTGCCAGCGCTGATCTTGCAGTGATCGGCGACACCGACCTGCCCCGCCAAGACGACACCATCTCCCAGATGACTGCTGCCGGCAACACCAGCCTGGCCACAGAGGATACAGGAACGGCCTACTTGTACGTTGTGACCGATCTGCACGAGGTTGTCGATCTTGGTCCCGGTACCGATGCGAGTCTCCCCGAAGGTAGCACGATCGACCACGCTGTTGGCACCGATCTCGACATTCGGCTCGACCACCACCCTGCCGACCTGCGGCACTTTGTGGTGCACCCCGCCGCGTGTCGTGTAACCAAAGCCATCGCTCCCCAGGGTCGTGCCGGCATGTACTTCGACGCCCTCGCCGAGTTCGGTGTCGTCGTAGAGCACCACATGCGGATGCAGCACGCAGCGCTCCCCCACCCGGCAACCACGGCCGATCACCACCGACGCGTGGACCACGGCGCCGGCACCGATTCGGCTGCCGGCACCGATCACCACGTAAGGACCGATGTGCGCGGTGGCGTGCACGTCACAGCCGGCCTCGATCACCGCGGTGGGGTCGATACCGGCGTCACGCCCGTGCGGCGGGAAGAACATGCGCACCAGGGTGGTCATGCGCATGGCCGGGTCGTCGACCACCAGCAGGTCTTTCGCCGAGCCGTCCGCGCTGGTCAGCTGCAAGCCCGCCTCCACCATCGCCTCCGACACCATGACGGCACCGGCGAGGCTGGCATTGGCCTGCGCCCGGTAGCGGCTGTCGGACAGGAAGGAGAGTTCGTGCGGGCCTGCGGTCGCAAGCGTGTTGACCGACGTCACCTCGCGGGCGACATCGCCTTGCACACGTCCCTCGACCAGGTCGGCCAGCTCTTGCAAACGGTAGCTGGTCATCGCTGATGGCTCCGGCTGGAGAGCGAAAAGATCAGCCGCCAGAGGCGGCGTTCATGCGCTCGATCACCATACTGGTGATATCGACCGAATCGGCCGCGAACAACAGACCGCTCTGGAACTTGTTGAAGATCAGGGTGTAGCCCTGTTCACGGCCAATGGTGTCGATCAGCGGAATGATGCGCTGCTCCATCTGGCCGACCAGGTTTTCGCCACGCTGTTGCAGTTCACGATTGGCGTCGTTCTGCGCCCGTTCGAAGGCGATCGCCTTGTCTTCGAGTTCCTTGCGCAGCTCCTGGAGCTTGTCGGGGGCCAGGGACAGCTGCTGCTCGGAGATACGGGCCTGCAAGTCGCGCAGCTCCTGCTGGCGACCTTCCAACTCGGTGCGCTTCTGCGTGCGCAGAGTTTCGAGTTGCGCCTGCACTTCCTTGCCGGAATTCGATTCGGCGAGCACGCGCTGGACGTCGATCACGGCGATCTTGGGGGCCTGAGCCAGCAGGACGGGCGCACTGCCGAGCATGGCGGTCAGAGCGAGAACGGTGAGACAACGGCGGGACAGAACACGAGTTCGGGACATACCGGGGTTCTCCTTGAAGACGGTTGCGGCCACGTGACAGGCCGGTTCGATGAGGTCTGAATCGGTGATCGGCCGGCCCACTCGTATGTGGGCAGACCGGGGCCGTGCTGTGCGAAGGTGTCAGCGTGCGTTTCGCACCCCGGAGACGGGCTAGAAACTCGCGCCGATCGTGAAGTCGAAGCTGCGGAACTCGTCGTCGTCGTAGGGCCGCAGGTTCTGGCTGTAGATAAAGCGCAAGGGAGCGCCGAAGAGCGGCACCATGACGCGCATCTCGACGCCGGCACTGTAGCGCATCGCAGCCTCGTTGAAGTTCTGGTCCTCGGTGAAGACACCGCCGGCGTCGGCGAACGCCACGACGCGGAAAGGGCCACCGAGCACAAAGTGATACTCCAGGTTCAGCTGTACCAGCTTGTCGCCACCGAGCGGGAAACCGAGCTCATCGTTGAGCAGGTTGCCGTCCTCGTCGCGCGCCCAGATGGTGCGGAAGCCAAAGCCGCGCACACTGTTTTCGCCGCCCAGGTAGAAGCGGTCGAGACGCGACAGCTCGTAGTCGTCATAGGGCGCGATGTAGCCGGCCCGGACGCGTCCACCAAAGACGGTCTTGATGCGACCCTGGGTCACCGGCTTGAACAACTGGTACGCGAACTGACCTTCAACGTAGTCCTGGGTACCGCCAAGCGCGCTGCTGGCGACTTCGGCGCTGAGCTGGAAACGCTGGCCGCGCGTGGGCTCGAACGGACTGTCGATGCTGTTGTAGAGGTAGGCCGGGCGCAGCGAGGCGTTGATGAACTCCAACTCCGAGGAGATGGTGAGCGGAGTCGGATTGCCTTCGTCATCCAGGATCAACTCGCCGTTCTCATCGCGCTCGAAGTCCTGGAAGGAACTGCGGTCGACGAACTCGGCATAGGTACCGGTCAAGCTGATCGAGCTGAACAGACCGAAGTTACGACCATAAGTGACCGAGCCGCCGGTGCGCTCGCGCTCCAGTTCTTGGGTAGTCAGTAGGTCGAAGTCCTCGTCGCGACGGAACAGCTGCACGCCGATCGACTGCCGGCGATCGAGGAACCACGGCACGAAGTAGGAGAGATCGAGGTAGTCGCGGAAGCGACCACTCTGGTACGAGAAGCCGAGACTCTCGCCGCGCCCCATGAAGTTCTTGGTCCGCAGCGAGATCTGGCCGAAGAAGCCGTCGACCTCACTCCAACCGCCGCCGAACTGCAGTTCGGTGCGGTCCGCCTCTTCGCCCTTGATGATCAGGTCGATGGTGTTGTTCTCTTCGTCGACGTTGACGATCTGCACCGGTTCCTCGGCGTCGACATCGAAGTAGCCGAGCTGGCGAATCTTGAGCAAGCTGTTCTGCACCGAGCGCAGGCTCAGCACCAGACCTTCCTGCACCTGCAGTTCGCGACGCAGCACCTTGTCCATCGTGCGCGTGTTGCCTTCGATGTCGATGCGACCGATGCGGAACTGGTCCCCCTCGTAGACGTGCACGACCAGATCAGCGACGCGGTCCTCGCGTTCGACCAACTCGGGCTCGACACGCGCACCGATGTAGCCGGTGTTCTTGTAGATGTCGTCGATCGCCGTCACCGCTTCGTCGACCTTCTTCGAGCGCAACCAATCACCGCTACCGATCTCGAAGGCACGCAGCAACTGTGAGTCGGTGTACTTGTCGTTGCCTTCGATCGTTACTTCGCCGAACTTCCAGCGCTCGCCTTCCTCGATCGGGATCGTGACGAACATGCGGCGGCGCTGGTCCTCGGGATCGGCGGCGTTCGGGCGCAGCGCCCGCACCTCGATCACCGGCTCGCCGATGGTGATGTTCTTGTAGCCCTGCTTGCGGTAGGCCTCGCGGATATTCTCCAGGTCTTCCTGCAACCGCGCCGGATTGTAGATGTCCTTCTTGGCCAGACGCCAGACCAGGTTCGACTCCTTGGTCTCCTTCATCACCAGGCCCAGGCGCCAGTCCGGAAACACCGTGTTGCCCTCGAAGCGAATGTCTTCGATACGCACCCGGTTGCCCTCGTCAATGGTGAAGATCACCCGCTTCTCGGTGGTAGTGGCGGCTTCCAGCACATAGCTGGCATCGGCGAATCGGTAGCCTTGCTCGCGGTACATCTCCTCGATCGAGGTCTCGAGCCGTCGCAGTTCACCCAGGCGCACGGGCGCCCCCTCGTACACCTGGATGCGGTCCGCGGCGATGCGCTCTTCGATGTCGGTACGGTTGAGTCGCTTCAGCCCGACATACTCGACCGAGCGCAGTACCTGGCGCTCGGTCACGGTGATCACCAGGCGCACGCCATCGCTGCCCTGCGAGAAGGCCTCGACGCGCACATCGTCGATCAGCTCGGTGGTCCACAGCTCACGGATGCTCGCGTTGAGCTGACGCTGGTCGAGCGGCTGGCCGATTTCGAGTCCGAGGTAGAAGAGGAGCGTATCTTCGGCGAGGCTGTCATTGCCCTGAAACTCGATCTGCGCGATCGGCTGCCCCTCGAAATCCTGCTGCCCTCCGACGCTGTAGGGCTGCGTCAGGCACAGCAAGACCACGACCAGGGCCAGGCCGCGGACAAAGGGGGATCGCTTCAGCTGCAAGGCAAGTCGCTTCATCATTGGATCTTTTGTGCCTCGTGAGGACGGCAACGCCGCCGAATCTATCCGACTCGCCGGCAAGAGGAAACCCCCCAGAAGGAAACCTCAGTGCCTCCAACGCATCACCGGGAAGGATTATTGCCGGCTGGAATGGTTCAATGGGGCCCGTTCAATGAGGATGCACCAGAACGGTACGGTCTTCGACCTGGAACTGCAGGGCGTCGTCCTCGACCCCCACCTGGATGTGCGTGATCTCGGTGCCGTGTTGATGGATCAGAATCTCCGACACGGCATCCTGGATATGTCGCTGCACGGTGCGGCGCAGCGGCCGGGCGCCGGTCGACGGATCGATACCGGCCTCCTGCAGCAACCACTCCTTGACCGCCGGAGTCACCTCGACGGCCAGATGGCGTTCGCGCAGCGTCAGGTTGACGTCGTCGAGCAGGATGTCGACGATCTTCCGCAACTCGTCCTGCCCCAGCGGGTTGAACACGATGACCTCGTCGACACGGTTGAGGAACTCCGGCCGGAACGAGTGACGCAGTTCACCCAGGATCTGCTCTTGCAGGTATTCGAAACTCGAGTCGTTGTCGTCGCCACCAAAGCCCATGCGGCCGGTGCCGAGGACGAAGCGGCTGCCGACGTTCGAGGTCATCAGCAGGATCGAGTTCTTGAAGTCGACGTGGTTGCCGTAAGCGTCGGTCAACGTGCCGTCTTCGAGAATCTGCAGCAGCAAGTTGAGAACGTCCGGATGCGCCTTCTCGATCTCGTCGAAGAGGACCAACGAGTACGGATGGCGGCGCACTTGCTCGGTCAGCTGGCCGCCTTCTTCGTGCCCGACGTAGCCGGGCGGCGAGCCGATCAGCTTGGACACCGCGTGCTTCTCCATGTACTCGCTCATGTCGAAGCGCACCATGGTCTTCTGGCTGCCGAAAAGGAATTCGGACAGGCGGCGGCCGACTTCCGTCTTGCCAACGCCCGAGGGGCCGAGGAAGATGAACGAGCCGACCGGCCGCTGCGGGTTGCTGACGCCCAGACGTGAGCGTCGGATGGCGCGGCTGGTGGCGTTGATCGCCCGATCCTGGCCGACGATGTAGCGGCGCAGACTCTCTTCCATGTGCAGCAGCCGCTCGGCTTCCTCGGTCTGCAGGCTGGAGACCGGAATGCCGGTCCACGAGGCGATGACCTCCTCGGCGTCACGCGCGGTGACCACCAGCACACCGTCTTCGTCAGCGACCGCGCTGACCCCTTCGAGTTCCTCACGCAGCTCGACTTCACGTTCGCGCAGGTAGACGGCTCGCTCGAAGTCCTTCTCCGAGATCGCCAGCTTCATGTCGCGCACGACCTGGCGGATCTCCTTCTCCAGCTTGCGCAGATTCTGCGTATCGCGCACGCGCCGCAGCTTGACCCGCGCACCAGCCTCGTCGAGCACATCGATCGCCTTGTCCGGCAGGAAGCGGTCGGTGATGTAACGATTGGCCTGGTAGATGGCGGCGCGCAGGGCCGGCTCGCTGTAGCGCACCTTGTGGAACGACTCGTAGCGGTCTTTGATGCCTTCCAGGATCTCCAACGTCTCCTCTTCCGAGGGTGGGTCGATCTGGATGGCCTGGAAGCGGCGCAGCAGCGAGCGATCCTTCTCGATGTACTTGCGGTACTCGCGAGGCGTGGTAGCGCCGATACACGAGATCTCGCCACGCGACAGCGCCGGTTTGAGGATGTTGGCGGCGTCGAGCGACCCCTCGGCCGAGCCGGCACCGATCAGCGAGTGGATCTCGTCGATGAAGACAATCAGGTCGCGGCTGTCGCGCAGTTCCTTGAGGATTCCCTTGAGGCGCTCCTCGAACTGGCCCCGGTACTTGGTACCGGCGACGATCAGCGACAGATCCAGCGCCACGATACGCTTGCGCGCCAGGAAGATCGGCACCAGACCGTCGACGATGCGCTGCGCCAACCCTTCGACGATCGCCGTCTTGCCAACCCCGGGCTCACCGAGCAGGATCGGGTTGTTCTTGGTGCGTCGCGACAGAATCTGGATGATGCGGTCGACCTCGGCATCGCGGCCGATCAGCGGATCGAAGTTGCCATCGGCGGCCAGCGATGTCAGGTCGCGGCTGTACTCGGAGAGGAACGGCAAGTCCTTCTTCTGCTGCTGCGCCTCGCGCTCCTTGGCGATCGACAACACCTCTTCGCGCACGGTGTAGATGTCGAGACCGAGTTGCGCCAGCAGGCGCGACGACGACGCCCCCTCGACCCGCAGCAAGCCGATCAGCAGGTGCTCGGAACCGACGGTGGCGTGCAGCATGCTCTCAGCCTCGTGCGAGGCGAAGGCGAGCACCTTCTTGCTCTCTTCGGACAGCGGCAGTTCGGCGGTCGAGGAGATGCGCTCGACGAACACGCGCTCGCCCTCGATCTCGCGCCGGATCTCCTCCGGCTTGACGTGAAAGCGGCGGAAAATCTCCCCCACCGTCTCCTCGCCCTCGCGCAAGATGCCGAGCAGAATGTGCTCAGCCTCGATCACGCGGCTACCCAGCTTCGAGGCTTCGTAGCGAGCAAAGAAGAGAGCTCTTCGTGCTTTCTCGTTGTATTTCTCGAACATAGCGTCCTTGCGCGGCCTAGCCGTCAGTAGTTAGCCATCGGCTGAACGGAGTTCGCTGTCGGCTGCCTGGCCGGGCTCGATGGCGAACAACTTTCCGCGTTCCAGGGTGCGCAGTTTAGCACACCGGCCTGCGATCTCCGGGTTGTGCGTGACCAGCACCACGGTGGTCCCGCGGCGCTCCTGCAGATCCACCAAGAGGTCGAGAACACGCGCACCGCTGGCCGGATCCAGGTTGCCGGTCGGCTCGTCAGCGAGCAGCAACGGCGGTTCCAGGGCCAGGGCCCGGCACAGGGCCACGCGCTGACGCTCTCCACCGGAGAGTTCGGAAGGATAGTGATCCAGCCGATCACTCAGGCCCACCTCATCCAGCAACTGGAGCGCCCCCTCGAGCACCGCACGCGGCTCCAGCCCGGCGCCACGGCCAGCGATGCGTCCGGGCAGCATGACGTTCTCGAGCGCTGTGAAGTCGGGCAGTAGCTGGTGGAACTGAAAGACGAAGCCGACGTTGCGGTTGCGGAAAGCGGCCAGTTCACTGTCTCTCATCAGGTCGAGCCGCTGCCCTCCGACGTCGATACTGGGGCCTTCGCCCGCGCTCTGCTGCGAGGCGGCATCCGGACGATCCAACCCGCCGAGTAGGTGCAACAGCGTGCTCTTGCCAGAGCCCGACGGCCCCACGATCGCCAGCAACTCACCGGAGTCGACGTCCAGGTCGATGCCCCGCAGCACCTCGACGCGGGCAGCGCCGTCACGATACGTCTTGTACAGCCCGCGAGCGCGGATGGCGACGCTCATGCGTAGCTCCTCTCAAGATCCATTAGACACCCCGCACGCGGAGCGTGCATTAAACACGCAGTGCCTCCACCGGGCGCAGGCGTGCCACCCGCCCGGCCGCTGCCCACGAAGCCCCTAACACGAGGGCGGAAGCGCTGGCGAGCACGAGCAAGAGATCCTCGCCACGCAGCCGGAATGGGATGTGTTCGACAAACATGACTTTGCCTGGAACCGCCAACAACTGGTAGTGGTCGGCGGCCCAGGCGCCGAGCGTGCCGGTGGCGAAGCCGAGCCCGATGCCAGCAGCAGCGAGCAGGCTGCCGAGCAACAGGAAGGCTCGACGCAACTGCGCAGGGGTCGCACCGAGCGTGCCCAGGACCCCCAGCTCCGAGCGCTTGGCGGCGATCAGCAGGCCGAGGTCAACCACCAGTGCCAGCGACGCCACCAGCACGATCAGCCCACCAGCGACGAACAACAGGGCTTTTTCCAGGCGCAGCACGAAGTGCAGCGAGCGGTTGAGGTCGCGCCAACTGCGCACCTCGGCCGTCGCGGTGGCGGTGGCGTCGAGGGCGTCATCCAGCGTCTGCGCCACAGACGAACCCAGCAAGGCGGCCAAACGCGGCGCCAACTCGAGCGCCCGATCCGCTCCCCCGGTCGCCGTGACTTCGATCCGCCGGCCACTTTCTCCGAGCAACGAACGCGCGGCCGCCAGTGGCAAGGCGATGCGGGCGTCGCTCTCGACGGCATAGCTCTGGTAGGTGCCGGCCAGTCGCAGGCTGCGGCGCCGCGGCTGGGGCCCCAACGGTGTCAAAGTCGGCCGGGGCGACACCAACGTCACGCGATCGTCGCCGTGCAGGCCGTGGCGCAGGGCGAGATCGACCGGCAGGTAGACGCCCTCCAGCTCGGAGTCCCGGATCGGGTCCGGGAAGGACGGAGGCAGCGCGCCCTCATAGCCGACCAAGCGCACGGGTCGAGCGCTGCCATCGAGCACCAGCCAGCCCTGTCCTTGCACCTGCACCCCGGCAAAGTCGACGTCATCGCGACGGGCCAGCCCGGCAGCCACCGCCTGCGCCTGCTCCATCGTCGCGTCCGGCAGCCGGATCTCGACCTGAGGCGTGCCGGCGAGCACCTGCGCCATCAAGAGTTGATGCAGCCCCGCGAGCGCGGCCATGACCACGATCAGAGCCGCCACACCGACGGCGATCCCGAGAGTGGCGACCAGCGATAGGAAGCTGGCAAAGGCGTCACGCCGGGTCGAGCGCAGGTAGCGCACGGCTAGTAGGACGACGAAGGGCGTGCGTCGCCGCCAGAGCCAGGACATCCGCGGCGCGGCCACCTGACCGGCAACGCTCACTTCCTGGTCCTTGGAGCCGTCGCCACTCAGGAAGCGTCCTCCGGTTCCGCCTCGGTTCCTGAAGCCGGCGCAGGCGCCTCTGGCTGTGGCGCCCCCGGCGGGGCCGCCTCCGGCTTGAGCAGCGGGAAGAGGATCACGTCGCGGATCGACTCGCGACCGGTGAGTAGCATGGTCAGCCGGTCGATACCGAGGCCGAGGCCGCCGGCCGGCGGCATGCCGTGCTCCATCGCGCGCACGTAGTCTTCGTCGAAGCGGTGGGCCTCGTCGTCGCCGTGCTGACGCGCTTCCAGCTGCTGGCGGAAGCGCTCGGCCTGCACTTCTGGATCATTGAGCTCACTGAAAGCGTTGGCGATCTCCATACCGCCCAAGTACAGCTCGAAACGCTCGGTGAAACGCGGATCGTCGGCCGACTGCTTGGCCAGCGGTGAAATCTCGACTGGGTAGTCGTAGATAAAGGTCGGCTGCTGCAACTGCCCCTCGACCAGTTCTTCGAACAGGTGCATGAGCAAGTGTCCGTAGGTCGGGGCCGGCGGCGGCGGCAGGTGACGCTCGGCCAATTCCGCTTGCAGCCCCTCCAAGGTGTCGAGCCGCGCTTCGTCGACGCCCGCGACCTCGGCCAGCGCACCGCGCATGGTCAGCCGGCGGTACGGTCGCGCCAGGCTCAGCGTCTCGCCCTTCCACGGAAACTCGGTCGCCCCGCCTTCCCGCGACTGGCCGGCGCGCACCAGCTCGGCCAGCTCAGCGATCATGGCCTCGGTGAAATCCATCAGCTGCTGGTAGTCCGAGTAGGCCCAGTAGAACTCGAGCATGGTGAACTCGGGATTGTGCTGGGTCGACAGGCCCTCGTTGCGGAAGTTCCGATTGATCTCGTACACCCGGTGCAGGCCGCCAACCAGCAGCCGCTTCAAGAACAGCTCGGGCGCGACGCGCAGGTAGAGCGGCAGGTCGAGCGCGTTGTGGTGGGTGACGAACGGCCGCGCCGAGGCACCACCTGGTAGCGTGTGCATCATCGGCGTCTCGACTTCTAGAAAGTCGTTGCGCTCGAGAATGGTGCGGATGCCGCGGATCAGCTTGGCCCGCGTCTCGAAGACGCGCCGCGACTCCAGGTTGCTCACCAGGTCGAGATAGCGGAGGCGGTAGCGCGCCTCGACGTCGGTCAAGCCGTGGAATTTCTCCGGCAGCGGCCGCAAGGCCTTGGCCAGCAGGGTCAGGTTGTCAGCGAAGAGCGTCAGTTCCCCAGCGCGCGAGCGGCCGACGGTGCCGACCACGCCCACATAGTCGCCCAGATCCAGGTGTTCGAGCGCCGTCTGCGCCGCTTCCTCCAGCTTGTTGCGGCGCACCAGCACCTGCAATTTCGCCTGGCCGTCGTAGAGATCCAGGAAGTAGATCTTGCCGTGCTTGCGCAGCGCCTGCAGCCGGCCGGGGACGCGCGCCACCGGCGCCTCGGCTTCCAGTGCCTCGGCGGTCTTGTCTTCGTGCGCTGCCCGAATCTTGCTCGGCTCGCTGTCGAACGCAGCGCGCGGCGGATAGGGTGCGATGCCGGCGTCGAGCAGGGCTCGGCGCTTGTCACGGCGATTCTGGATTTGTTCGTCGAGCTCAGACATGGTTGGAAACTCTGGAGGGTCTGGAAGTTACGCCGTTCTGGCAGTCGGGAGGCGGGCGCCGAGGCGGCCCGGACGAGCCGCAACCTTAGCGCATTTGCCGCTCGAATCCCAAGCCACCAGCCAGCCACCTGCCAGCCGCCTACACAGCAATCTGCACGGCAATCTGCCCAGGGACGAGGAAGGCTATACTCAGCACGTGCGCACCCCCTACCAAGCCGACTTCTTCGCCGACCTTGCCGAGACCGCGGGCCGCTCCGCAACCATCGTGGTCCCGCGCTTGCTGCAGCTGCTCGAACCGATCACCGTCTACGCCGCCTTCGATGTCGGTTGCGGCTCCGGTGCCTGGCTGGCTCAACTGCGACGACTGGGGGTCGAGACCACGCTGGGCGTCGATGGCGAGTACGTCGATCCAGCGTGGTTGCTGATCCCGTCCGACGACTTCGTGGCACGTGACCTGAGCCGCCAGCCCTTGGATCTCGACCGGTTGCTGCGCGAACACGGCCTCGACTCGTCGGACTGGCGCTCGGCGCGAGGCCCAGGGCGGCCCTTCGACCTGGCACTGTGCCTGGAGGTCGCGGAGCACCTACCTGCCGAAGCGGCACCGGGCCTAGTCGAGACTCTGACCACCGCCTCCCCGGTCGTCGCCTTCTCGGCCGCCATCCCACACCAGGGAGGCACGCACCATGTCAACGAGCAATGGCCGGCGTATTGGGCAGAACTCTTCGCTGCCCGCGGCTTTACCGTCGTCGACCCGCTGCGTGACGAGTTGTGGGGGGACCCGCGCGTCGACTACTACTATGCGCAGAATCTACTGCTGTTCGTCGACGCCGACCAACTCGACCGCTACCCCAAACTCGCCGCCGCTCACACGGACGCACGACCGGAGGCTCTGGCGCGCGTCCACCCTCGCAAGTGGATCGAGGTTCACGACCCCAAGAGACAACTCCTGCGACCGCTCCTCAAGGCACTTCCCCATGCCGTCAAGAACGCCTTGCTGCGCCGCCTGCCCGGTCGCCGTCGCTCCTGAAGGACGGCGGGCCTGAAGTCCGGCGGGCCTGATACGATCCGTCGCCATGAACGCACCCACAATCCCCCCTCCGGATCGCCCCGACCGAGACTGCCTCGCGAAAGAACTGGACGCCGCCGTCAGCGCCTGGGACGAGCGCGGCTGGCCACGTCCACGCGCTATTCTGGTCGCTGGCTCCGGCCTGGGAGCCCAGATCGGTGAAACCGTCGCCGGGCCGCTCGAGTTGCAGGAACTGCTCCCCTTCCCCGTCCACTCCCTGCCCGGCCACAACCACGACGTGCGCGTGATCCAAGTCGGCGGCACGGGTCAGAAGGAAACACACGTCGTCTCCTTCGGCGGTCGACTGCACGCCTACCAAGGCTACAGTGCGCATGAAGTCTGCTTCTGCGTCCGCCTCGGTGCCCTGCTGGGTGCGAAGTTCCTGCTGATGAGCAACGCCGCCGGTGGCGTCAACCCCGAACTGCGCCCGGGCGACCTGGTCGCCGTCACCGATCAGCTGAACCTCAGCGGCCGCAATCCGCTGGTCGGCCAGCTGCCCGCCACCTGGGGCCCGGTGTTCCCAGACATGAGCTGTGCCTATGACGTCGAGCTGCGTCAAGGTCTGCACGTCAGCGCCCTGGACCTCGGTTTCAGCCTCAAGGAAGGCGTCTACTCCAGCGTCCTAGGCCCTTGCTACGAGACCCCCGCCGAAGTTCGCATGCTGCGCACCCTCGGCGCGGACCTGGTCGGCATGTCGACCGTGCTCGAAGTCATCGCCGCCCACCACATGGGCCTCGAATGCGCCGTCGTCTCCCTGGTCACCAACGCCGCCGCCGGCCTCGGGGAAGAGCCGCTGGACCATGCCGATGTCGTCGAGGTCGGGCGCGTCGCGGGACAGCGGCTGCAGGAGTTGTGGGGAGAGTTCTTGGGGCGGCTGTAGGCTTAGAATTCCCCATACGAAAAAGCCTCGGAGCAAAGCCCCGAGGCCTAGGTTGAACGGTAGGTCGTGCGGAAGGTGAGCCCAGGGCTCATACCATCTGCACCAGGCGATCAGTCAGGCCGCTCTCGGTGAGCACGACCTTCAGGTCGGCCCGCTCGGCGACCTTCTCCAGAACCTCCAGCTCGCGCAGCTTCAGCAGAGTCGGGTTGGACTCGAAGATGCGCGCGGTGTTGGCCTGGGAGCGCATGGCCTGAGTCTCTTCGCGACGCGCGATGAGGTTGGCCTCCGCGGCCTTCTTGGCCTCGGTGACCCGATTCATCAGGGTGCGCATCTCACCCGGAAGGATGACGTCACGCAGACCCAGCGACACGAGGGTCAGACCCAGCTCGGTGGCCTTGGCTCGGACCGCCTGGTCCAGCTCCTCGGTCACCGCGTCCTTCTCCGCCAGGATCACGTCCAGCTCGCGCGCACCGAGCACGGAGCGCAGAGCCAGCTGTGCCTCGCGGTAGAGGGACTGCGAAGTGTTCTCCGACGCCTGCACCATGGCGCGAGCATCGGCCACGCGGTAGGTGACGACGGCGTTGATACGCAGGGTCACCTTGTCCGCGGTCATGACGTCCTGGCTGTTGATGTCCAGCATCTGCTCGCGCAGATCGACCATCTGCCACTTGAAGTAGGAGACGTCCTTCCACAGCGCGTAGACGCCGGGCGCCAGCGCGCGGTCGAAGCGACCGTCGCGGAAGATCAGCAGCTCATGGTCGGCCGGCACGCAGATGGTGTCCAGCGGCTCGACGGCGGCAAGTGATTGCACGATGGTCTCGAGCCGCGGGTGCTCGAAGACACCGTCCCCAACCTCCACGACCTCGACCCGCACCCGCTTCATGGCACGCCACAGCAGGTGCAGACCCGGAGTCAGGATGCGGTCGAAGCGGCCATCGACCCAGACCAGGGCCCGCTGACGGTCACCGATCTCGACGGTCTCGGTCTCCTCGGCCAGCAGACCGCTGTCGACCACGACCTCGATCTGCGGGTGCTGCAGGTAGACGTCGAGCACGGAGTAGGCCTGGAAGCGCACCTGGAAGAAGCTGTTCCAGGCGACGTGCGGCCCCGCGCCCAGGGCGCGATCCAGCCGGCCCTCGACCCACATCAGGGCCCGCTCGTGCTTGTGCAGCCGGACGGACTGGACCTCCTGGTCCAGCAGGCCACTCTTGACCAGGGCTTCCAGATCCTCGATGCGAAGCCCGTCATCGGTCACTTCGAGATACGGGGTCCGGATGTCGAAAGTCTGCAGTCGCAGCTCGCTTGCCCAGCGCACGAGGAAACGCCGACCGGGCATCAGGACCTTGATCGGCTCGCCGTCGCGGAAGACGACGACGCGCTCGTAGGGCTGTACGTGAACGTAGCGAATGAAAAGCATGATTCACCTCCTTGGAGATCGGGATTCGGGTCGACCGTGCAGGCCGACGATTGGACGGTCAGTCCTTGGACGGGTCGTGGGTGGATGGAAAATGCGACGCGGTGCGCCGCGGCGAATGTCGATATCTGGAACCGGACGAACGGAAACCGAGGGATGGAGGCATCGAGACGAGGATCGGGCACGGAAACGTCGTCAGGGAACGGTCTCCTCCGCGGATCGCTGTGACGTCACGCCGGGATTCGCGGGGCTTGGAGCGAGTTACGGGTCGGTCCACCGGTCGGCGCCGCCGCGGCAACAGCTCGGGAGCGCACCTCGAAGGTGTTTCCGGAGCCGCTACGGCGACGATGCGTCGTGGCTTTCGGACCCGGCCCGCCTTCCAAGCCGCGGCGAAGCCTCGGCGCTGCCCCGGGCGGGAGCGCCGCCATCGACCGCCCGCCACGAGGTGACGAGCAGCAACGACGACAGCCCCCGTCCCGGAACCGACATCGGCGCGGGCGGAGAAAGACCGTTCCCTTCGGACCTGATGGTGCCGCGCACGACTGCGGCGTTGACGGTGCTGAAGCATCATGCGGGAATCGAACCCGCAACCTCCGGGTTGTGTGCCGGCGCTCTACCAGTGAGCTAATGAAGCAGAAGTCGAGGTTTTTCAGACCTCTCTCGATCCTATGTCGAGCGCTCTTGCGCGAGCAGCGTGACCTCGTCGGTGATAGTCCATGTACGGCAAGCACGATCAGACACCGGGCCGAAAAGGCTGATGCCTTCCCCGCCACGAGTCCACCGTGCCCCGCTGGTCCGGCGAAGTCCGGTTCAGAATGGATATTCAATTGTCAAAGAAGCCACACATCAGCCCCTCGAAGGAAGCTGATTGTAATGTTTGAACACACGTCGGCCGTCCGGACGAGGTCCGCTATTCTGGTTGTTCGAGATACCGGACCCAACTAGCTCGTGAGCCGGTGAGCAGACAGCAAAAAAGCCTTCCTGGGGCGACCCCGGGAAGGCTTTCAAGGAAGCTGACGATGTGATGGTTCGTCAGTTCACGAGAAAGCTCCGGGTCTTCGCATCCGCTCCATGTGCCTTGTACACGGGTGCCTGCAGGCTTTCCGAGGTTGAGAGCGCGAGCGTCACGAGACGCGGTGCACCCAAGCTGGAAAACCGCACGCCTGGCAACTGGTGCTGCCGGTGAGGCTCGAAGCGGGTCGAATGGTAGTTGGGCTTTCTCATGGTCTTGTCTCGTTCGAGCGGCCCGTCGTTAAGCAGCAACGATGGCGCCGTGTTATTGCGATCGAGCTTCGAGATAGTAGGGCAAGAAATAATCCTTGTCAAGCGCCGAGTCGAAATTCTCTTGATTCTCATCGAGACGCCCCGGATACGAGAAAGCCTCCACCGCGATCGATCGACGATGGAGGCCACAGGCGAGGCGCGAAGGACGCCGCGGAGCTACGCTTCAACCTCCCCCAGGCGCCGCACCGACTTGACCTCGGCGGTCGGCACCACGTGGTGGTCGTACTTCTTCCAGACGCCAAACTTCGCGGCGTGCTGCAGGTAGTCGGCGTTCGAGCGGCCGTCGTCGCCCTCGCGGTGGACGTCGGCGTCGAGTAGAACGACGCCTTCGGGCGTCACCTCGTCGCAGCGCCCGACCCACACGGCATCGCCGGTGGTCTCGACGACCACCGTGATGCCGTGCAGTTCACCCTTGTGCTGGTGAAAGGTTCCCATCAGCTCAAGCACTCTGCCCAGCGGCACAATGCTCGGCGAACGCCTGCTTCAGGTCTTCGGCGACGGCACCGGCGTCCCGGCCCTCGATGCGGTGGCGCGGCAGGAAGAAGACCAGCTCGCGGTTCTTGAACAGGGCCATCGACGGGCTCGAAGGCGGGATGTCGGCCATGAAGGCACGCGCTTTGGCGGTGGCTTCGACGTCCTGACCAGCGAACACCGTTCCGACACGCGCCGGCTTGACGTCCGACTCGAGGGCCAGGCGCACGCCCGGACGGGCCTGGCCGGCAGCACAGCCGCAGACGGAGTTGAAGACCAGGAGCGCGGTCTCGTCCTGCTCCAAGAAGCGATCGACGTCCTCGGCTGCGAGCAGTTCCTCAACGCCGATGGACGTCAACTCGTCGCGCATCGGCTTGACCAAGATCGGGTTGTAGGGCATGGCGGGTTCTCCAGAAGCTTGAAGGCCGAACGCGGAAGACAGCTGGCGGTGCTAGACGACTAGCTCCCGGTGCTGACGGCACGGCCGGGGTGGGTAAGGCGAAGGGGTGCCGGCCCGCAGGGGCGCACCGGACGCGGGAATTCTACACCAAGCTGGTCCACAACTAACGGCTGCGGTATCTGGGCGTCAGCCAACGTCCACAGGCGCCAGGTGAGAGGAGGGACACTTTTCCGTGCCGTCGGCCGCCAGGCACGATAGAGTTCTAGCCGTCATGGACAATCTAGACCTCAACGAGAACCCAGCCGTCAACCAGAACCGCAACTTCAGCCGCTTCGCCTGGTTCAACCTGCACTACAACCTCTTCGTCGTGCTCTGGGGAGCCTTCGTGCGCGCCACTGGCAGTGGTGCCGGCTGCGGCAGTCACTGGCCGCTGTGCAATGGCGAAATCGTGCCGCGCGCGCCGAACGTCGAGACGCTGATCGAGTTTTCGCACCGGCTGACCAGCGGCGTGGCGCTGATCCTGGTCATCGTGCTGTTCGTCTGGGCGCGCAGGCTCTTTCCACCCGGCCTCGATTCGCAAAGCCAGCGAGTGCGGATGGGAGCGGCCTGGGTCTTGGCCTTGATGATCGTCGAGGCGCTGGTCGGAGCTGGCTTGGTGCTCGGTGACTTGGTGGTCGACGACACCTCGACGCTGCGCATCTTCGTCATGGGCGCACACCTCACGACCACTTTCTTCCTGCTCGCCGCTCTCGCCTTGACTGCCGCCTGGTCGTCACAACACGGCACCTTCGGATCGGCAGCCGGTGAGCGCCGCAAGCTCGCCCTGTGGGGCCGCGACCGGCTACTCACCGCCTGCCTGCTGGTTCTCCTGGTGACCGGCATCAGCGGCGCGGTCAGCGCTCTGGGTGTCACCCTCTACCCCGTCGAGTCCCACGCCGAAGCCATCCAGGCTCATCTGAACGAGGACTCGCCCCTGGTGGTGCGCCTGCGTCTGGTGCACCCAGCGCTCTCGGTCGCCGTGACGCTCTTGCTCTTCGCTCTTGCTCGCCGCACGCACGACGCTCTGTCGAGCGCCGGTGGCAACGGTCGAGGCAGTCACGTCAGCGAGGAGCGAGCGGCGAACCTGTCGCGTCTGCTAATGCTGATGGTCTTCGCCCAGATGGCCGGCGGGCTGCTCAACATCGCGCTCAAGGCCCCCGTGTGGATGCAGCTGGCACACCTGCTACTGGCGGACGGACTGTGGATCGTCCTCGTCCTGCTCGGCGATGCGCTACTCGACCCGGCACTCGACCGGCTACGGGCCGCACGGCGCTAGATTCTCGGCAAGACCTCGACTGCGGCACCAACTGCGGCACCGACTGCGGTACAGATCCGCTACCGGCCGACCTGCGTACCCACTCGACGAACCGGACCGAAGGAGAAAGCATGAGTTCCGACGTGCAGCAGATCGTCATTCTGGGCAACGGCATCGCCGGTATCACCGCCGCACGGCACATCCGCAAGCGCAGTGACCACGAGATCACCGTGATCTCCGCAGAGACCGACCACTTCTTCTCGCGCACCGCCCTGATGTACATCTACATGGGGCACATGCGCTTCGAAGACACCAAGCCCTACGAAGACCACTTCTGGGACAAGAACCGCATCCGCCTGCGCCGGGCGTGGGTCGAGGCCGTGGAAGTCGAGACCAAGAAGCTGCGTCTCTCCGGTGGCGGCCACGTCCCGTACGACGTGCTGATCCTGGCCACCGGCTCGAAGTCGAACAAATTCGGCTGGCCGGGCCAGGATCTCGAAGGCGTCCAGGGGCTCTACAGCTACCCGGACCTGGAGCTGATGGAGCGCAACACCCAGGACACCGAGCACGCGGTGGTGATCGGCGGCGGCCTGATCGGCGTCGAGATGAGCGAGATGTTGCACAGCCGCGGTATCGGCGTCACTTTCCTGGTGCGCGAGCAGCACTGGATGGAATTCGCCTTCCCGCGGCAAGAGAGCGAGCTGATCGAACGTGAGATCCGGCGTCATGGTATCGACTTGCGCATGGGCACCGAGCTCGACCACATCGAGGCCGACGCGCGCGGTCGTGCCTGTGCGGTCGTCGCCAAGCCCGCCGGTGGCGCTCCCGAAGACGCGAGCGAGCCGATCTCCTGCCAGTTCGTCGGCTTGACCGTCGGCGTCAGTCCCAACATCGAGTTCTTGCGCGGCTCCGAGATCGAGTGTGATCGCGGCATCCTGGTCGACGAACACCTGCGCACCAACGTGCCGGACGTCTACGCCATCGGCGACTGCGCCCAGTTACGCCAGCCGAAAGCGGGCCGTCGCCCCACCGAGCCGGTCTGGTACGTCGGCCGCACCATGGGCGAGACGGTCGCCCACACGATCTGTGGCACCGTGACCGCCTACCAGCAAGACGTCTGGTTCAACTCCGCCAAGTTCTTCGATCTCGAATGGCAGGTCTACGGCGACGTACCCGCGCAGCAGCCCGACGACATCGAAACGCTGTACTGGCAACACCCGGAGCAGCACCTGGCCATCCGCGTCAACTACCGATCCACTGGAGACTCTCCCCATGACGGCCCCGTCACCGGCTTTCAACTGATGGGTGTGCGCTACCGCCACGAAGTGTGCGACGAATGGCTGCGCAACGGCACGTCCGTGCGCGGGGTACTCGAGAACCTCGGCGTCGCCAACTTCGATCCAGAGTTCTACCGCCAGCACGAGGCGGCCCTGGTCTCCGTCTACAACCAACGCTTCCCTGATCACCCCGTCACCCTGCGCCGCAAACGCGGCCTGAGCCACCTCTTGCGCTGGAGGAAGGCGTCATGAGTTCCTCGTCTTCCAACCTCTACGCCAAGCTGCGCGTCGCCGGCCTGGTGCTCTTCCTGATCGGCTTCGCCGGTTTCGTCAGCACACTCTTCCTGGCCGACTACCAGCTCACCAGCGACAAGCTGCAGAGCCTCTTCGACCAGGGCCGCATCTACGGCCACCACCAGGAAACCGTGCGCGCGGAGCTGTCTCCTTTACTCGACCGTCGCTACGACACCGTCTTCACTTTCCTGGACGACGTCGAACGCAAGCTGACCGAGGTCAACGAAACCTTCGTCGCCAGCGGCCAGGGCGGCAGCCAGATCTGGGACTACGACAAGGGTCAATACAAGTACCATCTCGCCAAAGCCGCCGCCATCGGTCCCGCGGCCGACAACACCCGCCTCTTCTTTGTCCTCAGCCTGATCGTCGCTCCCCTCGGCGCCCTGCTCTACTTCCTGCCGCGCCTGGGCCTCAAGCCCGCCGGCATCCACAACGACGGCGTCTACCACAGCAGCGCCAAGAGCCGCGGCTGGGTCGGCATCAGCTTCGGCGTCTTCCTCATCGGCTTCTACATCCTGCTCTACTTCTTCCCGGCGTATATCGCCAACTGGATCCGTCTCGGCGACCCGATCAGCGAGGCGCTGCGCAACAAGCCCGCTGACCAGTGGTTCTTCTACGGCCTGCTCTACACCTTCTGCGTCGTGGTGATGGGCGTGCGCATGCTGGTCCACTACCGGCACAGTCGCTACCACGTCATCCGCACCCTCAGCGTCATGTTCTTCCAGCTCGGCTTCGCCTTCCTGATCCCGGCGATCCTGGAAGCCTTGAACAAGCCCTACTTCGACTTCAAGAACGCCTGGCCGCTCAACTACAGCTTCTTCTACAGCTACAACCTGGACACCTACCTGAGCAGCCCCTTCGGCATGTTCCTGCTGCTCTGGGGCATCGGCCTCAGCTTCTTGCTCGTACCGCTTTTTGCCTTCTTCTTCGGCAAGCGTTGGTACTGCTCCTGGGTGTGCGGCTGCGGCGGTCTCGCGGAAACGCTCGGCGACCCCTTCCGTCAGCTGTCGGACAAGAGCCTCAAGGCCTGGAAAGTCGAGCGTTGGCTGGTGCATGCTGTGTTGGTCTTCGCCGTCGTCATGACCGCCATCGTGCTGGCCAACTACATCACCGGCAGGGATGGAGGCGAGGCCGTCTTCGCCAGCATCAAGGAACCGGTCAAGACCTGGTACGGCTTCCTCATCAGCTCCATCTTCGCCGGCGTCGTCGGCACCGGCTTCTACCCGTTCTTCGGCAACCGTGTCTGGTGCCGCTTCGGCTGTCCGCTGGCGGCGATTCTCGGTATCGTCCAGCGCTTCAAGAGCCGCTTCCGCATCACCACCAACGGCGGTCAGTGCATCAGTTGCGGCAACTGCTCGACGTACTGTGAGATGGGCATCGACGTGCGTCACTACGCACAGCGTGGGCAGAACGTGATCCGCGCGTCGTGCGTGGGGTGTGGTGTCTGTGCGGCGGTGTGTCCGCGGGGGGTGCTGCGGTTGGAGAATGGGCCGGAGGAGGGGCGGTTCAACGAGGTGAGTCTGGTGCAGATTGGCAAGGGGCGGATCGACGTGAGTTGAGGATGGCAGAGACCTTATTGCGACACGGACCCACCGGATCCGCTGTGGCGGTACTGAATCCTCAACTGGACCAAGTTCTTCAGGTCCGCCTCTCCAGCACCAAAGACGCTCCCTCTTCCCCCTCCCCCACCACCCGCAACCGCCACCCCGGCAACACGACGGTCGCGCTGTGGGCTTCGACGACGAGTGCCGGTCCTTCCAGCGCATGTCCAGGCAGCAACTCACCACGCACTAAGACCGGAACGTCTTGCCAAGCACCCTCGAAGTACGCCTTCGCCCTCGCGTTGACCGGTACCTCGACGCTCACCGCTTCCCGGCGCACAGCCTCGATCTCTTCAGCCGGTGACGACGCGACCACCCGCAGCGACTCGACTTCGATGCTGCGCCTCTCCGGACGGTAACCGTAGAGCTGCTCGTAGGCGTCGAGGAAGCGAGTCTCGAGTTCAGCAGCACCCAGCGACGCCCCAGCTCCGAATTCCAGTTCCACGGTCGACTCCTGGCCCGCGAACCTGAGGAAGGCGAGACGGCGGCGGACCTGGGCTTCGTCGGTACTCACCCCCTCCATCCGCAGGTCCGCCAACGCCTGATCCGCCAGCACTTCGAACCACGTCGCCAACTTCTCCGCCGCTTCCTCGACCGCCAGCAGTACTTGACGCTCGGCGAAGCGCTCGATCACCGCGACTTCCAAGCCGACCGCACTCAACAACCCGGCATCCGGCGGCACGATCACCGTCGTGATGCCCAGCTGCTCGGCAACGGCACAGGCGTGCTGTGCACCGGCACCGCCGAAGGCGACGAGGACGTGGTCGGCAGGATCGTAGCCGCGACGGACGGAGATGGCGCGGATGGCGTCGGCCATGCGTTCGTCGGCGATGGCGAGGAAGCCGGAGAGCAGGGTTTCTCGGCGGCTCTCCGTTGCACTCGCAGAGCCCTTCCGATATTCGACTGGCACCTCCTGGAGAACAGCATCGAGGGCCCGCTCGGCAGCGGCTCGGTCGACGGGGATGCCGAAGCGTGACGGATCGAGGCGGCCAAGCAGGAGGTTGCAGTCGGTCAGGGTCAATGTACCGCCGGCACCGTAGCAGGCGGGACCGGGGTCGGCACCGGCGCTCTGTGGACCGACTCTGAGCTGGTGACCGTCGAACGAACAGATCGAACCGCCACCGGCCGCGACGCTCTCGATCGCCAGCGCGGGCGCAGCGAGGTGGGCGTCGCCGACTTGGTGTTCGAACAGGTACTCGAAGTCGCCACTGTAGCGCGCGACGTCGGTGCTGGTGCCGCCCATATCGAAGGCGATGACGTGGTCGAGGCCAACTCTGCAGCCAGCGCGCGCGGCACCGACGACGCCACCGGCGGGGCCGGAGAGAAGGCTGTCTTTGGCGCGGAATCGGCTGGCACCTGCAAGCCCCGTTCCCACCAAACCACCAGCGCTGGTCATGACGTGCAGGGTCGACGCCTGGCCGTCGGCATTCCCGCCGAGCGCGCCCTCGACGCGTTCGAGATAGCGGTGGATGACGGGCAGCAGGTAGGCGTCGACGACAGTAGTCTCGGTACGCGTCAGCAGGCCCAGGCGGGGGGCGAGGTCAGCGGAGTTCGACACGTGAGGGATGCCTGCCGACTCCAGTGCTTGCCGCCAGCGGCGCTCCGGGCTGGCCTCTCGGTACGCGTGCAGGACCGCCACGGCCGCGCTCTCGACCTGCTCCAGATCGACCCCCTGCTCGTGCAACCAAGCACGCAGCCGCTCGGGCTCGAAGAACATCTCGGGTAGGGCTTCCAGGACGCTGCCGTCGGCGGCCTGCCGTTCGGGGATCTCGACTACCCAGGTGGTCAGGGGCTCGGGCTTGCGCACTTCCAGCGCAAAGAGGTCCGGGCGCTGCTGCGTGCCGATACGCAGCAAGTCACCGAAGCCGCGCGTGATCAAGAGCAGGCAGCGGGCACCGCGACGTTCGAGCAAGGCGTTGGTGCCGCGGGTGGTGGCAAGACGCAGGGCCAGCGGCGGCAGCGCAGCGTCGGCGGCGGTGCCGGTCAAGACGCGGGCGGCCAGCACGGGGGCCTCGTCGGTCGAGCGGATCTCGCAGCGGGCCCCGGGCTCGAGTTCCTGCGTCAGTGGCGATGCCAGCTGCACCTCGACGCCCTTCTTGCCACCAACCTCGACCGGTTGGTAGCTCAGCACCTCGACTCCGGAGACCTCGGGAGAGGGCGCTGCGGGAGCTTCCAACAGCCGGAAGGTGCCGCCGCGCAGCAATTGAGAGACGGCTGGCCAGCTGTCGTCGAGAAGCAGAGTTCGCGCGTTGATGACCCGCAGCACGAGCCCCCGCAGGGCGCTACTGCTCAGGACTTTGACACGATGCCGGCGGCCTTCCAGGTCACGAGCGACGCAGTCGGTGAAGGTGCCACCTGTATCGACAGACACTGTCCAGCGCCGCGGGTCACCACGCAAGCGCTAGTCCTCGTCGCTGGGGCACATCCGGTTCAGTGCAACCGGAAAGGCGGCGGCGCATCCGGGCTCTGCTCGCAGTCTTGATCGGCCAGACAGGGGGTCGGACCGGCCGGCCGTTCGATCTGACGCTCCGCGGGCACTAGGCGTGCCAGGCTACCTGGGTCATCCAGACCGCTGGGGTTGAGTCGACGATCGAGCGCCAGCACTCTGGGGTTGCGCGGGTCTCGGCGCTGGGCGCGGCGCAGCCAGCGCTGGGCTTGATCACGCTCGTCGACCACCAAGGCCAGCGTGCCGAGGGCAGCGTACGGGTCGGGCAGGTCACCGTACTGGCTCAGTGCTTTGCGATAGAAGCGCTCGGCCTGCTCGATCTCGCCCTGGCGCAGGTGCATGTCACCCAGGTTGATGTAGCTGTAGGGGTTGCGCTGACCGAGATGATCGGCGACGCGGAGGAGCTCCTGAGCGTCGACCTCGCGACCGCGTTGGTGCATCAGGGCAGCCAGGTTGTGGTACGCGGTGACCGCATGCGGATCGACGTCCAGCGCCTTGAAATAGGCTTCCTCGGCGGCGCTCTCGTCGCCGAAGCGGCGCAGCGCGACACCGTAGTTGATCCAGGCGTCGGGCAGGCCGGGATCGAGGGCAACGGCGGTGCGCAGCCATTCGAGCGCCGGCTCGATATCGCCGTCGCGCAGCTGTTCGGCACCGCGGTTCGAGTAGTACATGGCCAGCGCCCGCACGTCGTCGACCTTGCGAGCGGTCCGGTAGTCGGCCTCGGGACCGACGTTGAACTCGAGGATCAGGCGCTCGCTGGGAATGCCGTAGCCGGCGGTGACGTGCCCCGAAGCGATGACCAGGCTCTGGTCCTCGTCGCGCTCGAAGCGCTGGATGCGGTCGACATCCAGGAAGTAAGCCGGAATGCCCAGCTCGCGCGACATGCTGACGAACAGGTGCGTAAACCCGAGGCAGTTGGCCGTGCGCTGGTCGAACACCTCTTCGGCGGTCGGCGTGTAGCCACTCTGGTAGCGGATGGCCAGGAAGCGCTCGTCGAGCATCAGGTCGAGCAGCGTCTCGAGCTGGTTGTCTTCACCCTGCATGGGCGGCACAGTCTCGTGCAACCAGGCCAGCATTTCGTCGGTGAGAGCACCGGGCAGGACGGCAGTGTCGGGCGCCAGACCCGCGCGCTGCACCGCCGCGCGCATGTCGCGCTGTGAG
Organism: uncultured bacterium; assembly: GCA_965368975.1. Classification (GTDB taxonomy): domain Bacteria; phylum Acidobacteriota; class Thermoanaerobaculia; order Multivoradales; family JAHZIX01; genus CBDUPA01. The sequence continues at coordinate 82,736 of CBDUPA010000008.1, read as the reverse complement.
GTGCGCGCTGGTACGTAATCACTGGACGCGCAGCCAGTCGTCAGAAGGGCAGAGCCGAACAAGGCGGTCGACAAACTCAGAACCGCCCATCCACGAAGCGCTTGCAGGAACCGGTTCTTCTCACTTTGGATCATCGACCTCACCTTTCGTTCAGCCGCCACTCCCTCGTGCGGCCTTCTTTTGCGCCTGGATGGCCTCGGTCGCCAGCGCGTCGCAACGCTCGTTGTACTCGTGGCCGGCATGTCCTTTGACCCAGTGCCACGAAATCTCGTGGCGCTCGGTCGCGGCCTGCAGTTTCTGCCACAGGTCTTGATTCTTAACCTTGCCGCCGCCGCTTTTCTTCCAGCCCTTCTTCACCCAGTTGGGCAGCCACTGGGTAATCCCTTGGCGCAGGTACTGCGAATCGGTGTAGAGCTCGATACGGCACGGCCCCTTCAGAGCTTCTAACGCTTCGATGGCCGCAGTCATTTCCATCCGGTTGTTCGTCGTGTTGAAGGCACCGCCCGAGAGCTCCCGCTGGATCCCAGTGGTCGGGTGCAACAAAAGGGCACCCCAGCCACCGGTACCGGGGTTGGGCTCGGCACCACCATCGGTGTAGATTTCGACTCTTTCCATGCCGCGGATGCTAGCACGAGGACCAGCTCGATCCGCATCAGCCGGACAACGGAAAACTTCCACGTAACTTGGAGCCGGTGGGCAACGTACAGGTACTGATGGCGGGCTCTCGCGGACTTGCAGCCTGCAGCCATCTCCAAGGCAACTTTCGTGCACGACGACAATCAGGAAGGAACTCCCTCATGCTTCATATCCAAGATCTGGTGAAGGTCTACCCCGGCCCCGTGGCCGCGCTCAAAGGCATCCATCTCGACATCCCAGAGGGCATGTTCGGCTTGCTGGGGCCGAACGGTGCCGGCAAGACGACGCTGATGCGCATCCTCGCCGGCGTGCTGGAGCCGACGTCGGGCAGCGTCAGCCTGGACGGTCACGACACGCTGCAGGATCCGGAATGGCTGTGGACTCGGCTCGGCTACCTGCCGCAGGACTTCGGCTTCTATCCCAACCTCACCGGCGAGGCGATGCTCACCCATCTCCTGCGGCTCAAGGGCGTCGAGGCTCCGGGCGGCATGAAGAGCCTGGTCACCGACCTGCTCGAGCGCGTCAACCTGGCGTTCGCCGCCAAGCGCAAGGTAAAAGGCTACTCCGGCGGCATGCGTCAGCGCCTGGGGATCGCGCAAGCGCTGGCGGGCGACCCGAAGCTGATCATCGTCGATGAACCGACAGCCGGTCTCGACCCGGAAGAGCGGCTGCGCTTCTACCGCTTGCTGGCCGAACTGGCTGAGAGCCGTACGGTGTTGCTGTCGACCCATATCGTCGAAGATGTCGCGACACTGTGCTCGCGCTTCGCGCTCATCCGCGCCGGTCAGGTGTTGGCCAACACGACCCCGGCGGAAGCCCGTTCGTGCCTTGCTGGGCGCCTGTACGAGGGCTGGCTGGAGCGCTCCGACCTGGAGAAGTTCGCCGCCTCCCACACGGTGACGCAGGCCTTGCTGGTCGAGGGTCGCCAGAAGGTGCGCATCTACGCCGAGGACCGGCAGGTACCCGTCGGTTTCGAGCCGGTGCAGCCGAGTCTGGAAGACGTCTATCTGCTGATGATCCGTACTGGTGAGCTACCGGCCCCGCAACACTTCACCGCGGCGTCGAGCGCGTCTGCAGCGACGCCCGCACCGGCACCGGCGGCCTCGGGAGGTGCCGCATGAGTCGCTTCTTCCTCACCATGCGCCAGGAGATGCGGCGCCTGGGCAAGCGCCCCATGCTCTACGTGCTCTTGGCCCTGATAACCCTGCTGACCTGGGGGCTGGCGCAGGGTAACGTCACCATCAGTTCCGGGGACGCCTCCGTGGGTGGCACCAAAGCGTGGATCACCTCTGAATTCCAGGTGACGTTCTACACCATCCTGATGACCACTCTCTTCCACCTCTTCTTCGTCTCCGTAATCTCCGGCACCTCGGTGATCGAAGACGGCGAGAACAAAGTGGGCGAGATCCTGCATGCCACACCACTGACGCCCGGAGAGTACATCTGGGGCAAGTTCAGCGGTGTCATGGCGACCTTTGGCATCGTGCTCCTGCTGCAGACAGTCATCTTGTTGCTCTACTTCCATGTCATCCCGACGCCCAACGCGGCCGAGATCCGTGGGCCGCTGGAGCTGGGCAACTACCTGCGACCACTACTGATCTTCACCCTACCCTACGTGCTGTTCATCGGTGGCTGTACCTTCGCCGTCGGCGAGCGCACGCGCAAGCCGATCCTGGTCTTCGTGCTGCCCGTGATGCTGATCGTGGTCAGCGTCTTCTTCTTGTGGAACTGGTCCCCAACCTGGCTCGACCCAGCATGGAACCGGGTCCTGATGATGCTCGACCCCTCCGGCTCACGCTGGCTTGAAGAAACGTTCTTGGATGTCGACCGTGGCGTCGAGTTTTACAACACCATCAGCATTCCACTGGACAATCTGCTGATTCTGCAGCGCGTCGGGCTAGTTCTGCTCGGCCTTGGCGCGGTGGCGTACTCGCATTGGCGCTTCAGCCGCAGTCTGCGAGCCGTCGACGGCAAGCTGACCCACCAGCAGATCCAGCAGGCTCTGAAGGCAACGGACAGCGCCGACCAGCCGATGCCGGTGACGGCGAGCAAGCCGATCGACACCCTCGGACGTGCGCGGACGGCTCCCAGCTTCTGGCTTGGTGCCTGGCAAGTCGCCCGTTCTGAGCTGCGCGAGCTGCGCAGTCAGCCGGGGCTATATCTCTTCGTACCCCTGATTCTGATCCAGATTCTGGGCAACGTTCTGACCGCCATCGGTGCCTTCGGTAATCCGCTCCTCTTCACCTCGGGACAGATGGCTGCGAGTTCCATGAACACCATCACTCTGCTGGTGTGCCTGCTGCTCATGTTCTACACCGTCGAGAGCCTGCAACGCGATCACTCCACCGGCCTCGATGCGATCTTGTTCTCGACGCCGGTGCGCTCGACCTCACTGCTCTTTGGTAAGGCCATGGCCAACAGCCTGGTCGGTGTCGTCATCCTGGCCGCAGCGCTACTCGGCTGTGCGGGTGGCGTACTCTTCCAACGCCTGGTCTGGGACATCCCGGTGCCCTTCGAACTCACGCCCTTTCTGCTGCTCTGGGGCCTGCTGCTGATCCCGACCTTCTTGCTCTGGACGTCCTTCATCCTTTGCGTCCAGGCACTCAGCCGCAACCGCTTCACCACCTACACGGTGGCGCTGGCGGCCATGATGTTCACCGGCTACCAACAGTCCCAGGGAAACATCCACTGGCTCAGCAACTGGAACCTGTGGGGCACAGTCGGCTGGAGCGACATGGGTGCACTACAGCTAAACGCCACGCCGCTGCTGCTGAACCGTCTGTTCTATCTCGGCGTTACCGTCTTGCTCACCGTCCTGACCGTGCGCTGGTTCAACCGCCGGGACTGGGACGCGACGCGCATCGTCCACCGTCTGCGACCGGCAGCCCTGCGGCGGCCACTGGTACAGCTCGGCCTGGTCGCACTGCCTGCGATCGTCCTCGGCGTCATCCTCTATAGCGGCGTCGCCGACGGCTTCCAGAGCGAGACCGCGCAGAAGTGGGGCAAGGACTACTGGCGCAAGAACCATGCAACATGGTTGGACGCCAAGCTACCGGCGATCAGCGATGTGGTCGTCGACCTGGAAGTGATGCCGGAGGATCGCAGCTTCGAGGTCGAGGGCACGTACCTTTTGCACAACCACCGCGAGGAGCCGCTGGCCAAGATCCCACTGACCAGCGGCCCGCACTGGCGCGACGTCACGTGGACGCTCAACGGCCAGGACTTCGAGCCCGAAGACCGGGCCGGCCTCTACGTCTTCGCACCTCCCGAGCCGCTGGCCCCGGGTGAAGAGTTGAGCATCGGCTTCGCCTTCCATGGTCGGTTCCCGGACGGCTTCACCAAGAACGGCGGTGGCTTCGGCCAGTTCATCCTGCCCGCAGGCGTGGTATTGACCAGCTTCCAGCCAACCTTCGTACCGGTGCTCGGCTACCAGGAACAGCTCGGCATCGACGACGAGAACCAATACGACAGCAAGGAGTTCCCGGACGACTTCTACCTAGACCAGTTGTCCTCGGGCTTCGGTAGCGACACTCCCTTCACGACTCGCATTACCGTCACAGGCCCGGAAGAGCTCACTCTCAACTCAGTCGGCACGCTGGTCGACGAACAAGTGGCCGACGGCAAACGAACCGTGACGTGGGTCAGCGATCACCCTGTGAAGATCTTCAACGTCGTCGCCGGCCGCTGGCAGGTGCGCGAGGGAGAGGGTACCGCCATCTACTACCACCCGAGTCACGGATACAACTTGGATGAGATGGGTGAGGCACTCGACGCCTCGCGTCGCTACTACTCTGAGTGGTTCTACCCCTACCCGTGGCAACGCTTGAAGCTGAGCGAGTTCCCGGCTCTGGCGTCGTACGCGCAGGGCTTCGCCACCAACATCACCTTCTCCGAGAACATCGGCTTCCTCACTCGTAGCACACAGCAGACCGAGGTCGCCTTCATGGTCACTGCCCACGAGGCGGCACACCAGTGGTGGGGCAACATCCTCACCCCGGGTCAAGGTCCGGGCGGCAATATCCTCTCGGAAGGTATGTCGCACTACTCCACGCTGCTTCTGTTCGACCAGGTCAAGGGCGAACGCGGCCGTATCGAGTTCGCCAAGCGCATTGAAGAACGCTATGGCGAAGCACGTCGCGCCGACTCGGAACGGCCCATGGTCAAGATCGACGGTACGCGTCCGGGCGATACGACGGTCACCTACGACAAGGGCGGCTGGGTCTTCTGGATGCTGCACCAGCACCTGGGGCGTGAACAGATGCTCGCCGGGCTGCGGGAGTTCATCCTGACCTACGAGAACGGGCCGGACTACCCGGTGTTGCAGGATCTGATCGTCACGCTGCGCCCGTACGCGGCCGATGCCGAAGCCTACGACGCCTTCGTCCAGCAGTGGTTCCACGAGGTCGTGCTGCCGCGCTACGAACTGCGCGACGCGGAGGTCGAGCAGAGCGGTGACCAGCGGCACGTCCGCTTGGTGATCGAGAACACGGGCACCGGTTCGATGCCGGTCGAGGTTGCCGCCGTCAGGGGCAGCCGCTTCACGGAGGACGGTAGCCTCGACCCGGACTACCGCGAGTGCCGAGCTTCGCTCACGCTCGATGCCGGCCAGACGAGTCCCGTCGAGCTGAACTGCGGCTTCGAGCCCGAGCGCATCCTGGTCGATCCGGACGCACGCGTGCTGCAGTTGGAGCGCGAGAAAGCGATGATCGAGCTCTAGACCAACCCCGCCCTCAATGCAAGAGTTCTCTTTCACGGAACTCGATTGGTGCAGAAACGCCCGGAGAATCCCATTTCTCCGGGCGTTTTTTCTTGGAATCGATACATCCGATGGCGTAAATAAGGCGGTAATTCGACTTGACTTACGCCTCTTTACCGCCTAAGATCGGGTTCTTGGATGGCAAACGGAACGAACCAAGAACACCTGAACCAAGAACCCAAAGAACAAGAACCCAGCGCACACCGTGACAGACGCGATGACCAAGATCTCAAACTTGCCTGTAGGGTCGGCCGTGGCATTTCTAGCAACCACTCCCGCCAACCCCATGCCGCGGTCGGCCCTCAGGCTCGTATCCTCTCTCCCCGAAGAGTTGCAGAAACTCCGTCGCGCCCGCGATCTGTTACCTGCTCACCCCGATGCCCGCGACAGCAAGCCGATGCGCGCCACCGGCCTGCCGACACTCGACCAGTTGCTCGACGGCGGTCTGCCCAGCGGCTGCCTGATCGAACTCACCGGCCGGCGCTCCAGTGGCCGCTTCGCGGCGGCCCTGGCGGTCCTGGCAGCGACCACCGCCGCCGGGGAACCAGCCGCCCTGGTCGATCTCGGCGATAGCCTGGAACCTCGGCAGGCGGCCGCCGCCGGTGTCGACCTGGAGCGTCTGCTCTGGCTGCGGCCACAGCGCACCAAGCAAGCGCTGATCGGCGCCGAGATGTTGCTCGGCTGCGGCTTTCCGCTGATCGTCTTCGACCTCGGCCTACCACCGGTACGCGGTGGCCGTGGTCTCGAAGCCGGCTGGTTACGCTTGGCGCGCGCCGCGCAGGGTCGCGGCAGCACGCTGCTCGTGTGCAGTCCCTACCGCGTCAGCGGCACCGCCGCCAGCGCGGTGATCGACGCCCGCAGCGGCCACGGCATCTGGCACAAGGGCGCCTGGCACAAGGGCGCTGGGCACAAGGGCACTGGCCACAAGGAATCAAGCCTGCAGAACCGGGGTGCACACCATCGGCCTTACTGGGCTCCGTCTCTACTGTGCGGCCTCGGCAACAGCTGGCAGCTAGCCAAGCACCGCGGCCACCGTCCAGGCGGCGAAGCGGCACTGAACCTGCGCCTCGACGATCACCTGGATCTTGCAGATTGGCCGAAACTCGACAACAGGCTGCATCTCGAAGAACGGCACCATCTGCCCGCTGGTGCCAACGAGATCGCCGCACCTCTCCATCCCGCCCCCACTCCCGCCCCTTCCCGGCCGGGCCGGCGACCGGTGGCCCCCGCGGCAGAGCGTTCCACGACGTGGACACCCGCCCGCCCGCAGCCACCGGCGCCGGCCTGGGTCGCGGTCTGATCCCGAGAGGCCGCCGTCGCCGTGGCCCCCCCGCAACGCCTCGCCTGCCTGTGGGTTCCCCTCTTCCCACTCGCCGCCCGTCTGCGCAGCGAGCCGGAACTGAAGGGCGAAGCCCTCGCTGTGCTCACCGGTGAAGGCCAGACCGCCCGCATCGTCGCCGCGACGCGCCTGGCTCGCCAGGCCGGCGTGCGTCCCGGCATGACGCTGTCGCAGGCGCGCGCCCTGATCCCCAAACTCGTGGCGCGCGGCCGCGACGCAGCGTGTGAGGTCTCCGCGCAGGAAGCCCTGCTCGAAGTCGCCGAACGCTTCTCGCCACGCCTCGAAGACGGCGGCGCAGGTCTCGCCTACCTCGACACCGGTGGCCTAGAACGGCATTTCTCTCAGGCATCGTCCGGCGAGCCAGCAACGCGACCTCCAGAGCCCCCTGAACTGCTCCTGGCAAGAGCCCTGATTCTCAGTGCCGAGGACGACGGCCTACCACTGCGTGTCGGCATCGCCGGCAGCAAACTGGCGGCCCGGGTCGCGGCCGGCTTGCGCGCCGAACCAACGGTGATCCCGGCCGGCGAAGAAGCCGCCTTCCTGGCACCGCTACCTCTGGAGCGGCTATCGCCCGGTCTGCGCCTGGCCCACACCCTCGAACGCTGGGGCATCCACACTGCCGGACAACTCGCCAATCTGTCCGAGGCCCAGATCTCCAGTCGTCTGGGCGGCGAGGGGCAGGCCCTGCATGCCATCGCCCGCGGCCTCGATCCACAACCGCTGATGCCACGCCAGCCACCGGTCGACTTTCGTGAGGGCAGCGCCCTGGAATGGCCGCTGGTGGCGCTCGAACCCTTTCTCTTCATCGCCCGCAGCGCCCTGGAACGGCTGAGCCGGCGCCTGGCCGGTTGCGGCCTGGCATGCAAGCAGTTGGAACTGCGCCTGGAACTCGAGCCGGACGGACACCACGAGCGCAGCATCGAACTACCGACGGCGACACGCGACGTCAAGACCCTGCTCACCTTGGTGCGCCTGGAACTCGAAGCGCGCGTGCCTGGGGCGCCGGTTACCGGCTTTGTCTTCATCGCACATCCTGACCGACCGCGAGCCGCGCAGCTGTCGCTGTTCGGTCCGGCCGAACTGTCGCCGGACGCACTCGCCACCACCCTCGCCCGCCTCTTCGCGCTCCTCGGCCCGGAACGCGTCGGCTCACCGCGACCGCGCGACGACCACCGTCCCGAGACCTTTCAGCTAGTCGAGTTCCGCCCACCGCCCCCGCCCACCACCCCCGCCGGCACCCCGATGCCTGCTGCGGCCCACGGCCTGCTCACCGTCCGCGCCCTGCGCCCCGCCGTCGAGCTGGAGGTGATGACAGCCACCAAGCCAGCAACAGGCGCTCCCACACAAGGCGGTCGCACGGGAAACGGCAGAACTGGAAGCGGCAGAACCGGTAACGGTCACCCGGGCAGCAACCTCGACGACCTGCAACTGCTGTCCTTGCGCACGAGCCACCAAGACGAGGCCACCCGCCGACCTCGTATCGAGGGACGCATTCGCGTCGCCTCTGGCCCCTGGAGTCTGGAAGAAGCCTGGTGGGACGAAGCCGGTGCCGCACAGCGCGACTACTGGGACATCGAGCTGAGCGGCGGTGGCCTTTACCGTATCTACCGTGATCGCAGCAGCGGCGACTGGTTCGCTGACGGTGTCTACGACTGATCCCCGAAACGGCAGTGAGAAAAACGTCCCGCCCTGGACGCCCTCATGCACCCATGCTAGTATAGGAATGTTTTGAATATCCTTTGATCTGGGTCATTCTCCAGCCTACAGCTCGATGAACAGATTGCCCTTGCTCTTGCAGAGGAGAAGTCTCATGTCGCCTGCCGTCATTCTGTTGGATCAGAATTGGATTGAAATCCCCTCCAATCGCCCTACTCATCCATCGAGCGCGGCCCCGCCAGCTCCTCTAGCAAGCGAGCTGCCGGCGGCCCAGCGACCTCGCTGAGCATCCACCACAAGTAGCGCACGTCGACACTGACCTGCCGAGCGACCTCGGGGTTGTAGCCAAAGTCGTTGGCCACGTTCTCCCAGACGCGGTCGAAGTTGACCCCTACCACCCGTCCCTCGGCGTCGAGAACGGGTGAGCCGGAGTTGCCGCCCGTGGTGTCAGCCGTGCCCAAGAAGCAGACGGGCACCTCGCCCAGCGCCTCGGCGACCCAGCGCGTCTCCGCGTCCTCGAGACTCTGCTTGCCGGCGGCCTCGAGCACTGCCTCGGGCACATCGAACGGCTCGGTTCCGGTGTGCTTGGCGATCAAGCCCGACAATCGCGTGAACGGCAGCATGTAGATGCCATCACGCGGCGAATAGCCCTGCACGCGACCGAGGCTGACCCGCAGTGTGCCATTGGCGTCCGGGTCGACGGGCGCGGCCGCGTGCGCCGCCACGGCTCGGCGCCACAGTGGGCGCAGACGCGAAATCGCTCCCTGCCGTCGCTTGCGCGCCGCTTCGACATCGAGAATCGTCTCTTGCAGCTCGAACGCCAGGTCGAGCAGGCTGTCGCCGCGCGCGCGTAGCTCTGCCAGTGTCTGCTCGAACATCTCGAGCCGCGCGGTCAGGTCGAACACCTGGGTCTCGGCGAGCACTTCGTCGAGCCGCGCCGCCCAGGCCTCACGACCGGCGGCTTCTCCCTCCTCCAACCCTGCTGCCAGGCGCCTGACCGCTGGCGGACGCTGGTCGGAAGGCAAGGCCATGAGGCGCAGCAACAGGTCGGTCAGCAAGCGGGCCTCGGCGGGTCGATACAGCTGCGACTGGTTGCGCTCCTGCGAGCGCCGCAGGTTACTCCGATCCCGGTCTTGAAAGCCCGGCTCACGCTCGGCGTCCGGCTTCTCACGCTCCGTCGCGGCACGCACCAGATCGAGTGCCAGGTCCAGCACCAGCGGCCCACTGTCGACTTGATCGAGCAGGAAGTCTCGCTGCCATGTCGCACGGGTCTCGGCGGCGAGCGCCTGTAGTTCCGCGTAGGCCTCAATTGCCCCACGGTGCACCGCCTGCTCCCCGGCCCAGGCCAAGATCTCGCGCTCGGCGGCCCTTTTGTGCTCCAGCACCTCGCCACGCGCCAGTCCTGCCAGCTGCCCGCGCGAGTTCTTCTCACGGTTGGCCAACCGCTTGCTGCGATCCGCCAAGGCCAGGCGGGCAGCTTCGCCGTTCTCTGCTTCCTGGCTCAGAACCTGCAGCCAATCCTGGTAGAGCGCGCTGCGCTGGGGAAAGAACAGCTCGGCACGCTCGGCCACCTCGTCGACGATCCACGAGCGGTAGCTGCGGGCCGGAAAGCCCGGAACGAGAATGAAGTCTCCGGCCTCAACGCCTTCGGTGGCCAGACGCAGCGACACCTGCGGCCGGTAGGGTTGGTTCGCCGTATCGTAGGCGGCCGGTCGCTTCCCCTCTGCCGCATAGACGCGCAGTAGCGCGAAGTCGCCAGTGTGGCGCGGCCATGACCAATTGTCGACTTCGCCGCCGTACTCCCCCACCGCCTGCGGCGGTGCATACACCAGGCGCACGTCGGTGAACTCGAGTGCCTCGATCAACTCATAGTGCACACCATCGTCGTAGACAGCTACCTGGCAGCGCCGGTGCGGCTGTGCCTCACAAGCCGCCACCAGTTCCTTCTTCTTCGCCTCCAACGCCTGGTATCGTTGCAGGTCGTCTGCACCAGCGGGCACCGCCGCCTCGACCTCGGCCGTCACATCGGTCAGGCGATGGATCACCGATGCCCAACTATTGCCCCCCGGCAACTCGTCCTCCAGCCGCTCGGCGACGAAACCGTCGCGCAGCAGGTCGCGCTCCGGCGTGCTGTGCTGCTGGAGAATCGAGTACACACAGTGGTGATTGGTCAGCATCAGACCCTGCTCGGACACGAAGCTGGCCGTGCAACCCCGAATGTTGACCACAGCCCGCAGCAAGCCTCCGTCAGCATTCCACAGCTCCCCTGCCGGCACACGCAGCCCGATCTCACGCAGCCACTCGGCATCATGTTGGAGCAGCTGTTCCGGCGTCCACTTGCCCGCCATCCGAGCCGCCGACGCCGCGCTGGCTGCCGCTGCAGAGGCTGACGCCTCACCAACTGAGGAGAGCCCTCCCGCCAGCGACAGACCGGCGAGGACGACCGTGGGGAGCGTACGAGCAGTTCGAGTCATGCGGGAAGCCTCCTGGAGTGACGAGTGAGCCGGCGATGCGTGCATCGGATACCAGCACGCCGGCCGATCTTACCTGGTACAATCCGCGCCCGACATGCGCTGGCAACCAATCTTCTCGGCAATCTTGCTCGTGGCAGCCGTCGTGGGCCTCTTCGCCTGGCTGGAGCAGCGGTCGGCACCCGCGACGGGCGAGCCCCACGACCCTCTGGCTGCACTCGGTTTCGCTGTCTCCGGCGGCGCGGCCCCCGGCTACGTCGACGATCGGGCGTGCGCGCTGTGTCACCAGGGGCTGTACAACGACTACCAGCACCTGGGGATGGCACAGTCCTTCTTCCGTCCGGCAGTCGAGCGCGATATCGAGACCTTCGCAGCAGCCGGCAGCACCGCGCCCAGTTTCCAGCATGCGGCCAGCGGCATGGCGTACCAGATGCAGCGACAGGGCGAGCGCCTGGTCTTCCGCCAATGGCAGCCGGACGCGACCGGTGAGCGCCGCCACCTGCTCGAGCTCGACATCGACTGGGTGATGGGGTCGGGCCACACGTCGCGCGTCTACATCGTCCAGACGCCCGGCGGCGAGCTCTACCAACTACCCCTTGCTTGGTACACACAGGGCGCTGGCTGGGCCATGGCACCGGGGTTTGACAGCGTCGAGCACGGCGGCTTGACGCGGCGGCTGCGGCGCGAATGCATGTTCTGCCACAACGGCTACCCGGACGTTGAGGCCGGCAGTGATAGCTTCGGCGCCCCGCACACCTTTCCTGCCGATCTGCCCGAGGGCATCGGCTGCCAGCGCTGTCACGGCCCGGGTGCAGAGCACTCGCGCCTGGCCCTGGGCGACGCCGACAGCGAGACCGTGCGCACCAGCATTCTCGACCCCATCGACCTGCCCGCCGCGCGCCGTGACGACGTGTGCCACCAATGTCACCTCCAACCGACCGTCGCGCTCCCCGGCGTGCGCCCCTTCGGTGTCGGTGACTATGCCTTTCGTGCGGGCTACGACCTCAACGCCTTCCTGCTCTATCCAGACATCAAAGAAGAAGGCCGAACGATGGTCGAGCGCTTCGAGATCAACCACCACCCCTATCGCCTGGAACAGAGTCGCTGCTTTCTGGAATCACCGCCGGGCGATCTCTCCTGCCTGAGCTGCCACGACCCGCACCGCAAGGTGGAACCGGCTCGGCGCGTCGAGCACTACCGGCAAGCCTGCCTGAGTTGCCACGAGGTCGACGCTTGCCAACTGGACGCGATGACGGGGCATGCCGACCTGCCGGACGTGTCCGCCCAGGATTGTACCGCCTGCCACATGCCGCAGCGGCGCACCCAAGATGTCGTCCACGTCGCCATGACCGATCACCGGATCCAGCGCCGAGCACCGCCTGGCGCCCTGGCACCACTCGAGGAAGTTCACCCGCCGATCACCGATCTGTGGTTGCGCCAGCCCGAGAATCTGCCACCGCAGCTGCAACTCCACGCCGACCTTTACGCGGTCACCACGCTAGTCCGTCTCAGCGGTGCCGCCTCGCCCGCGGGTATCGAGCATCTGGAGCGCTTGCTCGCGAGCCAGGAGCCCCCCTTTCCGGAACCGTATCTCGACCTGGCACACGCACGCCTGCTGCAGCAACGTCCAGACGACGCCATGCCCGCTCTGACCGCGGCGCTCGCCAGACTGGCCGAGGCACCGCACGACTCAGCCACACGCGCGCAGGCCCTCGAGTGGCGCGCCTTGGCGCTGGCACAGAAGGGCCAGTATGACATCGCCATCGAGCAGCTGGACCATTTGCTCGACCAGCATCCCGACCGATTCGAAGCTCGCTTCAACCTAGCGCGGCTGTTGCGCAGCACGGACGATCTCGACGCCGCCCGCCGACAGTACGAGCGTCTCTTACAGCTCCGGCCATTGTGGCCCAACACGCACTACCAGTACGGCGAGTTGCTACGCGAGCTCGGAGACCTGGAGCAGGCCGCCGAGCACTATCGGCGCACCCTACAACTCGACCCACGGCACCTGCAAGCCGAGCAGGCTCTGGCTCGAGTAGCTCCCGACTCGGACGGGTAGCTACCGACTCGGACGGGGGCGATCAGTGCAGCTCGAGCAACTCGCTGAGCGGCTTGTACGGCTGGTTCTGCGACTCCGCCACCGGCTGGCAGGTGATGTGACCGCGGTAGGTGTTGACACCGCCGTAGAGGCCGGGATTCTCACGCACCGCGCGGATGGTGCCCTTGTTGGCCAGGTCGAGGGCATAGGGCATCGTCGCGTTGTTGAGCGCGAAGGTCGAGGTCCGTGGCACCGCACCCGGCATATTCGAGACGCAGTAGTGGACGACACCTTCCTCTTCGTAGACTGGGTCTGAGTGCGTCGTCGGCCGCGTGGTCTCGAAACAACCCCCTTGGTCGACGGCGACATCGACCGCCACGGAGCCGCGCTTCATTCCACCCAGCATCTCGCGACTCACCAGCTTGGGGGCCGCCGAACCCGGGATCAGCACGGCGCCGATCAGCACGTCGGCACGGCTCAGTGCAGCGCGGATGTTGTGGTGGTTGCTGGCCAGCGTGGTGACCTGGCCGTCGAAGAGATCGTCGATGGAGCGTAGCTTGTCGAGATTGGTGTCGAGGATCGACACCCGGGCGCCGAAGCCCAGGGCCACCTTGGCGGCGTTGATACCGACGATGCCACCGCCAATGATCACGACGTCCCCCGGCGGCACGCCCGGGACACCGCAGAGCAAGGTCCCACGACCACCGAAACGACGCTGCAAGTAGTTGGCACCGGCCAAGGCTGCCATGCGACCCGCCACTTCCGACATGGGTGTCAACAGCGGTAGGTGACCGCGCGCGTCCGTGATCGTTTCGTAGGCGATACCGCTGACCTCGCGCTCGAGCAGCACGTCGGTCAGTTCGCGCAGCGGCGCCAGATGCAGGTAGGTGAATAGAACCTGGCGCGGCTGGAGCAAATCGAACTCAGACTCGACCGGCTCCTTGACCTTGATGATCATCTCCGAGGATCGCCAAACGGTCTCGGCGTCGTCGGCGACGCGCGCACCGGCATCAATGTACTCTTGATCCGAGATGTCGCTACCGAGGCCGGCGCTAGCTTGCACCAACACCTCGTGCCCGGCGTCCACCAAGGCGTGCACCGCGGCCGGAATCATACCGACACGGTACTCGTGGTCCTTGACTTCCTTCGGAATTCCAACCTTCATCGTCCGCCCTTTCTCTTACCCTGGCCAGCGTTACCCGGTCCGGAAGGCCCCTGTCCCGGCTTGTCCTGTCCCGAGCGATTCTTCCCGGAACTCTCCGTCGCCGAAGCGGCCGACTTGGAACCAGAACTGCCCTGTTCCGCACCAACCCGTCCCGCGCCATCCGATGGGGACGACGACCGTGACGCGTCCGCATCTTGGACGTGGGTCAAAGGGGACTTGCCACTCGAACTGCCCTTGGCAGCCCCCGGCTTGTCGCTGCCCATCTCGACGTTACCCTTGAAGAAGGCACCCTCGGCGACCGAGACTCGAGCGGCCGAAATGTCGCCTTCGAGGCTCGCCGAAGAGACGACTTCGACCCGCTCTTTGGCGCTCACGTTGCCGTTCACTCGGCCCTCGATGCGCACTGATCGCGCCTGAATCTCGCCCTGGATGCGCCCTTCGCGGCCAACCACGACGGCACTGTCCAACCGCAATTGCCCGTGAAATTCGCCGTCCACCAAGACCTCGGCGGAACCGGTAATTTCACCTTCCATGCGCGAACCGGCGGCGATGTAGGTGGCGGCCTGCTTGCCTCCAGCCCGATCTGGTGACGGCGCTTCGCGGTGGCTGGAGGTGGTGACTGCGGTGGACGAGGACGGACCCGAATCACGCTTGAAGAAGTTCATGTACCTTCGCTTTCCGTGGGCTGCTCGCGCTTTTGCGCCATGAAACTTCCATGGCTGGCAAGGCTGTCTTCAGGGCTGGCCGGAGAGAAGAAAATGGAGCGGGCAACGGGGGTCGAACCCGCGACCTCAAGCTTGGGAAGCTTGCACTCTACCACTGAGTTATGCCCGCTCAGCAGAAGAAAAATCTATCCGACACGGGCATCGCGGTCAAGCCCACGGCACAGATAAGGCATCTCTTGGCCCGACACTCCCGAAAGGCTATACTTCCAGGTGCCATGGCAAGAACCGAAGCCGACGTCGCCAGCACCGCCGCTCCGTCTCCCCCGCGAGACCAAGCCGGTTCGCCGCTGTATTTCTTCCCCGAGTCCGAGATCTCGGCCACGGAGCTGCGGCAGATTCTGAGCGGAAACGACGCCGAGCGACGGGCCTGGGCGGTGTCCAACATGCTGCGCTACGCGCAATGGGAAGACATCTGGACCTTCGTCAGCCGCGACGAGGTGCGCACCATGTTCGCCTCCCTGGACTTGCCAGAGACCTTGCGCACTGCCTACGCGCGCATGCTCAAGGTCGAAGCCGTCTCTTGAACCGCTGCGACCCTGAGCATTTTCACCGGTATGGCACCGGGCTCGGTTCAGTCGCCGTCGAGGAGATTGCCCAGACCACCGACGGCGTCGAGGATCGAACCTTCGCCTTTCCGCGAACCACCGGTCTGCGGCGCGGCACGGTAGATTCGGCCGGCCAGACGGCTGAACGGTAGCGACTGCAGCCAAATCTTGCCCGGACCGGTCAGCGTGGCGAAGAACAGTCCCTCACCGCCGAAGATCATGCTCTTGACGCCACGCACCGGCTGCACGTCGTAGCTCACCTGCTGTTCCAGTGCCACCAGACAACCGGTGTCAACCCTCAGGGTTTCCCCTGGTGCCAGGTCCCGGCGCACGATGGTACCGCCGGCATGCACGAAGGCCAGGCCGTCGCCCTCGAGCTTCTGCATGATGAAACCCTCACCGCCGAACAGACCCGTCATGATCTTGCGCTGGAAGGCGATGCCGACCGAAACCCCCTTGGCGGCACACAGGAAGGCATCCTTCTGGCAAATGATCGCACCGCCGTGCTTGGCCAGGTCGAGATCGATGATCTTGCCCGGATAGGGTGCACCGAAGGCCACCACCTGGCGCTGACCACCCTGGTTGGCGAACACCGTCATGAACAGCGACTCGCCGGTGATCAGGCGCTTGCCAGCGCCCAGAAGCTTGCCCATGAAACCACCCTCGCTGTCCTTGTCCGAGCCGTCACCGAAGACGGTCTCCATCTGCACGCTCGGGTCCATGTACATGAAGGCGCCAGCTTCCGCGACGCAGGCTTCCTGCGGATCGAGCGTGATCTCGACCATCTGCATCTCGCTGCCCAGGATCTCGAAGTCGATCTCGTGCGCTTGTCGACCCGAGGCCAAATGTCCTGCCGCCGGTACCGGAGGCGGGCTCAATCCTGGCGCTGGCGGCGGCGCGGCACTGAAAGCGGAACTGAATTCAGCACGCGAGGTGATCGGCTCCCAGGCCGCCATGCCCTGCGTGAAGACGTGGGCACCACGGTCGAATCGACCGGCCTGTACGCCTGCGACCACTTCGGCAGCGCTCATCGGTCCCTGCTGCTGCCCCTGTACGGCTACATACCACTGCGAATCACTCATGATGCTACGCATCCTCCCTGTGGTGTCTGGATCTGTCGGTATCTGGTATCTGGTATCTGGATCAGGCCTTGTATGGATCGGGTGGCGCCTCGAGACTCGCCGCTCGAAGGCTATCAAGCCGAAGCTCGACGAGGTAGGGGCAACCAGATGAGAACCTCATGGCTGAAGGCTCCGAGTTCACGGCTGAAGGCTCCGAGTTCACGGCTGAAGGCTCCGAGTTCACGGCTGGGGCTCGAAGACGACCTCGAAGACCCTGGGCCAATATTTGCCAGTCAGCAGGAAGACGTCCCGCTCGGGAACGTACGCAATGCCGTTGAGCACGTCGACTTGCCTACGCTCTTCGTTGGGCAGCAGACCACTGGCGTCGATGACCGCGGTGACGCGACCGCTGCGGCCATCGATACGTGCGATCCAGTCCTGCTGATAGATGTTGGCGTAGACCACCCCTCCGACGCATTCGAGTTCGTTGAGCCAGCGCAGCGGCGTCTGCTCGAGCGTCACCTCGACACGCTCGACCACCTGGAACGACTCCGGATCGCGCAGCGTCAGGTGCGAGCTGCCGTTGCTCATCACCAGCTCACGGCCGTTGAAGCACAGGCCCCAGCCCTCGCCCTGGTAGTGGAACGACGTCACGCGGCGAAAGGTCTCCAGGTCGTAGACCAGGGCCGTGCCTGAGCGCCAGGTGAGCTGGACCAGCTGATCACCGACCCGTTCCAGGCCCTCGGCGAAGTAGTTCTGTGCCAGCGGCAAGCGCTGCAACAACTGGCCGGTCGCCAGATCGACTCGGCGCAGCGTCGATTGACCGTGGACGCCGGTGCTCTCATACAAGGTGCCGTCGTGCCACAGCAGCCCCTGCGTGAAAGCCTGTCGGTCGTGTGGGTACTCTCCCAGCACACGCACCCGCAGACGCTCGACCCGGGCCGGGAGACCCGGTTCTGAGGAAGAGGGTACCGCGACAGCAGACTCCGCCTGGGGCTCCGAATCTGCCGGAGTGAGTGGAACCGTCGGCGCCACCGGCTGCGAAGTCGGCGTGGTGAGCTGCACGGTGTGCACCTCGGAAGGCGTCACACCGCTTGGCAGTTCCCTTGCCCTGGGTGGAGACGATGAAGACGCCATACCAGGTGCAGACACGCCTGACGAGGGTTCACCAGGCTGGTCGGACGGAAGTACTCCGGACGGTGGCGAACTCGGCCACAGGAACCAGGCCAGGGCCACAAGGGCAATGACCAACAGCACGCTCCGACGCAAGAAACCCGGCGATAGCTCGGCACCACGCACCAGGAACGAACCCCTGATGCTCTCTGGACGCCGAGACGTCTTCCGCCCACCGGCCATCAGTTACTCTGTTCCTCCGTCGCCAGCCTTACGAACAGCCCGGCCAGAGGCTCGGCACAAGCGGAGGAAGCCCCAGCCCAATAGAGCCAGCACGAGGACCGACAGCCAAGGTGCCGCGGCACCGGCCCAGGCCGAGCCGAAGCCCTGCGGGGCCGCCCCTTGCGCCAACGCCCAGGCCGCAACGCCAACACCCAGCAGCCCCTCGCCGCCTACCAGGCCGGAACCCAGCAGTACGCCTTGTTCCCTGCGTTCCTCGCGCTCTTCGTCGTTGGCCGAGCGTCGCTCCATCGACCAGCGCAGCAGACCACCGAGAAAGACCGGCACCATGGTCGACACTGGCAGGTAGACGCCGACCGCGAACGGCAGGCTGGGAATGCGCGCCAGCTCGGCAACCACCGCGATGCCGGCACCGATAGCGACCAGCCCCCACGGCAGCGAACTCTCGAGGACGCCCTCGATCACCAGCTTCATCAGCGTCGCTTGCGGCGCCGGTAGGTCGTCGGTACCGAAGCCATAGGTACGGGCGAGCAGGATCACCGTCAGGCAAACGAAAGCTGCACTGGTCAGCACGCCGATCAGCTCGCCGAGCTGCTGCCGCCGCGGTGTCGCACCCAGCAGGAAACCCGTCTTCAAGTCCTGCGACGTATCGCCCGCGATCGAGGCCGCGATCGCTACCACACAGCCGACCGTCAGCGCCGCCGCCATGCCGCTCATGTCGGTCCAGCCGAAGATGCGGAAGATCATCGCGGTAGCCAGCAGCGAGGCGATGGTCATGCCGGACGTCGGGTTAGACGTCACACCGACCAGACCGACGATGCGCGACGACACGGTGACGAAGAAGAAGGCACAGACCGTCACCAGCACCGCCGCCACGACCCGAATGCCCAGGCCACCAACATTGCCAAACACCGCCGGTACCAGCGCCATCACCAGGATCAGTACGCCGAGGCCAGCTCCGATGAAGCCGAGCGGCAAATCTCGGGCTGTGCGTGGCGAGGCCTCGCCACTGCCACCACCCATGCGCGAGCGCAGTTGTTCGGTGCCGATGCGGAAGCTTTCAAGCATGGTCGGGAAGCTCCGCACCAAGGTGATGATGCCTGCCGTGGCCACCGCACCCGCACCGACATAGCGCACATATCGGTTCCACAGCTCGCCGGGCGCCATGACGCTGATCAGCTTCTCGGTCTCCGGATAGAACGGCACGGCGAAATCGCCGCCCCACCAGGCGATCAGCGGGATGATCACCAGCGACGCCAGCAGGCCGCCACCGACCATGATGGTGGCAATGTACGGACCAAGGATGAAGCCGACGCCGAACAGCGCCGGTGACGCCTTGAGTCCCAACTCAGCCTTGTAGATGCCCGGAACCGCGAACTTGACCGTCTCGGGCAGCAGCTTGAGGCCGCCGAGCAGCAACTTGACCAGGGCCCCGAGCCCCAGCCCCCAGAACACGTTCTGGGCGCGCGCGCCGCCCGCTTCGCTGGCCACCAGCACCTCGGCACAAGCCGTGCCCTCGGGATATGGCAGCTTGCCGTGCTCACGGTCGATCAGGAAGCGGCGCAGCGGCACCATGAAGAGCACGCCGATCAGGCCGCCGCACATGGCCAGGAGCGTCATCTGCAGCAGAGACGGATCGAGACCCCAGAGGAAGAGTGCCGGCAGGGTGAAGATGACACCGCTGGCCACCGAGCTGGAAGCCGAGCCGATGGTCTGCGCCTGGTTGGCCTCCAGCAAGCTCGTCCGTCCCCCCATGGCGGCCAGAGCCCGGAAGGCGGCGATGGTCATGACCGCGACCGGAATCGACGTCGAGATGGTGAGACCAGCCTTGAGTCCCAGATACGCGTTCGCGGCACCGAAGAGGACGCCGAACACGATGCCCGCGACTACCGCCTTGACGCTGAACTCCGGCAGCTCCTGGCTCGCCGGCACATAGGGCTGGTAGGTCTCGCCCTCCTTCAGCGGTTCGTAAGCCTGGCGGCTCAGGCCGCGTTTCTCGTCGCTCATGCTCTCTCCTCCTCGTCTCGAAAGATCCGCGATAGGGCTGGACACCTGGGGTGGCGGAACTCTACCCCGGAGCCCGCCGTCAGGCAAACTTGCCTCGAGTAGCCTGGCAACGCCATCCGGGCCGTCCTCTGACGGACGCCGAGAACCTGAGAACCCCCGTGCAGACAGCCACCTGCTTTGACACGCCAGGAGGCCTGTGGTACCCATCGCTCACGCACTGCAACTCGCTCATCCGGTCCGAAGGAGGAATATCCTTGAAGCTCCGTCCCCACTCCCACCTCGCTCTGCTCCTCGTCCTCGCGCTCCTGCCGCTGCTGTGCGGCCTGCCGACCCCGCTCGGCGCCCAACAGGCCCCGGTATCCGGCGATGCGGCCGGTACCGCGACCGACACGGAGACCACCGCGGCGCCGGCACCGTCGGTACCCGATGCACACCGTTCCGCGCGAGCCACCATGCGCACCTTCCTGGAGGCCTTCGACCCGGCTATCGAAGGCGGCGTCCAACTCGACGAGGCCACCGCCTGCCTCGACTTGAGCGAGCTACCGCCATCGCTGGCCGGCACCGAAGGTGGCAATCTGGCGACGCAGCTCAAGGACATCATCGACCGCACGGTGTACGTCGTGTTCGAAGAGATCTCGGACGACGCCCAAGGTGACCCCTTCGTCTTCCTCGATCAAGCCGAGGGCAGTATCGTCATTGCCCCCAACGACCAGGGCGAGTGGCTGTTCAGCCCGGCGACGGTGGCAGCCATCCCCGAGCTGTGGCAGGCAACCGAGATGCAAGAACTGGTGGAAGGCGTCACCGAGGCGCCCCGCACGCTGCCGCTGTGGCTGCGCGAGCAGATGCCCGAGCCCCTGCAGCAACGCGTCTTCCTGCTCGAGCACTGGCAGTGGATCGGTCTGCTCCTGCTGGCCGTCCTCGGTGTGCTGCTCGAACGCCTGGTGACCTGGGCCGCCGACCGCGTCCTGCTCAGCTACCTGCGTCGCCGCTGGCAGGCGGTGGAGCGCTTCCACGGCGTCACTCGCCCGCTGGGCGTCGTCGCCATGACGCTGGTCTGGTACTTTGGCGTACGCCTGCTCAGCCTGCCGCTGTGGGTTCTCAACCCGATCAACTGGCTGGTGACGCCCGCCATCGCCGCCGCCCTGGTATGGCTGCTCTATCGCCTCGTCGACGTCGCCGGCGCCGTCTTCGAGAGCCGTGCCACGACCACGGCGTCCAAGCTCGACGACCTGCTGGTGCCGCTGTTTCGCAAATCAGCCAAGCTGATCGTCATGGCCTTCGGCTTGCTCTTCGTGCTGCAGCAGATGGGTGCCCAGATCGGCTCACTGCTCGCAGGCCTCGGCCTCGGCGGCCTGGCCTTCGCCCTGGCCGCGCAGGACACCGTGCGCAACCTCTTCGGCTCGATCACCGTGCTGCTCGACCGCCCGTTCGCGGTCGGCGATTGGGTGGAAATCGGCGGCGTCGAGGGCACGGTCGAAGAAGTCGGCATGCGCTCGACCCGCGTGCGCACCTTCTACAACTCCCTGATCACGCTGCCCAACGCCAACCTGATCGAAACCGCGGTCGACAACTACGGCGCCCGCGAGTACCGGCGCTGGAGCACCAAGCTGACCATCACCTACAACACGCCGCCGGAGAAGGTCGAAGCCTTCTGCGAAGGCGTGCGCGAGTTGATCCGCCGTCATCCCTACACGCGCAAGGATGTCTTCCACGTCTACCTCAACAGCTTCGATGCCTCGTCGCTGTCAGTGCTGCTGTACATGTTCTTCAAGACCCCGGACTGGGCCACCGAACTGCGCGAACGCCACCGCCTGGCCGTCGATATCCTGCGCCTGGCACACCGCCTCGGCGTCGAGTTCGCCTTCCCGACCCAGACGGTCCACCTGTTCAAAGAAGAACACGCGGCTGCCGACGCCCGCTTGACCCAGGACGGCACCCTGCACGAACTGGTGGCGCACTGGGAAGAGCTGGCGCGCGGCGAGGTCGGTAAGATCGTAGATGGCACGATCGGCGACACCATCCCAGCGCCGGTGCAGATCGACGCACCGAAGCAGGAGTTGCGCGGCAGCGCGGGAGAGTGAGAGCATCCCCCCTTCGGGTAGGGGCACCCCCATGTGGGTGCCCTGGGCGGGGGCCGGGAAATCCAGATGCGGCTGGTGCCGCAGGGCGACCACATGGGGTCGCCCCTACCCAGAAAACCCGCCGTTGCTACTTCAGCGTCCCAGCGCCGCTTCGTAATCCAACCCGTACGGCGGCAGGTCTCGCGAACGAAGATCGTCGCCGCGCTGGTGGGCTTCGAGACCGGCGCCGAGCAGATAGTGCTCGAACCAGCGTAGCGCGCGCAGGTTGTAGTCGAAGCGCGACGCCGCGCGGCGGTTGCCGTGGGGTTCGCCGGAGTACCGGACGTAGCGCACCGGGGTCTGGCCGATCAGTTCCAGGTAGCGATACAGCTCCTGGCTCTGCGTCGGGTTGACGCGCGGATCGCTGGTGCCACCGAGGATCAGGATCGGCGTACGCGCCTTCTCGACGTAGGTCAGCGGGCTACGTTCGCGGTAGAGATCCCAGTCTTGCCACGGCCACACGATCTTGTGTACCAGCTGGTCTTCGTTCGGGATATCGGTAGTCCCAAGGGCCGAGACGAGATCCGAGATGCCCACCATCATCACCGACGCGGCGAAGCGCTCGCTGTAGTAGGTGGCCCCCCAGGCGCTTGCGTAGCCGCCATACGAACCGCCCGTGATGCCAATGCGGTTCGCGTCGGCTAGACCGATGTCGACCAGGTGGTCGATGGCGTCGACGATGTCGTCGAACTCCTTGCCGGCGAAATCCTTGTGACCGAGCTTGTGGAACTCGACGCCGCGGCCAGTGCTGCCGCGGTAGTTGGGATGGAAGACGGCGAAGCCACGTGCCGCGGCGACCTGGCCGAGGCGCGAGTAGGTGGTGAGCCAGCCGTCGCGGATGTGGGCCTCGGGGCCACCGTGAATGGTCATGATGACCGGATAGCGTTGGCCGGGAATCTCGTTCAGCGGCCGCACCAGCACGCCCTCGAGCTGGAGACCGTCACGGGCCGTCCAGGTGACGATCTCCTGGGGCGCCAGACGCTGGTCGGCGAGCCAGGGATTGCTCTCGGTCAAGCGCTCGGGGGCAGCCTCTCCACCGCTGCCGCTGAGCGTGAACAACTCTGCGGGATGCGTGGGCGTATCCCCGACCAGCCCGATCAGACGACCATCGGCGGAGGCGGCGATGTCGCTCCACGAGGCCCGACCACCACTCAGCTGCTGATGTCTCGAACCGTCGACCGCAACCCGGTAGACGCGGGTGTGGACACCCTCGTCGCCGAGCAGGACCAAGGAATCGCCACCGGTCCATGCGTAGTCGGTAACCTTGGTCTCGACCTTCGGCGTCACGTCCAGGAGCACGCCGTCGGTCCCCGTCTGCCCTGCAGCAGCCCCAACGGCGGCGACCATCAAGCGACTCTCGCGCGGATCGCTGATATCGACCGCTGAGATCATCGCCACGTGACGACCGTCGGGAGCGAAACTGACGTGCTTGAGCTTGCCCGGATTGGCCACGCGGACCAGTACCTCGCCGGAATCGCTATCGATGACGTGCACCCGCCGCTGCATCAATTCGTCGTCGACCAGCGGCGTCGGGGCGAGTGCTAGTACCAAGCGGTTGTCGACCGGGCTCCAGGCGATGTCGGAAACATGGCCCGCGGGCACGTCGATACGCCTCACCGCGTAGCCGTCGCCGCCGTCAGGGGAAACCGGCCTGGGCGTCGCGACCCAGAGATGATCGAAGCGGGCATCCTCTTCGAAGACCTCCTGCGTGAACCCGGCTTTCTCCAGCCGCTTCTGCTGCGGCGTCTTGGCCTCCGTGGCGACGAAGGCGATACGGCCGTCGGGATGCAGGTCATACTCGCCGATGCTGCTGCTGTGGCACAACAAGCGCTGTGCCTCCCCTGCCCCATCACCGAGGGGCAGGCGATAGAGACAATTGTGCTCGTCGTCGCCGCGTTGGTCGAGGAAAGTGAGACTGCGAGCGTCCGGCGCCCAGGCCACGGACGAGACCTTTACCTGGCCGGTGATCAGCGGCCGATGGACCCCCTCAGCATCGAACCAGTGCAGCTCGCGCCAAGACGAACCGTCCGACTCCTCGAACAGGCGTCGCGGTACGTTCAGAGAGTACGCCACCGAACTGCCGTCCGGCGCCACGAAAACATCATCGACGGTGCGGATCTGCGCCACGTGGGCGGGCGTCAGCACGTTGTACTGCTCGCCGGCCTCCTCGGCGATGGCCGGCGCGGCGGCAAGCAAGGCAACGAGCATCAGAACGGTCGGGACGAGTCCGTAGAGACGGTGCATGGGAACCCTCCTCACAACAGGAAACTGAGTTTAGGAGCACCCCACGGTGTGGGGCCGAGGTCAGCCGCCGAGAACAAGCTGTCGAGCGCCCGTCATCGAGTACGCATCATCGAGTACCGGTCATCGAGTACCCGGCATCGAGTACCCGGCATCGAGTACCCGGCATCGAGCTTCAGTCCCCGACAGTCCAGGTCTCGCCGCCGTAGATCAGGTCGTGCAGGTTGCCAGCACCTTGCTGGGCCAGCGCGAAGTCGACCTGGGCTTTGACGCCATCTTCGTAGGTCGGATGACTGACGTCGCGGAAGACACCGATCGGCGTCGGCAAGTGCGGAGCCCCTGTCTGCGTGCCCGCCTGAGCCAGCGCGAAGGCGAGGCCCGGGCTCTCGGCATGCTCGTCCCACACTTGACAGTCCTCGGCCGACACGCCGTTCCCCAGCTGCACGGCCTCGAAGTCGACACCCTCGAGACGCAGCCCCTGGTCCTTGTCGTTGCCGAACAACAACGGCTCACCATGCTCCAGGTACAGCACCTGCTGCTGGCGCTTCTCCTTATCGGTCATGTAAGAAAAAGTGCCGTCGTTGAAGATGTTGCAGTTCTGGTAGATCTCGACGAACGCCGTCCCCTTGTGAGCGGCTGCCCGACGCAGAACTTCCTTCAAGTGCGGCTGGAAGATGTCGACCGCACGCGCCACGAAGGTAGCGCCGGCCCCGAGTGCCAGCGACAAAGGGTTGAACGGGTTGTCGACCGAGCCGAGCGGCGTCGACTTGGTCCGCTTGCCGACCTCGGAGGTCGGCGAGTACTGGCCCTTGGTGAGACCGTAGATACGGTTGTTGAACATCAGCACCTTGACGCCGACGTTGCGCCGCAGCACGTGTACGAAGTGGTTGCCGCCAATCGACATGGCATCACCGTCTCCGGTCACCACCCACACTTCCAGCTCCGGTCGCGCCACCTTGAGGCCGGTGGCCAACGCCGGTGCACGGCCGTGGATCGAGTGGAAACCGTAGGTGTCCATGTAGTACGGAAAGCGGCTGGAGCAACCGATGCCGGACACCACGACGAACTGCTCCTTGGGGATCCCCAGCTCCGGCAGAACCGACTGCACAGCTTTGAGGATCGCGTAGTCACCGCAGCCGGGGCACCAGCGCACATCCTGATCGGAGGCAAAGTCTTTGGCGGTCAGCTTCTGGGTTTCGCGTTCGCGGACGTCAGTGGACACGGGCAGCCTCCAGCGTGTGCAGAATCTTGTCGTAGATCTCCTGGCGGGTGAACGGCTTGCCCTGTACCTTGGAGAACGACTGGATGTCGAGCAGGTAGCGGGCGCGCAGCAGCATCGCCAATTGACCACTGTTGATCTCGGGCAGCAGGATCTTGCGGAAGCGCTTCAGCACGTCGCCCAAGTCGCGCGGCAGCGGGTTGAGGTAGCGCAGATGTACGCGGCTGACCTTGTGCCCCTCCTCGCGCGCACGGTTGACCGCGCCGGTGATGGCACCCGCGGTCGAGCCCCAGCCCAGGACCAGTAGATCGCCCTCGGCGTCGCCGTGGACCTCCAGCGGCGGCAGACCGTCGGCCACCCGTTCGACCTTGGCGGCGCGCAGGTCGGTCATACGCTGGTGGTTGGCCGGGTCATAGGAGACGTTGCCGGTCAGGTCTGCCTTCTCCAGGCCACCGACACGGTGTTCCAGGCCCGGTGTTCCGGGACGCACCCATGGTCGAGCCAGCGTCTTGGGATCGCGAGCGTAGGGCTGGAAGCCTTCCGGATCGGTGCGGAATTGCGGCGTCAAGTCGGGCAGCGAGTCCAGATCGGGCAGCCGCCAAGGTTCGGCACCATTGGCAATATACCCATCCGACAAGATCACCACCGGTACCATGTGTTCGAGTGCCACGCGACAAGCTTCCACCGCGGTTGCGAAACTGTCCTTGGGCGACGACGCGGCCAACACCGGCAGTGGCGACTCACCGTTGCGGCCGAACAACACCTGCAGCAGGTCACTCTGCTCGGTCTTGGTCGGCATACCGGTCGACGGGCCGGCACGCTGGACGTCGCAGATCACCAGCGGTAGCTCGACCATCATCGCCAGATTGATCGCCTCGGCCTTGAGCGCGATACCGGGGCCACTCGACACCGTCACCGCCAGCGTTCCGCCGAAGGCCGCGCCAATGGCGGCACAGACGGCGGCGATCTCGTCTTCGGCCTGCACGGTGGTGACGCCAAAGCGCTTCATGGCTGCCAGCTCGTGCAGGAGCTCGCTGGCCGGCGTGATCGGATACGCCCCCAAGAAGAGCGGCAGACCACTCTGCTGACTGGCCGCGACCAGACCCAGCGCCAGCGCCTTCGAACCGTTGATGTTGCGGTACGTCCCCGGCTCCAGCCGCGCCGGCTGAACCTGGTAGCGGACCTGGAACAAGCTCTGGATGTCGCAGTAATTCCACCCCGCCTTGAGCACGCACGCGTTGGCCTCAGCCAGATGCGGCTTCTTGGAGAACTTCTTGTGGAGCCATTCGAGCGTCGTGTCCAGCGGACGGCTGAAGAGCCAGTAGACCATGCCGAGGGCAAAGAAGTTCTTGCAGCGATCCTTGCTCCGCGTGTCGAGTTCCGTGTCGGCCAACGCTTCGCGCGTCAGGGTAGTCAACGGCACCTGGTAGACCTGGTAGCCCTCGAGACTCCCGTCCTCGAGCGGGTTGACCTCGATCGCCGCTTTCTTGAAGTTGCGGCTGTTGAACTCGTCGGTATTGGCGATCAGGACACCGTTGGTGCGCAAATCCTTGATATTGACCTTGAGCGCGGCCGGGTTCATCGCGATCAGGACGTCCGGCGCGTCACCGGGGGTGTGGATGTCGTAGTCGGCGATACGAACCTGAAAGGCAGAAACGCCGGGCAGCGTTCCCGCGGGCGCGCGGATCTCGGCCGGAAAGTCCGGCAGCGTCGACAGATCGTTACCCAGGAATGCAGACGTGTTGGTGAATTGGCCGCCGGTCAGCTGCATGCCATCACCGGAGTCACCGGCGAAGCGGATCACGACGTCGTCGCGGGTCTCTAAGACTGCGTCACCGGTGGCCGCGGCCGCCTCCGGCTCGGTTGCTGTGCTCATGCTTGGAAGTTCCTTACTAGGGGGTTCTTGTCCTCGGCAGGTCTCACTGGATTATGCTATCAGAACCATGGAGCCTAACCTCACGCCAGAACCCGGCGTCACCCCGAAGCTGAGCCTCACACCCGCCGCCCGCGACGCTGCCCAGCGCGACCTGCGAGACGACGAGTTCCTACGCATCGCCTTCGCCGGCGGCTGCGGCGCGATGGGCTTTCGCCTCAGCGCCAGCCGACGCGGGAACGAGGACGACGTCCAGGTCGTGGTCGAAGGTGTGCACGTGCACCTGGACCGCCTCGCCGTGCGCGAGTTGGAGGGAGCGGTGCTCGACTTCGACGACGACGAAGGCTTCGTGCTCGACCATCCCCGCTGGGGAATCTCCTGCTGATCCGCAGGCCCCTGCGCAGGAACGCCAGATAATGGCGCAGTATTTGCATAAACAAGAATTGTGCTGGGTCGAGTTCACTGTCAACGAGCTCTTTCGTCAGCAAATGCGGTGACCGCTGGCAAATCCTGTCACCGTCGCCGCCAGCTGACGACAAAAATGCGAACTTCGCGTTGCCAGCACACGATTCCGAGTCATCCAAATTCTATGATTTACCGCTGCCCCTAGCTTCACCCTCAAGGGAGGTACTCGTATGCTCTCGCTCTCTCGTAGTCCACGCCTCAAATCCCTCCGCGCCTCGCTCGCCGTCGCCTGCCTGCTCGCTCTCGGCATGCTGCTGGCACCAGCGCCTCCGGCTCAGGCAGCTTCGCTGAACGTCGATGTCGACATCATCTGGCCGTCGATTCTGATCCTGTATTGCTACAGCGACGTCGACATCACCGTCACCTCGGCGGTGCTGGCAGAGCTGGTCACCGGTACCGCCAACGGCGACCAGGGCATCGCGGTTGCGGGCCCCGGCACCGCCAACGCAGCCGTCTCGGGCACCGGCCTGACCGCTGACGTCAACCTTGGTAGCCCGGATACCGACCTGGCAGCCGGCGTCGACCTGAGCAACCTGGCGCTGACCATTCAGGACATCTGCGCGATCCGCGCCATCCAGACCAATGGCGGCTCGGGCGTGCAGGTGAGCATCGCCTACACCGCCAACACCACGCTGACCAACGGCGGCACCGGCACCATCACCTTGACCGGCACGCCGCAGGTCCAGGTCAACGGCGGCGGCTTCGGCAGCCCGACCACCTTCACGCCCAGCGGTCTCGGGACCACCGACGCGGTCGACGTGCAGCTGATTCTCGACGCCAGCTCGGCCAACGAAGCCGGTACTTATAGCAGTGCCGTCGACGACAACATCACCGTCACCGCGACGCTGATCTGATCCCCGCGGCGGCGAGGCCGGCCAACGACGGCCTTCACAAGTCATGGCACCTCGCCGCCGAGCATGCCCATGCGAGGCTGCTCTGTCGCCGCGACCTGGACGGTCGCGGCGCTTTGCTTGTTGCTCCCGGCCCCGGGTCGCGGTGAGCCACCGACCCAACTCACCGAGTTCGGGACGCCGACCATCGTGCTGCGGCTCGAACCGATCCAGTCAAGGGAGCTGTTCGAGGATCAAGCCGAGGTCAGCGAAGGAACGCTGGTGGTCGGTTCGGGAAGCCGTTCGAGCTCCCAATCCCCCTTTACCAGCGCGCGCCTGGCGACGAGCGTCGTGCGCCGGCTGCCCGACCTGTGGCAGCTGCATCTGGCACCGGATGCCCGGCTGCGCGACCTGCAAGTATCCTATGAGCTCGTGTCGAGCCAGGGACAGCAGGATCGGCTGAGTCATTCTCAGCGCCCGGACCTCGAGGTACACACACGGGTCTGGCCGCTGGCGCCGACGATTCTGCAGCGAGACGCTGAGCGGCGTCTCGACTCTGATATGCCTACTCAGGCAGGTACCATCGTGCAGGGAGGCGTCGTCTTGGAGATGGAGGTCGAGAGCGTGCAGGCCGCCGGTACCTATCAGGGTACTCTGACGGTCACTCTGCATCAGCTCTGACCGGCGCTATCCGCCAGCGAGCCGGCAGCTACGTTGCCAGTCCCATCCCCAGAAATCAGCCCTAGAAATCGGCCCTAGAAATCGGCCCCAGAACCAGCGCCCGTGACGCCCAGGAGCTTCCACCGTGAGTCGAGCCCAACTTTCCGTTGCCACTGCCCGGAGCCATTCTCGACGCTCCTCGATGCCATCCACCCTCTCCCAGCCGCACATCGAAGCCGGCCGCTCACGCCGCAGCCGATGCCTGGCGGCTGGCACCTTGACGCTACTCGCGATGACGCTGCTGCCGCTGACGGTAGAGGCGCAGTTGGGTGTCTCGCCATCTCGCTTCGAACTGCAGCTGACAGACAGCCCGAGCACCGAGTCCGTGCGCGTCTTCAACTTCAGCGAGAAAGAGGTCGAGTTGGTGGTCGAGGTGTTGAACTGGGACCTCGACGAGACCAACACGGTCCGCGAGCTGCCGCCCGAGGAGCAGAGCCTGGACCAGTGGATCGTGGTCAATCCGGTGCACTTCAGCGTGCCTGCCAAGGAGTCGCGTACCGTCCGCTTCTCGATCCGCCCCAAGGTCCGCCCCGAGTCCGGCGAGCACCGGGCGCTCATCTACTTCCGGCAACTACCACCACCGCCGGACGACAACCCGAGCTTCAACGTACTGTACCGCGTCGGCTTGGCGGTCTACGCTCAGGCTGGCGAGCTGGATCGACGGGCGGTCTTGCACGAGGTGACGGTGACGGATGGCCTCGTGCATTTCGACCTCGCCTGTCCCGGCAACGCACACGTACGCTTCGACGGGCAGTATGCAGTGTGGCCGGCCGACACCTTCCCGGGCAGCGGTGCCACCGACTTGATCGCCAACGTCGGCAAACCCGAGGCCGTAGCACCAGAAGCGGTGCTGGAGGCGGGTGAGCTGCCGGGCACCCCCGTGCTCCCCGGGACGCGACGAACCCTGAGCCTGGAATTGCAGCAAGCCCTGCCACCGGGCACCTACGTCCTCGACCTCAATGGCACGCTGGGTGCGCAGCCGCTCGATCGATCGGTCTCCTTCACGGTTCCTCCAGAGCCGGACCTGGGAGGAGGCTGAGCCTCGTGCTCGGCGCCGCACTACTCCTCGTCTTGGCCGCGGCACCAAGCCTCGGCTCCGAGGCGGCGGCTCCCCGTCCACCACAGGTGGCAACGCTGCACCCCGAAGCCCTGGATGCGGCTTTGCTGGAAGAAGCCGCCTACGCCCATGCACCACCCCGCGACACGGCTCTGGTGGGCGTCATCGTCGACGGCCGCGAGATCGACGTCATCGAGATCTTGATCGACGCGGACGGCAGCTACCTACTACCGCTGGAACCATTCCTCGCCTTCACCGGCACGCGGCTGCAAGCAGAGAGCGGAGATCGAGACCGCAGCTTGGTGACTCCCCTGGGGACCGTCGAGCTGACGGCCCCGGATATCCAGCTTCGTGACGGCGTCACGTATCTCTCGCAGACCTTCATCGAGCAACGGCTCGCCAGCCCTCTGCGCTTCGACGAACGCCTCTTCGCCCTGCGCCTGGACCTCGCCTGGCAGCCCTACCAGACGTCGGTCACGCTGCCGCTACGCCCCGCGGCCGAGGTGCTGCAACCCGAATTCGAGGCACCCGTCGCCAGCCTGTCGACGATCCAGACCGACCTCGAGTTCTTCCAGGACGATGATGTCGAGCGCTTCAATAGCGCGACCGTCCTCGGTGGCCGACTCTCCGGTGGCTGGTGGAGGCTCCGCTACCAGGACGACTTCGCGGGCGGCGAACGCCTGCGCGACTATGCTTGGCTGCGCCCCCTGAACCTGCCGCCCGAGCGCGGCAACGGGCTGCTCCAGATCGGGCATCAGCGCGTCCAACTGCATCCGCTGCTGCGCGTGGTGGAATTGACCGGCGTCCAAGGTGCCTGGACGGACCAGCCGTTGGATCGCTTCGCGCGCAGCCAGTTCCAGCCCGTCGAACTCCTGTCTCGCCAGGGCACGCCGCAGCGCACCTTTCGCGGCCCCGGCCCGCCCGCTGGCATCGCCGAACTGTGGATCGACGATCGCCTGACCGATCGGCGCACCATCGGCCTGAACGGCATGTACGAGTTCTTCGACATCCCGCTGCCGGCGCGCCTCAGCCGCGTCGAGGTGCGCGTCTACGAGCGGCAGAATCCGCGCATTCCTGTCAACATCATCGAGGAGACGCTCAACCTCTCGGCCTATCTGTTGCCGGCTGGTGGCAGTGTCCACCTGGGCGGCGGAGGCCATGACGGCAACTTGGCCCAGGATGCCCTCGACCAGCGAGACGGCTCCGCAGCCGCCGGCTTCTACCAGTTCCGCCAAGGCTTGCATGACCGCGTGACCTTCGAAAGCGTGGTGCAGCAGAGTCGCGAGAACCTTCAAGTCCTCACTGGACTGGTAGCTCAGCTCTCGCCCACCTTCACCATCGGCGGTGCCATCGCGAGTTCCATCGGCGGCTCGGTCGGCGGCGACCCGGCGCAGGAACGTGAGGGCGACACGTTCGGCTACAGCTTCGACCTCGATGGCCAGATCGGTGGCCCGACCACCGGCCGCGGTGCGGATCGCTTCGGCGGCGTGCGTCTGCTGGTGCGCTCCCTCTACTTCGAGGCCGGCTTTCAGAGCGAAGCCGCCGCCGAGGCCTACGACCACCTGGTGGAGACCAACTATCAGCACTCGCGGCGACTCAGCCTCGGCTTGGTCGCACGCAGCCGGCGGCAGGGCGACTCCCTCGATGAGTTCGTGCTACCAACGCTCTCCTGGCGCCCCGTGAGGCGGCTCTCCCTGCGCGCCCGGCCCCAGGTCGACGGCGACTACCAGGTCGACCTCAACTACGCCATTTCGCGCCGGGGACAACTCGCGGTCAGCATTCAGGAGCGCACCTTTGCCGGCCTGAGCTACGCCCTGGGCCGTGAACTTCAGCTCTACTTGAGCGCCGAGCACGGAGGAGGTCAGGTCGACCGGTACGCTGCCCTGCTGGCCTGGAGTCGGCAGGGACGCTGGCAGCCAAGCTTGACGGCCGGCCCGATCTTCGTCAGCACCCCGGACACCGACCGTGACGGCAACACACCACCCACCGCTGACCGGGTCGGCTTCCAGGCCTCGCTCAACCTGGCCTTGTTGCCCGGCGTCCTGGCCCGTTTCGAGGTTGCGCAGGATCCGCTGCGCCCGGCAGCCGACGGCTCGGCGAACCTGCGTCTCCAACTCAATCTGACCGCTGACCTGGCGCTGTCGCGCGGCCGTCTTCTGCCGGCGCGCAGCGTCTCCGTACGTGCCGACCGGGGCGCCCTCAGCGGCCAAATCCGCGTCGAAGCTCCGCCCGAGCTGGCCGAATCTCTCGACGCCTTCAGTCTCGACGGCCTGACCCTCCTGCTCAACGGCCGTGTCGCCGGCCGCAGCGAGTTTGGCGGTAGCTTCTTCATCGGAGATCTCGAGCCCGGCCTCTACCGCGTCGAGTTGGATCCCGAGAACCTGCCGATCGAACTCAATCCCGTACGCGTGAGCGTCGTCGCCCAGGTGGCGCCGGCTGCCGTGACACGCGTCGACTTCTCCGTGCGGCCAGAGTTCGGCGTCGCGGGCCGCGTCACCGACACCGCCGGCGTGCGACGTCGTGACGTGTTGATCGAGGCGCTCGACTCTGCTGGCACTGTCGCCGGTACTGCCCGCACCGACCGCTTCGGGCTCTTCCGCATTGATGGCCTCGGAATCGGCACGTACACCCTGCGTCTGGCCCCCGCCAACTTCAGCTCCCCGCCTGCTTACCAACTGCCAAGCCGCCGTATCGAAGTGCGTGACGACTTCCTCTTCGACCAGGATCTGCAACTCGACACTGCCTTCTCCGACCTACCCTTCGCCGACGACTAGCAGGGCCGACGACTAGCAGGGCCAACGACTTGCAGGGATCGTCTCGTCGCTCCCTGCAAGCGCTGCCTTTCTGCATTGCCTTTAAAGAGGCCTTCCGTCTGCTATCATCTTCGTACAGGACGGTCCCCCCCAATTTTACCGTTCCACTCTCCAAGACGAACGTTCATCTCTGCCGTCGATCGAAGACTGATTCCGGTGAAGGCCGGCATCATGGGACTCTCTTCGGCAGATATTTCCATGCCTATGTTTTGAGAGATCGGAGGAGGATTGATGAAATGTCGATGAGTGATGCATCCCGTGTTCTACCCTTGCCCGACGTACGTCAGGTGCGCCATATGCGTAGCCTCGAGGATCGGGATCCGGGACGACTCGACGACCTGCTGGCCGACATCACCGGCCAGGTCTACGTCGCCTTCGGCCAAGGTACGGGCCGGCTACGCTTGTCTGTGGAAGCCGTGCGTGCGGTGCGGGAGTACTTCTTGCCACGGGCACACAGTGAGGTCTTCCGACAGTGGCAGGAGTGGCAAGATCAAGCGCTCAGCCGCGTGCGTGCGGTAGGACGCTTGGCCGCAGGCAACGCCCGCGACCGCCACAGCGATCTGTTGGAAGCCGAGGATTTTCTCTCCGCCGCCCGCAGCTTTCTACCGGAAGAGAGTGACACCACAGACGAGGCCGACGACGTCACTGACACTTGATCGCACAGCCTTGGACACACGAGAAATCCGCCCAGTCGGGCAGTACACTTGGTCAGGCCTTACACCGAGTCGAACAGAATGTCGAGCGCCACGTCCAGACGCGGCGCGCTATGCGTGATCCAACCGACCGACAACAGATCGACGCCGCTGGCGGCCACGGCGGCCGCGGTGTTGGGCGTGATGCCTCCGGACGCCTCCGTCAGCGTACCTGGCGCCTGAGTTCGTACACGCGCCACGGCTTCGGTCAGCATCGCGGGCGACATGTTGTCGAGCAGGACCACGTCGACGCCCAGCGGTAGGAGCACGTCGAGTTGCTCGAGCGTGTCCACCTCGACTTCCAGCTTGACCATGTGACCGACGAACTCGCGCGTGCGTCGTACTGCCGGCTCGATGCCGCCAGCGACGGCGATGTGGTTGTCCTTGATCATCACCGCATCGTCGAGGCCGAAGCGGTGGTTGAAGCCGCCACCACAGCGCACCGCGTACTTCTCCAACGTGCGCAGACCCGGCGTCGTCTTGCGCGTACACACCACCCGCGCCCGCGTCCCGGCAACCTGTGCGACGAACTCACGCGTCGCGGTAGCAACTCCGCTCAGGTGCCCCAGGAAGTTGAGCGCCGTGCGTTCGGCGGAAAGCACGGAGCGACCCGCACCTTCGACCGTCGCCAAGGGCTCTCCCGCCACGGCATCCCGACCGTCCGCGCTGTGCAGCGTGACGGCGAGGTTCGGATCGAGACAGCGAAACGCCAATGCCGCCACGTCCAGCCCCGCGATTCGCCCGGCCTGGCGGGCGACGATCGACGCGCGCGCTGGTACCGAAGGCGGGATCACCGAGTCGGCACTCAGGTCGCCGGCACGTCCCAGGTCCTCGCTCAACGTGCGGTGCACGACATCCTCATAGAGCAGCGGATAGAGGGGCGTGACTGGTTTCTCCTCCAACGGCGTCCCGGCGGCGCTCACAGTCGCACCTCCCGAGCTGGCGGCTCCTCGGCTGTCATCCGTAGCAACGCTGCTCTTGCAGCACCGGCCTCACGGCCGGCGGCCGGATGGATGCCCGGCTCCTGCAGGCAGGGCTCAGCGACACCTGCATCAGCGACCACCTGCTGGGCTTCTCCACTCACCAAGCGCTCGCTTCCATGGTAGAGACGATAGCGCCAGGCGGCGTCTGCCCGAGGGAAATCCGAGCGGTAGTGTCCACCGCGGCTCTCGCACCGTGCCAAGGCAGCGTTGGCCAGCAAGCGCGCCAGGGTCAAAAGGTTGCGCGCCGTGACGCTCCCCTCGGGCAGATCCCAGACCATGCGACCGTAGCTGGCCAGTGCAGATCGCAGCCCAGTCTCGTCGCGCACCAGGCCGAGCTGCTGCCAAGCCAAGCGTCGGATCTCGCCGATCCACAACGCTTCCACTTCAGGAGCCAGCTGACGGGCGTACGCTACCGCCAGCTGGCTTGCGCGCGCCAGAACAGTCTCCCCGTCGATCCGTCGTCGGGTGCCGACTTGCTTTTCCCCGGCGAGGAGACCTGGCGCGTCGAGCTCGGCAGCTTCAAGGTGACCAGTGATATCCAGCGCAACCCGCTGCCCGAAAACCAGAGCTTCGAGGAGAGAGTTGCTAGCCAGGCGATTGGCGCCGTGGACACCGGTGCAGGCGACCTCGCCGCAGGCCCAGAGCCCATCCAGGCTCGAACGACCGTGCTCGTCGGTAGCGATACCTCCCATGTGGAAGTGAGCCGCTGGCGACACCGGAAGTTGCTCGTACCGCGGGTCCAGGCCATGGCGCCGGCACAGTTCGAAGACCGTCGGAAAGCGCCTTGGAAAGGCTTCTCCCACCGCCTCGCGGGCATCGAGATAGATCTCCTGCCCGGCCTCGCGCCGACGGTGAATGGCGCGGGCCACGACATCTCGGGGCGCCAGTTCGGCCAGCGGATGCTCGTCGAGCATGAAGCGCTCACCCTGCGCATCCACCAGGATCGCTCCCTCACCCCGCAACGCCTCAGTCAGCAGCGGCAGGGGATCGACATCGTCGACCGCCAGCGCGGTCGGATGGAACTGCACGAACTCCAGGTCGGCGAGCCGAGCACCGGCGCGAGCGGCCATGGCCAGTCCATCACCGGTGTTCTCCGGTGGATTGGTGGTGTGCAGGTAGAGTCGCCCAAGACCACCGGTGGCGAGGACGACAGCAGGCGCCTGATGGAGCACCAAAGTGCCGTCATCGTGACGCGCCAGAACACCGGCCAGGTGCACCGGGCTCTTCTCGACGGCAGCGTGCTTGGCGCCCTGCCGCGTCAGCGAGACCTGTGCGTCGGCAGGCAAGGTCACCAGTTCCAGAGCCGTCACGCCGCCGCAAAGCTCGACGCCCGGCGCGGCTGCCAGCGACGCCATCAGGGCCCGCACGATCTCGGCACCGGTGGCATCCCCGTTGGCGTGCAGCACGCGGCGAACGCTATGTGCCCCCTCCTGCCCGAGCGCCAGCTCACCGTCTTCGCCTCGGTCGAAGCGCACCCCCATCTCGACCAGCATGCGCACGCGTTCGCGCCCTTCGGCGGTGAGCAGTGCGGCCATACCGGCATCGGTCAAGCCCGCACCTGCCGCCAGAGTATCCGCGGCGTGCAAACGAGGCGAGTCTCCGGTACCGACCGCCGCCGCAACGCCACCCTGGGCCCAGACACTCGAACCGCCCGCCCCGATGGCTTCCCCTTGGGTCGTTCCTGCTTGAGGAGCATACCGGATCGGCGCCTTGCTGAGCACCCGGACGCGGCGTGGCGACAGACCGAGGGCAGCGGTCAAACCGGCCAGACCGGCGCCTACCACCACGACGTCCGAAGTCTCGACGCGCAGCCGGGGCGCGCTGCCGTCACCGATCGCGGTGCCTTTCACGGCTGGAGGCAAACTGGGAAGCACGGCCATCTCGGTCTCCTTCTGGTCACAGATGCTCATTCAGGTAACGAAGGGGGGAATGAACTACGGGATGGATGCGCTTCAGTTGCCGGCGTCGCGGCCAATCTCCAGCATGCGCTCGACGGATAGCCGGGCACGCTCTACGATCGACGGATCCACGATCACTTCATGCTCCATGTGCTGCAAGCTGTGGAGAATCTTGGGCAGGGTAATGCGCTTCATGTGCGGACACAGGTTGCAGGGCCGAATGAACTCGACATCCGGATGCTCGACCGCCACGTTGTCGCTCATCGAGCACTCGGTGATCATCACCACTCGCTTCGGCTTGCGCTCTCCCACCGCGCGGATCATGCCCGAGGTAGAACCTACATAATCGGCCTCGGCCAACACCTCCGGCGGGCACTCCGGATGCGCCAGAACCTGCAGGTCCGCATACTGGCTCCGGAAGCGGCGGATGTCGTCCGGTGAAAAACGCTCGTGCACCTCGCAATGGCCGCGCCAGAGGATCAGCTCGACTTCCGTCTGGCGCGCGACGTAGCGGCCCAGGTACTCGTCGGGCAGGAAGATGACTCGGTCGACGCCCAGCGACTCGACGACTTGTACGGCATTGGCCGAGGTGCAGCAGACGTCGGTCTCTGCTTTGACGTCGGCCGAAGTGTTGACGTAGGTGACCACCGGTACGCCAGGATACCGTTGGCGCAGTAACCTCACGTCCTCACCGGTGATCGACGAAGCCAGGGAACAGCCGGCATCCAGGTCCGGAATCAGCACCGTTTTGTCCGGACTGAGCAGCTTTGCCGTCTCGGCCATGAAGTGGACGCCACACATCACGATGACCTCGGCGTCCGTCTCGGCCGCCATGCGCGCCAAACCCAGAGAGTCACCGGTCAGATCGGCGACACCGTGGAAGATCTCGGGCGTCTGGTAGTTGTGTGCCAACACGACGGCATTGCGCTCCTGCTTCAGGCGCAGGATCTCGGCAACATAGGGTGCATGCACCGGCCACTCGATCTCCGGCAGCACGCTGCGCATGCGGTCGTAGATGGGAGCAGTTTGGCGAGCGATCTCGAGCGTATAGCTGAGCACCGGCAGGGTCGCTGACGTACCTCCGGTAGCAGGGCTGGTAAGGGTCATGGCTCGTTCTCCATTGTTGCGGCTCCTGCGCGGCCTCATCTTATGCTCAAGATGAGTATAATAGGAGCCTAAAAAATTGGCCGTGTGACCGGCCACGACTTATGCTAGCAATGAGTATTAGTCGTGTCAAGGGAGTGTACCGGGTGTCACAGTTCCCTGCAATACAGTTCCCAGCAATACAGGGCCTGGTTGGTCCCGGCACAAGGATCTCGCGACGTATCCCCAGGCACATCGAAGAAGCCGGCGGCGGCACAAGGCCCCTGCCGGCTCTCGCCGCCTTCGGCGTGGCTCTCTCAGACGAATCTGCGGGCTCAGGCTTCGGCGTCGCTCGGCTCGACAACTTTGACCGTCAGCACCGGGCACTCGGCCATGCGCACCACACGCTCGGCGACACTGCCCAGGAGCAGGTGGCTCAATCCCGTCAAACCGTGGGTCGAAATGACAACCAGATCGACGTCGTGCTTCTTGACGTGCTCGGCAATCGCGGTCGCCGGGTATCCCTCCAGCACGAACGCTTCCGTGCGCCCCTGTAGCTCCGGGTACTCCTCGATCAGATCGACAAGCCCCTTCTTAGCCTGGGCACTGACTTCGGCGTAGTCAAAGGCCAGCACTGCGCTGGTGCCGGGATAGTACACCTGCGGATACACGGGTTGCTGCAACACGTGCAGCAGGTGCAGCTTCGAACCGTACACATCCGCCAGCTCGATCGCCTCTTGCAACGCACGGCGCGAGTAGTCGGAGAAGTCGACCGGCACCAGGATCGTGTCGAAGCTATCGACCGAGCGCGCGGCTTCCTCACCATGTAGACACAAGACCGGGCATGGAGCGAGACGCACGACTTCCTCGGCTACACTGCCCAGGAACAAGCGCCCGAGGCCGCGGCGGCCGTGAGTCGCCATGACCACCAGATCGACGCTCGCCTCTTGCGCATATTCCAGGATGACCACCCCTGGCGCCAGACCGCGGCGCTGTACCTCGCGCACCACCAACTGGTCGGAGCGATGCGACCTCAGAAGTTCCCCCATCCGGCTCTCGGCCGTCGCCGCAACAGTGCGGTACACCTCATCAGGCTGCGGGAAATTGTACAGTGGATTGTTGGGATCTTCGTCGTGCAGCAGCAGCGCATGCAGCATGTGCAGCTCGGCCCCGAATTGCTCCGCCAGGAAAACCGCATGCGGCAAAGCCTGGTTGGCGCAGTCGGAGAAGTCGGTAGGGAACAGAATCTTCTTGATCGCTTTCATGATTTCACCTCCGTCCGAGCGTAAGCGAGAGACCGCGGTAGTTGCAAGCGGTCGAACTCAGTATGCCACGTCTCGCACTTCACTCCTCCCCCCACTGATCCGGCCTCGCCCTATCCATATGGGTAGGCGTATCGACTCCCCGCGGCGGGTGGGGACATCGAAGCCCGATCCCTCTAAGGTGAAA
This sequence comes from uncultured bacterium, assembly GCA_965368975.1. Lineage (GTDB taxonomy): Bacteria > Acidobacteriota > Thermoanaerobaculia > Multivoradales > JAHZIX01 > CBDUPA01. The sequence continues at coordinate 43,541 of CBDUPA010000008.1, read as the reverse complement.
CGACAGGAGGCTCACCATGTCCGATTTCAAGACGCTGCTCGTCACCACCGACTTCTCCCCCGCTGCCCTCGCTGGCGTCCACGCCGCCGGTCGCTTGGCACGCAATCTCGACGCCCGCGTCGTCCTGCTCTACGTGGTGGAAGACCGTCTACCACCGATCCTGTACGGTGCCACTGACCTCGACCGGGACACCGTGCTCGAGAGCCATTGCAAGACCGCCGAAGAGAGCCTCGACACGTACGGCAGCGACCACCTACAGGACATCAAAGTCGAGACCTGCGTCCATGTTGGTGTGCCGCATCGTGAGATCCTGAGGTGCGCGCGCGACCACGGTGCCGACATGATCGTAATGGCCACCCACGGCTACGGCAGCGTTGGCCAGCTGGTGTTCGGCAGTACGGCCCAGCGTGTCATCCACCATGCCGAGTGCCCGGTCGTGACAGTGCGGTCGGAAGAGCAAGACTGAACCGGAGCTTCAGGCGCTCCCTATGCACCGCCCCCCCCTTCGCGCCTGAGCACTGCTCCGCGGCAGGCTCGGGGCCCGACGAGGCGGGCACCTATCTAGGCGGGCGGCGCCTACACGGCTAACTCGGTCAGCCAGTCGCGCGGTCGTAGAAACTCGTCGTACAGGCGAGCTTCGGGAGTCCCTGGAGCGGGGTTCCAGTTGTAGCGCCAGCCGACCAACGGTGGCAGTGACATCAGGATCGATTCGGTGCGACCACCGCTCTGGATGCCAAACAAGGTTCCACGATCCCACAGCAGGTTGAACTCGACGTACCGTCCACGATGGTAGAGCTGGAAGTTTCGCTCGCGCTCACCGTAGTCGGTATTCTTGCGTCGGGCCACGATCGGCCGGTAGGCCTCGAGATAAGCGTCCCCGACGCTACGCAGAAAAGCGAAGCAACGCTCGAAGTCCCAACCATCGCCCGCCCCCTGGGCTCCGGCGTCTCGCAGCGCGCCATCACGAGCGCCGAAAGCACCAGCGCCCAGGTCGTCGAAGAACAGGCCACCGATACCGCGGGTTTCTTCGCGATGCTTGAGATAGAAGTACTTGTCGCACCACGCCTTGAAGCGCGGGTACACACTCTCGCCGAAGTCATCACACGCCGCCTTGGCAACCTGGTGCCAGTGCAGGACATCTTCTTCGAAGGGATAGTAGGGCGTCAGGTCGAAGCCGCCGCCGAACCACCAGACCGGCGCTTCACCTTCCTTCTCCGCCACGAACAAGCGCACGTTGGCGTGCGACGTCGGGGCGTAGGGATTGCGCGGATGGATGACCAGGGACACACCCATGGCCTGGAAGCTGCGTCCGGCAAGATCTGGACGGTGGGCGGTCGCGGCGGCGGGCATCCCAGGACCGTGGACGTGGGAGAAGCCGATGCCAGCCTGCTCGAAGACAGCACCGTCACTCAAAACCCGGGTGCGGCCACCGCCGCCTTCCGGACGCTGCCAGTCGTCCTGATGGAAACGCCCGGTCCCATCCTCGGCTTCCAAGCCGGCACAGATTCGATCCTGCAAGTCGATGAGGTAGCCGCGGACCCGATCGATGTCGGCGCTGCTGACGTTGTTCTTCTCTTTTTCTTGGCTCATCGCGTGATGGTAGTACAGCCCGGTCAGCCCGGCGCCACCTGTTTGGGCAGTTGCCTCGCTTGACCTCCAAGCACGTTCAGCATATAACCCAGCCTTTACTTCTACTTCCCTGACGCTAGCTTCACTGCCAAATGACCGCGCTCGCAAACCGGAGTCTACATGGCCGAATCGAAGCCGATGTGTCCCTTCATCGACCGTTGCCCGATGTTTCCCATCTTCCGTAGCGAACCGATCCGGAGGATCTACCAGATTCACTACTGCGAGGCGAAGTTCGAAAGATGCCAACGCTATCAGCTGGCATCGCGAGGGAGCATGCCACCACCGCGACTGCTGCCGGATGGACAGATGCTGCCACGGGACTAGAGATCGAGCCGGTCTACTTCTTCGGACCACCGGGATGGTACGATACCGGCGACTTCGCCGGCACCCTGCCGGCACCCCACCCGACCTGAGACTCAACCGCGCGAATCAAGCAAGAGACGGACTGGAACAACTCGCCCCATGGACATCTACGACAACATTCTCGAACTTCTTGGCAACACGCCGCTGGTACGCCTCGGACGCTTCAGCCCCGAGGGCGCCCAGCTGGCCGCCAAGATCGAATCCTGCAACCCCGGTGGCAGTGTCAAAGACCGGATCGGTCCGGCACTGATCGAAGCTGGCGAGAAGGCTGGCCTGCTCAAGCCGGGCGGCACCATCGTCGAACCGACCTCCGGCAATACCGGCCTGGGACTGGCGATGGCGGCCAACCTCAAGGGCTACAAGCTGATCTGCACCGCGGCGGAGAAGATTCCGAAAGAGAAGGTAGCCATGCTCGAGGCCTTCGGCGTCGAGGTGCACCTGTGCCCGGTGAACGTCGAGGCCGATGATCCACGCTCGTACTACAAGGTGGCCGAGCGCATCCGTGACGAGGAGGGCGCGTATCTGCCCTATCAGTACTACAACCAGGCCAACCCGGAAGCGCATTACCGCACCACCGGCCCGGAGATCTGGCGTCAGACCGACGGTAAGATCACCCACTGGGTGGCCGGCATGGGTACCGGCGGTACGATCAGCGGCACGGGCAAGTACCTGAAGGAGCAGAATCCGGACATCCAGGTGATCGGTGTCGATACCGTCGGTAGCGTCTACGCGCACTACCGCAAGACCGGCGAGATGCCGCCCGCCGACAAGATCCACGGCTACCTGATCGATGGTATCGGCGAAGACTTCCTTCCGACCACCGTGTGGTGGGACTACATCGACGACGTCGTCAGCATCGACGACCACACGGCCTACCATACGGCCTTTGAGCTGGCCCGCAAGGAGTCCATCTTTGGCGGCTCCTCGGCAGGCGCAGCCGCCGCGGGTGCCCGCCAGGTGGCCCGCGAGTTGGACGCCGATGCGCTGGTGGTAACGCTGTTCCCGGACTCCGGAGAACGCTATCTCTCCAAGTTCACGCACGAGTGGATGCGCGAGAAAGGGCTGCTCGAAGACGTCGACGAGAACACCGCGGTCGAGGTCGCCGAGTCAGCTTGAGCACTCCGGCCTCTCCTAGCGTGGCCGGAGCTGCTGATCACGCTTGGGATCGCAGGCTAATCATGTCAAAATAGCATTGTGATTGCCCCGATTCCAAGCGTGCCATCCCTTCTCGCCCCCTTTCTCCTGCTCTCCTGGCTGGCCGCGGCGCCAGCTACAGTGCCTACAACTACGCCAGCGTCCGTCGCCACAGAGCCAACGAGAGCCGAAGCCACTGCGGAAACGCAACCCCAGCTCCCCTCACCGGAGGATCTGGAGCAGTACGGCGCCACGATCGGTCGCATCGAGATCAGTGGCGGCGACATCTTCGACCCCTCCGATCCTGCGGAGAACTACCGCCTCTACACGCTCGCCAACCGCCTGCACATCAAGACGCGGCAGCGTGTCATCCTGCAGCTGCTGCTGTTCGAAGCCGGCGATCCCTACAGCCGCTACCTGAGCGACGAAAGCGAGCGTATCTTGCGCTCGCAGCGCTATCTCTACGACGCCCAGATCCGAGCCATCGCGTACGACGAGGAAACCAACGTCGTCGATCTGGTCGTGGTCACCCGCGACGTCTGGACGCTCAAGGTCGGCCTGTCGATCGCCCGCAGCGGTGGCGAGAACGAGACCCGGGTCGAGCTCGAGGACAGCAACTTCCTCGGCACCGGCAAGGAGCTCACACTCAAGCGCTCCGAGGACGTCGACCGCACCAGCTACCTCGTGCGCTACCGCGACCCGAACGTCGGCGGCCGCAAAGTGCAGTTGGAAACCAGTTACCAGGACAACAGCGACGGCTTCAAGCACTTCGTACAAGTTCTGAGACCGTTCGTATCGCTACAAGAGCACTGGGCGGCCGGCTTCGAGGCACACGATCTCGACCGCGTCGACCCCATCTACCAACTGGGCGAAGAGGTGGACGAGTTTCGTCACCGACAGACCTATATCGACGCCTTCTGGGGTCGTTCCAACGGTTTGCAGGGCGACACCTCGCATCGCTGGCTCTTCGGGTTCACCTACCTCGAGGATCGCTTCGGGCGTGCTCAAGGTAAGCCAGAACCGACGACCGTACTCGAAGACCGCACTCTCTCCTACCCCTGGATCGGCTTCCAGAGCGTGCAGAATCGCTACCGTGAGACGCGCAACCTCAACCGCATCGGGCGCACCGAAGACCTGGAACTGGGACGCAAGGTCGATCTGCGACTGGGCCTGTCCCCAACCCTCCTGGGCAGTGACGAGGATCGCCTGATCACTTCCGGTGCGTTCAGCTTTTCGACGGTGCCACGGGACGATCATCTCCTGCAGGTACAGACGTACGCATCAGCGCGCTGGAGCGACAGCGGAGTCGAGAACCTGCACCTCGGCGGGGCTCTGCGGTACTACCTGCGCATGAACCAGCACCAAGTGTTCTTCGCCACGCTGGAGGCCGACTTGATGGAGAACCGAGACCCGGAGAACCAGCTCTTGTTGGGCGGCGATAGTGGCTTGCGTGGCTATCCGCTGCGCTACCAGGACGGCGACCGCCGCCTGCTCCTGACGCTCGAACAGCGGCTGTTCACAGACTGGCATCCATTCCGTCTGGCGCGCGTCGGCGGGGCGGTTTTCTTGGATGTCGGGCGAGCCTGGTTCAGTGGCAACGAAACCGAGTTCGATCAAGGCTGGCTGACCGATGTCGGCTTCGGCTTGCGGCTGTCGTCCAGCCGCTCCGGCTTCGGTTCCATGCTGCACCTGGATGTCGCCTTCCCACTTGGAGGCGATGACTCGATCGACAATGTGCAGTGGTTGATCTCAACCAAAGAATCGTTCTGAGCCCCGATCGGACCGCGGCCTCGAGGGGTTGCGGTATGCTTGCCGCTTATCTGCGGCGGTCTGCTTTCGGATCGCCTGAGTTGGAGGATTCCCCATGACTGAACGCCTGGACACGACTCTCCTCGACGACGTCCAGTTCGAATCGCTGGCGGTCCACGCCGGCGTCGAGCACGACTCTCGCACCGGTGCCCTGATGACCCCGGTGTTCCTGAATTCCACCTACGCCCAGCCGCGCGTGGGCCAACATACCGGCTACGAATACTCGCGCACCGACAACCCCACACGCACGGCACTGCAAGCAGCCCTAGCGAACCTCGAAGGCGGCCGCTACGGCCTCGCCTTCGCCTCGGGCATGGCGGCCATCGACACGCTGATGCGGCTGCTCAAGCCCGGCGACCACTTGCTGTCCGGCAATGACGTCTATGGCGGCACCTATCGCCTGTTCGACAAGATCATTCGGCACCACCACGGTATCGACGTCAGCTTCGTCGATACCCGGAACCTGGAGGCGGTAGCGGCCGCTATCCGTCCCGAGACGCGCATGATCTGGCTCGAGACGCCCACCAACCCGCTGCTCAAGCTGACCGACATCGAGTCGATCGCCAAACTGACGCGCGGACAAGGCATCCACCTGGCCGTCGACAACACCTTCGCCTCGCCAGCCCTGCAGCAGCCGCTGACGCTGGGTGCGGACCTGGTGGTCCACAGCACGACCAAGTACCTCGGTGGCCACTCCGACGTGGTCGGCGGTGCGGTGGTGTTCAACGACACCGAGACCTACGAGCGCGTCAAGTTCCTGCAGAATGCCATAGGCGCCATCCCCGGCCCAATGGATTGCTTCCTGACCCTGCGCGGCATCAAGACGCTGGCCCTGCGCATGAAGGCCCACAGCGACAGCGCACTCGAACTGGCCGGCTTCCTGGAGGCCCACCCGCTGGTCGAGGAGGTCATCTACCCGTTCCTCGAGAATCACCCCGACCATGCCCTGGCACGACGCCAGATGCGTGGTGGTGGCGGCATCGTCAGCTTCGTGGTACGCGGTGGCAAGGATGCGGCCTGCGTGGTCGCGGAACAGACGCACCTGTTCACGCTGGCCGAGTCGCTGGGCGGCGTCGAGTCACTGATCGAGGTACCGGCGGTGATGACCCACGCCTCGGTGGACGACGAATCGATGGCCGTCGACCCGGGCCTGGTGCGCATCTCAGTCGGTATCGAGAACGTCGACGACCTGCGCCGTGATCTGGCCGGGTCTCTCGACGCGGCGGCCAAGACAGCCGGCATCGAGGTCGCGGTCGCGGGCTGAACTCCTGTACGTCAGGGCACCCCACTGTGGGTGCCCTGGGCGAGGGATGCAGAGAACCCCGACTGGCGACAGTCCTACGCCAGCTCGAAGACCTCGGACATCTTCTGCAGGCGGTCGGCCTCGTTGGCCAGGGCCATCGTGGCCTTCGACAGCTGTTCAGCGGACGTCAGGTTCTGCTGCGCCACCTGAGCAATCCGTTCCACCGCCTTGACCACCAGGTCGCCGCCCTGCTTCTGCTCGCGTGAACCGTCGGCGACCTGCTGCGTCATGCGGTTCATGACATCGACCGCCTTCATGATTTCGCCGGCACCGTTGGCCTGCTCCTTGGCGGCGAAGGCCAGCTGACGCGTGACGTGCTGCATGTTGGTGGCGGTCGAAACGATCTGTGCGGCGCCGCTGCTCTGCTCTTGCGTCGCCGAGTAGACCTCGGCCACCAGATCGGTGGTCTTCTTCACCGAGCCGACGATGTCGTCGAGCACCCGGCGCGTCAGGTCGACAGCCTGCTGCGTATCGCTCTGTACCCGGTCGGTGAAGCCGGAGATCTCACGGATCGAGTTCACCGACCGCTCAGCCAGACGCTTGACCTCTTCCGCGACCACCGCGAAGCCCTTGCCGGCATCGCCGGCGTGCGCGGCCTCGATAGCTGCGTTGAGCGCCAGCAGGTTGGTCTGGTCGGCAATGTCTTCGATGATCCTGACGATCTTGCCAATGTCTTTCGAAGACTCGCCGATGCCCATGATCACCTGCGACAGCTCCTCGCCACCCGCCGCAGCTTGACGAGCGGCCTCCTGAGAAACGCTGTCGACGACCTTGACCTTCTGCTCGATCGAGTTGATCGACGCGGTCATCTCTTCGATCGTCGCCGAGGTCTCCTCCACCGAGGAGAGCAGCTCTTCGGCGCTACGGGCCACTTGCTCGATCGACACGCCCATCTCCTGGATCGAGGCGGACGTCTGGTCGACATTCTCCGCCAGGGCCGAGGACGATTGCGCAACGCTGTCGATCTGCGCCGCCATCTCGACCATGGTGGCCGACGTTTCTTCGGTGGACGTACTCTGCGTCTTGGCACCATCGGTGATCTGGATCGACGAGGCTGAGATCTCATCCGCCGACGAAGCGACCTGCGACGCGGCTTCCTTGACGTTGCCGATAGTGCGCCGCAGGTTCCGTACCATCTCGAGGAAGGCGTTGCCGAAGCTGTCCGCCTCGGAGCGCGGCTGCACCTCGACGGTCAGGTCGCCCCTGGCGATGGCGTTGGCAACACCCTCAGCCTCGTGCAGATAGTCGAGCATGTTGCGCATCGCCTCGAGCAGTGCACCCACCTCATCCTTGGACGTCACCTCGATCTGGCTGCTCATGTCACCCTGCGACAGCCGGTCGGCCACTTCCGCGGCCTGGCCCACTGCGCTGGTGACCGAGCGGGCGACAAACTGCGACAGGCCGAGCATCAGGAGCGCCGCGGCAAGGATCACACCAATGGTGATGCTCATGTTGAACTGGCGCCGATCCTGGGCAGAGACCAGCACCTGCTGCAGCTGCGCCTTCATGTCAGCGCTGAACTGCAGCAGATCGGTGTTGAGCTCGTCGGCCATGGTGGAAACCTCACCATTGAGGCGGTTCAACTGGTCGGTCGAGGCAGCGCTGACCTCGTCTGCATCCGCATTGGTGAGCATCAATTGACCAAGCGCCAGGGCCTGACTGTAGTAGGCGTTGAAGCTGTCTCTGAGTTCATCCAGACGTTTCGGATCGACCTCGGGATTCTCCAGGCCATCCTCAATGTGGGACAGGAACTCGTCCTTTGGCTCTTCGATGTAGCTCTGATCTTCGAAGCCCTGTGCGTAGTCGGTGAAGCGGACCTTGATTGCGTCGAGATCCTCGCGCAGCGCGTGGGTCAGCTCCAGAGCCTCGACAAAGCCGACCTGCAAGGTACGCGTGGTCGCTTCCGCGGCATCGTCCCCAGCTTCCCCATCCGTGGCCGTGACGGCAACTTCTTTGGTCGTGTAGACATCGCGCGCCAACTCCTGCTCCTGTTGGTAGGAGAAGTAGTTGAAAGCCAGGACGACTGCGAAGGCCACCGCGGCGATGATCACGATCAGCTGAATACGCCGGCCCAAGGTCATGTTCGAGAGAATGTTCACACCTGCCTCCATATGTCGGCTTCTTTCTGAGAAGCCGATCCTTGCTCAACCCTCGGATCTGGATGGTGATGGGGAGTTCCGTACCCGTCTGCACTCAGTCGGTGACCGTAACGGCTTTGACTGCGTCGGGCAATCTCGTCGCCACTGACACGTATCCGATCCCCCCGGGGCTCGAACTCACGTGCTCGATCACTTCCTCTTCGGTGTCCTTCTCGGCCGGCGGCTTGCCACGGCCCGAGAAGACCACGCGTTGCCAGTAGGAAACGATCGCCGACACACGCTTGCCGTGCACCTCATTGGTAAAAGCTTCCCGAACTTCAGAGCGGGAATCCAGATCGACCGGATTGACTCGCTCATCCCAATCAGGCCAGGACTTGATCTTCTCCTGGAACATCTTGGCGATCGTGCCCTTGTCGAGAGAAGTCACCGGATTCTCGGCATTGACAATGACTACGAAGTTCGAGTTTTGCTGCCCCGACAGGAGGCTGGCAAAGCCGACCGTAATCCACAGCAAGATCCCGGTGGCGATCCCGCGCGTCATCCCTTTTCTCGCATCCCGCATCTTGAAGCACCCTTCACTCTGAGCTGCACAGAATAACGGCGTCGGTCAGCTTCCCGGTAGCGTATCCGTCGGCATCAGAACCGTTGACCTGGCACAACTCGGTCTCAACGACATGTTAACGCATTAGGCAGACGGCCCTACGGCACAGCCGAACTCAGCCTAGCCTTCCGCGACCGTCCCTTCCTAACTCGGCACCTAGGATATCACTGTTAGGCGGAACAAGTGCTACAGCAAATTCCCGACAGTCACACAGAGTTCGTTCACACCGAGCCAAGTCCCCCGGCGACCAGCGTCCCGATGCCCTGGCTCGGCTGCGTCTCGGAAAGCCGCTGCGCGGCGTCAGCAGCCGATAGCGGATGCGCGAACAGGAACCCCTGACCAAAGCGGCACCCTTGCTGCTCGAGCAGTTGGCGCTGGTCGGTGCTCTCGATTCCTTCCGCGAACACGGCCAGCGACAGATTGTCGGCCAGCGCCAGCATCGTCCGCAGCACTTCCAGCTGCTCCTTGTCGACGGCCGCGCCATGGACGAAACTCTGATCGATCTTGAGGCCGTGCAGAGGAAAGCGAGGCAGCAGAGTGAGCGACGAGTAGCCCGTACCGAAGTCATCGATCAGCAACTGTACACCGCACTCGCGCAGGCGGCAGAGATTTGCGTGTACCGTCTCCGGATCGTCCATCAAGACGGCTTCGGAGATCTCGAGATACAGACTGCCCGGTGGCAGCCGGGTAGCCGCCAACACCTCACCGAGCAGACTTGGAAAAGCGTCACTGGCCAGCTGCTGAGCTGCTATGTTGACACTGATCGCTAGATCCTTGACATGTGCAAAGCGCTGCCGCCAGTCATGAACCTGCTGGCAAGCCGAGCGCAGAACCCAGGCACCGAGCCGCTCCATCAGGCCGGTTTCCTCGGCCAGTGGCAGGAAGTCCTTCGGGTACAGCAGCCCTCTCTCGACATGGCGCCAGCGGATCAGAGCTTCGAAACCCCAGAGCCGGCAGCTCTGCAGCTCGAAGATGGGCTGGAAGCAGAGTTCGAATTCGCCGATCTCGACGGCCCGTCTTAGATCATTCTCCAGGCGCAACTGGCCGAGCGCATGCGCGTGCATGGTCGGATCGAACAGCACCGGCAGTCGCTGACCGCTGGCCTTGGCCCGATACATGGCTGTGTCGGCATCGCGCAGGACCTCCTCGGCGCGTTCGTAGTCAGGCAGACGGTCGGCACCCTCAACTCCCTGGTTGGCCCCCAAGGTGATACCGATACTGACGTCGGAGTAGACTTCCTGACCGACGAGCGAGAAAGGCCGCTGCAGCTCAGCGAGAATTCGCTCGGCCACCATCTCCGCTTCGCGCACATGGCTAAGGTCATCCAACAGGATGGCGAACTCGTCACCACCCAAGCGCGCCACCATGTCGCCTTCGCGCAGGCAGACTTCGAGGCGGCGTGCCACGGCGTTCAGCAGGCGATCGCCGATCAGGTGCCCGAGGCTGTCGTTGATCACTTTGAAGCGGTCGAGATCGAGGAACAGTACCGCGAAAGCATAGGCCTGACGCCGCTTGAGCTGCCGAACGGCACTCTCCAGCCGGCTCAAGAAGAGGTTCCGATTGGGTAAGCTGGTGAGGGCATCGTGCAGCGCTTCGTAACGCAGGCGTTGCTCAGCGGTCTTGCGCTCGGTGATGTCGGTCTGCGAGCCCGCCATGCGGTGTGCGAGAGAGCCATCCTGACGCACCGCCAGCCCGCGGCACAACATCCAGCGGAAACTGCCGTCCTTGCATTGCAAGCGATGCTCGTTCTCGAACTGTGAAGTCCGGCCCTCGACGTGTGCTTGCAACTGGCTACGCAGCAACTCGCTGTCGTCCGCGTGCACCAAGCGCAACCAGTCTTCCAGTTCGCAACCGATGTCGCCGTCGTCGTAGCCCAGCATCGACTTCCAGCGCGGCGAAAAATAGACATGATTGGTCTTGAGGTTCCAGTCCCACAAGCCGTCATTGGCACCGCGCGCGGCCAGAGCATAGCGCTCTTCGCTCTCCTTGAGCGCCACCTCCGCGCGCTTGCGGTGGGTGATGTCCCAGACAACGAAGACCTCGGCCATCGGCTCTCCGCGCCGGTTGGGCAGCAGCGAACAGCTCTGCAGCACCGGGAAGATGCGACCACTGCGGTGGCGGTGGCGCGCCTCGAACTGGCCACCAATATCGCCGGTCTCGATAAAGTCGACGATCGGTGGTGGCTCGTGGAAGAGAACGTCGCGAAACTGCCCGAGTATGTCGTCCCGCTTGTAACCATAGGTTCGGCAGAAGGCCTCGTTGACGTAGATCACACGTCCCTCGAGGTCACAGATGAACACCGACTCGTTGATCCGCTTGACGGCGTGCGACAGCATCTTGAGTTCACGATCCGCGCGGTACTTGCGCAGCGCGCTCTCGAGCGTGATCGGCAACATCTTCAAGTAGTTACGCCGGGTATCCTTGATCATGTAGTTGTAGGCGCCCGCACGCATCGCCTCGACCGCGATCTCTTCACCACCAGCACCGGTGGTGACCACGATGGGCGCCTCCAGCTGCCAGCCGAAGAGTTCGCTGGCAGTGCCATCCGGCAGACGGTAGTCGGCGACCACGACGTCGAACTCGCTGGCGGCCAACTCGGCGCGCGCCGCCTCCAGGCAGGTGACCATCGCGTACTCGTAGTCCAGGCTTTGCTCGCGCACCATGCGGGCGAAAGCCATGCGGTCGACCTGGTCGTCCTCGATCAAGAGGACTCGAATCTTTTCGCCCATCAGCCTTTGCTTCCCGGGCTCAAGGAAAGACGTTGAGTTCCCAGTATGCGTCCGTGGTACGCACAACGCCCTTGAACTTCTCGTAGTTCAGCGGCTTGATCACGTAGCCGGCAATCTCGAAGTTGTAGCTCTCCATGCGGTCTCGCTCCTCGCCAGAAGTGGTCAGAACCACGACCGGCACGTGACCGAGTTCCGGCCACTGCTTGCGTTCCTGCAGGAACTCGATTCCATTCATGCGCGGCATATTGAGATCGAGCAAGATCAGCCACGGCAAATCTTCTCCGGCGCGCAGATAGTCCACCGCCTCGCGACCATCAGACTTGACCACCAACTCGCGGTTCAAGCCGAGCTGGCCAAAAGCTCGTCGCACGGTCATGACATCGACCGTATCGTCTTCGACCAGGAGAATCTTCTTGGAACTGTCCATCAAGTCCTGAGTATATCCGCACTCAGACCATCCTTGTGCTCAGCGGCTCCTCGGAACGACCGTCGACTTGCCGAACGCCGGACAAGCGGTCCTTCGCTGGCTTCATGGGCCAGGTGAAGCGAAAGGCTGCTCCCGCGTGCGGTTGCGAGTCCAGGCTCACCCTGCCACCTTCACTCTCGACGATCTTCTTCACCACCGCCAGACCGACACCGGTACTCTCCATCTCGTCGCGCGACTGCAGCGTCTGAAAGATCAGGAAGACCTTGTCGTGGTATTCCGGTGCGATGCCCGGTCCGTCGTCGGTGACGGTGAACTCGTAGAAGCCGTCCACTTCGCGGGCCGAGATCTCGATCCGACCGTCTTCACGGTCGTGGTACTTGACCGCGTTGCTGATCAGGTTCGAGAACACCTGCTGCAGACGCACCCGCCGCGCCAGCACCACGGGCAAAGGCTCGTGCAACTGTACGGTAAAGGAACTCGGCACGCCGACCAGTTCCACCACCTCACGCACCAAGTCCTCGGTGTCGACCTCTTCGAGATCGATGTTGACCCGGCCAACCCGCGAGTACTGCAGGATGCCATCGATCAGGGCCTCCATGCGCTGCACCCGCCCGCGCAGCAAGTTGAGGTGCTCGGCACTCTCGCCTTCAACCTGCTCTCCGAGATCTTCTTCGATCCAGCCCGACAGCGTCGCGATCGCCCGCAGCGGGGCCTTCAGGTCGTGCGTGGTGACGTAGGCGAAATGATCGAGTTCCCGATTGCTGCGCTCCAGCTCGTCTTGGCGCAGCTGGATCTGGTCGAGCATCTTGTTGAAGACACCGCACAGGATGGCAACCTCGTCGCGACCGCCCGGGGTCTCGACACGGATCGAGTAATCACCATCGATCGAGATCCGAGTTGCGGCGTCGGACAGGCGTAGAAGCGGACCCGCGACCACGCGTCCAAGCATGAAGGAGAGCAACAGGGCCAAGGCCGTGCACGCGAGGAAGATGAGCATCAGTCGCAGGCTATAGGCATCGAGCCGCGTCTCCATCGCGTTGAGCGAAAAACGCAGGACCATGATCCCGTAGTACTTGCTCCCGAGTTCGGTCTCGTACTCGCCGCGCATGGGCGTCATCACTTCCAGGTAGGTGTCCAGGAAATGACTCGTCGGCTCCTCGAGCGGCAACACGGGCAGCTCGGGATAGGGCAGGTCGAGGGTGCGTCCGCGGTCCCCGTAGCTCAGGAACAGCCGCCGCTCACTGTCGTAGACGAACCCTTCGAGGAACGTCTCGTCCTGATCCAGTGGCACCAGGCCCGACTGGACCATCTCCTCGTCGTAGAAAGCAATACCAATGGAACCGTACAGAACCGCCAGTTCGGCCAGCCGCCCCGTGTTCAGCATCATGTCCTGGCGCTGGTACTCCCGGGTGCTGTTCCAGACCAATAGAAAGGCGAGCCCCATGCCCAGGAGATTGGTCACCAGGATGATGCCGATAATCTTGCTGCGAATCGATAAATGGCTCAGCGCGCGCATGCAATCGTTTCCACCCGAACTCAGGCTTGGTTGTTTCGCGGTGAATAGTTCCTTCACCAAATAAGGTGCGGCTCGCTACCAATTGAGAGACAACAATATGAACCCGACTTCAATTCACGGCCGTTGCCCCTCATGGAGGCATGGTCGAGACCTCGTTTCTCAGAGCCCACTGATTATAGAGCAAGATGTCGCCCCTTGCGTGCTCGATGCAGGAAACTTCGTACGCGAGAAGGTATCGTCGATCGACCGGGTGGTAAGCTGCGCCGCCATGAAACGAGATCGGAACTCCGCCGCCGACCGCGCCCAAACCGACGTTGCGATCGTCGGAGCCGGGCCGATCGGCATCGAACTAGCCGCCGCCCTGCGCCAGCGGAACATCTCGGTGGTGCACTTCGACGCCGGCGCGGTCGGCGCCACCATCGACTGGTACCCGCCGCGCACACATTTTTTTTCCTCGCCCGAGCGCATCGCGATCTGCGGTGTACCGCTGCAGACGCTCGACCAGACCAAGGCAACGCGCGAGGAATACCTGACCTACTTGCGCGCGGTGGTCCAACAGTTCGACCTGCGGATCCACACCTTCGAGCGCGTGGTGGACGCTCGCCCGCTCGACGGCACCAAGACCGACGACAGCCCCGGCTTCCTGCTCACCACGCGTCGCGGCCACAACCACACTCCCGTCCACGGCTTACGGCCGGCCGGCACCGGCAGCAAGCACCACTATCGAGTCGGCAAGCTGGTGCTGGCGATCGGAGACATGCACCGACCACGGTGGCTGGAGATCCCGGGCGAAGACCTGCCGCACGTCAGCCACTATTTCGCCGACCCGCACCACTACTTCGGCAGCCGCGTGCTGGTGGTCGGCGGTAAGAACTCGGCCGTCGAAGCTGCCATCCGCTGCGCGCGGGCCGGCGCCCAGGTCACCATCAGCTACCGCCGCGAAGACTTCAACCCGCGCGTCAAGTACTGGCTACTGCCCGAGATCCGGGCCCTCGTCCGTGACGGCCTGGTCGACTTCCTACCGTCGACGCAGCCGCGCGAAATCCTGCCCGACCGCGTCGTACTCGACAACCTGAGCAGCGACGGGGACACCGAATCCTCGACAACATCATCGTCGACCACGGACGTGGCCGCTGATTTCGTGCTGCTGCTCACGGGCTACGAGCAGGATCCCGAGCTGTTCACGCGCCTCGGCGTCGAACTGCGGGGCCCCAGTCGCCAGCCAGTATGCGACGAGGCAACGATGGAGACCAGCGTGCCGGGTGTCTTCGTCGCCGGCACAGCGAGCGCCGGCACTCAGCTGAGTCCGGTCACCGCCTTCATCGAGACCTGCCACGTGCACGTCAACCGCATCGTCGGCGCGCTGACCGGCGAGGCGGCCGGCCCCACCACCGCTCCGCACTACGAGATGCCCGAGAGCTAACGGCGGTGGACGATCTGCACCGCCGGTTCGTCCGGCTGACGGTGCTCAACATCCTGGCCAACCTGACCATCCCACTGGTCGGTCTGGTCGACACCGGCATGCTCGGGCATCTGCCGGATCTGCGCTTCCTGGCCGGTGTCGCGCTCGCCTCGGTGGTCTTCGACTTTCTCTTTTGGTCGCTCAACTTTCTGCGCATGGCGACCACCGGCACCACCGCTCAGAGCCGAGGCCGCGAGGATCGCGGCAGTGAGTACCGCGGGCTCTACCGCGCACTGATCCTCGGTGTCTTGCTCGCCACAACGGTGGTCACCCTGCAGGAGCCGATCCGGCGCGCCGCCTTCGCTCTGCTGGCGGTCCCACAGGAGCTGCTCGGCCCAGCCTCCGACTACTTCGGTACCCGCATCTGGAGTGCACCAGCGGTGCTGGTCAATTTCGCCTTCCTGGGCTGGTTTCTCGGTCGGGAGCAGAGCGGCTGTGCCCTGGTCATGACGCTGGTCGCCAACCTCGGCAACGTAGGGCTCAACTACCTGTTCATCGTCCACCTCGGCTGGGCCGCCTACGGTGCCGGCCTGGCGACCACCCTGAGCCAGATCCTCATGACTCTGGTGGCGGTGGTGCTGTTCTTGCGTCAGGGATCACCGGTATCGTGGCAATGGGCGCGCCTGCTGGATCGCGAGCAATTGACCGCTCTGATGCGCCTCAATCGCGACATCCTGCTGCGCACTCTCTGCCTGACCCTGACCTTCGCCCTCTTCACCGCGCTTTCCGGACGTCTGGGCGAGGACGAACTGGTGACCAACACCATTCTGCAGCGCTTGCTGGTCTTCGCCGCCTACTTCATTGATGGCGCCGCCTTCGCCGTCGAGAGCCTCGCCGGTATCTTCTTCGGTGCCGGCGACCGCCCCCGCCTGCGCCGATTGGTGCGACTCGGCCTGGTGACGGCACAGGGCTTGGGCGCCAGCTTCTTGCTCTTGCTGCTGCTCTTCCCAAACCCGATTTTTCATCTGCTCACGTCCCACGAGTCCATCCTCCTACTCTGCCGGCACTACGGCTGGTGGCTGTTCCCTGTGCTGCTGCTGGGGGCTCCCGCCTTCCTCTTCGACGGCCTCTTCCTGGGCCTGACGTCTGGCCGCTTGCTGCGCAACGCCATGATTGTTGCCACGCTCGTGGGCTTCGTGCCGCTCGCCACACTGGCTCTGGCTCGCGGCGACAACCACCTGCTGTGGGCCGCCCTGACCCTGTGGATGGCCAGTCGCTCGGCAACCCTCGGCTGGGCCGCCTGGCGCCAAGGACTGGTCAGCTGAAACTCTGCGGACCGCGGCAGCGTACACTCTGCTGAGGATCTACAACTGGAGGGCTCGAAGATGGCCGATCATGACCTGTTCCGCGAAACCATCGACGCTGTGCCGAGCGCCGAATTCTGGCAAGAACGGCTGGCCAAGGGCTGGCAGCCGGTCGCCGTCGAGTGGCGACGGCCGAGCGACTCGGCAGACCCCGAGGCGGGGCGCCTGAGAGAAGCGGTGCCCTATGGCCTGCAGGTCTCTGCCGACTGCCAGCACCTGATCGAGAATCCGCAGGAGATCGAGGCCTTGACCGTCATGCTGGAGTGCATCGTGGCCGACAAGAAACTCTCCGAGGTCGCCACTGAACTCGACCAGCGCGGCCTGCCACCGCGCGACGCCAGCAACTGGACGCAGGTGACTGTCTTCGAGATGCTGCCGCGCCTGATTGAAGTCGCACCGCGCATTCTGTCGACGCAGGCGTGGTCAGAGCGTCGCGAAAAAGTCCTCCGGCTCGTCAGTTAGCTGGCACAGGACGGGATTCTTCCGGCGGCGCTGTCAGGGTCGGAATACCCTTGCTGTCCAGCTCGTCCTGGAAGCGCACCTCGACACGATAGTTGCCCGCGTCGACGAAGCTCCCCTCGAGCCAGGTGCGTACGAAACGCTCGATCTGTTGCCGGGCCTCCTCGCGCACATCGCGTTTGTGGCCGTGGGCACGACGTAGAGCCATCCAGGTGATGCCCTTGCGCAGCCGCTCCAGAGCGGCGGCTTCGTCGCGGATCAGGCTGCCCGACACCACTTCCATCTGTAGCGCCGAGACGTCCACCGCCGGCCTGTTGAAGGCGATCGGTGGTGCGGTGACAGTGAGCACGTCATCCTGACGACGAAACTCCCAGGGGCCATCCAGATCGACGTAGAAGGTGTACTCCACCGGTGCCTGCGCCGCCACGATCACTTGCGGCAGATCGACATAGCCCCAGAACAGGGCCGCCTGGTCCCGCCGCTCGAAGCGCACGTCCTCGGTCACCTGGGCAAACTGCAGTCGACTGGTACCCTTCGCCTCGCGGCTGTAGCCGCGAAACGACGTCTCGACGGTGCCGCGGCGGAACGCCTCCGCGAGTTCGATCATGCCCGCCAGCGCCTTACCGGCGATTTCCTGACCACCGCGCAGTGCGTCGCCCGGGGCGTCACGCAGGCTCTGGAAGATATAGAGAAACACGCTGGCGGCGATCAGTGCCAGCACGATGATCGTTACGGCAACCACCCAGGGCCAGCGGGACTGCTGCCTGCGCAGCACCTTGGTGTTGCCAGTACTACGGTTACCCGTATCCAGTTCTTCCGGGATGGGCCCTTCGGACATGGCGGCACTTTAGCACGACGAAGAAAGAACTCTCAGCCCGGTCTCTATCTCTGCTAGCCTCTGCAGCGATGAAAGGCAAGCGGCGGCAACCGCGATTCGACAAGCGCATCGACCCGGCGAACTGGCAGCAGGAGGCCGAGGAGATCCCGCTGTTGCGCACCGCCAGTGCCAAGCACACGCGCCAGCGACGCGCCCACCATGGCGCGGCGACGGATACTGACACTGTCACCGTCACCGCCGACGAAGCACGCGCCCGCGGCCTCGACCTCGGCCGCGTGATCACCTTCAGCCGGCGCTTCTGCGAGGTGGCACCCGAAGGGGCTGACCCCGACGAGGCCGACACGCGTCAAGACATCGAAACGTTGAGCTGCCGCCTCACCGCGGCCCTGGCGGCACGCCAGAAGGCGGCGCTGGCGGTCGGAGATCGGGTGGCACTGCTCAAAGAAGGGGACGACATCTGGGTCACCGGCGTGCTGCCGCGCAAGACGGTCCTCGACCGCCCCGACCCGCGCAACCCCAACCAGCGCAAGGTACTGGTGGCCAATGTCGACGTGGTGGTGATCGTCGCAGCGGCCCGGCGACCGGACTTCACACCGGGACTCATCGACCGCTACTTGATCGCCGTCGAGCGCGGCGGCGCGGCACCATTGCTGTGCCTCAACAAGGTCGACCTGCTCGACGAGCCGACCCAGCTGCCGCAAGCCGTAGATCTCTACCGCCGCCTCGGTCTGCCGGTGATTTCCGCGTCGGCCAAGGCCGAGCACGGCTTGGACGACCTTCGGCGAGCTCTGGCGGGCAAGCTGTGCGCTTTCGTCGGCCACAGCGGTGTCGGCAAATCGTCGTTGCTCAATGCACTGCGCCCGGACCTCGACCTGCGCACCAGCGACGTACGTGCCAGCGACGGCACCGGCCGCCACACCACCACGCGCTCGACCCTCTACTCGATCGGCCACGGTACGCGCGTCATCGACACGCCCGGCGTGCGCGAACTCGGCCTGTGGGAGCTGACCTTCGACGAGTTGTGCGAGGGCTTCCCGGAATTTCTCGACATCGCCGCCGGTTGCCGCTTCAGCAATTGCCGCCATCTCCGAGAACCCGACTGTGCCGTGCGCGAAGCCGTCGAAGAAGGTCAGCTCTCCGCCGACCGCTTCGCCACCTACCTGCGACTGCTGAATGAGTTGGAGGGTCCTCCGGGACCTTGACAGGCGCCGGCTCGGCAGCGCGTCCGGTGGTAAACTGCGCGCGAAGCTCGACCGATCGACTCAGGAAGACGCAACCCATGGAGGAAGCGATGCGCAAGCTCGATGCGACAGCGGTGCCGGCCTCGGCTCCGACCGGACTGGTACTAGCAACTCTGATCCTACTCGGACTGGTCTGGCCACAAGACATCCACGCCCAGGGCCAGCCCTGGCAAGGCGGCGCGGCGGTCGAGATCGAGGTCGAAACGCCAGACAAGGATCCGCTCCCCGGCGCGACGCTGACCCTGCAGTACGTCGAGGTCGATCCACCACTGGGGCCAGCAGCCCTGGAAACTGACGCCGACGGCAGAGTACAGCTCTTCTTCCTGGCCCCTGGCCGCTGGCGCATCGAAATCGAGGCCGCTGGCTATTCGCGCTACCTGGCGATCGTGCGTCTCGACGAACGGCGCCGTCCCGAACTGACCGCCGGCCCCATTCGTGACGCCTCCGCACCGCCCCTGCGCGTCGAGTTTGGCCGCCTGAAGAACCCCGACGGTCCCATCCCGGGCGTGCAGCCGAGCGGCCGTGAATTGGCAGAACGGCCCCCAAGAGAAGAACGCCTATCGCGCTCCGAGCGCCGTGCACTGGAGCGTCAACAGGAAGCCGAAGCCCGCGCGCGCCGCGAGCTGGACGAGCGTCCCCCCATCGAGGCCGTCACCCCGGCGCCACCACGACCACGCGTGCCGACAGAACCACCGGTGACTCCCGAACCACCAACCCCGGCAGTTGAACCCCCGGCAGTAGAATCCCCAGCAGAGGCCGCGCCCGAGACGCCACCGCAAGCAGTCCCGCCCGTCACAGCGCCAGCCACTCCGGAGATGCCTCCAACATCGCCGAGTCCTCGGCCGGAGCCCGCACCACCGACGCCCGTGCCACCGACGCCCGTGCCACCGACGCCCGCGCCGCCAGAGGCGACGCCTCCGCAATCGAAGCCAACGCAGCCTGCACCACCCGAGCGTGACCGACCAGAGCCCGTGACGCTGGCACCAGCACCCCAACCCCAGGACCCCCCTCCGCCCGCGGCAACACCCACGCCAACCCCGGTCCCGATCGCCGCACCCCCCGTCGCAGAGCCAACAGCTCCGGCACCGCCACCGCGCGAGATCCCCTCAGTGCCCCTCACTCGGCCCGAGCTGCGCTGGTTCGTCCAGGTCGGCTGCCCCGGATGCCAGGAAGGTGAGTGGTCCCTGGCTACCGAGCAACTCACCGGCACCGGCCCAGGTCCTGGCCGTGCCTGCACCGCTGCCGTCGAGGGTCTCGACGCATCCTTACGAGCACTCCTCGAATCCGACAACCAGCTCGAGCGCTATGCTGGCCCCCTGCTCGAGCCCGACAGCGGCCGCTTCCGCCCGATCGGCGACGCGACCGCGCGCGGTCAGGTTCTCGAAGCACTGGTGCCCTACGTGCGCGAAGAGAGCCGCTGCCAGCTGTTAGTCCTGCTGCTACCCAAGGGCGCACGCTACACCGGTTACCGTTACGAGGCCGAAGACGGTAACGGCAGCGCCGGCTGCAACGCCGGCGAAGAGTGCCCCATCGGCGGGGCCACCTGGCCCGAACACCCGCGCCTGATCCGCTCCGGCGACGGCACCGCCATCGTCGCAGCCTTCCAGAACGGCGGCAACTCCGGACGCCGGATCGCCCGGTTGGTGGTGTATTTCAAGCCACCCACCGGTTGGCGTCCGGGGATTCGGTAGACAACCGGAACCGGAGGGCGGCCCATGGGGCCGCCCCCTACTCAGAAAGCTACTTCAGGAACCGATCTAGCCAGGCGTTGACGGTGCTGTGCCACTGAACGCTGTTGGCCGGACTCAGCACCCAGTGGTTCTCGTTCTCGTAGACCAGTAGCTGACTCTCGATGCCACGCCGCTGCAGGGTATTGAACGCGGCCAGGCCCTGGGTGATCGGCACGCGGAAGTCGCGGGCACCGTGAATGACCAGCATCGGCGTCTGCCACTTGTCGACATGGTGCACCGGGTTCCACTTCTCATGGTTCTCCGGCACATCGTAGTACGGACCACCGTAATCCCACTCGGGGAACCACAGTTCTTCGGTCCCGTAGTACATCATCCGCGCATCGAAGATGCCGTCGTGGTTGACCAGGCAGCGGAAGCGATCAGGCCAGGTGCCGGCGATCCAGTTGATCATGTAGCCGCCGTACGAGGCGCCGAGAGCACCGACGCGCTCACCGTCGAGAAAGTCGTACTTGTCGAGTGCCGCGGCCAGGCCCTTCTGCAGGTCTTCCAGGGGACCACCACCGTAGTTCTGGTTGATGGCGTCCGTGAAGTCCTGGCCGTAGCCGGTCGAACCATGGAAATCGACGGTGACGACCGCGTAGCCGGCTCCGGCGTAGGTCTGGGGGTTCCAGCGGTAGTGGAAGTCGTCCCCGAAGGAGCCTTGAGGACCGCCGTGGATCAGGAAGGCAACGGGGTACTTGTTCCCGGCCTCGAAGCCGGCGGGCCTGGTCACCCAGCCGTAGACCGTGTCACCGCCGGCCCCTTCGAAGGAGAACTGCTCACTCTGCCCCATGTCGATACTGGCCAGACGCTCGCGGTTGACCTCCGTCAAGCGACTCGGTTCGCCGCCGGTGACAGGGACGGTCCAGAGATCGACGGGAGCCTGCAGGCTGCGCAAGCCGAAGATCAATCGATCCCCCGCCAGAGCAGCATCCGAGACGTAGCCACCGGCCACCAGCTTGGTGACCTTGCCACTGGCGACATCAATGGCGAACAGCGGCTTGCGGCCGGTGTCCTGCAGGATCCCGTAGACGGTGCCGCCATCGGCCGAGAAGAAATAGCTGCTGAAGGAACGGTCGAAATCTTCGGCGACGATGCGCTCACTTCCGGGCGCCCCGTCCGGCCAGGCGCGCAGCTTGAGGTACCAGCGGTCGGCCTCGTAGCCGGGGCGTTTCATGTTCAGGTATGCCAGGTGCTTGCCGTCCGGCGTGAAGCTGACGGAGGTGATCCAGGCGGCGTTGTTCGGCGTCAGGTTGCGCGGCTCTGTCGCTTGCCCGGCGCTATCGACGGCGACGTGGAAGAGGTCGAAATCCGTCGACCAGGGTTCTTGCCCACCAGCGGTGCGCGCGGCGAAAACGACGCCGCTGCCGTCGGGAGTGAAGGTGATCTCCTCGGCACCGCCGAAGGGCTTGGAGGGGATGTCGGCATCCAGGCTGGCACTCACATCGACGGCATCGCCGGCCTTGCCGCTGTCGCCCAGCGGCAGCACGAAGAGGTGCGAACGACGTCCGTCCTTCCAGCTATCCCAATGACGGACAAAGACGCGATCATAGAGACGACCCTCGGCCGGATCAGCCTCGGCAGCCGCCAGGCGGTCGGCGGTCTGCTGAGGTGAACACGCCTGGCCATCGCAATCCAGGAAGACCTGCATGGTCACCGCCAGGCGCTGCCCATCGGGCGACAGCACCAGATTGGCGGCGTCGAGCGGCAAGTCGGTCACTTGCTGCGCTTCCCCGCCGGCCAGCGGCAAGTACCAGACCTGCGACGAGCCGGAGCGGCTGGACAGGAAGTAAACGCCCTTGCCGTCCACCGCCCAGTGCGGCTCGCTGTCGCTGGCTTGGTGCGTGGTCAGGCGGCGCGGCTCGCCACTGCCATCGGTGGCCACGAGCCACAGATCGGTGCGGCCACGGTCGGCATCCATGTCGGTCGACCGCAGCACGTAGACCGCATGGCGCCCGTCAGGCGAGACATCGACCGCGGAGACGCGCTGAAGCCGAACGAGGTCGTCGGCCGTGAAGCCGCGCATCTCGCCAGCAGTGGAATCAGTCGTAGCTTCTGTCGCGGCGGCTGGAACGTTCATGGCGCCGAAGATAGCAGGAACCAGCAACGCCATCGCCAGAGCGTGCATTCTGAGTTTGGGCATTGCCATCCTGGACATTGCCGTCTTGGGGAACGTTGAGAGCATGGGGAAGACTCCTCCTCAGGCCAAACGCCGCACGAACTGCGGCAGGGACGG
Source organism: uncultured bacterium (assembly GCA_965368975.1). Classification (GTDB taxonomy): domain Bacteria; phylum Acidobacteriota; class Thermoanaerobaculia; order Multivoradales; family JAHZIX01; genus CBDUPA01. Next base: position 20,661 of record CBDUPA010000008.1, on the reverse strand, counting down.
GTTGTTCTTGACACGGCGGCGGTCCGCCGGATTGAGCTTACGAACGAGCTTGGTGACGACGCCGCGCGGCGTCTTGGGATTGAACACCAACGCCAGCACGATCTGGTAGTTAGCGGTCCAGGCGGGGTTGTTGCCGATCGCCTCCAGCGCGCGACGCGGTGCGATCTTGTTGCGGGCGATCTCGAGCACGGTGCCTTCGTCGAGCTGCTTCTCTTGCAGGCACTTGAGCACCAACTCTTCATTGCGGAAGAAATCCCCCCACAGCTCCTTGAGCAACAGCCGGCCTCCTTTGCGCACCGCCGCGACCTTCTCTTGCAAAGACAGGCTGCGGAAGCGCTCGGTGAGGCGTGAGCGCGCCTTGGACTTGACTTCGAGCGCCTTGATCTTGGGGCTACCGAGCACCTTGATCAAGCCCTCCAGACTGCCGATCGTGCCGACGATCTCAAGCTGCGCCACCGGCGGAGCATTGGGGCAATTCATCAGCCCCTGGCGTACGCGCGCTTTGTGGAAGAGTGTCTTGTTGCGATAGATCTCGGCTGCCACCCGCGTGGTCGCGCGACGCGCCAGGATACCGGCGACATCCTCCGTCAGGGCGGCATTGCGCACCAGGGCCAGTTGCACCGCGTCGTGGAATTCGTGCGCCAGGACAGCGAGCACTTCGGGCCGCTGCGTCCGCTCGGCCAGGGCTACCTTGTGCTGCAGTGGCAGGTTCGGAATCTGCTCGGGCTCGACCGTTTCGGCGTCGACAGCTTCCGTATCCGTCACGGTCGCCTTGGATTGCTGCTCCGCTTCGACCTCTTCGGCCTCGACCGCCTGCGTATCGACGGGCTCGGCGGTGACTTCGGGAAGGCTTGCGACTTCGGGAAGGGCCTCAACCTCGGGTAGAGCTTCCTCGCCGGGCTCAGCAAGCACCTCCGCAGGCGACACCTCCGCGGGCGGCACCTCCGCGGGCGACACCGTCTCGACCAGCGACTCGAGCTGCGCAAGTTCGGTCTCCGCCACCTCGGCGGCGGCGAACTCACGCGTATCGACCTCACCGGTCTCGGGGACGTGTCCACGGCGCGACGAAGACAGCGAGTACGCCCGCTGCTTGACGACACGGCGGTCGTGGACGGCCAACCCGGTGAACAAGGACCGCACGTCTTCGCGAATCTCGGTCCGCTCCTGATCGCTCAGCTGCGGCGAGTCCAACTCGCGCATCAAGTCGAAGATCGAGATCTGCTTCTCGAGCTCCGCGTGGTACGCCTCGGGCGTATGCTCGTTGCGCACCAGGGCTTCCTTGATGCCCCAATCGTCGTACCAGCGGGGTGTCAGACAAATGTAGTGCAGCACTGGTCCCGACTCGATCCAGGCAGCGATGCGCTCGACCACGCCGAGGTCGGTAGACGCCGTCTCCGCGGCACCGCCGGCACCACTGGTAGAACTGGCCGCAGCCCTATATTGGCCGGCATTGCGCAGCGTCTTGAGCAGCTTGAGGTAGGAGACCGCCTGGTCATCCAGCACGGGTGGGCCGGAAGCGGCCCCGAGGCCCGGGGTTTGCATGGCCAAAGCTTACCGCAAAGTGGTATTCTCCACCGGTCATGAGTGACGCTGCGGATACCCTGGCCCAGGCTTTCGAAGCCGCCGGAGACGGCCTGCTGATGGTCGTCACCGGTGCCGGCATCAGCTTGGCCAGCGGCATTCCGACGTTCCGCGGCAGCGATCCTGGAGCGGTCTGGAAGCGCGATGTGACGGAGTTGGGCACCTACCGGTTCTTCCGTCAGGATCCCGTGACCTCGTGGAGTTGGTACCTGGAGCGCTTCGACAAGGTGCTGCACGCCGAACCCAACCCGGCCCACCACGCTCTCGTCGCACTCGAGCACTGGCAGCGCAAGCGCGGTCGGTTCTTGCTCGTGACTCAAAACATCGACACGCTCCACGAGGATGCCGGCTCACAAGAGCTGATCAAAGTCCACGGTACGGCCGATAGGGTGCGTTGTGCCCGCACCGGCTGCCGGCACGGCGCACCAGGCGGCTCGCTGCCACGCTCGCAGTTCGACATTGCCGCCTTCCAAGCCGCGCCCAGCCTGGACACCTTGCCGCGCTGCCCAGAGTGCGGTGACCTGCTGCGCCAGCATGTCCTCTGGTTCGATGAGTACTACAACGAACACAGCGACTACCAATGGGAGCGTCTGCGCAGCGAAATCGAGCGGATGCACATGGTACTGTTCGTCGGAACTTCGTTTTCCGTCGGCGTGACGGAGATGGTGTTGCAAGCTGGCATTTTGTGGAAGCTGCCGATGGTCACGATCGACCCGTCAAGCACACTACAGATGCGAGGCCTGGAAGTGATCTCCGCCCGTGCCGAAGAGGTACTGCCGGCGGCCTGTGAGCGGCTCGGGCTGAATGTGATGGTCCACTGACGGCCCTTGCTGATTCGACTCTGGTCCACGATCAAGGTAAGTGAGGAAATAACGAATCGTCCGCCACAGGCACCTGAGACCTTGACAGACGTAGAAGCGTTCGTGTTTAAGTACGCAGGTCGCCTGTATCCGGCGCAAGCCTCCAATGCGGGGAGTGCCCGGTTCCGGATTGCGGATACACCTTAGTTACGGAGGTTGATATGAAGCTCGGTGATGTTCTGAAAAAGGAACGGGAGAAGAAGGGCGCCTCAGTCGAGGAAGCGGCGCAAGCGCTGCACATCTCGAAGGAGGACTACGAAACCATGGAAGCGGGCGAGTCCGAAGCGGAGACCATCGGTCCGCTGCTGGCTCAGATCGCCATCACCCTGGAGACGCCGACCGCACGCCTGCTGGCCGAGAGCGGCCGGGCCGAAGACACCAAGAAGGGCGAGTGTGGCAACCTGATCCAGGGGCACCGCGAGCGCCGCGAGAAGAGCCTCGACGATATGGCTCAGGCACTGGAGATCTCCGAGGAGGAGTACAAGAAGATCGAGGCCGGCGACAGCGGTATCGAGGTCTTCGGACCACGCTTCCTCTACTTCGCCGAGCTGATCGAGCAGCCGGTGTTCAACCTCTTCTACCCCTGCGGCCTGCCGTTCCAGGAGCTGGACGACTACCCATAAGAGTCAATGCCGTGAGGCTCGGGCACTCGCCCTCGCTGTACAAAAAGACCGGCCGCCGCGGCCGGTCTTTTTCGTTGGCTGCGCTTCTCCTGTCTGTCGGACGGCCCCCTATCGGACGGCCCCCTATCGGACGGCGGGCAAGCCGAGCTGACAAGCACAAAAAAAGCGATCTCCGTGGAGATCGCTACGCAGTCGGATCGATGGTCGTGGGGGCAGCCCCCCCCGGTTTCATGCCCCCACGCTCACCGATTTTCGGTAGAACCTAGCCCTCTTCGGCGTTGCCTTTGGGGGTCTTGGCCCTACGCTCTACCTCTATTGCAACCCTCGTGCCATGTTTCAAGATGCCAAATCACAGGGGTTTGCGCAGCCTCCGACACACGTAGGTGACAATTCGTGGCAGCCAACGCCGAGATTCTCGCCATTGTTTGCCAGTCGGAGTGCTTCGAACACGCAACCCTCCCTCTAGGGTTCCCGCTCGCCCGCTGACGTCGCCTCTTCGATGGCATGGGGGTCCTCGACCTGCAAGTAGCGCCGTAGCCAGGCAGTGCCGAGATAGAACGGGATCGTGTCCAGCAAGGCAGCGCTGAACTTGAAGAGGTAGGAGGTGAAGATGAAGGTCCACAGCTGGGGCCACAAGGCCTTGTCGTCGTCGATCGGCAGCGCGCCGGCGTAGAAGTGGGTGATGGTGATCACGGCGAAACTGTCGACGAACTGACTGACCAGGGTCGAACCGTTGTTGCGCAGCCACAGGTGCTTGCCCTTGGTCACCCGCTTCCAGAAGTGGAAGACATGGACATCGCACAGCTGCGCCGCCAGGTAGGCAATCATCGAGGCCGCCACCGCGCCCAGGGTCAGCTTGCGGATCTCGTAGAACACCGGTAGACGACCAGCAGCGTCGGGCACCGCCTGGTCGAAGCCGGGCAGCTCTCCGCCCAGCCAGACGATGAACACCAACCACACGTTGACCAGGAAACCGACCCAGACAACGAAGTTGGCGCGGCGGCGGCCGTAGATCTCCGAGATGAAGTCGGTACACAGGAAGGTGATCGGGTACGGCAGTACGCCGACCGCCAGCGGCATCGCCAGCTTCCAGCCGAAGAGATCGAACTCGAAGTTCAGGAAGCGGCTGATACCCAGGATGTTGAGCATCGCCATCGAGCCGAGGAAGAGGCCCGCCAGCACCAGGAACACCCGTTCTCGCCGAGCCGCAACGCCGGTGACGTCTTCCAGGTGTCCGCCATCAGCACCCCACATGAAATGCTCCCGCCGCGTCCATCAACGCAGGTTCTCCGGCCACCAGGCTTCCTGTCCGGGCTGAGCCATGCCCCAATACGGCAGCCGCTCGACCTTGGCCAGGCGGTACTCGGTGCCGTCCGCTTGGCGCAGGCGCAGCAAGACGTGCGGAGGCCGCGCGTCGAACACCCAGACCGTGGGTTCGGTACTGCCTGCACCCCGCTGATCTCCAGACGTGTCACCCGCAACAGGGGTCATGATCACTTCGATGCCGTGAAAGGTACCGGCCGGTACCTCGACGCCGCTCACCGCTCGGCGCTGCAGCACCACGTCGACCGGCTCGAGCATTGGAAAGCGCCCCTGCAGCAAGGATGGAAAGATCTGTAGACGCTCCGGCAGCGGCCCACCGAGGTAGTCACGCAGCAGCATTGGCAAGCCATCCGTCGGCAAGGCACTCTGCGGATACGGCTGCGTTCGTGTGCCCTGGCCGTCGAAGTAGGAACTGGTCTGTAGCTGACCGTCGGTGAGCAGAGCGGTCGACAGGCCGCAGGCCTCCGACGACATGGCGCTGAGCTTCTGCAGGTCACCATCGTCGCGCCGCTGGAAGATACTGGCCATCTGGTGGTAGGTGTAGATACCGGTGTCGACATCCCGGATGTGATTCAGCTTCACGACGTCGAAACCATCGGGCCGTGGCTGGTCGGCCTTGACGTCCAGGTCCGGCGCCCACGGCTCCTTGACCACGACCAACAGTGCTCGGCCCTTGAACAGCTGACCATAGCGGCGCCAGTCGACCTCGTAGGCCGCATACTCGGCTTTGCCGTCGTCCCAGACGTCACTCAGCCGCCAGGCACCTGTGACAGCGTCCGCGTCTTGCGCCGGCAGGCACGACGGTGTCAGCAGCCACAGCGTTGCCGCCACCAGCAGGCCGAGGGTGCGGTAGCAGAGAGTGCGATAGCAGAGGTCCTGAGATCGGAACCTGCGTGGGTTACGTGGAGGTTGGTGTGCTGCTTCCATCGTCGTCTCCCTGGGCTCGGTGAGCCTGCCGAGCTGCCGTGTCGAGATCTTTGCTGATCGGTTCATGTGCCTGGGGTTCGTGCGCCTGGGGTTGCGCGACGCACGGCCGCGCAGGACACTTCATTGTAACGCCGTTGGAATATACGTTTCCGAGGACGGCCACGGATGCGCTAGAATCCCTCCCCATGAGCAAGAACAACGCCATCTTCAGACTCTTCGGCCGCCCGACGGCGGCGGCCTTCCTCTCCACGCTGCTTCTGCTCGCCGCTTGCGGCGGTGGTGCCCCGGAACCGGCCGCCGACGATGCACCCACCGAGGCAGCACCGGCGACGGCAGTGACCTACGCCGTCCGTGGCGAAGTGACGCAGATGCCGGCTCCGGACAACCCAGGCTACCAGTTCATGGTACGTCACGAGCCGGTGCCCGATATGATCGATCAGGACGGCGAGCCGATGGCCATGGACACCATGAACATGCCCTTCTTCCCCAACGACGACGCCATCCTCGAAGGCCTGGCCGTGGGCGACAAGATCGAGATGACGCTGGTCATGGACTGGGAACAGATCCCAGCCATGCGCGTCGACGCGATCTCCAAGCTGCCCGCCGACACCGAGCTGATCTTCAGTGAGGGAGAAGGCATGGAGGGCATGGATCACGGTGATATGGATCACGGTGACACCATGGACCACGAAACCACGGACCACGGCACCGCGGACCACGGCGACGGTGACTCCGGCCACGGAGGCCACTGAGTCACACATGATCCAGCTGAGCGAACGGCAAAATGCGGTGATCGCGGCCGGCTTGACGGCCGTGTGTGCCGCCTTGGTGCTGGCCGCCATTTCCGGCTTGCTGTACGGGCTGGGTCTGTTCCTCGGACGCTTCTCGCACGTCTTCCTGCCGCTGGCGGTAGCCGCCGTCTTCGCGCTGGTGGTGCGCCCATACTTCGATTGGTACGTCGAACGCCTGCGACTGCCGCGCACCCTCGCGGTGGTCGCAGTCTTCGCCTCGCTTCTGCTACCGATCCTCGGCCTCGGCTGGTTCTTCGGCGCCCTGGTTGTCGAGCAACTGACCGACCTGGTGCGCAACTTGCCCCAACTGGGCGCCAAGCTACTCGACCAGATCGAGACCCGCTTGCCGCAAGTGGCTCAGTACTGGGAACGCGAGGGCCTCACGGGGCGGCTGCGCGAGCTGGTCGAGGGCAAGGAAGCAGCCATGTGGTCGGCGCTCCAGTATCTCGGCACCCAGGCCTGGTCGGCGGGTGCCGGTGCGCTCGGCGTGGTCGGCAAACTTCTCAGCTGGGTCGTCATGCCGGTCTACATCGGCTTCTTCCTGGTCCTCGATCCGGGCGAGGGCCGGCGACACCCTGAGAACCTGCTGCCCTTCCTCAAGACCGAAACACGCGACGACGTGGTGTACCTGGTGCGCGAGTTCGTCAACATCTTGGTCGCCTTCTTCCGCGGCCAGCTGATCATCGCGCTGCTGCAGGGTCTGCTGTTCGCCATCGGCTTCACTCTCGCCGGGCTCAAGTATGGCCTCGTGATCGGTTTGTCACTCGGCTTCCTCAATATCGTGCCCTACCTGGGCAACCTGATCGGTCTTGGTATCGCGCTGCCTCTGGCCTACTTCCAACCCGACGGTGGCGGCGGCACGTTGCTGTGGGTGATCGTGGTGTTCATCGTGGTACAGAACATCGAAGCCTACTTCCTGACGCCCAAAATCATGGGCGACCGCACCGGCCTGCACCCGATGGCGATCATCGTCGCCATCTTCTTCTGGGGCTCGGCCCTCAACGGTCTCACCGGCATGATCCTGGCGATCCCTCTGACGGCCTTCTTCGTCGTCTTCTGGCGCCTGGCGCGCGAGAAGTACATCGCAGAACTAGTCTGACGGACACCGGCGCTACTCCCCTTTCAGCACCACCGCCGGGTCGACCTTCGCGGCATGGCGCGCCGGCAGGTAACCGGCGATGGCGGCGATGATCAAGACCAAGGCACAGGCGGCCAGCGCCATCAGCGGGCGGACGCCTCCGATCTCGGCCAGAATGCTATCCAGGACGCCGGTGATCCACCACACCAAGGGCAGAGCCAGGACCACGCCGGCCAGCGTCAGAACCAGGGCCTGGTTGACCACCGCCAGGACCACACCCCGGCGGCTGGCACCGAGGGCCATACGCACGCCAATCTCACGCCGGTGCCGCGCCACTGAGCGCGCCAGCACTCCGTAGAGACCGATGGTGGCGAGGACGACGGCCAGCAGCGCAAAGATGGAGGTCAGAGCGCCGAGCACTCGCGGCGCCACGTTGAGCTGCTCGAGGATCGACTCGAAAGTCACCAATTGCGTCGAGACCAGGTCGCGGTCCAGGTGCTGCAGCACCGCGCGCACCTCCTCCGCCATGGACTCCGGCGCCCCGTTGGTGCGCAACAAGAGAGACATCGCCGCCTGCGGCCGCAGGCTGAAGTGACGGTAGAGCACGCTCTGCTGCGGCGACGCGGGATCGAGTGCATACGCCTGTTGGATGTCGTCGACCACACCAACGATGGTCCAGACGCGGTCCTCGAAACCGAGTCGGCGACCCACGGGCGTGTCGGTCTCCATCTCGGCACCGAAGAGGCGCCGAGCCAGCGTGCGGTTGATCACCACCACCGGTGCTGCCGGGGCGCGGTCGGCCGCACGGAGAAAACGGCCCTGGGACAGGCGTGCACCCAGCGTCTCGAGATAAGCCTGGTCGACATCCACGACGATCGCCGACGGCAGAGCGCTATCATCCAGTGGCGGCCGGCCGTCGATCTGGAGCGCTGTCAGCGGTGACACCAGGCTGCGCGGCATCAGATTGGTCAGCGTCACGTTCTCGACGCCAGGAATCACCGCCAGACGTGGGCGCAAGCGGTCGTAGAAAGCGAGCTGGCGGGTCGCGTCCGGGTAGCGGTCCTCGGGCAAGCTGACGAAGCCGGCCAGCAGGCCCTCAGTCTCGAAACCCTCGTCCACTGTCGCCAGGCGAACGAAGCTATCAACCAGCAGAACCGCACAGGTCAACAGGGCCAACGCCAGCGCCACCTCCACCACCACCAGGCCACGGCTGAACATGCGCGGACCGGGACCGGCGGTGCCGGCGTGCTCCCGCAGACCGGCGACTAGGTCGGGCCGACGACCGCGCCAGGCCGGCACAGCGCCAAACACCAAGACCGACAACAGACCGAGGATCGCCCCGAAGAGCACCACGCCTCCATCGACCCGAGGCTCGATGTGCGGCGGGAGCACGGGTCCGAAAGCGGCAGCCAGCAGGCGCACGCCGACGACGCCGAGCAACAGCCCGAGGATGGCGCCACCGACCGACAACCACAGACTCTCGCTCAACAACTGGCGCAGCAGACGCCCTGGACTGGCTCCAACCGCAGCGCGGACGGCCAGCTCTCGACTCCGCGCCTGCCCTTGGGCTAGCAGCAGGTTGGCCACGTTGCCACAGGCGATCAACAAAACGAAGCCGAGCGCTCCCTGGATGATCAGCAGTAGGATCATGTTGTCGCGCCCCGGGAACTGGTCGCGCGGGCTCAGTAGTCGTACTCGCACACCGCGGTTGGCCTGCGGGAACTCGGACTCCAACTCCTCGCTCAGCCGCATCATCTCTTGCAGCGCCAGCTCGCGCGACACGTCCTCGCGCAGCCGGCCGGCCACCATCAACTGGCCTGGCTGGCGTGGCAGCCGACCGCCGCCGTAGTCGGAAGCCTGCAATACCAGAGGCAACCAGGCGCGTACCTGCGGATTGAGAAACCAGAAATCACCCGGCAGCACACCGATGACCGTGCGCGCTCCGCCATTGATCTCCAGCACGCGGCCCAGGACGTCCGGCGAGGCGGCGTAGCGATCACGCCACAGCTCGTGGCTGAGGACAATCACGGGCTCGGCTCCAGGCCGTCCATCTTCGGGCAGGAACAAGCGGCCCAGCGCTGGCTCGACGCCCAGCATGTCGAACAGAGGTACCGAGATCGACGCCGCTACCAGCGGTTCAGGCTCGTCCCCCTCGCTCAGGCTGAGCACTTCGGAGCGAAAGGCACTCAGCTGGTCGAAGACCCGTGCACGCGTTCGCCAATCTTCGAAGTTGGCGGGTGACACCAGCCCCAGCTGGTTGCCATCGTTCGACCGTACCTGCCACAGAAAGACCAGACCGTCGGTGTCGTAGGAGAAGGGCCGTAACAACAGCGCGCTGGTCAGGCTGAAGACGGTTGCATTGCCCGCCAACGCCAGACCGAGCGACACGATGACCGTCGACGCCAACAGACGGCGCCGGCCCAGAGCACGCAAGCCTGAACGCAGGTCGTCGAGCCAACCAGCCACAGCTCCCTCCTCCCGTAATGAACAGAACTCGCGGAGGATATCATGGCCCGCCTCAGGAGGGATTCGTGGCTACCGGCCTACCTCCCGTCCTCCAACACCACTGCCGGCCGTGGCACGGCCCGATCCACGATCGACGATGACGGCTGCTGCCCCGCGTCGACGAAGACTTGGTACCAGAGTTCCAGGAGACTCAGCGACATCACGCGCTCGAGAGTCGAGAGGTCGTGCCCCCGGAGATGCCTGTCAAGCCGCCCATCGAGACTCTCGACCAGAGCCGCCACCAGCTCCGGACGGAACAGCCCTCGACGGGCCACACGCTCAGGCCTCAGCGTCTGGTCCAGCAACTCGCGGAAAGCGGGCTCCGGCACGGATCGTTGGCCCACGAGGTGACCCCATCGCCTCGACGGCCACGACTCCACCTGGCCGAGCGTCCGCTCCGCACTCTGCTGCAGTGGGCTCTTCCCCGCCGCCCCCGGTAACTTGAGAGACGCTGGCACGGTGGTCAGAAACTCGACAAGCTCATGATCGAGGAACGGCGTGCGCAGTTCCAGCCCGTGTGCCATCGCCAGCTTCCCCTGCCGGTGCAGGAGGTTGTCCGGCAACTCGTCGCGCAGTTGCAGACGCAGGAGGTGATCGAGAAAGACCTCGGCTTCGCGCAGGTCGCCGGCCGCGGCACCGAACTCGTCACTCCAGCCCTCTTGCAGCTCACCTACGCGCGCCGCGACCAGCGCGGCTGCGGTGTCGGGAGCGTAGAGAGCGCTGCGGTCGGAGTCGTCGAACAAGGTGACGAGCAGGCGGTAGGCCGCCTCGACCTCCAGGACATCCGCCCCCGCAAGCCGCACGAGGCGCAGAAGCTTCTGCTTGCCAGCGGTTTGCAGCAATCCCGGTAGCTCGGAAGAGCCGCCGCACAGCCAGGCGAACAGCGAGTTGAGCCAGCGCTCCGGCAGCACTCCGGCAGCCGGAGCCAGTCCCCGACGGTGCAACCAACCAGGCACCGCACCGCGATACCGCCGCATCCTATCGAGCAGCTGGTGCACGGCCGAGCTACCGAGAATCTCTCCGGCACCGGCGTCCGTGAGAACCACTTTGCGACGCTGCGCCACGTCGCGCGCCCGTAGGAACGTTGGCAGAATGTCCGCGTCCACCTGCGGCTCCTCGAGGGCGTAGAGGATCTCGGGCAGGTACTGTAAGTCCTCAGCGACCACCGGCTGCCTGGCCAGGTCTCTCCGCAGGTAGGTGTCCTGAGACACATCGCCCATCCGGTGCAGCTCCAATCCTTCCCGCAGAAGCGCTTCGAAGCGCCGTTCGTCCTCCTCTCCTTGCTCCGAGTCCGCGGCCGCCGCGACGTCGCGAGGACGGGGCGGCAGAACCCAATAGTGGTCCGACTGCACACGGCCGTCTCGCCACTCCAGCCAGCAGCCGGGCGGCAGGCGCCAGACACCCTTGATCAGCGTATCCGAGCCCGGCACGTAGCGCAGCTTCAGATAGGCGTCGATCGACGGCAAATGCGGTGTCACGGACACAGCCGGGTCGGCGAGCAGTGCCTTCAACTCCGACGCGAAGAGCAGACGTCCGCCGCACAGCGTGCAATACAGTGGCTTGACGCCAAGACGATCGCGAGCCAGCAGCAGGCTACGACGGCGACCGTCGTAGAGTGCCAGCGCAAAGTTACCGCGTAACTCGAGCAAGGCGTCGCGCCCCCGCTCCTCGTACAACTGCACGAGGACCTCGGCATCTGAGCGCGTGGTGAAGCGATGGCCGCGCGTCTGTAACTGCTCGCGTAGCTGAGCGTGGTTATAGATCTCACCATCGAACACCAGGGCGACGCGCCGATCCTCACTGAGCTGCGGCTGGCGGCCGCACTCGCCGTCGACCAGGCTCAGCCGTCGCATGCCCAGACCGATCTTCGGCGTCAGCAAGAAACCCTCGTCGTCCGGGCCTCGGTGCACCAAGCGCGCGGCCATGCGTCGCAGCAGCCCCTCGTCCGGTGGCGCCCCAGCATAACCGCAGATGCCGCTCATCCGTCTCCGTCCTTCGGATGATCGATCACCCAACGGCTCGACCGCCGCGCGTTCCGAGGCCTTGACGCTTGCAGGATGTCCACGAGCCGGGATTGTAGCGGAACCGGGGTAGACTCCGGCCATGCTCCGCCGCTCCTACCTACCCTTCTCGATGGACCGCCAACGGACCCTCTCCTGATGAAACGAACCTTACTCAGCCTCCTCGGCCTTCTCGTAGTGCTGGCCGCCGTCGTCCTGACACGCACCCTGACGACCACCCCACCCGGTCTCGACGCCCCTCCAGCGCCACCACTACCCACCGGCGCAGAGATTCCCGACACCACCACGCTCGCGCAGCGCCTGGCCCAGACCGTCCGCTTCGTCACCGTGGGCCACTCTGATCCGCGGCAACTCGACATCCAACCCTTTCTCGCCCTTCACGCCTTCCTCGAAGCCAGTTACCCTGGCGTCCACGCGACGCTCGAACGCGAAATCGTCTCCGAGGCCACCCTGCTCTTCACGTGGCGCGGCTTGGCTCCATCCCTGGCCCCTGTCTTGCTCCTGGCACACCAAGACGTCGTCCCGGCGCCCAATCCGGAAAGCTGGACGCAGCCACCCTTCGCGGGAGTGATCGACAACGGCATCGTCTGGGGTCGAGGCACGCTCGATGACAAGGGCAGCATGCTCGCGATCCTGGAGGCCGTCGAAGTCCTGACGGCAGCGGGTGTGCGGCCGCAGCGGACGATCTTGCTCGGCTTCGGACACGACGAAGAAACCGGTGGCCGCGGCGCGCAGGCGATCGCGGCGCTGCTCGAGGAACGCGGGTTGCGGCCCGCTTGGACGCTGGACGAAGGACTGGCGGTGGTCGAGGGGTTGGTGCCCGGCATCGATGGCCAGGCAGCGCTGGTGGGTATCGCGGAGAAAGGCTTCTTGACCCTGGAGCTGGTCGCCAGCGCCGAGGCTGGACACTCGTCGATGCCACCGCGTACGTCCGCGGTTGGCCGGCTGAGCCGGGCCCTGACGAGGCTAGAAGACAGCCCGGTACCGGGTGGCCTCGACGGTCCCAGCGGTGCGATGTTCGACCACCTGGCGCCGTCGATGTCCTTCGGCCTCAAGACACTGATGGTCAACCGCTGGCTCTTCAGCGACCTGATCGAAGGTCAACTGGCGGCGAGACCACAGACCAATGCACTCCTGCGCACCACCACCGCACTAACCGTCCTGCGTGCCGGCGATCGCGCCAACTTGCTGCCCAGCGTCGCGACAGCGCAGGTCAATTTCCGCGTCCACCCACGCGACACCCTCGACGGCATCGAGACCTTCGTGCGTGAAGTGGTCGACGACCCAGACGTCGAGGTGCGCCGTGTCGACTACGGCTCTGCGCCGTCGCCGGTGTCGAGCACGGACTCGGAAGGGTTTCGCCTCCTGCGCGCCAGCGTCGCCGACGTCTTCCCCAGCGCCGCCTTCGCACCCGGGCTGGTCCTGGCGGCTACCGACAGCCGGCACCTGATCGGAGTCTCTGAAGACGTCTACCGCTTCTCCCCCATGCGCCTGGGCGACGGCGACCTGGCGCGCGTGCACGGACACGACGAGCGCATCAGCGTCGAGGACTACAGCAACATGGTGCGCTTCTACCTGCACTTGCTGCGGCGGCTCTGACCTCCAACCCAGACCATCGGCATGCCTTGCACCCGCGCTTCTTTCGCGCCAAACTCGCGCTCACCATGAGCGCCATCCACCGCTACCGCCTCACCGTCCCGGCCAGTGCCATCGACGAGAACCAGCACGTCAACAACGTGCAATACGTCCAGTGGATGCAGGACGCTGCCGCCCGTCATTCGGCCGATGCCGGCTGTACCGCCGCATCGCAGACCCTCGGCGCCACCTGGGTGGTGCGCCATCACCACGTCGAGTACTTGCGGCCGGCCTTCGCCGGCGAGGACGTCGAGGTGTTGACCTGGGTCTCGGCGCGGCGCAAGGTGCGCTCGCTGCGCAAGTACCGCTTCGTGCGCGCGGCGGACGGCGCGACGCTGGTCCAGGGGCAGACCGAGTGGATCCTGGTCGATGTCGCCTCCGGCCGGCCCCGAACGATCCCGGATACCATCCTGGATCTGTTCACCGAACTCTCCGAGGATCGAGAAGACGCCGAGATCGGCCACGCCCTCGAGAGTTAGCTACAGCAGCTGCCCCGAGACCTCACTCCGACTACCGGCGCTGCCCGGTCCGCTTCAGATAGGCGGCCAGTGCCGCGCGTCGAACGTCTTCGCGCACGGCCCCCATCTTCGACAGCTGGCGCAGATCCTCGGTGCGCAAGGTATCCATCAAGCGGGCAGAGATCGGCGTCGGGGTCTTGGGATTGCGCACGATGGCCGTCTTGACCTCGAGGTTGCTGCCCCAGCGCCGATCCTCCGCTACGCGCTTGAGGATTCCGGAGGTCGCGTGCGTCGACTTGACCACCTGGATGACATCGTCGGCCTCGATACGGGGGTTGCTCAGCAGGCTGAGCAGCACCTGTGCCGAGTTGTCGCGCACCAGCAACCGGCGCTCGTTACGGTCGGCGCGCATGGCCAGCAGGGCTCGCTGCGTCACGTCCAGCTGCTGCAAACGAAAGGCCGGTGACGCGCCCATCGTTTCGCTCTCGTCGCCGGCTGGCGCCTGTGGGTCCGGTCGCAGCTTGCGCTCCAGTTCCAGCTCCTTCGACTTCGGCCACTCGGCGAGTTGAAACACCACGCCAGCACCGCTGCCCTTGGGAAACACCTGCACCGCAGTAACGTCGAACTGGAAGTCGAAGCCGGGCTCGGCCTTGACCATCGCCGCGTAGGCATCCAGCGGCTTGGGCGGCGTGATGACGTCGACCATGAAGACGCCTTGCTCGCGAGCATCGCGCAGAAACACTTCAACCTCCGCGAGACCGTCGCACACCAGATCCAGAGTACGAGCGGCCGGCTTGGAAACGACCTGCATCAGGTGCCTCCGTCTGGAAGTTCCGGGCCAGCTTCGTCGATCCAGCTCTTCTGGTCGAGCCAGTTCCGCCAGGCAGCGTAATTCCGAGCCCCGAAGTCCTCGCCACTGATCGACTGCAAGATCTGGTAGGCGAAGTCGTGATTGTTGGGCTGGCGCAGACGCAGAATATCGAGCAGGATGTCACCGGCTCGCTCGGCAATCTCCGCTTGCAGACCGGGACGCTGGGCGAGACCGGAGAGCACGTACAACACCTTGTTGCGGTCCGTGGTCAGCGGGTAGTCGAGCGCGCGCAGAATCGGATCGAGCGGGATGTCGACCTCCGGGTGATCCGTGGCAACGGCTCCGAGCACACGCAGCGCATTGTTACGCACGGTCGAGGAGGGGTCGTCGATCGCTTCGAGCATCAGCTGGACCAACGCGGCACCATCGTCGATGTGAGCCAACAAGAAAGCTGCGTGGGCCCGGTCCTCAAAATCGGCATCTTCCCGCAGCACCCGCTCGAGCACCGCCCGATGCCGCGGCACTTCCACCTCGAAGCGCCGACCGAACGGGGCCAGATCCCCAGGAAAGCCGAAAACGCAGTGGTAGGCCGAACACTCGGGCTTGCCCTGCGGCATGGTGCCGGCACGCAGCAGCGCGAAGCCAGCTTCCTGGTACTCTCCCCAGGCCGCCAACAGATCCTCGACGCCTGCCACCTGTCCCGTCGGTGCCGATGCGAAGCCCATGCGCGCGTCGCGGTCGTCGGCATCCACCAGGTCAATCGTCAGGTAGGTCGGGTTGCCTTCGGTGAAGTACTGGATGCGCGACAGTTCGACCAGCGCGAAGTCGCCCATGGCCTGGATCGACTCGAGGATCTCGGTCTGCAAGCGCCGCGCCGTCTCCCGGTCGCCCGTCGCGATCGCATCCAGGTAGGCCTGCAAGCGTGAACCGACGTTGGCCTCGACCTGCTCCAGCGTGATCTGGTCACTGCCGTAGAGGTCGATGTACAGGGTGCCGTCCGTGGAAGCCTGAGCGGAAACCTCGCCGACGCTGGCCACCTGGGCGACCAGGGTCAAGAAACCGAGCAACAGCATCTTGGTTGACTTCATGACCGAAGTGTACAAGACGTTGGCAGTCTCGTCAGTCGCGACAGAGCCGCGCAGAGGATCGGCACCCTCGACGCAGAGGCAACGCGTAGACGGCAGTCTCGACGAGGTTCGGAGGGAACGGATTGGCAGCCTACATGTCCGCGTCCAGGTCTGGCCCCCAACAAAGGGGGCAACGCAGACAGCCACGCAGCGGCTAGAATCGACACCATGGACACCAAGCGTTACATGCTCCGCCACTTCCTCGCCGCCATCGCCTACCGCACGCAGAAAGCGCTGCGCGGCGCTCCGCCCGAGTTCGCCGACTTTGCTGCCGGCAACCAGACACGCACGCCGCACGAACTCGTCGAGCACATGGACAGCGTCCTCGGCTACCTGCTGACCTTCTTCCATGGCGGCAGCTACCGTCCGCCCCGCCTGCCCTACGACGAGCAGGTGCGCCAGTTCCACCAGAAACTCGAAGCCCTGGCCAGAGAGCTGGAAGCAGGTACACCACTGCACGACATCACCGAAGAACAGGTTCTGCAAGGCCCCTTCTCCGATGTCATGACGCACGCCGGCCAACTGGCCATGCTGCGGCGCCTCTTCGGCTCACCGGTGCCACCGGAGAACTTCATCTTTGCCCAGGTCGACCCCGCCAACCTGGGACCGGATCAGGCCGATCCCGCGGCGCCGGACGAGACCTGGGCAGAACGGCTCGACTGAACGCGGCTCGGCGATCCATCGCAGCTCGAAACCACCGCGGCAATCCTCTGCACCTCGTCAACTCGTATACTTGGATCGGAGCCTAGGCCGATGCTCCAGGCCACAAGCCGGACATGTCTGAGCCAAGGCGACACCGGAACCAACCACCTCTCTCCAACTCGAACCCGGTTCCGACGAGGAAATCCACAATGAACCAAGAAAACCAAGATACCGCGAACCCGAATACCGCTCCGACCCAGCCCACGGTGACCGTCTACTCCACCAGCTGGTGCCCCGATTGTCACCGCGCCAAGGCCTTCCTCGACGCGCGCGGCATCGCCTACCAGGAGATCGACATCGACGAGACTCCCGGTGCCAAGGACATCGTCGCCGCTCACAACGACGGCAAGCACCGGGTGCCGACCTTCGACATTGACGGCCAGTTCTACGGCAACCCGCCGCTGTCCGAACTCGAAGAACTCCTCGGCACCGCACGCAAGGAGACCGAGCAGCGTCAAGTCGTGATCCTCGGCAGCGGCCCCGCCGGCTTCACCGCCGCCCTCTACGCCGCCCGCGCCGACCTCGACGTTCTGGTGCTGCGCGGTGCAGAGCCGGGCGGGCAGCTCAGCGGCACACCCGAGATCGAGAACTACCCCGGCTTCCCCGAAGCCCTCAGCGGCACCGACCTCATGGCCCTCTTCGAAGCTCAGGCCAGCCGCTTCGGTGCCGAACTGCGCTACGGTCACGTCACCGGGCTGGACCTCAGCGAACGCCCGTACCGCCTCACCGTCGACGACAAGCAGCAGATCACCGCCGATGTCGTCATTCTCTCGACCGGCGCCTCAGCCAAGACGCTGGGCCTCACCAACGAGCACCGCCTGCGCGGCTACGGCGTCTCCTACTGCGCCACCTGCGACGGCGCCTTCTTCCGCGACCAGGAAGTCGCGGTCGTCGGTGGCGGCGACACGGCGGTCGAAGAAGCGCTGTTCCTGACTCGCTTCGCCACCAAGGTCACCGTCATCCACCGCCGTGGCGAGCTGCGAGCGTCGAAAGTGCTCCAGCGTCGCGCCTTCGCCAACCCGAAGATCGAATTCCTGTGGCACCATGAGGTGCGTGACGTGCTCGGCGACGAGCGGATCAGCAGCCTGCAGCTCGAAGACACGCGCAGCGGCGAGACGTCGAGCTTCGAAGTCGGTGGCCTGTTCGTCGCCATCGGCCACACGCCGAATACCGACCTGGTGCGAGATGCCCTGGAGACGGACTCCGCCGGCTATGTGCTCACCGAGGGCAAGTCGACGCGCACGTCGTTGCCGGGCGTCTTTGCCTGCGGCGACGTCCAGGATCCCGTGTACCGTCAAGCTGTGACCGCAGCCGGGAGTGGAGCTGCGGCGGCGCTCGATGCAGAGCAATATCTGGGAAATCTGGAGGAAGCCGAGACACCAGGAGCAGAGGCGGCAGCCGGGGAGACTGATCAGCGAGCGGCCTGATGTTCACGAACCATCGCTACGTCCTCGCCGTCCCTGACCTACAAGCCTCGGCAGCCTTCTACCGCGACGTTCTCGGCTTCGAAGTCCGAGAAATCGGTGATCCCGGCTGGCGCTTCTTCGTCAAGGACGGCATCTGCATCATGGCGGGAGAATGCCCGGATGCGCTGCCACCACAGAATCTCGGGGATCATTCCTACTTTGCCTACATCGAGGTCGAGGAGATCAACGCGTACTTCGAAGAGGTGAAGGGGAAGGGAGCGAAGATTCTGAAGGAACTGCGGAACGAACCTTGGGGCATGCGGGAGTTCGCGATCCGAACGGGGGATGGGCATCGGATCATGTTTGGGCGGGAATCCGCTCGCTTTGGCGATAGCAGCGATCTGGGAGTCCTCGAAGAAAATCACCCGACCTCTTGACTCCAAGTAGGCTTCCAGCGGCAGGCCCAAGCCCCCCCGCGGCGAGATTTCGCTCGACCAAAGCCGCGCAAGCAGACTATCGTAGAGTTCGGGATGACTGAGTACCAAGAGCCAGAGCAGCCGCCGATGCTGCATGTGGCCATCTCTCAGCCTCACGTCGTGGAGAACACCTGCTCTCCTTCGGCTCGCAGCCCGCAGATGCCCGAGAGTATCGGCCCCTACCGCCTGCTCGACACCCTGGGTGAAGGTGGCATGGGTATCGTTTACCTGGCCGAGCAGACCGAGCCGATCCAGCGCCAGGTTGCGATCAAGGTCACGCGACGGCATCAACAGTCGCAGCAAGTACACATGCGCTTCGAGTTGGAGCGACGCATCTTGGCACGCATGGCGCATCCCAACATCGCGCGCATCTACGAGGCCGGCGATCTGGACGACGGAAGCCCATACCTGGTCATGGAGTACGTCCAAGGGGTGCCGCTCGATCAATACTGCGATCAGCTCCAGCTCGACCTCGATGACCGGCTGGCTCTCTTTCTCCAGGTCTGCGCGGGGATCCACCACGCGCATCAGGGAGGTGTCGTCCATCGCGACATCAAGCCGGCAAACTTGCTGGTCGAGGAACAGGATGATGGTCCCGTCGTCAAGATTCTCGACTTTGGCATCGCCAAGGCGCTCGACGCACCCGCCACCGAGCAGCTCACCGTCGGTAAGGTGCTCGGCACCCCCGCCTTCGTCAGCCCCGAGGCTGCCGCGCGCACACCCAACAGCGACGACGACAGCATCGATATCCGATCCGACGTGTATGCGTTGGGCGTGCTGCTGCATCTACTTCTGGTCGGTGAGCTGCCACACGGAGACAGCGAGGTCGGTCTGTTGCAGTACGTCGACCGCGTTGCGCAGCAGGATGCTGAACCAGCGAGCCATCGGTTCCGGCAGCTACCCGAGCCACAACGCCTTGAAGTGGCACAGCTACGGTCCACCTCCCCCGCTCACCTGCGAGACCGGCTGCGGGGCGATCTCGACAGTATCCTGGCCACAGCCCTGGCGCGCCAGCGAGATGAGCGCTACAGCTCGGCGGCAGCCTTGGACGACGATATCCGTCGCCACCTGGCTTTCGAGCCGATCCAGGCGGCTGCCGCCGGTAGGCTCTATCGAGTGCGCAAGTTCGTGCGCCGGCATCGAACCACCGCCACAGTGGCCGCGTTGCTTCTGCTGATCTTGGTAGGAGGCTTGATCGCGCGCGATCACGAAGCCCGCAAGGCACGTCGAGCACAGCTGGAAGCCCAGGCCGTGACCGACTTCTTGTTGGGCCTGTTCGCCGACGCCAAGCCAGCCGGGTCAGCGGAGGAGGAAGTGACCTTACGTCAGGTGCTCGATCGTGGCACAGAGCGTCTCGAGGGGAGCTTCACGGAGGAGCCGGAGCTGCGAGCACGCCTGCTGGCAACCATGGGCCGGGTTCATGTCGCGCTGGGCTCCTATGATCTAGCTCTGGATCTACTGCTCGAGGCCGAGGGACTGCACCGGGACCTCGGCCCGGAAGCCGCTATCGATCATGCCAACAGTCTACTGTGGCTCGGCAAGGCACAGAGCGCAGAACGGCGCCTCGAAGACGCCGAGACATCCCTGCAGCAGGCTGTAGGACTCTACCGCAAGCACCTGCCAGCGGACCACCCCCGCGTCTCCGAGAGTCTCTTTGAGCTGGCGGAGTTCTTCCTGCTTGTCCACAGACTCGAAGAAGCCGCGGCAGGCTACGAGGAACTCCTTGAGCTCATTCCCGAAACCTCCTCGGGGAACAGTGCGGTACTGCGAGCCAAGGCCCAGACTGGCCTGGGTACTGCACTCGTTCGACTCGGTCAGATAAGAGAGGGCGCCCAGCTTTTGCACCAAGGGCTCCAGGGGATGATCGGGACCCTGGGCCAGACTCACTTGAGCCTGGCACTGCCCATGGAGATGCTAGCCGAAGCCCGTTTCGCGCTAGGCGAACCAGAAGAGGCAGTGCGACTCGCCAGACACAGCCTGGAGATCGAGCAAGCACTGCTGCCCGAAGACCATCCCGACCTCGCCGGCTCGCACACCAGCCTCGGTGTCTTCTTGGCTGAGATGGGCTACGTCGCCGAGGCAGAGACCCACTTCCACAGAGCCGTAACGATCCGGCGCTCCTCACTGGGACCGGATCATCCGTCCTTGGCGTCGGAATACTCGAATCTCGCGCGCGCTGCCCTGATCCTCCGTGGTCCCACGGACGCCATCGTCCACCAGCAAGAGGCTCTGCGAATTTACCGGCTTCGGCGGACTTCGAACCTCAGGCAGGTCCGCGAAGTGCTGGCGAGTCTCGTCAAACTCCATCGCGAAGTCGGTGACACCGAGGCTGCGAAG
>CBDUPA010000007.1:0-281535 GCA_965368975.1 uncultured bacterium | reverse complement strand
CCGACTCCAGATCGGATTCAGTCGGAATACCCGGTCGGATTCGTCGGAATAGGCACCCCGACCCTTGACACGCGGAACAGTCGGCGGATCCGCAGGGCCCCCGCCGCCCCGGTTGTAGCTTGGCTGAGATCCGCAAAGGCAAGATCCGCCTCTCTAAGATCCGTTCCCCGGAGAGTCGCACCGCTGAGGTTTGCGCTTCGAAGGTTTGCCGACGCGAGAACTGCCTCGTCCAGATTTGCTCCATCAAGTTGAGCGTAACTGAGATTCGCTCCACTGAGGTCGGCATCGGAAAGGTCTGCTGCAGCGAGTTTCGCGCCTTCGAGGCTTGCCTCTGCGAGGTTTGCGCTGCGAAGGTTCACCCCCCTAAGGTCCGCCGACTCGAGGTTCACCCCGCGGAGATCAGGTCCGTGAAGGCCCGCCTCTCGGAAGTCAATCCCTCTGACAGGGATCGAGTCGGGTCTCTTGCTACGCCACTCGTTCCACTCCTTCACGCCGCGCAGCAATATCTCTACCTGCTCTTCATCAGCCATGAGCGCACTCCTTCAGGAAGTTGAACCCGAACTTCTTCAGGCTAGCTTCTTGCAAGAGGATGAACAAGCTTCGAAAGACTGTCCTATCGTTCTCGTGCTTCAGAGCTCACCGCTCAAGAACCCAGCAAGTGCCCCATCTCAGCGTACCTGTCGGCAACCGCCTCGTCGGAGGTGTCGCCCTCCAGCTCGCATATTGTCTTCGCCACCTTCAGCGCGGAGAACCTGTAGGCACCCTTTCGGCTGAGTCTCCTAGGCTTGAACGGACACTCACCGGCAGAGAGCTGGTGGTATAGGTTGTCCGCGCTCACCCCAGCGACCTGCGCCAACTGCTTGACCGTCAGCGGCGGCAGTGGCGGCAGATCGCCCAGAATGCGATTGCGGATGTGGCGAATGCGGTGTTCCTGGCTCATGATGAGCAGGACTATACAGAAATTATCCAAAATTGACAAACTAATCCACGGCGGCTAAAACTTCCGCCATGGATGGCGAGTGGCACACGAGAGTCAGAGCGGCGGAGCTGCGCCATGCCTCGGCGGTGTCGCCATCGGCGGGCCACCTCTACACGGCGCTGTGCCTCTTTGCCGCCGGCGCCGAGCAGCGGACCAAGCCGCTGCCGCGCGCGGAGCTTGCCGAGCTGACCGGGCTCTCGGTCGAGACGATCCGCCGCGCCTTGCCGGCGCTCGAAGCCGCCGGCCTCATCGCCGTCCATCGCCAGCCCGGCCACCCGAGTGCATACCAACTTCTCGACCCAGGGACGCGCCAGCCACGACGTCGGCCCGGCGAAAAGGATAGCTGCAGCGGAGCGCGCCGCTCACCCTCAGCCGCGGCGGCGTCTCACGCACAAGGTGACCCCCCTTACCCCGATTTTTAGACCAAGGGTGGCATACTCCTTGCCTGTGGATTTTTCCTGTGGAAAACCTGTGGATTTTCACGGTGTCCACTTTTGAGGTCGGGTCACAGTGACTCGACCCTATTAACAGTGTCCGGATCCGGATCCGGATCCGGATCCTATAGATATCTAACTAGTAACCTCTTAGGAGCGCGCGCGCGTGGCAGTTGAGACCTCCCTCGCCGATGCCTTCAAGAAGTTCTGGCCAATGGTCGGCCGGAGAGGGCGTGCGTGGCACCTGGCTCCAGGCCGGAGCGACGAGGAAGCGATCTGCGGGGCCTCGCTGAAGGGTCCCGCCGGCGACATCGCCAGCAAGCCCTGTCGGACCTGCCGAGCTATCGCCAAGCGGATTCCCCATGTAGAGCTCCCGCCAGCGCCGTCGCATGTCAGGCTCGCGGGCCCTCAACCGGGGCCACAGACGCGGTTCTTGGCGAGCCCAGCAGACGTGGTTTTTTTTGGTGGATCAGTAGCCGGAGGGAAGACCTTCGCCCTGCTGATGGAGACCCTGCGGGGTCTCCATGTCCCCGGATTCAGAGCGATCTTCCTTCGGCGACTTGAAAGCTCACTCACCAAGCCAGGCGCGCTCTGGGATGAGTCAATTCGGTTCTACGAGCGACTCAACGAGGGTCGGAGATCCAAGAAGTTCTGGCTAGGAGAGCGCCAGAACCCCACCAAGAGGCACCTTTTCTCGACCGGCGCCCAGGTCCACTTCGGCCATCTCAAGGACGAGGGCACTGCCAAGAACTTTCGCGGTGCCCAGGTGGGCCTGATCTGCTTCGATCAGCTCGAGGAGCATCGGGAGGCGGACTACTGGGAGCTGACCTCGAGAGGTCGCAACGACGCGGGATACCCGCTCCTGGTTCGAGCCTCCGTCAACCCGGCAGCCCCAGAGGATCCGGGCGGGTGGATTCACCAGTTCATCGACTGGTACCTCGACGACGATGGGTACGCCCGCGAGGATCGCGACGGCGTCGTCCGCTGGTTCGTGCGGAACAAGAAAACCAACAAGCTGCAGTGGTTTGCATCCCGCGACGAGGCGTCCGCCTGGGTCGTTCAGAACGAGCCAGGAATTTCGGTCACCGAGGCGGAGGACAGGCCGCTCAGCTTTACGTTCATCCGCTCATCCGTCTACGACAACAAGATCCTCCTGGAGGGCAACAGCCGCTACCTGGCCGCGCTGAACGGCCTCCCGCTCGTGCTGCGCGAGCAGCTCCTGAAGGGCAACTGGAAGATCACCCAGGAGGCTGGAAAGGTCTGGTGCAGCGACTGGTGGCAGCGCGTTCGACGGGATCAGCTACCTGACGACCTGGTGTACTGCCGGAGCTGGGATGCGGCCTACACGCCTGGTGACGGCGACTGGACGGCCGGCGTCCTGATGGGGTACTCCGAATCCGCCGAGGCGGCCGGAAAGCCCGCGTACTACGTCGTAGACGTGATTCGCGTCCAGGTCGGCTGGGCTGAGCGCAGGAAGATCTACCGCGAGGCGGCAGAGGCGGACGGGCACAACTGCACGATCTGGCTCTGGGAGGATCTCGGCAAGATCGGCGAGGAGGTGGCCGAGCAGATGGCCCTCGACGCGCTGGCCGGGTATCCGGTCGAGTCGGGAAGGCCGACGGGCCGCAAGTACACCAACTGGATTCCCTCTCTGACTCAGCTGGAAGCCGGCAACATGGCGGTCGTCGAGGCCGACTGGACGGATGATTTCGTCCGGCGACTCCACGCGCTCACTGGCACGCGACCCGTCGAGGTGGACGACGAGGCGGACGCGATCGCGGGCGCCATGCGGGTGCTGACGGACGGCCGCGGCGGGAACCTCTGGGCGTCACCGCGGCGCTGATCTGTGCTAGATTCTCACTCAATGAGAATTTCACCCGGAGCCCGGCTGTTCGCGCTGCACGTGATCGGACTTCAATGCATCGCCCTTGGCGTCAGCTGGTACCTCGGCCTCGGGGCCTGGCTCTTGGTCACCGGAGTCCAGTTGCTCTGGTATGTCGGAGCGATGAATTCTCTAGGATTGGCGGTCCTCGGACTCCTTGGCGAGAAGCCCTGGAAGTGGAGCGGCAAGGAAGCTGATGTTCCTCCGCCGGGCGCTCCGCAAGTGTTCATCGACTGGGTGCTCAACAGGTCCAGGCCTTGAGCGTTTCGAACTTCTTTCGTCCGCGCGCCGGAAACTTCGGTCCACCACTCGGGCCGCAGTTTCAGGACCAGGAGGTTCAGGGCGAGTTCGGCTTCGAGGAAGCCGTCAGGGGTGCGTACCACAAGAGCTGGCCCGTCGCTGTCGGCGTCCAGCTGATTGCCAAGCTTGCCGGCGAACTGCCTCTTCGAGTCGAGCGCTGGGACGGAGACTCGTGGGAGCCCGTTTACGATCACCCGTTGTCGAAGGTCTGCATCGATCCGCACCCAGATATGTGCTACGAGGCATGGCTGTACAAGTACCTGACGACCCTGCTGGTCGGCGGCCAAAGCTTCCACTACGCGCCGGGTGGCGGGCAGGTGGCCCGCTACCTCTACCCGCTCATCCCTGATGACGTAAACCCTGTCATGGGCCCCGCTTCGGTTGATCACTACAAGTTCGGCCCATCGGGAACCATCCTCAAGCGCGAGGAAGTCATTCACACGTACTGGCCCGATCTCCTGACACCCGGTACCGGTGATCCCCCACTGCGACCGCTCATGACGGAAGTCCGCGCCGACCAAAGCTGGGGCTGGTGGTGGCTCAACTCGGCTCGCCAGGGTGGCCGGGGTGGCGCGGTTGTCGATCCGACGATCAAGAGAAAAGATCAGTTGGACGAAAAGCTCAAATGGATCAATGAGCAGCTCGACGACAAGCTGGCGAGTGGTAACTTCTACGCTCCATGGCTCTTTGGCGGCGAGGCTAAGTACGAGTCCTTCGGCGGTCCGACCGGCGGACTGGAATTCATGGACGGTCGCAAGTTCTACGCTCTCGCAGCCGGCATGGTGTTCGGCATCCTGGGCCCGATGATGAGCGGCGACGCGGCGTCCTACGGGAACCTGCGCCAGGCGCTGCAAGCACTTTGGCGAATCGGCGTCAAGCTGGCCGCCAGCCTGGCCGCCGGATCGCTCACCAAGAAGCTCCTGTGGGCCCCGGATCCCTCGACCATCGGCGTCCTGCGAATCATGTTCAACTTCGGCAAGATCTCCGAGCTGAGCAAGGACAGGGAATCCCCCGCCAAGGTCTACCAGACGCTGGTCACCGCCGGGTACGATCCGGAGCTGGCCGCGAGGTACGCAGAGTTGCCGGTGCAGGGCGCCGGTCCGCCGCCTACCAAGCCTTCGGAAGAGCAGCGCGCACCCACCGATTAGCCACAGTGGATATCTTCTTCACTTTTGGATAATTCTGCTCTATGCTAGCGGCATGCCTGCCGCGACCACTCCAAAGCTTCCGACGATCTGCCTGCTTGACGGGACTGTCGGCGAGCTTGAGATCGTAGAGGCAAAAGACCGCACCGTTGGCGGCTTGTTCGCCCGAACTCGGAATCTGGACAGCCCTCAGACTCTGTCCGATGCCCTGGGCTATCGGATCTTCCATGTGTTCCCGCCAGGGGCCTGGCAGAAGACGATTCGCCAGCACCACGAGCAACAGAATCTCGTTGTTGGCGCCTGGGACCATGATGATCCGCTCGGCCCCATCGTTGAACTCAGCGAAGAGAGCGACGGCCTCCGCGCCGTCATTCGGGTGCTTGGCGGAACTCTCAACGATCAACGATGGGCATGGATCGAGGGAGGCGCCGCCAAGCAGGCGTCACCGCAATTTGATCCTGGCAAGGTCCGCCTCGTCGAGCTGGGATCTCGCGAGAGCGACGAGACGGCGCCGGTCATTGTGCATGACGAGGTGCTCCGCCTCAAGGAGCTCTCGGTCTGCATGCTTGGCCACGATCCACTGACGCCGGTCCAGTCCCTATCTGATCCGGGTGGCACGTTCGCCGTCTACAGCGAGGCTGCGCAGCATCTCATGCGCTTGCTCGCCGGCGGAGACGTTCAGTCCGCCGGCGAGATCGAGAACCAGGCGACTCGCCTGCGTGATCAAGCGCAAAACTCCGGCGGTGCCTTGCTGGGCGTCGACCCCAAGCTCTACATCGACCTGACTCAGTCTCTGACAGCTCTGAATGACGACCTGGAAGGAGGTCTTCGCGCCTAATGCCCGAACCAGTAGCAGAACAAAACCAGGACCCGAAACCCGACGTCACGGTGACCGTGACCGAGGAGGACGTGAGCCGGTCACCAAGCGATGTCATCGTGAGGCTGAGCGGCCAAGTGGAGCGCTTCAGAGAGACCACGGACACGCTCCGAACCGAGGTTGCGCAGATGCGCGCAGCGGGACGGCCAGCCTCCGAGGTGGAAGAGAAGGTCCAGCGAATCGGCGCAGATGTCGTGCAGATGCGCGACGAGATGCGGACGCTGGCGACCGAACTTCGCGCCGCCGAAATGCTCCGCCAGGACCGCGACGAAGCGACCGACAAGAGCTACAAGCTCAACGAAGAGCAGGACGCCTTCTACAAGCATCTCCAGGGCGAAACCACTGTCAAGGAGCTCGCGCAGCTCCAGGCGCAACGCGCTCAGGGTGGCGTGAGGCTATCCCTCGTCGAGGATGCCTCGAACAAGCCCATCATCCCGGAGCGGGATCTGCGAGCTCTTCGCCGTGACCTGCCGGAGGATCGCATCTTCCGCCGACACTGCCGCGCGATCCCGGTCGCCGGCGATAGTGCGAAGCGCGGAATGATCCCGAACGCTACCGCGACTTTTGGCTCACTCGAGACGGGCGAGAAGGTCGAGGCCGACATCATTCAGAACCCCGACCCGAAGTACGGCTCGATCCATGTCAAGGAACTCAATGTCCTGATCCTGATCGGTCGCAACCTGGTCGAAGACAATACGGTCCAGCTGCGACAGGCCTTGCTCGCTGGCGCGCGCGATGGCATCGGCGACATCGAAGACAACAAGTTCTGTGCCGGCGACGGCCTGCTCGAACCCGAGGGGCTATTTCAGCAGATCGCAGGACTGGAGAACTGGTGGATTCCCCGGTTCTCGACGCTCTCCCCGGGCGCGGTAACCCTGGACGACATGCTCCGCCTGATTCGGGCACTACCCAAGAAGGTGCGCAAGAAGGGGCAGTGCCAGATCCTGACCAGCCCCGAACTGCTGACGCAATTCCTGCTCGAGAAGAATTCCAACGGCGACTACATGGTCCAGCACCGCGTGACGCTGGAGGCGCCGGAGATGCTCGCCGGTTGGGCGGTCCACGACATCGACGGTCCAAGCGCCGTCCCGTCGGTCGGCACCTCCGCCGACGTTGCCGGCTTCGGCAATCTGGGGCGCACCTACCAGATCATCGATCGCCACTCGATTCGGGTGAAGGTGTTCGACGAGAAGTTCTACACCCAGGGCCTCTACGGCTACATGTTGACCGCGCGGTACGGGGGCGGCATCGCCTACCCCAACCACTACCGCATTCTCAACGTCCCGGCGTAAGGAGTCCTGCTGTGAAGGTTCGTATCAAGAGCGCCATTTCAACCAATCGCGACTTCCCGCTGAATCCCGGCGTGGAGGTCAGCTCCAAGGAGTTCCCGGAGCGAGTACTCACCCGGTGGGTGAATCTCGGATGGGCGGACCTCCTGGAGGGCCAGCTTCTTTCCGAAGCTGAGCTCAAGAAGGCCGACGAGGCGGCCGCGCGCGCGGCCGAGAAGAAGGGAGCAAGCCAGTGAAGTACACAGTGATGGTGCCGGTGACAGTCAAGGCCTTGAAGGTCGGCGAAGTTCTGGACTCCAAGGACCACCCCGACTATCCGCTCGAGGCCTGGGAGAAGTCCGGCATCGTCAAGAAAGCGGCAGAGCCGAAGGCCGATCCTAAGGCGAAGGCGAAGGCGTAAGTCATGGCGCGCCCTCTCCTGTTCTCGATCGAGGCACTCCGTCGCCGCGTCCTGGGCGTGAGCGACGGCAATGCCTTGGACGAGGAGCTGGAGATGGCGCACTACGCCGCCCTGGAGTATCTGCGAGACTCTTCAGGTGGCCGCCAGATCTTCCCGGCAGCGACTCGCACTGAGCGCGCCACGGCGCCGACCTGTTTGACGAATCCGGTGTACCTCCAGGACGTGCCGAACGAGGGCACTCTCCAGGTTTCGGACGCTGGAGTCGCCGTCGAGGTGGTACGGGGGCGCGAGTTGAACAGGATCCGTCCCGCGACGAGCTGGTCCAGCTCTGGCGCCAGCATCGAGATCTCGTACGAGAGCGGCTGGAGCCTCGAGGAGGTTCCGGACCTGGTCAAGATGGCTGTCTTGTCTCTCGCTGCCACATGGTGGGTCTCCAACGCCGACGACATCACCACGAGCGACGGCGTATCAGTCAAGCCGCGCAAGGACGATCCCCCGGTCGTCCAGCGCTGCATCGAGTTCCTGAGGCTCGGCGGATGAGACAGGCAGCACACGCCCGGCGCCTTTCCGAGCTTCGCGCCGCGCAGGTCGAGGGCGAGGTGGACTTCGCCTTCACTGGTCAGGACGCGCCCGAGGGTGGAAAGGGGCGGGTGACGACTCTCTCTCCTGAAGAGACGGCGCGGCTCAAGCGTTCCCGCAACAAGCTGCGTGCGCGGATCCCCAAGCCGGCTGGCGCCGTGGCCTGGACCCGCTACCGCGTCCAGCTCGCTGGCGCGCTGCACGCGATCGAGGACTACAAGGTGCTCGGCGACTGCGGCGAGACCGAGCTCCTGATCGAGCTGTTCCTGGAGGCGTGATGGATTCCGGTCACTACATCGAACTTGGCGGTGCCGCGTGATCTCTCGCCGCCTCCTCGGAAGGGGTCGCGCGGTATCCGCCGTCAATTCGGCAGCCGCGAGGTTCTCCGCGCGAGCGCGGGATCTGACCGGTGAAGAGCTGCGGCGCAACAGCCCAGGTAAAACCCTGCCGGACTCCTGGCAGCTGCAGCAGTCTGCCGGCCTTGCCTGGGCCTGGGTGACGAACCACCCCGGGGCGCCGTACGTCAATGGCGGCCGGCGTCTCGACCGGAATGGTCGGGCCATCGGCTCTCTCTCGGCCGCTGCCGGCATCACCGGACCGGCCCTCGCAAATGTCGCGGCAATCCTCGGGGGTCCGCTATGAACCTCCGCGCGTTTCGAGACGCTCTGCGCGTCAAGGTCGAAGGCGAGGTCATCGCCGCCGCGGCGGACGCGGTCGTCTACTGGGGGCTCCCTGCAGAGCGGCCGCCAGCGAGCGGGCCGGAGGTCTACGCCTACTGGACGGAGGCGGCTCAGCCCGTCGACCTGAGTAGCGATCTTGGAGGCGAGATCCAGCAGGGTCACCAGTTCGACCTGCTGCTGATTCTGGTTCATCCCAATCCAGACGGCGCCGACACCGAAGGCGAGCTGCTCGACCTGCACACCGCTCTCGGCGACGAGCTGCGCGGCGCCCGCGTCGAAGCTGGCCAACTGTGCCTGGAGTTCGAATCACCCATTCTCGCAACTTCTCACCCAGAGGGCGGCGACTGGCGCGTTGATCTGCGCTGCCGCATCACGGTCGAAGTCACGGCCCCGCTCAACTAGGAGTCCCTGATGCCATTCGGAGCTTCATCCTCTCGCTATCGCGCCACCCTGGCGCTGCAAAGCGACCTCGAAACCATGAACCTGGCCGGCGGCGATCACCAAGTCCTCTACCGCACCGGTGGAGGCATGGCGGACTCGCAATCCGTGGAGCGCGATCCGCGTGCGCGGGATGATATGCAGGCCGGCCCGGTGATCCCGACCGACTACGAGGCCAACTACTCGATCCGTGGCGGAGATGTGCCGCTGGGCTGGCACCTAGTGCAGCAGATGCTCATGCTCTCGCCGTGGACGCCGGAGCACGCCACCACCGCCGCCGCCGGCGACATCACGACGGTCTCTGCTACCAACAAGATCGTCGGCCCGGCCGCGAAGCTCGATCCGGTCGACCTGTACACCTACGTCGATCTGACGGGCCTGGCCGGCGTAACGCTTCCCGGCGGCGCACCGGCCGCGCGCCCTCAGGGTTACGTCATCGACAAGAGCAGCGGCGAGCTGGTCATCGACCCGAACTCGCTGGTGCTCGCCGACGAGGCGATGGCCGACGGCGGCAAGGTCGTCATGGGTGAGTGGATCGCTCCCGGCAATACGCCGCAGGTGGCCACTCTCGAGGAGCGGTTCTCCAACGGAGACTGGCAGCTCTGGTACGGGCTCATCGCCACCGCGTGGAACTGGAACCGCTCCGAGAAGGGCCAGCTCAGCGTCGACGCCAGCCTGATGTCCGTGGCCGGCTTGCCGAACCAGGGCGCCGTCAACACCGCGTCTTCACTGGTCGGCCTACCGACTACGCCCGCCTACGGCCGAGCCATGACACACCGCCACGTCTCCCTTATTCGTCGGGGATCGGGGCTCGTGACGCTCCCCAGCGGAACGATGTCGATCCAGGCTCAGCGCGACGTGCAGGGCATTCCGGACGCCGGCACCCTCGGTGACGCGTCCAAGGTGCTCGGCGATATCAGCTTCAACTTGGGGCTCAACCTGACCGTGATGGACGCGGTCGCCGCGGTCGCCGAGCTGCACGATCTGATCCAGAAGTTCAAGGCCGGGGAGCCCACCGAGCTGTCTTGGGGTGTCGGGCGCACGGCGACCGATCACGTCTACCGCTACCGGGCCGGCGCCAGCGTCTTTACTCAGGCCTCCCGTGAGGCAGGCGAGCCAAGTCGGGCGATGACTCTCCAGGGCCAGGCGCAGGCCGAGCCTGACGAAGCTGCCGGCGGCCGGTCCTTGCTCATTCAGCACTTCAACCCGGTGAGCTGATCATGGGAAAGAAGAAATCAGGTCTCGCGACGTCGATCGCTCGCGGCGCCAAGAGCGTCAAGCGCAAGGTGCCGTTCCGATACTTCCTTGCCTTCATGGATGATGGGCTCTCAATGGTCGGCCTGCGGCCGCTCACTACAGTGGGCTTTCAAAAGCACATGCAGCGCCACTTCGCTGGCATAGCGCAGCGGCGCAAGGGCCAGCGTCGCCGAAAGGGGGACTCTGGTCCCACCCTTTCACTGCCGTGGGCGCCCAACGGGCTGCGCGGCATGGATGACCCTTCCAAGGATGCCGTGCGCCAGGGCTTCGTTGACCATCTGGTCGTCTCCATCCGGGCAACCGCCGACAAGGTAGACCTTGGCGATGACTGGCTCCAGTCGCTCGAGGTCGAGAATGATCAGGCTGACACCTTCGTACCTCCTGAGGGTTGCCCGCCGAGGGTCTACCTGCTGGAGACTTGGGACGCCGAGAAAGAGCTCTGGGATGAGGTCGACCCCATCTTTGAGATGTGGTTCGACGGGCCAGTCGCCCGCCGAAACGAAGAGGCTGACGAGGGTGAGTCGGCAATTCCGCACTGGAACTGTCGCATGCGTGTCAGCTGGCCGGCTCGCTGGCCCGATACGGATTCCACCGTGATCTACGACGGCCCCGGCGATCCAGTGAACAACCTGGACCACGATCAGTTCAAGCAGCTGATCGCGGAGCTCGTCGAAGACGAGGATGTCTTGTTCGACCTGTACTGCGCAGCCTGGAACGAGGAGCAGTACCGCGAGCAGGAGGTCGGCGAGGCGGGAAAAAAGTCCTGCGACGCCTACGGTGGACACACGACCACCGAGACGAGCTAGAGCGCCAAGCTCTCGACGACGAAGAGGACGACGAAGAAGAGGAGTCACCGGACCTTGACTTCCTGGATCTGTCCGGCCACGCGACGACATCAGATCCGGAAGAGGAGGGCCCGGACCTGCCACCTGAAATCCCGCCTGAGTGGGAATTCGTCTGGTGCGGGTACTTCGAGCTGGCGGGCCTGGAGCGGATCGGCCTGCCTGATATGCACTACGTGCTCGACGACCTCGGCATTGTGGACCCGGATGAGCGCGAAGCGGCGATCAAGATGTGGCGGCGCATGCGCGCCCTGCAAGCTCGTCTTGATCGCGAGGACTTCGAACGCGAGCTCGCGAAGAAGAAAGCCGGTCGGCGATGAGTGAGACGGTCACTCTCCGAGTAGACGGCGATGTATCCGGCCTGGTTCGGGCATCGCGTCGCGTCGACCGCGGACTGTCGCAGATGGAGCGGTCCGTACGCCGATCCTCGCGCAGTCTGGACCAGTCGACGCGCAGCAGCCGCATGCTGGAGCGCGCCAAGCGAGGCTTGAGCAACACTCTTAGCGGTGCCGCCCGTCGGGCGCGCGCGGCCGCCGAAGGACTGCGGAAACTCGGTCGCCAGGCTCGAAAGACTGCCGGCTCACTCAAGGGGGCTGCTCAGCAAGCAATCCGGGCCCAAGGTGACTTCGACGGCCTTTCGAAGCGCGTCGGCCAGTTGAAGCTAGGCCTTACTGCCCTTGCTCTAGCGATGGGCCTGGCGCTGCACGCCACCGCTGGCTTCGCAGACACCATGTCGACCGTCAAGGCGGTCACCGGCGCGACGGACGACCAGTTCGCGCAGCTGTCCCAGCGAGCCCGTGAACTCGGAGCCTCGACCCGCTTCACCGCCCGGCAGGCCGCTGAAGCTGAGGAATTCCTCGCGCGGGCCGGCTTCAGCGCCGCCGGCATCCTGGCCAGCCTTTCGGATTCGCTGAACCTGGCCAGCGCCGGCGCGCTGGACCTGGGTCGCTCGGCCGACATCTTGAGCAATGTGCTCTCGGCGTTCCAGATGGGTGCCCACGAGAGCGGCGTGGTGGCGGATGATCTCGCTCTTGCCACGGCTCGCGCGAACACCAACGTGACGCAGCTCGGCGATGCGATGGCCTACGCGGCTCCGACGTCGGCAGCCCTGGGTCAGGATCTCGAACAAGTGATCTCGGCAATCTCAATGCTCGGTAACGCCGGCATCCAGGGCGAGATGGCTGGTACGGCGGTGCGCGGCATCCTGGCGAAGCTCTCCAACATGTCACGCCAGGCGCAGCACGCACTCGAGGGACTCGGTCTCACCTGGGAGGAGGTCAACCCAGCTTTCGTCGACCTGGAGACCGTGCTGCAGCGACTGTCGGATGCGGGCCTTGACGCCGGTGCTGCCTTCCAGATTTTCGGGCAGCGCGCAGGCCCCGCCGCTCTCTTCCTGACCCAGGGCGGCGTGGTGGACGGCATGAAGCGGCTCACCGAAGAGATGGAGTCCACGTCCGGCGCAGCCGCGGACATGGCCACCACCATGGAAGACAATCTCGGAGGCTCCTTCCGGGCAATGATCTCGGCTGCCGAGTCATTCGGCATCACCTTCGGCGCGCACGCCACTCCAGGCGTCCGGGACCTGACCGAGGCGGTTACGGCCTTGTTGCGCCAGGGAGCGCCGCTCGCCGAGATGCTCGGTCGCAGCGTCAGCGTGATGTCGGATCTCAGCTCGAAGTGGTTGCCGGTACTTATCGCCGGCATGAGCGCTCTTGCCGTCGTTCTGGGCGGCCAAGTGGTGGCAGCGATCAGGGCAGCGAGCATCAGCTGGGCGGCTCTCAACGCCGGATTCTTGGCTACCCCACTCGGCATGGTGACTGCCGGCCTCGCTGCTGCCGCTGCCGCCGTCACGTTCTTCGCGCTTCGCGAGTCGGAAGCCGAGCGGGCAATGCGGGATCACAACGCCGCGATGACGGAAACAGAAGCGCACCTCTCGCGGCTGCACTGGGGCCTTGAGGAGTACTCCGAAGCTAGCCGCCGGCGAACGGCTCAACTCCTCGAGGAGCGCGAGGCAGATCTGCTTGCAGCACAAGCGAAGCTGCAACTGGCAGAGGCTGCCAGGGAAGCCGCGAAGCCGCGGAATATTGCTGAGTTCAATCAGCAGCGACAGGGACTCGATGCAGCCTCTCAGGAACTGGATCGGTACAAGAATCAGGTGGCACAGCTTGAGTTCGTCATCTCCAGACTTCACGCGAAAGAAGCCGAGATCACCGAGGAGGTCGAGCGCCGGCGCGAGGAGCAAGAGAAGGCTGCCAGAGAGCGGGCCCGCGCGATCTTCCAGGCGCAACAGGAAGCCGAAGCAGCTCGTGAGGCAGCCGACGCCGAAGAGGAGCGAGCGCGCAAGGCTGAGCGACTAGCGCAGGCCCGCCGAGAGGCCCGCGCCAGCTTCGAAGGCGAGTTACGCGACCTCCGAGGCCTCGCTGCTGCCTGGAACCAGGGAGCCGATGCCGTCGATGCCTACAAGCTCGCCACGCGCGCCGCTGCGATCGCTCAGAAGCAAGGCGTTTCCGGCTCTCTGACATCCCTGGCGCAAATCGCCGGCAAGCTGCTCGAGATGGCCGTCCTCGAGGAGCGAGTTGCCGCCGCGCGGGCCGAGGCCGAGCGACAGCGCCAGCAGCGCGAAGGTGCCGCCGAACTGGACCGCGAGGTCGAGCGAATGAGGCAGGTCTACGAGGCTGTGCGGCGCGCATCGAGCGCTACGCGAGAACTGACCATCCAGGAGGCGATCCACGCGCAGGTCGCGCGCGAAGGCGGAGAGATCGATGCCGATCGCCTGCGGCAAATCCGGGACCTGGTGACCGAGCGCCTGCGCCTCGCTGATGCGATCGACGCTGAAACCGAAGCGGAGGTACTGAGCCAGGAGGCAATCGAGGACGGCCGCCGATTGGCCGAGGAGCGTCAGAAGGAGCTGTACGCGCCCCTGGTCCAGGGCTGGGAAGATGCGCAGGGCTTGATGCTTCAGGGCTGGGAACGGACGCTCGGCGCCCTCGCTGGCGCAAGCGATGAGTCGTTCAGCGACATCTTTGGCGACATCCTGTCGCAGTTCAAGCAGCTTCTCGTGCAAATGCTGGCCGAGTGGTCGGCGATGGAGCTGCAGCGGCTGGCTATCAGTGCGACGTCTGGCGGTGCTGGGTCCGGGGTCGATGGCCTGCTCAGCGCCGGTTCCAGTGTTGCCGGCCTGGGGGGTGGCACCAGCGGTGCCGGCGCCGGTCTGAGCGCCGGCGCTGCCGCGGCGCTGTGGGTCGGTGCCTTCTATCTGGCGATCGAAGCCTACTCCGCCAACAACACCGCGCAGCGCTACGGAACCGCGGTCGGTGCCTCCGTCACAGGGGGGCAACTCAACGTCGACCACGCCGCGGGCTCTCTCCAGGACGCTGCCAACGCGGTCGGGGACGCCATCCGCCAGATCGAAGCGGCGATGGGGGAAGCGGTCGACAGCCTGCCGCGCATCGCGATCCGAGCCAAGAACAACGGGAAGAAGTTCAAGGCCCTGGTGGGCAACGTGCTGGTCGGCACGTTCCACTCCTACGAGGAGGCCCTCGACGCGGCAGTCGCCGAAGCCTTCCGCCAGGCCGGCGGAGACTTCAGCCCCTCGGTCCGGGCGGCTCTCCAGTCCACTGCGCACAGCACGATCGAAGGACTCCTGGAGCACATCCAGACCGCCGTCGAGCATCGAGACCTCGGGCTGCCTCAGATCGTCCAGGACATGCGGGAGGTGGATCGAATCTTCGAGGACCAGGTCCGCCGCTTCCGCGAGCTCGGTCTCGATCTGAACGGCGCGATCACCGCGTGGGGCGACAGTCTCCAGGCTCTGCGCGATCACATCGTCGGCAACCAGCCCGACCCGTTCCAGCAGCGCCTCAACATGGTGGACCCCTTCAATCAGGAGCGGGATCGCCGAGAGGCCGAGCTACGCGAAGAGCTGGCCCGCTACCTGCACCTACTGGACCAACTGATGGGCGCCGGTGGCGAGATCTCCGGTATGTCGCACCGGGTGTTCAACGAAGCGTCCGAACTCGGCGGAGAGATCACCGCCGCAATCGACGTGGTGGTGCGCAGCATTGGTCAGGCGGGTGGAGCCGTGGCCAATCGCGCCGAAGACCTCCAGCAGATGATCGACGCGATCCTGGCGCAGCTCAATGCCCTGCCCGATCGAATCGACCCCGGCGACGTCCGCCGCGGCGGGAACCGGCAACCCATCGCCGAGGCCCGCGAAGAACTCGACCAGATTCTGACGCTCATGGAGCGGGGTGACCTCTCTCCGACCGCTGCCGCCCTCGAGCGGCTGGCAGCGGAATCCGAGCGAGCAGGAGAGATCCTTGCCAGACTGCGCGGCGAGGAGCATGCGCTCGCTGCGGAGCGTCTCGCCGGTGCCCAGGCTGCCGCACGCGCGCGGATCCTGGAAGACCTCGACACGCGCATCGCCGACTACGCTTCGGGCGGCGAGCAGACTGCCGGCGGCAGGGTCGCGGATCTGCGAGGCCTCCGCGACGAGTTGATCGAAGAGGTGATGGAACTCGGACTCTCGGCCGAAGAGACCGCCGCGCGGGTCAACGAGCTGACCAGCGCGTTCGAGCAGCAGGCCGAGGCAGTTGTCCAGAGCGTCGCCGCTCAGATTGCCCAGCTCGACCCGATCCAGTCCGCTGCCGCCAGCATCGAGCAGCTCCACCAGCAGGCTGCCAACCTGCGCGCCGAGGTCGACTCGCTCAACATCTCCGATGAGCGCAAAGAAGCAATGGCCACGGCAATCCAGCGCGCCCTGGAGAACGCACTGGAGTCTGCTGAGCTGGGGGTGCTCGACCGACTGTTCGGCTACCTCGGAGAGAGCCGGGAGTTCCTGCAGCAGCAACGCGACCTGGCCGAACGACGCCTGGAGATGGAGTTCGCGATTCTCAAGGCACAGCTGCAGGCCCTAGGGGTGTGGGATCAGTACGCGGACGTCTGGCAGGCTGCCCGCGATGCCGCTATGGAAGCGGCTACCGCGACCCAGGCAGCCGCAGAGGCTCAGCGCGAAGTATCGCTTTCCGAGCTATCACCCGTTGCCGCCGGTGTCGACGAGGTCACTTCGATCCGCGCCAAAGCCGAAGAGCTGCGCGATCAGATCCGGGAAACCACTCGTAGCTACGTCGAGGCCGCTGAACAGCTCGCCGAGGTGGATCTGGCCGAATCTCAGGCGCTGGTTCTAAAGGAGCACCAGCTAATCGAGGGACTTTTCCGGTACCTCGGCACCGCCGAAGGCTACGAGGAGCGGCGTTTGGAGCTGGCTCTCCAGGCGCTGGAAATCGAGCGCCTCAAGCTCGAAGCGCAGCTGCGTGCACTGGGTGTGTGGGATGAGTGGGCCGACCTGGTCGACGAGGCCTTCGGGGCTCGAGCCGAATCGCTCAAGGAGGAGATTCGCGCCTCTGCATCCGCCTCGACCACCGGCTACGTAGGAGGCGGCACTGCGGGCGCGCTGGGCAACCCTCTCGTCGACAACGTGACGCGCCTGCTCGACCAGCTGTCGGCAATCGCCGGCACAGAGCAGCTCTCCCCCGCCGAACAGCTCGAGCGCTCCCTGGCGCAGCTGGGAGAGATCCGTGACCAGCTGGCCGGTCTCGATTCGCAGGCTGCCCTCTTGGCCCAGTTCGGGGTCGACCTCGGCGAAGCACGTCAGAAGGTGACGGATACCGAGCAGGCACTGATCGATGACTTCTTCGAGCGGCTCACCGCCAGCTCCGAGCCTGAGGGCATCCAGGCAAGGCTGGACGCGATCAACGAAGAATACGACGCCTATGTCGAGCTGGCGGAGCGCTACGGCAAGGACGTGCTCGCCGTCGAGGAGAAGCGAGCTGAAGTGATCACCGCCCTCATGGAGGAGGTGACCGGCGGTCTGCGCGGTCTCTACGACGAACTGTCGGGCGGCACCTCGCCGTTCAGTCACCTATCCGCGCGTGACGAACTGGGATCCGCGCGCAGCGCCTACGACCAAACGCTGGCCGCTGCTCAAGCTGGCGACCTCGAGGCCTTGCAGAGTCTCGAAGGCGTCGCTCAGCGCCTACTGCAGGCAGGCGAGGCAATGTACGGACCGACCGCGGCGCTGGGCGCACTGAGCGACATGGTTCGCGGCGATATCGAACCCTTCGTCACTGGCTACATCCCTGGCGACCAGCTCCCGACACCGGACGTCTCGTTCATGGCAGAGATGGCTGCGCGCACACAAGAGCAGCTCTGGCACCAGATCACCAGCGGTGCCCAGCTCATCGCCGGGCCTCCGGAATGGTGGCAAGTCTCCGCGCCGCAGCCGGAGGCACTGGAGCGCACCGGCACCGACCTGCTGCCGCTGCCGCTACCCGTTCAGGAAACACAGCACAAGCTCGAGAAGGCACTGCTCGTCGACGAGATTCGGGAGTTGCGCCGCGAGGTCGTCAAGCAGGGTGAGCAGCGCAACCGCGAGGTCTCTTCCCTGCGCTCCGAGGTTGCGCGTTTGACTCGCCAGCAGGGCCGACAGGCTGCCGGCGCCGCCGAGCAACGCGACCGCCAGATTCGTCTACTGCAGCCTGCCGCGGACTTCCGCCGCGGAGCAAGGCCCGACATTGAGGAGTAACCCATGGAATCACGAATCGGACTGCTCATCGTCTACCTGGAGCGGCGCACACTCATGCCAACAATCGGCACCGGAGAAGCGCGGAGCTACTCGCCAGCGACCTTCTACGCCACCACCCAGGTAGGCGGCAAGAAGGTCTCCGGCACGCTCGCCGGCGTCGAGCTGTCGAACCAGTTCTTCGAGGAGGGGCTGCGCGACGTCGAGCTGCCGGCGGTCTACGCCTACCGTCCGGACGCCATCGCTGGCACCTCTGCGCCGGGCACCTTCTCGTGCAAGGTGGCCGGCAAGCTTCAGCAGCTGCTGCACGGCCTCAAGGGTAAGGATGTGCGCCTGCTCTACCTCACCGGGCCCGAGTGTGCCCCTCTGGAGGAGTTCCAGGTGGAGTTCGACGGCAGGCTGACGAGCTGGCAGCCGAACCCGGTCGAGGTGGCGTTTCAGGCCCGTGCGGCCATCGAGGTCGCTCTCGACAGGTCGCTGCAGGAGCATCAAGCCTGGTTCTATTCCGGCTATGGCAACGAGGTACGCCTCCAAGGTGCCGGACTGCTGCAGGTCGAAGGCGACCCCGCATTCGAATCGGGCCCCAAGGCGAAGCTGGCAATCAAGGTCCGCTGCCGCGCTGACTCACTGACCGCCGCGGCGGACCTGGCCGTGATCAACGATCCGAGCGGCTGGTTCCTGCGTCTGCAGCCTGGCGGGTCGCTCTACTTCAGTCCGGACGGTGGAGCGACACAGGTCGTGACGCCTGCAGGCGTGGCAACCATCGGTGAAGAGTTCACCATCCACGCGATGTTCGCCGACGGCATCAGTTCTGGTGCCGCCTGGACGGCCTGGATCTTCGTCAACGGGGAACGGGTCGCCTACACCACGGGAACGGGCACGATGTTCGCGGCTCCATCTGGCAAGCACCTGCGTATCTGTGCTCGTAACGACGGCTGGACGCGCGCACTGACCGGCGCCGTCATGGAGGTGGCCCTCTGGCACGAGCAGCTCGACTTTGACGAGATCCGGACCGGCTGGAACCGCCCGGAGAACCCGGAGACGACGACCGCGAAGTTCCTGCTGAGCTTGAACGAGGGAGCTGGATCCGCCTTCGATTCGGTTGCAGGCTTGGAAGCGGTACGCCTCGGTGACGCCGACTGGCAGCACGGGACCGGCGGTCTCCCGGAACTCTCCGGCGAACCCCGACATGCCGTCGTCGGGCGCGCCCTGGGCTGCAAGCTCGACGTCCTGGACTCCCGCACCAATCTACTGGCCGCGCACCCGCGCCAGTTCCACAATCTCTTTGGCACGATGTCGGGCGTCGAGCTGGTGCCGAAGGTCGAGTACTCGGGCAACCTGGCCTTCGCTGGTGGCGCGTTGCAGTTCGACGACGCCGCGCTGGCGCGACGACTCGTTCGAGATCAGGAGCTGACGGTCACTATCGCAGGGACGCCAGGCGACATCATCCTTGCCGGTCCCGGCTACGAGCTGCCACAGGGCAGCGCCTATGCCGCCGAGGTGCCGCTGATCACGACTGTGCCGGATACCGCCGGCGCCGGCTCCATCGCGAACGAGGGCGGGCTCTGGGACTTCGACGTGGACCTGGAGCGCGGCTTGGTTTGGATGGCTTTCGACCCTTCGGATGGTGAGCTGCGCTTCGACATCTACGGCGATGCCCCCGGAGGTGACTACGTCGAGCTGCCGGGCCCGGTGCTCGAGCGGACGTTCGAGCTGATGGGCGAGCCGGTCACCGGTATCGATCAGCTCGCCGGTGGCGTCTGGGATGACGGCGTCTGTGGATACCGGACCAAGGGCGATGCGGCGCGCCGCGGCTTCGATCTCGTCGCCGCTTGTGGCCGCGCCTTCTATCTGCCGGCGCCTGGCGCGGAGATTCGGGAGTTGGACGTGCCGGAGCGCGACGCAGAACCCGATGTCGTTCTCCAGGACTTGGCCGAGGGCACCTTTGAACCGCTGTCGGTCCCTCCGGACTACCTGGAGGTCGTCATCCAGCACTCCCGCTCCTGGGATCCCTTCGACGCTGGTCAGCTCGCCGGCGGCGCCGAGATCGACGCACGGCGCCTGGCGCGACAGTACGCCAAGGCCTCGGTCCCCGCCTCTATCTGGCATGAGGGTGACGGGGACCTCGAACCGGCCATCTATCCGACCGCCCTGGCTACGCCGGCGCCGGCCATCGCAGAAGCGCGTCGGCGCCAAGCCTGGCACCTCCACGGCGGATGGCAGGCCCGCTTCCCCGTCATCTGGCCATCCGGCACGCCGACGCCTGGAGCGGCTGTCGGTCTGAGTCAGGCGATTCGGGATGACCTCGACCTGCCCAATGTGACGTTCGTCCTGCTGGGAGCAAAGCCTCTCAGCGCCGTCTCTCGCTCCTTCGTCGTCGAGCTGTTCGCCCGCGGCGAAGACTTCGCACAACCCGTGGTTATTCAATAAGGAGACTCTCCGTGAAGAATCGATTCCTGTTCGCTCTCGCCTTGATCCTCGCAGTGCCAGCCCAGGGCATCACCCCTGGCGCAGTGCCAAATATTCGAGGCTTGCTCCAGGCTACGCAGGCACAGCCTGGCGAACCCACCTCGATGATGCTCGCCGCCAAGAGCCGGGCACTGCGACTCAGTCCACCGTGTCCGTCCGAGATTCGCGGCGGTGTTGGCCTGGCAGGCCCGGCCCGCGGCAAAGCCGGCGACCCGATCACCGTGACCCTGGAGCTACCAGGGTCGATGACGCTCGCCCAGGGGGCCCGTGTCCACTGGGAGCTGTCGTCATTTCTTCTGCCCGAGCTGGAGCGCACTACCGACGGAACCAGCCTGACGTTCGTTTACGAGACGAAGGGAAACCACAGCATGTTCGCCGTAGCGGATGTCCGGGTCGGCGCCCTTCGGTGCTCGGTGGGCGGCCGTATGACGATCGGTGTTTCCGATGGGGATGAGCACATCAAGGTCAAGGTGACCTGTACGCCAGCCACCGTCGAGACCGGCGACTCGGTCACTTGCGTGGCCAGCTACGAGACCGGGTTCGCAACACTGCACAACGGCTACTGGGAGTGGCCGCATTTCTGCGCACGCACCGATGGCGCCTTCACAACTTGCGCGCTCGTCGAGCAGGGCGTCCACGTCGTCGAGGCGATCTATCGAGCCCAGGGGAGCAACGACGAGTGTCGAGGCTTCGGCCTCTGTAGCGCCAAGGGTTCAACCATCTTCGAGGTGTTCGCAGTGACCGATACCCCGGAGAACACCGGAGAGGCACCGCCAGCGGTGGAGCCCGCTCCCCCTGCGACGAAGCCGGCGGACCTCGAGCGGTTGGAGCTGCTCCGACTGATCCTGGAAGAGCTGTCGAGCCTGAACCGGTCGCTCGCCCAGGCCCTGGAGGTGTCCAGCAATGGCTGAGGGCGCGCTCCTGGATGGCCTCCTGAAGCTGATCGAGAAGTATGGCCTCGGCGGGGTGGTTGCCGGCGCACTGGTGGTCGTAGCCGTCATCCTGTTTCGGCAGAGCCGAGGACTGCGGTCTCTCGCACTCCTGACGGCGAACCTGAACCGGCTCATCCTGGATAACCACCGCGAGTTCATGGATGAACTCGCGTCCGGCGATGACAGAAGTGCGGAGCGCATGGCGCGCTCGCAGAACTTCTATGAGCGCTCCATGGAGGAGCTAGACCGCATCACCAAGGCTCTGATCGATGGGCACCGCGCTCCTCTGGCGTAACCTCGCCACCGCTGCCGCAGGCGCTGCGACCTCAGCTGCTACCGAGCAGGTGGGGGCCGAGGCGTGGCGCCTGCAGGCAGATCAGTCGCCCGCCACAGGCGACGTCTGGCGCTCGACGTCGCCGGCGAGCTCGTCCTCTTGGTTGCACTGCCTCTTTCCCGAGGATCAGCCCGTGAGCGCCGTCTGCCTACCGCGCACCAACCTCTCCCCGCTCGGTCTGTGGCGCGTGCGCCTAGGAGTTGCACCACCACCACCAACCCGATTGGCGCCCACGGGGACCTCTGCGTCCACCAACCTGTCTGGTTCCCTGCCGGCCGGCGCCGCCGAAGTCACACCGGGGACCTGGTGGGCACCGACTGATCCGGCACTCACCGTGTCCGCCGACATCGATCTGCCCGCGCCTCCCGCCGGCGCCGTCGCCGGATTGCGCCAGCACCTAGTCCTCGCGCGCGTGCGCTACTCCGCCGACGTCGTGGCACCTCCTGAGCAAGGCATACGCCTGGAGCTGCTGCAGGCCGGACAGGTGGTGGCCACCTATAGCTCGCCCCTGCGTAGATCGTGGGAACTAGCCAATGCCTCCCGCTGGGAGGGTGTCCACGCGTTGCCCTTCGGCATTGACGACCTACTCAACCCAGCGGATCCGTTGACTGTGCGCGTCACGGGATACTCACAAGGCGTCGCCGGCGTCGAATTGGGCCCGGTCGAGGTCGTGGTGGTCGAAGGTGGTCTGACCTATGACAGCGGGTGGCTGCCTGCCGCTTCGCGCGAGCCCCAGCGCGGCGAGTCCTTGCCGACCTCAGTGCTCTTGCACTATGTCTTCG
Source organism: uncultured bacterium (assembly GCA_965368975.1). Lineage (GTDB taxonomy): Bacteria > Acidobacteriota > Thermoanaerobaculia > Multivoradales > JAHZIX01 > CBDUPA01. The sequence continues at coordinate 259,336 of CBDUPA010000007.1, read as the reverse complement.
ACGAGGTCACGGCCAGTGGTTTGCGCGTCGATCTGCTCGACCCAGCACCACGGGCTGCGCACCTCGAGGCGGGACACCTCGCCGCCGGACCAGCAGACACGCTGCCGGCAGGCTGGAGTGAAGCCGAGGTGGAAGACGTACCTGCCGGAGACCCTGTCGAGTACTCCGGCGGGTTGCGCCTCCATTCGGGCCCCTGGCGCCGGCGCGTCCGCCTGCCCTTGCCGCAGCTGCACGCCAGCTGGACACAGCGACTGGACGCTGCTCGGCGTCCGAGTGATCGCCTGGCGCTACTGGCGCCCTTCGACGACTTGCCCGGCGCCGAGGGTGCCGTGTGGGGGTACCTGTCCGCCGCCGGTGAAGCTCGGTACGGCGCTGGCAGGCGCCTGGACTCTCAAGGCCTGACGGGCGCACCCGAGATCGCCGCAGAAACCAGCCTGGAGGTCACGGAAGCATGAGGCGGCTACGACTTCGTGATCCCCAGGAGCTGCAGCGCGTAGCCCTGGAGGCTTACATCCGCCGCTTGGGGTTGCGCTACTTCGAGCCGTGGGAGGTGATCCAGCCTTGCGCATACGCACTGCCGCCGAGGGTGCTCTGGCCGAACATCGTGCTACCGCTGCGGGTATGGGACGAAGTGCGGCACCGGTGCGGCTTTCCAATCCTGCTGACCAGTACCTACCGGGACCCGCAGAAGAACGAGGACGAGGACGGGGCGCCCCTGAGCCAGCACCTCATCTTCGGAGCTGCCGATGGGCAACCCGTCGATCCGACGCTCGAGAAGGTCCGGCGCATGTACGAGGTTGCCCTGGAGCTGCTCGGGGAGCTGTTCGAGGTACCACGGAAGTGGGAGATGCAGCCGGCATCGGTAATGCCCAATCTGCACGGGCTTGATGTTCCTCAGCGGACGACATTGGTATGGGATCCGAGGGAGCCGGAAGCGCCGACCCTAGCGCGATGGCTTGGGTTCGTCTTCATCTACGAGGACGAGGATGATCTCTTCATGCACATCGACGCGAGGGCGTTCGTGCGGAGGATGCATCGGCAGCTCGTGCGGAAGGCGTATCGCGGCCAATAGCACTGCTATGCTTCTGACATATGAACACCGTTCAGAAGCTTGGATATCTCCTAGCAGCGGAGCTACGTACTGTTCTTGAGCCCTGGTACCGTGTACTGGCCGTCGCCGGCGGGCTCGGCATTGCGCTTGTGGTGAGCACGATCCTCAATGAACCGGACAGCCGCGCAAGACTCTCGGAGAGCATCGCTGGCGTAGGCGGCTTGGTTGTGCTCCTTGGTCTGTATATCGCCTATCGTCGGATCCAGGTCCAGGAGAACCAGCTGCAAGTACAGCAGGCGCAGCTGCAGGTCCAGGAGCGCGGCCAGATCACGGATAGATACAGCAAGGCTGTCGAGCAGTTGGCTGAGGACGACAAGCTTGCGATTCGCCTAGGCGGAATCTTCGCTCTCGAAAAGATCGCAATGGACAACTCTAAGGACTACCTTGATCCAGTGGTTGAGGTGCTCTGTGCCTTTGTTCGGGAGCGGCACCCTGTTCCTCGAGAGGATGATGCAAAAGACGGCCCGGCTCCCACAGAAGTGAATGCGATCTGCTCTGTTCTCTGCCGTCTGACCAGAAGGTCAGAAGCCGCACTCCCGATATCACTGCAGGGAACATACCTGCACAGTGTTTTAATGCCTTTCTGCAACCTCGCCAATGCCAACCTTAGCGGCGCTAACCTCACCCGCGCCAACCTCACCAAAGCCAACCTCACCGAAGCCAACCTCACCAAAGCCAACCTCACCGAAGCCAGTGTTACTCACTCCTTTCTCAAGTACGCCAACCTCACCAAGGCTAACCTCACTAGCGCCAACCTCACCAACTCGAACTTCTACTACGCCAACCTCACTGGCGCTAACCTCACCCGCGCCAAACTGACCCGCGCTGCCCTTACCCGCGCAGACTACGACAGTGGCTACCTCGGCGGACTCGCCGGCCCCAAGAACGCCGACCTCACCGGCACCAACCTGACTGACGCCGACATCCCACCGGGCCAACTAACCAAGACTCAACTCGAAGCAGCTCGCAACGTCCCTCAACATCTCAAGGACGCGGTGGAGATAGAAGAATCGGACGAAAACGGGGCGACCGACTCATAGCCAGCCGCCCCGTACTTCTATGTTAGGGACCGAGCCAGCAGTAGCCACCCCTAGGTCTCGATCCCAAACGCATCTCGAACCAACTGCCGCATCACCTCTGATCGCGACCATCTCCGCCGCTTCGCCTCCTTAGCAACGGCTTCCAGCTCATCGTCGTGCAGGTAGACGACTACCTGTCTCAGGTTCCCTCTCTTGATCGGCATGCTCGGTTGTTCGCTCATGCCGGCAGGATACGGAAACGCTGCCCGCACTCCGATTGTAGAGTACAAGCACTATACAAGCATTCTTGAGTAGCGCTACACTCTACTCAGAGCCTCGACAGCATCAGGGCAGTACTCCCGCCAAGTAGTACTGCCTCCCGCTGTCGGGGCTCGCTTCGTTGGGGGTCAAGCATTAGCGGCCAGGTTGACAGAATGCGCAACCCACAGCCCCGACGCCTACTCGGTAGGTATAAGTGTTCATTGACAGGGGCATGAATGAGCACCGGTCTGGCTGGACGGTGCTAGCGTGCCTGGGATCGCTTGTTCTCCTCCTTTGACTGCCAGCAATCGTTGATCTTCCAACTTCCCGAGAGTCTCCTTGTGGAGACTGAGCCGCTTTCTCGTCGCGTTCCGTTTCACATCTCACCTCCTGGCTTGTAGCCGGATCTTCCTGGTAAGTACTCGGCGAAACGCTAGCCCGGCGACGACTTACCAGGGTTGATTTCGTTGGAGTCCCGCTGAAAAGTGAAAGGCACACTTCCGCTCACTCTATTCCCCTACCTCCTCCACCTTCCGCATGAACTGGAAAGCCTGCCTCTTGTTGGTCAAGCTCTCCTTGAGCTGCGGTACGGTGCTCAGTAGAGAGGTCACACCGAACGCTGCCAGGGCTCCCCACCAGTTACCCGTAGCTGCAAGGTTGAGAGCCAAACCGCCACCGCCAAGTACCTTCGCTGCAGCAACGGCCTTCTCCGAGAACAGCTGTCGGCGGAACTCCCGGTAGGCGGGGTAGAGCTGTCGGGCAGCGATGCTGTCTGCGTGGCGCTTGATCTCTTCGAGATCTTCGCCTTCTTGAACCAGCTTCTCAAGATCGGCGGTCAAGGTCTGCAGGTGGAGGCTGAATCCCTCGCGGGTGTCAGCTACCTTGCGGCGGAGTTCCAGGATCTGTTCGGGGTGGAGGTCGGGAAGGCTGGGGAGGACGATTTCAATCACAGAGCCGGCAAGCTGAGTGTTCGTCGGTTGGTCCGAGGCTGAAGCGACGCCAACTGAAGGTAAGTCTTTGGGCAGATCCTTGCGGGATAAGTGCATCGCCAGGTAGCTAGTTTCCCAGAAGTAAACAGCATGCCTCCGAGCCTCAGAATCTAATTTACCAAGCACCTTCATCGGCGTACTTGTCGACCCCAGTCCACGTGAGTACTCAAGAACATCTTCAATCATTCCAAAGAAGACTTTTCGTATCTGAGACCTCTGTAGTCTTACCTCCAAGTCTGCATCAAGAAACGAATCTCGGCCAACTGGAGGCTCGAGGCGCTGAAGAACTGACTCATCAAAGAGCAAGGCATGACGCCGCTCCCAACTGAGAAATGATTCAGGCGCTTTCCCAAAAATCGTCATCAAGATGTAATTCACAGCGACTTCCTCAGGAGTGTCATCCACACCTGCTGAGAGTTCCGGAGGGTCACCAGTTGCTGGCAACAGGATCTGATCATGGACCAAGCATAGAGAGCTCAGCTCAGAATTGTCTCGCACCGTGAAACCAGCGCTATAAACAACAGAGTTCTTCTTGTCCACGGATCACCATCCTCCTGCTGGCTAGCTCGTCCTAGGTCACCTCGAACCGCGCCCCAATCCTAACTCACGTACTCAAGAGAAATCACCACCACCAGACTCTCAGATATAGTACTCGCCATCACCCACCCATGCTCTGGAGGAGCCTTCCGTGGAACTACTGCTCTTGACTCTTCTGACTGTCTTCGCTCACGACAACGCCGGTACCTTCATCGATCCGCACGGCCGATCAGTGATGATCGACCCGGATGGCCTTTCCTCTGCCATCGACCCAAATGGTCGCTCAGTCGCGATCGATCCCAACGGCGCGTCTGTAGCCATCGACCCCAACGGTCAATCGGTGGCCAGTCATCCTGGCGGAGCTTCGGCAATGATCGATCCAAACGGCCGATCGGTGGCCATAGATCCGGACGGCTGCCTCGTCGCCAAGTCGGTCGCGATCGACCCGAATGGACGCTCGGTAGTGATTGACCCCGATGGCAAGTCTGCCGCGATCGACCCGAACGGGATGTCGCCAGCACTGGACCCCAACGGTCGGTCCGCGATGATTGATCCGGATGGCATCTCGTCAGCCATCGACCCCGACGGGTTCGTGATCGCCAAGTCCGTAATGATCGACCCGGATGGCGCCTCGGTAATGATCGACCCCGATGGGCGATCCGCTGCCATCGATCCGAACGGCAACAAGTCCGTGATGATCGATCCGAACGGCGCCTCTGCGGCCATCGACCCGAACGGTCAACCAGCCTAAGCCCTCGCCCGCTCTTCTCCAGATCTCTACCACTCCCCTAACTCGCGTACTTAAGCAGAGCCGGGCATGCGTTGCCGACTCTGCTTTGGTACCTTGAAGAGTTAGGACTTCGGCGGGCGTCCACCGCCATGGGGGTGGTGTATCGACGACTCGCCGGGTTGGAGGAAAGTGTTATGGACCTTCTGATTTGGATCGTAGAGACCGTGTTCGGTGGTGGCGAGGCATCGCAGGCGGAAGACGAGGGCAACAAGTCCGCCGCCATTGATCCTGACGGTTAGGCTCGCCGCCCACTGCAGGCTGCCTCAAAGACAGAGCGCAGCCGAGCGGCCACCTTTAGCGTGAGGGCCTGCTGCTGCAGCTTGGCCTGCAGGTCTAGCACGGCAGCGGCTAGGCCCTCTCTTTCCATGTCCGTCACCTGCAAGACCGCTCCTGCCAGGCTGGCCTTCTCGGCAGCATCCTGGGGTCGGTTAATCTCCACGAGCCAGAGCCCCCATTCAAGCCAAACCAGTGCTGCAAGAGGTCCGTTTCTCTTCGCCAGTAGGCGGTTGAGCGCGATCTCGAAGTGGCGCTCCGCCTCGCTGCTGCCCTTTGCGGCCAAGATCTTCGCGCGAATCCAAGAGATGCGCTCGTCCGGGACGCCAGCGAGCTTGTTCGCCTGAAGTCGATCCTCTGCATCTTGCACATGCCCCGCCTCAACCAGGTAGAGGCACACATTAAGGGTAGCGGCATCCCTCATTCGCCCTGCCGGCATCTGCTGAACCAAGTCTAGGCTTATCGCGATAGCCGTCTCCACGTCGTCGCGCTCGTAGTGCAACTTGGCCAGTTTGATGCGTCCCTTGTGCCACTCCCCTCCGTCCGCCAACTGCCCGTGCAGTTCCAGAAGCTCTATGCCTCGCTCCCAGTTGCCCCTGTCAGTCTCCAAGGAAGCCTCCAGCGAGAGCAAGTCACAGACCTCCGCAGTCAACGCTCCTCCGGAAGCCCTCGCGGCCACGCACTGCTCGGCCTCGCCAAAGAGTCGCCCTGCTTCCGTCAGACGTCCGATAGCGCGCGTGGCATTGGCCAGAGCGCGAAGGCTCCGAGCCTCAAGAAACCGCCACGCCTCCACCTCGGCTTCATTCTCTGAGTCGTGCCCCAGCGGGCCGTCCTCATCCAGGCTCCCGGAGGCCTGGAGTCCACCGCCGGGTCCTAGCGCGACTTCGAGCTTCGATTCGGGACTCTCACCCTCCCATCGACGCCTCATGCGATGCGCAAGGTCGTACGCCAGCTTGGCCCACCACCACCCAGCCTCCGGCTGGGCATCTACGGTGCTCCGGCTTCGCTTGACCATCTCCGCGACGACGGCTTCGAGATTCTTCCACTGGATCACCGGAGCTGTTTCCGCTTCCGGCTCGGACTCGAACAGCGCCCGGAACTGATCCTTCTCTAGCGCCTCTAGTACCTCGATGCGACCAGCCCGTCGCTGCATGTAGGACTTCCGAAACCCGTAAAGTCCACCCAAGTCCAGCTGATCTTCTTCGAGCCGCTCCGCCATCGCCCCGGTAATCTCGTTGGACCGAAAGAGATCCAACATCGCTGGCATGTGCAACGCGGCCGCCTCCGATTGCTCATCCAGGATGTTGGCCAATTCCAAGATCGTCAACTGCCGCAGAGTCGCACCATTCCACACATGACGTCCGTAACGCATATTCTCAACTTCCTCCTAATGGCTTTCAAAAGGCATAGTGCTTTGATCTTCCTCGTGGTCGGATCCCGTGTCAAGTGCTGATTTCTCAGAGGGCTCCAAAACCACAGCGTAAGTCTTGATGTTTCAATCAGCGCTCGGAAGATCGCCAACTGAACGCTCGCGAGCTTGTTGTCTTCATCCGAACATCTCCTTCTGCAGGTTCTGCTGTTTCTCGCCGTGCTTGGCAACACAGGTCTCGCACCGGACACCACCCACCAACTTGGCCACGCGGAACCGGTAGTGGCACTTGTCACACTCGGCGTAGTCCTTCTCCACCATCGGCACACCGTGCTCAATCGCACAGGACTCGCAGCGCACGCCACTGATCAGCAGTGACGCCAGCTGCCGGCTCGGGCACTTGTCACAGGTCCGGTACTCCACCTCAGAGTCGGCCTGCTGGCGCCGGAGGATGTTTCCCTTCATGAAGGAGCGCAGCGCACGCAGGGCGATCCTCTTGGCCGCCTCGGGGTCCTCGCCGTTCGCAACCCTGCGGGCGAACCCTTCACGCGCCGTCTTGGCTTCCTCCTCGGTTGCCCCTTCGGGTAGGTCGGAATCCAGGATCTCGACCACCGCGCCACTCTTCGACGTCGCCGGAGGCTCCAAGGCAACGGTCATCGCCGCCGGCGCCAGCGCGCGCACCTCAACGGCCCGCGGCTCGGTCTGCGGGAACTGCACGACCTCCGCGCAGCGCGGCCGGCCGAACCGCAGAGGTGGCTGTCCATCGGCCATCATCGCCCCGATGTGCGCGTCATCTCGCCCGTCTCGATCCCATACCTGGTCCGGGGCGGAGGGAGTTTCACTGCGATGCCCTTCATCAGAGACGCCGCGCTCGCCCACTTCGCCTGGCCCCTCGTGATCACCCTGCTCTTCACCTTCTGCCGCAAGCACTGGTCGACTTCCGGCGGTACCGGCGTCCCGAACTCCTTCTGTGCTTGCGGCACCGTCTCGCGCGCAGGCGGCACCCTCGCCTTCGTCCTTCTCGGCCTTCTCGGCCTGCTCGACCAGGTCCGGGAACTGCTCTCGGTAGGCCTCCCCGGTCATCACCGGCGTCTGGTAGAAGGGCGCGGGCCCCTGCTCCCTCAGCTCGGCCAGCCTGCGCGCCTCCTCGGCGTCGCGTACTTGCTCCTTGGTAGCCAGCTCCACGGTGAAGCCTCCTTCCTCTTCCAGTCTGTTGATGAGTGGCCTGTGCCCTTCCTCGAGGGCGAGCAGGAAGCGCTCGTGTGGAACGCGCAGCACAATTCTGTCGGCGGTCTCGGACGAAACCCTCAGCGGGTCAAACCACCTCGCGTACTCTTCGGGATCCATCTCCTGCTGCAGGCGCTCCTTCAGTCTGAGTCTCAAGGGACGGGATTCCTCGGCAGCAGTCGCCTCAACTGGGGCCACGCGCCCCTCTTCCCTATCAAGCGTCTGTTCGTCTGCGACTGCCGCCGAGGTGCCGCCTGATTGCTGGGCATCACCTCCGGTTTCGGGATTCCCTCCCGCCGGTGGCGGTGGGGGAGGTTCTGAATCTGGGTCTGCCGGCGGTGGTGAACCGGCAGGATCGTCGTCGGGGGGGTCGTCAGGATCCTGATCGTCCGGGTCGGGGGCGGCCTCGGCAGCTGCCTGGCGCGCAGCCCTTCGGCGCTCCCACTGCTGCACCAGCTCTTCTTCGGTGGGTGGGAAGTCGTTCGTGGAACCAGGCTCTTCGCCGTTGGCAAGAACGTCAGGCGGGACTTCGGCTAGCCGAGTCCACTCGTCGCCTGTTGCGTCTTTAAAGACTTCGTGTTCGTGCTCCCGAGCGGCCTCGACAAGAACCTCGAGCCTTCCATTCACTTCATCGATCTGAGCCGGGTCTTTGACTTCCTGCGTCATCGACGCAACGCGGCCTTGCGATCTCTTGGCTTCCCTCTTCGCGGCAGCAGCCTGGCGTCTCTCTTCCTTCTCCACCAATTCAGGAAAGTAGTCGAGACCGGTCTCGGGGTCAGTCTCAATGAGCCGAGCCTCCCTAAGAGCTGCGAGATGATGTTTAAGATCCGCCGCATTCCAGCCTCGCAACACGTTAGCCAATGAGGGCCACGCACCGTCGAACGCCGTGAGCTTGCCGGGACTTCGATCGTTACAGGCAGCGAGCATTCCTAGCTCGATGTACAGGAGTCGAGTCATCGGCAAGAGGGTCCGCCAAGCCAATCCGTGCAAGAGCTCTGGCTTCAAGGTGAAGTTCCTGTGTGCTGCTGGTCTTCTCGGAGCGCCCATGCCATACCTCCAGATCGATTCGTGAAAGGTGGCCGTGTCGCACGGCCTCGGCTCATTGATCGACAACCCGCCGTAGGTCTCTTTCGTTGGGCCATCGGGGCCCGTTGAAATCTCGTGATCAGCCGGCTAGCGCCGCGCGCACTGCGCAATCCTTCGCCTCGAGCAGCTTGCGCAGGGCAACGGTTGTCTCAGGGTTGAACGGCGCACGATCCGCTACCTGGTTTGCCAGCTCACCGAACGGGCTCGCAACTCGCTGCAGGTGCTCGGGTAGGTGTTCGAACCGGAAGAAGCAAAGCAAGGCACTCACCGAGGGGTGATGCTTCGGTGTCTTCGTCGCCTCTTCCTGGGCGGCGACTCTGCCGGCGATCTGCTTTCCCACCTTCCTGGTCAGGTCTTGCAGGTGGGCGAGGCCAGCTCGGGTTTCGGGGTTCAGTTGGTTCAGCGGTGTCTCCTCAGGCATCAAGGCCTCCTTTGCTTGTCGTTAGTGGAACTCCATTGAAACTCCAAATGCTAGTCAATGCGGCTCCATGTGTCAAGAACTCACCCAGCCATGGTAAGATTGAAATATGGGAAGCACCTTCGAGAAGACGATCACCATGCGCATCAAGGAGACGCAGGCCGAGTACCTGAACCGCGCAGCGCAGCGGGTCGGCTTGAGTCGCGCCTCATGGATGCGACACCTCGCCTTGCAGGAAGCACAGCGCATCCTCGGCGAACCCATCCCGGACCCAGACGAAGAGGACGAAGCCGTCACGCCGTAGCCCTCCGCTCCTGCTCGGCGCCCAGGTCAGCGTCGATCTCATCCATTGCAACTTGCGCTGCGTAGCGCAGCCCCGCCAGCGCCGCCGCCGTGGCCCTACGGTGCTCCACCGTAGAAGCGGGGCCCATCTCTCGGAGCAGCCCCTGCGCACGCAGGTAGGCACGCTGTAGGCTGGCGTCGAGGCCTCGGAGCTGCACGTCCGAGATCACGGCGCACCTTCCCCGGTGCAGCAGGCCGCACTCGGTCGCGTCTCAACCACGTCACCGAAGGCCTTCGGCCGGGGTCCGAAGTGCTTCCGGGCGCACGCCAAGCAGAACCAAAGCCCACAGCAGTAGCACCGGTAAGCATCGACCAGCGGCCGGGTACGGGAACACACGCAGGCGACTTCGCCGCTCTCGGCGGCGGCCAACATCTGCTCGAGCACGGCGCCCTGGAGAATCTCCGCCTCCTTCAGCGTCGCCGGCGGTCGGTGCCAGTCGTAGTCACTCACGCCGCCACCTCAGCCTTTCCCCACTGCTCGTACACGGCCTCAGCCACATCACTCGGCAGGTTCCAGAGCCTCTGATACCCACGACAGGGCACCGGAGACGGCAGTGCTACAACGTCGTCCAGGATCCAGCCATATGGACCGATCCACCACTGCCGCTGCGGGTGAGACTCAGGCGGTGCGACCTCGACGACGCTGACCAAGCGGGCGACGGCTACGACGGCTTTGGCGGGCAGCTCGTCGGGGATCTCGTACCCCCTCTGCTGCAGGTCCTCCAGCGCCTCGAGGTCAAGCTTCTTGCCGGCATGGATGGCGATCACCTCGCCGACCAGGTGGGCGGGCGGTGTCCAGTTCCGGTTCTCGATCCGCTTCCCGAGGTGGGCGACGCTGTGCGTGTGCGGCTGGTGGAGGGTGAGGGACTTCATGACTCCGCCGCCGCATCATGCGCTACATCATCCGGCCGTAGCAGAACCCGCTTCTCTGTGCCGTCTGGACGCTTCGACACCAGGACGTTGCCGGCCCGCTCTTCAGCAAGAAGCGCCTCGTACACTGCCAGCGCACGCCGAATGAGACAGAAGTAGTCAATACCCTCTGGGGTGCACATCTTGCTGAGCCTGGTCCACAGCTTCGGCGTGACCTCCATCGTCAAGCGGCAATTCCTGCTCACGACTCCACCTCCGCCTGACTGAAGTAGGCGTAGCCACCGGTGATCCTGGGCGCCGGCGCCGTCCACTTCTTCCACGCCCTCCGGCCGGCCTTACGCAGCGCCTCGATGTCCTCGGGCGGCAGGTCGAACTCGAGCGCGCGCAGGTCCCCGACGTTGATCCGGACGATGCGGTGCCATCGATCGACGTGAGCCCTGTTGGCCTCCCGCCGTAGCATTGCCACTAGTGCGCGAACCGCATGCACCAGCATCGGGCGTCGAGGCTCAACGCTGGCGCGCCTGAACTCGATCTCGCGGGAGGTGTCGACGCGAACGCCGATCACCTTCTCGTCGGGCAGATGGTGAAAGAGGTCGATCGGGTGGTTGTAGCCGGCACCCCCGTCGCAGTACCAGTAGCTGGCGCGCTTATGCTCGCGCACCTGGACCGGAGGCCAGAGCCCTGGAACCGCCATCGAAGCCAGGACGGCATCAACAACAACGGCGTGCGGTGTTCGGACTGGGCAAAACACCCGGGGGGTAGCATCCGGTCGGCCGTCGATCCAGGCGTAGCGGGTTGCGACTACGCACAGCTGGTGCTCGGTTGCCTCTTGCAGCTCCCTGAACGTGAGGTCCAGGCGCAGGCCGAGATCGAGCAGCCGCTCCTCGAGCCACTCGCGCGGCACCTTGGTCGAGGCCAGCCCCTTCTTGAACGGAAGGCGCCACAGAGCCGAGAAATCAATCTGGGCCCACTTCGCCCAGTCGGTGGACTCTTGAAGTCTTCCGATCTCGCTCGGTGGGTACCGGAGAGCGCGCAGGAAGGCGACAATCGCACCGGCTGAAGTACCGGCATGCATGCGCGGGTTCGCCCCTGCCTCGAGCAGGCTTTCCAGCACGGGTACGTAGGCATGCCCCCAGACGCCACCGCCTTCGAAGGCCTCCGCTTCAATCCGGTCAACGTGCATCACGCCACCCTTCTTTTGGTGTGGCGGCAGTGTCGTGCTCATGCCTTGCTCCTTCCTGCTTCTGGTGTTCTCTCCACCACCGTGTGTAGCGTTGTGCCAACACGCCGGCGTCGATATCGAATTCGTTCTCGAACCACGCGCGCCCGCGGCTGTGCCAGATCTGATGACAGGTCCTGCACAGGGGCACCATGTCGTCTGCGGTACCGCCAGCACCGCGCGTCTTGACGTGGTGACAGTCCACTGGCCTGGTGCCACAGATGCAGCAGTGCTGCGCCTGCATCCAGTCGACACGCTCTTCGCTCCCGAACTGCCGCTCGAAGCGCATCAGCTTCTTGCGGGCGTCCTTGGTGATCGCTCGTAGACGCGCCTTCCTGGTCGGAGGCTTGCCGCGCTTCAGCGGGGTCCGTCGGCGAGGGGGGGCGGAGCGCTTCATGACGGAACCTCCTGAGACTCGAAGTCCGGCCAAAGCAATGCCAGTCCAAACTCCTCCCCGCCCGCCCGCCGCGAGACAATCGAACCGCCGCGCTCTTCCTCTTCCACCAGTGCATTGAAGACCGAAAGAGCCTGCCTGACGTACCCGAGGACGTCCATATTCAGCGCATTGGCTCGCGCTTCCAGCGTGCGATGCAATTCGTCCGAGAACCCTATGTACTTCGGCATTACCCCGGCTCCATGAAGCAGTGCCCGAAGTCCTCACGCGCCCACTCCGGCAGCTGCCGGATACGAGCCCACTCAGGCCACTTTGCCGGCGCCTCAGCCTTGCTGCCTGTCTTGACCAGGTAGTAGCCGGAAGTTCCGATCTCCCTGCCTGGGCCGTATTCGCCGAAGGTGTCCGTGCCGGCAACCTTGAGTCTGGCTCCGAACTGCTTCATCCAGACCGGAACACGCTTCGAGCGCGCGGACGCCCACGTGATCAGGTTGCGGTACCAGTGAGGCTCAGAGGGCCTGGCACCTGGCCCCGACTCGCCGCCGAGCACGACCAAATCCGGTACGCGCGAAGCGAAGGCACGCCGCAGGTCTCCGAGGGTGATCTCCTCGAGGAGCGGTTCGAAGCTGATCCACAGCGAGCAGGCGGTATGGCCGAGCTTCTCGACAAGAGCTTTCCAGCGCCACAGCTGCGCCGGACTCTCGATCGAGACGCCGATCATGAGACGGGGGTTGCCATCTCTCTGCAAGACGCGCCCGAGCCAGTCTGGGATTGCTTCGGGCCGCTTGGTCAGAATCTGGACGACGTGACCGTCCTCGACGGCCCCCGCGCAAGCCCCTAGCACGTCGGCAGCCTGGGCGTATTCCTTGAACGGCGCCGACCGAGGCCACCACTGATCAAGGAACAGATCCGTCATCGAGCAGACAAACATCCTTCTCGGCGAACCTGGTCGCTTGATCTTCTCGAGCGCGCTTTCCAGGCAGACTGGCACCGCACCCTCTGCGCCCTTGGCGGTGTACTTGAACCCAGCAGGCCGAGAGGGGAGTTTCCGCGCCGACATCGTGGCCGCGTAGCAGTTCGCACAGCCTGGGCTGAGCTTCACGCAGAAGTGCCCGAGCTTGCCGCCTGGGCGCTGCATCACTAGCGGGTTGATGGTCTCGTCAGTCCAGGAGATCGAAGTGGTCACAGGCCCGCCTCCCCTGGCCGGATTGCTCTTACGGTCGTCGACACCTCCCAGCAGCTTTGCACCCGATAGTGGTCGCCGCGCGTGGCGTGCTCCAGGCGCACGTAGACATCGGTCTGACTTGGCCATCCCAGGCCCGATAGCAGCGGGCTGCTCGCATGCAGTCGCTCGCCAGCTTCTCGCGCCGCATCCAGGGCGGAATAGGCCTTTACCTTGACGGTGCCCTCATCCCTTCCATCACTGCGGCAGACAATCCAGGTGACCGGCACCTTGAACTCCAAACCCGAATTCACGTGTTGCATCCAACTGCCCCCCCTCTTGAGAAAACGGCGACCCGCCCCCACTCGAAGCCCTTGGCTTACCCGCGAGACCACACGTAACGCGAGCGGGACGGGTCGCTCCCCCCTGGGATCCAGAGACCACCCAGAAGGGGATCAGGTCAGGATGCGGCCGTGCCAGGGCTCGGGCAGCTGTTCGCGCAGCCAATCACCGGCCGCGCGTGCGGCCTCGCTCTTCCAGAGCGGCGAGATGGACGGATCGAGGCTCAAGAAGTAGCCGTCATCGGTGGAATGCACTTGCAGGCGGAACGTCACCGTCGGCTGCTCGATCTCGGGCCAGGTGCACCACGGCTGAAGCAGGTAGATGGGCGAGCTACTCTCACGCTTCGGCGCTCCGCCCTTGCGGCGCAACGTCGTCTCGATGCTCAGTCCGTCATCCTTGAACTCGGCCGCGTGCTCCGCGCTCAAGGCGGAGGCCAGCTCGAGCAGGTCGGCACGCACGGTCGACTCGACGAAACGCGCGCCCACCTCCCGCCGAAAGTCCTGCTGGGAGAGCTGCAGAAGGTGCGGGATCTCGTGGCAGGGCGCGATCACGCTCGCGTAGACGTCGCGCCGGCCCAGCTCGTTCGGGCCCGAGACGATGTTCGCGACAGAGTGCGCCGCAACCAGGAAGAGATCCTTCGCTACCGGGTCAAGGGTCTTGGCGTAGTCCCCAAGGGCACCCAGTGTGACGAGATTGAGCTTCTCAACCGCCACCGCCCTGTCGGCCAACTCGGTCAGGTTGTGTATGCCGCGGGGGCCGACCAAGAAATGCTGCTCGCTCGCGGATTGCAGCGCCCATTGGGCCAGCTCGGCGATACTGTCTACGAACTCTGCGTTCATCATCGATCTGTACTCCTCATCGGTCGAACGTTGTTCTCGGGTGTCGGCGCTGGCTCGTCTTCGAACTCCAGGCGCCGCTGTCGCGGGTTCTCGACGGCAAACTTGCGTTCACCGGTGTTGTGGTCGGTGTCGAGATAGGCCTTACCCGCGGAACCGATGTACGGGCCGAGCTTGGCGACTTTGACGTCTACGCCGAGGGCAACCTCGTCGCGGCGCTCGCTGGGCAGGAACGTGATCGAGATCTGCAGCTTGCGCACCGCGGCCGCCGTCTTCTGCGGGTTCTCGATGTCGCCTAGAACCTCGGACAGTGCCGACTGGTAGGCCTCGAAGGCGTGTGGGCTGGCAGCGAACACGTCCTCGTGCAGCGCGAACTCCTCAGGGGTCATCAGCGCACCTCCTCAGGAGGACTGGGCAGACTGGCGTAGCGAACCACCGACTCGCCGAATCCGACGCCTTGGCGGATAGCGTGGTAGAGCTGCCGGGACGATGGCCGGCGGGCCAGCACCAGGTAGCTGACGCTGCTCTCCGGTGCTTCGACCTTCGGGTCGCGCCAGCGGATCACGCGCGAGCTCTTCTGCCGGCGGCGCAGCAGCGGGAGCAGGGTGTCCTTCCAGAAGCTCATGCTGCCGACCTCCGCCGCAGAAATGCCAGGCGGTCGCGGCCGATCGCCGCCCAGATCTCCTCGAAGGTCCCGAGCAGGCGGAGTGGCTCTATGTACTTGGGATCAGGCCGAACACTACCGTTCTCAATGCGCGCAACTATGCTCTCGTAGAGCTTCGACTTTGCCGCCAACTCCCTCTTGGTCAGGTTCGCCCGCTCTCGTAGCTTCGCCAGATGCCCGCCCTCAACCTCTTTGATTGTTGGTGCGCTCATGTAGTACCCTCTCTTTCGGTATGAGTAAAAGGATCAGCCGTGGAGGAATTCAACCATGAGTGACGAAACAATGCAAGCCCCCGAGGTCGCCGAGATGGCCCAAGAGGAAGCCAGGGGCATGGCCGAGTACATAAGATTGCTTGCGAAAGAGAAGCGGATGAGCTTCCGAAAAATAGCTGAAGCCACCGGCCACAACGAGCAAGCCATATACCGAGAAGCCCGTGGAAGAAAGGAGCTTCGGGTAGAAACGCTGATCGCAGTCGCTCATGTTCTCGCCGGGAGCCTCTCCCAATTCCTGGCGCTCTATGGCGACTGGCGTCAGGAGCAGAAGATCATCGCTCTAGTTAGAGCCGGCAAGCTCAAGATGTCGACCTAATGGATGAAACATCCAAATCTGATACTCTCGACCAAATGGCGGAGCCTGCGAACATGGCGCGAGCAGCCGCCGAGACGCTGGGGCGCCTACTGCGCGAGGAGGTCAAGCGCCAAGGGCAAACCGTCAGTTCCCTTGCGAGCCAGCTGTCTATGGCGCCGTCGACGCTCTATCACCAGCTCCAGGGGTACAGCTCTCTGACCCTGGTCACGGCGATAGAGATACTCATCCGCATCGGTGTCGATCCGGATGAATTTTTCAGCCGGATTGACTATGGCGCGCAGCAGCTCCTACAACAAGACACTGGGAAGAAAGATCTGTGATCGAATAGCTGCTGGAGAGACCCTGCGCCAGATCGTGCTGGATCCCGAGATGCCCTGCAAGGCTACGCCCTGCAACTGGCGGCGCGAGAACGCCGCTTTCCGGGCCATGTACATCGATGCCTACCAGGAGTCCTCTTTCCCGCTCGAAGAGGACGCAGAGCACGCTCTGAGGATGATGGACCCGACCTACGCCGCGCAATTCGACCAAAACCCGAACGACGGCTATCACGCCATGGTGCAGAGTTCTGGCCTACTGAGGCTGGCCGAGCTGCGGCGACCCAAGGACTACCTCGAGGAAGCCGCCAAGGAAGAGCCGGACCCGATCGTCGTCTATCAGATCCCGGACAACGGCCGGGTGATTCCCGGCTTGAAGGTGATCACCGCAGCCCTTCCAGAGCCCGAGGACGACGCCGACAAGGGCTGAGCGCCAATCGCCTTCCGGATGAAGTCGCCGGCGATCTCTGCTTGCTCAAGCCAGTACTCGTCCGGCTGCGCCGTGTAGTGGGCCGTCATACCCCTGGGCCGATGCCCGGCCATCCATCCCGCCTCAGCCTGCTTGATGCCCGCCTGTTGAGCCATGGAGATCCAGGTGTTGCGCAGGTGACGCAGCTGCGGCGCGACACCCGCAGTCTCGACCAGGCCGGCTTCCTCGGCAACCTTCTGCCATGTCTTCCGCCAGGCCGTCTTCGTGACGCTGGCATCCTTCTGGCGCTCCTGTCTCCAGGAGGCATTCAGCTTGCGGCGCGGGAACATGAACTCGCTCTGTGCCGCACCGAGGTACGGCACCCACTCCAGTACCTGTGTCGGAAGGTAGATCCGCCGACCCAGGGCTACGCCGCGATCCGCTTTCGACTCCTCGAGCCAGATGAGCTGCTTGGTCGGATCCCAGTTCGACCAGCGCGCGCTGGCGGGTTCGCCCGGCCGAGCTCCGGTGTAGATCAAGATCCGGATCAGAATGGCCAGCACCCAATCAATCTCGTCTTGCCCCTCAAGCCGACCCAAGGCTGTCCAGATCGCCCTCAGTTCGACATCTGAGTAGGTGCGACCCTTACCTCTCTCACGGTTCGGATCGGTCTCTAGAACCGGGTTTGCGTTGAGTTCTCGCCATCTCTCTCCCTCTACTGTGCGCCAGCGCGAGCAAACGTTGAAGGCGTGCGACAGGAGGCTTCGAACGCGGTTCGCCCAGACGGGCTTTCCGTCACCAATGGAGCGCAACACGAACTCGATGTCCTCAGCGTCCACCTTGGCTACCTGCCGCTCGCCGATCAGCCTTACGACCTGATCCCAGCCTCTCTGCTTCTCTCGCCGTGTAGCGGGCTTGTTGCTGGCGGCAACCTCCTTCATGTAGCGCTCTGCAAGGTCTCCCACAGTCGGGTCGCTAGCTCGGCCCTGCCGAGCCAGAAGCTTGCGCTGCTGAATCTCCCCCACCGGGTCCTCGCCGTCCAGGTATCTCCCCCACAGATCCCGCGCCCGGTCCTGTGCATCTTCCAGCGTCACGTCAGAGACCAGGCCGAAGGTGTGCCGCCGCGGCTCGCGGCGACCGGCCATCTGCACTGCGTAGGGCTTCAGGACCCAGCTCGCGCCGCCGGTGCCGTGGAGCCGCAATCCGAGCGGCGATTCGGAATCCCATATGTACCGATCCGGCAGGCGCCGCCCTGCTGCATCCTCGCAAGCTTGGAGCTGCTCCTTCCGGACCTTCTTCACCAGGGCTTGCGTGAGCTTCTGTCTGTGCCGGGACCGATATGCCATGCGCTACCTCCGATTTTCCCGCGACCTTCCCGCGACCTTGAGGATAGCAAAACCCGGCAAAATTCAACAGAACCTGAGAATC
Source organism: uncultured bacterium (assembly GCA_965368975.1). GTDB lineage: Bacteria > Acidobacteriota > Thermoanaerobaculia > Multivoradales > JAHZIX01 > CBDUPA01. Next base: position 241,691 of record CBDUPA010000007.1, on the reverse strand, counting down.
AATTAAATACTAAGGACCAACAGGACAGCCTAAGTCCTTGTCCTAAAGCGCTTTGTACAGGGGATTTAAGGGGGTTTGGTTGGTACCGAGGGGCGGGTTTGAACCGCCGACCTCCTGATCCACAGTCAGGCGCTCTAACCATAACTGAGCTACCTCGGCACACAGGAAGCGGAATCCTAGCCAGAATTGCAGCCGCTGTCAAAGGTTCTAGACCGCGATCAGCAGGTTCTCGCTGAATCGACGATCTGGATCGAACCACGAACGTTCGAGCCGAAAACCCGACGCGGCGGCCAACTCGTGGAGCTGTGCCAGGTCGAACTTGTGGCTGCTCTCGGCATGGATGCTCTCGCCCTCGTCAAAATTGATGTCGAGATCCAGTTCGTCCAGGCGCACCGTGTGCGCACGGCAGCTGACCAGGTGCATCTCGACGCGGCTCTCAGCTTCGTTCCAGCGCGCCTCGTGGCGGAAACAGTCGAGGTCGAAGTGACCGCCGAGTTCGCGATTGAAGCGGACTAACAGGTTCTTGTTGAAGGCAGCTGTAACGCCTAGGGCGTCGTTGTAGGCGGGAAGGAGGACGTCGAGCGATTTCTTGAGATCGGCACCGAGAAGCAGACCATCGCCGGGAACCAGGATGCGGTGGACGGCGCGCAGTAGTTCGACGCCTTCGTCGTGGTTCATGTTACCGATGGTCGAACCCAGGAAGAGGGCGAGCGTCCGTGGCACCTCCGCGGTATCTCCAGTGGCGACCGGAGGGTTCACAGCCAAGTGCTCCAGCGCGTCGAAGTAGTCAGCGACATAGGCTTGAACGGACAGCCCTCTGAAGGTGTGCAGGAGTTCGCGCGAGCTGCGCTCGATGGGTGCTTCGGAAACGTCGATAGGGATGTAGGTCAGCGTCTCTTGACGCCGCAGCTGCGCCTCCAGCAGGTGACGCGTCTTGATCGAGCTACCACTACCCAACTCGACGATGCGTAGCGGCGCCGGCAGGCAGGAGACGATTTCGTCGGCGCAGCCAGCGAGGATGACGCTTTCAGTGCGCGTGGGATAGTACTCGGGCAGCAGGCAGATCGCGTCGAAGAGCTGGGAGCCGAGCTCGTCGTACAGGAACTTCGGTGACAGAGCTTTGGGAGAGGCGGTCAGACCTTGGCGCACTTCATCGACGAAGCTAGTCTGATCGAAGCCTGCATCGAGGACGCGGGCGGCGTAGCGGGGGATCGAGCGTTTCTTTTTCCGGTGGGGCACGAGGTCTCCGGTAGCGATTCGACGAATCAGACTGACGAGTCGGGTTGACGCGGCATCAGTCTGGTAGAGCTGGTGAGTCAGGTGGAGCTGGTGAGTCTGCAAGCAAGCCGAGTTGTTGGCGGGCGATGTCCAGAGGCAGGTCGTGGCCGATCATCCAGCGGAACTGGTCGACCGCCTGGAAGAGCAAGACCTCTCGACCGTCGACAATGCCTAGGCCACGACGACGGCAAGCTTCGACCAGGGGGGTTGGACGTCGGCGGTAGACCAGGTCGACGAGGATCGGCGCACGCTCGGTGGGCAAGGCTTCGACGTCGAAAGGCAGCGGATCGTCGTCCGAGCGACCCAGCGACGTGGCATTGACCAAGATGTCGAAGTCCTCGGCCAGGCGAACCGCCAGATCGTCGAGCGGCACGAAGGGCAGGCCGAGAGCCTGGGAAGCCTCTTCGCCGCGTCGCCGACTCCTGTTGCTCAGCGTCACTCGGACACCGGCGAGCGCCAGCCCGATGGCAGCCGAGCGACCAGCACCACCACAGCCAACGACGGCCGCGCGTCGCCCCTGCAGCTCGACGCCACGTGCACGCAGAGGCTCGACGACTCCGGCCGGGTCGGTGGACTCGGCCTCCCAGACGCCTTCGTGCAGCACCAGCGTGTTGGCAGCACCGATGCGCTCGGCCAACGGACTGGAGGCCCCCGAGATCGCCAGCGCGATGTCCTTGTAGGGCGCCGTGACACTCAGGCCGCGCAACGGGTAGCCGATGGCGCTCAGGTTGTCGTTCTCGACCACACCGAGCCAGAAGTCGGCAAAGGAATCGGTACCGAAGGGCAGGTAAAGAAAGGGCAGGTCCAGAGCCCGGTATGCGGCGTTGTGCAGACGCGGCGACAGAGAGTGGCGCACCGGGTCACCGACAATCCCGCACAAAGCCGAGACCGGCGGCAGATCCGGCAAGCCGTAGTCGTTCACCAGGCGCTGCAATTCAAGTTGCCCGGGCGCCCCCGGCTCACCCTGGATGGCGTCCGTCTGGATCGCGGCATAGACCAGCGGCCCTCCCAAGCGCGGCGCTAGCAGGCGGGTCCAGGTTCCGTGCTCGCCGCTGGCAAAGGAGACGACGTCGCGGCGCCCCAGGGCGTGGAGCAGCAGCAGAGGCGCCAACTCGTCACCGGGACGGCGCGCCTCGGGAATCAGCTTGTACCAAGCCGCCTCGGTGGCCGCCATCCGTTCGAAGCGAGCGGTCAGCTCGGCCAGGGTCGACGGTGGGCCGTGCCAGGAGAGGAGACGCTTCTGCGCCGGCACCGCCTCCAGCACCTCAGGAGCCAGGTCGCGCTGAGCTTCCAGGTCGACATAGTCGTACTCTTGCGCCGCGGTGCGAAGGTGACGTGCGCGCTGCTCGGCGTCACCCGCGAAACCACCGCCCTCGGCACGGCTGCGTAGGGTGTAGACCAGCTTGCCCGCGAAGTGACGCCGCAGCATGGAGACGTCCGGCTCGCCGACTCGGTCGGCACGCACTTCCAACCAGTCCAGCTGCGGCGGCAGCTGCGTCAATTCGGCACCATCACGTGACGGCAGGAGCGTCAGGGTGCCGATCAGAGTAGCCTTTTGCATGAGTGAGATAGAGCGAGCGGTGGGTGGTGACTTGTTGCCCTGGGATTACAGCAGTCGCACCGTATTTCGTCAAGCGCGCGCGGAGCCCAACAAGCTACATCCAAGCCAACGAAGAGCCAGCCGCGGGCGGCTCGCGATCCGGTGCCACCGCGCGCGGAGCGCGCGACAGCTACATCGAAGCCAACGAAGAGCGAGCCGCGTGCGGCTCGCTATCCGTTGGCTTCCAGCGGCGGTACAACCAGATCCAGGCTTCCGGATGCTCCAGGATCCGTCGCTCTACCGGCTCGACCAGCCAGCGCGTGAACGCCGCAATCGCCTCCGGCTCTTGCCGCGGACCGAGTTCGGCGTCGGCCGGCGGCAGGATCGGGGCCTCGAAGGTCACCGTGTACCCGTCACCATCCGGCACCGCGAAGGTCGGCACACCGGCAGCACCCGTCCACAAACACAGGTAGGCCGGCAGCGGACTGATCAACGATCTCTGCCCCAGGAACTGGGTGTGAATGGCGTCGTCCTCGGGCACACGCTGGTCCATGGCGATGCCGACCAGGCCGCCGCTGATCAGCTGACGGTACATCTTGCGTGACGCCCCCCGCTTGTCGATGATGCCGACACCGAGGCGAGCCCGCAGACGGCGCAATTCGCGGTCGAAACGCGGGTTCTGCATGGTGTTGCTGACCAGCGAGATCTTCTTGCCGCGCAGCGCCGCGGCGTACGCTGGCACTTCCCAGGCGCCGAGGTGAGCACTCAGCAGGAAAGCACCCCGACCAGCGGCCAGCGCGGCCTCGACGTGCTCCCAGCCCCGCACCTCCACCCGCCCTGCCAGCTGTTCCGCGTCGAAGCGGTGCACCGACAAGGTGTCGAACACGGCCGCCCCGAGGTTACGGAAGCTCTGGCGCGCCAATTCCGCTCGCTCTTGCGGCGGGAGCTCGGGCAGCACGCGTGCCAGGTTGTCGATCGCACGCCGCCGATCGCGGCCGGCCACCCGGTGCGCGAACGAGCCAAAAACACGGCCACAACGCCTCACCCAGCGGTGTGGCAGACAGCGCAACAGAGCACGCACGGCCAGGTACAAGCCATACTCCAGCCGGTAGCGCAGGGTGCGCCAGATGGAGAGATTCGCTACGGGTTCGGGACGTTCGGCGAGGGCCACGATCGGCGCAGCTTAGCACGCCATCCAAGCCGAGACGTCATGGTAAGCTGACGCCCCGGAACTCGGCTTCCGGGCCCTAATTTCCACTACAACACGTCCGGTGTCCCGCGGAGGCCAGTTGGCTAGCTGGCGAAGGAGAGAGCCCCCATGAGCGAGCGTGAAGTCCTGCCCCTAGACGTCGTTTTCATCGGCGCCGGTCCAGCCAACATGGCCGGTGCCTACCATCTCGGCCGCCGCATCCAACAGCACAACGAACTGGTACAAGCGGGCAAGATCGACGGCGAACCGATCGAGGTCGAGATCGCGATTCTCGAGAAGGGTAAAGACATCGGCGCACACGCCTTCTCCGGCGCCGTGCTCGATCCGCGCACCTTGCGTGAGCTGTTCCCGCACGACTGGGAAGACGCACCGTTCGAGGGCAAAGTCGAGAACGACCAGATGTGGTGGCTGACCGAGGACAAGGCCTTCCCGATGCCGGTACCGCCACCGATGGACAATCACGGCAAGTACGTCGTCTCCCTCGGCCGGCTGCTCAAGTGGTTCGAGCCCAAGTTGGAGGAAGTCGGCGTCGAGGTGTTCTGTGAGTTCCCGGCCGCGCAGGCGCTGCTCGAGAACGGCCGCGTTATCGGCGTGCGTACCGGAGACCGCGGCATCTCCAAGGAAGGTGAGAAGAAGGCCAACTACGAACCCGGCGCCGACATTCACGCCCGCGTCACGGTGCTCGGCGAGGGGCCACGCGGCACGCTGGCCAAGCAGCTCGACGGCGAGTTGGGCCTGTCCGAGGGGAAGAATCCACAGGTCTACGCCATCGGCATCAAGGAAGTCTGGGAGCTGCCGGAAGGACGCGTCCAGGCCGGCGACGTCATCCACACCGTCCACTGGCCGCTCGGTACCGACGTCTTCGGCGGCGGCTTCATCTACGGCATGAAGGACGACCAGCTGATCATCGGCCTGGTCATCGGCCTGGACTACGAGAATCCGCGCCTCGACCCGCACGAAGAATTCCAACGCTTCAAGACCCACCCGCGCATCCGCCAGCTCCTCGAAGGCGGCAAGATGGCCTTCTACGGCGCCAAGGCGATCCCGGAAGGCGGCTGGTGGTCGATGCCCAAGCTGTGGGGTGACGGCTTCCTGCTCTGCGGCGACAGCGGCGGCTTCCTCAACGGCCAGCGTCTGAAGGGCATTCACCTGGCAATGAAGTCCGGCATGCTGGCCGCTGACACCATCTTCGAGGCACTCAAGGAAAGCGGCGACGGCGAGATCACCGCCGCCCAGCTGGCGCGCTACGAGCAGTTGATCGAGCGCAGCTGGGTCAAGCGCGAGATGTACGGTGTGCGCAACTTCCACCAGGCCTTCGACAAGGGACTGTGGGCGGGCATGGCCAACGCAGCTCTGAGCACCCTCACCGCCGGCCGCGGTTGGGGCCTGTTCGACCGCCTGCACACCGAGCCCGGCCACAGCCGCATGGCCAAGCTGGATACGCCCGCGGGTCAGGCCCTTGAGGAGCGCGAACGCATGAGCTTCGACGGTGAGCTGACCTTCGACAAGCTGGCCGACATCTACAATTCCGGCACCTCCCACGACGAAGACCAGCCCGTTCATCTCAAGGTGCGCGACACCAACATCTGCGTCGACCAGTGCACCGTCGAGTACGGCAACCCGTGCCAGTATTTCTGCCCCGCCGCGGTCTACGAGATGGTCGAGGATGGCCCCAAGCAGCGACTCCAGATCAACGCCTCGAACTGCGTCCACTGCAAGACCTGCGACATCATGGACCCGTACCAGATCATCGACTGGGTTACCCCGGAGGGTGGCGGCGGTCCGAGCTACAGCCGGATGTGAGACAGAGCGCTACCTCGGCGAGAGTATTTCTCCAGAGCGTCGCTCCAGCACCGTCACCCTGGTTCCAGATAACCGGGCCCGAGGAAGTCCGCCAGCCCCAAGCCCAAGGCCAAGACTAGAGACGGGATGAGAAAAACCGTCCTGCCCCCGGCTACGGCCGTGGGGGGGGGGGAGTCGCCCGCGGCCGGGGGTGGACGAAGAATGAGGTCTGTGGACGGATCAGGATGCCATGCGGGTCAAGCTGCGAGAGAAGTAAAGGCGACTCGAAGCGAGGCTCGCCGTCACTCCAACGAGGCCGGGCGCCTCGCCGATCTCAGTGAGCAAGGTGATCGCCTGGTTGTGATCGTAGGGCTCCGAGGACAGCGCCAGCTTGCGGGCGGCAGTATCGATGAGGTCTGTGGCCTTGGCCTGTCCCAAGGCACTGGCGAGCATAGCGATCAGGCTCTCACGGCTGTGGTTCTCACCCACGGTCAACTCCTCGTTGGTCCAGGACCAGGATCTTGCATCTGGTCGCTCGATCTCACTCATCCTCGCCAGGAAAAGCGAGCACTACGGTCGTCGTGTTGTGGAAGCCGGACAGATCCCCGGCCGCGAGCGCGATCTCACCATAGGTTTCGAAACCCGCCAGCGGCGCACCCCCCAGTTCTTCGGACATACCGCGGACGGCTTCGCCAAAGCGGGGCCCCAAGATCAGGTTGCGGCAAATACAATCGAAGACCAGCGCTCCGGCAACTGGACGGCCCCCGAGTTCCTCGCGGGCGGCACGCGCTGCACGGCGAGCGCTCTCGACTTGCAAGTCCGTGGAGCTTCGGGTGATCTGGATGACTGAACCCTCGGGTACGCCCGTCGCGAAGTGGATGGAACCATCGTCGTCGCGCGAGAGGGGCGCCCGCACCTTGTACTCCTCGCCCACTGCCAGGCCAGCTTCGTAGCGCAGCAGAAAGGCGTTCTCCTCTTCGGTGCTCGTGCCTTCCAGGCTGAGACCCTGACTCTTGGCGTCCTCCCGAGTTTCCTCGCGCCAAACGTCCCAGGCCGGACGCCCCTCGACCTCGTAAACGACGCTCCCTTCGGCTCGCGTCACGGTCAGCGGTCCCGACAACGGCCGATGACCATGACAGACGCCGATGCCAAGAGGCGTCCGCGAGAAGACGGTTGCCAATACCAGCGCGTCGGACGCGACCCGGTTACCCAGGGCCACCTGCGTGGCAGCCATGTGCAAGTCGTCGCCAGCGGCACCGCCGGCCAGGGAGAAACTCGGGCCCAGCGCCAACGCCATGCTGAGAACAGTCTCCTCTCCGTTCCCCGCCAGCGGATCGAGCAGCAGGATGCCGGTGCGGTGCGGAAAACCTTCGACCACTTCCGGCTGATCTGCCCGGGCCTCCGCGACCGCCTTCATGGGTTCAGCTTGCAGATCTGTCCCCAGGCCCGCGTGCACCCGGAGATCTCCAGACAGCGCCAGATAGGTGACACCTCCCTTGACGTCACCCTTCTCCGTGAACTCGCCAGCGGTCGAAGCACCCAGAACAACCGTGTCCGCGAAGGCCTCTGCCAAGGGTGGCACAAGTTCCGTCAGCGGTTGCTGGGTCGAAGCAAAAACAGCCAACAGCGCCGGGGCCTCCGCCAGCTCAGAACGCACTTCGCGGAGAATCGTCTCCGTCACCTGGCTAGCGGTTCCCTGGCCCACACCTGTCAAGACTCGTATGCTCATTTGATCGCTGTTTCCTTCTTGTGTCTCGGTAGGTGCTGCCTCAGGAGGATCGCCTTTGTAAGGCTGTTGCGGCCAGAGCTTCATCAGCAACAGGATCGAAAACTGTGCACCAGCCCGACCCAGGGTAGGCAGGTAGCGTCAGGAAAGCGTCAGCTATCCGCGTCGACGAGACATCCCTGTAGAGCGCGTCAATCCTGCTGCAACGCGGTCACCGGATCGACGTGCGTCGCCCGGCGTGCGGGCACGAAACCAGCAAGAAGCACGACCCCCGCCAACAAGCCAGCCAGCGCACCGTAAGTCGCTGGATCGGTGGCACTGATTCCGTAGAGTTGGCTACTCAGGAAGCGCGACAGTGCCACGGCCCCGGCCAGCCCCAAGCCGATACCGAACACAGCCAGCTTGCCGGCACCACGCAGCACCAGGGCAACGACGTCGTCGCGGTGAGCGCCCAGAGCCATGCGAATACCGATCTCTCGGGTGCGTCGCGACACCGTGTAGGAGAGCACGGCATACATGCCGGTGGCTGCCAGCACCAAGGCGAGGAAGGCGAAGCTAGCGAGCAGCACCATGGTCAGACGCGAGCGCCAGTCCATGCGCTCGATCACCTGGTCCATCGAAGCCACCAGGTAGACCGGCATACCGCGGTCGACGCGCGCCACCGCACGCTGGACCGCGGGCAGGTAGCTCAGAGGATAGCCGCTGGTGCGCACCGCATACCCCATACTGGTAACCGGCGCCGCGTCTTGGGCCAGCGGGATGTAGACCACGGGCTGCGGCTCCGGCGGCACACCGTCGCTGCGCGTGTCGCCGACGATGCCGACGACGCGCAGCGAACGGCCGCCCGGGGAAGCATCGATCAGCGTCAGGCTGTCGCCGAGAGGGTCCCGCTGCCCCCACAGCTCGACCGCCGCTGTGCGGCTGATGACGGCGACAGCGGGGCTGGCCATTGTGTCCATGGCCTCGAGGGTACGCCCCCGCAGCAGCGGCACCCGTAGTGTCGACAGATAGTCCGGCGTGCTACGTCGTACCGCCACCCGTGGCTCATGCCCCGGCTCGGACGGCGCCGAATCGACGCTTGCCGGCAGCGTGGCGAACTGCGGAAAGAAGGGCAACGCCTGCGACGCGCCGCTGGCTACCACCCCCGACTGCTCGCGAATTCGCTCGTTGACCTGGCGGAAAAACGCCTCGCGCGCCTCGGGCGTTCCGTACTCGGGCCCGCGCGTCGAGACGCGAAAGGTCAGCAGGTTGTCGGCGTCGAAGCCTGGATCCAGTTGCTGCAGCGAGGCGAAGCTACGCACCATCAGCCCGGCACCGATCAGCAACATCAGCGACACCGCGACTTCCGCCACCACCAGTGCCCGCTGCAGTCGCCGGCTGCGCCGCTCCCCCACCGAGCGCACCGCACCGGCACTGAGCGCGTCGTCGAGGCGCAAGCGCAGGGCGTAGGTGGCCGGTACAGCGCCGAAGACGAGACCGGTGAGCAGTGCCAGGCCGAGAGTGAAGAGCAGCACTCGTGCACTGACACCGGTGTCGAGGTCCGGCATGTTGAAACCACCGGCCGGCACCAACAAGTTGACGGTACCGGTGCCCCAGGCCGCCAGCAGCAAGCCCAGGCCGGCGCACAGCAGCGTCAACACCAGGCTCTCGACGGTCAACTGACGCAGAATGCGCCCGGCGCGTGCTCCCAGGGCCCGGCGCAGCGCCAGTTCGCGGCGACGTTCCAGCGTCCGGGAGAGCAGTAGGTTGGCGACATTGCCCCCGGCCACCAAGAGCACGCAGGCCACCGCGGCGAAAAGCAGTAGCAAGGCTGGCCGAACCTGGCGAATCGAGCGCTCGGCCAGCGGCGTCACCAAGGCCTCGACCTGTGCCAGCTGCTCGGGGTACTGCTCGCGCAGGGCGAGGGACACCCCCTGCAGGTCATCGCGCGCCTGCTCGACGCTGACACCGTCGCGCAGCCGGGCCACCACCACGTAGCGGCGGCGCCCGCGGTCGAGGCCACTCGCAGGGTCGGCCAGCGGCAGCCACAACTTGGGCGTCTCGGCCAAGCCAATGAAGGTGGCGACGAAATCCGCCGGCATGACGCCGACGATCTCGTGCGGCACACCGTCGAGGCCGATCGTGCGCCCCAGGACGTCAGGATCGCCAGCGAAACGACGCTGCCAGAGTTCATGGCTGAGCACGGTCACCGCCGGCCCACCAGCCCGATCTTCGTCCGCCGCAAAACCGCGCCCGAGGGCCGGCTGGATACCCAGCACATCGAAGTAGTCGTGACTGACCCGGCGCACCAAAGGAGTCTCCGGATCTTCGAAGTCCGTGAAGGTGACCGACGCGTTGACCGCCGCGGCGGTGGTTTCCAAAGAGCTGTTCAGATTTCGCCAGTCGGCGAAATTACCGGCCGATGTCTGCACCCAGGTATCCGGGTGGGCCGGATCGATCTGCCACACGGCGACCAGACGGTCAGCGTCGTCGTAGGGCAGCGGATGCAGCACTACCCCATCGACGACGCTGAACACGGTACTCGTAGCTCCGATCGCCAGCGCCATGGCGAAGATCGCGACGCCGTAAATTTCGGGATTCTTGCGCAAGGCGCGCACGGCACTGCGGATGTCGACGGTCCAACCATGCATGGCGATTCTCCTGAAGAGCCGGATTGCGGTTCTACTCGCCCAACATGTTGCAAGCCCTGTTCCAGCCTGAAAGCCGTGCCCGCTCAGGCCCCGCGCTGCCGCTCGAGCGCGCAGAGTGTCCGGCCGCGGGACGCACGCTGCACGCTAGCGGACACTCCCACCCCGCAGACACGCACGCCCCGCAGACAGCGCGCCCCGCAGACACGCACGCCCCAGACACCGCGCACGGGCGGAGCGGGGAAGACGTCGTCGACCTAGCGTGGACGGATCGAGCAGGAACCGCTGCCGGTGCGGACCTCGATGCGCGTGCGGCCATCGCCGCGCAGCACTTGCGTGCCCCGGCTCGACTGCACGCTGACGTCGTCGTAGCCAATGTCGACCTCGCGCCGCCGCATGTTGGCGCTCAGAGCGAAGCTGGCGTCGGCTCCAGCGCGGATGCGTACATCACCACTGCCCGTGTCGATGGTCAGCACGCGCGCCTGTTCGAGCGGACTGTCGACACGCACGTCGCCACTGCCGGTGTCGATCAGCGCGTTGACCGCGTCGACGCCGTCGAGCACCACATCGCCGCTGCCGGTGTCGATCTCCAAATCTCCGGCGCTGCCGTCAGCCACCACCACGCTGCCGCTCCCCGTATCCACCACCAAGCGTCCAGCCGCGAGCTTCTCGACGCGCACGTCGCCGCTGCCCGTGTCGAGATCGACATTGCCAATCGCCTCGTCGACGCGGATATCACCGCTGCCGGTATCGACCGTGATCTGCCCCCGCACTGTGCCCAGCTCGACCTCGCCACTGCCGGTGTCGACCAGCAACTCGCCGTCGAAACTGTCGAACTCGACGTCACCATCGCCAGTGTCGACCACCAGGCTGCCCTGCAAGCTGCCACCGCGCACGCGGCCACTGAGGTTGCGCAGGACCAGCTTGCCCTGGGCCGGCAGTGCAATGCGTAGGTCGACCCACAGACTCGGGGCACGCCCCTTGGAGCCGCGGATCGTCACCCGTTCGCCACGGTAGCGGGTGCTGGAGTTCCAGCCCCAGCTGAAGCCCCTCTCGCGCTGGTAGTGGAAGGTGTCGTAGTCCTCGACCGGATACGCCAGCGCCCACTCGGCACGACCCTTCGGGTCCTCGCTCGCAACCCAGGCCATGTCGTCGAGCAGACGCTGCGTCGTAGCCTCATCGCGCGCATTCGCGTGCACCGTCGCCTCGATGCGCACCGCCTCGACGCCAGCCTCGGCGGCCACAAACTCGACGCTGCCCGCCAGGTTCGCCAGACGCAGTGTTTCACCGGCAGCCAGGGGCAAGGAATGCTCAAAGCTGCGCGTCGTCGTCTCGACCGGTTCGGCGTCGACGATGATGCAAGCGGTCGGCGCGATCAGGAGCAGCGCCAAGGCCAGTACCAGGATCGGCGCCGAGCGGGAAGGGGCCAGCGCCGAGCGTGAATGGAATGCTGGAAGCGACTTCATGATGTTTCCTCCGTACGAGTCTCGTTCATAGCCGGCCCTACGCGCTGGAGAGCGCGGATGTTTCGCATGTAGGATAGGCCGGCTTTCATCGTTTGACGAGCTCGTCACGCCCCGAAGGAGGTTCCATGAGTTTCTGCCGCCCCAGCTCTCCCCGCGTCCACCGTCTCCGTCGTCTTCTGAGCCTGCCGCCACGGACTCTACTGACGTCGAGCCTGGTCGCACTGTCCTTTCTCGCCCTGGTTCTCGTATCGGTTCCAGCCGCCCTGGCCACCCCACCGTCACCATTCGGTGCCTTCCCTGGCTCCGAGGGCGACACCAAACTGCCCAGCAATCTGCAGTGGAGCCCCGATGGCTCGACGCTGGCCTACACCTGGAACGACGGCCCGGGAGAAGCGCTGCACCTGATGGACGCCAGCACGGGCAAGAGCCGCGTGCTCCTGCGTCCCGGACATACAACGACCGGCAACGGCGCGCTATCGGCGATCGACGAGTTCAGCTGGGGGCCGGAGAGCACGTACCTATTGCTGCACGCCGGCGGTGACCTCTACCTGGCGCTCACCGACAGCACCAAGCTCGTCCGTCTCACCGAAACCGAAGCCGCCGAGCAAGACGCGACCGTCGCGCCTGACGGCCGCCACGTCGCCTTCGTGCGCGACCAGAACCTCTACGTGCTCGAACTCGAATCCCGGCGCGGCAAGCCGGCGGCCGGCGACGAGCGCCAGTTGACGCACGACGGCAAGGCGAACGAGATCCTCAACGCCCAGACCGACTGGCTGTACTGGGAAGAGCTGTGGGGTCGCGACTCGACAGGCTACTGGTGGAGCCCTAACGGCAAACGCATCGTCTTCTATCGCTTCGACGAGCGTCCCGTCCCCACCTATCCACTGGTCAACTACTTGCCGACCTACCCGGAGGTCGAAGCGCAACGCTATCCCAAGGCCGGCCAGGACAACCCCCTAGTCAAGATGGGCGTCGTCGAGGTGCCCAGCGGGAGCGTCGCCTGGCTCGACAGCGGCGACCCGCTCGACACCTACCTGGCGCGAGTCACCTGGACCGTCGACAGTGAAGAGCTGGCCGTACAGACCCTGAACCGCGACCAGAATCGTCTCGACATGCTCCGCTGCACCGCTGCCGACGGACAGTGCAAGACCTGGTTCACCGAGAGCGCCAAGACCTGGGTCAACCCCAGTGACGAGGCCCAGTTCCTGGCCGATGGTCGCTTCCTGTGGAGCTCCGAATTGCGTGGCCCCGACGGCCAAGTCGAGACGGAAGCGCCCGCCGATCTCGACGACCGCGCGACCTGGGGCTGGCGTCAACTCTACCTGTTCGAAGCCGACGGCAGTGGCCCGCGGCGCCTGACTGACCTCGACGGTCACATCACCGGCATCGACGCCGTCATCCCCAGCGGCCAGGGCGGCGCCACGGTCCTGTTCAACGCCTACCACGAAGGCTTCTTCGGTGCCGCTGGTCGTCGCCTGCTGCGTCTCTCCTTGGCCGACGGCAGCGTCGAACCCATGGCACTCTCGACCACCGAGGCCGGCTGGCACAGCGCTACGACGGCGAGCAACGGCAATTGGGTCCACGGCTACCAGAACGCCGACGAGACTCCGCGGCCGCTGGTGCTCCACACTGCCGAAGGCGACCGCGTCGGCGAACTGCCCTTCACCCCAGGCACCGGCATCGACACCATGACGCTGCCGCAATGGCGGTACGTGACCGTCCCCGGACCCGATGGCGTCGGCCTGCCGGCACGCCTGCTCGAACCGCTGCAGCGCGAAGCCGGCAAGAAATACCCGGCCATCCAATACCACTACGGTGGTCCCGAAGCCCAGTCGATCACCGACCGCTGGGACGGCCGCCGCCGCGACCTGTGGCACAAGTGGATGGCAACGCGCGGCTATGTCGTGCTGCAAGTGGACAACCGCGTCTCCAACTTCTTCGGCAAGAAGGGTGGCGACCGCGTCCACCGGCGCTTCGGGCCCAACAACCTGGAGGCCATCCTCGCCGGCGTCGAGTACTTGAAGACCCTCGGCTACGTCGACACCGATCACATCGGCCTGTGGGGCTGGTCCGGCGGCGGCTTCCACACCCTGCACGCCCTGCTCCACCGCCCCGGCATCTGGGCCGCCGGCGTCGCGGGGGCTCCCGTGACCGACTGGTATCTCTACGACAGCATCTGGACCGAGCGCTACCTCGACCACCCGGAGAGCAACAAGGAAGGCTACCGCCTGTCATCGCCGCTCACCTTCGCGCGCCAGCTCGAGGACCCTCTACTCCTCGTCCACGGCACCGCCGACGACAACGTCCACCCACAGAACTCCATCGCCTTCTCCCACCCCTTGGTCGAGGCGGGAATCCCGTTCGAACAAGCCTTCTACCCGCGCCAGAAGCACGGCTTCCAGGCCCCGGCCTTCAAGCATTTCCTGGAACGGATAGCGGAGTTCTTCGACCGGCATTTGATGGCGGATTGATCTTGCGCCCCAGGCGGCGTCGCCGCGCCGCCTACCGCACCACCACCTCGGGCCCAGAGAACACTTCGTACTTGCGCCGCTGCCGCTCGACGCCTTCGAGCAGGTAGAGCCGCAGCTGGTACCGCTCGCCGTCCGCCAGCTCGTCGAGCTCGACTCTCTCCCCCAGACCCCACGGCCCGAGCGGCTCACCACCGCCAGCCGGTGCCAGATCCCACAGCTCCGGCTCCTCGACACCCCTGGCCGCCGTCGCTCGGATGCGCAGCGTGGCGCCGACGCGCAGGTGTTCCGGCAGGGGTGCGTCGAGCCGTGCCACGACGTGCGCAAACACTTGCGTCGCACGTAGCTCGCGGTCCTCTACCACCACGCCGACACCCAGGTAGTCGAACTCGGGGCGCAGGATGTTCTCGCGGTGGCCGCGGCTGTTCATCCAGCCGTCGACGATACGCTCGGCCATCTCTTCGGCGTCTTGACGGCTGCGGATCTCGAAGCCGGTGCCGGTCCACAGATTCTCGCCGCTGGTCCCCACCAGCGTCCGGTGGTGGTGCGCGACCCGGTCGGCGGGATGCAGGCCATCCGGGTCGACGTGGTCGAAGAAGCCGCGCCGGAGCATGGCTTCGCTGTGACCGCGAGCGATGTCGGCCAGGCGGTCCTCCGACTGCAGGCGGTCTCGGTCGTGGCGCTGGCGTTGCGCGTTGGTGGCTTCGAAAATGGCGGCTTCGAGCCAAGCGGCAGCCAGGTCGGGAGTCCGGGCGCGCTCGCCGGAGTCGGAAACCGGCGGCGCGGTGGGCCGGGGAGCTGAGTTGCCGCATGCTTGCAAAGCCAGGCAGGCCAGCAGCGCCAACGGTAGCAGGCCACCGAGGATCGTTCGTGGAGGACATGGACAGATTCGCTTTGGCATGGGATGCTCCGCGTCATGGCTGAGAACTCTGACGACAAGAAGAAGAAAAAGAAGATCTCCCTGTCCTTCGTCTGGCAACAGGCACGCGACCTGCTGTGGGCCCGACGTTACCGCATGCTCCTGGGTTTGCTGCTGCTGGCCATCAGCCGCGGCGCCTCGATGGTCTTGCCCGGCTCGACGAAGTTCCTGATCGACAACGTGATCGGGCAGCAGCAGACCGAGTTGCTGCTGCCCATGGCCGGCTTGTTCGCCGCCGCCTCGGTGGTCCAGGCACTGAGCGGCTTCGGGCTGGCGATGCTGCTGAGCATTCCGGCGCAGCGCACCGTCACTGACTTGCGACGGCGGGTACAGCGGCACGTCGAACAATTGCCGGTACGCTACTTCGACGACCACAAGACCGGCGAGATGATCTCCCGCGTCATGAGCGACGCGGAAGGCATCCGCAACCTGGTCGGCACCGGTTTCGTGCAGCTGATCGGCGGCTTCTTCACCGCCGCGGTGGCGCTCTCCGTGCTGTTCTGGATCAACTGGCGGCTCACCTCGCTGACCCTCGTCACCCTCGGTTTGTTCGCCGGCATGATGACCGTGGCGTTCAAGAAACTACGACCGCTGTTCCGCGAGCGCAACGAGCTGAACGCGCAGGTCACCGGACGCTTGACCGAAGCGCTAGGCGGCATCCGGGTGGTCAAGGCCTACCAGGCTGAAAAGCGCGAGGAGATTGTCTTCGCCAAGGGCGCGCACCGGCTGCTGCGCAATATCATCAAGTCGATCGTCGCGGTGTCGGGGGTCAATGCGGTGTCGGCGATCCTGTTTGGCATCACCGCGACGCTGATCCTGGTGTTCGGCGCGCGTGAGGTGATGGCTGGCGTGATGACGGTCGGTGACCTCTTCATGTACGGCGCCTTCACCATGATGCTGGTGACACCGATGGTCCAGATCAGCGCCATTGGCACCGAGATCACGCAAGCCTTCGCCGGCCTCGACCGCATCCAGGAGGTGCTCGAAGAGCCCACCGAAATGGATGGAGAAGCCGAGCGCGCGCGACTGCGCGGAGTCCAGGGCGACATCACCTTCGAGGATGTCGGCTTCGAGTACGTCGAGGACAAGCCGGTACTGCGCGGTGTCAGCTTCAACGCGCCGGCCGGCTCGACCACCGCACTGGTGGGACCCAGCGGCTCGGGCAAGAGCACGGTGATCAGCCTGGTCATGGCGTTCAACCGGCCCAAGAGCGGCTGCATCTTGGTCGACGGCCTGGATCTTGGCTCGGTACGACTGGCCGACTTCCGCTCGCACCTCGGCGTGGTGCTACAGGAGAGCTTCCTGTTCGACGGAACGATCGCCGAGAACATCGCCTACGGCAACCCGAATGCGGCGCGCGAGCAGGTGCTGGAAGCGGCGCGCATCGCCCACTGCGACGACTTCGTCAGCGAGTTCGAGGACGGCTACGAGACGGTGATCGGCGAGCGTGGTGTCAAGCTGTCCGGTGGCCAGCGGCAGCGGCTGTCGATCGCGCGCGCGATCCTCGCCGACCCGAAGATCCTGATCCTCGACGAAGCCACCTCCAGCCTCGACAGCGAGAGCGAAGAGAAGATCCAGGATGGCCTCGACACCCTGCGCCAGGGACGCACGACCTTCGTCATCGCGCATCGGCTGTCGACCATCTACAACGCCGACCAGATCCTGGTGCTCGACGACGGCGAGATCGTCGAACGTGGGAGTCACCAGGAACTGCTCGACGCCAACGGACGCTACAAACAGCTGCACGACAAGCAGTTCCGCCTGGAGCGCAATCGCTACGTCAATCCCGGGGAGGACTTTACGCCAGCCAAGAAAAAGGAGCCGGTTCCTGCCGGCGGCCGCAAGGGCGGCGGGCTGAGGATGGCTTGAGACGGGCGGCACGGGACGAGAACTCCAACGCGGAATAACTCGCCACCCTCGCGGGTCGTATAGAGAGAAGGCCACACTTCAACTAGGCTTTTATGACATAATCACGCTCCCTGAAACTGACCGCACGGCAAGGAGAGACGCCCGTGACTTTTCGCTGGATCCTCGCATCGTCCGCCGCTCTCACCCTCCTCCTGGGACCGCTGGCCACGCGATGTCACGGCGCCAGCGTCGACGTACGCACGCTGCAGGAACTCTCGACCTTGCCCAGCAGCCTGGAAACGAGTGCCCTTGAACCCGGCGCTCTGGCAGCACCGACGGGGGAGGTCGCCGAACTGGGCAACGATCCCGCGGTGGACCCAGCGCCACCGATACGACGCGCATCGCTCATCGGCACTACCGAGGCCGAGGCCGAGGGGCAGGCGCCCCCTCTCCAGCTGCAGGTCCTGGACCCGGAGCTGTTCCCGGTGCCCTTCAGCCTGCGGCCGCATGTCGCCTTCTGGGTCGACATCTTCAGCCAGCACTCCAGCGCGCACGTGGTGGTCCACGACGAGGTCCATCTCGATGTCATCTATACCGTCCTCGACTTCAGCAGCCTGGAGAACCTCAACGACCGCGCCCGGCGCACACGCCGACAGCAGACCATCCGCGACGCCAAGCAAGAACTGAGCCTCACGTTGCGCGAACTGGCCGCCGGCAAGACGCCGACTGACACGGCGCAAGCGCAAGAGCTGCGCCGTTTGCTCGCGCACTTGCCCGGCGACCGCGGCAAGTACCGCGACGCGGCGTTGCGCCTGCGCAGCCAGAGCGGACTGAGTGACGTCTTCGCAGGCGCACTGCAACGCAGCGGACGCTACCTGCCCTGGTTCGAGGCCGCCTTCCGCGATCAAGGCTTGCCCACCGAACTGACGCGCATACCGTTCGTCGAGTCGATGTTCCAGGAAACCGCTCGCTCCGCCGTCGCTGCCGCCGGAATGTGGCAGTTCATGCCCTCTACGGGCCGCCGCTTCCTCGCCATCGATCTCGAGAAAGACGAACGCTACGACCCGATCCGCGCCAGCGAGGCGGCCGCACGGCTCCTGGCCGAAAACTACCAGCACCTGGGAAGCTGGCCCCTGGCGATCACCGCCTACAACCACGGTCGCTACGGCATGGCGCGCGCCAAGCGCAGCCTCGGCACCGACGATCTCGGCGTCATCGTCGAGCGCTACCGCTCGCGCAGCTTTGGCTTCGCGTCGCGCAACTTCTATGCCGAATTCATGGCCGCGGCACTGGTCTACCTGAACCGCCACCACTACTTCCCGGACGTCCAGCCCGATCCACTGATGACGTTCGACGACTTCCGTACCCAGCACTACATCGCGGTACAGGATCTGGCGAACCAAGCCGGCATCTCCGTGTCGACCCTGAAGCTGCTCAACCCGGGCCTCAACCGGGAAGTGTGGTCCGGCAACCTATTGCTGCCCAAGGACTATTCGCTGCGTGTACCGCCAGGCACCGGCGACACCTTCCATGCCGCCTACGCGGCCCTGCCGGACGAACGCAAGATGCACCGTCAACTGGGCTTCCGCTACAAGGTCCGCAGCGGCGATACCCTGGGCAAGATCGCGCGGCGCTTCGGCACCACGACCGCCGCCCTGCAGCGCGCCAATCGCCTGCGCAGCGTGCACCGCATCTCGATCGGCCAGGTACTGCTGATTCCGCCAGGCGCCAACTGGCGTGCCTCCAGCGCTGCCAGCACCACGGTCGCCAGCAGCACCGAGGCGCAGCGCCACACGGTGCGTCGCGGTGACAACCTGAGCAAGATCGCCCGCCGCTACGGCATCAGTATCGGTGCCCTCAAACGCGCCAACAACCTGACATCGAACACGATCTATCCGCGTCAGGTGCTGGTCATCCCGTAACGATAGCCCTTCCGACAGTAGCTCGGCTGTAGTGCCTCGTAGACCGTCAGTGCGAGTGACCGGAGCCTCTTTGAGGCTTGTGGATCGGATCATCTAATGCTAAAAAAGCATAAGAGAGCCGACGCCCTCCCTATCCTACGAAGAGGAACCCCCGCATGCCCGAACCTCGCGAGGTTCTTCTCGCAACATTCCACAAGCGCAGGGCTGATCTTCATCAGTACCCCTGAGAACGGCGTGCTATACCAAGAGTGAACACTCCCCGAGAGAGGAGCCCCCATGCACAACAGACCAGACAGGTCAGAACGCAGTCTGCGTCGACTCACCGGCTTGCTGATGCTCGGACTCTGCCTGAGCGTCGGATCGGTCCCGCTCATGGCGCAGAGCTGGGAACCCGTGGGACCAGATCTCGAACAGCTCGACGTCTCTGCGCGCAGACTGTACTTCCATCCGCACGGCGATCACGGCCGCTTCTTCGTCCTCGGCAAAGCCCTCTTGCAACTCGACGACGGCGGCCGCACCTGGCAGCGGATGAAGGTGCCGCCGGACCAGGACCCGTCGTTCGACCTTCCGAGTTTCTCCCAGACCCTCGCGATCGATCCGCTCGACCCGGCTCGCTTCCTCTGGATCCTGAATGATCGCCTGCTCAAGACCGAGAACCAGGGTCGCACCTGGAACCAGTTCCGCATCTACGGCATCAACACCTTCCTCGAGGCCCATTTCAACCCGCGAGATCCGTCCGTCGCCTACGTCGTCGGCTACACCACGGAGGACGTCGACAGGTTTCTTTCTGGCTATCGTAGCCTGGACGGCGGCGAAACATGGAAGCGGTGGTCCCCAATCGGCACTCTCCAGTACCTGTTCCTGAGCTTCGCTCCCCACAACCCGAATCGGCTCTACATCGGCGGCGGTGGCCTCTACCGCAGCAGCAATGGCGGCGAGAACTGGCAGACCCTACTGCCCTTCGACTTCAACGGCCTTCGTTACAACGTTGCAGACCTTGCCTTCGGGGGGCCGGACGACCAGACCCTCTACGTGGTGGCGAACAGCAAGCTCCTGAAGAGCAGCGACGGCGGAGCGACCTTTGAAACCCCCGCGGGCGCAGTAGGCCTGTCCCTCGACCTGGTCGAAGGTGATCCGCGCGATGATCGCGTCCTCTTCGTCCGCACCATGGCTGACGAGATCCTGCGCTCGATCGACGGTGGGACCAGTTTCCAACCACTGCAAACCGGCCTGCCTACGGGCGTCGAGGTGCGCGACCTGAAGCTCGAACCCCGCTTCGGCAACGACCTGTACGTGCTGACCCCACAGCAGCTCTATCGCTGGCCTCTCGAAGCCACTTCCCCGCCGCGCACCTGTCGCGGTTGCCCGTCTCCTCCCTTCGCGACGGCAGCTCGGACACCCACGACGACGACGCGGAGCCAGACCACTTCAGTGACGACGCCCGCCTCCAGCCCGGCAGCACAGCTCGTCCCCCGCACCACGGACTGGACACCGCTGGGTCCGCAAGGCGGCCCGATCGCCAACCTGGCGGTGTGTCCGAGTCACAACGAGACGGTCTACGCTGCGGCCCAGCACCACGTCTTCGTCAGCCGCGACAGTGCCCAGAGCTGGCAGCTGGGCGGCGTCCTGCCAACGGGACAGATCCTGGAGCTGAACTGCGACGCCGACGACGCGGACCGGATCTACGTCGACGGCGGTCAGGACGGACTCTGGCGCAGTGACGACGCCGGGCTCGCCTGGCGGCTCCTGACCAGCGGCCTCGGCGATCCCCCGGCGGGCACAGAAGTCGACGTCTCCGACCGGTTCCCCCTACCCCAGCGGCTGGCCGTGCATCCCCACCTCGGTGGCACCCTCTACCTGGCGGCGGGCAACGTCTACCGCAGTCTCGACGCCGGTGACACCTGGACCCAGGTCTACGAGGGTGAACCCCCCTTCTGCCAGCTGTCGCTGCCCACGGATGGCAGCACCGTCCTGGCTCGCCCCTGCGCTCTCGATCAACCTGTGGCGGATCGTCAGTTCGGCCTGTGGCGTAGCGACGACGGTGGCAACTCCTGGCAGCAGCTGAGGTCTGACCCTCTCGGTCCCCGTCTGTTCACCGATCCTGTGGACGCCGAGCGCATCGCGGCGACCGGCTACCTGAAGCCTCTGCTCGAGAGCTTCGATGGTCAGCGCTGGTACCCGCGGGGACAGGGCCTGCCAGCGCAGCGATTGCGCGCCCTGGCGGTGCACCCGCTGGAGCCCCACGTG
Organism: uncultured bacterium; assembly: GCA_965368975.1. Lineage (GTDB taxonomy): Bacteria > Acidobacteriota > Thermoanaerobaculia > Multivoradales > JAHZIX01 > CBDUPA01. The sequence continues at coordinate 220,658 of CBDUPA010000007.1, read as the reverse complement.
CGCCTGGCAGCCGCCGCGGATCAGTTGCTGCGCAGCGAGAACGACGGAGTCAGCTACACGCGCGTCGACGATCCAGACCTCGACGCCAGAGAGTTGCACGCCGTGCGCTACGCCCCGGGCCTGACCGCGGAAGGCAGCGGCCCCCGCGCCTACCTGGCCACCAATACCGGTGTACTGCGCACGCGCGGCGGTGGCGTACTGTGGACGCCGATGGACGCCGGCCTGCAGGCCTGGCCGGTCGAAGAACTGACTCCTCACCCGTCCGTCGCAGGTCACCTGCTCCTGGTCGCGGGCGGTCGCGGCTGGCGCAGCCTCGACGGTGGCAACAACTGGCAGCGACTCAACGAGCCATCGGCGGGCAACACACTCAGCCTGGCTGCGGCCCCCTCGGATCCACAAGTGCTCTACGCCGGCGGTCCGCTCAACATCTGGCGTAGCGACAACGGCGGTGCGACGTGGCTCGAGCCCACCAACTTCCAAGCCTTCCTCCCGCTCAGCCTCGCCGTCGATGCCACCGATCCGATGAGCGTCTACGTCGCGGGCCAGGACATCTTCGATTACGACTTCCCGAGCTCTAGCCTGTTCAAGAGCACGGACGGCGGCACCACCTGGACGTCCGTCTCCGCCAGCCACCAACCGCCGGCGTTCTACCGAGTCGCTGTCGATCCCTCGGACCCCACGCGCCTCTACGCCGCCGGTCCCGGCCTGTTCCGCTCGGCCCCGGGCAAGTGGGAACCCATCGCCGGCACAGAGTTCCGGGGACCCACCACCTTCGACTTCGCCTTCGACCCGAGCCAACCCGGCACCCTCTATGCCGCCACTCTGGAGGACGGCGTGCTCCGTGCCGGCTCCACGGGCGTCGCGACCGCTACCGGCAACCAGGGCCTGCCCCCGGGCCCCGTGCGCTCGATCACCGTGGCGAATGACGGCACCATCTACGCAGGAATGGACACCGGAATCTACCAAAGTACGGACGGCGGCGACTCCTGGCAGCCGCTACCGGCCGGTGCCCACGGCGCCTTGTCGCGCGGTATCACCCAGCTGGTGACCGACGGCACCGGCCGTCTGTACGCCGGTACCGCCGACCATGGCGTCCACAGCCTGCATTGAGCCCGAGAAATAAGTTCGATTGGGGTCCTACGCATTCGCATGCTATCGTTCCTTCGATCTTCTAGCGGCCATGAAGTGCCAGAGCCGCATCTACCATTGGAGTTGAAGGAGTAACAATGCGATTCAGAATCACTATCGGTATCCTGTGCGCAATCTTTGCGCTCGGACTCACCCCTGCCGTCTTCGCCACCAGCACCGGCACCGCCATGTGTGACACAGCCCAGGGCATCTACGACGACATCGTCAACGCCCCCGGCGACCCGTTCGGCTACAACGGCGACACCTCGGACGGCTGCTGGGCCCGCTCGATCCTGATCTGCAAGGCGATCCAGGACAGTGGCAAGCTGCCGGAAGGCTGCTACCTCGACACGGTCTTCGTCAAGTGGCCGCCGGGTGCCTACCCCGGCTGGCGCTACCATCAGGCGTGCACCATGACCTGCTACACCGAGAACGGCGTCGAGACCTTCGTCATGGACGGCCTCGAAGGCGAGGTTCTCAGTGAAGACGATTGGAACACCGAGTACGAGTGCCCGGGCGGGACTTACGAGCGCAAGTTCGGGTCCTACTGGGGCTACTACTGCGAACCAACCACGGACGAGGACGTGGAAGCCGCCGAGCGCGAAGTCGAAGCGCGCCGGGGCGAGGACGGAGACGGCAAGCCCTCGACCGACGGCACCGACCAAACCGACGGTAAGCGTGTCACCCGCGCCAGCCGCGTCGCCACGGTCAATGCGACGAGCAACGGCTGCGCCGCCGCCTATGCCACCATCCCAATCTTCATCGACCCGGCGACAGGCTGGGAGTACCACTACCAGACAGTCGTCGACATCCAGTTCAACGGCAATGGCAACATGATCATCGGCCTCGACAGGCTGCAGGCGTGGATCGAGTTCCCGGCCGGAACTCCCCAGGCGTTCATCGACGCCGCGACCACGTCCTACACCGACGGCACGCCGATCCACGTCGCGATCGACAACGCCGGTGGCGTCCGCACCAAGACCGACTTCCTGCTACCGCAGCCGCTGGATCAGATCCAGTGGGTCGATCCGCTGTTCCAGCACCCGTCCTGCAACTGATCAGGACCTGCTAGAAGCCTAGAGAGTATCCGTGGCTCAACAACCGGCTCCTCCAAGGAGCTGGGGCCAATCAGTCCGCCGGAAGATCTGCGAGGCGTGCTTCGGCACGCCTCGTTTCGTTGCCGGACTCACCGTGGCGGTCGCGCAGAAGTACCAGCTAGCGCGAGTTCTCGTAGTAGGCCAGAATACCGGCCGCGATCGCCTCTGCGGCGTGTTGGCGAAACTCGCGACTCTGCAGGAGCTTGCGGTCCTCGCTGTTGGCCAGGTTGCACACTTCCACCAGCACCGACGCCGGCACCGCGTTGTAGCGCAGCACCGCCGGCACCCAGGGACGCCGGCCACGGTAGATCTTCTGACGGATCGGCTGGTCCGGGTGGATACCGAGGTCGCGGTCGCGGAAGGCGTCCATCAGTTCCTCGGCGAGCTGGCGAGACAGCCCCTGGCTGCGCGTGCGCTCCTGGTTCGAGAAGCTGACCCGCGGTTGCTCGCGCACTTCACGCCGTGAGGTGTAGACACGGCCACTCTTCTGGTAGCTGCCGCGGCGCAGGTGGGCGTCGGGAATGTAGACCATGGCGCCGCGGATGCTCGGGTGCAGCGAATCCGCGTGAATCGACAGGAACAAGACCTGTTCGTGGTTGCGCCCCTGGCTCTGGGCCCGCCGGTACAGGCTGTTCGACAGGTACCAGCGCAGGTTCACGCCGACCCGCGGGTCACCGTCACCAAGGTCATAGGGCGGATCGGTGAGCACCTTGTGGCCCTGGGTGTACGGCAGGACGTCGCGATCGATGATGCGATAGCTGTCACCGTCGCGGACGGTGGTGTGGACCTCGGCGGAGGTGCGCTCTTGGAGGAACTGGCGCAGGCGCAGCAGGATGTCGTAGACGTAGAGGCTTTCCCACACGCCGTCCTTCGAGGCCCCGGGATCGCGGCCACCATGACCGGCATCGAGCACGATCGTGATGCCGGCCAGGTCACGAGAGCGCACGGTGTTGCTGAACTGGGCACTGGCCAGTTGCGCCTCCTCGTACTCCTGACGCCGTGGATGGCCCGGGGGCAGGAACTCGGGCTGTAGCAAGTCGAAGGGGATACGCACCGGGAACCCGATCGGCATGTCGGTCACATCTTCGATTCCATTGAGCTGGGCCAGCTGAGCCGACAGCGCGTTGACGTCCGTGGCGTAGATGCGGCCGGTGAAGCGCACGACCACCGCAGAGTAGATGGCTTCTCCAGCCTTCAGACGGTAGACGGCGAACTCTTGGTCGCCATCGCGCACATATTCCAAATCGTAGGTGTTGGGTTCGCGCACCGGAGCCGCCGGACTGCCTGTAGGACGGGTGGTCGAGGTCGTGGGCTGGGCTTCCGGAGTCTCGGTGGCCGGCGGACTCTCGCCCCGCGGTAGCGGCGGCTCCGGGATCGGAGCGGTCGGCACGGCCGGCCCGGTCGGCGGCGCAGCTGTGACGGTCGCGGGTTCGCCGACTGTCTCCACAGGGCCGCTCGGCGCATCGGGCACCAGATTGCGAAACAGTGGCAGCAGCAGGTCCGCGGGGAGGCGGAGCTTCTGTCCGCGGTAGATCCCGTTGTCGGGTAGAGCATTGTGTCGGCGTAGCTGGGGATGGTTGCGACCATCGCCGGTGAAGCGTGCGGCGACGCGCCACAGACTCTCCTGCGGCAAGCCGTCATAGTCGCGAACCTCGTGAACCCACTCGCCGGGCCGTACACCGTCCCCCGGCAGCAAAGCCGCCAGGGCTCGCCGCCGCAAGGGCTCGGTGACCCAGTCGAGCGGCAGCCGATAGCGGCGGCCTGCGTAGAGCCGGCTGCGCCCCCCGTGAGCCCGGCGGATGTCGGCAGCGCGCGCACGGCCACCTGTGAGACGACGACTGAACGCGTACAGCCCTTCGCCAGCCAACGGCTCGGCTTCGAGGAAGAACTCGTGGTCGCCGGTCATCACGGCCCACAGGCCACCATGTTCGTCTGCACCAGCCGCTGTCACGACGACGCGCAGCTCGGCTGCGTGTCCGGGTTGGCTGGTGACCAAGGCAGCGAGGAAGAACAGCAGAGCCAGACAGGACCGCCCGCTACCTGCGGACAGGAAACGCGCAGACTGCTGCTGCTTCACAGGTGAGGAGCTAGAGGGCAGCAGGGCGCGCAGGACGCACCTCCCACTCGACGTGATCTTGGAAGGCCTGCGCCAGCGGCAGCAAGCGGGCTTCATCGAAGGCGTCGCCGATCAACTGCAGCGACAGCGGCATGTCATCGTCACTGTAGCCCGAAGGGACCGCGACCGCCGGTAGGCCGGCGAGGCTGGCCGGCACGGTGAACAGGTCCGAGAGCGCCATCTGCAGCGAGGCCCCTACCATCTCCCCTAGCGGGAAGGCGGCCGACGGCGTGGTCGGCGTCAGCAGCAGGTCGACCGAGCACAGGGCGTCGCGCAGTTGAGATGCCAGGGCCGCACGCAGCCGACACGCCCGTGCGTAGTAGGCATGCCGATAGCCTGCCGAGAGCGCGAACGTGCCGAGCAGGATACGACGCTGGACTTCGGCACCGAAACCCTGCGAGCGCGCATGCGTGATCGATGCGTCGACGTCCTCTCCCCTGGGGCGGGGAGGTCTGGTGCCGAACCGCACGCCATCGAAGCGCGCCAGGTTGCTGCTCGCCTCGCTGTTGGCGATCAGAGAATAGACCGCCAGCGCGCGCGGCAACGCCGGCACACTGACCTCGACGACCTCGCCACCCAGCCCCCGCACGCGCTCCAGCGCCTCGGTCCAGTTGCTGGCAGCAGCGTGACTGAGCGCGTCGAGCGACAGCTCACGGGGCACGCCTGCGCGCAGTCCACGCCAGCGGACTTCGCTCCCGAGCTGCGGCGGTGCCCGGCGGCTCGACGTTGCGTCGCACGGATCGTGACCGCTGAGCACGGCCAGGGCCAGCGCTGCATCGTTGGCGTCGCGGGCCAGCGGACCAACCTGGTCGAGACTGGAAGCGTAAGCGGTCAGGCCATAGCGCGAGACGCGGCCGTACGTTGGCTTGACGCCGACCAGGCCGCACAGCGCAGCTGGCTGGCGCACTGAGCCACCGGTATCGCTACCCAGGGCCAAAGGGACGCTGCCGGCAGCGACCGCCGCCGCCGAGCCGCTACTCGAGCCACCGGGAACACGCTCACGAGCCCACGGGTTGCGGGTGGCACCGAAGGCCGAGGTCTCACCGGAGGAGCCCATGGCGAACTCATCGAGATTGGTGCGCCCGAGCAGCACGGCGTCAGCCCGCAGGAGGCGTTCGACGGCCGTGGCGGTGTAGGGTGCCCGGTAGCCCTCGAGCAGGCGGGAGCCGCAGCTGAGTGCCTGACCTGCGATATTCAGGTTGTCTTTGACCGCCACCGGTACCCCCGCCAGCGCGCCGAGTGTCTCCCCTCGTCGACGTCGGCGATCGAGTGCGTCGGCACGCTCGCGGGCTGCAGGGTCGAACACTTCCAGATAGGCATTGAGAGCCGGCTCGACGCTGTGGGTGCGATGCAAGCAAGCATCGACTACGGCGCGCGCGGACACGTCACCGGCACGCACACGCCGAGCAATGGTCGCGGCACTCCAACTCCAGGCCTGTGTGGCGGCCATACTCATGCCGCTTCCCCACCTCCGTCGCGCGCCGCCTCCACGGAAGCTCGCGCATGGCCGGCCGGTGGCGCGACCATCACCCAGCCCTTGTTGTGTGCCGGCGCATTGGCCAGAACGACCGCCGCCGGCAAGCACGTGCCGGGCTCGTCGGCACGCACACCACCAACCTCAGCGGTGGTTTCTAGCTCCTGGACGGCCACTGGCAGCCCCTCAGCTAGTCCCTCAGCGGCCACCGAGCGGTCTGTAGTCTCGGGCTCCACGACAGAAAGTTGATGGACGTAGGCGAGCATCTCTTTGAGCGCTCCGGCCCAGCCTTCAGCTGGGCCGTCTGCCGGCTGCAGGCGCGCCAGCCGTGCAAGGTGTCGGACGTCTCGGGTGGTCAACTCCATGGGCCCACCGGGGTGTGCGCCGTCGGAGGTCAGCGGGCGGCGCCGGTGAGCCGCTGATTCAGCTGCCGGATGCGCTCCATCAGCTTGTCGATCTTGTCCTGCGCCTCGGTCTTGAGACGATTGTAATCCTGCTCCTGCTTGTCCACCTGCTCCTGTATGCGGTTCATCTCGTCGTGGAGCTCGTTCATCTGACGATCCCGGTCGGCCAGCATCTCATCACGCTCAGAGATGGTCTGATCTTTCTCCGCCAGAGTCAGCTTGATCTTCTCCTCCTGCTCTTCGTAGAGGCGGCGGAACTCCTGCAGTTCGAGAATCTGGGAAAAGTCCGAGGTAGCCATGTCTCCCTCCACGATCTTGGGGAACATCTTGCGCAACTTGAGCGAGAGGTCTTCGGCGTCCGGGGACTGCCGCATGGCCTCTTCGGGCGAGATTTCTCCGTTGGCCAGCAGTGCCAGCAAGGATTGGTTCATCGACTGCATGCGGTAGTAGCCGACGGAGGATTCGATTTCTTCCAGGATGTTGGCGGTCTTGCCCTTCTCGATCAGATCGGCGATCTTGGGCGAACCGCGCATGATCTCGAGCGCGGCCATGCGGCCATCGCCTCCCTTGCGCTCGACCAACTTGATCGACACGACCCCCCTGAGCAACTGCGCCAGCTGCGAGCGGACCTGTGCCTGCTGATCCGGCGGGAAGGCGTCGAGAATACGGTCGATGGTCTGGCCAGCACTGTTGGTGTGCAGTGTCGAGAAGCACAAATGTCCGGTCTCGGCAGCGGTGATCACCGTCGCGATGGTCTCGGGATCGCGCATCTCGCCGACCATGATGACGTCCGGGTCCTGGCGCATCGCGTTGCGCAGGGCTTCGGCGAAGCTAATGGTGTCAGTGCCGATCTCACGCTGCGACAGGGTCGCCACGTTGTCGGTGAACAGAAACTCCATCGGGTCCTCGACGGTGATCACGTGCACCGGCCGGTTGGCCGAGATGTACTTGATCAGCGCTGCCAGGGTAGTCGACTTGCCGCTACCGGTCGGTCCGGTGACCAGCACCAGCCCCATCGGCAAGCTGGCGAACTCGAGCAAAACGTCGGGAAGGTTGAGTTCCTCGACGTCGCGGATCTGGAACGGGATGCGACGGAACGACGCCGCCAGGGTTCCCCGCTGCATATAGATGTTGCCACGGAAGCGGGCACATCCAGGGACACCGTACCCCAGATCGACCGATAACCGTTCCTCCAAACGCTCCTTCTGCTTCGGGTTCAAGATCCCGAGCACCATCTTGTCGATGTCCCCCGGCTTGAAGGGGTCCATGTCGATGGGGATGATCTTGCCGTTGATGCGTAGCAGAGGCGGCCGGGTCGGCTTCAGATGCAGATCCGAAGCGCCCTTCTTGGTCATGAACTTAAGTAACGCGTCAAGCTCCATAGCACCTCGTAAAGGAGTCGAGTTCAGCGGGCGTATCCTGTTGGGGGGGGAACAGCACCGGCGCCGAGCATTCTAGCGGTTTGGCTCGGCAGCTCCAAACATCGACCACATATGGCGGCAGAACCACCGCCGATCGAGGCCTCTTACGGCGCGAAAGCTCAGGCGTACCGGCGCATCAGGCCGACGACGATGCCCTGGATCTTGACTTCGCGGGCATCGACCAAGATCGGCTCCATGGTCGGGTGCGATGGCTGCAAGCGCACCATCGGCCCCTCAGGGTAGAAGCGCTTGAGGGTCGCGTCCTGATCTTCGACCAAGGCTACCACCATCTCACCCGGCGCCGCGGTCTGGCGCCGCAAGACGACGACGAAGTCACCGTCGTGGATGCCTTCGTCGATCATCGAGTCGCCCATCACCTGTAGCACGAAGTGCTCGCCGCCGGAACGCGGTCGCAGCAAGTGGTGCGGCACCTGCAGAGTTTCGGGTTCGGGCAGTGCTTGAATCGGCCGGCCGGCAGCGATAAGGCCCAGAAAGGGTAGGTCGCCGTCGTCCTCGGCGCGCACCGGACGGGTCAACTCGATGCCCCGCTTCTGGTTCCAATCTCGGGTCAGGAAACCCTTCTGTTCGAGCAGCTTGAGGTGCTTGTAGACGGTGCCGTAGGAAGAATAGCCGAAATGCTCACAGATCTCACGGTGGGTCGGCGCGATGCTGCGACGGCGCTGTGACTCCTCGATGAACTCGAGAATCGCGCGCTGCCGCTCGGTCAGGTACGACGGCGCATTGCGGTCGCCACGCTTGCGCCCCTTCGCCGGCACGGCGGATCGGCCCTGGCTGGAGACATCGGTTCTGGCTACGGTAGAGCCGGCCGAGGTAGCGTCGGCAGAGGTAGCGCCGGCCGAGGTAGCGCCGGCAGAGGTGGAGCGGGTTGAGCTAGCCATGCCGGCAGTGTACGGCGGTAACACAGCGTAAGTCAAGTTTCACCGCACTCCGAGCGTGTGTTAGGCTGCGCCCCAGGAGATCTTGTGATGCGAACGACCGTACTTGTCTGTTGTGCTCTCCTCGTCGGCCTGCTCTTGGGCCAGGTGGTCCACACGCCGTGGCCGGCCGACGATCCAGCGAAAATCGCGACCTCGTCGACGGCAGAGCCGGACGATGGGGCGTCGAACAGCGGGGCTCGCCCGCTGGCCGCACTCGACTCGCGCGCCAGCGCCCAACCGCTGACACCGTCGCAGATCTTCCAGCCGCTGCCCGACGACCTCACCAGCGAAGAGCAGCGCATCATCTCGATTTTCCGTAGCGCCGCCGACTCGGTGGTGTCGATCGCCAGCATTCAGCTGCGGCGCGACTACTTCTCGCGCAACGTCTACCAGATGCCGGCGGGCTCTGGCAGCGGCTTCCTCTGGGACCTCCAGGGGCACGTGGTCACCAACTTCCACGTGGTGGCCGAGAGTCAGCGCTTCGCCGTCACCCTCTCCGATCAGAGCGAGTGGCCGGCGCAGCTGGTCGGGGCAGCTCCTGACAAGGATCTCGCCGTGCTGCGCATCGAGGCACCACGCGAGAAACTGCAGGCAGTCAACCTCGGACGCTCGACCGACCTGGTGGTCGGGCAGCGGGTGCTCGCCATTGGCAATCCGTTCGGCCTCGACCACACGCTGACGGTCGGCGTCGTGAGCGCCCTGGGGCGCGAGCTGCAATCCCCCAGTGGCCGTCTGATCCGCGACCTGATCCAGACCGATGCGGCGATCAACCCGGGCAACTCCGGCGGCCCTTTGCTCGACTCACGCGGCCGTCTGATCGGTATCAACACCGCCATCTACTCCACCGGCGGCGACTCGGCAGGCATCGGCTTCGCGGTGCCAGCCGACACCGTCCGCCGGCTGGTGCCGCAGTTGATCCGCAACGGTCGGCCAATCCGGCCCGGCATCGGCATCCAGCCGCTGGATCCGCGCTTGGTGTACAAGCGCGGCATCGCCGGTGTACCGATCCAGGAAGTTCTCCGCGGCACACCGGCGGAGCAAGCCGGCCTCGTCGGTCTCCGCTACCCCCGCGGCAGCCGTCGGCCGGTCCTCGGCGACGTCATCGAGGCGGTCGACGGCACGTCGGTCGGTAGCCTCGACGATCTGCAGGACGCCTTCGAACAAGCAGGCGTCGGCGCGCAGGTCGACCTGACCGTAGCGCGCGATGGTCGTTCACGACGCGTCTCTGTTCGGCTGATCGACGTCGACTGAACCACCACAGCTGAACCACCACAGCGAGGAGGCGAGCAGAGATGAAGTGGTCCTGGCAGATCGGTAGGCTGGCGGGGATCCCCCTGCGCATGCACGCCACATTCTTCCTGATCATCGTGTGGGTGGTGTTCCTCTATGCCGGTCGCGGCACTGCCGCGACGCTCGAGGGAATCGCGTTCGTGCTGCTGCTGTTCGCCTGCGTGGTGCTGCACGAGTTGGGCCACGCGCTCACCGCGCGCCGCTACGGTATCCGCACGCGCAGCATTGTCTTGCTACCGATCGGCGGTGTCGCACGCCTCGAGAAGATGCCCGACAAGCCCGGCCAGGAACTCCTGGTGGCGCTCGCCGGACCGGCGGTCAACGTGGTCATCGCCGCCGTGCTCTACGCTGTCTTGACGCTCTCCGGTCGGCTTGTGCCGCTGGCGCAGCTGGATGTCGAAGGCGGCCCCTTCTGGCAACGACTGATGCTGGTGAACGTGATGCTGGTGGTGTTCAACCTCCTGCCCGCCTTCCCGATGGACGGTGGTCGAGTGTTGCGCGCCCTGCTCGCCTTCGGCACCAACTACAACCGCGCGACGCAGATCGCGGCGGTCGTCGGCCAGGCGATGGCGATGCTGTTCGGGCTGCTGGGACTGCTGTCGAAGCCGTTCAACCCTTTCCTGCTGCTGATCGCCGCCTTCGTCTGGATCGGCGCCTCGCAGGAAGCCAGCTGGGTGCAGATCCGTACCGCGCTAACCGGCATCTCGGTCAACCAGGCGATGCTGCGCGAGTACCACACGCTCGACGCCGGGGACCGTCTCGGACACGCGATGAGCTTGATCCTGGCGGGCAGTCAGCAGGATTTCCCGGTGATCGACGGCGAACGGCGAGTCACCGGCATCTTGACGCGCCAGGACCTGATGCGCGGCCTGCACGAACAGGGCGAGGACGGTACCGTCGAGAGCACCATGCATGACCGCTTCCAGACCACGCATGCCAACGAGACACTCGAATCCGCTTTCGTCCGTCTGCAGCGCGACGACTCACGCACCATGCCGGTGTTGAACGAGCAGGGACAGCTGACCGGCCTGCTGACCTCTGAGAACGTCGGCGAGTTCCTGATGATCCACGCCGCGCTCGACCGAGCACCGCGGCTGGAAACTGCCTGACCTAGCCGGATACAGCGGCTGTCGAGTCCATGAAGCTTGGGTCCATGAAACTATGGTGTCGATGAGCCTGTGGTGTCCATGACCCTGAGCGCGCGCCTCCAGTCGCTGTCCGAGGCCAAGCGCAAGCTGCTGATCCAGCGCCAACCGCTGTCGTTCTCCCAGCGTCGCCTGTGGTTCCTGGAGCGCCTGTACGGCGACAAGACGCTGTACAACGGAGCCTTGCTGTTGCGTCTGCAGGGCGACCTGGATACGGCGGCCCTGGCGCGCGCGCTGGGCGAGATCACACGCCGCCACCGCGTGCTCAACACCGCCTTTCCAGAAGTCGACGGCCAGCCCGTCCAGTGGCCGCTGCCCTGGCAACCCCAGATCTTGCCGGTGCTCGACTTGACGCATCTGCCGCTATCCGACGCCGAAGCGCGGGCTCGCAGTCTGCTCGACAGCGCCAACCACCGCCCCTTCGACCTGGCGCGCGGACCGATGCTGCTGCTGCAGCTGCTCCGCCTGGCTCCGCGGCACCACCTGCTGCTGTTCAGCGCCCACCACATCGTTTCGGATGCCTGGTCGCAAGCCGTGTTCGTCCGCGAGACGACGTTGCTCTACCACGCCTTCCTCCGCGGCCACCCTTCGCCGCTACCCGAACCCAAGCTGCAGTACCTCGACTTCGCCCGCTGGCAGAACAAGCGACTGCAGGGAGAGCGCTTGGAGCACGGCCTGCGTTGGTGGCGCCGACACCTGGTCGGCGTCGAGCCGCTGGAGCTGCTGGGCGATCGGCCGCGCCCCGCGCGCCTGAGCTTTCAGGGCACGCAGCAACTCTTCCGCCTCGCCACCTCCGCGCCACGTCTCGACCACGTTTGCACGCGTTTCGGCGTGACACCGTTCATGGTCGGCCTGAGTGTCTTCGCCCTGCTGCTCGAACGCTACAGCGGGCGCCAGAGCTTTCTCCTCGGCAGTGTCGTGGCCGGACGTGATCGGGTCGAGCTGGAGGAGCTGATCGGCTTCTTCGCCGCCACGCTGGTCTTGCCCTGGGGCACCCTCGAGGACGCGGATCGCACGCGCAGCGCCGCCGATCTGCTCGAACAGGGTCGGCGCTGTGTGCTGGCGGTGCAAGAGCACGCCGACATCCCCTTCGAATTGCTGGTCGAGCAGCTGAGCCCGCAACGCGACGCTGCCCGCCACCCGATGTTCCAGGTCGTCTTCGCGGTGCACAACACCCCCTCGGAGCAGCTGCAGCTCGGCGACCTGGAACTCGAAGTACTGGGCGAAGAGCGACGCACGTCACGCATGGACCTGCTCGGTACGCTGGAGACCTACGAACAGGATCTCTTCCTGAAAGTCGAGTACAGCACCGAGCTGTTCGACGGCACCACAGTGCAACGTCTCGCTGGCCACTTCGACCGCCTGCTGAACACACTGCTACGGCATCTGCATTCCGAAGAGCTCGAAGCCGCCTCGCGTAACGCGGCGCAAGGGTACAGCGTCGACAACTTCAGCCTGCTGTCCGCCGCCGAGCGCGCACAGCTGCTGCAGCAGTGGCAGGACACCCAGCGTCCACGGCCGCCCAGCTCCGGAGTGCATCTGCGCGTCTATGCACAAGCACGGCAGCGCCCTGACGCCATCGCCCTCCTGCACGGCCACCGCCACCTCAGCTTCGGCCTGCTGTGCCGGCACGCCGCCGCGCTCGCGACCCGTCTGCGCGCAGCCTGGCCCGGTGCCGGCCTCGGTCCCGAGCACGTTCTCGCCGTCTGCCTGCCGCGCTCGCCCGAGCTGGTCCTGGCGCAACTGGCGGTCCTCACGACGGGTGCTGCCTTCCTGCAGCTCGACCCAACTCTGCCACCGCAGCGACTGCGCTGGCTGCTCGCCGACTCCGGCGCCACCGGCGTGCTGACCCAGGAACAGCTGTGGCAACGGCTGCAGAACGACGAGCCCCCCTCGCAGGCCCAGGCTACGCCGCGCTGGTTCGATGTCGAGCGCTGGCTGCGCGAGGAAGCCCAGGAACCCGGGCTGGCCGCTGCGGTCGAGCCAGGCTCCGCGCTCGAACCCGTGCACGCAGGCAACCTCGCCTACTTGATCTACACCTCGGGTTCCACTGGCCGGCCCAAGGGCGTCGAGGTGAGCCACGGCGCCCTCGCCAACCTGCTCAACTGGTACCACGAGCGCTTCGCCTGCTGCCCCGACGACCGCGCATCGCAGACCTTCGGCCTCGGCTTCGACGGCATGGTCTTCGAGGTCTGGGGCCACCTGAGTGCCGGCATCTGCCTCGATCTACTCGATCTGCGCCAACTCACCGCCGCCGCGTTCGGACGCTGGCTGCGCCGGCGCGCCATCTCGCTGGTGATGCTGGTCACGCCGCTGACCGAACAGTTACTGGGCGTACCGTGGCCCTCGGGTGTGGAGCCTGCAGAAAGCGGGCTTTCCAATACCGAGTCTTGTCACCGGGAGACCAGCGCTGGGCCGCGCGCCATCCTCACCGGTGGCGACGCTCTGCACGGCCCGCCACCGCCCGGCTATCCCTTCACCCTGTTCAACCTCTACGGCCCCACCGAGACCGCCGTCATCGCGACGCACACCTCGGTGCCGCCTGCGGGGCTGACGCGACCGTCGATCGGCCGACCGCTCGACAACCTGTGCGCACGTATCGTCGACGCCCGCGGCCGAGTGGTGCCGATCGGCGTCCAGGGTGAGCTGCAGATCGGCGGCGCCAGCCTGGCGCGCGGCTACCACGATCGCCCGCGCCGGACCGCCGAGGCCTTCGTGCCCGACCCGTGGGCCGAGACGCCGGGTGCACGCCTCTACCGCACGGGAGACCTGGCCCGCTTCCTGCCCGACGGCTGTATCGACTTCCTCGGCCGCCGGGACCATCAGGTCAAGATCCGTGGCTTCCGCATCGAACCGGGCGAAGTCGTCAGCCAGCTGAACCGCCATCCGGATGTCGAGGCGGCCGCCGTGCTGGCCCGCCGCGGTGGTCGCAGCCGCGACCTACGCCTGGAGGCGTTCGTGGTGCCGCGCTCATCGCCGCCGGTAGCCAGCGCCATCGAGCCGCGCCTGGTCGAATTCTTGCGCGCCGACCTTCCCGAGTACATGACTCCCGCCGTCTGGCACTTCCTCGACACCCTGCCCCTGACGGCCAACCAGAAGCTCGACCGCCGAGGCCTGGAAGCGATCGCCGCCGAGGCCGAGTCTAGCGCTGAGACCGCCGACGGCGACGCCACCACCGATCCCGACGCCGCGAAGGCACCGCGCGACGAGCTGGAGCTGCGCGTGCTGCACCTGTGGCAAGAACTGCTGCCCGGCCAGCCACACGTGCACACAGACTTCTTCACGGCCGGTGGGCACTCCCTGCTCGCCGTGCGTCTCATGGCGGAGGTGCACCGGCGCTTCGGCGTCGAGCTGCCGCTCTCGACGCTGTTCGACCATGGCACCCCCGAGACCTTCGCCGCCTGCCTGCGCCGTCACCCAACGCGCGGACCGGCCGCCAGGACGCGCCCGCTGTGCGTCGCGCTGCAGCATGCCCGCAACCAGGACAAAGACGCGGACCGCCAGCCCCTGTTCCTCGTTCACCCCGTGGGCGGTGAGGTACTGTGCTACTTACCGCTCGCGCGCCGCCTGGCCGACCTCTGCCCCGTCTATGGTCTCCAGTCCCCCGACTTGCCAGCGACGCAATCCCAGAGCGCGCCGAGCATCGAGGAGCTGGCAGCCCGCTACCTCGAGGCCGTGCGTGAGGTACAGCCGAGCGGTCCCTACCGGCTGGCCGGCTGGTCGATGGGCGGTCTGGTGACCTTCGAGCTGGCTCGACAGCTGCGCAGACTGGGTGAGGCGGTCGCTTGGATCGTACTGCTCGATGTGCGCGCGCCCTCGCAACGCCGCGATGACCCTTACCTGCAGGACCAAGCGCTGCGCCGTGTCTTCGAGCAAGACCTGGCGGCGCTGACGACGTCAGACCAGGCTTCCGGCGGCCTCGAAGGCCCCTTCCGTCGCTTCGCCGCCAACTACCAGGCCCTCTTCACCTATGGCCGTGGTGAGACCTGGACCGCGGACGTCGAGCCGCTCGAGGGCCCTGTCCACGTCTGGCGTGCGGCCGATGGCGCCAACGCCGAAATCGCCGCGCCGGCTCTGGGCTGGGCAGAGCTGATCGAGGGCCCGATCCACGAAGCCATACTGCCGGGCAACCACTACAGCATCCTGCAACCACCACACGTCGAGGAGACGGCACGGCGACTGCGGGCGCTGCTCACCGGTGGATCGCACACCGCGTAGCGGCGCCCCGGCCCCGGTCCCAGAACCACGCGACCAGAGCTGGAGTCCACGGCCCAACAGCGTAGTGACCGTGCTAGTCGGCGGTTTCCTCGGGCAATCCCTCGACGCGATAGATCTCCCACACCCCTTCCGACTGCGGGCGTAGAAAGACATCGAGCACCCGCATCTCCGCGGTCTCTGGATCCATCGGCCGTGGCAAGGGAATCGGACAACTGTAGCGGAAGGAGTTCGGCTCGTCCGGCACCGGGTGACGTTGCTGCTTGGACAGGATGTTGAGCAGATCCTGCTCCGGCACCAGAGACTGGCGCAGCTGGTCTCGAACGTTCGGGGCGATTTGTAGAGTTACCTTCATGGGGGCGATCTCCTCAAATATCAGCACAAGGGATGGGAAGGGCTACCGGGTACCGCGGCATCTTGGGGCAAGTCGGGAGAGGGAGATGCCGGGCGCCGGGTCGCCAACTGCGTCAAATGGAAGCCAGCTGCCACGAGATCGGGCAGCACCCAATCTGCACCGGCATCAGCCAGATCTTCAGCACGAGTAAAGCCGGTTGCGACGGCCATCACCGGCACACCATGCGCTCGACCACAGGCAACATCCAGCAAGCTGTCACCAATGATCAGAGTCTGCTCAGGGGTGAACGTACGTCCCGCGCTCACGCGCGCGCGCTCCAGCGCCACCGGCGGCAGTTGGCGGCGATCGGCGCCATCGTCACCAAAGGCACCGAAGTCGAAGAAGCGATTGAGATCGAAACGCGAAAGCTTGATGCGGGCTCCCAGCTGCCAGTTGCCGGTGAGCAGGCCCAGGACGGTATCGGCACGCTCGGCCAGAGTCTCGAGCAGGTCGAGCACGCCCGGCAACAGGCGCATGCGATGGGCTTCCAGGCCCTCCTCCAAGCGCTCCAGGTACAGCTCGCGCATGCGCTCCAGCTGGTCCAGAATGTGCGGCCTCTCGAGGCCGGCACCGCTCATCAGGTCGAGCACGATGCCGGGGTCGGTACGGCCTGCGAAACTGTACTTCTCGAGCGGGCCAACGCACCCGTAGACATCGCGCAGCGCCGACGCGAAGATGTCGCGCACCTGGCTGCCGCAGCGTAGCAGCGTTCCGTCTATGTCGAAGAGAGTCAAGCGCATAGTTTCAAGCCTCGCTGCATCTTACCGCGACCCAGCCCTCACCGCGAGCCCATCCTGATCCCGAACCCACCAGAGTGCACACCTGAACCAGAGCCGCGACGGCCGAGCACGAGCAGCAACCCGGCACAGGGCAGACCGCCGAAGACGAACAAGAGGACGGCCCAGCGGAAACTCGCCGGCGCATAGCGCAGCTCGAGCTGGTGCTCGCCGGCCGCGACCCACGCCCCCAAGAAGGCGCCGTTGACGCGTAGTGGCGAGGTTCGCACGCCATCGATCCACAGCTGCCAGCCAGGGATCGCCGGCTGCGAACTGACCACCAGCGCCGCCTCATCAGCGTGCACGCGGGCGCGCACCGAGCGCCCCTCGACACGGAGCTCGTCGACCCGCGCGCGGCCGTTGCGTCGGCGCTCGGGGCCCGCCGGTACGGTGCCGTCCGGATCGAACACCGCCGCCAGGTGCGCGAAGTCCTGGATCGTCACGGCCCGTTCTAGCGCCTGCTCGTGCCCCGCCTCGGCATCGCGGAACAGGCGCAAGCGCGCCGGTACGAACAGGCGCTCGAAGGCACGCGGGTTCTCGAATACGAGTGCGTCCTCGCCTTCCCACACCTGTCGCACATCGCCCGACTCGTAGGCGTACATCGTCGGGTGATCGAAGACATAGCGCACGCCCAAGTAATCGAGCGCGGGACCGCGCCGCGCCGATAGCCGCGGCCAGGAGAAGTCCCGCGGACCCAGTGCCTCGGAAAACAACACGTAATCGGCGAAGGACAGAGGATCGTAGCCGCGCACCTCGCCGAAGCCGTAGAAGGCCGCGGAATGCGGCACCAATGCCGATGTCATGCCGGCGACGCGATAGCCGGCGGCATTCTCTCCCAGACGCCCCTGCACGAACTGGATCGACGGAGTCTCAGGATAGAAAGCAAAAGCGGGGGTCACCGGCATCCAGCGACTCCACGTCAGAGCGCGCGGCAGCAGCAGCGCCAGGAGCAAGAGGGCCAGCCCGAACGACGCCCGCCAGCTGACCGTCGGCCCCGCCCCGGGGCGCTGGACAGCCGGCCGCGGCCTCCACTGCCCAGACGCCAGCAGCCAGGCGGCGGTGACCACCGTCAACAACTCGAGAAGCTGCACGCCCAGCCACAGCGGCTCGTGATAGCTGGCGTAGGTCGCGTCCACCCACAGCAGCAGCCCGGCGACACCCCCCGCACTCAATGTCACTACCAACGCCGCCCGCCGCCGGCTCTCTCGCCGCAGCAGGGCCGCGACGCCGCCTGCGGCCAGCACCGCCAGCGCCAACAACCACCAGAGCGTCAAGCGTTTGAGCAGCGACTCGGCGAGCAGCGGGATCCAGCCGAAGGGTCGCGACACCAGCGGGAAGTGACAAGCCACCAGCAGCCCCAGCAGAGCCAGGAGCAACCAACCCCAGGCCCCAGCGCGACTGTAAGCCGTGCGACGTCGGCGCACGAAAGCCGCCGGCACCAGCGCCAGCGCCGCCAGCGCCACCGCACCGCCTGCCGTCTCGGCCAGGTTCTCCGGTCCGGTCCAGTCGCCGTCCAGCGGATCGCCGAAGGTCAGCGGATCGAGGGCCAGCGTCAGCCGACCGAGAGCGTCGGGCAGGCGGATCTCGACTTGCTGGTGGACTCCATGCTCGCGCTCCTGCCAGCCGTAGGACACCGCCAGCGTCTCGACGAAGGGCAGCAAGGCCGGCGCCGCTAGCAGCACCGACGTCAGGGCCGCCGCGGCACCCCAGGAGAGCACCCGCCGCCAGCGCGCCCGCGGCACCCTGAAGAGCACCGGCACCAGGGCGAAGACGCAGAAGAACATGCATTGCAGCAGCGTCTCCGGATGCCCCGCCGTCACCCCGAGGGCCCCCGCCAGCGCCAGGCCCAGGGCACTCAACGGGCCGGGCCGCCGCAGCAGCTGGACAAAGGCGATCAGCAGCCACGGCGTCAACGCCGCGACCGCACCCATCGGGTACGCCCGCCACAGCTGCAGGAAACCACCACCGAGCAATACCGTCGAACCGGCCAGCGCCGCCAGCTCCGGCAGCGCCAGCAGGCGCAGCAAGAGGAACATGCCCCAGGCAGCCAGCAGCAGCCGCGTCAACTGTACGTAGGTCGTCGCCCGCGTCTGCGGCAGCAGGCGCGACAACGCCTCGGGCGGGGAGAAGATCGCCGACTGCGCATTGCCGAGCAGCGCCGCCCCCGCGTTCTGCGCCGGATTGAACAAGATGTCCTGACGCCCCGCGCGCCGCCAGGGCTCCATCTGCGTGAGCGGGTCCAGCAGCAGCGGATTGTCCTGTGACGACGCCGCGTGCACCGCTGCCGCGAAGTCTGGATCGGTCCACGGTGCCAGGTGGGTCAAGGTGCCGGTGGGCGCCAGCGTCTTGCCTGGCAGCAAACCGGAAGCGGCGAAGGCCAGCGGCAGCAGCGTCAAGAGCGCAAACGCCATCCACGACGGCCGCCGTCGCAGCGGCCAACCGAAGGCGGCGAGCACGACGGAGGTCAGCAGGTAGAACAGGATCAGCAGAGCAGCGCCCATGGCAGCGGGTTTTACCACAAGCGACCCCTGCCGCCGAGGTCAGAGAACCAAAGAGCCCGTCGCGTCCAGGCCCCACGAGCCCGAGGAACGCCGAGAGAAGGCTGTTCAGTAGACATTCCGTAGCAAATCCGCCCATAATCCTTGCATCAACAGCCCCAAAGGCAGCCCGCACCGGCAAGCTCCTGCAACGGCAGCTCACGATGAACGGGACAACCCTCACTGGTCGACGTACCGGTGGGAGATGGAGGACGAGAACATGGATACCCTGCGCATCCACCTACGGCTTACTGCGCTCCCGGTCTTGCTGGCCGCGGCCTTGCTGGCACCGGTCGTCTTGTTGACACCAGGCACAGCCACGGCTCAGTCACAAGCCACGACCGGCATCATCGAAGGCACCGTGACAGATGACAATGACGACTCTCTGCCCGGTGTCCTGGTGACGCTGCTGAACACGGCGACCAACTTCGAGCAGACCACGATCACCGACTCCCGCGGCCGCTACCGCGGCGTGCTGCTCCCTCTTGGCCCCTACAAGGTCACAGCCCAACTCGAAGGCTTCACCACCCAGGTGCGCCAAGGACTGCAACTGACCGTCGGCCGCACGTTGGTGGTCGATTTCACCCTGCAGATCTCGGCCGTCGAGGAAGAGATCGTGGTGACCAGCGCGGCGCCGCAGATCGCCACCAGCAGCACCCAGAACACGGTCACCATAGACCGCGAGACGCTCAACGAGATCCCCAACAACGGCCGCAACTTCCTCGAGTTCACCCAGATGACGCCGGGCGTCGCGCTGGTCCAAGGACCCGACGGCGACGAGTTGACGATCAACGGCCAGAAGGGCATCCAGAACAACATCTCGGTCGACGGCGCCGACTTCAACAACCCCTTCTTCGGCGAGCAGCGCGGCGGCCAGCGCCCAGCCTTCACCTTCAACCAGGATGCGGTGCAGGAATACGTCGTGGTGGCCGACGGCGCGCCGGCCGAGTTCGGACGCTCCTCCGGTGGTTTCGTCAATGTGGTCACCAAGTCCGGCACCAACCAGTACCGCGGCACGGCCCACCTCTTCTTCGACAACGACTCGATGTCCACCCGCGCCGAACGCGCCGACGGCGACCGCGAGCCGGATTTCGATTCCGAGGAGGGACAGATCGGCTTCACCCTCGGCGGCCCCTTGAAGCAAGACGAGATCTTCTTCTTCACCGCCTTCGACTACCAGGACGCCGACTCCACCAAGCAGAACGATCCCACGCGCATCGACTCGCGCCTGGTCGACGCCTTCGCCGCCATCGGTAGTCCGAACGAGAACGCGCCGATCACCCGCACCAACGACGCACTGGTGTTCCTGGGCAAGGTGGACTGGCGCCTGAGCGAGCGCAATCTGCTGACCCTGCGATACAACTACTTCGACTCCGAGCAAGTCAACGGCACCTTCGACGTCGACCCCTGGGGCGCCAGCGCCAACGCTGTCGAGCAAGCCGAGTCGCACTCCGGCAACGGCGCGCTGGTGTCGACGCTGAACGAGAACACGTTCAATGAATTCCGCTTCCAGTACGCGCGTGAAGACCGGCCGCGGCCCTACGATGGTCCGATCAACTCGGTCACCGGCCGCCCCTTCCCGGACACCGGCATCGACTTCTTCCGCGGCTACCGCTTCGGCATGCCCTTCTTCATCCCGGTCGTCTACCACGACACGCGCTGGCAGGTGAACGAAAACGTCACCTTGCTGCGCGGCGCGCACACTGTGAAGGCCGGCTTCGAGTGGAACCAGACTTCCGCGTTCCAGACCTTCGTCGGCTTCGCCAACGGCCGCATGATCTTCCAGTCGGTCGACGGCTTCCTCAACTACCTGGACAACCCCAACTATGTCGAGTGCTCGGACGGCAGCAGCTCGCAGACCGGCGCCTGCCCGACCGGCGCCTCGATCACCGGCCCGGTCGAGTTGTACCTGCAGTTCGCTGGCGTCGGTGGCCTGACGCCCGAGCAGGCCGGCACCCAGACCATCACGCAGGAGGAGCCAGCAGTCTTCCTGCAGGATACCTGGCAGCCGCGCTCCAACTTGACCATCAACTACGGCCTGCGCTGGGAAGCCCAGATCCAGCCCGACCCGATCACGCCGCCGAGCCAGGTCTTCTACAGCGCCTTCATCGGCCAGACCGTCAACGGCCAACGCTTCCCGTCCGACGGCACCATTCCGTCCGACTACGACATGTGGCAACCGCGCCTGGGCATCTCCTGGGATCCGAAGGGCGATGGCAAATCCGTACTGCGCGCCAATGCCGGTCTCTTCTACGCCCGCATCCCAGGGTTGGTGCTGGCCTCCAGCCGTTCGACCAACGGCAGCCTCGGTCAGACGCTGTTCCGCAACAGCGCCGCCTCGCCCTTCCTCGGACCTCCACCGGCCTACGGCGGCTTGATCCCGGCCGCCGAAGTCGGCGACCCCTTCCGTCCGGACGTGTTCGTGTTCGACGAGGACTTCCAGAATCCGCGCACCGTCGCGGCCTCGATCGCATACGAGCGTGAGATCGGCAACGGCCTGTCGGCCCTGGTCAAGTTCAACTACGCCGACACCGAGCACCTGACGCGCTTCGTCAACCGCAACGACCCGCTGCTCGGCTCTCCCTGGTCGACCGGTCTGGGCACGGACGGCAGCAACGGCATCGGCCAGTTGACCACCGTCGAGTCCACCGCCAACAGCCTCTACCACGGCTACACGTTCGGCCTGTCCAAGCGCGGCGGTGCGTTCCAGTTCAACGCCTTCTACACCTACTCCAAGGACCGCAGTAGCGACGACAACGAGCGCGACCCCTTCTCCCTGCGCTACGCCCGCATCACTGACTTGGACAAGGAGTGGAGTTGGTCCGACCGCGATCAACGCCACCGTTTCAACGCCTGGGCTACCTGGCAGGCGCCTCACGGCATCAACGTCAACGCGCGTTATTCGTACCGCTCGGCCCAGCCCAAGTCGATCACCGAGACCGGCGCCGATGCCGCCTCACCGACCGACCGCATCAACGACGACGGCACCGTCACCCGCCGCAACCTGGGTCGCAAGGACAACAAGTTCTCGTCCATCGACCTGCGTCTGTCCAAGATCTTCCGCGTCGGCAATCTGGAGATCGAGGGCATCGCCGAGGTGTTCAACCTGACCAACGAGCGCAATCTACGCCAACCCGAAGCCACCGGCCTGCTGTTCAACTTCGATGGCACGGTGCAGAGTGGCCTCGGTGACCCGCGCCAGTTCCAGCTCGGCGTGCGCGTCATGTGGTAACTCGGCGACCTTGGTCGCGCTCTCGAGCGAACGGACCTCCAGCACCGCCTCGGGTGCTGAGAGGTCCCGGAACTCAGACCTCCGTGTGTTGGTGGCGCGCGCTGAACACCTTGTATAGGTACGCCATCAGCGGCACCACGAGTGATAGCACCACCAGTAGGCCCAGGTTGAGCCAGAACAGCGTCACCTGGGGCGCGGCGCTGTTGTGCACCGTGACCTCGGAACCATCCGTGAAGCGTAGGAAGACCGGGAACTGCGTCCCGAACCAGCCAGCCAAAATCGCTAGCACCTGCAGGCCGGCAGCCAGGCGCATCTGCCAGATCCGTGGCGCTCGCAAGCTGCGAAGCAACCAGACAACGCCGAGCAGCGCGACCGCCTGGACTGTAACCTGGAGCGGACTCAACACCTGACGCAAATCCACAGTGCCGCTATGCGCGCCCCAGAGCAGCACCCCGCCACCGCTCACGAAGGTCGCGGCGAAGAAACCGAGGATCCTCGTACGCAGCACGGCCCGCTCCGCGGCGTCACGTAGCTCACCGAAGAAGAAGACGGCTGCCAGGTAACCGAACAATGCGCTGACGAACAACCCACACAGCAGGCCCAGGGTGTTCGTCCACGGATAGATGTAGACCGCAGCAAAGCCTTCTTCGGCTGCGATGGCCGTCGGCAGGAAAGGCCGAAGCAAGGCAGCGACGATGAATCCGAACATCAGCGGCGTGAGCAGTGAGCTGACCCGAAACAGCCAGCTGTAGCCACGCTGACGCATTCCCGGTTCGGGATCGTACTTGCGAAAGGTAAAGAAGGCACCGCGCAGGATGATTCCGAGGAGCACCAAAGACAGCGGCACGAAGAGCAGGGTACACAGCCGTGCGTAGGCGGCCGGGAAACCAACGAACAGGATCACGATCACGGCAATCAGCCAAACGTGATTGGCCTCCCAGACCGGGGCCAGCGTCGCCTGCAGCTTCTTCTGTAGCGCTGGGTGCCGCCACAACGAAGCTTCGAGCACACCGCCACCGAAGTCAGCGCCGCCGAACAGAGTGTAGGCTGCCAGAGCAACCAGGAGAAAAGCTAGCGTGATCTCCATGTTCAACCCTCCTCCCTAGCTTCAGCAACCCGCGATTCGAGCCGAAACCACTTCCAGAGCAGAAGCATCGAGATCGTCCCCAGGGTACTGTAGAGCAGTACGATGATCGCAAAGCTCCAGCCCAGGCCCGGCACCGGTGTCACTGCCTCGGCCGTCTTCATCACCCGGTAAATGATCCAGGGCTGACGCCCTACCTCTGTGACCACCCATCCTGCCTCCAAGGCCAGGAATCCCGCGGGCGTCAAGACCGTGAGTAGGGTCAACCACCAGCGCCGTCGCAACAAGTCGACCTTGCGCCAGCGGGCACCCAGGTAGAGCACAGACACCGCCGCCAGCAGCATGCCAAGACCCACCATCACCTGGAAGGCCAGATGGACGATCAGGACCGGCGGCTGCTCTTCCTTCGGGAACGCGTCCAGCCCCGTGACCTCGGCAGCGAAATCACCATGTGCCAAGAAGCTCAAGCCACCGGGAATGGGCAAGCCCCACTTCACCTGCTGCGCCTCTTCGTCCGGCCAGCCGCCGATCCACAATGGCGCTGCCGTTGAGGTGTGGAAGTGGGCTTCCATGGCGGCCAGTTTTTCCGGCTGCCGTTCAGCGACAGACTCGGCACTGAAGTGCCCGATCACCGGCTGGAGAAGCGAGCTCACAGCCAGAATCGGCAAGACATAGCTCAGGGCTCTGCGGTGAAACCGCTCGCCGTCGCCACGCAACAACCCCCAAGCATGGAGGCCCGCGGCCGCGGCGCAGGTCGCCTGGAAGGCCGCCACCAGCATGTGCGTCGCCTGCAGCGGCCACGCCTGGTTGAACATCGCTGCCCATGGATCGATGTCGACAGCTTGCCCGTCGACCCAGGTGAAGCCGGCGGGCGCGTTCATCCAGCCATTGGCGGCGACGACCAGTACACCGGATGCCACCCCACACAACCCCACCATCCAGGCGCAGAACAGGTGGACGCGCGGCGGCAGCCGGTCCCAGCCGTAGAGAAACAGCCCCAGGAAGATCGCCTCCAAGAAGAAGGCGGCCCCTTCGAGTGAGAACGGCATGCCGAAAATCGGACCAGCGTGTTCCATGAACGTCGGCCACAGGAGTCCCAGTTGAAAACTCAAGGCAGTGCCGCTGACGGCCCCGGTCGCGAAGAGAATCGCCGTTCCCCGCATCCATGCCTTGGTCAAGCGCAAATCCAGTGGATCGCCGCTGGCAAGGTAGCGACGATACGCCAGACACATCAAGAAAGGCATCACCATCGAGATCGAGGCGAAGATGATGTGGAAGCCCAGCGAGAAGGCCATCTGGCTGCGGGCTAACTCGAGATGAGTCATGGCAAGCTCCAGATTCGAGGATTACCGTTGGTTGGAGAGAGTGCGTGGCTGGCTCAAGGCTCCGAGCCATAGCAAGCTGACGACCTTGACCAACTCCAGCACGCTGTAAACACGATGCAAGGACGACGGCGGCAACGGCTCGCCGGCCATCAGCAAGTCGACCCGGTGGTAGAGCACTGGCAGCACCCAAGCTCCCTGTAGCGCCACCATGGCCACGATCACGGCCGTGAGAAGCCAACCCAGTCGACCGAAAGCCCCTCTTCGTCGAGCCACGAAAGCGGCGGCGATCAGCGCGATGCACAAGCCCCATTCGGCATGGCTGAAGGCCTGGAAGGTGACCTTTCCGACCTCGAAGGCGGTGGCACGCTCGAGCGTCGACGCCTGGAACTTGGCCAACGTCGCAATGAGAGCACCTACCAATAGTCCGAACCACGTCCACGTGAGAAAGCGCACCATGGAGTAATCTTACCCGCGTTCCTTCCGTAGTAGGTGCTAGAGACTCGGGCAGTTCTCCTGACCCGTAAGCCCAACACCGAGACTCGGAGACCATCATGCAAGATTTAGCCGCTCTGGCGGCCACCGATCCGACGGACGACGCCGAGAAGGTAAGCGCCGTCCACGGCCATCATCAGCCCGAACGTAGCCTGCTCACCTACTACCTGTTCAAGTCGCTGCTCTTCGGCCCCGGCTTCCCGATTGCCGCCCTCTACTTCTACTTCCGGTTCAAGACACTGCGCTACGACTTCGACGACGAAGGCGTCAGCATGCACTGGGGCATCCTGTTCCGGCGCGAGATCAGCCTGACCTACGCGCGCATCCAGGACATCCACCTGATCAGCAACGCCCTGGAGCGCTGGTTGGGACTCGCGCGCGTGCAGATCCAGACAGCCTCGGGCTCGTCGGTGGCCGAGATCACGATCGAGGGTCTGTCCAACTTCGAGGCGGTCCGCGACTTTCTCTACGCCCGCATGCGGCGCTCGAAGCGATCGACAGGGTCAAGGCGGTCCGGAGCATCGACCCACGCTGGCGTCCAGGACACCGCCCCCTCGCCACCGACGCCCACCTCTGTGCCGGCGCCCTCCTCTATGCCGGCGCCCACCTCGATACCGGCGGACGAGCCTCTCCGTCAGGTCGTCAGTGCACTGCAGGAAACGACAGCCGAACTGCGAGCCCTGCGCCAGGAACTGGCACGGCAGCAGGGCGCCCACCAGCAAGGAGAAGCATCATGAGAGAGCGTCTCCTGCACCTGCTGCGCATCCGTGAGAAGCCCGATCCACCACCGGGCATCGATACCGACCTACGCACCTTCCGCGCTTCTCGGCGCCACCTCTACTACAACGCCGCCCGCTGGCTCCCCAAGCAGATCGCCGGTTTCTTCGGCCTGCTTGTCTCGCTCGCCTTCTTCGGTCTCATCGACGTCGGCTTCATCCGCTTCGGCGGTCTGGACATGGTCATCGAACGCATCAGTGAGCGCATTGGCAACAACATCAACATCAGTTTCTTCTCCTTCGAGTGGGCGCCCAGTCATGTCCTGATGCTGATCGAAGGCACCGCCGTCGTCACATTCGCGGTGCAGTTCTTCGCTTCCCTGCTGCTGCTCAAGCTCGACTGGGAGCTGCGCTGGTACATGGTGGGTGAAGAGTTCCTGCGCTTGCGCGAGGGCCTCTGGACGGTACACGAGCAGACCATCCGCATCGCCAACATCCAGAATATGAAAGTGAAGCAGGGCCCGATTCAGCGACTGTTCGGCATCGCCGATCTGGAAGTTCACACCGCCGGCGGCGGCAATCTGCCGACGGATCTGGACGAGTTGGAGGGCAAGACCCTACACCTGGGCCGCTTCCGCGGTCTGGAGGACGCCCGCGCGCTGCGGGATCGAATTCGCGAGCGGCTGACACGGGAACGCGGAACCGGTCTGGGAGATGCGGACGACGAGAGCCCGCACGAAGCCGTGGAAATCTCCAGCCTGGAAGATCCCTACGAGCCGGTCGAGACCGGCGACCCCGTGGCTCTTCCACTTCCGGCATCGATCACAGAAGAACTCGTGCAGGCAGCTCGTGACCTGCGCGACGAGACACGAACCCTGCGGCGCGCCGTCGGTACGACCTGAGATCCTGACGACCGCCCCAGAACTCACTGCCTCCTCCTGCGTATACGGAATCCAGCAGCCGCTAGAATTTCACAGGAGGCAGGAGTATGTGTGGCATCGTCGGCGTCGCGTTCGTCCCGGAACCTCGGCAAGCGGAGGTCGCGTCCGCTGTGGGCCGTGCCCTGGCGGCGATCCGGCGCCGCGGTCCGGACGGCTACACTCTGTTCATCGAGCCAGGCTGCCTGCTCGGCCAGACCTTCCTGCTGATCACCGACCCCGAAAGCGGTGGCGTCCCGTTTCTCAGCCGCGACGGCCGCTTTGCCGTGGTGATGAACGGCCAGCTCTACAACCATCATGAGCTACGCCGGGACCCACGGTTGGCTGGCGGCCTGTTCCCCACCGGCTCGGACTGCCAGCTGGTGGCGCAGGGCATTGCCGAGTATGGCCTCGACTTCCTCGCCCGCCTGCGCGGCATGTTCGCCGTCGCGGTCTATGATCGGCAGGCGCGGCAGCTGACCCTGGCCCGCGACCGTGTCGGTATTCGGCCGCTCTACTACAGCCATGCCGCAGGCCATGTTGCCTTCGGTTCCGAACCGCAAGGACTCGTCGAGCAAGGCCTGGCTCCCGACACTCCCGACCTGCAGAGCCGCTTCGAGTGTCTGGTGCTGCGCCAACCGCTCGAGCCCTCGACGATGTGGGCCGGCGTCAAGGCGGTGCTGCCGGGCCAGACCGTCACCTTCCGTGAGACCCCGGACGGCCTCGACGTCCGCACCGGCCGTTTCGCTCCCGACGCCTTCGCCGCCGCCAGCGGCACGGGAACCGACAGCGGCACGGGACCCGACACCGAGCTAGCAACTCTGTTGCGCGAATCGGTCGACATCCGCCTGCCCGAGCACGTCCGCTTCAGCCTTTTCCTGAGCGGTGGGCTCGACTCGACGATCCTCGCGTCCCTGCTACCCCAAGAGCACCCGCACCGCCTACCCTGCCTGGCTGCCGGCTTCGACGCCGAACCGATGCTCGACGAGCGCGCCGAGGCTCGCCGGGCCGCCGGTTTTCTGGGCCTGGAGCTACAGGAAACCACCCTGACGCCGGACGCCTTCCTCGCCATCTGGCCATGGATGTTGCGCGTCAGTGGTACACCGGTGATGTTCAACTCCGGCGTACCGCTCTTCTGGATGAGTCGCACCGCACGCCTGCAAGGCGCCAAGGTGATGCTGTCCGGCGAAGGCGCCGACGAGCTGTTCTGCGGCTACCAGCGTTACGCGCGCTACGCCCAGCGCAGCGACGATGGTACGCCGGAATTCCTGCTCGACGACGACGAAGACATCCTGCCGTGGCAAGAGGTGCTCCACGGTTGGTTGCCACCGGAAGCCGCAGGAGCTGCATCCTGGGAGCGGCTGCGTCAACGGCTCGCCACCACCTTCTCCCCGGCGGCGACCGACTACCGAGGTCTGCGCCGCAAGCTGCACTTCGACCGCCACAACTACCTGCGCAACCTGCTGATGCGCATCGACCGCGCTGGCCTGGCCGCGAGCATCGAAACGCGGGTGCCGTTCTTGGATACCGAGTTTGTCTCGGCACTGCTGCCCCTCGACCCGGTACGCAACCTGGACGCCGGTACTCGCGACACGCCCGCCAACAAACGCTACCTACGGCGCGCCTTCCGTGCTCGGCTCGGCGCGCTGGCGTCGGCACCCAAGACCGCGTTCCCGCTACCTGTCGCTGCCTGGGCTCAGGGCAGGGCTTTCCAGGGACTTGCCAGCTGGCTGGGCCAGCACCTCGACGCCAGCGGTTGGTGCCGTCCCGGCCTCCTGCAGCGGGCCGCCGAGCAGCTGGGCGGCCAGGGTAGTGGCAGTGATCTGGCCTGGCGCCGCTACTGGACGCTGCTCAACCTCGGTGCCTGGGTCCTCAGCCAGCACGACGGCAGCTGGCTCAATGCCTGGCGCGATCAACTGGCCCCAGACGCTCAGGGTCTCTTCGACACCCTCGGTCGCGAGATCGAAGGACCGCCCCTGACCAGCCTGCAGAGCACGATCCGCGATCACGCCACGAGCGGCCGCGCGGTCGCTCTCATCTCTTCCGGCTGGCTGCCGCCGCGCGTCGCATCGATCCAGGGGTCGACGACTGTCTGCCCTTTGTCAGATCCGACCTCTACCCGCCAGGGAGCTACGATCCGTCTGCTATGTTGATGGTCACGACAGCGTCCGACCGACCTCGACCGCAAGCGGAGCCCCCCATGCAACCAGAGCCGCAGCATCCCATTGGCCTGATAGGCCTGGGCGCCTACCTGCCCGAACGCGTGATGACCAACGACGAGTGGGCCGAGCACGTCGACACCTCCGACGAGTGGATCACCAGCCGTACCGGCATCAAGCGCCGGCACATCATCGCCGAGGATCAGAGCACGCTCGAACTGGCCCTAGAAGCAGCCCGCAGCGCCCTCGACGACGCCGGCCTCAGCGCCCAGGATCTCGACGAGATCATCGTCGCCACCGATACGCCGGAGATGCCGGCGCCAGACACCGCCGCTTTCGTCCAGCACGAACTCGGCGCCCGCGAGATCCCCGCCTTCGATCTCGCCGGCAGCGGCTGCGCCGGCTTCCTGCTCGCCCTCGACGTCGCTCGCGCTCGCATCCTGCTGCATGGCGGTCTGGTGCTGGTGATCGGCGCCGAAGCGCTCACCAAGTGGCTGAGCTGGAAGGACCGTCACACCGATGTCCTGTTCGGCGACGGTGCTGGCGCCGCTATCGTCGGCCGCCGTGAAGGTGCCGCCGAGATCCTCGGTGCTCTCGCCGGCACCGATGGCAGCAAAGCCGACATCCTCGCCGTCCCCGTCGGCGGCACGCGCCACCGCATCACCGCCGAATTGGTGGCCCAGGGGCTGCACGAGAAGGCGGTCATGAAAGGCCGCGAACTGTTCAAGGAAGCCGTCAGTCGCATGACCGCCGCCTCGCAGCAGGTGCTCGAACAGGCCGGCAAGAGCCTCGACGAGGTCGACCTCTTTGTGCCCCACCAGGCCAACCTGCGCATCATCCAGGCAGTCGGCCAGAAGCTCGGCATCGCGCCCGAGAAAGTGGCGATCAACATTCAGGATGTCGGCAATACCGGCTCGGCATCCGTGCCCATCGCGCTGTGGGAAGCAAGGCGTCAAGGCCGCGTCAAGCCCGGCGACCTGGTACTGTGCACTTCCTTCGGCGCCGGCTTCCACTGGGCGGCAGTGCTGCTGCAATACTGAGTGGCTCGGCGGCCGCCGCACGGTGTCCACAGGAGACAGTGAATGACAGCCCACAACGCGACTCGACCGCCAGAGACCTTCCGCTGGGTTCTCACCATCGACTGGAATTCCAAGGCCAGGGGCCTCGAGGACGGCGATGGGATCGAAGCCTGCTACCCAGTCGGCTGGTATTTCGGCTCCAGAAACGCCCCTGCTCTGCTACACCAGGGCCAGATCGCCCCGGCTCACGTGGGCGATTACTTCACCTTCTCGATCCTCGATGTGACGCCAGGATTTCCCACCGAGACCATCAGCCATGTGCAGCTGGTGTTTTCCTCGAAAGCCAAGGAGCCGACACACCAGGCGCCCTTCGACGCCGACCTGAAGTCGGTGCACACTCACAGCGAGAATATCCGGTTGGACCCCATGGTTGGCCGGCGAGGGAAGCTCTTCCTGGTCTTCCAAGACAGGCAGAACCTCTTCCAGCTGGTTCGCTCGGGCAATTACGCTTTCCAAGCGCGCTTCACAGCCCGAGACAAGAGCGGGCGCGAGCGGCGCTTCCACCTGCCGGACCCGGAAATGCTCATCTGTCCTTTCGAGGGCTGCGACGACGAGCCCCTGTTCCCGGACCAGGGCCGGCGTCAGCCAGATCGAGAGCCCGCAGCCGGCGCTTGAGTCCCTGCGGCGAAACTTCGAGCGCGGCAGCGGCGGCTTCGAGGACGCCGCCAGCCTGTTCGAGAGCCGCCTCGATTTCCACAGCCTCGAGTTCAGCCGCCTTGCGGATCCCCGGTACCGTCTCGATCAGCCGGTAGAGAGTCGCGCGCGAGACACCGAGCGCTGCCGCGGCCGGAGCGACCTGCCACTGATGATCACGCAGCGCTTGCAGCATTTCCTCGTGGCCGACGTCTTCGATCTTGCGCAGGCGCCTTCGTGCCGGTGGCGCGGTCGCGTTTCCAGCTGGCAGCTCTCCGGAAGATGTAGCTTCCACAGATACGGCGCCTCCCGCCGTAGCGCGCACAGAACCCTCGCCCCCCGGCCCATCCGGCACGAGCGTGCGCTGGCCGAGCAGCTGTGTCATCAGGTTCACCGCGCTGGCTCCGGCCGTGCCTCGACCGAGGGCCGCCAGCCGGCGGGCGGCATTGCGCAGTTCTCGCACATTTCCGGGCCAAGAGTGGCGCGCCAGACTCGCCACCAGGACCGAGGATGGCCAGGGCTTGCCGCCGGCGCCGGCCGCCAGCAGCTCCGGGGTCCCGAGCGTGCGTAGCTCCTCTTCCAGGAAGTGCATCAATAGCCGGCCGAGGTCGCTACGCCGGTCGCGCAGCGGTGGCAGGCGGATCTCGAAGCCTGCCAGGCGATGGAGCAGCGGCGCTCGAAAGTCGCCGGCAGCGATGGCGGCTTCCAGGTCCGCATCGGTGGCCGTGACCACGCGCACGTCGACCTGCCGCGTCTCGGTGCTGCCCACCGGTTGGATCTCGCCACTCTCCAGAGCGCGCAGGAGCAGCGCCTGGACGTCGGCAGGCGTCTCCCCGACTTCATCCAGGAAGAGCGTGCCGAGATGGGCGCGCCGGAAGTAGCCGTCTTGATCCCGGTCGGCACCGGTGTAGGCTCCCTTGCGGGCGCCGAACAGCTGCGCCGCCGCCAGCTGCGACGGTACCGCCGCCAGGTTGACGCTCAGATACGGCTGGCGTCGACGCTCACCGGCCGCGTGCAGCGCCCGCGCCACCAGTTCCTTGCCGGTGCCGGTCTCGCCGCGGACCAGCACCGACGCCGGCAGCGACGCCAGCTGCCGGACGGCCAGCCGTACCTCGACCATCGCGCTGCTCTCGCCGACCAGGCCGTACTTCGGCACCGCCACGGGAGTCGGATGCTGAAAATGCAAGACCAGGACGATGCGCCGTCCCAGCTCGAGCACGACACCGCGTTCCAGATCGGCAGCGCTGAAGCCCACCGCGTCGACCAGCGCTCGACCGTCGACCTCGGTATGGGTCGAGCTGCCAGCCCGGCACAAGCGCCACCCTTCGCCCGTCGCTTCGAGCACCAGCGGCTTGCGGCTGAGGTGAGGATCTTCCAGCGCTCGCGGCGTACCGGCGGTGGACGATGGCTGCAGGAAACTCGGCTCGGCGCGCGAGAGGTAGAGCGAACGTCCCACCGACAGCGCAGGCAACGGCGCCTGCTCACCGACACGCCCAGGGTCGGGATGCGCCAGCAGGGTCAAGCAGGGCACGCGCACCGACATCGGTGCCAGCGTGCTGCCATCGCCCATAGTGGTGCGCGAGGCGAGCGCGTCGCGGGTCGTCTCATCGAGGTTCATGACGCGGGTGCCGGGAGCGCCGTGAACTCCATCATCAGGTGGTGAAACCGAACGTCGGCGCGCAGCTTCAGCAACTCTGGATCACGCTCGACATCGGTGAGCGGATAGCCACCGCTCAAGGCTGCCGCCAACTGCGCCAGAGCCGCGACCCGATCGGCACACAGCTCGCGGACCACCGCTCGGCGAAAGTAGACCGAAGCAACGGCACTCTCCGGCAGGCGCTCCAGCTCGGCCTCAGCGCCGGCACAGTCCCCCCGCTTGGCCCTGTACAGCGCCAGCCGACTGCGCACCGCCAGCGCGTCGGGACGTGCCGCCAAGGTGCGCGACGCGAGTTGAATCGCCCGTAGGTATGCCGCCTGAGCGTCGACCTCGTGATCTGGAATCCAACGGTAAGCGTCTCCAAGATTGCCCCAGATCCGGTAGCTGTGACTGCCGCCGGGCAGCTCCAGCGCCTGGGCGAAGGCGTCCGCCGCTTGTGGGTAGAGACCCTGCGCGAAAAAGAGGGTCCCAAGGTTGCTGTAGAGGCTGGCCCGAGGCTCGACTTCCAGAGCTCTCTGCAGGGTGTCGGCGGCAGCGCCGAGCTGGCCCTGCAAATAGTAAATCGCACTCAGGTTGCGATAGCCCGTAACGCCGTCCGGCGCCACCTCGATCAGGCGCTGGAAGTAGTTCGCTGCCTGGCCGAGATCGCCAGTCTGCTGGCTCAGCATACCCAGCGCCGCCAGCGCTTCCCGGTGGGTCGGCTGCAGCTCCAGCGCGTGCTCGTAGGCCACGGACGC
Organism: uncultured bacterium; assembly: GCA_965368975.1. GTDB lineage: Bacteria > Acidobacteriota > Thermoanaerobaculia > Multivoradales > JAHZIX01 > CBDUPA01. The sequence goes on along the minus strand of CBDUPA010000007.1, from coordinate 187,692 downwards.
GGCCGGGAACTGCTGCTGCAACTGCGCCAGCTTGCCCAACGCCACCTGGACGCGTGCACTACCGGGTTCCAGACGCGCAGCCTGCTGCAATTCCTCGGTGGCGTTCTTGAAACGCCCAAGCCGACCGTAAACTCGCCCTAGGGCCAGATGCCCCGCGGCCAGGAAAGGGTCCAGGTGCACCGCACGCTCGGCCATCGTACGCGCCTGCTCCACCCACACCGGATCCTGACTCGAACCCACGGACAGGTGCCAGTACGCCAACGCCAGTCCGGCGTGCCCCGGGGCCGAGTCCGGCTCACGGTCGAGCAAACGCTGGAAGGTCTCGACGGCCGCCTCGACGTGACCTTCGGCATCATAGGCGTCGAGCAGAGCCATGCCATGACGGTACAGGTCGTCTACGGAGCCGTCCTCCGTCGGCGCTGCAGCGACCGCAGACCTTCTGCCGGACGTCGCACCTGGTGTACCTTCGCCAGCCAGGAAGACGGAGTAAGCCAGCGTCGAGATGACGGCGAGACTCACCAGCAAGGCCCCCCAGCCGAGCTTGCGGTGCCACGAAACAACCGGCTTGGCGGGTTCTTCGACCCCTGCGACCGGGAGGGCACGCTCTCCTGCTCCTTCGGCTCCACTGGCCCGCAGCCGCTGCAACTCCGCAAGCACGACTCCGGTGCTCTCCGGCCGCCGGGCCGGCTCCTTCTCGAGCAAGGCATCGATCAGCCGCGATAGGTCCTCCGGAACCGTCGCTACCACTTCGTGCGCCGGCACCTGCTGCTGGACACAGACACGGTTGAGCACCGTCAGAGCGTCCGGGCCGGTGAACGGCGGCCCGCCGGTGACCAGTTCGTAGAGCAGTACGCCGAGCGCGAAGAGATCCGTCCGGGGATCGATTTCGCCGCCCATGGCCTGCTCCGGCGCCATGGTCGACACCGTACCCAAGATCTGACCGTGCTGGGTCAGCGTCGGCACGAGCGTCGACACCTCGTGCCACGACGACGCCGACGCGGTCACCTCCTTGACCAGGCCGAAGTCGAGCACCTTCACCTGGCCGCTCTGACTGAGCATGACGTTGTCGAGCTTGAGATCCCGGTGCACCAGGCCTCGCTCATGCGCCGCCGCCAGTGCCGACGCCACCTCGCGACCGATGTCCAACACGCGCTGCCACGACAGCGGCCCGGCTGCCAACAAGTCTCGTAGCGGCTGCCCCTGCACCAGTTCCATGACGAACCAGTCGCCGCTCTCGTGTTCGACCCAATCGTGCACCTGCACGACGGCCGGATGCTGGATGCGCGCCACCGCCTGCGCCTCGCGGCGAAAACGCATCCGCGCGGCCTCGACATCCGTGCGCTCCGGATGCACCCGTTTGAGCGCTACCGACCGCTGCAGACGATCATCCCAACCGCGGTAGACCTCTCCCATCCCACCGCGACCGAGACGCGTCTCGATGCGATAGGGCCCCACTTGCTCAGGCGCATCGCCGCGATCCGCGGCATTTGACGGAGTGGTCTCCGATGACATGTCGCGAGTTTAGCTACCCGGCGAGCCAACCGCTACCGGTGTCTTCGCGTACTTCGACGCCACCGCCTGGAGCATCCGTTCCAGCTCGGTCGACGGTAGCCACGTTCCGTGCACCATGACACCAGCAGGCTCGCGCAGGTTGCCGACATCGGTGAGCGGATCGGCCTCGAGCAGCAGCAGGTCGGCGGCCAGGCCGACGGCAACGCGGCCGAACTCTTGCTCGGCGTCCAGGTAGTCGGCAGCGCCGAGGGTAGCGATACGCAGAGTTTCGAGCGGCGTGAGACCAGCATCGACGAAGTAGGCGAGTTCCTGGTGGATGCTGAAGCCGGGGACGACGAAAGGATTCGGCGTGTCGGTGCCGACCAGCAGCGGCGCACCGGCATCGTAGAGTGCCCTGACCAGCCGTAGGCGCGAGGGGTGCCCGGCACGGTAGGCCTGCGCTTGCTCGGCGGGTACCACCGCGGTGCCCTTCCACCACTCCAGCAACGTCGGTGGCAGGTAGCGCATCTCGGGACGCTGCAGACGAGCGTCGGCTTCGTCCTCTGTGGCACGAACCTCGTGCAGGACGGTGAGCGTCGGGCAGTTCCAGATGCCCGCCTCGACCGTCGTCTCGACAATCGCCGCCAGTTTCTCGGGGTCCATGTCGACCCAGGCGCGCTGCCGGCTGCCAAAGTCGAGACCACCGAGCTGTTCGGTGTCGGGCAGCAAGGCACGGCTGTAGCCGTCGAGGTGTTCCAGGCTCTGCTGGTGCATCAGCACTTCGTCGAAGGGTAGGCCGTATTGGTTGTGCCCAATCACCGAAATGCCCACCTCTTTGGCCGTCTTGATCGCAGCCTGGTACATCTCGGCGGTGAAGCGCGGATAGAGCTTGATGAAGTCGTAGCCGGCGGCATGGTGCGCACGCACCGCGCGCTCGACGTCCTCGGCACTGCCGACGATCTCACTATTCGGCCACACGGGGGGCAGCACGTCGAGAATGGGACCCGCGGTGTAGATCCTCGGGCCCAGCACCTCTCCACGCTCGATCTCGGTGCGCAGGCGCAGGTGCAGCGGTAGACCAAAGAGATTGCGCACCGTGGTGATGCCGTTGGCCAGGAAGAGCGACAGGCTGTCCGTGTCCTGGAAGTGGACGTGCATGTCGGCCAGACCGGGCATCAGGAACTTGCCCCGACCATCGATACGCCGCGCCGACTCCGGGATCTCGATCTGCGCGGCCGGACCGGCCGCGACGATCCTCGGTCCCCGAACCAGCACCGTCTGCCCCCCCTGGCGCCCTGCAGCCGGCGTCTGGGCGGCGAAGTCGAGTACGGTGACATCGACGAAAGCCGTGACGTCTTCGCTCACGGCAGCAGCTGGGGTGGCGGCCACTGGGGTAACGGCCACTGGGGTGACGGACAGGGGGGCCGCGAGAAGCAAGACCAGACTGAGAAGGGAAGCGAGTCGCAACATCAAGGAGCGCTCCTTGCAAGCTGGGCGGGAGGGGCTGACAAACAAGCGCTCTTCGATCATACCGCGAACGGCGCGCCGGGAAAGACTCCGGTGCAACCGCCCCCGGCCCCTCGGCGATCCGTCATCGGAGACCACTTCAGAGCACGTCACGACGCACGAAGACGAAGGCCGAGAGCCAGCTGAACAGTAGGCCACCGAGAGCCCCGGCTAGAGGCCAGGCGATCGGGGTCTGCTGGCGTAGGAAGGCGCGGCTGAACTCCAGCGGATAGGCCCAGGGATGGTAGGCCAGCAAGGCGGGATCGAGAGTGTTGAGCACCAAGATCGAAACCACGGCCAGAAAACCCAGAACAACGGGTGGCACGAAGTCGCGACGCAGCAACGCCAACCAAGTCTGCAGCGCGCTCAGGAAACCAGCCGCCAGCGCGCCCCCGAGGGCAAAGCCACTCAGACGAACCCAAGGGACAGGCGCGTCGAAGCCCAGCTCGGGGCGGCTCCAGCGCAGCAGCCAACCGGCCATGACGATGCCGGACACCAGCAGGCCAAAGGCCGCCGCCAGCAGCAACCAGGCCGTCAACTGCTTGCCCCAGAGCAACACCGGCCGCGAGACCGGCAGGGCGAAGAGATGCTTGAAGGCCTGTGCCCGGTGGTCGACACCCGCCAGCAGGGCACTCAGCAGAGCACTGACCAGCGGCAGCAGAAGGAGACACCAGGTCGTCAGAACCGACTCGGCGAGCCAGCCCCAGGCACGGGCAGAGCCGGTGCCCAGGAAACGCTCACCCTCGAAGTAGGCGAAGAGCCCGAACAGCAGCACGACGACATAGGGCGCCAGCACCACCAGCGGCAGCACCGCGGTGCCGCGGCACTTGCTCCACTCACCACGCACAGCCGACCACAGCAGCTTCATGGCTCGCCATCCTCCGTCAAGCCGAGAAAGATTGACTCCAGACTCGGCTGACGGACCTGCAAGCGATGAACCTCAAGACCCGCCTCGACCAGCAACCGGCAGACAGCACGGCTGTCGTCTCGACCCTCGGCGTCCAGCCGCACCCCGTCCGCCAGAGTGTCCAGCACCCTCCAGCCGGCCCGCTCCACCAGGTCCGTCGCCGCCTCGACGCGATCGACGCCGACATCGAGGCAGGCGCGGCGCCGTGCCTGCAGTTCGGTGCACGCCCCCTGGAACACACGCCGACCGCGGTGCAAGATCACCAGGTGGTCGGCGGTCTGCTCCACCTCGCTCAGCAGGTGGCTCGACAGCAGCACTGTGACCCCCTGCCGCGGCAGCTCGCGGATCAGGTCCCGCATCTCTTGAATGCCCGCCGGATCGAGCCCGTTGGTGGGTTCGTCGAGGATCAGCAAGCGCGGTTCCCCGAGCAGCGCCAATGCCAACCCCAGCCGCTGGCGCATACCCAAAGAGTACTGGCCCGCCGGCCGGTCCGCATGTTCCGTGAGACGGACACGCTCCAGCACAGCGTCGATGCGCGACGCCGGCAGGTCGAGCAAACGCCGGCTGATCTCGAGATTGCACCGGCCACTGAGATGACCATAGAGCGACGGCATCTCGACCAGCGCCCCCACACCGGCCGGCAAGCGAGCTCGCCCGCGCTGGAAGAGTGGCCTCCCGAATAGACGCACCGCGCCGGCGTGCGGTCGAATCAGGCCGAGTACCATGCGCAGCGTCGTCGTCTTGCCCGCGCCGTTGGCTCCCAGGAAGCCGGTGATGGCTCCGCCAGGAACGTCCATGTCGAGCCCATCCACAGCCGTCAGCGAGCCAAAGCGACGTGTCAGGCCGACGGTGGACAGCACCGCTTCAGACATCCGGTCCCTCTTGCACAGCCGTCACCGTGGCGCGCAACCATGCGATCACCGCGTCCAGCATGTCAGGCGCCAGCGTGATCTCGATCTCGGAGTACTCGCTCGGCAAGCCGGTTTGCGCCGGCTGCAGCAGGTGGTTGAGCCCAGCAAAGCGCCGCACCTCGACTCCACGCCTGTCCTCGTCACCAGAGCGCCCGGCCTCGGGGCCGGATGCCCTGCCCAGCGCCTCGACGAGGCGCGGCACATTGAGCCCCGCGTCCACCTGCAGGTCGAGTTCACCCTGCACGACCAGCACCGGACAGCGCACCCGCCGCAGCGCGTCGGCAGGATCCAGGAACAGCGTGTCCTGCATCTGCGGCGACAGCAGAAGGTCGATCTGCTGCTCGATCGCACTCTCCGAAGGCGCTAGTGACAGCGGCCCCCCTAACTTCGAGGTCAGCTCCGCCATGCGCCGTACCAAAGGTCGCAGCTGTTGACGGCTCTCGGCCTCCGTGAGACCGCTCCCCTGCCGCGCCGTCCTGATCGCCGTCTCGGTCAGCATCCTCATCTCTTGCCGTTCCACCTCCGGCAATCCCTGTGCCGCCAGCAGTCGATCCTGCTGCGCCACCAGTAACTCAGCTCCTGGACGCCCGGGAGTCGACGCCAGGATCAGGAACGCCACCGCTGCCTGGTCCGAAGCCTCAGCCGCCGCCAGCGCACTGACGACCCCGCCGAGACTCACCCCCAAGAGCCCGACCTGCGACGCTTCTATCTCCGGCTGACGCTGCAGCCACTGGACAGCTGCCAGCGCGTCGCTGGCGAGAACGGAAAGATCCGCATCCAGCAGCACCCCCTCCGACGCTCCGACGCCACGATCGTCGAGCCGCAGCACCGCAAACCCGGCCCCGACCAACGCCGACGTCCAGACGAGAAAGCGCTTGTGCCCGAAAAAAGTCCCGTCACGGTCTTGCGGTCCGGCTCCCGAAACCAACACCACCGCCGGCAGTCGAGCCGACACATGCCCCACCGCCGGGCCTGTCGCAGGAGCCGGTATTGCGAGCGTCCCCGCCAGACGCGCCCCGCCGCTCTCACTGGCGAACGCGGCATCACGTTCGATCCAAGGATACGGCGCCCTCGGCGTCTGCGGTCGCAGCGGCTCGGCAGACGTCGACGGCGTCGAGGTAGGTTCCAGCCACCCGGTACGAATCCCTTGCCCGAGCCCCAGAGCGAGGAGGATCGCCGCTCCGCTGACGACTAGCGTGCCCACGAAGCGACGATCCAGGAGATGTGTCAGGTTCATGCCCGGTCAACCTAGAACGGCACACAAGGGCCGTCCATCGGAAGGCCCTCGGTGCAGGTCATCCACCCCTCCGGCCAGGACTTCCCAAGAACACAAACCCCACGGTCCATCGGGCTAGATCAGCTCAGGTCGATGTTGGACACTTGCACATCGTCGGGTTGGTTCCGCAGGCGGCCGCAGTGGCCGGGCAATCGACGTTGCCGGGGCACTTCGACTGACTGTTGGTGGAATCGCAGAAGACCTCCGGCACACGCGGCGGCACCTGCGGCAGCGAGTTGCCACCCGGGCAGAAGATCATCTCGTACTGCACCGGTCCGTCGCACTTCACCAGGCCGACGCCGTCGTCATACGCGTAGGCATACACACCACACACCTCGTGAATGGACGTGGTGTAGCTCATGGTCGGCGCTACCGCCGGTACCTGCTTGCCGTCGATGGTCTTGCCGCTGACGTTGCACTGCTGCTCGGACACCGACCACGACTCTCCGGCCGAGGTCGGACAACAATACATCTGCGCTTGGTCGGAGTATGGGGTCAGGCCACCGAGCTTGTCTTTCCAGCCGAGCCACTGACCACTGGTCAAGATCTCACAGGGGCTGAAGCAGCCGACAACCTTGGAGAAATCCGTGTAGCCGTAGTACTCCAGATCCACGTCGGTCACGTCGACACCGTTGATCGGGTTGAAGTTGCCAGCACTGGACAGATTCGCATGCGGGCAGCCCTTGGTGGGATCGAGACCCTGACAGTTGATCTCGGTGACCAGCTTCGGATGCGCACTCTGCGTCAGGCAACTCTTGCTCGGATCGTTCTTGACAAGCACCTGGAAGGCAAAGGTGAAGCCGTCGACCGCCGAGGCGTCCCAATAGGTCGACGCGCCGAGCGGCTTGCCATCGGACGGGTTGGTGGCACAGGGCGAGGTGAGGCAGCCCCAGGTCGCTTCGAACTTGCTATCGATCGGCGAATCGAAGATGGTCTGCGTGGTTCCACCGCCACTCTCACTCTGACCGACACCGCAATTCCAGCCCGTGCTGTCACACCCCGCCTTGGCCCAGAAACGCGTCGAGGCGAGCCCTGCGGCAGGGATGTCGTAATCGTAGGGCGAACCGCCCTTGGCCAGCTTGACCACGACCGGATCACTCGTGTGATGCGTCGAGTCCTGCTGGATCCAGATGTCGTACGTACACTGGTTCGTGACCCGGAAACGAGTCGGTTGCGTCTCTGCAGTAACAATCGGCGCCAGACACAGTACGCCGACGAGCACTACCGCTAGCGCCAGATAAGAAGCTCGCATCCTCATGGGATCCCTCCTTGGATCGGCAGCCGAAAGCGCCTCGACGACCAGGGCGAGAGCGAGCCTTCGGCTGAATTGTCCTTAGCGATTCCGAAGTGGACTCCGAAATCTACACACTTCCGAAAAGCGCAATGAAATCAAGATGAATGAGACTTTATCACGCCTTCCTGGAGCGTGGAAAGACGTCTATCTGGCTCGATTCCTGTGTCCCTGTACTGGCTTGCACCGGTCTAGAACGACTCCCGAGCGAGGAGAACCGCCGCTCCGCTGACGGCTAGCGTGCCAGCGAAGCGACGATCGAGGAGATTGCCAGGTTCATGTCTAAATAGCATACGCAGGGTGCGACGAGAGCGTCTATCCAAGCCCTCCTGGTGCCCAACCTGGTCGCCCGCGCTACCAACCCCGCCGTCCGCCGACCGCCGCATCACTCAGCCACGATGCACCGGCCTGCAGCTGCCAGCCGACCTCCGGCTGCTCTTGCAGTAGTCGCAGGACTTCCCCATGCGGCAGCGCCGCCTCGACGAGCGCGCGGCCGTGTTCCATCGTCCGCGCCCACTGCTCCGGACTCAGCCTTGGTGCCCCCCATCCACCCTTGACGTCCTGGCCCATCAGGATCACGTCACGCCCGAAGTCACCCCACAGAGGATCGAAGTCTTCGAGGTGTGGGCGGTAGGAGAGTGGTGCACGTTCGCGGAACAGGTCGAGGGTCGCCTGAGCACCACTGACGTCGACCTCGGCACGGCAAGCGCGCCAGAACCCAGTGTCGCGACGCTGGTTGAACTTGAAGTGCAGCGCCAGGAACCAGCGGAGTTCGTCCCAGAAATCACCGATGTAGCGATTGAAGCTGCGGCGCGATGTCGGCTCGTCGCGGCACTGCGTCGAGCCTTGCGGAAAGTGCTGGACGAGCAAGACGGTGGTCAAGGCGATCATGTGCAGCGAGGTCGACTCCAGCGGTTCGACGAAGCCGTAGGCGTTGCCGAGTCCGACGACATTGCCCACCCACGCGTTGGCACGCCGGCCGGGCCGGAAATGCAAGAGCCGGGGATCCGCAACGCCGGGGTAGGCCTGGCGGAACTCGCGCTCGGCCTGTTCGGCAGAGGCGTGAGCGGTCGAGAAGACATAGCCGACGTGGTCTTCTTCCAGCTGCGGGATGCGCCAGCTCCAGCCGTGGTCCCAGGTGGCCGCCGTGGTGTACGGCGGTAACTCGGCCTCCCTCGGCCGCGGCAGCGGAGCAGCGAGAGCAGCGTTGGTGAACAGGCTGGGGGCGAAATCGACGAAGGGAACCTCGAGGACATCGCCGAGCAGGAACGAGCGGAAGCCGGACGCGTCGATCCATAGGTCGGCTTCGAGACACTCGCCACGGTCGGTGTACAACGCCTCGACGACCTTCTCACCCTCCGCCAGTTCCCCGACGTCGGCGCGCTCGACGAGCCGGTCCAGCGTCGTGACACCGGCGCGCTCGGCCTCCTCTTGGAGGTAGTGGACGAAGCGGCGATTGTCGACGTGGTAGGCGAACGGCGCACCGAGCCAGCGCAAGGAGCCATCGCCCAGGCGCAGCAAGGGAGCACGGCCAGCGGTCATGAGCAGGGACGACGGACAGTACGCGTTGATGTGGCCTTCGTAGTGCAGGGATTCGAGTAGCGGACCGCGGTCGAAGGGATAGTGAAAGCCGGCCCCTACCTGCGATCCCCAGTCGAAGTGAATACCCAGCTTGAGCGTCGGCTGGGCACGACGGAAGAAGTCGGGGAGATCGAGGCCGAGGGTGCCATGCAATAGGGCCGGCAGCAGCGGTGTGCTGGCTTCGCCGACGCCGATGACGGGGATGTCCGAGGACGCGATTACCGTCACCTCGACGCTCGGCAGCTTGCGGCGCAAGACCAACGCGGCAAGGTAGCCGGCGCTACCACCACCCAGGATGCCTACGCGGCGCACCCTTGGTTCTCCAGTGGACCTTCCGGAAGCGGGATCCGTGACGCGGCGCCGCGTAGGCTGTACGAAGCGCTCGGCGGCGCGATGCAGGTCGGCGAGACGGTGCAGTTCGACGGTCGCGGGCGTGCCGCAGCGTGCACAGCCGGGGCGGTGGGCCAAGCGTTCGAGACGGGAGCGCCCTTGCGCATCGAGCAGAGTACGCTTGGCGACCAATTCACCTTGCGCCCCCAGAACCAACAGCCGGTGAGCCTCGCGTAGCGCTACGGCTGCTGCGAGTTGCTCCGTATACGCAGACATCTTCGCGGCGTGCAACAAGTCGGGCCAGGGCGGACGCTCCAGGCAGGACGAACAACCTCCGCCGCGCCGCGCCACCGCACGCCGGACCAGCGGGCCGACCGCGAGCTCATCCCCCAGGGGACCGACGAAGAGGCAGGGAGTACCGGCGTCCAGGCAGGCTTGCTCGACACCGTGTGCGATCGCCGCAGGGGTGTCGACACCAAAAACGCAGATGACGAGATCGGCATCGGCTAGGGAGGCCGGTGCCAACTCCGGTTGTGCCTGCACGTGCGCGAAACTGGCGTCGGCGAGCAGTCGCTGGATCGCTCGCGCTGCCGAGCCGGAACCGAGGACGAGGACGCGCCCCGCAACAGAAAGAGCGTCGCTCATGTGAGGGTTTCGGCGGCGGGAACGCGCACCACGACGCCACGTCCGGTGCGGCCGTCGATGTGCACCTCGACTTCCTCTGGCAGTTCCACGTAGTGCAGAAAGCCGGCTCCGGCGTCACTCTTGAGGCTGTGCAACCAGTCCAGGTCAATGTAGTGCACGGAGTTGCCGAGATCGACACCGAAGTAACCAATGCGTAGCGACGTCAGATTGTGGAAGAAGTGGGTGCCCTGCGAGGCGTCGATGTGCGACCCGGGCAGTTCCAATTCGACGATCACGCGCGCGGCCGAGACCTGGGCCCAGGTCACTGGGATGCCGAGCCACGGGTCAGCGGTACCCCAGCGGCCGGGGCCGATCAGGATGTAGGGACGCGACGCCTGCGACAAGCGATGGTTGAGCACCTCGATCTGGCGCGCCAAGCGGCGGTTGTGGTCGGCCTCGAAGCGCAGGTCAGGATTGACGTAGACAACGTCACGAATCCCTCGGATGACGCCGTTGCCCAACGCCGTTCCGACGATCAGCGGCACGCGATCCTCGGGCAACTCGTCGATGTCGACCTGGCGGTCGCCGCTCTGCGTCACCAGCGGCCGCAGCTGCAGCAGCGCGATCTCGGGCGGAGAGCTGGTCTCGGCGTTCTTGTCCGCGGGCAGGGTGACCGCAAACTCCATCTCGATTGGCATCCCCATGCCTTCCTGTCCCATCGCCAGCAGGTCGGTGAGCAGAGGTGCCAGCGGAAAGCGACCGTGCTTGAGGACACCAGCGAAGTTCACCAGGCGAGCCCCGTCGCGGTAGATGGTGTCGTAGATGGCGTCATTGTCCGGCGAGTAGGTAGCGCCCAGCGCCTCGAGTGTTCCGTGCTCCTCGGCAACTTCGAGCCCGAAGGTGACCAAGTGCGCGTCCTCATCGACCTGCGGCTCCAGTTCGCTGTCCGACAGGTCGAGGGCAAAGAACTGGCGCTGCGACGCGCGCAGAGCGTCTTGGGGAGTCGACATCTGCGGCAGGATGCGCGGATAGCGCGGACTGAAACGCAGCGCCTTGCGCCCACGGACGATGGTCTGCCCAAGGCCGAGAGCCACGGTGGCAATGCCATCGTCGGGCTGTATGAAACGCAGCGGATAGTAGTTGTACGACTGGGCGACACCGGCGAAATCGGGATAGAAGTAGTCGCCGTGGCGGCGGCCGACGAGGGCCTGGATGATCACCGCCATCTTTTCTTCCTCCACGCGCAGAGCACTGGCCTCGAGGTAGGAGCGCACCGGGTGCAAGAAGGGCGTGGCATAGATCAGCCGGATGGCGCGACTCAGCTGCCTCTTGCGCACGCGGTCCGAGTGCGAGCAGTTGGGCAGCATGTAGCTCTTGAAAAGGCCGGCGAGCGGCAGGGACTCGGAGTCCTCGTGCAGACTCGACGAACGCACCGCGATCGGCACGTCCATCTGCCCCAGGATCACGTCGAGATCTTCATCCAGTTCCTTGGGCAACGGCTGCTGCAGAAACAGTTGCACGACCTGCTGATCGTTCTCGGCTTCGAGCGCCCGCTGGCGTAGGTTCTTGTGCTCGCAGAAGCGATCGAAGAGGTCGGTACCGATCACCACCGTGCGCGGCACGCGCACGCGCACTTCCGGATAGCGACTCTGCACGCCGCGCTCCACCAGCAGATGGCTGAGAAAAGCGATACCACGACCCTTGCCGCCCATCGACCCGCTGCCCAAGCGACTGAACTCACGCGTGATCGACACTGAATGTCGCGCGAACTCGGCGATCTCGCCGCGCTGGCGTGTCTCCAGGTGGTGACTGAAGCTGTTCACCAGGTAGGTCCGCATGTCGGCGGTGGTCGGGAAGTCTCCCACCTTCTTGGGACGAACTTCCTGCGCCAGTCCGAATTCACTGCGCGCCATCAGCCAGTTCGAGATGTGGTTGCCACGGCCGTGGAACAGCAAAGAGGCGTCGGGAACCGTGCGCAGCGCCTCGACCATCGATTCCATGTCCGCCGCCACGGCGATCTTCTTGCCGCCGGGCAGTTGAAACCGGAAGGGGCCGAAGCCGAAATTGTTGCGGATGAACTCGCCGAGGCTGGCCAGCAACTCCTTTGAGTTCTTGTCCGCGAAGTGCACCTTCAGCTCCCGCGCCACCTTGGCGTGCCCCGCCTCGCCGGACTGCAGCAGCACCGGCGCATCGGCCTGTTTCTCGCGGACCAAGCGGATGAAGTCACGACCGGCGTCGGGGTCCAGACGACCACCGCGCGGGAACCGCATGTCGCAGATCGTGCCGAGCAAGAACTCGTTGTAGCGATGAAAAAGATCCACCGCCTCTTCCCAGTTGCGCGCCAGCAAGATCTTCGGGCGCGCGCGCATGCGATGACGGCGGTCGCGCTCGTTGAGCCGCTCGGCGAGCAAGGACTGGAACTGCGCGACGACCTCACCGTAGATGATCGGCAGATAGGACGAGTAGAAGGACGGCGAGTCCTCGACCAACAAGATCACCCGCACCATGCCCTCGCGGGTGTCGCGGTCGACATTGCGGTGGTCTTCGATCGACTTGACCAGGGCCACCAACAGCTTGGGGTCGCCGGTCCACAGGAAGGTCTCGTCGATGCCGGCCGAGCGCGGCATTTGGCTGTAGCGCAGGGCGTCGCTCTGATCGTAAGTGAGCATCGCCACCGGCAGATGGGAATGCTCAGCCGCCAGCTGCGCGGCCAGCCGCTCGGCGCGCATGTCGGCGCAGTGCGGCGTCGTCAGGACCAGGTCGAAGCGCTCACTGCGCACCAGCTCCAGGGCCTCGCGTGCCGACGCGACGTGACGGAAGTGCGGAGGCGAAGAGAGATCGAGTTCCACGTACTGGTTGAGCAGGCGGTCGGCGAAACGGCCGTCCTCCTCCAGGATGAAACAGTCGTAGGCGCTGGCCACCATCAGGATATCCCGCACCAAATGCTTCATCAGGTTCTGGTATCGGAAAGGCCGCTCGACCCGAGCGTTATCCTCCAAGCCGACCTGCAGCGCGGCCTCGTCCTGGCCGTGCTGCTCTTGCCCTTGGTCCGACGGTCGCTTCTCCTGCTCGTGAGACTCCATCAACCTCCTCGCCTCGCTTCGAGGCACCGAGTTCCGAGAGTCTAGACGACTCCCTGGTCCATCATGGCATTGGCCACGCGCAAGAAACCGGCGACGTTGGCACCCACCATCAGGTTGCCGGGCGCCCCGTACTGCTCGGCGGTCTCGAAGCAGGTCTTGTGGATCCGCACCATGATGTTGTGCAGCTTCCTGTCGACCTCGGAGCGACTCCAGGACTCGCGCTGGCTGTTCTGACTCATTTCCAGCGCCGAGGTCGCGACGCCGCCGGCATTGGCCGCCTTCGCCGGACCGTAGAGAAGCCCCCCGTCGAGGAAGACCTCGATCGCTTCCGGCGTCGAAGGCATGTTGGCGCCCTCGGACACCGCCAAGCAGCCATGGGCAACCAGGTTGCGCGCGTCCTTCTCATTGATCTCGTTCTGGGTCGCCGACGGCAAGGCGATATCGGCCTTGACGTCCCACATCGGATTGTGGTCCGCGCTGGGGTCAGTTGCCGAGTACGTGGCGTTCGGATACTGATCGCAGTACTCACTGATCCGACCGCGGCGGACGTTCTTGAGCTCCTTGACGAAGTCCAGCTTGTCACGGTCGATGCCGTCTTCGTCGACGATGAAGCCCGAGGAGTCCGAGAGAGTCAGCACCTTGCCGCCCAACTCCAGCACCTTCTCCGTAGCGAACTGGGCCACGTTACCGGAGCCGGACACCAAGCATGTCTTGCCTTCCAGGCTCTGGTCTCGCGTCTTCAGCATCTCGACCAAGAAGTAGACCTGGCCGTAGCCCGTGGCCTCGGGACGAATGCGGGAACCGCCCCAGGTCAGCCCCTTGCCGGTCAGCACGCCCTCGAAGCGGTTGGTCAGGCGCTTGTACTGCCCGAAGAGGTAGCCGATCTCCCGGCCGCCCACGCCGATGTCACCCGCCGGCACGTCGGTGTCCGGACCGATGTGGCGGAACAGCTCGGTCATGAACGATTGACAGAAACGCATCACTTCCTGGTCCGACTTACCCTTGGGATCGAAGTCGGAACCACCCTTGCCGCCACCGATCATGGTGGTCGTCAGCGCGTTCTTGAAGATCTGCTCGAAGCCCAAGAACTTGAGGATGCTCAGGTTGACCGAAGGATGGAAGCGCAAGCCTCCTTTGTACGGACCGAGGGCACTGTTGAACTCCACGCGGTAACCGCGGTTGACCTGCACCTCCTGGTTGTCGTCGACCCACGGAACGCGGAACAGAATGGCGCGCTCGGGCTCAATCACACGCTCGACGATCTTGGCCTTGCGCAGCTCCGGATGCCGATCGAGCGCCGGCTGGATCGTCTCCAGCACCTCCTCGACGGCTTGCTGGAACTCCGGCTCACCGGGATTTCTTCGTTCTACCATTTCCATGTAACCGTTCTTCACGGAACCATCCTTCACGTGCCTACTCCTTATAGCCGAAGCGGCGAATAGCGCCGACAAGCTGTTGTGCGCGTTTAGTGGGAGTGTGTGCGCTCAATCCTTGGGGTTTGCGGGTCTTGCGGTGTCGGGGGGAATGTCATCCATGCGAGGGTCGCGCTGCGAGTCGCCACCCGCAGTCTGGCAAATCCGCGCGGAGAAGCGAACACGGCCAGGCAGCGCGGGTGGTTCTAGAGCCATTCTATCCATGTCACCGCCGTCAGGAACACCCCACAGGGATAGATTCTTGCCCCCACCCTTGTGTCGGGAGGTGAGCCCGGGCTCTCGGGGAACTGCGAAGGCCCGAGAAGATCCCGCCCCGGAAGGTTGACAGCCTGAAAACCACCGCCTATACTGATGGCCGCATTTGAGCATACTTTCCCGGGTCCTATAATCCCCCGTACTGGGGCGGACTTCACTTTGCCCACATTCTGATCACGATTCCCTGGTAGAGGGGCTTTGTGTATCCGAGCAGAGTTGAACCTCCCGCTTCGTACAGAACATGCAAGGAGACGCTATCCATGCGTAAGTCTGTCTCGATTCTCTGTGCCCTCTTCCTGCTCTGCGGCGCCATGAGCGTTGCCGCTGAGCGCGTCAGCCGCGATGCCCCTGACGTCGCCTTCGATGTCCACTACCTGGACGACCATGGCGACCTGATCCGTGGTACCCGCTGTGGCGCCCCGGCCGTCGATCCGCGTACCGCCGAGGCCGTTGATGCCTACGTGCAGCGCTACATCGCCGAGAACGGTGCTCCCGAGAAGGCAGCTGGCTCCATCAATGTCGCCTTCCACGTGATCTACAAGACTCGTCGCGGTACCACCACCGGTAACGTGCCGCAGTCGCAGATCGACAACCAGATCGCCGTGCTCAACGCCGCCTACGCCGGCACCGGCTTCTCGTTCAACCTGGTGACCACCACGCGCACCAACAACCGCCGCTGGTTCGACCGCTGCTACACCACCAACGTCGAGAACCAGATGAAATCCTCGCTCAACGTCAACCCGGCGACCACTCTGAATATCTACAGCTGCAACCCGAGCGGCGGCATCCTGGGTTGGGCCTACTTCCCCTGGTCCTTCGCCGAGAGCGACTACCGCCACGGCGTCGTCCTGCTCTACTCCTCGCTGCCCGGCGGCTCCGCCGCACCGTACAACCTCGGCGACACCGGCACCCACGAGGTTGGTCACTACCTGGGTCTCTACCACACCTTCCAGGGCGGCTGCAGCGGCAACGGTGACTTCGTCGCCGACACCCCGGCCGAGGCTTCCCCGGCCTACGGTTGCCCGGTCGGCCGTGACACCTGCGCCGGCGGTGGCCCAGACCCGATCTACAACTTCATGGACTACACCGACGACTCCTGCATGAACACCTTCACGGCCGACCAGGCGACGCGCATGCAGACCATGTGCGCTACCTATCGTCCCAGCCTGTAAGCTGATTCGTCCCAGCCTGGAAGCTGACCGTCAGGGCTCATGCACCTGGCCGGGAACTTTGCAGCTGCGACGTACCGCATCGAGCGGTCTTAGAGCCGACCTTCTTCCGGAGGTCGGCTCTTTCTCTTACCCTCTCTTTTTGACGGGAGCAACTGCCGCGGAGGACATAGCAACATTTCCATACTTGTAATCCGCCGGGGTCCGCAAAAAACTCTTGACATGCCTTACTGGCATCCATACACTCACAACGCTTCAGATTACATCCCTTGTTCGGGTCCTTGTCCGTAAAACCCCATTATTTCTGTTGAGCCGATCGAGTTCGGTCATACAGCATTCCTGCGTTTCCTGCGTGAGCAGGGATTTCGAGAATGTGTCATGAGCAACTTGTATTCGGATCGACAGCAGGAGATCCCTACCCATGCGTAAGTCTGTCTCGATCCTTTGTGCCCTGTTCCTGCTTTGTGGCGCCATGAGCGTCACCGCGGAGCGCATCAGCCGCGCTGATGCCCCCGAGGTCACCCACGACGTCCACTTCCTGAACCAGGATGGCGACCTGGTCCGCGGCACCCGCTGTGGCGCCCCGGCTGTCGACGCCCGCACCGCCGCGGCCATCGAGTCCTACGTGCAGAGCTACATCGCCGAGAACGGCGCCCCCGAGAAGGCCGCCGGCACCATCCAGGTTGCCTGGCACGTGGTCTACAAGACCCAGCGCGGCAACACCATCGGCAACGTGTCCGACACGCAGATCGCCAACCAGATGTCCGTGCTCAACGCCGCCTACGCCGGCACCGGCTTCTCGTTCAACCTGGCGACCACCACGCGCACGAACAGCCGCAAGTGGTTCGACCGCTGCTACAACGGCAACACCGAGAACCAGATGAAGTCCGCCCTGGCCGTCGATCCCTCGACTCACCTGAACATCTACAGCTGCAACCCGAGCAACGGCATCCTGGGCTGGGCCTACTTCCCGTGGTCCTTCGCCGAGAGCGACTACCGCCATGGCGTCGTCCTGCTGCACTCCTCGCTGCCCGGCGGCTCGGCTGCTCCCTACAACCTGGGTGACACCGCGACCCATGAAGTCGGCCACTACCTCGGCCTCTACCACACCTTCCAGGGTGGTTGCTCGGCGCCTGGCGACTCCGTCGCTGACACCCCGTACGAGGCTTCGCCGGCTTACGGCTGCCCCGTCGGCCGTGACAGCTGCTCGAGCGCCGGCCTGGATCCCATCTACAACTTCATGGACTACACCGACGATAGCTGCATGAACACCTTCACGTCCGACCAGGCTTCGCGCATGCAGACCATGTGCGCCACCTATCGTCCCAGCCTGTAAGACGGCAGAGACTCCGACCACAACTCCTGCATAGCAGGGGTTCGGACGGGACCAGCCGGCTCCACCTCGGAGCCGGCTTTTTCAGGCCCCGACTTCCCCGGTCCCGATGACCGTCACTTGAATCCGATCTGAAACAGCACCCCCCCAACTCTCTCCGAAGCCGCCCGAGAACAATCGAGTGCGGCCGGAAACCAGGAGAAACCTCGTGAAGAAAGCTGCCTCGATTCTCGCCGCCACCTTCCTGTTCTGCGGCGCCACCGGCGTCCTGGCGGACGCCATCGCCGCCCCGGAAGACTCGCATCCCAACAGCCTCGCTTCCGTCGAGGGACGGACCGACCGTGGTGGCGTCCAGCCGGACATCCACTTCCTGAACGAGAACGGCGAGATTCGTCGTGGCCAGCTGTGTGGCGTCGCCGCCCCGGACGCGCGTACCCAGGAAGCCGTCGACACCCTGATCCGCAACCACGTCGCCGAGAACGGCGCCACGGACAAGGCCGCCATCAACGTCCAGGTCGCCTGGCACGTGATCACCAAGAAGCAGCGCGGCAACACGGTGGGTAACGTCACCGATCAGCAGGTCATCGATCAGGTCGCAGTGATGAACGCGGCCTACGCTGGCATGGGCGTCAGCTTCACGCTCGACAGCATTGACCGTACCGAGAACCGCAGCTGGTTCGACCGCTGTGACAACTCACGCAACGAGCAGCAGATGCGCGCCTCCCTGGCCGTTTCCCCGGCCACCCACCTGAACGTCTACTCCTGCGGTCCCTCGGGCGGCCTGCTGGGCCGGGCCACCTTCCCGTGGTCCTACCCGGAAGACAGCTACCGTCACGGCGTGCTGATCAGCTACGCCACGCTGCCGGGAGGCTCCGCCGCTCCCTACAACCTGGGTGACATCATGGTCCACGAGGTCGGTCACTGGGTTGGCCTCTACCACACCTTCCAGGGTGGCTGCTCGGCACCCGGCGACTCCGTCGCCGACACCCCGTTCGAGGCCTCCCCGGGCAGCGGTTGCCCCGTCGGCCGTGACACCTGCTCCAGCACCGGTGTCGACCCGATCCACAACTACATGGACTACACCGACAACCCCTGCATGTACGAGTTCACGCCGGGTCAGGTGACGCGCGCGCTGAACGCACTCGCCACCTACAAGCCCAGTCTGTAAGTCCTCGTCTGCACAGGGCCCGTCCGAAGGGGCGGGGCCGCATCCGTCCATGAACGGATCGAAAGCCGGTTTCCTCACGGAAGCCGGCTTTCTCTTTGCCCATCGCGAAGCGCACTTCTTTGACAACGCAGTAGCCGCCCTTTACACTCTGCAAATCTTTACATTGCGTATCCATTTCTGGGTCCCGTCCCGTCCGATCATGCCCGCAGGCTGACGCCGCCCAAGGCCGGAAACTTCCGGCTTCGAGTGCGTTGCCTGCAGGGAGAGGAGAACCCAATGAAGAAGTCTGTCTTGTTTCTATGTCTCGCCTTGCTCGCCTGCAGCGGCCTGAGCGCCCTGGCTGAAGTCGATATCTTCGACGAGCCGTTCGACGCCAGCCGCGAGACCCGCAGAGCGCCCGAGGTCAGCCAGGACATTCACTACTTGACCTCCCACGGTGAACTAGTCCTTGGCACCCGTTGCGGCGCGCCCAAGGTTGACCGTCGCACCGCCGAAGCCGTGGACTCGTTCGTCCGCAACTACCTCGCCGAGCATGGCGCTCCGGAGAAGGCCACGATCAACATCCCGGTCGCCTTCCACGTGATCTACAACAACTCGGGCGTCGGCAACGTGCCGCTGTCCCAGATCAACGATCAGATCACCGTGCTCAACAACGCCTACGCCAGCCACGGCTTTTCCTTCACGCTGGCCAGCGTAGACCGCACGCGCAGCAACCGCGCGTTCAACAACTGCTACAGCACCAACATCGAGAACCGCATCAAGGCAGCGCTAGCCGTCGATCCGGCGACGCATCTCAACATCTACACCTGCAACCCGGCGGGCGGCATCCTTGGCTGGGCCTACTTTCCCTGGTCGTTCGCGGAGAGCGACTATCGCCACGGTGTCGTGATGCTGTATTCCTCGCTGCCGGGCGGTTCCGCCGCTCCGTACAACCTCGGCGACACCGGCACCCACGAAGTCGGCCACTACCTCGGCCTCTACCACACCTTCCAGGGTGGCTGCACGCCGCCGGGTGACTACGTCGACGACACGCCGTACCACTCCAGCCCGGGCTACGGCTGCCCCGTTGGCCTCGACTCCTGCCCGAGCCAGCCGGGTCTCGATCCGGTGGACAACTTCATGAGCTACTCGGACGACGCCTGCATGGACAACTTCACGGCGGGCCAGGGTACGCGCATGCAGACCGCAGTTTCGATCTACAAGCCTAGCTTGTAAGCCCCTACTTCGCTTCGCCCCAGAGAGCCGGTTCCCGTCGGGAGCCGGCTCTTGCTGCTCCTACCGCTTGTTGTTGCTACCTCTTTGTTGCAGCTATGCAGCCGCGACGCTCACGGCACCGCGGGCAGGGACACCGGGTCGGCGTAGAGGAAGGCGGGATCGATGCGGGCACCACGCCAGCGGACACCGAAGTGTAGGTGTGGTCCGGTGACGCGGCCGGTGGCCCCTGACATACCGACAATCTGACCGCGCAGGACCGGGTCTCCCTTCTCGACGCGTAGACCATCGAGGTGGAAATACATGGTGATCAGACCGTCTCCATGGTCAATGAAGACGCTGTTGCCGGCGAAGAAATGCTCCTCGGCCAGCATCACGGTGCCGTCGTCGATGGCGAGCACGGGCGTGCCGGTGACGGCGGCATAGTCGGCGCCGGAGTGAGGCCGCTTGGACTCGCCGTTGATAATCCGCTTGGAACCGAAGCGGCCTCCCTTGGGCAGGTCGGCCAGCGGTCCACGCACGGGCAGCGAAAAGCGACGCGCCGTGCGCAGTCCCCACAGCGCGCCGATGCGCCGGTTCTCGGCGTTGATGCGCTCCAGGTTGTCGGCGCTGATATCGGTGTAGGTCTGGTCCTGGATGGTCAGGCGCTGGACGTCGTAGGGGTAGTCCCCAACGCGTACTGTCCGTTGTTGCCAGGTGCCGCCCTGGCGCCGCTCCAACGTCAGCGAACCCGTGCGCTGCAAGTCGATAGGATAGAGGCAAGCTTCGGCCTGCGGCTGCCAAGCCTCACCATCTAGACGGCAAGCGTCGAGGTCGGGGCCGGGCCAGCGGACCACAGACCCGGGCGGCACCGCTGCCTGTGCCCAGCAGAGGGAACCGCCGGCCAGGCCTCCTAGTAGGCCAGCCAGCAAGGGAAGGACGAAGACACGACGCGGGCTCTTGCTCATAGCCTCCATCTTGCCACAACCGGCCGTCAATCTCGTGGCTCTGGCTCGCTCTCCACCGCGGACTCCTCGCGCGCTTCCTCCGCTGCCAACCAACGATCGATGCGCTGTCGGTAGCGCTGGTAGAGATAGGAAACAACGACCATCGAAACGCCCAGACAGATGAACGCGAGCGTCTGGTACGGAGCCTCGAGACCCCGTGCGTCGACAGCGAAGACGCGCACGATGGTGACGCCAAAGATACCCAAGCCAACGCGGCGGTAGGTACCGGATCGCCACAGG
This sequence comes from uncultured bacterium, assembly GCA_965368975.1. Classification (GTDB taxonomy): domain Bacteria; phylum Acidobacteriota; class Thermoanaerobaculia; order Multivoradales; family JAHZIX01; genus CBDUPA01. The sequence continues at coordinate 166,896 of CBDUPA010000007.1, read as the reverse complement.
AAACCGAGGACCAGGAAGGCAACGGCGGCCACACTCCAGGCGGCGGTGGTCCAGCTGCCGCGCAGGGCCTGGTCGAAGTAGAGCGCGGCGAGCAGGAGCACGGCGGCGACCACGACCAGTAGCTGCCGCTTGATCCACTTGACACGCCAGTGGCCACCAGCAGACAACGCCGTCAGCGCCTGGCGATCGACGATCCGCTCCATCGCCAGCAGTTGCACCGCACACAGGACCGCGGCCACGATCAGCCTCTGGCGATAGTCCGTCACTGCTAGCACCTGCAGCACCAGCAGCGCCGCGACGGCGAAACCGTAGGTCATGGCGGCACGCGTCAACCAGCGGAGCCGGAGCGCCGCGGCCAGGGCACAGGCCAGGACACCGAACACCAGTTGCGCCGGAGCCCCGAAAGCGCGCAGACCGACCAGGTGCTGGCCGTAGGGATGCAGGAAGAGGCCGGCCATGAAGAAGCTGAGGATGTAGGGGTACCAGGCCCCCCACCAGGCGGGCTGCCGCCGCGACTTACCGTCCGCTGCTGCGTTCTGAGCTGCGGCGACCGCCGGATGACGGAAGCTGTGCTCCACCGCGACGCCTGCCAGCAACGTCAGCAGCAGGATGGCCAAGGACAGAACGGGGGCTTCCGCGGCCGCCCGCTCGGGCCCCAGGCGGAAGTAGAACAGGGGATGCAGCGCCGTCAGGCAGACGGCGAAGGCGGCGACCAGCGGCTGGCTCTTGAGAAGCACCGCGGCACCGACCAGCGCCAGGCAGTAGCCCATGATCGCGGCCAGCAGAACCACCGCGGCGTCGAACTGGCGAGAGCTGTACGCGATCAGCAACAAGGCGACCATCAACGCCCCCGCGATGGCGTACGCCTGCGAACGGGTGCACAGCTGACGCAGGCCGAAAGCGTCGACCCACTTGCTTTCCTCGTCATCACCGCAGCGTCGGTGGAACCCTCGCTGCAGCAACTCCAACCCGGCCAGCGCCATGGCGAAGGCCACCAGCCAGGGCACGATACCGAGCGGTTCTGGCCGCCGCACCAACCACAGCTCTGCCGAGGCAAAAACGAACAGGCTCAGAGCCATCAGACCGCCCCAGGCGAAGCTGGTACGCCGGCAGCGCGGTGCACGCAGCAGCAGAATGACACCGACCACCACCAGCGTCGTGGCACAGGCCCACTCGAGCAAGGCGGCATCCTGCAGGGTCCAACCCTGAGACGACGAGCTGCTCAGCGATGCCGCATGCAGAAGGCGCTGTGCCGTGAGCAAGCCGAGCAAGGTGATCAGGCCGCTCAGCAAGTACGGACTGTCGCGCCACAGTGCCGCCGCCAGCAGCGCGCCGGCAGCGACGATCAGCGCCCACAGCAGGGCGCGTGCATCAGGTTCGAAGTGTCGGCCGAGCAGTGTGCCGGTGAGCACCGCGAGCAGGACCGAAGCCGTAGCGGCCAGACCCTGCGAGCGCTCCAGGAAGAGCTGGCTACCCCAGCGGTCGGTCCAATGGCTTTGCGTTCCCGCACAACGGCCAGGGTTGCCGCGGAACAGTTCGATACCGCCCCACAACCCGACCATGGGCAGCAACCACAGGGCCAGAGGGTCGAAACCCTGGGCCGGTTCGAGACACAGCAGCCCGAGCTGGACGCCGGCCAGGACACCGGCCAGCCCACCACCGACGCCAAAGCTGCACCGCTGACGCCGTGCCGACGCCAACTGCAGGCCGAGGCACACCAGTGTCGCCGCCGCGACCGTACCCCAGCGCGCCAGATTCTGGTACGCCTCCCCGACATCCAGCCCGACGCGGGCCAGCGCCCCGGTGAATACCAGGTGGACACCGAGACCGACCAGGAGATACGGACTGTTGCGCACCACGACCACGACCGCCAGTACCAAGCCGAGCAGGGACAGGACAACCAGCGTCGCCGTGACGCTCGGCAGGGCCTGGTCGACCGCCCAGCCGGTGAGCAGCGCCGCCACGACGCTGAACAGCACGCGCATGCGCTCGCCACCGTGGTAGAAGCGCAGCGTCCACTCGTGCCAGGGGCGCTCGCTGTCTTCGGCTTCCACGGGGTGGATGTTGGGGCCGGGCCAGGTCTCGATAGCGGTCCAGATCGCGATCGGCCCGAGCAACACCAGCCAGAACAGCCAGGGTACCGGGGTTCCCGCGCCGGCGGCACCGAAGCCGGCGACCGCCGACAGCGCCAGTGCCACCGAAGCGAAGCGTCCGTAGGTGCGCCGCCGCCGCCGTGCCGCCACCTGCACCGCCACCGCCGCCGAAGCCGCGAGCACGAAGACCGTCAGCTGCGCCGCCAGCCACACCTGCTGCGAACTCCCAGCCAGCGTCACGTTGCCGACGTAGCCGCCCGTGTACCAGAGAAAGATCAGGCAGCCCGCCTGGAGCCACAGGGCGCCGTGCAGCAGGGAAGCGCTGTGCAGCCACAAGCCGACGATCGTCACGGTCAGCGCCAAGCCGAGCATCAACAACCCGTCCCAGGGTGCGGGCAGGAACTGGTCGCACTGGTAGGTAAACAGGACACCTCCGGCCAGCGCCTGAAGGTGCGCGATCGGCACCGTGGCGCGCTGGTAGAGGCGCACCCAGTGGCGATTGAACCAGCCGCGCTTGGGGCTGAACCGCTGGTCCAGCGGGATCGGTTCCCAGGTCTCCCCGAGGTACGCCTTGACGTAGTACATCGCCGCCATCACCAGCGCACCGAGGAAGAGAGGCCAGGTATCCAGGTTCCTGGCGTCCGAGAACCAGAAGTGCAGGAAGTTGATCGCCAACACACCTTGAGCCAGGGGCCGCAGGTACCAGAACAGCAAACGCCCCATGACCAGCAGCAACATCGCTTGCGCCGCCAGGGCCAGGTTCAGCGCCATGCCACCCAGCGACCCGAACAAGCCGAGCAAGACGAAGACCGTCGCTGTGCTGCCGTAGAGCGGCGCCTCGCCCGTGCGCAGGCGCCGGTGCACGATCAACAGCAACACCTGGACGGCCGCGAGCACGAAGAAGAAGATCTCGATGCGCGGCCAGTAAGCCTCGGTGAAGTAGAACACCGCCGAAGTGAGCGGGCCGTACAGGGCGATCGCCGTGGGTCCGAGCGCACGGCCACAGGTACGCTGGCGCTGGGTGAAGGCGTCGCGACCGAGCTGTGTCAGACGCCACCCCTGGATGACGTCGGCCGCGACGAAGATCAGGTAGTAGAGGCTGAGGAACGCCACCTGCACGGCGAAGCGATCGCTCATCGATGCATCGAGGTCGCGGACCGCCCACAAGGCGTGCGAGGTGAAGGCGGTCACCAGGGCGATCAACGTCAGCTGCAGCCAGCTGTGGCGCAGTTGTAGCAGCACCGCCGCCAGGCTGAGGAAGACCACCGCCGTCATGGCGTAGGTTTCGGACGCACTGGCGGCGACGAAGGCGGCGACGTGCCCGAGCAGAATGGCCAGCCCTGCCACCAGCTCCGAGCGCCAGCGTTCGGCGCACCACAAGAGGGCACCGACGAAGGCCAGCATCAGGACGGCCGAAACGAGCACCGGCAGACAGCGCGTGGGGGCAACGAAGTGACCGGCATAGGAGGCGAAGAAAGCGAAGGCCAGGCCGCTGCCCATGGTCGGGCGAGCAAACTCGCGCAGGCGCGCGGCCAGTGGCGCCACGTCCGGTCGATCGCGGAAACGCCGGTCGGCAAGGAAGCCGGCGACGAAGGCCACGGCCGCCGCCAGGTAGAGGCCAGCCAGCCGCTGCCACGGCGCCATGTCGGTGACGGCTTCGCGGGCAAACAGGCCCAGCCCGATGATCAGGACGAACGAACCCGCCAGCTGCAACCACTTACCGCCGATCTTGGCTTCCAGCTCGGCTTGCTGGCGCTCGCGCTGTTCCGGTGGCGGCGCCACGGGCGAGACGGGCATAGCCAACTCTTCGACGCCCGGCACCAGCTCTACGTCCGGGGACTCGACGTCAGGGGACTCGACGTCAGGGGACTCGACGTCAGGGGACTCGACGTCAGGTAGCTCAACATCCGGTAGCTCGAGAACCGCTTCGTCAGCAGCTAGCTCCTCCGCGGCCGGCTCCTCCGCGGGCGACTCCTCCGCGGGCGACTCTGCAGGGAGCGGCGCCTCCGCGATCGGCGGCTCCGCGATCGGCGACTTCGCGATCAGTTCCGTGCCAGAGGCACCCACCAGCGTGGCTGGGAGCGGCGGCAAGACCGGCTCAGGAGCTACTGCAGAACTCGACGCCTGCATCTCCGCACCGGCGCGCAGCGAATGCACTTCTCGACGCAGCCGCTCGACTTCGTCCATGACCGATGCGAGCTGGCGCGTCAGTGCGTCCAGGCGCCGCGGCACCTCGTCCGCCGACATCTCGTCCGCGGAGATCGCTGCGGGAAGCCTTGATTCGGGTTCCTTCACAGATCGAATGGTAGCAGAAAGCCCCCCTTGCCTCGTGGCGACGGCAGCGCCACGACACACTGCCTGGACAGGTCCGCGACTTCGTGCCAAGGTACCCAACAGGATGTCCGAGAGCCCTCTCCACACCGCCCTCGAGCGACTCACCGAGGCCGCCCGCCGCCAGGTCGAGAGTCACCCGTGGGGACACCTGGTGGCCGGTCGCCGCGAGACCGTCCAGCTGACGCTCGAGTTGCCCCTCGACCCCCGCGACGCCGAGCAGGCCCGCGAGCAGGCCACACAGGCCCTCCAGGACGCCGTGCAGGCTCTGCTACTCCACCGCGCCGTCTTCCGCCCTGGACGCGTCTTCTGCCTGCGCTGCGCCAGTGCCGAGTGCGACCACTCCGAACTCGACGAGCCGCGTCACATCTTCACCGGCTACGGCAGCACCGGCCTGCCACGCTTCCAGGATCTCGGCCAGTGGTTGCTGGCGCGCAAGGACCCGCGCGTCGATGGCCTTTACGCCAGCCCACCGCGCTTCGTCACCGAAGTCCTGAGCGCGGCGGAACTGACCGCTGACGTGCTGCCCGCCTTCGCCGATCCCGCCGATGTCGGCTTCCGCCTGCACGGGCAGGTCGTCGCCGGCTGGTACACGCTCCCGGCCGCCGACGGCAGTCAGCACGCCCTCGCCCTGACCTTGCAGGTCGTCTCGTCCCAGCCCAAGGGACAGCGACGGCGCTTCGGGCTCAACGTCCTGGCCACCGGTCCAGGTGGTGAAACGCTCGAACACCTCTACGATCGTCTCGGTGGCATCCCGTGGACCGACATTGTACGCTGGGGTCAGACCGCGCTGGCTAGTATCGAGGGCGCCGGCAAGGGCGCCGGCAAGGCCACTCAGAGCAAAGGTACGAAGAGCAAGGGCAAGGGTAAGACCAAGGCGCAGCAACGTCGCATCGACGGGCTGCTGCAGGCTCTCGCCCGCCGTCTCGACAAACAGCACCGAGGCCGTGGACGCCGCACCCAGCACGCCGAGCAGCGGCACAACGAAGGTGACCGGCCCACCCGCATGGCACTAGCCGATGCGCGTGAAGCCGATCGCCGTCAACTGCTCTTCGACCCCCGTCGCGAGACCCTCGTCATTCTTGGTCCTCGCGGTCGTGTGCACGTCTTCAGCTTGGAAGGCAAGCTGGTGACGTCGGTGCGCTACTCGCCCGCCGCCATCGATCGCCGGCGCGAGAGAGACCTCTGGCGACCGGCGACCGACGAGCAGGTGGCGACACTGGAGAAACACCTGGGAACGCTGCGAGCGGTCCTGTAGCCCGGCACCACCCAGCAGCGGGCCTCCCTCAACCCTTGGCGACGATGATCTCGATGATCCCTTGGTCGCCCGCGTTGTCGATGTTGACGTGCAGCAGATCCTTGTTGGTGTTGTTGCTCACCCCCCAGGCCTGATTGCTGTCCCAGAAGTGGAGGGTGCCGAGCGTAACGCCATCGGACTCGCGGGTCACCTTCAAGTCGAAATGGGAGGTCATGCTATTGCAGGCTCCGCTGGCCTTGGCCTGAATGTTGGCACCTTTGGCCGGGAAGGCGGACCGCGGCTGGATGACCGCGTTGTCGAAGATGTCGAGCCGGCTACCGTATTGCCCGTGCTCGTACATACACTGGACGTCGTCGATGAAGGTCCGCAGCGCCTCGGAGCGATCGTTCGTGAGGGTCATAATGGAAACGTATCCCATGATCTGATCTCCTTGTTCTTTCGGTTTCTCTAGTGACTCGATGACGACTTACTCGATGACGACCATGACGCCGTAGAAGTACTGGTCATCCGTCTTGCCGCGCAGCTTGGTGATCGAAGACGTCACCTTGTACGCCCCGACGTTGTGACTGACGGACAGCTGACCGGTGGCGTCGCTGTGCTGGGCATAGGTCTGCTTCGGACTCCCCGAGGATTCGCCGACCCAGATCGTGTTCTCGCCGTCGAAGGGAATCGCGGTCAGAACGTCGACGCCCGCGGCTTCCGTGGACACAGGTTCCAGGGTGATCAGGTTGCCGATGTCACCGAGATTGTTCGAATTGATGAACTGGAAATTCGCCTCGTAGGCCGCCTTGACCGATGTCTCGTCGCCCCAGGTGTCGGTGTAGGTCGACATCTTCGGGATCACCTTCTTCGTCTGCGGCGCGGGCCCGACAGACATCTTGCCGTGTTTCTGGTAGGCAACCTCCCAGTTGAAGTCGTACTCGGTCTTGTTGACGATCGAAACACTGACGACCATCTTGTGAGAGATGTACTGGAGGACGAACGGGATCGCGGCGAGCACTCCGAGCCCGGCGAAACTGACTGCGCTCGCGCCCCAGTTGATGCTGATGTACTCCACGCCTTCCTCGATCAACTCATCGCCACCTTCCTCCAGGGAATCGGTAGCATCATCGGCGGTAGCGTCACCGGACGCATCAGGGTCGACCGCCGGATCCTCCACCTCGGCTTCCTCTTCCATCCTCCTCGCGTTCTTGGTGGCCCAGGTTTTGATGTTCTTGTAGAGCGGCTGGATCAAGGACTTGAAGAGCTTGCTGCCCAAGATCAAGCCCGGAGGTATACCGGCGATTTCCAATCCGAACGACAGGGTCTTCGTCAGGCCATATGTGGTTTCACCCGTCTGCAGCGTGGCAATGCCGACCACCGGTACATCGTCACCCTCGGCAGCCTGGGCTTTCTCCGGTCCCCGGTAGAAAGCGCCGTAGCGCATGTCGACGTTGCCGCTGGAGGCCATCATGATCGGGTTGCCCTGGGCGTCCGTCCCCGGCACGAAGGGATTCTGATGTTCGCCCGTATTCTTGGCCATGAAGCCCCAGAAATCGGCGGTCTTGTTCATCGCGTCGAAGTAGCCCTGGAGAGGCTCACCGCCCTGCTTGGCGGAAGCGATCGCGCGTTCGAAGTTATCGTTGACCACATTCGGGACCCCGCCCTGAGTGATCGGCTTCGCCACTAGCTTGAGCGTGTTGGCATCGGTCGGCTTACTGGCTTTCTTGGACTTGCCGACCTTGAACGTGGTGACGACGGGTGCTGGCTCGCTGGCCGATCTACTGGCCGATGTGCTAGCCGATGTGCTAGCCGGATGAGACTTCTGGGCGTTGGTTGCTTGTGGCATGGTTGACTCCATTCTTGGATGTGGATGGTGGGAAACTTGCTGTACGCGCGGCAGACCCCGTAACGGCAACGACCCGTGACTTCAGAAGGCTTCGATTTTGAGGATGCAGGAGTACTCGTCGTGATGGCCGACGAGAGCGTTGATCGCCAGCTCGACGTTGAACTGGGCATTGCTGTGCTGAACGGCGAGCCGACTCTCGGCACCCGCTCCCTGCTGGTAGATCGCCCGCCAGTCCGGATGCGCGGGCACGTCGCCCAGCCAGAGGGTGTTGTCGGCCGACCACGGGATCGAGATGACGGCGGCGACCTCCGTCTCGGCGCCGGCGCTTTGGGGGCGCAGGTGCAGCAGCAGGCCGATGCCGGAGAAGCCGCTCTTGTTCATCGAGGCGTAGTTGCCCTGGTAGACCACCGGCACGTTCGTCTCGTCGCCCCAGACGTCCCGCGCCTTGCCGACCTTGGGGATGCGCTTCGCCTTCGGCTGCGCGGTCATGGTGCCCTCGTCCATGTAGGGGATGGACCAGTCGAGGTCGTAGTCCGTCAGGTTGTCGACCTCCAGGTGCAGGATGAACTTCTTTTCCAGGAAGCGGATGAGCAACGGGATGGCGATCAGCGCCCCTAGAATCGCCAGCGGTGGCACGGCGGCGGCCAGATCCAGGACGACTTCGGCCGCCACCTCTTCGACCGCCACTTCCACGGCCTCTTCGCCGATCTCCTCGGCCGCCTCGGACGCACCTTCCTCCAGGGCCTCCCCCGCGGCATCGAGATCGTCGCCCAGTTCGGTGTCGGCCCACTTGTCGAGCGCGCTCTTGAGGAAGCGGGAGATCTTCTGCACCAGCGGCTTGATCAGCACGTCGAGCAGCGCCTTGCCGACCGCGATGCCGGCTGGAATCTCGGCCAGGCCGATGGCCAAGTTGACGATCTTGTCGATGGATTCCGGCGACGGCAGCCGCAAGCTGACCGTGGCCACGCCGAAGACCAGCGGCCCCTGTTGCGGCGCCGTCTTGGCCGCCTGGAATGTCTCCTGTAGCCGGGCTTCCTCGTGCAGCTGCACGTTGATGCGCAGCGTCGTCACACCGTCCGTGGCGCGCGACTGGTGGCTACCTTTGGGGCCCTCTTCGTAGGTGAAGGCCGCGTCGCCGACTCGGTTCAGGTAGCTCGCGAAGTCGGCGAACTTCTGCATGTGTCCCAAGTAGTTCGCCGTGCCCGCGCCACCCGAGGTCGCCTGCTGGAGCAAAGAGCGAAATACCTTGTCGTCGCGGGTCGGGAAACCCTCGCCGGTCAACGGGGAGAGTTGTAACTTCAGCTGCGGCTTGGTTGCCATGATGCTCTGTCCTCCTTGTCGTGGTCACGCGAAGCCGTCGTACGGAGACGGACTCAGTGACGAGGTAGAGCAAGGCCGGTGCCAGGCCGACAGACATGACGCAAACTACTGGGGAAAAACATCTTAAGGAAGAGACCAGGACGAGCCAACGGTACCCGCGCAACCTGTCCCGGACATCTCCCGGATGTCCGGGACTACCCCTAGATGTCCCGGACATCTCACCGTGCTGCCCAGTCTCCGTATACTGGGACGACAACAGGACAGCCCCTCACCTCATCACCTGTCCGACAAAGGAGGAAGCAATGAAGAAGAAACACACCCGGCGTTTGCGCCTGACCAAGGAGACCCTGCGGCAGCTGAACCGCGACACGCTGAACCAGGCCGAGGGGGGCGGCGCGGTCGAACCGAACAGCCCGTATTGCGGACCGAGCCTGGTCGACCCGCGCCTGTGTGAGGGTGAGGTCTAGACTCCAGGTCCGAGTCTCGACCCGGAACACTCGGCCTCAAGTGGCATCAGGCGCTGCGATACCGGCGCCTGGTGCCGCCTTCAGAATTGACGTCTCAGGGTGACGTCGCCGGTGCTTCGATCAGTGCCCGGATCTTGGGTAGCCAGCTGCGCACTTGCACCGCGGTCGAGTGCGGTGCAGAGGGCTTCTGCTGCTCGATCCAGGCGCCGAGGCGGGCGTCGAGCGCATCGACCTGCTCGAGAGTGGCGCTCCCCTGGCGGCCGGCGCGCAGCAGATCGACCAGGTCCCAAGTGATGCCTTCCAGTTCAACCCGGGCGGACCGCTCCACTCCGGCACAGACCGTCACGACCAGATCTTCCAGCCAGGCCTCCACCGGCCAGGTTCCGGCGTCGAGCGCGGCACGGATACCGAGCAGGGGCGGCCGCGTGGCCCGAGTGCCGTAGTGGCCCTGGATGCGCGAGGTCGGCCGTCGTGGAGCCCGCTCGGCTTCGCGTGTGGTTCCCGCTGTGGCGCTCGGTTCGCTGGCAAACCCTTCGTCGAGACGGCGCATCCCGTCTCGACCACTCGCGGAGCTTCGCTCCCGCTTGGCGGTGTCGGGCTCTTCCAGGCGGACGGGATTCTCCGGCGTGGAACGGCGGTCTTCGGGGGACGTTTCGGCGACCTCCAGCACACCAGCGCGCACCTCTTCCAATTCCATCACCTTGGCGGAGGGCGCCGGTGCTGTTGGCGGTGAGACCGGGGCCGGCGGGGCGAGTATCGACCCCACCTGACCAGCATCGAATCTCTCACTGGCAGTCTCTTCACTGGCTATCTCTTCACTGGCAAGCTCTTCCCTGGCAAGCTCTTCACTGGCGAGATGACCAAGGAAACTCTGCTCAGCCACGTCCTCGTCGACGAATGGCTCTGCCTCTTGGTCCTTCTCGACCGGCCCGCTAGCGGGTGCATCGAGCCGGATGTCGTCGGCGGACTCGGCTACCGGACTCTCCGCCGAAACCCGCTGTTTGTCCACCGACTCTGCATTCGCAGCTTCGATCTGGTCGGCCGAAGCCATCGACGCCTGCCGAGTCCTGAGGCGTGACTCGAGGGTCGACTCCTGGGGCAGGGATCCTCTCGTCATCTCCGGCGCCATCGGCGACGCGGCTTCCTGAGCAGCTGGCACCGACGTCTGTGGCAGCGTTTCCAGCTGTCCCTTCTCGGCCAGACGCCACATCCACAAGCCAGCGCTGACGGTCAGCACGATGGAGGCGGCAGCCCACATGGTCCGGTTGCGATACCAAGGGCCAGCGACGACATTGTCCGGAGCCGGAGGGTCCACCAGCGGCGACTCGGTCCTCGGCGGATCGTCGCGACGTAGCCGCTCGTCGAGAATCGGCAGAGCGACCCGCGGCAGCTCCTCGGGGATGTCGGCATGCAGCCGAGCCAGAAGATCAGGTGGTGGCGGCGGCGCGGGCATGTGTCGCAGTTCCTGCCGCAGCTGTTCTTCGGTGGTTTCGAGTTCGGGACGGTTCATGGCCCCTCCTCCTTCAGCGACAGCAGATCTGATTCGTCTTCCAACATCACCGCCAAACGGCCTAGCGCCTTGTGCAGACGCTTGCGCAGCCCCGGAGGCGTGATCCCGGCCTGCTGCGCCAGCGAGGTCAGGGTCCGCTCGCCCCAGAAGTGCGCGCTGACCAGGTAGCGTTCTTCGTCGGGCAAGGCGAGCACCGCACGCCGCAGCCGACGAGTGCGTGCGTCGTCACCGGCGCGTGCCTCCGGCCCCGGCGACGGATCCTCGGGGTCGATCCCCTCCTCCATCGGCAGCAAGCGGCGTGGTCGGCGAACGTGGTTGAGGAACGTGGTGTAGGCAATGCGGTACAGCCAGGTGGAAAAGCGGCTGCGCCCTTCGAACCCGTCTAGCGCCTTCCAGGCCCTGCGGTAGGTGTCCTGGGTCAGGTCAGCGGCGGTGTCGGGATTACCGCACATGCGCACCAGAGCAGCGTAGATGGTGCCGTACGTGGCCTGCACCAACCGCTCGGCAGCGTCGCGGTCACCAGCTCCCACCGCCGTCAGCAAACGGCGCTCTTCGACCAGATCCAGCTCCGAGGAAAGCCCGGACGGCGCCGGATCGGCGCTTGCATCGGGAACGGATCGAAGAGTCATCGCATGCATCTCACCTTCTTGGACACAGGACGGCGGCGCGAAGAAACCACTTCACGCCGCCAGTCTTCTCAGAATCAGGCTGCCCTCTTCAGGACAGTGCCAGGACTCAGGGAAGCACCATCACGGGACTGTGCGCTGCCCCGTCGTCATGGCCCACCATGAAGGTGATGCTCACGGCTTCGCCATTGTTGGGCGTCGGCAGGTCAGTGACCTCGGCACACTCGCCGGGACCCAGCGTCGCGACCGGCAGCGCCAGCGAGATACCGTTGATGTGCAGCACGGGCTGGCTCACCGAGGCACCAAAGCTGGGATCGACCTCGATCAGCAGGCGATTGCCGGTGGGATCGGGGATCAGGCTGCAGTTCGGACACGGTGTCGACTGCGGCTGTGGCCCAACCACCGTGTGATGGGCGACCCCGGGCAACTGCGCGAACGGGCACATCCACATCGGCGGACCGCTACCGTTGTGGAACAACTTGTAGTTGGCGCCACATTCCGCCGGCACGGGCAAGACGGGAGTCGCCATAGGCCCGGCATGGCTCAGGTGCTCGGCCAAGGTAACCTCCGGCGGCGGCAGCCGGCGTGGCCGTTCACGACAGACCGGCGGCTCGCACAGCCCCCGGCTGCAAGCGGCCCGCAGCGCCGCGCACAACTCGATGCGGTTGCGCTCGGGCGCTGTCGCCCCGAGGTGGAGTTCGGCAGCCTCTCCCAGGCCGCGACCACTCTCGTAGGTCCACTGGACGGCCCGGTGGCCGGACAGCTTGGGGTCCAACGACCAGACCGCGGCGACGGTCGAGGATACGATCAACGCCGCGACCGAGCTGCCGACCAAAGTGGTGGTAGGACGGCCGCCGCCATCGACGGTGACAGCGCCGGCAGCATAGGCCATCAGCCGCGGCAGGCTGCCGGGACGGGCGTTGGCGATCGTGCCGCCGTGACCATGCAGACCGCCCGCGGCGTGCAGCAACGGTCGATAGGCCCGCGTCTCGCGGCTCGAGGTCCGCTCGTCCTCGAGCCGTTGGCACACCGTCGCGCCAGCTCCAAGAAGCTGTTCACAACGCGCGGTCGACGGAGCCGTGAGGCGTTCCCAGGCGGCCGGTAGCAGTGCGTCCTGGTCGTCGGACGGCAGGCCGAGCAGATTGCCGGACGCCGCAACGATCACCGCACCGTGTGCCGCCGCGATCTCGAGGGCGGTGCGCACCGCGCGTACCGACGCGGGCTCCTTGGCCGCCTCCCCCCGCTTTGCATCGCCCGTGAGAACACCACCGTAGAGGTCCGGATCCCAGCCCAAGCTCAGGTTGATCACCAGCCGACGCTCGGGATCGTCCCGCTGCCAGTCGGCGACTTCGCCGAGAATCGCCGTCGCCAGATCGCTGAGCAAGCCGGCGTGACCGCCGTTGACCTCGTCGCGCACGGACCGCGACGGATCGTTGGCATCGAAGCGCACCCAAGGCAAGGCCAACCGGGTGGTGATGCGTACGTTCTCGTCCACCAGGTCACGAGCCAGATTGGCCAGGGTATACCCGTGCGGCGAGTTGCCGGGATGATCCGCTGGATGGTCGCGGCCGGACTCTTGGCGCGTGGCGGCGGTGTCGAGCAGAGCGAGCCGGACCGGCTGCCGGACGCGCGCCCGTTCCGGCTTGGGCAGATCGACCTCGCCAACCTGATCGCTGAAACGCTCTCGCAGATCCTTCCACATCTGGCCGGCGACCGTGGGAGCGGCACTGGACGACAGGCCGAGACAGTCCCGATCGAAACTCTCGAACTGCCCCAGGTCGACGATGTCGCGCGCGGAAACATCGTCGACAGCTCCGCGCGACTCGTAGACGCAGAACGGCGCCAGCGTCCGCTGCAGCCTGCCGGTGGTGGTCTTGTCGGTGAGATCGGGCGAGAACAGATCGCGCGATGTCCAGTTGGCCAACCGCGGTGGCGGACACGAGCTGGCGGAATCTTCCTGCACACCGATCCAGCGCCAGTTGGCGCACGCGGCCTGCGGGTCGAGGGTCGGGGCTTGAGCCTGCGGCGCCGCCGGCTGCCCGCCAGAGTCTCCGGGAACGGCACTAGCTGGGGGGGCAGCGTGTGCGGGGGCAGCGTGTGCGGGGGCAGCGTGTGCGGGGCCAGCGACGACGTTGCCGGTCTGAGCGCAGCCCAGAACCAGACCCAGCGCAGCGAGTCCCACGCAAGAGCGCAACCTGCCGCGCCCAGCGGACTGCGTAGAGTGGACATTCGATCGCATCGACATACCTCCTTGGTGAACGGAACCTACGGTTCGAATAGACGGAAACTAGCCCAGTCCGCCGAAGGTTCGCGCGCGCGCCAGGCAAGCTGGACACGGCGCAGCACGGCGGCCGGATCTTCGCTCACCGCGGCCGGACCGGCTGCGGGATCGAAAACGGCAAGAGAGGTTTTGTCGGGGCGGCGACGGTACCAGGCTGTCACCAGATCAGCGGCAGCTCGGTCCCGCACCGGCCGCACCGCTGCCAGCACACGTCGGCTGCCGGCTGCCAGAAACGCCTGCGCCAGTCCGATACTCTCGACCGCACTGCTGCTGGCGGCGCGGCCGGTCTCGCAGCCCGACAAGACGACTTGGGCCGGTGCGCGCTGCAACGCCAGGATGTCGCCCACCGTCAGCCGACCTCCTCCCGCCAGCGGCAGGGCGCTGCTCCAGCCGGCGAAACGCCCATGCCCGGCATAGTGGAAGAGCGCCACCTCTTCGAGCAGCGCACGCACCGTGCCGGCTTCGGCCGCAGCCCCTTCGAGCCGGCGCAGCTCCCAGCCTGGCTCACTGGCCCGCAGCAAGTCAGCGATCACCGCAACTTCGGCCCGGGCGGCCGGCAAGTCCTCCAGCGGATCAGCCACCAGCAGTGCCCGCGCCGACTCGGCTCGGCCGCCACTCACCGCCTCGAGATCGAGACCGTAGGTCACGGGAACAGCGGCCAGCAGGATCTCTGCGTCGAACGGCAGAGCGTGCAGGTCGACCCCACGCAGTTGCCCGTAGGGCAGGAAGCGTACCCGCCGCGCCGCGTGGATCTGTGCCGCGACGGGCGTGAACAGAGCCTCGGCGAGTCGCCGCGGCTGAGACAGCAGCGTTCCAGGATCCGCTAGCCAGTGGATGCTGACACCGTCCGGCGTCGCCGCGAAGCCGACCCAGCGGTCTCCGTGCTCGGCGTCGCTTCCTTCTCGACGCTGCGCGTTGGGCGGGTCCCCGGCCACCGGGTGATAGAGCAGGACCAGTTCCCCCGCACGCAAGGGTGCCAGCGTCGGTGCCGCGGTGCCCAAGACCGACAGGGCACGATCGAGCAGACCGGCCAGCTCCTGCCCCTGGCGAGAGCGGGCCGCTCGCACCACGGCCAGCTGATCGGCCGGCAGCCGCCAGTCATCAGCAGCCTCCGCGTCCAGTTGGGCGCGCTGGCGCTGATAGGCGGCCAGCGTCTCATCCCAGCGCGCCTGCTCGGCGGGCGTCAGGCGTGCCAGGCGATCTGCCCAGCGCAGACCGAGCAGCAATCGAGCCCGGTTGCGGCGGGCAGTGGCCAGCGCGTCGTCGATTCGACCGGCGTCGAGCAATAGCCGCACTTGCAGGCGCGCCGCCGCTTCACGTCCACTGAGGAAGGTATCTCGGCCGGCGTGGACAGGCACCCCCAGGCTCTCGGCGTCGAGCAGACGCTCGGCCTGTTCGAGTGCCACCAGCGCGTCCCCCGGTCGCCCCAAGACCCGCAAGGCCCGGCCGCGACCGACCTGAGCCCGCCAGCGCGCAGCCGGAAAGGCCGCGGGATCAGCCGCGGCGAGTCGGTCGTAGAGTTCCAGAGCGCGGGACGGCTGCCCTTCTTCGAGCGCCAGCCGGGCCTGCAGCTCCTGGTGCCACAGCCGCTGCAACGGAGGCAGCGCGGCGGCTTCCGGGGCTTGCCGCCCATAGGTCTCCAGGCTGCGCCGTGCCGCCTCGGTATCGCCCTGGTGCAGAGATGCCAGGGCCAGATTGAGCTGCAGGTTGGCTTCCTCGGCTTGGGCGTCCATGCACAGCAGGCCGGCACCACCCCGCAGATCGTCGAGCGCCTGGCGCAGCAGAGCCTCTGGAGCGTGCCGTGGTACACCGCCGGCTTCGAGCGTGAGCAACGACGCCCAGGCCTGGTTGTTCAGCTGCTGCACGCGGAAGCAGCTCTTGGCCGGCTGCTCGTCCGGCTCCGGAGACTCTTGCAGATGCTCGTACAGGGCCGCGGCGTCCTCCGAGCGGCCAAGTTCCGCCAGCACGCTGCCACGCACCTGCTGCGCCAGGCGCTGTTCGGCGAGCAAGCCCGTACGCTCGGCCGTCGAGGCCGCGGCCGACAGGAACTCGAGCGCCGAGCGCAGATCACCGATCCGTTGCGCCAAGACACCTCGGTAGTACTCCAGGTAGTAACTCGCCTCCGCCGGATCCCGGTCCTGGACACCGAGCTCTTGCAGCCGTCTGCGGGCCTCGGCGAAGCGGTACTCTCCCAGCTCCAGGAGCAGGTACACGGCCCGCGTCCCGTCGACGACCTGCGACAGACGCTTGCCGCGGCGGCCGTGGTCGGCGACGGCGGCATCGAAGCTGGCGAGTGCCGCCTCCAAGTCCCCGTCTCGCTGCTGCGCGAAGCGCCCTTGCATCGACAACGCGGCCCCATCGTCGGGAGCCTCGGCTAGCCGCACCTCGAGCAGGCCGCGCGCTGCCGCGAAGTCACCCGCCCGCAGCCGCTCCGTCAGCGCGGCGAGCCAGTCGGGAGTCCGCCACGGCTCGAGCTGTAACGTCCAGGACTGCTCCGAGGTGCGCACGTCCAACCGCGCCGGTAGCGGCACTTGGCGCAACCGCCAGCGCCAGCCGTCACCGACCCGCTCGGTCGAGACCTGCTGCGAGTCCAACGGCTGACCGTCGAGGTTCACCTCGACTTCGGCAGTGGTCGCCACCGGTAACCAGAGAGCCAGCGCGTCTTGAGGCTCGAGGCTGCACACCGGCCCGGGCATCCGGACCTCGTGGCAACCACCGTAGCTCACCCGTAGGGCCTTTGCCGACGAGTCGTCCGCCGTCTCGGGCACAATGCCACAGGCCCACGTGCCCAGCGCACACAGTATCCAGCCAACGAGTCCGCACGCTGAACGCCATCGCGAGAGCGCGCCTTCATGTGTCGCCGTCCCGAATGTCGACATGCATGCAGTATAGGCGCCAACAGGCGTCCGCGTCCTGCTCCAGGGCGCTACACCTCGACGGCTGTGGCAGATCGGTGACCGCTGGCAAGTGCTCCGGGCGTCCCACGACCACAGCCAGCGTATAGCTGCCGGCCGCCACGTCCAGTTGCTCACCGATCACCGCGCTCAGACGCACTGCGCCACTGGTGGCGACTTCGGTCGTGCCGTCCCAGATTCGCCAGGCGGCCGACTGTGTCTCGCTGGCTGGCTCGCCGACACCGGCACGCGGTGCGACAAAGGTCCGCACCGTCACCGCACCGTCCACCGCTGTCGCCGGCCGCAGGGTCAGCCGCAGGCGCTCGCCGAGTCCCAGTGCTGTCACCTCATCGATCGCAGGCGTAGCTGCCAGCTCCGGCGCCGAGCGCTCAGCCGCCGCGCCACCGTCCACCTGCACCGCATAGTCGGGAATCGGCAGCGCCAACGTCACATCGCCGCTCGATGCCAGGTTGCCGCGCAGCAGCAGCGCTACCGTCACCGCCAGGACAACCGTAGCCGCCATCGCCCACACCGAACGCCGACGCCAGAGCGAGCGCCGGGCGTCGAGTGACTCGACGTCGGCCGAATGCTCGCGCTCTCGCTCACGCTGCTCCGAAACGGCCAGCGCCACGCGCTGCCGAAAGCTTTCCTCCAGCGGCGTGAACGCCTCCAGCGCACGTCGAGCTTCGTCACTTGACTCCGCAGAGGCCTCTGCGCTGGCGCGCAACGTCGCTTCCTCGCTGGCACCCAGCACGTCCGCAGCCAGACGATCCCAGCTGTCGGCCGGCAATGAGCCCAACAGCCCAGCCAGCCGTGCCTCTTCGGCAGCGGCACGCGACTCACCCAACGCCGCGACCTCGGTCAACACTACATCCAGCGGCGATGCGGTGGCAGACGTAGGAGCAGACGCGGTTTCAGGCGAAGAGGATTCGGTAGTCATCAGGATTCCTCCTGTAGCACGCGTCGAGCCCGCCGGCGCAGCCGGCTGCGCCAAGCGTAGACAGCATCACTGCTCATGCCCGTCAGACCTTCCACCTCTTCCACTCCCCGCTCTTCGAGATAGAGCAGGCGGAAGAGCTGGCGCCCCAACGGACTCAGTTCCTCGGTGAGACGCTCCAACAACCGTTCCATCTGCTGGCGCGACGCCGTCCAGCGCTCCGGGCTGGGAGCGGCGGTGGCGGTGTCGAAGGTGTCGGTGAGCGTCGGATCCTCGCGCCAGCCGCTACGGCGACCGGATCGCAGGAACGACACTGTCTGGCGTTCCGCCACCAGGCCGACAAAATTGGCCAGGGACAAGCCCCGGTCCGGCTGCCAATCCCGCAGCACGCGGCCTCCGCGAGCGAACAGCACCATGAACACCTCCTGGGTCAAATCTTCCACCAAGGGTCGGATACGGCCCGGATGCCGCTGCTGCCCGCGCAGCAAAACCCTCGCAACTCTGCTTTGGATCACCGGCGTCAGCGTGTCGATCAGTCGCGACGGCCAGGGTTCTTCCCCTGCCGCCGCCTGCGCTACGGTCCCCAAATCCCACGCATCGGCGGGCAGGGGTCCGCGCAACGGACTGTTCCCATCTGACGGACCATCGGATCGTGCCGCGCGCCCAGTCGACCTCGGTGCAAGCTGAGACATCGCCAGGGATTCTAGCAACTTCCGCCCTCCGAGTCCGCCGAACGCTCGACGTTCTTGATGGACTTCTACACGGAGTTGCTTTTCCTGACAACGTCGCGCCGGTAACATCGCCCGACAGTCGGAGAGGCTACGCTGAGGCGAGTTCCCCACGGATCACGTAGTTCAGGATCTCCACCACCTGTCCCGGCTCCTGCGCCACGGCCAGTGCCGCACCGTCGACTTCCTTGAGCGCATGCGTATGCTCCGGCGGGTGTAGCACGATCAGTGCCTTGCCCAGGGCTGCCGTGTAGCCAGCGTCGAAGGCAGCGTTCCACTGCCGATACTTGTCACCGAAGCGCACCACCACGATGTCCGCGGCCGCGATCAGTGTGCGTGTGCGAATGGCGTTGACTTTGGCACCCTTGTGGTCCTTCCAGAAGTCCTGCGCTTCCTCGCCCAGAATGGCGACACCACAATTGTCGCTGGCAGGATGATCGGTGACGGGCGCACTGAACACGACGGGCAGCCCCGCCTGCTCGCACCCCTCACGGATCACGTCACGCCAATCCGTATGGATCTCACCGCTCAGATAGACATTCCACGTCTTGCTCATCGCTCGCCCCACCCGAACTCTGGGCTCAGTCAGTGACTAAACGCCTTGTGTGATTCCGCGTACAAACGCAAGGCAGCCCGCATCCGCTCCTCTGCCTCAGCTCCCAATGACTTGAACCAACTGTAGGTCTCCGGGTCCAATTTCACAGCTACGGACGTGGAGCCATCGGGCATACGCAAGTTGGCGGTCGAGAAGAACGCTTCGTCCAAGGGCGGAATGTCGGAGGTGTCGATGTCCTCGTCGCCGAGTACGTCCACCCTAGCCCAATCGGTCTGTGATCTCTCGCTCATATCCCAGTCTCTCATGTTTCAGGGCTCGTCTCATGGAGATGATACGAATCGTCTCCTCGTCGGGTTCGGTCCAGACAACAACGACAGCCCGGCCAAGGACCTGTCCAACCCCTACCCAGCGCCGCTCTCCATAAGCTCCTCGCGCGTCTTCTCGGACCACCATCGGCTGCGAAAAAGCAAGGTGGGCATCGGCAAGGCTGAAACCATGCTTCCTGACGTTGGCTACGCTCTTTTGGTCATCCCACTCGAACCGCACACAGCCTCCGCTTGTTGGCCAGAATCCAGACTAGCGAGCCAGAGCCTCCGTCACGCGTCCGAGGTCTTCGTCACTGACCGCGAAGCAGAAGCGCACGAAGCCGGAGTTTCTCTCGCCAGGATAGAAGGAACTGCCCGGCAAGCCGGCGACGTTCTGGTTTTCCAGCAGACTCCAGATGGCCGCCATATCGTCCTTGAAGCCCAGCTTCTCGTAGCCAGCGATCAGGTAACAGGCGCCTTCGCCGCCGTAGACGTCGAGGCCAAAACCACGCAGTGCGGCAGCCATCGTGTCGCGCTTGCTGCAGAAAGTCTGGCGAATCTGCTCGAAGATGTCATCACCCAGGGCGAAGACGTCGGCGACCGCGTGCTGGAAAGGGCGCGGCGCGCACATGAAGGCGTCGTCGAACTTGACCCCGAGAGCCGGGATCACCTCGGCGGGAGCTACCAGCCAACCGATACGCCAGCCGGTCACGCACAGCGTCTTGCTCGCGGACGACATGGTCAGCGTCGACTCGAACATGCCCGGCAGCGACGCCATCGAGACGTGCTCCTTGTCGTTGGCGAGGATGTACTCGTAGACCTCGTCGACCACTGTCAGAATATCCCGGCTGCGACAAGCTTGGCCGATGAACTCGAGTTCGTCGCGCGTGAACACCTTGCCTGTCGGGTTGCTCGGGTTGGAGAAGACGACGAACTTGGTCTTGTCGGTCAGTGCGTTCTCGAACTCGTCGCGGTCGAAGTGCCAATCCGGAGGATGCAGCGAGACGAAGCGGGGAATGGCTCCGCGATCCTGGACCTGACGAATGTGGTACCCGTAGAACGGCTGCACCATCACGACTTCGTCGCCGGGTTCCAGGAAAGCCTTGCAGATGCTCTCGAACGCTCCGGTGGCACCGGAGGTCACCATGACGTTGTCGATCGTGACGTCGAGGCCGTTGCGCCGACGGTACTTGTCCGCCAACTGCTGCCGCAGGTCCTGCGTGCCGACGTTGGGGCTATAGGTGTTCTTGCCCGCCAGCACGGCACGGACAGCGCCGTCGAGAATGCGCTGGTCGGGCAGGAAGGTACAAAGGCCCTGACTCAGGTCGACGCCACCACTCTTGACGACCTCGGCGGTCAGACGCCGGATCATCGATTGTTGGGCGCCCCGCGCCCCCGGGTTCAGTTTCTCCAACATGCTGCTTCTCCTCCGTAAATCAAGTCATCTTGGCTGGGGGCCCTATCGGCCAAACACAGCCGTGCCAAAAACAAGCGGGACCATCATACGAACTCGGAGAGGAGAAGCAAGACCGGCGATTCAGCCTTCGTTTCGCAGCAACTGCACAACCGTTTCCAAGTGTCCCGTCTGCGGGAACATGTCGAGCGCCGTAATGCTCTCGACGCTGTAGTTCTTGCTCAGGTGACGCAGGTCACGGGCGAGGGTGGCGGGGTGGCAGGAGACGTAGGTGATGCGCGGCGGCAAGCGTTGCAGCAGGACACCGCGCACGCGACCAGCGAGGCCGGCTCGCGGGGGATCGACGAGCACCCGGTCGACGCCTTCTGGGATCTCTGGGATCCACGTCTCGACCGCCTGGCCGACGACTTCGACCTTGCTTTGCACGTCGTTGCGCCGGGCGTTCCGACGGGCGAAGCGCGCGGAGACGCGCTCGGCTTCGACGGCGATGACCTTCTGATAGCGACGCGCCAGCGGCATTGCGAAGAGACCAACGCCAGCGTACAGGTCAATGGCGGTGCCACCCTGCCACGGGCCGACCGCTTCGCCGACCAGGGTGGCGAGCAGGCCGCGGTGGGCCTGGAAGAAGCTGCGGGCATCGTAGATGTATTCGAGCGGGCCGAAAGTCGACCCCGTGGCTGCCGTACCGGCCTTGTCCTCGAAGGTCAGCATCACTTCGCCTTGCGGCAATCCCTCGACCACCGGAGCGCTGCTCAGGCGGCCATCGTTGCCGGCGCACAAGTCGAGGCGCCGCGGCACACGCCCCGTGGCCTGGAGGTCGCGCAGCGGCTTGGGCAGCTGGGTCAGTTGAGCTTCCAGCTCGGGTACCAGGATCGGACAGCGGTCGATCGCCACCAGTTCGTGGCTGCGGCGCGCGAAGTAGCCGATGCGGGCACGTTCGTCCGTCGCCTCGACCTGCAACTGCGTGCGCAAACGATAACCCCAGGCGTCACCGGTTCGCAGCTGGATCTCGGGCAGACCGTCGAGTCGGCCGAGACGGCGCAGGGTGTCGGCCAGGGCCTGGACTTTGAGCTGGGTCTGCAGCGTGTCGTCCAGGTGCTGGAGGTCACAACCACCACATTGTGCGAAGAAGGGGCACGGGGGCTCGCGGCGACCCGGACCGGCTTCGAGCACATCGACGATCTCGGCACGACCGTAGTCGGGGCGCCGCTCGGTCAGGCGCACGCGCAGGCGATCGCCGGGAGCCGAGCGGGGCACGAAGATGGGAATGCCCTCGTAGCGGCCCAGGCCGTCCCCCCCGGCGACCAGCTGATCAATGGTCAGCTCCAGTTCGTCGAGTGCCGCCAGCTTCTGCGCGGTAGGCGACAGTACCGTCGGCACTTCGGGCCGTGGCGGCGCGTCGCCCGTGTGGGACCGATCAGCATGGGGTCGATCGGAACGGGGGCGATCGGAACGCGGCGGGCCACCACGTCGTGGACCACCCGGTCGTGGGCCGCCCGGTCGTGGACCACCTGAACGCGGACCGCCTGATCGTGGGCCACCAGGACGCGGACCGCCTGATCGTGGGCCACCAGGACGCGGACCGTCTGGACGTGGACCGCCCGATCGTGGTCCCCCCGGGCGGGGACCCCCGGGACGGGGACCGCGCTCCTGGGAGCCTCCCTCCTTCGAGCCGCGCGGCGGGCCGCCACGAGATGGGCCGCCACGGGGTGGGCCGCCACGGGGTGGGCCGCCACGGGGTGGCCCCCCACGTCCCGGAGGACGCCCTTTGCCCGCACCACCACCCTTCTCTGCACCTCCGCGGCCGGACCGGCGTCCTCCATCTTCAGCCATCAGATCTCCCGATACAGCCAGCGGCGGATCGGCGTCAGACGCTCGCGCACACTGTCTTGGTTTGGATCGATCAACCACAGCGCCGCGGCCACCGACGACAGCAGCGAATTGCCATCCTGCGGCGTGAAGCAGAAACCGTAGACCTCGCGGCCATGGCGTACCGTCAGCGTCGGCTCGACGATCACCGTCTGCGACAGGATGCGACCGTAATAGCCATGGTCGCGACCGAAGCTGAAGATCAGGTTGGCCAGGTTCTTGTCCGTCATCGCGACACGGTGGTTGTCGCGCAGGCGGCGCTTGACCTCGTCGAGCGTGATGTCGCGAGTCAAGCGCAGGTTGAAACGGATCGAGTGCATGTACTGACTGTTGAGCTTGACCGCCGACGAGAACAGATCGAGATCGTGCCCCATGGTCTGGAACAAGCTATTGGCGTCGCGCGCATGGTGCGTGCCGAACTCCGCGTCACTGTGGTTGCCGACCTGCGGCGCCGGGATGAAGGAAGCGGCCTGCGTAATGTCGTTGGCGCGCCGCATGCAGACGAAGTCACCGCTCTCCAGGTAGCAGTCGTCCACCGAGTCGGAGGCGATCGTGCGGATCAGCGTGGTGATGTTGTGAGTGTTGCACGACACCACCTGCAGGAATCGGTCCTTGTCCGGATCGAGCACCTCGTCGTTGACCCCGCGAGCGTACGGCTTGCCGAAACCGAACTCACTACCCTGCGCCAGAAATCCTTTGGGCCCCGAGAGGTGCTTGTAGTACTTCTCTTTGTTCTCGTTGCCGGCAGGCGTGCAGTCGATGATCACGCTGGCGCGGTCGAGGGCTTCACCAGCCTCGAAACTGACCTTGTGCCCGAGCTTCTCGAAGGCTTCGACCCGATCCGGGTCGACGGCCAGCTTGGCGCCCCGGTCCATCAAGTGCCCGATCTTGGCACGATCGTCAGACAGTGGGGTGCGCTTGTGAAACGTGACTTCGTCGACGCCCATCTTCTTGCCGAAGTCGGCGAACAGACCGATCAACGGCTCGCCGATCGTACCGGTGCCCACGATATGAACGGTATTCTTCATCGGATTTCCCTTTCCTGCCCGAACGGAGACTGGGGGTTGCTGGAGAGTCTTGGTTGGTAGAGTCGTGTTGCCGACACAGGAGCGCATCGGCGAGCAGAGACGGCCCATCTTATCGCACCGGCGGCCGATGCGGTCAGTCTCCGTGATCCTCCGAGCCACCCGCCGGATCCGCTCCCGCATGCCGCTTGCCACCGCGCCAGTTGGGGTCTCGGTTGGCGAACTCGTCGAGTACCGCCGGCACCTCGATCAGCGTTCGGCTGTGCGACGGTTCACACACCTGGTCCTCACACTCGTAGGTGTAGACGTTCCAGGTACCCCGACGCTCGAAGGCGCTCAAGGTCTGGTAGCTTTGGCAGCGACCGCACTTGATGGAGACGTTACGGATGTTGATCGGACTGAAATTCTCGGCGACCTGGTCTTCGGTCATTCCGAAGAGGGTTCCGTCGTCGCTGGCTGGCTCGAGCTGCTCGGCGGCGGTATCCGGCGCGGCAGGGACATCCGTCGGGGCGTTCTCGCTCATGGTGCGCAGGCTAGCCGTTTCGCAGCGCCGAGTAAAGTTCGCGGCAGCGCTGCTGACCGTGCTGCTGCTCTTGCCGACCCGCAGCGCCCAATCGACCGACCAGGCGAGCCACCAGTCCCAAGAGTTTGGCGACACCGTGCAAGTCACGTGGGTACTGGTGCCCGTGGTGGTGCAGGACCGCCAGGGCGGCTACCTCACCGACCTGACGGTTGACGATTTCCGGCTCTTCGTCGACGACCAGCGCGTGCCGATCGCCAGCTTCGAGGGTGACGACGAAGCACCCGTGTCCTTGCTCTTCCTGCAAGACCTGAGTGGCAGCATGAGCAACGATGGGAGACTGGAGACCGGTCGCGAGTTGCTCGCCTGCCTGCGGGACACGCTGCTAGTACCGGGCACGACACACGAGATCTCGGTCGTCGGCTTCGGCAACCAAGAGGTACGGCTGCGCTTGCCCTTCACTCGCAACAAGACGCTGCTCGAAGCTGACGCCGAGCAGTGGCGAGCCCGCGGCGTCACTGCCCTACACGACGCGGTCGGGCGTCTCCCGTGGCTGCTCGAAGGCATGCGCCATCACCGCCGTGCCGCCATTCTGGTCACCGACGGTGCCGACAACGCCAGCCGCTCGACCGCCGGTGAAGCCCGCCAGCGAGTTCGCGACGCCAAGGTCGCCGTCTACCCTATCGATCTCGGCCTGCCCATTCTCGGCTCCGGCCCCCTCGAGCGCGGTCCGGACGGCCAGTGGCAACGCCCGGCCCCAGAGGACGTGCTGGTGCGCCTGGCCTACGACAGCGGCGGCCGCTACCAGCGTGTCGACGGTCCCGCGGACGTCGCGGCGGTATGCCGCCGGCTCGGCGACGAGTTGCGTCACCAATACGTGCTCGCCTTCCCCACCAGCGGCAGTCGTCGCACCGGCACGGGAACGGAGGATCGTGAGCATGAATTGCTGGTCGAGGTCGAGCATCGGCGTGCCGGCAGCGTGCGTTTCCGCCAGCGCTACCAGGGAGCCCCACCGGCGCCAGCCGAGACCCCACGGTGAACTCTTCCACCGTCTGCGAGCCGGCGATAAGCTAGGCCGAGACCCGAATATAGATAACATGCTATATTTTCATCCATACAATCCCAAGGAGGCACCCACCATGCAATCCCTTGCACGCAGTTCCCAACCCGCTCACACTCGCTCTCTTCGTCCCCGGCGGCTGCCGGTCGCGACCCTCCTGGTCGGTTCCCTCGCCGTGCTCACCAGTGGCTGCGCCACCAAGCAGTACGTCCAGGAGCAAATCCGTACCTCAGGTGTCCAGACCGATCAACGGATGGAGAGTATCGAGAGCCAGGTCGAAGCCAACCAGAGCGAACTCGACGTCCAGGATCAGCGCTTGACCGAACAGCAAGCGAAGATCGAGGCCAACGAGCAGCGCCTGGCCGAGGCGTCCGACACCGCCCGTGAAGCCATGGCCCGGGCCGAAGCCGCCGGTAAGCTGGCGGAGGGCCAGTTCCTCTACGAAACCAGCTTCAACGACTCGCAGGTCCAGTTCGGCCTCGACGATGCCGTGCTCTCCGACTCGGCACAGGCGGTGATCGACCAGTTCGCCGAAGAGATCAAGCGCGAGAACACAGACCTCTACATCGAGATCCAGGGCCACACGGACGCCTCCGGTGCCGACGCCTACAACTACGAACTCGGCCTCAAGCGCGCCGAGTCCGTGCGCCGGCACCTGAGCCTGCGCCACGGCTTCCCGCTACACCGCATCTCGGTGATCTCCTACGGCGAGAGCGCCCCCGTCGCCGACAACGGGACCGCCGACGGCCGGGCGCAGAACCGACGTGTGGTGCTGGTGGTCCTGAAGTAGGCGCTGCTGCCTCTTACAGCTCTTGCTCGATGAGGCGGCGTAGAGTCGCCTCATCGGTCACAGAGGTACGCTGAAAGGCAATGCGCCCCTGCTGGTCGACCAGCACCAGCGTCGGCAGGCCGAAGACGTCGAAGTCCGCTTGCACTTCGCCGTTCTCGTCCAGCAGCACCGGGTTCGGGAACGGGTGCTGCTCGACGAAAGCGCGTACCGCGTCCTCGGATTCTTCGACGTCGATGGACAAGAACTCGACGCCGCGGTCCTTGAACTCAGGGTACAGCGGCTCCATGATCTCCTGCTGCTTGTGGCACGGCACACACCAGGTAGCCCAGAAGTCGATCAGCACGACCTGGCCGGACAGCCCTTGCAAGCTGACGCTGTCGCCGTCGAGGCTGGGCAGTTCGAAGGCCGGCGCGCGCTGGCGTTCGCCGGGGGCTACTTCGCCGCCACCGCAGGCGGTGAGCCCGCCGAGCGTGGTGACAGCGAGGAGGACGAGAAGGCTTTTCAAGGGTCGCGAGCATTGGATGTTCATAACGCCGCAAGGATACGGCATCCATGCGCTGCTTCGAAAGCCCATCACCCCTCCTTCGCCGCTAACAGTTCGGTCAACACACCACTGCCCCCGTCACCGGCCCCCCGTGGCACCAGCGTCAGCGACTTCTCGCCCTCGACCAGTCGTTGCAGCTCCAGAACCTCGAACATCGCCGCCTCCACCTCCGGATCCTGCGCAATCTTCTGCAACGCCGCGCCGACGATCTTGGGCCGCAACGCCGCCGCTTTGGCGAACTCGATCGCCGCCTTGCGCTCGGCGGTACTGGTGATCACGTTGACCTGGTTCTCGCCGTCCTGCAAGATCGCCGAGGTCACCTGGCGCAAGCGGTTGACCACCTTCTCCTCGATCTGCCGGATCATGTCGCGATCACGGAAATGCACCTTGCGGATGTACACCGAGCCGAGCTTGTACCCCCACTCGTGCGACATCGGCGACACCTCCTGGCGCACCGACCGGCTCATACCGTGACGACTGGTGAGCATGGTGTCGAGTTCCATGTTGCTCAAGCAGCGCACTGTCGCGTTGCTGACGTTGGCGGCCAGCGAGCCGCGCGGGTCGGTGTTCTTGAACAGGAAGGCCACCGGATCGCTGATGTACATCTCGTACCACATGCCGATGCCCATCGGCGCGCCTTCTTCGGAATTGACCGGCTGGCTGCGCAAGTACACCTGGTCGAGCCGCATGTCGAGCGTGTAGCACTGACCGAACCAGCGCACGAACAAGGCCTTGGGGCCCATCTTGAGCCACAGCAGGTGCAGACCGGGCTCGTTGAGCACCAGCACGACTTTGCCGAACAGCACGTAGACGAGACACCTGCGCTCCTGCACGATGGCGTAGACGCCGAACATGCGCACCAGGAGCAAGAAGAGCGGCACCAGGATGAAACTGGCGAAGAACGTGACGACCGCTGCGATGACGAAGTTCATGACCGCGCCTCCAGGAACACCCGCTGGGCGCGCTCGAAGAGCCCCAGCCGCACGTTGCGCAGGTACGCGGCGAGCGCCCCGCCTCCGCTGTTCTTCAGCTCGGTCAACTGCGCCGCCAGCGCGTTGAGCGGCTCGACCTCGGCGTGCGCATTGTGCGTTTCGATCTCCACCGCGCGCTTGGACTGCACCAAACGCTGGTCGGCCTTGGCCCGCGCCAAGCTGACCTCGGACGACACGTGATTGTGCGCCGTGTTGATCGCCGCCAGCGCCGAATCCACATCTTCCGGTGGATCGATACCGGTGATCAGCGATGCATCGAGCATGATGCCGTAGCGCGCCTCGGAGGTCTTGCACTCCCGCTGCATGTGTTCATTGATGTCGCGTAGGTTCTTGCGCAGGTCGTTGATCGAGATCCCTTCGACCATGGTCTCCTCCACCGCCGCCGGTAAGCCGTCTTGCCCCTCGGGAATCAGTGGAATCGGATTCGGTGCCTCGAAGGTCGCGATGCGCTCGCGCAGCACCGAGATGAAGTAGCCCATGACGTGCGCCAGCGGGTTCTTGACGCCGAAGAGGTAAGCGTAGAGGTTGCGCTCGGAGACACGGTAGCGAATCTGCCCCGTCAAGCCGGTGTTGAGCTGATCCTTGGTCACCGCTTCGAGGATGGTGCCGCCGGAGTTCGCCGTCGCGCTCTCGGGGTCGTAGGCCATGCTCACCGTCTCGGTGGCGATCGACACCTTGTAGATCCGCTCCCATGGCATCTTGAAATACGGCCCCCCCGGCTCGTAGACACGCAGCTGCGGGAAGTTGTAGCGCTCGCGCTCGTCGTCGTCGAGGTCGTCGCCCGGCGAGCCCGCCTGCAGCAGCCCCGGCGTCAAACGCTGTGCACGCCCAAACACCGTCTTGACTGCGCGCTCATTCTGGTCGACGGTAAAGAAACCGAAGATCAGGTAGCGGACCAAGAACCAGGCCAGGAAGCCGAAGATACATCCGGCGAGTATGGACATCGGTGGAACTCCTCATGGTTGAGTGCGTCTGTGATCGAGGCCCCAAAGTCTAGCAGAGCTACCAAACTCTGGAGTCCCAGCAGACATCTACACAGCAGCGACGAGATCGAGGCGTTGTCCCCCTGGAATCCGATGGGGCCGATGCGTTACACTGCGGTGGGCCGTTAGCTCAGTTGGTAGAGCTGCTGGCTTTTAACCAGTAGGTCGGGGGTTCGAGCCCCTCACGGCCCACCAACCCACCTCCCTGCCGGCATCGATCTCCCCGCCGGCAGCCCTGCTTCCTCACCACGCTAGACACAGCTGCAGGACTCTCATCCTTCTAGACCGTCCGACGGAATGCGGACAGAGAGGATCAATGTTGTTACACTCAATGTAACGACTCAAGATCTCTCAGTTACCAAGCCGTGTTACCAAGCCGTTGAGTTGGACCCATTGGGATGAAACACACAACTCCCGAAGCGTTCGCTGCCGTGACCTCGACCACGCGGAAACGCGTGGCTCCAACTCGGTCCACGCTGCTTCATCGCAACGATCAGGCGATGTTTCAGGCGCTGGCGGAACAGAGTCTGCAGGGCGTCATGATTCTCGACGCCAAAGAGGTGATCTACGTCAACGAGCAGATCGCCGAAACCACCGGCTATTCGCGCGAAGAGTTGTTCTCGATGGGCATGCCGGGTCTGGTTCAGACGCTGGTCAATCCCTTGGACCAGGAGTTCATGCTCGACCAGTTGCGCCGCAAACTCGCGGATCGACAAGACGCTCAGCGACGCTACGAGTTCCGCATCCGTACCCGCAGCGGCGAGACCCGTTGGCTGATGATCCAGAGCGGCCACATCAACTTCGATGGCCACCACGCGATCCAGGGTACCGTCCTCGACATCACCGAAGGGCGGCAAGCGGCAGAAGAACTGCAGCGCGCACACGACACCCTGGAGCAGCGGGTGCACGCTCGGACAGTGGAACTGGAACAGGCCAATGCGGAGCTACGACGCTTCGCCCACATCATCTCCCACGATCTGAGGGCGCCGCTGGTCAACCTCGAAGGGTTCGTCTGTGAACTGGAAGAGGCCATCACCACTATCACTTCCGGCGTCGCGGATCTCTTGCAGCAACTACCGGCGGAACGCGGACAGCAGCTCAGCGCCGTCCTGCACGAAGAGGTACCGGACGCTCTCGGCTTCATCCGCTCCGCCACCCATCGCATGGGAAAGCTGACCTCGGCCTTGCTCCGCTGGGCGCGCCTCGGACACGCCGAGCTGTGTCCGGAACGTATCGACACCCGTCTTCTCGTCCAGAATCTCTTGCACTCGCTGAGCCACCAACTCGAGCAGCACACGGCGCATGCGACCACCGGCGACTTGCCCGACATCGTGGCTGACCGCACAGCCATCGAGCTGATTTTCGCCAACCTGTTGAGCAATGCGATCAACTACCTGGACCCGCAACGGCCGGGCGAAATCGAGATCTGGGGCGAGCCTGGTGAGGCCGAGGTGTCCTTCTACGTCCGTGACAATGGCCGTGGAATGACCAAGGAGCAGATTGACCGCGCCTTCGAGATGTTCCGGCGAGTCGCCCCCGATTGCGCCGAGGGCGAAGGCGTGGGGTTGGCCTTTGTACGCACCATCGTGGGTCGCTGCGGCGGCCGGATCGAGTGCCGTTCCGAGCCAGGCCGCGGCAGCACCTTCCGCGTCGTGTTGCCGAGCCGGAACGAGACATCTCGTCTCGACGGAACGCTGGGGACGTGAGCCGCGCCGGATCGGCTGCCCTCCTTTCAGCAAACGAAACAAGAATGTCGACGGCACCTCAAGATCAAGAGTGCTTGCCGAAGCCTCTTGGTGCATAATAGATCTCGAAGAGAATGCTTCTTCTCCGAACCAGCGTCCTGCCTTGGACCCTCGGCCCTCCCCAGCTGAGCGCAGATTCGAACCCTGTCTCTCACCAAGCGAGCATGAGCCGAGACCACCGTCCCCCAGACGTCTACCGCAGTACCTTCGAACATTCACTGACCGGCATTGCCCTGCTGGGTGCTGACGGCTCCTTGCGCGAGGTCAACCCGGCTCTGTGTCGCATGCTCGGGTACTCCCGTCAGGAACTGCTACAACTGGAATTCACCGCGGTCAATCACCCGGAAGACCTGGCCGCGACGGTCGAACACCACCACGAGTTGCTCAACGGCGATATCCCCTATCTGGAAGAGGAGCGCCGCTACATTCGCAAAGACGGCAGCGTGCTCTGGGGACTACTCTGCCTGACCCTGGTCCGCGACGCCGAGGGTCGGCCGAGCTACATCATTGCCAACCTGCAGGACATCACCCTGCTCAAGCAGACCGCGTCCGACCTACAGGAGGCCCGCACGTCCCTCGAACAACGTGTCCTGGAGCGCACCGAAGAGTTGGAACGGGCCAACGAAGAGCTGCGCCGCTTCGCCCACGTCGTGTCCCACGATCTGCGAGCACCGCTGGTCAACCTCCAGGGCTTCGTCAGCGAGTTGGAAGAAGCCCTGGCGCTGGTAGCCGGGGCGACAGAATCACTGTTGCCGCAGCTGCGGGATGGTCTGCGTCACGAAGTGCTGACCGCGCTGCACGAAGACGTCCCCGACGCCGTTGGTTTCATCCGCTCCGCCACCCACCGCATGGCGCAGCTGACCTCGGCACTACTACGCCTGGCCCGCTTGGGGCGCGCCGAGCTGGCGCTGGAGCCAATCGACATGAACAGGCTGGTCCTCGACCTGCTGGACACCCTGCATCACCAGATCGAACAGCGCGGCTGCAGTGTGACGCTCGACGAGCTGCCGACCATCGTGGGTGATCGCACGGCGCTGGAGTTGATCTTCGCCAACCTGCTGAGCAACGCTGTCAACTACCTATCGGCGAGCCGGCCCGGAGAGATCCACATCCGAGCGGAGCTCGGCGACGAGGCATTCATCTTCCGGGTGCACGACAACGGCCGAGGCATGTCGGCAGAGCAGGTCGAGCGGGCGTTCGAGATGTTCCGTCGACTGGGGCGACAAAGCGTCGAGGGGGAAGGCGTCGGCCTGACCTACGTACGCACCATGGTCCGACGCTGCGGTGGACGCGTGTGGTGCGAGTCTGAGCGTGGCCGTGGCAGCACGTTCAGCGTGATGCTGCCACGTTGCGCACCGCCCTGACTGGCACCGCTCTACTTGGCACGACTCTGACTAGCATCCCCAGGCTCTCACTGCTCCGACAACAGAGCAGGAGCTGGATCAGGGAAGCCGCCGCTTCTCCGGCTTGACCAACACATCCGCCAGGGCTCGCATCAGCGGCAGACCGGCGTGACGCTCCAACCAGTAGAACTCCCCCACCGGGTTCACCTCCAGGAAGACATGACGGCCGTCCGGAGTCAGGATCAGATCCGAGGCACCGTAATTCAACCCCAGGCGATCGTGCAGACGCAGCAACTTGTCGGCCACATCCGCTGGCAACTCGTAGGGCCGCCACTGCTCGATCATGCCGGCACCATCACGACGCCAGTCATGCTGCGCCCGATCACTGGACTGCGAGTCGATGGCACCGGAGAACACCTCGTGTCCGATAATCGTGGTGCGGATCTCCAACTTCTTGGGGATCGCCTCCTGGAAGGTCATCGGACACAGGTCGAGACCGTCGTCGAGTGCGGCCAGATCCTCGGCGCCGAGCGCATTGGTGAACACCACGTTCTCGCGCCCATCACCATCGTAGACCGCAAAGGACGTCATCATCTTGGTGACCACTCCTTGCTTGCAGCGACCGGCAAAGGCACGTGCCTCGTCCGGGTCGTTGCTGATCAAGGTGCGCGGCAGCTCGAGGCCGAGCTCGCGGGCCAGCGCCAGTTGCAAGGGTTTCTGGCGCGCATGCCCGGCGGCGCGCAGTGGGTCGAGCGCAAACACTCCCTCGGCTTCCAGTGCCGCCACGAACCCCGTCACCGTGCGACGACTCTCTTCGACCGACGGCTCCCGCAGCTGTGGATCGAGATCGTCGGGGATCTGCCGGCCGGTGAAATAGCGACGATTCCAGATCGCCGTCACTTTGCGCAGATCGGCGGGCTCGCCTCCCTCTGCTGGCACCAAGCGCAGCGTGTCGGCCTCATCGCCGTAGCCGACGCTGAGACGCACGGAGGTGGGGAATTCGTCGGTATTCAGCCGCACGACCTCCTGCCCCAGATTTTGGAGGCGGCTGCTCAGAACATCGAGACCTTCGTGGTCTTCGCTATAGGTGAGGATCAGAATACTCATGGCTTGTACCTCTAGCCGGCCGCTTGCGCGGCGGTCAGTAGCGCACGGGAAATGGCGGCGGAGATCGGCAACTCCAAGTCTCGCTCCAGCATGCCCCACTCGCCGAGAGGGTTGACTTCGAGAAAGACGTGCTCGCCTTCTGGTGTGACGATCAGGTCCAGGGCGCCGTAGGTCAGCCCCAGGCGCTGCATCAAACGGCGCAGACCGTCGCGGATATCGGAGGCGAGTTGATGGAACTCCCAGCGAGCTTCCACGGCCTCGGAGGTGCGCCAGTCAGTGCGCTCGGGCACCCGAATGGCGCCGGTGAAACACTCGCCGTCGACATAGGCCACCCTCAGCTCAACCTCTTTGGGCACCTTGCGCTGAAAGATCATCGGGCACAGGCGTAAGCTGTCCAGGTGCTCCAGGTCGCAGCGCCCGAGGTCGCTCGTGGGCATGAAGGCACCCGAACGATCCATCGACATGGAGAGCGGCACCAACATCTTGGTCACCACGTCGCCCTCACACGCATCGAAGAAGCGGCGTACGGCGTCCGGTTCGTTGGTCACCAGGGTCGGTGGCTGCGCCAGCCCGCAGGCGGTGGCTGCGCGGAACTGCACCAGCTTGTTGTGGGCACGATCGACGGCCGGCCGTGGACTGATCCAGACCGCCGGCTCGGCACCACCGCCGAGACTGTCGAGCACGCCGTCCAGTGCCAAGCGGGTAGCGTGCAGGCTAGCCTCACGATAGGCCGGTTCCCACTGCTCAGACCCGGCCGGCGGCCAGTAGCTGCGCGTCCATACCGCACGGATCTCACTGCCGTCGACGCGCACCCCACCGAGATCGAGGTAGGCGGTACCGTCCAGATAGGACAATCCCACCTGCTCGGGAAAGCGGTCGGTGTCCAGGCGTAGCGGCCGAGCACCAGACGCGCTCAGGGCATCCACGACCCGGTCGATGGTGAAGACATCGCGGCTGTGTGTAATCAGCAGGATAGCCGGGGCGGCAGACATCGGATCTCCCGGAATAACGGGCCTTCAAACGACGAACGCCGCCATGATCCTCACGGCGGCGCCCAGGGGAGGCTTCAACTCAGCTCAGCCATCACCACTCGTCGTTGTCAGACGGGTACTTCATCGTCTGATCCGGCTTGCCGCCGGTACTCTGCGCCAGCTCTTGCTGCTCGAGAAAGCGGCTGAAGAAGGGCTTCTTCTCAGGCTGTACCTTCTTCTTCATCACGGCCACCACTCATCGTTGTCAGACGGGTACTTGGTGGTATGCCAGTTGCCACCACTGCTCTCGGCCAGTTCCTGATTCTCCAAGAAACGGGCGAAGAAGGGCTGCTGCTTGGTTTCTTGCTGACTCTTTGCCGAAAACTTCTTCTTCATGGCCTTAACTCCTTTTGAACCTGATAATTAGAAGAGCGTTTCTGAGGCTGCCTGGACGACTAGCGGCTGATTCTCAGTGGCTGGTCGCTTTGCTTTTCGTCCTCATACTCCTTGTACGCATCCGGCTCAACTGGCATTAACAAGTGAAGTCAACCCACCCAGTCACAAGGGGATCATGGCGCACCGCGCTCTAAAGCCAAATCGTGGTCTAGCAACTCGGCGCACCATGACTCCTAGCGGTGCCTAGATCTCCACACCGCCTTCGTCATCGTCAGAGGGCCACTTCAGAGTGACGAACGGCGGGCGACCGCCGGTGGCCTTGTCCAACTGCTCTGCTTCCAGGAAGCGAGCGAAGAAAGGCTTCTTCTCGGTCTTGGGGCGCTTCTTCATGGCATTCTCCTTGTTTCACATACGGGCTGGGGACAGTCCCACCCGTATCAGGAAGATACCTATCAATTCTCACGCCAAAGCCTTGCTGATGCAACAAACAGCGGCGCAATCACTGGAACACAAGAAGGTCCACCGAAGCGTTCACAACTAAGGGCAGAATGAGCCGAGCGGCTCCTCAGAAGGTGAAACTCGCCCCGAGCAGGAACATGTCGCTCTCGGTCTCCAACTCCAGTTCGCCTTCTGTGGCGTCTTCCAGGAAGTCCTCGGGCAGCGAGAGGTGGTTCCCCTCGATACGGTGGAACGACGCCTTCAGAACGAAATTTGGATTGACCCAGTAGTTGATCCCGAAAGCCAGCTCGTCGTGCTCGAGCAAGGTCTGGTAGTCCTCGAAGACCTCAGCGAGTTCGTCCTCTTCCTCGTCGTCGAGGGTCTGCTCCAGCATGTCGTAGCGCACCGCGAGCTGCCACTGCTCCGTCAAACGGTAGACCACCTCCAGGTACCCGGCGTTGACGACCTCGTTCTCTCCGTCGTTCTCGGTGCGGGCCCACTCGGCACGAACCTGGAAGTGGTTACTCTCGTAGTCAGCCTGAACGCCAAACACATCCAGACGCTGAGACTCGTCATCGTCTGCGTCCAGGCTCGCCTGATCTCCGGTATAGAAGCTGCCGCCAAAGCGGAGGCCTCCAGGAGTGCTCAGTAGCAGTCGACCACCTACTGTGTCTCCCAACTCCGCCTCTTCCCCACAGCCATCGATGATCTCGCCTTCCTCGGCCTCCTCTAGACACTCGTGTGGCTCGAGTCGCGGAAAGTCGATTTCACCGGCAAACGCATCGTAGCCAAGACTCCAGCCACTCTCGAACTCGACACCACCCGTCAAGCCCAGGCCGTCGAAAGACTGTGACACCAGCTGTGAAGCACCATAGATCGACTGCGGCAGGTAGACAAAGGGCCGCACGACGCCCGCGTGCAAGTACTCAGAGTAATTCCCGAACGGCATCCGGGCACGGCCAAATCGGAGCGTGGTGTTCGGCGTCACATCCCAAGCGACAAACGCCAGTTCCAATCCCACTGTGTCCTCTTCCTCTTCTTCACCCAACAGCTGCTCGGAGGTGTTCCAGTTCAGCTGAACGGCAGCGCTGACCGTCTCGCTCAGCGAGGCTCTCAGGCTGAGTGAGAAGTCAACGAAGTCCCACGCCCCCTCGGGTGTTGCACTGACGAAGCTGTTTTCTCCGGACATCTGCCCGTAGCTCCAGTCACCAAAACCGTTGATCGTGAGTCGATCCGTCCAGTCTGCTGCTTGACAGACACTGCCGGCGAAAGCCAGCGCAAGGCACAAGGATACTGCAAGGAAACGAGTTCCCATTTCATGGACCCCCTTAGGTCGAGAGACAAATCAGGTAGACGTAAGGGCAAGACTCAGAGCCGCGCATAGGCAGCGGTCCGTGCGAGAGCACGGCAAGCTAGCTCAGAAGATCCGGCGTGAAACACGCCGGTCATTACATGAGTCAAAAGCTAGCATGACTTCAGAATTCGCGCAAGGTCAAAGACCTAGTCGCATACTCGAATGGTGAAACGGCCGCATGGTCGTACCAGCAAAAATACGAGCTAACGCATAAACTGCACATCG
This sequence comes from uncultured bacterium, assembly GCA_965368975.1. Taxonomy (GTDB): domain Bacteria; phylum Acidobacteriota; class Thermoanaerobaculia; order Multivoradales; family JAHZIX01; genus CBDUPA01. The sequence goes on along the minus strand of CBDUPA010000007.1, from coordinate 130,986 downwards.
AGCTGGCTGGTACTTTTCCATCGGCTCCTCGTGGTACCGTTACAGCACTTGTTGTTCCGCCTACGTCCGTGATCCAAGAAAGAACCACCTGGAGAGATATGCCGGAATCGACCGAACAACCAGCCATGAGGCTCCTCATCGCTGACGACCACGCGCTGCTGCGCGACAGCCTCAAAGGCCTGCTAGAAGCGCGCGGCATTGATGTTGTCGGGGAAGCCGAGAACGGCCGTGAGGCCGTCCGCCTGGCGCACGAGTGCCAGCCGGATGTGGTCCTGATGGACCTGCGCATGCCGGAAATGGACGGTCTCGAAGCCACACGTCGGCTGACCGATGAACTGCCGAATGTGCGCGTCTTGGTCCTCACGTCCTCGGACAGCGACGACGACCTCTTCGAAGCCCTCAAGGCCGGCGCCCAAGGATACCTGCTGAAGAACTTGGAAGCCGAAGAATTCTTCGAGCTGCTGGAGAACTCGACCCGTGGCGAGCCGGCGCTGACGCCCAGCCTGGCGCGCAAGGTGCTGCGCGAGTTCGCCCGCGGCGGTGGCCCAAGGGAGGGCGGCGGGCGCAAAGACCCGACCGCACTCACCGACCGCGAACAGGAAGTGCTGCAGCTGCTGGTCGACGGCGTGACCTCCAACCGCCAGCTCGCCCGCCGGCTCGGCGTGAGCGAGAACACGGCCAAGTTCCACGTCCGCAACATCCTCGAGAAGCTGCACCTGCACAGCCGAGCCCAGGCGGTCAGCTACGCCGTCCGCCACCGGCTGGTGCCGGAACCGACGCCGGAATAGCCTCCAGACTTGTCTCGCGTCGCTGGTCGAGCCGATCCGCTCAGGTCGAGCCGGCGTCTAGGTAGGGGCGCACGCGCTGCGCGGACGGCGGTGCGGTCCGCAGCGAGACACAAACAAGGGCCAGCAGATTGGCCGCCAAACCGTAGATCCCCTCGTGCAGGGGCCACGGCTTGAGCTGTGGCAGCAGCAGGAAGAAGGTATTGGTGCCGATGCCCGCCAGCAAGCCTGCCAAGGCCCCGGTGCCGTTGGCCCGTGGCCAGTAGAAGCAGGCGAAGACCAGCGGGAAGATCTGCGCCACGCCACCGTAGGCGCCGAGCAAGAGACTGACGATGTCGATGTTCGAGATCACCGCGAAGTAGTACGACACCAGGCTCAAGGCCACCACGAAGATGCGGATGTACAGCCGCTGGCGCCGATCGTCGAGCTTCCAGCCACGCTCCGGCCGGCCCAGCTTGGCCACGCCGTCACACACGCCGATACAAGCCGCTGCGTGCAAGATCGCGTCACCCGACGACATCGACGCCGCCAGCACCCCCGCGCACACCAGGCCGATCAGCAACGCCGGCAGTTCCACCTGCGTCAAAATGTACGGCAGGATCGTGTCCGAAGGCGTCACGCCGGGGTAGGCGAGGATGGCCGAGAAGCCGATCAGCAGGATCGGTACCAGGAAGAGCTGGAACGTCGGATAGAGGACGATGGTCAGACGCAGCGTACGCTCCGAGCCAGCGGCGAAGCTCTTCATGAAGTAGTGCGGCCACACCGAGAAGCCCACTGCCGACACCAGCACTGCCGAGCTGTAGGCCCCCCAACTCCAAGGGTCTCCGGCACCCGTTACCCCCGGAGCTTCGAGCAAGGCGGCAGCGTCCGAGGCCAGAATCTTCTCGAACATCGGCCCGATGCCACCGTGCAACTTGTAGGGCAGATAGAGACCGAGTCCCCAGGCGACGACCATCATGAACATGCCCTGGAAGGTGTTGGTCCAGCCCACCCCCATGACGCCGCTGGCCAGCACGTAGATCAGCACCACGCCATAGACCACCGCCGCCCCGGTCGCGGCACTGATGCGACCGTCGCTGAGCGTCGTGACGATCAGGCCAGCCCCCTTCATCTGCAGCACCAGGTAGGGCACGAAGACCACCACACTGAGCACCGCCAAGATCACCGACAGTGCCCGGCTGTCGAAACGGTGTGCCAGCATCTCCGCCTGCGTCACGAAGCCGAACTTCGCCCCGACTCGCCGCGCCCGCGGTCCCATGAAGTAGAGCGGCACCATGCCCAAGGTGCCATACGCGATGATGTACATCGCCGCCATGCCGCGCGAGTACGCCCAGCCCGGCGCGCCCAAGAACGCGAACGACGAAAACACCGAAGCGCCGATCACGAAGTAGAGCACCAGCGCGCCCATCGCCCGGTCACCGGCCACGTAGCCGGTCACACTCTTGGAGACCTTGAGCCCCGGGATCACGCCCATGGCCAGCGTGATCGCCAGGTAGATGCTGCAGATCACCAGTGCCGTCGTGCCGACGTCCATCAACCTTCCCCCCCTGCAGTCTCGTTGTCTTCGCCAGCAGAGGGTTCATCATCCGGAAACGGCGCCCCCTCTTCGTCGCCGAACCAGAACAGCCAGGCCAGGGAGACGAAGATCACCAAGGCCCACAAGACTCCCCAGGCCAACGACAACGGCAGGCCCAGGATCAGCGGCGTCGCGACGCTGAAGAAGCTGTAGACCGGCCACGTCAAGGCGATCGCCGCCGTCACCAACACCGCCACGAGGGTCCAGCGGCGGCGCCGCACGGCTGCGGGAGTGCTCGGGCGGAAAAAGACGAGGCCGGAAGGGAGATCGTCAGAGCGAGCGTCGAGGTTGGGCATGACCCCGGAATGGTAGCACCAGCAGTGCGCCAGCCCCAAGGAGGTTAATACCTCGACAAGGTATACCCATTCAAGGTACTATCGGAGGATGGCGATCCAGAGCTTCAGTTGCCCAAATGTCGAGACCTTCTTCGTTCACGGTCGCCTGGGCCCTCGCGTCCGCTGGTTCGGAGTCTCCAAAGTCGCTCGGCGCAAGCTCGACATGCTGCACTATTCCCACGACTTGATCGACCTTCGATCACCACCGGGTAATCGCCTCGAAGGCCTACGCGGCGGTTTGGAAGGACTCCACAGCATCCGGGTCAATAGCCAGTGGCGGCTAGTCTTCCGCTGGACTCCGGACGGACCAGCTGATGTCGATATCGTCGATTACCATTGAAGAGAGGAAACCACATGCCCACCTGGAACCTTACCCGCGAACCTACCCCGCCAGGTGAGATCCTGCGCGAGGAATACCTCGCCCCCCTACACTTGACGCAGAAGCAGCTAGCAGATCACCTACGCTGCGATGTCAAGGTGATCAACCGCATCGTCAATGGACGCTCCGGCGTCACTGCGGAGATGGCACTCAAGCTGGCTGCCGCCTTGCGGACGACTCCAGAGTTCTGGCTCAATGCCCAGAAGGCCGTGGACCTTTTCCATGCATCGCGAGATCTCCAGTTGCCAGAACCGCTGGTCCAGGTCAGCTGATTCGCTTCTCCCCGTTGGGGATACAATGTGAAGTCTCCCGACCGAGTCTGACACCTATCAAGTCCACACCAGGAGACTTGCATGCCCACACTCCCCGTCCGGCGCCGAGAGATTTTCGGCTGGGCGATGTTCGACTTCGCCAACTCCAGCTACACGACGCTGATCATCACCGTCGCCTTCGGCGTCTACTTCACCAAGGTCGTCGATGGCGGCCCGAGTGCCGACGCGCACTGGGCCCTCGGCTTGACGATCACCAACCTGCTGGTGATGGCGCTGTCGCCGATCGTCGGGGCAGTAGCGGACGATTCGGGACGCAAGAAGGCGTTCCTGTTCACCAGCTACCTGGTGTGCGTGCTCGGGACGGCAGCGCTGTACTTCGCGGTACCCGGGGAAATCGTCTTCGCCCTGGTGCTGCTGGTGATCTCCAACGTCGCCTTTTCCTTCGGCGAGAACTTCGCCGGCGCCTTCCTGCCCGAGATCTCGACACCGCAAAACATCGGACGCATCTCGGCCTTCGGCTGGGGCATCGGCTATCTGGGCGGGCTGATCTGCCTGCTGCTACTGCGGCCGCTGATGGACGGCTTGCACTGGCCGACAGAGCAACTGCTAGCACCGGAGAACCTGGGTACGTACACCGACTTGCGCCTGGTCTGGGTGGGCACGGCCCTGTTCTTCCTGCTCGCCGGCATCCCGACTTTCGCACTGCTGCGGGAACGAGCACCGCGTGGCCCGAAGCGCGGTATCGTGGAGTACGCGGCGGTCGGCTTCCGGCGCCTGGCAACGACGGCCAAGGAGATCCGGCACTTCTCCGAACTGCTGCGCTTCCTTGGGGTGTTCTTCTTCTACCAGGCCGGCCTGACCACCGTGATCGCCTTCGCCGGCATCTTCGCCGAGCGTACTCTGCACTTCACCGCCAGTGAGCTGATCGGCCTGTTTCTGCTCTTGCAACTGTCGTCAGCCATCGGGGCGTGGATCTTCGGCTTCGTCCAGGATCGTCTCGGCGGGCGCCTGACCATCCGTATGACATTGGTGTTGTGGATCGGGGTCTGCGTCGGTTCCTACTTCTGCCAGAGCAAGGGCCAGTTCTGGGCCATCGCGCTGATCGCCGGCCTCGGCATCGGCTCGCTACAGTCGGCGTCGCGCGCGATGGTGGGCCTGTTCTCACCGCCCGAGAAGAGCGGCGAGTTCTTCGGTTTCTGGGGCCTTGCGGGCAAGGGTGCTTACGCCTTCGGCCCGATGCTCTTCGGCTTGCTGTCGGCTGCCAGCGGATCGCAGCGCATCGCGATCCTGGCCACTAGCGGCCTGTTCCTGCTCGGCCTGATCGGCATGCAGTTCGTCGACGAGGGGCGCGGCCAGCGGGAGGCCGCGGCGTGGCACACACGCACACGGCCGATTCCGGAACTTGAGAACGAGCCCGTCAGCGGAGGTCACTGAGGTGCGGCATCGGCTCGATCGCCTGCTGCTGGCTCTGTGCCGGCTGGTGCTACACATTTTCTTCCGTCGCCTGGAAGTGGTCGGACGGGAGAATCTGCCGGGCGGATCCCTGCAACCATGGATCGTCGTCGCCAACCATGGCAACAGCCTGATCGACCCGCTCCTGGTGATCGGCGCACTGCCGCGCATGCCGCGCATGCTGGCCAAGAGCACGCTGTGGAAGAAGCCGAGCCTGCGCCCCTGGTTGGAGCTGGCGGCGGTGATCCCGGTTTACCGCAGGCAGGACGACGTCGACACCTCGCAGAACCAGCAGATGTTCGCGCGCTGCCACGAACTGCTGCGCGACGGTGGCGTCATGAGCCTGTTCCCCGAGGGGATCAGCCACGACGAACCCCAGCTGCAACCACTCAAGACGGGCGCCGCGCGCATCGCCCTGGAAGCCGGAGAGCGCTTTGCCCAAGACACACCCGGGGGGCTCGACGTCCGCATCATCCCCATGGGACTCGACTTCGAGGAGAAGACCCGCTTCCGTTCACGCGCCTTGGTCCGCATCGGCACGCCACTGCGAGCCTCGAGGTACCAGGCCGCCTACGCCGAGCACGGCTTCGAGACGGTACGCCAGCTGACCGCCGACATCGAGGCGGCGCTGCGCGAGGTGACAGTCAACACCGAGACCTGGGAGCAGGCGCGCCTGATTCGTCGCGCCGCCGATCTGACAGCCCGCCTGCACCGCGAAGCCCCGGGAGAAACACCGCTCGCCGAGCGTGGCGTGCTGAGCCAGCAGCTCGTCGCCGGCTACCAGCAGCTGCGCGAGACGCAGCCGGCGCAGATCGAAGCTCTGGCGGAGCGGGTGCGTGCCTACGACGCCCTGCTCGACGCCACCGGGCTGCGCGACGATCAGGTTGGTGCGCGCTATCCGCTGACGCTGGTCCTGCGCTACCTGTTGCGCAGCGTCGCGCTGCTGCTCTTCCACCTTCCCGTCGCAGCGATTGGCACAGTGCTCAACTACCTACCCTATCGCCTCAGCGGCTGGTGCGCTGACCGCTTCGCCGACGAGCCCGAACAACCAGCGACCTACAAACTGTTCTCCGGCCTCTTCCTCTTCCCGACCACCTGGCTCCTGCTGGCGCTCGCCAGCGGCCTGGCGACCAGCAACGGCTGGGTCGGTTTGAGCCTCGGTCTGCTGGCTCCGCTGTCCGGTTGGATCGCGCTGCGATTCCACGAGCAGCGTCGCCGCTTCCTGGCCGAGGTTCGCGCGTATCTGCAGTTGCGAACACGCGACCGCACAGCGACGGAGCTGCAACAACTGAGACGAGAGATCTATCGAGAAGTAGAGGCGTTGGCGGCAACCACAGAGAGTACGTGAGCCAGCAAGAGGAGGCGTCAGGGGCCGATCGACCCCCTGACGCCCTGTCCCTTCTACGGATTTCTCAGCAGCCGCACCAGCTGGGACCAGCACTCAAGGGCTGCGGGTCCTTGAACTGCTCTTCACCACCCTCCGGCAGGCCGCCGCGGACGAGTTCGAGTTCGGCACGCAGGGTTTCACGCTGCAGGATCAGCTTCCGGCTCTGGGTCTTCTTCATGGGGATTCTCCTCGAGAGGTTAGGGTGGAAAAACGACGTCAGGCAGCGCAGCCGCACCAGCTCGGGCCAGCGGACAGCGGCTGCGGTTCCGGCTCGGCGGGGCCCTCGCCCGGCTCCAGGACGGTGTCGGCGCCACCGAAGGCAAGTTCGAGCAGTTCGACGTTCAGCGTCTCGCGCTTGAGCTGCAACTTGCGGAAGGTCTGCTTCTTCATGGTGTCTCCTCCAAGAAAGGAAGGGTTCAAGGTTCCCGGATTCTAGAGGATCGGCCATGCAACCCAAAACAGGGTTTCCGTGATCGTGCGCTCGCGTACGGGCTTGTCCTACAGCAAATTCTCGGGATTCAGCCCCACGAGATCCTCGACCACGAACAAGCCGTCCTTGCGCACCAAGGTGTCGTCGAACCAGATCTCGCCGCCGCCGCGCTCGGCATCCATCTGCAACACCAGGTCCCAATGGATCTGACTACGGTTGCCGTTGAAAGCCGTGTCGTAGGCGTTGCCGGGAGTCAGGTGGATGCTGCCGGCGATCTTCTCGTCGAACAGACCGTCTTGAATCGGACGCGTGATGTAGGGGTTGAAGCCGATGGCGAACTCACCGATGTAGCGGGCACCACCGTCGGTGTCGAGGACTTCCTCGAGGTGCCCGGTATGCGTACTGCTGGCCTCGACGATCTTGCCCGCCTCGAAGCGGAAGCGAACGTTCTCGTGGATGACACCACGGTAGAGGCTGGGGGTGTTGTACGTGATCACGCCCTCGGCACTATCGCGCACCGGCGCGGTGTAGACCTCGCCGTCCGGGATGTTGCGCCGACCGTCACAGGCGACGGCGGGGATACCCTCAATGCTGAAGCTGAGATCAGTGCCCGGTGCCACCAGGCGCACACGGTTGGTGGCTTCCATGCGCTCCTTGAGTGGCTGCATGGCACGCGACATCTTGCCGTAGTCGAGCGTGCAGACGTCGAAAAAGTAGTCCTCGAAACTCTCGGTCGACTGGCGCGCCAGCTGCGCCATGCCGGGGGTCGGCCAGCGCAGCAAGACCCACTTGGTCGACGGCAGGCGCCGCTCCAAATGCACCGGCTTCCAGACGTGCTGCTCATACAAGCGCAGACGGTCGGTCGGCACGTCCGCGAGCTCAGAGATGTTGTCGCTCCCACGCACCGCGATGTAGGCGTCGACACCGTCCATGAGCCTCGTCTCGGCGGCGGCGGTGAGTTCCAGCGCCTCGACGCTGGCCCGCTGCAGCAGGTGGCGGAAGATACGGTAGTTCTTGAGCAGGACCACGGGATGTGCGCCCGCGTCAGTCGCCGCTTCGACCAAGGCCAGGACCACCGGTTCGGGAGCGTCGATGGCTTCGATCAGCACCTTCTCCCCCGCCTGCAAGCGGGTCGAGTGGTGCACCAGAACGTCCGCGACTTTGCGGATGCGAGGATCTCTCATGGTACGGTAATGCCTCCAAGTTTCGAATAGCCAGGCCGGCCGACAGCCCTGCGCAGGGCCGCCTCCCACCGGCACATTGTATTCCCTACACCAGTTCTGAGAACCCCTTCCGGAGGATTCCCCGCATGCTTCCAGTTCGCTGCTCAGTCCTGCTCGCCACCTGCCTGCTGTGGCTCACCACCGCCCTACTCCTGACGCCGACGACCGTGCTCGGCCAAGAGGCACCGGAAGCAGCCGCACCTGCGGCCGGCGAAGAAACGGCCACAGGCCCGCGCGCCATCACGCCCGAGGATCTGTGGGCCATGCACCGCATCGGCGAGCCGGCGCTGTCGCCAGACGGCGCGTGGGTGGTCTACCCGGTGACCGTCTACGACGACAAGGGCAAGGGCAACAGCGACCTGTGGCTGGTCGCCGCCGACGGCAGCAGCGAGCCGCGCCAGCTGACCTTCAACACGGGTAGCGACGGCTCCCCCACCTGGAGTCCCGACGGTACCCGCCTGGCCTTCACCTCCAAGCGGGGCGACAGCCCACCACAGCTCTACATCCTGCCCATGGATCGTCCGGGCGAGGCCGAGCCGGTCACCGAGCTGCCGATCGGCGTCGGCGGTCCGCAATGGTTCGGCGACGGCAGCCGTATCGCTTTCAGCGCCACCACCTGGCCAGACTTGAACGACGACTTCGAAGCGGTCAAGAAGCGCCGAGACGAGCAGAAGGAAGACAAGGTCCAGGCCAAGTCGACCGAAAACCGCACACTGCGCTACTGGGATCACTACACCACCGACGGCAGCGTCAGCCACGTTTTCGCCGTCGAGTTGGAAGACGGCAGTGTCAAGGACCTGACGCCCGGCTGGGACGCCTGGAGCGGCTGGGGCGGCGGCTGGGACCTGAGCCCGGACGGCAAGGAACTGGCGATGTCCGGCAACTCGACCGCGCCGCCCTTCCGCAGCCTCAACGTCGACATCTTCACCATCGATCTCAGCGCCTACCTCGACGGTGGCGAGCCGGCCGAGCCACGCAACCTGACGCAGGCCAACGTGGCGGGCGACAGCAGCCCCTACTACACTCCGGACGGCCGCTACATCCTGTTCGGCCGCACCGACCGTCCCGAGATCCATCCCGACTTCACCCGCCTGGCGCGCTACGATCGCACGAGCGGTGAATTCGTCGAGCTGACGGCCGACTGGGATGCGGAACCGAGCAATTGGAGCACCACGCCGGACGGCAAGACCGTCCTCTTCCAGGCCCAAGAGCGAGCCCGCACCCACATCTTCTCAATGCCCATCGACGGCGGTGAACCCCAGATCGTGGCGCGCGGCGGTGTCGCGTCCTCGGCCGATACGGCAAACACCGACGACGGCGTACGCTTCGTTTACCGCCGTCAGGCCCACAACACCCCCTTCAAGCTGCACGGCGGCATCCTCGGCCAGGAGAGCGACTATGCGACCCTCGCCGATCCGAATGCCGAACGCCTGGCCAAGATCGACTTCGGTTCGCTCGAAGACATGGACTTCGTCGGCGCTGCCGGTGACTCCGTGCACGCGGTGATCATCAAGCCGCCGGGCTTCGATGCCTCCAAGAAGTGGCCGCTCCTGCACCTGATCCACGGCGGCCCGCACGGCTCCTTCCAGGACTCCTTCCACTACCGTTGGAACCCGGCGCTCTTCGCCTCCAAGGGCCACGTCGCGGTGATGGTCAACTTCCACGGCTCCACCGGCTACGGCCAGGCCTTCTCCGAGTCGATCCTGGGCAACCATGCCGACCTGCCGTTCGAAGACATCATGAAAGCCACCGACGCGATGATCGACACCGGCTACATCGACGAGAAGCGCATGGCCGCCGCGGGCGGTTCCTACGGTGGCTACATGGTGAGCTGGATCCTCGGTCACACCGATCGGTTCGCCGCGCTGATCAACCATGCCGGCGTCTACGACCTGATGGCCCAATTCGCCTCCGACGCCACCTGGGGCCGCAACCACAACTACGGCGCCTCACCATGGACCGACCCCGACCGCATCGACCTCTACTCCCCGAGCCGCTACGCCAAGAACTTCGAGACCCCGACACTGATCCTGCATGGCGAACTCGACTACCGCGTGCCAGTGACGCAGGGCATCAACCAGTACGGCGTGCTGCAAGCCATGGGCGTGCCCACCCGTATCGTCATCTTCCCGAACGAGAACCACTGGATCCTGCAGCGGGACGCGGCGATGCTCTGGTGGAGCGAGGTATTCGGCTGGCTGGAGAAGTACACGGGAGAGGGCGAGTAATCCGGCTTCCTTCTGGGTAGGGGCGGCCCCGTGTGGCCGCCCTGGGCGGGGTGCGGGTGGTCTGGATTCCGGATGCGGCGTTCCGCCGCAGGGCACCCACATGGGGGTGCCCCTACCCAGAAAATGGCGTCTGTGGTCCGGCCCCCCTCAGCCCGGCCAGATCCGCTTCCACCACGGCACTTCGTCCGCCGCCGGCTCGGGACTGCCAGCACCCGGCACCTCCCCCATCCGTCCGCGAATGTCATTGACATTCCAGCCGGTCAGGCTGGCCAGCGTCTTGGCCTCCTGCTCGCGACGATCGGCGAGTTGCCGGAAGTACTCCTGCGCCGCCGGGCAGCGATCGTTGCCGGTCCAAGCATGGCGTAGCACATAACGGCCCTGGAAGTTGGTCCTGTCCCCCGTCTGCTGGAAGAACAGATCCTCCGGGAAGTGCGCAGCGTCGTAGCGCACGTGCAGCCGCGTCACGAAGACGTTCTGCGGCCCCGAGGGCTGCACCTGCCGGCCCCCAGTTGGGCCCACAGTCGGGCCCCCAGTTGGGCCCACAGTCGGACCACCGTCGAGCCAGAAGACACCCAGCTCGCGCAGCTCGCTCTGGCTCAGCGGATCGGCGGCGCAGGGATCGCACCAGGCCATGTCCCAGGCGTACTCCAAGAACACCGCGCGCATGTTCTCCTTCTCCACTTGCTGGCTAAACATGTCGCGGTAGAAGTCGCCGAAGTCATTCTTGACATAGGTCGGGATCTCCTGCCCTGTCGGTAGGCGCACCGTACGGTAGTTCGTCGTCTCCACCCGACCGCGGCGGGTCAGCGCGAAGACGAAGAGCTCCTGCGGGCCCTCAGCGTTCACCGTCCCCAGGCGGATCGGCAGCATGAACTTGGGCGTCTCGAAGGCTACCTGCAGCGGCCGCAGGTAGCTGTACCCCAGCTTCGCCTGCTCACTCAAGTCGACCTTGGCGACGAAGAAACGAACGCCCTGCTTCAAGTAACTGCCGACCACCGGCTCAGCACCCTCAGGCAAACGGTAACCACTCTCGGTCAGCCAGGTCACCAAGCCGGTGCTCTCCTCGGCCGACAGGATCAGGATGTCGTACTCACCGACGTCGTACTGTGCCTCGATCGTCACGCCCAGGCTGCGCGCCCTTTCGAGCGATTTGCCCTCGGCAGCCATGTCCTGGCGCATCACCGCAGACGGCATCGCCGCCTCCATCTCGTAGCGGCCGCAAGGGTTGTCGTCGAAGTACTCGACCAGGCGCGGCGCCGTGTAGGCGTCCAGGTGTTCGATCAACGCGTTGTCGGCAACGTGGATCTGCTCGCGTTCGAGGAACGTCGGCACCGGGATCACGACCGCGAACTCGGACAGGTCGCCCTGGTAGTCATTGGCCATCGTCATCACCGTGCGATCACCGTCGCGTACCAGTACGACCTTCGAGGCTCGGTTGAACAGCTTCGTGTCCGCCTTGGCGACGTAGAAGCCGCAGAAGGCGGACGCCGAGCCCGCAGGCAACAGCAGCGACACCAGGAGCAGCGGCAGCAGCAAGGCGAGAAAGAGACGCGGGACTCCGCCCTGCAGGGCGGAACGGCGCAAGCGGCATCGCGGAGACGAGAGAGAAGACATAGTCTGTCCTCCTTGGTTCTGAGTGAGTCCAGTCAGAGTGAGTCGAGACGGAGTGGTTGCTGGTAGGCCGGGCCAGCGGTAGCGCTGCCCCGGCAGTAGACGGTCGAGCAACGGCACCGTCGGCGCCAGCGCGGCCAGCGCCCACAGCGGTCCGTTGGGCTGGTACAGCCCGAACTGCACCCAAGCAGCCCCCACCGCCACCAGCGCTGCGAACAGCAGCCGGCCGGCGCGCGAGTCGGGCGTCGTCTTGGGGTCCGAGATCATGAAGAAGGTGAAGATCAGCAGTGAGCCGTTCTGTAGCTGGTGCAGCGGAATCGACCACGGATCGCCCAACCACAGCGCGCGGCCACAGCACAGCGCCGCATACGCGCCGAGAAAGCCCAGGCTGACGTCCGCGCGCGCCGCTCGGTAGAGCACCAGCGCACCCAGACAGGCCAGGAAGAAGCCCACAAAGGCGGTACTGCCCCACTGCCCCGGCGACACCCAGACGCCACCCAGCGATGGCCACCACGCGCGCAGCAGCAACGCCGCGCCGAGCATCACCACCAGACCGAGATTGGTCGGATTGAAGACGTGCTTGCCTCGCCGCCGGATCAAGAACTTGCCCGCGATCGTGACGAACGCCGCCAGCGCCGCCAGCGTCATGGACGGACTGCGCAACAGCAGACACAGCGACAGTGACGAGATCAGCGGACTGCGGACATCCAGCGCGATACCGCGCCAGCGTGAGAAGGCCCACTGCGTCACCAAGGCCGTCACGATCAGCGTCAACGCCTGCGCCGGCGGCACGACGAAACCCAGACTGCCCAAGCCGTAGAGACTGAGGGTCCCGAGGATGGTGATCTGATAATGGCGGGGGTCGCGCCAGAGAGTTCCCCAAAGGGAAACGGCCGGCGTTTTCGGGAGGTCATTCTTGCTGTCCATGCCCTTTGGACACAGCCAGCATCGACAACAAAACTCCTCATCCGAAATCCAGACATGAAAAAACGGCCGAGCCCCGCAGGACCGGCCGTTCTAGTCTTCAGAAGCGCCTCGTCAGAAGTGCCTCTTCAGAAGCGCCTCGTCAGAAGCGCCGTCGCCTCAGCTCGTCGGGAGAGTCGCCTTCAGGCTGATCTCGACCTGCGGCACGATCGAGTACTTGTTCTCGGGGTCGTGGGCCTGCCCCAGGCCGAAGTCCAGGCGATTCATGGTGCCACTGCCCTCAATGCGCAACGGATCCTCGGACACCACGGTGAAGCTCACCGGCACGTCGTTGGAGGTACCCATGAAGTTGACCGTCGCGGTGGCGTCATAGGTGTTGTCCCCGGTCTTGGTGATGCCGTGCACCTTCACCGTCGCGGCCGGGAACTTGACCACGTCGAAGAAGTCCGGCTGGCGCAGATGCTCGGCCAGATCCGGGCTCTTCTCGTCCACCGAGTTGAGGTCAATCTTCATCTCGACCGTGCCCTGGGTCAGGTCACCGCCCGGGATGTCGACACTGGTGAACTCGAAGTTCTTGAACGTGCCATTGGCGTTGTACACCTGGTTGTTGGCCTTGAACGACAGCTCGTTGTCGTCGGCCGCCGCCGGCACGGCGAGCGAGACGAGCGCGGCGAGAGCGAAAATGGAGAGCAGCTTGAACGTACGCATACGTTGTCCTCCTGTCTTGGTCTTGGGGTTTGAGTCCGACGGGAGCCCGTCGAATGAGTGCGCGCGGGCTGGCGTCCCGCCCGTGCAGCGCGCTAAGGATACATCATCTTCGCTGCCGCTTTACTAGCACGGCTCGGGGTGCCTCAGTCGGCGTCCGCCGGCACCATTTCGAAGTCGAGCACCAGCACCACCGTATCGCGCGCCGGCGCCGGTCCGTCCGGTCCCTCGAGCCCGAACGCCTGCCCGATACGCAACTGCGCCTGCGCCCGCACCCACAACCGCGGCTGTCCGTCGTCCCCCACCACCGGTTCGATCTGCGCCCGCACGGCCAGCGGGATGTCGACCTTCAGCAGCGAGAACGTGCCCTGCGCCACCGCTTGCGAGGACGTGCCGAACCGTAGCGTCGCGGGTTCCGCCGTCATCGACGACAGTTCAAACCGTGCTGTCGGGTAGTCCGCCACTTTCAACATCTTGCCGTGCACCGCCGCATCCAACGCCGGCAACCCCATCGTCACGGAGGCCGTCTGCACCTCCACCCAACCGTCCATGTCGTCGAGGGATGGGCCGTCTTCCGTCTCACTGAGCACGAACTCGCCACTCACTTCCGAAGCTTCGCCCGCATAGCGATCCAGCGGCGCCGCAAAGTGGAACTGCACCCGCGGCGCGTCTCCGTCCTGTGCCGGCGGCAACACCCACTTCGTTCCGAGTTCCACACCCGCCGCCACTGCTGAAACTCCCTGCGGCCGCTCGGGCAAGGTCAAACCCAGATCCGCCCAGCTCACCGTCGGCACAGAGTCCGCTATCGTCGCGAATCCGTCGCCCAACTCAGACGTCGCCATTACCTGCCGCGCCGCCACCTCCAGCACCCTCGCCGCCCGCGCAAAGACCTGAACCCGGTCCTCCCAAGGCCCGGAAACCGGATCGTCGAAGCGCGTGAACACGGGCTCGATGCAGTTGAACGGCGAGAACAGAGCCACTGAGATGAAGAGCTTGCCGTCGTCGGAACGGTAGGGATAGAAGTCGTAGTAGAACACCCGGTCCGACCGCTCCACCGTCACGTCTCCCATGCGGAAGTACCCGTACTCCGACAAGCCCATCGAGACCCCTGCGTCCATCAGGATGGCGAACTCTCTTGCATCGAAGTCGTCCGGAATCTCCCCTGCAAGCTCCGTGATCTTCGGTCGCACCATGACCTGCGCCCGGCCTTCGACCTTGCGATAGATGCTGTCCTTGACCTCCTTCTCCCCCCCTTGCGGTACGGCGCGCGCGGTGCGCAGGAAGTTGCGAACCGCTGGACCGGAGGCGTAGCGGCCTTGGAAGATCGAGCGTCCCTGGAAGTTCTGGTAGACCAACACCGGCGTCGTCCTGATCTCGGGCGGTGCGCCCTCTTCGGTCACGTCGATGACGCGCACGGGGACGTGAGCCTTGGCGGCGACAGTGTGGATCTGGGGGAGGTCGGCGTCGAGGAAGTGTTGGTGGCGCGGGGTGTCGTCAGGCTGGGTGAAGACGATCAGCTCACCGAGACGGGGGTCGGGGTGGGTGTCCGGAGATTGAGCGGGGGTGGGGATTGGGAGGAAGAGGGAGAGGATCAGGAGAAGGAAGAAGGTGAGGCGGGTTGGGGTCGTGGGCATCGGGTCGGCTCCTAGACGGTGGTGGCCAGCCTTGGTTGGTGTCGCGACGCGGGTGGGCGTCGCGACAGGGGTCGAATTTAGGATACGTTAGCGGCAACTCAAAGGATGCCTGGTGGCTGGGAATCTTGAACCGCCTGGGACAAAATTTCTCTGCAGGAAAAGGAAGTAAAGAACCTGTGGCAAATCCGCAGTTGCACTACCCATTACCACCATGCTAGCCTACCAGGCAGCAATGATAACTAGAAATTATCGATAGTGAACGGGCCCGCAGAATCTCGGCGCCTCCTAATCCTCGCAGCAAATGCAATAGATTCTGCGAGTCTTCAACTTGCTCAGGAAGCTGAAGAGATCCGAACCGGCCTTTCCGCTAGTCAGCACTCGTTTATTATCGAGCATCACCCAGCCACACAAATAAGGGACCTTCGGCGGCTAGTCCTGAGGTTCCGTCCTCATTTCATCCATTTCTCTGGCCACGGTTCTGGCAAAGGAGGGTTACATCTTCTCGACGGTAAAGGGCACTCTCGTCCTGTAGATAATCACGCTCTAGGCCATTTTTTTAGAATCACTTCTAAATCAATCCAGTGCATTCTCCTCAACGCTTGCTTCTCTCGCATTCAGGCAGAGTATCTAGCGAAACATGTAGATTTTGTCATCGGAATGGGCAAAGAGATTCCGGACTCTGCTGCAATAACCTTCTCCGTTGCATTCTATGATGCTGTCGGTGCAGGCGAGAGCATTCCAGACTCTTACAGTATCGCCTGTAATGCACTGCATATGGAGCACTCACCGGCACAACATACACCAGTTCTATTCCAGAGGCGATTCGACACCGGACCGGTTCATGCGGATGAAGTTCTCGCTTCAAGTGACTTAGATAAGTCGGATCAAGCCCCTCGGGACCATGATGAATATCGCGAGTTCACGTATTTACCCAAAGATGTCGACCAACGGCAGGTGCCTGCTTCAGTTAAAGCATCACACTTCGTAAATCGGTCAGCAGAGATCTCAGCCTTGTGCACAGATATACTCGCTACAGAATACCAAAACAAAGCTCTGCTTCTACATGCTCCGAGCGGCGTGGGTAAGAGTGCGCTAACAGAGAGGGTTTTTAGCGAACTCAAGAATCGCCAACATTCACCTCAGCAACTCTATGTTCGATTGGCAATCCCGCAGCATGCCCGGGACTACCGGGAAGAATCTTTCTACATGCGTGTTCTCGCACACCGAATTCACCTCTCGGCCGCAACTTTTCCTGGACAGATTCCTTCCTTTCAGTCACACATCGCAAGTAGAAGACTCTCGCAGCGACAGGATTTCCCTCAGCCCGCAGAGTTTACGCCCTCCACCTTCTGGCATGAACTTGCCAGACTTGGAGAACGTGATCTCCCCCTTCTTGAGAGTTACATTCTGCATTGCTCCGGTAAACTCCCGATGGTCATCTGCGTGGAGAACGCACAGAACCTAGATGACTACTCACTTGATTTCTTTTCACGGCTCCTCCAATCTCCTAGAGGAATCTATCTTCTATTAGAGCTGACAGAAGATGATCCGAATGGCTGGGATTTAACACAGTTAGAATCAGCCTTCGCGGTCGCCTCAGTAATAGTGCAAACGCTCAAGCTCGGCAAGCTCCAGGTGGATCACGCGATGAAAATCCTCCGCAAGAGGGAAGGTGCCATCGACTTGTTCGTGCGAAGATCTTATCAGGAGTCAGAGGGAAACCTGAGGCCATTCATAGATCTCGAAGTTGCCTTAGAGCTGCGAGGCGCGCCCGATACAGACTACGTCCGTGGACTTGCCGAACAATCCTTCGAGGCAATCACTCTTGATAACCTCACTACGCTATCAGAGCAGCAAAAGTTCTTATTCGCCTTGATTGTCTCACACGGTGGCATCGTACCTTGGTCTCACCTAAACACCCTATACGAAGACCTAGAAGGTACTGCGGTCGAGATTCTAGATGTAGAAGATACAATTCTGACACTTCAGAAGCGGAGGCTTGTGTCTGATGATGGAACTGAGGTTTCGATTGCACAAGATCAACTCTTACAGCATGCTCGTGACAGTGACGACTTCTCCCGTCACCTAATAATTGCATTTGATCACTGGAAGAAGATCTACGAACAAGAACTGCAAGAAGAGAGGTTCTCTTTTCAAACTCGCGCCGACAAGATCGTCATGCTTCTAGTCTGCTTGATGAACCTAGGCCAGGAATATCGTGCTCTGCCGCTGCTTAATGAACTCACAAGACTTGCACTAGCTAACCGTTCTATTCGGCAACTTTGTACTTACCTCGAGAAGATCCGTAACACCGCCTATCAGACCGCAACCGAGAACCAGAAAACAACTCTGGATCGTCTCTGCATATATCTTTATTTCATGGCTGGACAATACCAAGAGGCTCTGCGAGTAGCCACAGACCTCGACAAATTGAGAGCCTCCTGGTATCTAGAATACCGCGCAGCCCTGTTGGTATGGGATCACAGGCATCAAGAAGCCATCGAGTTCTGTGATCTCTATCTCCCCAAGATCGAAGACGATCCAGAGTTATACCTCCGGCTCAAACTCGTTGTTCTGTCAGCGTACCGTTGCACAAACAGCCACGCTGACTGTGATGACCTGTTCAAGGAACTCAGAGAAGACCCTCGAATACACCACTGCAGGAGCTATGCCCACCTTCTACGCAATGCGCAGCTCACAACAAGGTGTAATGCTGAGATTACGGAATGCATGCGTCAGAGCATTCAAATCTTCCATGAGCTCGGCGATCAACTTGAAGAAGCCAGAACCCGAGTCTCCATAACACTACAGCTATCCAAGATGGGCAAACATCAAGAAGCCCTTGCCGAGCTAGACACAGCAGAGCGACTCATGAAAGAGCTGCCATCCGAAGAACACTGCATTCTTAATAATCGTGCAGCCATTGCTATCTACATGGGATCAGAGCCAGAGTCTGCAATAGCGCTGCTTCGCTCTGCTCGACGGACGGCAACCGACATGTTCTCACGCCTGATTATCAGCATGAATTCTCTAATCCTCTTCACTATAAGCGAGAGATACAGAGCTGCGACTGAAATGGTGGCAGTAATCGAGCGAATCTTGGCAGATAGAGACCCACAAGACCTCGAAATTCGACGCATCGCTCATTATAATCTTTATTTATATTATTCACTCAGGAACAGCAAGGCAGTGGCCGCGAAGAATCTGCGAGCCGCTCAGCAGATCGATATCAACTTCTGGTCACAAGAATGGAATGACCGCTTGTACTCAGATAACTTCGTCAACAGCAGCTATCACCATGAAGTACCTGCGCAGTTTGAGCCTACATTTCTCTGCTATTGGACAATCGGCCTGACGCCCCCGCCTTCATAAGCCATTCGGCCGAAAGTAATTCCTCCTCGTTAGACCACGGATACATAAGTCTTCGAAACTCGTCGTGATCTCCCCGAACCTCTCGAACCAGAGTTCAAAGAGATATCTCGCCACAGTTGAGTGAACTCCAAAGCATCGGAGTTCATCCTGAGATCTAGAAATGCTGCTTCTTTCAAGCCAACTTTCAGCAACCTCGGCAACCATTCCCGATAGACCTGCTCCTTCGAAGAACGGCACCTTCTCTCTGTGTGCAACCCAGTTGGGCAGACACAGTTCTGCGGCTCGTCGCAAAGCAATTTTGTTGAAGGTCCGCCGATCCGCAGTAGGCAAGATCTTATCTAGGGGACCAATTGATCGAGACAGTTGAACAACTCCGGCAGAAAGGAATGGAACGCGAGCCTCAATGCCACACGCGCCGGTGCAACGATCAAGTCTAAGACACTCCGTAGCTCCCAACTCGCTCTGATCTCTCAAGAGAGTACTATTCAGATCTCTAGTAGGAATCTTCTGATATACATCGTAGCCACCAAAGAGTTCATCAGCACCCTCTCCCGAGAGCAGAACCTTAACGCCATCTCGCCGCGCTTGATCCGCTACGAGTAGGGTACCAACTCCACTCATTACAGTTAGTGGATCGTAGTTGGCAGTGGCCTCTATGACTTGAACCACTGCCTGCTCAACCATCATACGATCAATCACAATAGGGCGATGATCCAAGTCAACAAACTTCGCAAACCTGCGTGCTACGTTGAAGTCATCGCTCTTCAGCGTCCCAGCGGTATACGCAATCACAGAGGAGCCTCGCAACTCTGTGCACATTGCTGTCACCAAAGCACTATCGACACCGCCACTCAACATGCAACCCCAAGGTACCTCCGCTGGTACTTGCGACCGAACTGCTCGTCGCAGTTCTTCGACTAGCTCACCACAACTCTGGCCATGGTACGGCACCACCTTGCGTACTGTGCCATCTGACGCCCAAAGCACACCAGAAGGGAAGCGCCTTACAGTCTTCTGAAAATTGACTGGCAACGAGCTAACAGTACTTGAGAACAGCAGATGCCCCTCCGCCCGGGCCCAATGCAAGGGTTTAATACCAAAAGAATCATTTGCAGCAACAAGCCGCTGTCTCCTGAGATCAGCTATGATAAATGCATACATACCATCCAAGTAGTTCACTACTTCATCTCCGAGCACCTCATACAAGCAAGCGACTACCTCGGCGTCATTTTGAGTCAGGGTCTGAAGATTAAAAGCCTCCCTCAAATAGAAAGCATTATAAATGGCACCATTGAAGATAATAACCGTGCTACCCGAGCTAGTTACTAGTGGTTGATCTCCCCTTTCCATATCCGTAATTTTTAACCGTGAGGCTCCAAGAGAAGCCAAAGTTGTATCAGATACAGCGTCCTGATCAGGGCCACGCTCCCGAAGTCGCGGGAGCACCTCATCTATCAGTTCCCTGCATGATGGATAAACGGCCGCAATTCCGCACATCAGCGCCTCCACCGGGTCAGAGAATTAGAGAGGATCTCGTGCAGGATATCAATGCGAGCTCTCCCGTCGAGAAGGAAGGCACCGAGATACTCAGAACTCATGGTCATGAGCGGATTGGGAGATATTTCGATTAAAGTTAACTGATCCGCGGTTGGCGCTCTGCCATCAATTCTCAGAATTGATGGGCACCCTAGAAGGCGGAATAGTCGCTCACACGCTGCGACAGTGTCTGGAGTCAATAGATCTGGCCTGGGCTTAAGTCTAGTTTCCAACATCTTATACTTCTTCAGCTCAAGCGAGAACAAAGCTGACTCAAAGTACAACTCATCATCGATGACGTAACGCTCACAAGCAGCGAGCGAAGTGGTGCCCGAAGGATTCCCAGTCATGCTTATACTGACCTCCTTCCCTGGAATGAACTTCTCAACCAGTATGGGCTCCTGAAACTCTTCCTGAAGAGTTGCGACCACTTCTCTGCAAGACTCCTCCGAAGAGCAGAGACTTCTCGTGGATATGCCAATCGAGCTATTCTGCCTAGAAGGTTTCACTACATACGGTGGCTCGATGTCAAATAAAGGCCCAATCGTCATACCCAAGGCGCAGACGCAGTGCTTTGGGAGAGTGAAGCCAGCTTGCTTCGCCAGAACTCTAGACAGCACCTTGTCCCCGCAAACGATCCTCGTGTAGGCGTCAGCTCCCACATACCTTGTACCCGTTGCCTCACAGATAGCCGGTATCAGACCTGCACGACTTCTCGATCGCTCTCCCATCCAGTTCGGGAAAACTAGCCAGTCAGAAAACTGGTCAAGCGCGAGCGCAAAATCTCCTGGGTCCTCGATTACGATGACATCCGCGCCAAGTTCCTCCAATCCCTCCTTTAGCTCAAGATTCTCGCTCAACCTTGTCTGATCTAGGGCTGACGAGAAACTTGAAGTCTGGTCAGGCTCAACTTCAACACAGTCGGCAATCAACACTATTCGCTGCAGTCCCAGTTCTGTCTCTACATCCATGGCTCGACACACTCCAGAGTTGATAATTTCTAGTTATCGGTGTCGTATCCACTGGAAACTCTGGCTGATATTTCGCCAGCTGCTTGGCTAGCTCTCCTGTACTCACATGCAGATACTTTTCTGTAGTTAAAATTGAAGAGTGCCCAAGAAAAACCTGAATCACTCGCACATCCGCCCCCCGACTCAGCAAAATCGTCGCAATTGAGTGCCTTATCACATGAGGAGTGATCCTCTTCCCTGCTCCCAATCGACTGGACAAGCGAGTCACAACTTGAGCAGCTCCTTGAGAAGAAAGTGCGTCACCTCGGTGGTTCAGGAAAAGCGGGCCTGCAGAGTTCATATCTATTGAGCTCAAATAGTCTAACAATGCCGCCCGGGAATGCGCTCTAACCAACAGCGCCTTTCGCTGCCGTCCTCCTTTTCCATTGATAATTATAGAGAAGTCTCGGGTCGATACATCCCCCACCAAAATGTTGGCTAACTCACCAATCCGAATACCTGTTGCTACCAGAATCTCAACTATCAACAGATCTCTTTTTGCCAAGAACAGTCTCCTACCAGAGTGGTGCTCCAGCTCAGTGTCGACGACGCTAGCTCGGGCAACGCCTAGTAGATCGCAGAGAAACTCATAGGAAACAGCTGACGGCAGCTTCACTCTTCGCCCCAAATCTAAACGAATGCCCACACATGGCGAGGTTGTGAGCTGCCTCTTTCGGAACCAGTACCTGAAGAATACCCTAACCGTAGCAAACTTCCTCCGGATAGATGCAGGAGAATATCCTTCTGCTTTCAGGCTGGAGGCCCAGTCTTCTAGATCCCCAGAGCAAATACCCTCCAGTACAGTAGTTGGATTACGAAACTCCATGAACTGTCGCAAATCGACTGAATAGGCCCGAATTGTCTTGTCACTCCTACTGCAAGTCGAAAAGTAGCCATGCATGAATTTTTCAATCGCCATCTGCAGCTCCATCACTTAAACCTCCTGACACCATTTTCATAGGGAACTTGAGAACACTGTCCGAAACATCCCATGACGTCATAATTCGGACCGTTGCCATCGAGGAAACACGATTGCTGCCTCATAGATATCATTCTCAGGGTGAGAGACATGATTCTAGTCCACCCAATGATTACGGGCGCAGCACACCCCGCTTCGTCATACAATCCACCTGACACAACCACCGCGCACCCCCACCCCCGGGAGATCCCTTGACCTACACCATCGGCATCGACGCTCGCAAGGTCCACGACTTCGGCATTGGGACGTACATCCGGCACCTCGTCCATGGACTGGCGAAGATCGACGAGGAAAACCAGTACGTGCTGTTCGCTGGGCCGCAGCGGAAGGACGCGTTTGCGGGTCTGCCGGAGAACTTCCGAGTGGTGACGGAGAAGGCGCCGGTGTATTCGGCGCGGGAGTTGGTGAAGCTGGCGTGGAAGCAGTATCGAATGCGGCTGGATCTCTACCACGCGACGCACTATGTGTTGCCGCTAGTGAACGTGTCGCGGGTGGTGGTGACGATCCACGACATCATCCACTTGCTGTATCCGCAGTTCCTGCCCAGCCGCATGGCGTTCCTGTACGCGCGCACGATGATCAAGCGGTCCCTGACGCGCGGTGATCGGATCATCGCGGTGTCGCAGACGACCAAGCAAGACCTGATGAAGTACTTCGACGTCACCGGACGCAAGATCCAGGTGGTGTACAACGGCGTCGACGATAGCTTCCGCGAGCGGTTGACGCACGAGCAGCTGGCACGCTGGCAGCGCAATCTGGGAATCAAGCCGCCGTACTTGCTCTTCGTGGGCAACCCGAAGCCGCACAAGAACCTCGACAACGTGCTGCGAGCGTATGCGCGAGCACGGCAGATCCACAGCTTCGACGCGCCGCTGGTGTGCGTGGGCGACCGGGGCAACGCGGAGGCGCGGATCAAGCGCCACGCGGAGCAGCTGGGCGTGGGGGACAAGGTGCAGCTCCTGGGGCACGTGGCGCAGGAGGCGCTGCCGGCGGTGTACCAGGGGGCGACGATGTTCCTCTACCCGACGCTGTACGAGGGCTTCGGGCTGCCGGTGATCGAGGCGATGGCGTCGGGGGTGCCGGTGATCACGTCGAATACGTCGGCGCTGAAGGAGATGGCGAAGGGGTATGGGCATCTGGTTGATCCGCTCGACGTGCAGGGCATCGCGCAGGCGATCGCGCAGGGTATGGCGGATGCGGAGCACCGGGAGTCGCTGGCGGAGATGGGCTTGCGGCGCGCGGACGAGTTCCGCTGGGAGAAGACGGCGGAGCGCACGCTCCGGACGTACATGAGTGCGCTCCGCGGCAAGACGCCGGGCAAGATCGAGGCGCTGCACTGGCCGCCGGGGGGCGCACGAGCGCGCGAAATCACGAGCGTGGGAAAGCGCTCCTGAGCACGGCCCCGGAAGACGAGAGCCTCGGCCCGAATCCGGAAATCTGAATTCGGACGTCCAAAATTTCGAACCATTCTCGGCACTCTTGAAATACCTCGACCTTGAAGAACGATACCCCCCCAGCTGACTCCAACTCGGACGCGCTCGCTCGACTCGCAGCCGCAGGTGTCCAACGACCGGCGCTGGTGCACGACTGGCTGACCGGGATGCGCGGCGGCGAGAAGGTGTTGGAAGAGCTGGC
Source organism: uncultured bacterium (assembly GCA_965368975.1). Lineage (GTDB taxonomy): Bacteria > Acidobacteriota > Thermoanaerobaculia > Multivoradales > JAHZIX01 > CBDUPA01. The sequence continues at coordinate 107,513 of CBDUPA010000007.1, read as the reverse complement.
GGTGCTCTTCCCGACGGCACCGATCTACACGCTCTTCCATTTCCCGGGCAGCGTCAGCGAGACGCTCGAACGTCACTCGATCCACACGAGTTTCCTGCAAAAGGCACCGGGACTGCGGCGCTGGTACCGGCACTACCTCCCCTTCTATCCGGCCGCCGCCGAGGATCTCGATCTGGTCGGGCCCGACCAGGACGGGCACGACCTGGTGGTCAGCTCCAGCCACTGCGTGGCCAAGGGCGTCTTGTCGCCCCCCGGATCGTTCCACGCCTGCTACATCCATACGCCGATGCGCTACGCCTGGGATCAGGAACGGCAGTACTTTCCGCGCCGCACGGGCCTGGTGGCACGGGTGCGGGCGCTGATCTTGAGCGCGCTGCGGGCGTGGGACGTGACGTCGAGTCGACGGGTGGATCTGTACCTGGCGAACTCGCGTTTCGTCGCCGAGCGGGTGCGCCGTTACTACCGGCGTGAAGCCGAGGTGGTGCATCCGCCGGTGGACGTGGACTTCTTCCAACCCTCGGAAGATCCTGACGCGGCGAACAGCTACTGCCTCATCGTCGCGGCGCTGGCACCCTACAAGCGGCTCGACGTGGCGATCCGCGCGTGCGAGAGCTTGGGGGTGCCGCTACGCATCGTCGGCACCGGGCCGGAAGAGGCACGGCTGCGGCGGCTGGCGGGGTCGAACACGCGGTTCCTGGGGCGCGTCGATGGGGACGACCTGCGGCGCTTGTACCAGGGCGCGCGCTGCCTGCTGCAGCCGGGGGTCGAGGACTTCGGGATCGCCCCCGTGGAGGCGCTGGCCTGCGGCACGCCGGTGGTGGCACGCGGACGCGGCGGGGTCCTGGACATCGTCAAATCCGGAGTCCACGGTGTGCTCTACGAGCCGCCGCCGGAGGCGGCAAGGAACGACGTCGGCACGGCTGCGACGGAAGTAGACGCGATGGCTCACGAAGCAGCGCTGAGGGCAGCAATTGACAAACTCGGCGAAATCCAGTTCAATATCTTGAACCTTCGTTCTCGCGCGGAGGACTTCTCCGCTCCTCGCTTTCGTCGTCTCATTTGGTCATCCATTTCCGAAGGTTTGTCGCGCGCTCAGAACCTGTAGCTCGGGCTGTGCTACCGAGCAAAACGACCAGGAGTCTGCCGCCTGGAAGAGGTCCGCTTCGTGATCCATCAAAGCCATCGGAAGACCTTCTCTCTCTATCTCATTGCCGACCTGCTCGCCACCGTGGCCGCGTTTTTCGCCGCCTGGACGCTACGCTTCGACCTGCAGATCATTCCCGTCACGCGAGCCGTCCCGAGCATCGGCCCGTACCTGATGCTGTTGCCGTTCCTGGTCGTGGTTTGGCCGCTGGTCTTCTACTTCCACGGCCTCTACCAGAACCGACGCACGCGCGGCCGGGTGGACGAAATGCTCGGCATCGTGTCGGCAGTGGTGCTGGCCAACCTGATGTTGCTCGCGTTCACCGGTTGGTACCGGCCGACGGTGGGCCCGGACAGCCTCGAGTACGTCACCTTCAGCCGCGCCTTCCTGGTCATCTTCGCGGTCATGAACCTGCTCTTGATCGCCCTCGCGCGCCTCTTCGTGCGTGCCCTGCTGCGCCGCCGGCGAAGCCGCGGTGAGGGTGTCGAGCGGATCTTGGTCGTCGGCGCTGGCCAGTTGGGCCAGGAAGTGACGCAGAAGATCCTCAACCACCAGGAATACGGCTTCGAAGTGATCGGCTTCGTCGACGACGATCCTGGCAAGTCCCAGGCGCGTTTCCATGGCGTACCGGTGCTCGGCAGTCTCAAGGAGATCGATCGAGTGCTGGACGAGCAGCCGATCGACCAGGTGTTCATCGCACTGCCGCTGGAAGCGCACCGGAAGATGCTGCGTATCATCGAACGCGTGAGCCGCGAGTGTGTCGACGTGCGCATCGTGCCCGACGTCCTGCAATACGCGACGCTCAACGCGGCGATCGAGAATCTCGACGGCACGCCGGTGATCAACCTGTCGCAGGTGCCGCTGCAAGGCTGGTACAGCCTGATGAAGCGCGCCATGGACGTGGCGTTGTCGGCGGCCGCCATTCTCGGCCTATCACCGTTCTTGCCGGTGCTCGCCTTCCTGATCTGGCGTGAGGACCGTGGACCGGTGTTCTACAAGCAAGAGCGCATGGGCCTGGATGGCAAGAGCTTCATGATCTACAAGTTCCGCTCGATGCGGATCGACGCCGAGTCGACGACCGGCCCGGTGTGGGCGGTCAAGGGCGACCCGCGGCGCACGCGTCTCGGCACGTTCTTGCGCGAGTGGTCGATCGATGAGCTGCCGCAGCTGTGGAACGTGCTCAAGGGCGATATGTCGATCGTCGGACCCCGCCCGGAGCGCCCGGCGTTCGTGCAGGAGTTCAAGCACAAGATCCCGCAGTACATGATGCGGCATCGCGTCAAGGCCGGCATCACCGGCTGGGCGCAAGTGCACGGCTGGCGCGGCAACACGTCGCTCAAGAAGCGCATCCAGTACGATCTGTACTACATCCAGAACTGGTCGCTGTTCCTAGATGTGAAAATTCTGTGGATGACGGTGCGCTCGGGAATCTGGCACAACGCACACTAGAAACCTGTCAGCTCGCTTCCAGTTTTCTAGCGTGCATTCTTCGTCAGCTAGGGAACCTTCGCCAGGTCCCCTCGGCCAACGGCCTCACCCCTAAGCTCTCGGCTTTCGCCGAGGGAGACCCTCCCAGCCTCCAACGCCTGCTAGACTCACTCTCCCGTGAGCGAGGGTTCGAAAGGGGCGTTGAGCCCTCAGCAGCGTGCCTTGATGCAGCGCTTGCTGCGCAAGAAGGGGGTCGAGGCGACGGCTTCGGCGTCGATTCCTCGACGCCCCGCGGACGCCGGACCAGCGCCGCTCTCGTTCGCGCAGCAGCGCATGTGGGTACTGCAACGCCTGGCGCCGGAGAGCCCCTTCTACAACGTACCGGGAGCGGTGCGCTTGACGGGCTCGCTACGGCCGCGAGCGCTGGCGGCGGCATTGCGTGCGGTGGTGCTGCGCCACGAGGTTTTGCGCACGTGCTTTCCTCTCGATGGCGGCGAACCGGTGCAGCGCGTCCGGTTAGCGGCTTGGGTGGAGACGAACGTGCCCCTGCCGCTGGTCGACGTGAGGCCGCTGGTCGAAGGTGAGATTGGCGCCCCCTGGACGGAGATGTTGCGACTAGCACGACGGGAGGCGCAGAAAGCGTTCGACATCGAGCACGGGCCTCTGCTGCGCGCCCGGCTGGTGCGCCTGGCCGCGCGTGACCACGTGTTGCTGCTCACCTTCCACCACATCATCACCGATGCCTGGTCCAACGGCATCGTCGTTCGTGAGCTGGCGGTGGCGTACAGCGAGTTCGTGCGCGCCTCTGCGGTCTCGTCTCTTCCTGAGCCAGCCTTGCAGTACGGGGACTTCGCGGCCTGGCAACGCCAGCAGCTGAGCGGCGGGCACGACAATGAGATGGTGCGCAAGCAGCTGGACTACTGGCGACAGCAGCTGCGCCCCGCGGACGGTGCACGCGAGGTACCGCTCGATCTACCGATCGACCGTCCGCGCCCGCCACGGCTGAGTGCACGCGGCGTACGGGTACCGATCGAGCTACCGGCGACGCTCAGAAACCAACTGGACGAGCTAGCACGCCGGCACCGGGCCACGCGCTTCATGGTGCTGCTGGCGGGCTTCGCGGCGCTGCTCGACCGACTTGGGGCCCGTACGGGATCGAACTCGACGATCACCATCGGCTCCCCCGTCGCCAATCGCGGCCGCGCTGAACTCGAGAACTTGGTCGGCTTTTTCGCCAACACCGTGGCGCTACGGCTGCGACTCGACCGTGACGCTTCGTTCTCCGCCCTGCTGGACCACAGCCGCGAGGTCGCGCACGGCGCCTTCGCGCACCAGGATCTGCCGTTCGAAGAGCTGGTGCGGGAGCTGCAGCCGGAGCGCGACCTGAGCCGCAATCCGCTGTTCCAGGTGATGTTCGTGCTGCAGAACGCACCGCCGCCCTCCATCCCAATGGGGTCGGCCACGGGCGCGCGGCGCGAAGACCAGCTCGAACTGACGTCGCTGCGTCTCGACCCCGGCACGGCCAAGTTCGACTTGCTGCTCGACCTCGACGACGAACCCGACCGCCTGCGAGGTGCGCTGGAAGTCGCTCTCGACCTCTACGACCCCAGCACCGGCCGGCGCTGGGTGTCGCACCTGCTGCGCCTTCTGCGCGCCGCCGTCGCTGCACCCGAGAGACCGCTGGGGCAGCTGGAACTGCTGTCCGCCGCACAGCGCCAGCAGTTGCTGCACGAGTGGAGCGGCGAGGCTCGCGCGGGCAGAGAGCGCAACGCTGACGGCCCCCCCCTCTTCCTCCACGACATCTTCCTGCAGACCGCCGCCCGCTGGCCGGACGCCGTCGCGGCAGTGTTCGGACGCCGGCACCTGAGCTACGGCGAGCTGGAGCGCCTGAGCGCTCGGCGTGCGCAAGAGCTGACCGCCGAGGGGTACGGTGTCGAGACTGTCGTGGCGGTGGAGCTGGAGCGCGGGCTCAGCCAGGTGGCAGCGATGCTGGCCGTCCTGCGTGTCGGTGGAGGGTACATGCCGATCGATCCAGCGTTGCCGGATGAGCGGCGGATATGGATGCTGGAGCAGGCCAGAGACGAGCAACTAGATGTGGCTACGCCGCAAGGCGACCGCATCGGGTCGCCCCTACCCAGATCGGATTCCGCCTCTGCTGTAGGAGCGCTCGCCTACATCACCTACACCTCCGGCTCGACCGGCACGCCCAAGGGCGTTGCCCTGCCCCACCAGGCGCTGGTCAACCTCTTCCGCTGGCATATCGACCGCTCTCCGCTGCCCCGTCCACGCACGCTCGCCTTCAGCGCTCTCGGCTTCGACGCGGCCCTGCACGAGGCGTTCACGACTTGGGGCGCGGGCGGCACGCTGGTGCTGCTGTCCGAGGCGCAACGGCGGGAACCGGTGCGGGTGCTGGAGCTGTGCCGGCGGCAGGCGGTCGAGCGCTGGTTCCTGCCTTTCGTTGCCCTCGACGCGCTGGCACGCACCGCGCGGCAACGTCCCGACTTGCAGCCGCGAGCGCTAGGTGAAGTCATCACGGCGGGCGAGCAGCTGCGTGTCGAGGCGCCGCTACGGGCCTTGTTCGCGGGTCTGGCCGAGACGGCACTGCTGGAGAATCACTATGGCCCTTCGGAGACGCACGTGGTCAGCGTCGAACGGCTGCGTAGCGATCCGTCACAGTGGCCAGGGCTGCCGCCGATTGGCCGGCCGGTCGACGGCGCTGTCCTGCGGGTCGTCGACGCCCACGCTGGCCTGCAGCCCTTGGGGGTGCCGGGCGAGTTGTGGATCGCAGGCTCGGCTCTCGCTCGCGGTTACCTGGGCCAGCCCGCACGCACGGCCGAGCGCTTCCGTCCAGATCCCTGGCGCACTCCTGCTGGACACCCAGACCAGCACTCCTCCAGCGGGCGCGTCTACCTCACGGGCGACCTGGTACGACAGCTGGCGGACGGACGCTTCGACTTCCTGGGTCGCCTCGACCGCCAGGTCAAGATTCGTGGCTTCCGCGTCGAGCCGGGAGAGGTCGAGGCAGTGCTGGCGTCACATCCGGAGGTGCACCAGGCAGCGGTCGTCGCGCGACGCGGTGCAACGTCGGCGGACACGTACCTGGCGGCCTACGTGGTGCCCTTCGTGCCCCCCGCGGACGCAGGCCCATGGATCGAAGCCCTGCAAGCTTCTCTGCGCCAGCGGCTACCGGACTACCTGTGTCCGCGCGCGCTGAGCGTGCTCGACGCGCTGCCCGTGACGACCAGCGGTAAGCTGCGCCGCGATGCGTTGCCGCCCGCCGTGGGCGGGGCATCCACCGCCGACGTCGACGCCGTCGCATCGCCGCTGACCGCTGCGACCGGAACCCGTGACGTCGCGCTCTTGCCGAGCCTGCTGTGTGGCCTGTGGGCGGAGGTGCTGGATACAGAGCCGGGCGCCGTCCACGACGCGAGCGACTTCTTTCGCCTCGGTGGACACTCGTTGTCGGCAGTACGCCTGCTGGCGCGCGTCCACGAAGTGTGCGGCGTCGAGCTGCCGCTGGCGGCCCTGTTCGAGGCTCCGACGCCGGCGACGCTGGCCGAGCGCGTGCAGGCCGGATTGTACGCAGAAGAAGTTGTTCACCGGCACGACGACGGCCTCGTGCTACGCGCGGGCCTGGCCGGGGACGATGGCGCCGTCTCGTTCGCGCAGCGACGCTTGTGGCTACTGCATCGACGCCGTCCGGACGACGCGGCCTATCACCTACCCGTGGCACTGCGCCTGCACGGACAGCTGGATGCGCGGCGCTTGCGTCGAGCGTTGACCAAGGTGGCCCACCGTCAGGCAGCGCTGCGCACGATCTTCCACGAGGTCGACGGGGAACCGGTGGCACACGTGCTCGAAGGGGTGCTCGTACCGCTGCCCCTGGTCGACCTGCAACTTGCGCCGAGAGATTTGGGCCAGTTCGTCGCACGCACCGTCACAGGCGCTATACGCCGGCCGTTCGACTTGACCCGCGAGGTCCCCTGGCGCGCCCTGCTGCTGCGCCAGGCACCCGACGAGCACGCGCTCGTGCTGGTTCTGCACCACATTGCCGGAGACGGCTGGTCGCTGGAGATCCTGGCGCGCGAGCTGACGGCGGCGTATGCCGGTGAGACCCTGCCGCGACCCACGGTCCAGTACGCGGACTTCGCGGCCTGGCAACGACAGCGCTGGAGTGGCAAACGTCCCGCCCGTGGACTCGACTGGTGGCGGCATCAACTGACGCCCTTGCCGGCGCGGCTGCGCCTACCCTGGGATCGGCCGCCGCGGGAGCAGAGTGAGACCGCGACGGCTGCCCTGGCCAGGCTGACGCTGTCACCCGCCGAGGTCACGGCGCTGCACCGCCTGGCGCGCGCACACAGTGCCACCCTTTTCGTCGTCCTGGCTGCCGCCTGGCAAACGCTGCTCGCCCGCGCCGCGGATCTCTGGCACGGCACCAACGGCAGCGATCGCCGGGACGTCAGCCTCGGCATGGCCGTCGGCGGGCGTCCACGGCCGGAGCTGGAGCGCCTCATCGGCCTGTTCGTCGACACGCTGGTGCTGCGCGTCGACCTGCTGGACGCATCCGTCGAGACGCTGCTGGCGCGCGTGCGCCGCGCCCTGCTGGACGCCCATGCGCACGGCGACGTGCCGCTGGACCTGCTGGTGCAGGACTTGGTGTCACGCGAGATCGCGGCCGAACGTCGGTACGACGCGTCCCCGCTGTTCCAGGTGCTGCTGACGCTGCAAAACACGCCCACGGCGACGGTCCGCGCCCTACCGGGACTCGAGATCCAGCCGTGGGCGGCCTCCACTCAGGCGGCCCACGTGCTGCCGGGCGCCAAGGCGGACCTAGTGCTTTCAGGACAAGAGCTACCCGCAGGGTCCTTGCGCCTCGACCTCGAGTACCGTCGTGATCGCTTCGACGCCACCACGGCCCTACGCTTGCTACGACAACTTGGACGGCTCCTCGCCGGCTTCGCGGCGCAGCCGGAACGCGCGGTGACGACCTTGCCCTTGCTGGACGCGGGCCAGCGGCACCAGGTGTTGGTGGAATGGTCAACGCCCGTGCAACCGAGCAGGGCGGTCGCACGATCAGAGGACAGTCAGGACAGTGAGGACATCAGCGGTCGCTTCCTGCGCATAGCACTGCAGCAGCCAGAAGCGGTCGCGGTCGTCGAGGGTCGGCGCGCGCTCTCCTACGGCGAGCTGGCACGACGATCCGGGAGGCGCGCGGCAGAGATGGCCCGAGAGGTCGAAGGACCCGAAACGATCGTCGCCGTCACGGTCGAGCGCTCGACGGAGTTGATTGTCGAGCTGCTGGCGGTGCTGCGCACGGGCGCAGCGTACCTGCCGGTCGACCCGGAGTGGCCCGAGAGCCGCAAGCAAGAGGTGGTGGCGCAGAACGGGGCGCATCCCCCTCCCCCAGTTCAGCTCACCCAGCCCCCCGACTCGCCGCACTCAGCACCAACACCCTCGTGGTCCACCTCGCGACTCGCCTACCTCATCGCCACCTCCGGCTCCACCGGCACCCCGAAGGCTGTCGCCGTACCCCACGGAGCGGTGCTGCGCCTGGTCGACGCAACGCCGGCACTGGCGATCCACCCCGGCGACACCGTCGCGCAGGCGGCCAGCGCCACCTTCGACGCCGCCACCTACGAGATGTGGGGCGCGTTGCTGGCCGGTGCACGCCTGGCGCTGGTGCCCAAGGAGATCGTCCTCGACCCACCGCGCCTGGCGAGCCACCTGCGGCGCCAGGCGGTCGACGTGCTCTTCCTCACCACGGCCCTGCTCAACAGCACGATTCGAAGCGATACCCTGTCCTCTGGGGCTCTTCGCCACCTGCGCCTGCTGCTCTTCGGCGGCGAGGCGGTGGATGCAACCATCGTTCGACGGCTGCTGGCGGATGACACACCGCGAACGCTGCTGCACGTCTACGGCCCGACCGAGAACACGACGTTCAGCACCTGGCAGCGCGTCACCACAGTCCCGGCTGACGCTCCCACGGTGCCCATCGGATACGCGCTGGGCGGCAGCGGTGCCCTGGTGCTCGATCCGTGGTTCGAACCGGTGGCAGCGGGTCATCCCGGGCAGCTCTATCTCGATGGCTCTCGCCCGGGCGACGGTCTCCCGGGGGATGGCGGTCTCGCCCGTGGCTACCACCGCCAACCCGCCCTGACCGCCGACGCCTTTCTGCCCCACGCCTGGCCGTCGAGGCCAGGTGCACGCATGTACCGCAGCGGCGATTGGGTACGCCGCCGCGGCGATGGTGCCCTCGAGTTTCTCAGCCGCCTCGACCGCCAGGTCAAGCTGCGCGGTCTGCGCATCGAGCCGGCCGAGATCGAAGCGGCCTTGACGGACCTCGACGGCGTCGCCCAGGCGGCGGTCGAGGTGCACAGCGACCTCCTGGTGGCCTGGGTGAGCGGGCCGAGCATTCTGGCGCCCGGCACGCTGCGAGAGCAGCTCCGGCGACGCTTGCCCGCCTACATGGTGCCCTCGACGATCCGCGTCCTCGACACCCTACCCTTGACAGCCGGTGGCAAGCTCGACCGTCGCGCCCTCGCGGACCTGTCCCGGCCGTCACGAGCCGGCGCCGATCGCAGTCCTGAAGCGGCGACCAACCTGCCTACGGCGCTCGCCCCCGACGTCGAGCTGATGGCGACGCTGTGGGCCGACCTGCTCGACCTCGACGCTCCGATCCACACCGACGTGATCCACACCGACGCCGACCTCTTCGCCCTCGGCGGGCACTCGCTGCTGGCGGCCGACCTGATCCGGCGCGTGCGCGAAGCTTTCGGCGTCGAACTACCGCTGGCGGCACTGTTCGAGAACCCGACCATCTCCGCCTTGACGCAGCGAGTGCACGAGCTGGCAACCGAATCGGCGACCGGCACGGCACTCTCCCCCGTGACCGCCACGCCGCGACAGCCTGGCGTGCTCCCCGATGGCCGACGGGTCGTCGACGTCGCACCGCTGAGCTTCGCCCAGGAACGTGCCTGGGCCCGCTTCCGTCGCCTCACGCCGACGCAGCGACGCGTGGACGCCTACTACAACATTCCACAGGCGCTGCACTTGCGCGGCGGGCTCGACCTACGGCAGTTACATGACACCTGGTGCGCGCTGGTACGCCGTCACGAACCTCTGCGCACGACGTTGCACGGCGAAATCAGCGAACCAGAGGTACGGCGCCCCGTGCAGACCATTCATCCGGCCCCAGGCCACGTCGCACTCCCGCTGTTCGACCTCCAGCGCCTCGATGCTCACGACAGCGAAGAAGAACAGCGCCGCCTGCTGCACCGTGAGGCCCGCCGCGGCTTCGATCTCGAGCGCGGGCCACTGCTGCGCGTGCACCTGCTGCGGCGTGCCGTCGACACACACGTGCTGCTGGTCGTCCTGCACCACGCCGTGGCCGACGGTGCATCCCTGCCCATCCTCGCCAGGGAGCTCGAGACACCGTCAGCGGCACCGCTGCCGATCCGCTACGCCGACTATGCCCGCTGGCAGCAGACACAGCGCGGCGGCACAGTGCTCGACGCCAACCTGGAGTTCTGGCGTCGGCGCTTGCTCGACCACGACGGACCAGCACCACCACCGTCCCTACCCTACGATCGTCCCCCGAGCCCGGCCAACGCCAATGACCTGCGCGGCGGCAGCGTCGCCATCGACCTGCCTGCCGATCTCGACGCCCAACTGCGCCACCTTGGTCGCACGCTCGGCGTCACCCCGTTCATGCTGCTTCTCTCGGCCTTCCTCGCCTTCCTACACCGGCAAGCGCGACCGGTGGCGCACGACCTGACCGTCGGCATACCTGCTGCCGGACGTGATCGCCCAGAGGTCGCGGACCTGATTGGCTTCTTCGTCCACGTGCAGCTACTGCGCGCCGAGATCGGCCGTCTGCACAGCGACGGCACCGCGTCGACACAGCGTCCGACGTTCCTGCAGCTAGCCGAACACGTACGCCAGCGTGCACTGGAAGCCCAGCGGTACCAGGATGTTCCTTTCCCGCGGCTCATCGAGGCTTGCGCCGCCGCGGCTCAGACTCCCACGAACGGCACTCCTCCACCGCTGTTCCGGGTCATGTTCGCGCTGCAGAATCTCGGCCTGCGTCCACCACGCCTGCAAGGGCTCGAGGTGACGCCGATCACGGTCGACAGCGCAGTCGACGGGCAGCAGCCGGAGAGTCTGGCCAAGTTCGACCTGACGCTCTCCATTCTGCCCATGGCGGACACGACGCGGAACGCTCCAGGCACACGCTACCAGGGACACTTCGAATACCGCGCCGCCGTTTTCGACCGTCTCACGGTGCAGCGCTTGGCGCAGCGCTTCCCGGCCCTGTTGACGGCGGCCCTGGAAGCTCCTACCCGGCAACTCGACGCTCTCTCGTCGCTGACCCGAGCAGAACGCCATCAGCTATGGGTCGAGAGTCCTTCACGGGTAAATCCACACGACCCCGAGCCGAGCGACCAGCCAGACGACCAGCCAGGGACCGAACAAGCAGACCACCAAAGAGGCATTGACCCACTCCTGGACGACGGATAAACTGTCCTCATCCTTTACCTTTCTTCTAGCCCTACCCCCCCAGCGAACACACGCCCACGCGGGGAATTACAGATCCTGACCGGTGACGACTCTCGCCGCCTTTCGGCACGTGTCCTTGCTCCCCAACCCGCACTGTAGAAACGGAGAAACCATCCATGTCCGTTCTTGACCTCCTCACCCAACAACTAGGTGACGACACCGTCCTCAGTCAACTCAGCAATCAAATCGGTGCCGACAAGAAGTCCACCGCGTCGGCTGTTTCCGGCGCGTTGCCGATGCTGCTCGGTGCGCTATCCCAGAATACACAGAAGTCGAACGGCGCCCAGTCGCTACTCGGCGCTCTCGATCGCGACCACGACGGCAGCATCCTCGACGATGTCGCCGGCTTCCTGGGCGGCAACCCGCTGGGCCAGGGTAACGGTGCCGGTATCCTCGGCCATATCCTGGGCGGACGACAGGCACAGGCGGAGAACAGCCTGGGCAAGGCATCCGGCCTGGGTGCCGGCCAGATCGGCCAACTCCTGACCATGCTGGCGCCGATCGTCATGGGCGCCTTGGCCAAGAGTCGCCAGGGCAGCAACTTGGACGCCAACGGTCTCAACGACATGCTGCAGAACGACCGTCAGCGCGTCGAGCAGATGGGCGGCGGCGGCCTGGGCGGCATGCTCGGCCAGTTCCTCGACAAGGACGGAGACGGCAACGTGATGGACGACGTCGCCCAGATGGGTGCCGGCCTGCTGGGCAGCCTGCTCGGCGGCCGCCGCTGATAAGATTTCAAGGCAGATCCGCACCGGCATCTCAAGCCGGTCACCGGGTCTATCTCGACTCCGAAGTACTTCCCAGGATCACCCCGAGGCCCTCCTAGTCGGCCCCGAGGCATCCCTTCCCACTCAGCAAGAAAGGAGACTCACACCATGGGTCTATTCGATTTCGTACGCAACGCAGGATCCGCGATCTTCGGTGGCGGGGAGAAGGAACCCGAGCCACCACCAGCCGGCACGAACGACGAGGAAGTGCTGCGCCGCTTCCAGGAAACGCGGGGCCGCCAGGCCGCTGCTCGCCTGACCAAGGCGGTCGCGGATCTCGGCCTGGAGGTCGAGGGCTTGGAAATCACCGTTCTCGGTGAGGTGGCCACCGTCCGCGGCACCGCGCCGAACCAGGAAACCCGCGAGAAGGTGATCCTGGTGGTCGGGAACCACAACGGCATTTCGCAGGTCGACGACCAGCTGGAGGTCGACGACAGCCAGCCCGAGGCCGTGTTCCACACCGTCGAGCGCGGCGACACACTGTCCGCGATCGCCAAGAAGCACTACGGCAACGCCATGAAGTATCCGGTGATCTTCGAGGCCAACAAGCCGATGCTGAGCGACCCGGACAAGATCTACCCGGGCCAGGTGCTACGCATTCCAGCCTTGGCGGACTAACACTCCGCACGGCTTCAGCCGAGAAGTCGAGCCCACCCAGGTGCCGCAGCGGCGGTCACCAGGTGGGCTCTTTCTGTGTCCAGAAACCGTACAAACGGGTAGTTGGCCCACACCTCGGCGGTGGATGTTCTCGGGCAATGGCCATCGTAACCTGGAAGGGACGCTGACTTCCGCCTACAACGAGGAGGACACCATGGCCACTGCTTCGGACCGGATCCGCACCGTGATTCTGGGCGCCGCTGGACGCGACTTCCACAACTTCAACTGCTTGTTCCGCGACGATGCCAGTCGCGAAGTGATCGCGTTCACCGCGGCCCAGATCCCGGATATCGAGGGACGCCGCTACCCCGCCGCCTTGGCCGGACCTCACTACCCTGAGGGGATCCCGATTCAGGCCGAGAGCGAGCTGGAAACGCTGATCCGCGAGCAAGGTGTTCGTGAGGCGTGGTTCTCGTACTCGGATATCGCGCATCTCGACGTCATGCATATGGCCAGCCGGGTGACCGCCTGGGGCGCGCATTTCTGCCTCGCCTCGGCGCGCCACACGATGCTGGCCTCGAGCAAACCGGTGATCGCCGTCACCGCCGTGCGCACGGGCGTCGGCAAGTCACAAACCACGCGCTACCTCACCGCCATGCTGCAGCGCCTGGGCAAGAAAGCAGTCGCCATACGACATCCGATGCCCTACGGCGACCTGGCACGCCAGGTTTGCCAGCGCTTCGCCAGTTACGACGACCTGGATCGCCACGAGTGCACGATTGAAGAGCGCGAGGAATACGAGCCGTACATCGACCACGGCTTCGTGGTCTACGCCGGCGTCGACTACGGGGAGATCCTGGCGGCCGCCGAGAAAGAAGCCGAGGTGATCTTGTGGGACGGCGGCAACAACGACACCCCGTTCTACCGCCCAGACCTGCACATCACGCTCATCGACCCGCACCGCCCGGGCCACGAGACGACGTACTTCCCCGGCGAGAGCAACCTGCTGATGGCCGATGTCCTGCTGGTCAACAAGGTCGGTACCGCCGACCCTGGCAACGTGCGCCTGGTGATCGACGCCTGCCGGCGGCACAATCCGGCAGCCGAGGTGCTGCAGTGCCGCTCGAAGATCACCGTCGACGAAGCCTTGTTGCGCGGCAAGCGTGTGCTGGTGGTCGAGGATGGACCGACACTGACCCATGGCGGCATGGAGTACGGCGCCGGCTGGATCGCCGCCGAGCGCGCCGGTGCCGCAGCGATGGTCGACGCGCGGCCGTACGCGGTCGGCTCGATCCGCGACACCTACGCCAAGTACCCCAACGCCAGCCGCATCCTGCCCGCCATGGGCTACGGCGAGACGCAGATGCGTGAGCTGCAGGAAACGCTCAACGCGACCCCGGCCGATGTCATCGTCGCCGGCACGCCGATCGACCTCAGCCGAGTGCTGACCGCCAACAAGCCGATCGTCGACGTGCACTACGAACTCGAGGAGATCGAGACCGGCGCGCTCGAACGGCGCGTGCGCGCAGTGCTAGGAATGTAGTGCTGGGGATGTAGCCCCTCGCGCCGCTAGTGCTTGTGAATGTCTTTGTGCATCGCCCGGCGGCTGGCCCGCAGACGGTCGGCCGCCGGCAGTCGCCGCAAGCGTTCCTCCAGGTCACCGTCGCCTTCGGCTCTCAGCTTGGCCAACAGCGCATCGAGCAACCGTGGCTCGAAACCGCGCTGCTCGAAGTACGCGCGATCGGCCTGCAACAGCTCGGCCGCCTCGACGGCGGACACCGGGAGCGCAGGCACGTCTTCAGCGGGCACGCCCGTCGCGGCCTCTCCCGGCCGTACCCGCAGACGGCGCGCAAGCTCTTCGGCCACCGGGTCTGCCAGGGCGTCTGCCACCACGGTGGTCACCGCCGCCAGCAAGGGCAGAGGCAGGGCACTGCCGTCGGGGCTACGCAGCTCCACCGTCGGGCGCGCCAAGTTCGCCGGATACGGGGCCGTCTCGAGAGGGTTGAATAGCTTGTCCAGGCGCTCGGGAGTATCGAAACTCAGGGGCACCCGCAGTAGACTGGAGCGATCTCGCTCGCCCCAAGACAGGTGCGTCGGCGCTTCCTGCCCGGGCACCAGGCGCAGGTAGCTGGCCGCCACAGTGTTGCCGAAAGCGGTGAGGACGCCCGCTCGCCGCAGCAAGCCACCGATCATGCGCAGCGCGTCGGACGACAGCTCCCCGTCGGCACCTCGGATCGTGTTGACACCTCCGCGATAGGTCGCCAGGTGCAAATGCATACCGTTGCCGGCCATGCCTTCGTCGAGCTTGGGCACGAAGGTCACCGAGGCACCATGCTGTGCCGCCAGGGCTCGCACCAGCCAGCGCGCAACGGTCAACCAGCAACCCAGATCGGTCATGGGCAGCAAGTCGAACTCCAACTCGTACTGCTCCACCCGCCGCCCCTCCAGCTCTGCTTCTTCAGAGCCCAGGCGATCAATGACGCCTACTTCGCTGTGCCCGTACTTGACGGCACCGCAGATCTCCGACAGCGAACGCAGCATGTCGTCGACGATCTCGCGGCCGTGCACGTAGGGCGCACTCTGCTGGTAGTTGCGTTGGCTGCGCGCCGTGAAGCGATCGTCCGGACGGTCGAGGACGAGGTAGAACTCCAGCTCGGCCAGAGCCCGCAACTCCACGCCCACGTCTTGCTGCAAGCTGCTACAGGCGTGCGCGAGCAGCGTGTCGGGCGTCTGCGCCGCCGGTTCACCGTTGCGGTCGGCGAAGCGACACACGATGTCGAGCTCGTCTTCGGCGAAGGGGTTGAGGAAGGCCCAGCGATACACCGGCACGGCGTAGAGATCGCTCTCACCGGTGGCGAACAACCCGGGAAACAAGCTCGAACCGTCGACCCGCTCACCCGCCGCCAGGATGCGATCCAGGTAGGCCGCATTGTTGACCGGCAGGCGCAGCTCGCGCAGCTTGCCGTCCAGCGACGGGAAGCGAAAGTTGACCACCCGGATATCTTCGTCCAGGCACAAGCGCACCAGATCGCGACGCTGCCAATCGGCCGGCGGCTTGTCCAGGCGGCGCACCAAGGTTCGAATATCGGGGGTTCGAAGGTCGGAAGCGTGGTCGTTGTCTAGCTGCGGCATGCCGCAGAGCTTATCTCAGCGCCCACATCCTCGGCGAAAGAAACACCTACTTGACGAGAAACCCTACTTGACAAAGAGATAGTGGCTCACCCACCACTCTTCGCCCTCTCGATAGCCGAACAGTTCCGCACAAGCCAGGAAGAAGAGCCTCCAGCGGACGACCCAGCGGTCGGCGTCGGCCTCACCGTAGACATCCGCGAACAGCTGCCGGATCTCGCCGCGGTGGGCGTCGAGGTTGGCGAGCCAGGCGTTGGAGGTCGCCTCGTAGTGGCGGCCGTTGACCCGCCAGTGCCGTTCGATCGACAGGTCGCGCTGGAAGTAGAGCAAGAGATCGTCGGAGGGCATGATGCCGCCGGTGAAGAAGTAGCGACCCATCCAGTTGCTGGCACCCTCGGTCTCGAAATAGTAGGCATGCTCACGGTGGCAGAAGATGTGGACGAAGAGCTTGCCGCCCGGCTTCAACCAACCCGTGATGCGCGACAGCAGCGTCTGGTAGTTCCGCATGTGTTCGAACATCTCGACGCTGACCACGCGATCGAACGGACGGCTGGTGCTGGGAGGATCGAAGTGGTTGACGTCGGCCGTCACCACCTGCACGTTGTCGAGGCCGCGCTTGGCGGCACGCGCTTCGATGAACTTGCGCTGCCCTGACGAGTTGGAGACCGCGGTGATCTGGCTGCCGGGATAGTGCTCGGCCATCCACAGTGTCAGGGAACCCCAGCCACAGCCGAGTTCGAGAATGCGTTGCCCGTCCTCGAGACCCGCGCGCTGGCAGGTCAAGCGCAGCATGGCGGCCTCGGCCTGCCCCAGGTCAGCGACGCCTGATTCGAACAGGCACCCGCTGTACTTCAGGTGCGGTCCGAGCACACGTTCGAAGAAGGCCGGCGGGACCTCGTAGTGCTGCTCGTTGGCGGCGTCGGTCTCGACCGCGATCGGACTCTCGCGCAGCTCATCGACGATCCCGGCCAGTGCCTGCCGCTCGGCTTCGACGTCGCCCAGCTCCAGCTTGCGCAGCCGTCCGCGCAGCAGTCCGCGGATGCCGGCACGCACCAGCGGGTCCGGCAGCCAGCCACGCTCGATCAGCTCGATCAGACCGGCGACGAAGCCGCTGGCGACCATCAGTTCGGCTCCCGCGACGTCAGGTCGGTGCCGATCGGGGCGCGTCGGCAGCGCGGCTTGGTGAGCAGCAGCTGCACGTCGCCGATCACGCGCTCGGCGAAGGCGCCCTCGCAATAGCACAGGTAGTAGTCCCACATGCGGCAGAAGTCCTCGGAAAAGCCCAGCGCCTGCACCGCGTCGAGACGGGCGAAGAAGCGGCGGCGCCAGTGGTGCAGAGTGAGCGCGTAGTGCGGCGTGATGTCGTGCAGGTGGAAGAGGCGCAGGTCACTGGTACGCGCCAGGCTGGCACTCATCGACGCCACCGAGGGCAGCAGGCTGCCTGGGAAGATGTAGCGCTGGATGAAGTCGACGCCGTGACGGTAGCGCTCGTACTGGTCGTCGGCCATGGTGATCGCCTGGATCAGCGCCATGCCGTCCGGCTTCAGCAGCGTGCTGACAGTGGCGAAGTACGCGTCCAGGTAGTTGTGACCGACCGCCTCGATCATCTCGATCGACACCAGCTTGTCGAAGCGGCCGCCCTCCTGGCGACGCACACCCAGCCGCTCGACGAGGTCGCGGTAGTCCTCGCGGATCACCGTCACTCGCTCTTCCAGACCGGCTCGGCGCACGCGCTCGACGGCATAGTCGTACTGCTCGGCGGAGATGGTGGTCGTCGTGACACGGCAGCCGTAGTGTTCAGCGGCATGGACGGCGAAACCGCCCCAGCCGGTACCGATCTCGACCACCTCGTCGTTCGGCTGCAGCTCCAGTTTGCGACAGATCAGATCGAGCTTGGCGAGGGACGCCTGGTGGAGCACCGCATCGGGATCGGCGGGCTGGTCCTCGGCGGGCGCCTCCTCTGCGAACAGCGCGCACGAGTACATCAGCGTCGGATCCAGGAACAGGCGGTAGAAGTCGTTTCCCAGGTCGTAGTGCGCGGCGATGTTACGACGGCTACCGGCACGCGTGTTGCGGTGCAGGAAGTGGAAGAGCTTGCGCAGCGGCTGCGTCAGGCGAGCGGTACCGCGCTCCATGCCATCCAGCGCTTCGCGGTTGCGCGCCAGCAAGCGCACCACGGCCACCAAGTCGTCGGCGCTCCACCAACCATGGATGTACGCTTCTCCCGCCCCCACCGCACCACCGAAGGCCACCGCGCCGTAGAACCGCGGATCGTGAACGTGGACTTGCGCCGCCAAACCCGCCTCCATCGAGTCGCTGGGTTGGGTGCACTCACCAACGGTCCAGCGCTGGTCACTGTCGATCAGTGTCAGCTGGCCATCACGGATGCTCTCCAGGCGCGGTACCAGCAGACGCCGGGCCAACTGGTTGAGCCAGGCGCCACGTAGCTGCTCGTGCTGGCGCGATTGCGGCAACAGGGCGGGCAGGTCTTCCGTCAGGGCAGACTCTTTGCGCGGACCGTAAGGGCTCCGACTCACGAGGACGCTCCTTCTTTCTTCAGATTGTCGGCGGCGATCGGCCGCTTTCTCGGGTGGGGGTAGAACGGCAAGCGCTTGAGTACAAGCCGTAGCGCCTGCCAGTAGATCGCCACCGTCACCTTGGCGGTCATGAGCGGGTAGCGCAGCAGGACGCCGGTCAGGGCGCGACGGCTGAGCGGTAGGCGGCGCAGGCTGAGGGTGACGTCGAAGTGCCGCTCGGCGGCGCCGAAGCGCATGTTCTCGATGTGCACGACCAGGGCTTCGTCCGGCGGCGTGAAGCGCCAGCGGTAGTCCTGGTCCATGTCCATGAAGGGTGAGACGTGGAAGGCCTTATCGTGGAGGAAGCCCAGCGTGCGGGGCTCACGTGGCTCTCCGTTGGCCTCTCCTTCGGCCTCGACCTCAGCTTCGACCTCGGGCACATCTGCATGCAGGACGTAGCTGTAACGCTCGCCCCAGGGCGTGTTGTGAATCTCGGCCACGATCGCACGCAGGGGTTCGTGGCCTGCGTCCCGCACCTCCTCACTCGCGGCGGCGTAGCAGTAGTAGAAGGTCACCGGGTTGAAGACGTAGCCGAAGTTGCGCACGTGACTCAACATGCGCACCGCCCCGTCCGGCCGCTCCCCGCTGCGCGCCTCGACCAAGTCGAGAACCGCCTGCTTGAGCGGCACGGCCGGATCACCCAGATAGTCCGAGCGCCTGTAGCGTGCCAGCTTCCAGAACCCTGCTCCGGGCCGTGTCGACCACAGAGGATGGCCATCGAAGAGTGCGTCGCCGTGCAGCTCCAGCTCATCGAGGTCGAGGTAGAGCAGGAACAGCTTGTAACGAAACGCGTGCTCCTTGGGCGCCACGCGCCGGTGCCGTACCCAGCCTTCGTAGAGGGCACTGGCTTGCATCAGGCGACGCCCCGTAACTCGTCCCCCACGTCGAGCAGCGACTGCACTGTCACCAGCCGTCCGCGCAGCGCACGCTCCAGCGTGATGCCGAAGCAGCGCCCTACCCGCAGCGCGCTCTGCACGCCGTCCTCGTGGAAGCCGTTGGCCCAGTAGGCACCGCAGAAGTAGGTATGGTTGGGACCGTTGAGCTCGTCGTGGCGCAGCTGCGCCGCAGCGGCTTCGGGCGTGTAGACCGGATGCGCGTACTGCAGACGCTCGAGCACCTTGGATGGATCGATCGCGTCCCTCTCGTTGAGCGTGACGCAGAAGGTCTCCGGCGCGTCGAGCCCCTGCAGGATGTTCATGTTGTAGGTCAGCGTCGCGGAGCGGGCTCGATCCTCGGCCGCATCACCTGCGGTGAGATGGTAGTTCCAGCTCGCCCAGGCGCGCCGCCGTCGCGGCAATAGCCGCGTGTCGGTGTGTAGCACGGCCTCGTTGGGCTGGTACGCGAAGGCGCCGAGCACTTCGCGTTCCCGCCCGTCGGCACCGTCGCCGAGCAGCGCCAGTGCCTGGTCGCTGTGAACGGCCAGCACCACACGGTCGAAGTGCTCTGAGTCGCCCTGCCGGGGCACCACCGTGATGCCGTTGCGCACGGTGCGGGGGTCACGCTGCACTGCCTCGATCGGTGTGTTCAGGCGGATGCGGTGGCGAAACTCCGCCGTCAGCTTGTCCACGTAGCGCGCCGAACCGCCCTTCACCACCCGCCAGCACGGTCGGTCGAGGATCTGCAGCAGGCCGTGGTTGCGCAGAAAGCGGACGAATAACGGTGCCGGAAATTCCCGCATCCGCGCCAAGCTCGACGACCAGATCGCCGCGCCCATCGGCACCAGGTAATGCTGCCACAGCCGCTCGCCGTAACGTCCCTCCGCCGCCAGCTCGCCCAGCGTCGCCGGCAGCGTGCCGTCTTCGAGACGCCGCTGCGCGTCGCGATTGAAGCGCAGGATGTCCGCCAGCATACGGTAGAAACCGGGCTTGAGCAGGTTGGAACGCTGCGCGAAGAGGGTGTCGAGATTGTGCCCGTTGTACTCCAACCCGGTCCGGTCACAGCGCACACTGAAGCTCATTTCGGTCGCCTGTAGCTCGACACCGAGATGTTCCATCAGGCACAGAAAGGCCGGGTAGGTGCGGTCGTTGCAGACGATGAACCCGGTGTCGACGTTGTATGTCCGCCCCTCGACATCGATCTCGTGGGTATCTGTGTGCCCACCGATGTAGTCGTTGGCCTCGAAGACGGTGATCTCATGCTCACGGTGCAGCAGATACGCCGCCACCATGCCGGAGATCCCCGTGCCAATGATCGCGATTCTCATGTCTAGGGAGCGTCCTTCCTCGGTCGAAGCCAGGCCCAGAATCCATTCGAGCCCGGACGTCAGTGCAGTTCGACACGGACACCGGGAACGGATTCAGAGAGAGCCTTTCAGCGCATGCTGTGACAACGTCTATTGAAGACTATGCCGGAGAAGAAGGAGGGGAACAAGCGGTAGGACAGAAGTCTGACGTTGGAGACACAGGCCGAACGGAACGCGTTCGCACGTCGACCCAGACGCGACCATCGGAAACGCGGACAGGATAGCAGCGCACGCGGACGCGGTGTGGGTCGGCCAGGCTGCGGCCGGTGCGCAGGTCGAACTCCCAGCCGTGCCAGGGGCAGCTGACAATCTCACCTTCGCGCCCCCAGGGTACCGTCTCGCCAACCCGGCACGGCAGCGACGTCCCACTCACCGTCCCGGCGGAAAGACGTGCACGCTGGTGGGGACAGATGTCGCGCAGGGCAAAGAACTCGTCGCCCCTGCGCACCACCACCAGGGCACGGCCGCCTCCCTCGACGCGCGTCGGCTGCCCCGACACGAAGTCGCTGACGGCACCGACATCCACCAGCCCACGCTGGGCCGGCTGCTGTCTCGACGTTTCCACGGGCGGTTCAAGTACGCTCGAAGTCATAGAAGCTCCAGGCGTTGTCGACCAGAATGCGACGCTTCAGCTCACCATCGAGGATCGGCGGCAGAGCATCGCGAGGAGAGTCGAAATCCCAATGAGGGTAGTCGGTGGCGAACATCAGGAAGTCGTCGCGACCGATCATGTCGAACAGATCCAAGAGGTGCTTGGGGTTCGGCGGTTCTTCCATCGGCTGCGTGGTGGCGCGGAAGCCATCGAGGATGTACTCGCTGGGCAGCTTCTTCAGCCACGGAACCTCGGCGCGCAGCCCCTTGTAATTCTTGTCCAGCCGCCACATCAGCGACGGCAGCCAGGCGAAACCACCTTCGACCAGCGCCACCTGGGTACCCGGGAAGTGCTCGAAGACCCCCTCGCACACCAGACTGATGACCTGTGTCTGGAACGCTTGCGCCATGCCCGTGTGGTCTTCCAGGTAGTAGGACGGCCAGCCGCAAGCCGTGATCGGAGCACCGCTACCGCCGAAGTGGATGCCGATCGGCAAGCCGGCGTCGCGGGCAGCGGCGAAGAGAGGGTGGAATTGACGGCGACCGAAGGGGGCGTGCGAGCGCACGAGCAGCAGCACCTGGACAAAGCGTGGATCGCGGGCGCAGCGGCGAATCTCCTCGGCGGAAGCGGCGGGATCCTGCTCGTTGACCAGGATCGACGCGCGCCAGCGCGGATCGGCGTCGAGCCACTCGGCGACGGTCCAGTCGTTGACCGCACGCATCAGGGCGCTGGCGAAATCGAGATTGTGTACGTTGCCGACCACGTACAGCGGATTGAGCACGCCGTAGTCGACCGACCACTCGTCGAGCAGGCGCTGGCGGGCGTACGGCTCGTCGCCCTCGGGATTCTTGCCACTCGGCGGCCAGGCGTCGCGGCGGGCGGCCGCCTTGAACATCTTGGGGTACGACGAGATCCACGGCTCGGTAAAACCGCTCTGCTCGACGTAGGCCCGCCAGCGTGCCGGCAGGAATGGCAGCAGCTCGTCGACCGTGCTGGGGTAGTTGTGGACGTCGCAGTCGATGAGAGAGAGCCCTGCGGGCGCCCTGGGCTGGTCCATGGGTTCGCTTCCACTCCTTGACGAGCCGTCCAGCATCGACGGCGATTTCCGAGACAAGAGGAGACTCTGGACACCTATACGATGAAGCGTGATCAGAGTTGCTCACCCTGTTACTCAGCCAAGAACAGAAGTGCGAATCCTGCACTGTCCAGACTGCGGATTCCGCACTCGGGCCGCAGACCGCACTCGACCACGCCCAACCCTTGCACCACGAGAGAAAATCTAAATATCTTCGAATAAATGACTTACAGCAGAACAAGAGAGCTGGCACAGCGGTTGCTCTAGACCCTCCTCGTACCGCGCATCCAGCGCGTTGAAATCGATGACGGAAAGGAGATCCGACATGCGCTTCAAATTCCTCACCCACCTGTTACTGGTTACGGCTTGCGCCGCGGCACTGCTGCTGCTCAGCCTGGCTTACGCCCCGGACGGCTTCGCTCAGGAGACCACACCGGCCGGAACGCAGATGCAGGACCGCACTCCGAATCAGCCCAATCGCTCGCGGACGCCAGACCCAGCAAGCCAGCCCGAGGGCGGCGACGGCACCCAGACCCCACCGCCTCCGGGTGAGACGGCCCCCGCCGCCGAGGCAGCCCGCTACCCCTTCGAGTACCGCAGCATCGACGGCCGCGGCAACAACGCCGAGCACCCGCGCTGGGGCAGCACCGACATCACCCTGCGGCGCAGCGCACCGGCCAACTACGCCGATGGTACCGGTGAACCCGCGGGCGCCGATCGCGCCAGCGCACGCGCCATCAGCAACGCCTGCGCCGAGCAGCTCGAACCACGCGTCAACCGCCGACGCCTGACCGACATGTTCTGGCAGTGGGGCCAGTTCCTCGACCACGACATCGATCTGGTGCCGGTGGTCGATCCGGCTGAGGACTTCCCGGTCGAGGTACCGCTGGGCGATGCCTGGTTCGACCCCTTTGGCACCGGTGAGGCAACCATCCCGCTGCAGCGCTCGCTCTACGTCGAGCTCAACGGCGTGCGCCAGCAAGTCAACGAGATCACCGCCTTCGTCGACGCCTCCAACGTCTACGGCTCGGACCCGGAACGGGCACGTGCCCTGCGCACCCTCGACGGCACCGGCCGCCTGAAGCTCAGCCAGGGTCGCCTGCTGCCATTCAACACCGATGGCCTGCCCAACGCCCCGACCGACGACGCCTCCTTCTTCCTGGCCGGCGACTTCCGCGCCAACGAACAGGTCGGGCTGACCGCCATGCACACCCTGTTCGTTCGCGAGCACAACTTCTGGGCTGCCCGGATGCGCGAGGCCTTCCCCACCGCCACCGGCAACACCATCTACCAGCGCGCTCGCGCCATCGTGACCGCCGAGATCCAGGCCATCACCTACAAGGAGTTCGTGCCCCTGCTGCTCGGCGGGGACGCCCTGCCACCCTACCGCGGCTACGCCCCCAACGTGAACCCCGGCATCAGCAACGAGTTCGCCACCGCCGCCTACCGCTTCGGCCACAGCATGCTGTCCAACCAGTTGCAGCGCCTGGACGCCGAAGGCAACGAGATCCCGGCCGGGCACTTGTCCCTGGTCGAGGCTTTCTTCAACCCACAGCACCTGCAAGATGAAGGCATCGAGTCCGTGCTGCGCGGTCTTTGCGTGCAACAGGCGCAAGAGGTCGACGGCCTGGTGATCGACGAGGTGCGCAACTTCCTCTTCGGCCCGCCCGGCTCCGGCGGTCTCGATCTGGCGGCGCTCAACATCCAGCGCGGCCGCGACCACGGGCTGGCCAGCTACAACGACCTGCGCGAAGCCTACGGTCTGCCGCGAGCCCGCGACTTCTCGGACGTCAACCCGTCACAAAGCGTCCAGACCAACCTGGCGGCGGTCTACGACAGCGTCGACGACATCGACGCCTGGGTCGGGGGCTTGGCCGAGCCGCATGTCCAAGGTGCCATGGTCGGCGAGACCTTCCACCGCGTACTGCGCGACCAGTTCCGCCGTCTGCGTGACGGCGACCGCTTCTGGTACCAGGCGTACCTGCCGCCCAACATCCTCGAGACGATCGAGACTCAGAGTCTGGCGCGCATCCTCCGCCGTAACACCAGTATCGGTGACGAACTACCAGCCAACGTCTGGCGTCTACCGCCTCCGGACGGCAACGGACCGGGCGGTGGTCCCAATCCAGGTCCAGGCCCAGGTCCCAATCCAGGGCCAGGGCCCAACCCAGGACCAGGACCAGGTAACTGACCAGCCCTCCACGTCGACACCGTAGAATGTCGACACCGTAGAATGTCGCCGGCATGAACCTCAACGACACCAGAGCCGGTGATGCCTCCAAGGTGAGCGCCCTCGGACCCCTGCGCCGGGTCCGCTGGGCGCTCACGCTCTTACCATTGGCGATGGCGGCCATCCTGATCGCGACGCTCATCTCCAATCACGCCGGCGTTCGCCAAGTCCTCGACGCCGCCGCTGTCCTGATCCTGATCCTCGGTGCACTCCTCTTCCATCGCCTCAGCCACCGCGCCGAGCGCCTTGAAGAGCACCTCGAACGCGACCGCCGACTGGCCGCACTAGGCGAGATGGCGGCGGTGCTGGCACACGAGATCCGCAATCCGCTGGCGTCGATAAAGGGCCACGCCCAGCTGCTTGCCGAGGCGTTGCCGGTGGACAGCCGCGAGGGCAAGAAGGCCGACCGCGTGGTGCGCGAGACTCTGCGCCTGGAGCGCCTGATCCAAGATCTACTGGCCTTCGTGCGTTCCAAGAAAATCGAGCGCACAGACGCCGACCCCGCAAGCGTCCTACGCCTCGCCGCCGAGCAGGTCGACACCGCACTACCCGGAACGGCACTCTTCGTCATCGACGTCGAGCGGTCGCCGGCCAGTTGGTCGCTGGATGCCGGCTTGCTGCAGCTCGCGCTGGTCAACCTGCTGCGCAACGGTGCCCAGGCGGTCAAGGAAGCGAGACTGGAGAGTTCCGCCGCCGGCCTGGTGCCGATCGACCCTGACGACGGCAGTGCGCCACTGGTGCAGGCGTCGATCAGCGTCGACGACGACCACCTCGTCTACACCGTGCGCGACACCGGCCGCGGGTTACCAGCGCAGGGCATCGAGACCCTCTTCGAGCCCTTCCACACCGGTCGACTGCAAGGCACCGGCCTCGGCCTGGCGGTGGCACGCCAGATCGTCGACCTGCACGGAGGTACAATCGAGGCGTCCAACCACCCCGACGGTGGCGCCGTCTTCACGCTGCGCCTACCGTCCACCTGAGGTCCCGTGACGGGAAGTACCCGCACGACAAACCTCGGCAAGGAGATCCATGGCCCGCATCCTGGTCGCCGATGACGAAGAAGGCATCCGCAGCTTCCTCGCCGAGTCGCTAGAACTCGACGGCCACGACGTACTGCAGGCCACCACCGGCGATCAAGCAGCCGCCCTGCTCGACCGTTCTCTCGCCGGACACCGCTTCCACCTGCTGCTCACCGACCTGCGCATGCCCGGCCTCAGCGGCATGGACCTGGTGCGCAAGGCACGCACCGAGCACCCCGAGATGGAAGTCATCGTGCTGACCGCCTACAGCAGCGTCGAGGGGGCGGTCGAGGCGATGAAGCTGGGCGCGCTGGACTACCTGCAAAAGCCGCTCAGCGGTCCCGCCGAGGTGCGGCAGTTGGCGCAGCGAGCTGCCCAGCGCGCCGCCGAACGCCTTACCCGACGTGCCGGCAAGCAGGTCCACTCCGAGACAGCCCGCACCAACGACGAACCGCCGTTGAGCTACGGTGCCACCGCCATGCGTCCGGTCGTCGAAGCCATCGAGAAGGTCGCACCAACCGGCGCCACGGTGCTGCTGCTGGGCGAGAGCGGCACCGGCAAAGAAGTCGCCGCCCGCACCCTGCACCGCCTCAGCCCGCGCCGCCACGGCCCCTTCGTCGCCGTCAACGCCGCCGCGCTGTCTGAAACGCTGCTCGAAAGTGAACTCTTCGGTCACGAAAAGGGCGCCTTCACCGGCGCCAGCCATCGACGACAAGGTCGTCTGGAACTAGCCGCCGGCGGCACCTTCTTCCTCGACGAGATCGGCGAACTGAAGCCCGAGCTGCAAGCCAAGCTACTGCGCGTGCTGCAAGAGCGGCGCTTCGAACGCGTCGGTGGCAACCAGCCGCTCGAAGCCGACGTACGCTGGATCACCGCCACCAACCAGGACTTGCCCGCGCTGATGCAGCAAGGCCGCTTTCGCGAAGACCTCTACCACCGCCTCGCCGTCTTCCCGATCCGCCTACCACCGCTGCGCGAGCGTCGCGAAGACATCTTGCCGCTAGCCCGCACCTTGCTGACCCATGTCGGCAAACAGCTGGACCGGCCGGGCCTGCAACTGGACGCCAGCGCCGAGCGCTTCCTACAAGCGGCCGAGTGGCCGGGCAACGTCCGTGAGCTCCACAACGCTCTCGAACGCGCCGCCATCCTGACCGTCGGTGACGTCCTCGACGTCGGTTGCTTCTCCGCTCTACCGGGGCTCCCCCCCTTCCCCAAGCCCGCAATCGCGGCCGCCCCTACCACCGTCCAGTCGATCGCCGACCTGGTCGCGGACACGCCACCGCACGGCGGCATTTCAGGCCCCGCGACGGCGAAAGATCGAACGCTCGAAGACCTCGAACAGAGCGCTATCCGTCACGCCCTGGCACGCGTCGGCGGGCATCGCAAGGCCGCGGCTAAGGCGCTGGGAATCGGGTTGCGGACGCTGTACGAGAAGTTGAAGAAATACGGACTGGGGTAAGCCTCGGGAGTGTCCGAGTTCACTTTGGATCGAGTCTACGAATCCGCACTCTTCTCAGCTGCACCGTCAACAGCACGCCGGCTTTCAACTCGTCGAGAAATCGGCCCAGCATTTCCGCACACAGCTTCCCCTGCTGTCGAGCAGGAATGTCAACGAGCCGGACTATGCTAGGCCGCGTCAGACCCTGGACGACTGCAAGCTCCCCGAAGTCTTTGTCCAAAGTAACGATCACCCAGCCTCGATGGGCCGCCCATCGCAGGATCTCCTCGTCGCCCGGGTCCTGATCCCAATCTCCTACCCAGTCGACTGCATGCCCGGCTGCCTCTAGATCCACCCTAGCCAGACTCCAGACGCAGGAGTCCAAGAGAACCTTCATCAGCTGGCTTCGAGCATCACCGGTTCGACACGTTCGTGACCGACGAGACGGCGTGCATAGACTAGGCAGGCCAGGACATCTTCCCGCTCCAACCAGGGATACCCTTCGAGCAAGGTCTCGATCGAGTCGCCCGCAGCCAGCATGCCCAGAACATGTTCAACGGCGAGGCGTCGACCTCGAATGATCGGCTTGCCATTGAAAATCCGCGGATCCACGGTAATTCGATCGAGTAAGCTTGTGTCGTTCATCGCATTCGCCTCGTCTTTCTCCGAAGAAGCACCTTCATTCTCCTGACGGTCTGATTCTAGCAAAGCCCCCATGCTGCCTGTTGGAACCGTGAGCTACACTGCTCCAATGTTCACACATCCCAGGACAAGAGCCTGGAAAACACTCCCGACCGTTCTCACTATCTCCTTCTGCTTGCTGGCAGTCGGCTACGAGATACTCGCGGACCCAGCCACAGCCACCCTCGACCCTGTCCACCAATGGCCTCAATGGCGTGGCCCCCTGGCCACCGGCGAAGCACCCCACGCGGACCCGCCGATTCGCTGGAGCGAGCAGGAGAACGTTCGCTGGAAGGTCGAGCTGCCAGGCAAAGGGCACTCGACGCCGGTTCTCTGGGGTGATCGCCTGTTCTTGACGACCGCGATCGAGACCGGAGAAGGCTTCGCACCGGTCAACGTCGAGGCGCCGGGAGCTCACGACAACGCGGCGGTGAGTCACAAGCACGACTTTGTCGTCCTGGCGGTCGACAGACACACCGGGAACATCGCCTGGCAGACGACGGTGCGCAGCGAGATCCCCTGGCAGGGCATGCATCGCTCCGGTAGCTACGCCTCGGCCTCACCGATCACAGACGGCGAAGTGTTGATCGCCTTCTTTGGTTCTCAAGGCCTCTACGCTCTCGATCTTGACGGCAAGCTGCTGTGGAAAAAAGATTTCGGCGACATGCAAGTGAAGCACGGCCACGGCGAGGGTAGCTCACCGGCGCTGCACGGCGATACGGTGGTGCTGGTCTGGGACCACGAAGGGGCCTCTTTCCTGGTCGCCCTGGACCGCAAGACAGGTACTGAGCGCTGGCGTATCCCGCGCAACCAGGGAACCTCGTGGTCGACGCCAATCGTGGTCGAGCACGCGGGGCAGGCACAAGTCATCGTCGCCGGTACCGACCGGCTGCGCGGCTACGCTCTCGATGACGGCAAAGAGCTATGGCAAGCTGGTGGCTTGTCCGCCAACGTGGTGGCGTCCCCCGTGGCGGCAGACGGCTACGTGTATGCCGGCAGCAGCTACGACCACCAGATCTTCTTCGCCCTCCGCCTCGACGGAGCCCGCGGTGACCTGACGGGCAGTGACCATGTGGCCTGGCAGCGCAACCGAGGTACGCCCTACATCCCGTCGCCACTCCTGATCGACGGCGTGCTGTACTTCCACAACCACTACCAGAGCGTCCTCACCCGCGTCGACGCCCGTGATGGCCGCGAGCGGCCTGGTCCGCTTCGGTTGCCTGGCATCCGTAACGTCTATGGCTCCCCGGTCGCCGCTGCCGGTCGTGTATATGTCACGGATCTGCACGGAACGACGGTCGTACTGAGCGATGTCGACACGCCTGAGACCCTGGCCCGCAACCACCTCGACGACGGCTTCAGTGCCTCCGCCGTGCTTTCCGGACACGATCTCTTTCTACGCGGCGAGCGCTACCTGTACTGCCTGACGGAGACGGTGCCAACCTCGCTTTCGCAGAGTTCAGCCCAACGCCGCCAAGACGCGCCGTAGCTTCTGTGCGACTTCTTCCGCAACCGGTCCCAAGGCTGGATTCTCGACCATCTGGAACATCGCCTTCGGATCCACGATCGACACGACACTGCCACCGCCGTCGGCTTCCTGCACGACAACGTTGCACGGCAGCAACAAACCTAGCTGCGACTCCGCCTGCAACGCGCGATGGGCGAGGTGGGGGTTGCAGGCACCGAGGATCAGGTAGCGGCGGAAGTCGGCGTCGATCTTTTTCTTCAGCGTCGCCTTGACGTCGATCTCGGTGAGCACACCGAAGCCTTCTTCCTGCAAAGCTGCCGTGACGCGCTGGACGGCATCATCGTAGCTGACGTCCGGCAGAGTGGTCTCGAATCCATAACTAAGCGTGTTCATGGCTTTCTCCTTCAGTGCCCCGGCGAGCCACTGAACTAAGGCTACCTGTAGATGTCCTTTCGATGCCCTACGTCGAGGACGGCAACAACTCGAATTGTATCTTCGATGTCATACACCACTCGATATCGTCCGACTCGTAACCGCCAGCCCGAGCGGCCAGAGAGGCGCAGGCATCCGGGTGGTCTCGGTTCATCCGCAAGAGAGCGAATCGCATCGCGAACACGCTGATAGTGAGGGGACGGGAGGCGTTCCAGGGACTTTTGCGCCGCAAGATCTGCAGATCGTAGGACAAAGACTAGCCTCGCCGCTCCTCGATTTCTCGTATAGCTTGCTCAAACGGGATCATCTCATCGCCAGCGGCTTTGGCGTCGTCATACGCTCGGATAGCCTCCAGTTCCTCGGCCGCCTCGACAAGTGCCGAGTAGCTGACCATGTCCAAGATGACGCCCACCCGATTCCCAGAGTCATCGGCAACAAACTGCTGAGCCGTTGCTGTACTCATCTCGCCTCCTTGCTGTCTGGATTCTAGCAGCTCCTCCGTCTTCACTCCCTCGACGCCAGCAGCGCGGCCCGCTCCGCCGGGCTCAGCTGCTGCAACCGCAACCAGGCGCGGGCGGCCTTCTCGGCGTACTCAGAATCCTCGTCCGCCGAAACCAGCGCGGCGGCGAGATCGGCGACGGTGCGCAGCTCGAAGAATT
This sequence comes from uncultured bacterium, assembly GCA_965368975.1. Classification (GTDB taxonomy): domain Bacteria; phylum Acidobacteriota; class Thermoanaerobaculia; order Multivoradales; family JAHZIX01; genus CBDUPA01. The sequence goes on along the minus strand of CBDUPA010000007.1, from coordinate 77,480 downwards.
CGATCAGGGGTACGTCCAGGTCGAAGATATCGCGGATGCGCGACACCAGCTGGGTGGCCACCAGAGAATGGCCGCCGAGGTCGAAAAAGTCGTCGTCGACGCCGACCTTCTCGACACCCAGCAGCTCACCCCACATGCGCGTCAGGACGTCTTCGACGGCCGTCCGCGGCGCCACGTACTGGGTGGCGACCTGACCGACATCATCCGGCGACGGTAGGGCTTGACGGTTCAGCTTGCCGCTCGAATTGCGCGGTAGAGCGTCGAGCAAGACGAAGAGGGACGGCACCATATATTCGGGCAGCTGACGGCCGAGTTGACGCTGCACGTCTTTGAGCCACTTGTCCTCGTCAGCTTCGTCGAACAGGTCGACGGCTGGAACGATGTAGGCCACCAGGCGCAGGCCGACGGAAGCGCCGCTATCGTGGACGATGACGGCAGCGGCCTCGACATCGGGGGTGGCTTCGACGACAGCTTCGACTTCTCCGGGCTCGACACGGTAGCCGCGAATCTTGAACTGGTGGTCGCGACGACCGAGGAACTCGATATCGCCATCCGGCGCGTACCTGCCGAGGTCGCCGGAGCGGTAGATGCGGGCACCGGGTCGACGGCCCTGCACTCCCCCGGCAGCGTGTTCATCGGCGAAGGGATCGGGAACGAAGGCAGCGGCGGTGAGCGCCGGGCGATCGAGGTAGCCACGGGTGACGCCGGCACCGCCGAGATGAATCTCTCCAGGAACGCCAGGCAACACCAGATCACCACGAGCGTCGAGAAGGTAGACGCGGCCGCCGAGCAGGTTGCGACCAATAGGGGTGCGACCGCGCAGGGGGGGCGTATGCTGATAGTGCCAGAGGCGCACGAACTTGGCGAGGCTGCAGTCCGTGACTTCGGTGGGGCCATAGCCGTTGTTCAGGTCGATCTCGACGCCACTGCGCCGAGCCAGGCCGCGCGCGATGGTGAGCAGCCGCTCGGCGGCGATCGGTTCGACGCCGACTTCCAGGTGCACCAGCGGGGGCAGGTTGCTGGCGGACGGCTCGCGGGCGCGACGCTCCAGTTCCGCCAGGTGGAAGGCGGGCACGTAGGCACCATCGATCCGACGTTCGGCCTGCCAGTCGAGGAAGCCGGAGGCGTCAGCGCGCAGGCGTTCCGGGGCAATCTCGAGCGCGACGCCGTTGGTGAGGGGGAAAAAGATCTCGGAAACGGAGACGTCGAAGACTAGCCGCGTCCACCAACTGGCACGCGCTCCGGCAGCGATCAGCGGCGTGCGGTAGGTATCGAGCAACGCCAGCACACCGGCATGGTGGGCGCACACACCTTTGGGACGGCCGGTGGAGCCGGAGGTGTGGATGACGTAGACCAGTTGCCGTGGATCGCTCAGGCCGACTGTGAGAGCCGCCGCCGTGGGATCCGCGACCGGATCCGCGAAGGCTTCGACCTCGTCCAGCACGACCACCTCGACCTCTGCCTCCTCCGCCGGTGCTTGCGGCAAGCGCGAGCGAAGCTCGGCGGATGTGACCACGAACGGAGCGCCGCTGTCTTCCAGCAGCCAGGCCAGACGCTCGGCGGGAAAGGTGGGATCGAGCGGCAGGTAGGCCCCACCTGCGCGCAGCACACCGAGCAGCGCGACCGGAACATCGAGGCTGCGCTCCAGGAAGATCCCGACACGGGTCTCGGGTGCCAGGCCGCGCGCGCGCAGGTGCGACGCCAGGCGGGCGGAGCGGTGGCCCAACTCACCGTAGGTCAGCACCTGGTCGATCGCGTCGGTGGATTCGATCGTGGCAACGGCGTCCGGGGTGTTCCGGACCCAATGCAAGATGCGGGCGTGCAGACTGTCGCTTTCCCATCTGGGTAGGGGGAGGTCCATGTGCCGATCCAGGAATGGCTCACGGTCGGGGGTCGCGTTCCACTCCACCACGATCTGGTGCCGCTCCGCCCGGCTCAGCACCGACGTCGACGCCACCGGCCGCTCCAGGTCGGCCATCGCTTCATAGACTCGCTCGAACAACTCGGCCAGACGCCGCACCTGTGCGCGGCCGACCTCGTCGGCATCCCAAGCGAACTGCAGGTAGGGCTCGCCGCTGCCGGGCTGGCGGCCGGACGTGCACACGAGGGTCGTGCTGTCGACGTCGTGGATACGGGTCTCCAACACTTCCAGCCGTGAGTCGAGCAGGGCGTCGACGACGTGGAAATGGACGAAGTTGAAGGCAACCTCGAACAGCTGGGTCTGAGCGCCGCTGCCCGCGGAGCGTCCGATCGCGCGTCCCGAGGAACGATCCGTGTTGAGCTCGCGCAGCAGGGTGGCCAGCGGGTAACGGCGGTGCGGCAGTAGTTCGAGTTCGGCGTCGCGAGCGCGCCGGATCAGGTCGGCCCAGCTGCCGGCGCGTGGCTTGTGCAGGCGCAGCGGCAAGGAGTTGAGGAAGAGACCGCGCACCTGGTCACCACCCGGTACCTCGGGGCGGCCGTTGGCGGTGAAGCTGGTAACGATATCGTCGCTGCCCGTCCACAGCGCCAGCGCCGCCAGATAGGCGGCCAGGGCGACGCTCTTGACTGGTACGCCGAGCACCTTCGACGCGGCCTGCTGGGCCTCGGCGGCGGTCGGCGACAGCGGCACGGTGACGTTGGGCACGCGCAGCTGGTCTTCGCCGCGCGGCGGGAGCGGCCAGCGCGGGACTTCGAGGAACGGTGCATCCTCGACGATCCGCTGCCAGAAGGCGCGGTTGGACGTGGACGCCTCGGCCGCGCGTTCGAGCACGACGAAATCTCGATACGTCACGGCCGCCGCAGCCGATGGCTCCGCGGGCGATAGCTTACTGGCGGCTGCCTCCGTGGGCGTCGAAGTGAACGCCTCGGCAAAGATATCGTCCAGGGTGACGTGCAGGCTCCAGCCGTCGAAGATGGCGTGATTTTCGATCACGCTCAGCTCGAAAGTACTCCGGTCCGCCTCCTGCTCCAACCAGTGCACCACGAAACGCACCAACGGTGGCTGGTCGAGCGGCAGCGGACGCGAGCGGTGGTGCTCCAGGAAAGTGTCGACGGTGGCCTCACGCTCGGCTGCGGGCAGGTGCCGCAGGTCGATGAGCTGGTAGGCGTGGTCCGGGTCCACTTCCTCGTGCACCAGCTGCAAGGGCTGGCGGTAGTGCTCGAGATCGAAGGAGGTACGCAGCGCCGGCTGCTGAGCCACGACGCAGAGGACGGCACGGCGGAAAGCGTCAGGATCGAAGGGGCCGCGCAGGCGGTAGCTGTCGAGGTTGTGGTAGGGCGGCTCGTCGTCGGTGAGCGCCATGTGGAAAAGCATGCCAGCCTGCAACCGGGCCAGCGGATACGCGTCTTCGACGTCCGCGGGCAGCCGGGCGCGGTCTTCGGCATCAACCAGGGCGAAGGGCTGCGTCGCTGCGTACTGCTCCACATCGTCGCTCGGCCCCTCTTCACGTGCAGCGAGAAAACTAGCCAGCGCGCCGACGGTCGGGTGCCGCAGTAAGTCAGTGAGTTCGAGCATCACGCCGGCATCGCGCGCCAGGCCGACGACGCGAATGCTCAGCAGCGAGTCGCCACCGAGGTCGAAGAAACCATCGTCCAGACCGACGCGCGGTACGTCGAGAACCTGGGTGAAGATGTCGCACAGCGTTCTCTCGACCGCGGTCAGCGGAGGTCGGTAGACAGCGCCCGTCGAGACGTCGGGCAAAGGACGCCGCGCCAGGGTACGACGGTCGATTTTGCCGTGGGTGGTGAGCGGGAGCTCGTCGACCGGTAGCAGCAGGGACGGTACCTGGTGCTCGGGCAGGCGCTCGGCCAGCCACTGCCCCAGCTGCTGGCCCAGGCTCGGGGTGTCGACTGCGCCGTCACCAGCACCCTCGACCTGCAACCAGGCGATCAAGCGGCCCCCGTCACCGGCCGCGCCCTTGCGCACCTCGGCCACAGCACGGCGCACCGACGGATGTCCGTCGAGCGCCGCCTCGACCTCGCCCAACTCGATGCGGTAGCCACGCACCTTCACCTGGTGATCGATGCGACCGAGGTACTCCAAGTCACCGTCGACGCAGGTGCGCGCCAGGTCGCCGCTGCGGTACAGGCGCCGCCCGGAATTCCTCCGCGAGAACGGGTCCGGAATGAAGCGCTGCGCGGTCAGCGACGGTCGGCGCAGATAGCCGCGCGCCAGGCCGTCCCCGCCCACCACCAGCTCACCCGGCACGCCGAGCGGCAGCAGGCCGACCCAGCGGTCGAGCACGTAGAGCTGCAAGTCGGGCAGCGGCACACCAATCCGGCTTGAGGACCGCGCGGTATCCGCGGCGCGGATCCGGCGGTAGGTGGTGTGCACGGCAGTCTCGGTGATGCCGTACATGTTGACGAAGGCGGTCGCGTCACGCCGCACGCACTCTCGCAGAATCTGCGGATCTAGAGCTTCACCTCCGAAAATCACGCCGCGAAGCGAGCTGTCTACCGTATCCTCTCCGGTATTCTGCCAAATCTCCGGAATCAATCCTCGAAACGCCGAGGGCGTCTGATTGAGCACCGTGACCTGCTGCTCCGCCAACCATCGCGCCAGGCGAGCCGGCTGCCGCCGATCCGCCTCCGACAGGATCACCAAGCGGCCACCACAGGCCAACGCGCCCCAGATCTCCCACACCGAGAAGTCGAAGGCGAACGAGTGAAAGAGCGCCCAGACATCGCCAGGGCCGAAGTCGAACCAGCCGGCGGTGGCGTCGAAGAGGCGCGCGATGCCGTGGTGACTCATCGCGACGCCTTTGGGCTGGCCGGTCGAGCCGGAGGTGTAGATAACGTAGGCGGTACTGTCGCCACGGATCTCGGAGGGCGGCCACATGGGGCCGCCCCTACCCGGAACCGGAACCGAACTCTGGGTAGGGGCACCCCCATGTGGGTGCCCTGGGCGGGTGGTGGCCTCCGCATTCACGGCTCCGACTTGCTTCTCAATCCCCATCACTTGCTCCATCCACCCGGCATCCACCACCACCTCGACGCCGCTGTCTGCGACCAGATACCGCCGCCGCTCCTCCGGATACACTGGATCCACAGGCACGTACGCCGCACCGCTGCGCAGGATTCCCACCTGACCGATAAACAACTCGACCGACGGCGCGAAGCTCAGTGCCACGAGCGTTTCGACACCGGCACCCTGCACCCGCAAGCGCGACGCCACCGCTGCCGAGCGGCGCAGTAGCTCGCCGTAGCTGAGGTGGTGGCGCCGGTGCAGCAGGGCGACAGCGTCCGGCTGCCGCTCGGCCCACAGCTCGAAGCGCCTGGGCAGGGACAGGCCGGGCAGGGGCTCTGCCCTGACCCGCTCTTCCGTACCTGACTCCACCGTACCTGACTCCACTGGGGTCGGTACGTCGTTGCGCTCCACCACCAGCTGGTGCACCTCGACGACGTCGAGCAAGGGCAGCTCACGCACCGGCCGGCGCGGATCGTCGGTGACGCCGGTCAGCAGCGTGCCGAAGAGGCGTGCGAAGCGGTCGATGGTGGTGGCGTCGAAGAGATCGTTGTCGTACTCGATCCACAGGTGATAGACGGGACGATCCCAGACGACAAAGGTGGCGTCGAACTTCGAACTCTCGCCGTCGAAGTCGTAGGGCAGCGATTCGACGCCCGGCAGCGCTGGCGTTGCCAGCTGGGTGTTGAGGCCGTCAGGATCGAGGAATAGCAAGACCAGTTGCGTCAGCGGCGTGCGCCGTGGATCGCGCTCAGGGTCGACCAGTTCAATCAGCTTGGAGAACGGGGTATCCCCGTGGTCGAAGGCACCGAGCGTCGAGGTGCGTACACGACGCAGAACCTCCTCGAAGTCAGGATCGCCCGAAAGGTCCGTGTAGAAAGGCAGCTGGTACAGCAAGTACCCGATCAGCGCCTCCAGGTCGGGATGATTGCGCGCGGTGGTCGGCGAACCGAGGATCAGGCGACGCTGGCCGGTGAGACGCAGGACTAGCACCTTGAACAGCGCCAGAAAGGCCATGAACGGCGTCACCCCCTGGTGCCGCATCAACTCTCGAAAGCGCCGCGACGCCTCGGCGGGCAGGTCGCGAAAACGGCGCCGACCGTCACCCCGCTGCATCGGCGGACGCGGATGGTCGAGCGGCAACGTCGTCTCTTCCGGTGCCCCGCGCAGGGCCTCGCGCCAGTAGTCGAATTGCGACGCCAACACACCGGCATCGAGTTGCCGTCGCTGCCAGACAGCGAAGTCAGCGTACTGGATAGGCAGCTCGGGCAGCGGTGACAGCTCGCTGGCTGAAGACGGGCCCTGCTCGGCAGCCACCCTGGCAAAGTACTCGTACAGCAGCACGATCTCGCGCTGGAACAGTGACCAGCTCACCCAGTCGACCACGATGTGGTGGTAGACCATCGGCCAGACGAATTCCTCGTCCCCCACCTGCAACATGACCGACAGCCCGAGCGGCAGACGGTCGAGACGGAAAGCGGTACCGAGGCAGCGGGACACCCAGACGTCGGCGGTCGAACGCGCGTCGCTGGCGCTCAGGCCGCGCAGGTCGATGAGCGGGATCCGCATCCGCAGCCGCGGCTCGACGATCTGCACCGGCGCCCCGCCGCGCACCTCGAAGCGCGTGCGCAGCGTCTCGTGCCGGCGCACCACCTCGTTGATCGCCCGCTCCAACACATCGAGGCGCAGGCGACCGCGAAACCGGCCGGCGCCGATGATGTTGTAGAACGGGCTGTCCGGGTTGAGGTGGTGAATGAAGTAGATGCGCTCCTGGTCGAGCGACAGGGGCCAGCCTTCGGCTTCCACACCCGGTTCCGCTCGCGCCCGCCGCGGGATCGGCGTCGCCGCCAGCGCGGCCTGCTCAGAGCCGGCCGACGCCGCGCCGCGCGCCCTCTCGGCACTGCGCCGAGCCAGGGCCTCTGCGTCCAGATTCTTGCGCTGCATGCGCTTGAGGTAGAGAGCGCGCTGTGCCGGCGTCAGACGCGCCAGGCGCTTCTCGAGATCTGGTGCCAGATCCGGCGTCATGCCGGCAGTGACGTCAGGCAGGGGGTCGGACGAACCAGGAGTACTCATAGGCCATAGAATACCGGGGATGCCCCACGATGTTGCAACCAAGAAGCTACCGATCGGTCTGCTCGCCGGCGCAGCCCTCTTTCTGCTGCTGCTCGCACTGCCCGCTCCCAGCGGTCTCGACCCCGCGGCCTGGCGTGCCGCCGCCGTCGCGCTGCTGATGGCCGTGTGGTGGATGACCGAGGCATTGCCCATCCCCGTCACGGCTCTGCTACCACCGCTGCTCTTCCCCCTCCTCGGCGTCACCGACGCTCGCGCCGCTGCGGCTCCCTACGCCAACCCATTGATCTTTCTGCTGCTTGGCGGCTTCCTGCTCGCCCTCGGTCTCGAAAAGTGGCAACTGCATCGACGCCTGGCGCTGACCCTGATCACCGCGCTCGGTACCCGTCCGCCACGCATCGTTGCCGGGTTGATCCTTTCCTCGGCGCTGCTCAGCATGTGGATCAGCAATACCGCCACGGCCATGCTAATGCTCCCCATCGGCCTGTCGATCGCGGATCTGATCGAGGATGGACAGGTGAAATGGCGTACCGGCGCCGTCGTCGATGCTCAACAACCCGATCGCAGCCCACACTTCACCCTCTGTGTGCTGCTCGGCATCGCCTACGGCTGCAGCGTCGGCGGCCTCGGTACCTTGATCGGTACGCCCACCAACGCCCTGCTCGCCGCCTACATGCTCCAGACCTTCGGCGTCGAGATCGGCTTCGTCGAATGGATGCTGATGGGCCTGCCTCTGGTCATCGTGGGCCTGACGATCATCTGGTGGGTCCTGGTGCGCTGGATCTATCCTCTGCAAGTCGAGGACATCCCCGGGGGAACCGAGGTCGTACGCCAGCAACTGCGCGATCTCGGCCCGATGCCCCCCGCCGAGAAGCGCGTGGCGGTGATCTTCGGCATCACTGCTGCACTCTGGATCACCCGACCACAACTGGTCGCGATTCTGCCCGGCCTCTCGGACCCCGGTATCGCCCTCTTCAGCGCTATCCTGCTCTTCCTGGTGCCGTCCGGCAGCTCGCCAGCCGACGGAGCCTCGCCGGAGAAATTGCTCGACTGGCAAGCCGCCCAACGCCTACCTTGGGGGGTACTCCTGCTCTTCGGCGGTGGCCTCAGCTTGGCCTCCGCGATCCAGAACTACCCCACCCCAGAAACCAGCCTCGCCACCTGGATCGGCGGAGGCGTCGAGTCTGTCGGTGGTTGGCCCCCGCTGCTACTCACGTTGCTGGTGGTGATTCTGGTCATCTTCCTTACTGAGTTGACCAGCAATACCGCCACCGCCGCCGCCTTCCTACCGATCCTCGGCTCCGTCGCGGTAGGAATCGGAATCGCCCCCTTGACTCTGCTGGTGCCAGCAACGCTCGCCGCCAGCTGTGCCTTCATGCTGCCCGTCGCGACACCGCCCAACGCCATCGTCTATGGCAGTGACCGGATCACCATCCCGCAGATGGCGCGGGCGGGACTGGTGTTGAACCTGATCTTCTGGCTGCTGGTGACCGTCGCGGGGATGGTGTTGCCGGGGTTGCTGGGGGCTACGACCTAGCTTTCAGTTTCGTCCGTCTCCCCGCGTACGTCCTCCCAGGTCAGATTGACGAAGACTCCGTGCGTGTACGGCGGGTCATGGTCGTTGGTTGCTTGTGCCAGGTCGAACCAGAGATCCCAAGCCTTCCCTAGTTCCTCGTCTGTCATATCCTTGAGGTTGAGATCATCCTCGCTGAGCATTTCCATCGCGACACCTCACTCCATCTCAGTTGGCAGCACCCGTTCCGCCAAACGACAGAGGGCCTCGTGCGCTTGTGGAAGGCGCAGATCATCCAGCCGGCGCATCTCTCGCATGTAGTTCTGTGACGCCGCAGCATAGCGCTTCACGCGACGGCGATCTTCTTGCTGCTGCTCGTCGACCTCGACTGCCAACTCTAGGACAACCGTCCGTCTCCCCTGCCCACTGCGCGCAGCCTGGACACAGGGGCGCCGCGAGTCGGAGCCATACTCTGCCGCTAGGTCCAAGATCCGATCAGGGTTGGTCGTTAACTCGATCTCCCGCTCCGGCGGCAGCAGCCGCGACAGCTCCCCTATCACAGGGTAGTCTTTGGCTCGTTGCGTCTGCTTCATCCGCACCAGAGACTCCACATCGACCACCGGAAGATCTGCAGATCTTCGAAACAAAGGCTCCAAGTCGGATGCCGGTATGCGCGGCGGACGCGTGAAGAAGTCGCAACGAATTCGGCGATTCCTTGCATCTCGGAACTCGAAGTGACTAGACCAGCCAGCTGCCAGCCATCGAACGTCGAGCGGTGCACCCGCACGATAGCTGGCACCATAGCCTCCGAGAACTTCCAGAACCCGGCTACAAGCCTCTGGTGTCTCTCGCAGGATCCAGTCGCCATCCTTGCTCATGATCGCCAAGCGGTAGTACACCACTGCCTGGCCGGATGCGAGGACGGCAATCGTCCCCGCAGCGTTGAACTCTTGGGTCAGCTGGAAGTAGAGGTTGTCGCCCATTTCAGCAGTGATTCTACATCCGTCACCTGATCCCCCTCCAGCGACTCCGCCCACGGTCGGCGCGCCTCCTACGGGAAGGTCCGATGCACCAACGTCGGAACGTTCAACAAGGTGCTGCGCTGCGGGCGCTCCGGCAGCTCGCGTTCGGACGGCCGTAGCGAAGCGGTCCAGGACTCGACAGCGCGCTTGAAGCTCCGGGTCACTTCGGAAACCGCTTTGCCGTTCCCAAAGAGCTGATCATAGGCCCGCCAGATCATCTGGTACGGCTCACTGGCGAACAGTTCCAGAGCACTGCCGTCAGCTCCGCTCGTGGGCCCTACTCGACGAGGCAACAGAAGATTGGCAGCTCGACGATGCACATCTTTCCTCGACAATTCCGAGAGAATAGCGATCATCCTCTTTGCTTGTTGCGGGTGATCCAGCGAGCGATCGAGCACCATGGCTGCCGCCTTGTAGAAGCACCGCAAGCCGGCGACCACGGGCTGCTGCAGAGACTCCTTCCAGCGATCAGCGCCTTGATCGAATGCGGCGGAGCTAGCCGTCAGCTCCGCACGCAGCAAGCCCTCGGCCGACTTCAGCTTGGGAACACCCGCCGGCGCGGACCCACCGCCCAGAAAGACCCCCAACGACTCGACCAGTTCGCTCAAGAACTTCTTCCACCAGGGCTCGGACGGCCCGGGACCACATCCGCCGCCGTGGTTGGTGGGGTCGCGAAGTGGCAATCCCAACTGGCTGCGCAGCAGGTTGGTCTCCTGGATGGCCAAGAGCTCCGACGCGACGAGATCCGCCGGCGAACTGCCCAATGCGTTGTGGTACGCATGCGACAGTTCATGAAAGACGGTGAGGTAAGTCTCCTGTTCGATGGGCCCGCCAGCCGTGTCGAAAACGTGATATCCCTGGCCATTGCAGTTACCTTGATCCCATACCAGGATCTGGCCGAAGGAATCCAGCAGTACGGCTCCCGCAACCGCTGTGATCGGTGTGCCGCCAGGCAGCACAAAATCACTGTTCTGCGCACTGAGCACAATCACATCTGGCAACACATTCGAGATGGCCTTGATGCGGGTAGGTCCGAAGCTGGTCGAGTTGGACTGATACTGAACCTTACTGACAGGAAAGCCATCAATCGTGTCCGGCGTCACGACATATTCGCCCTGAAAGTTTGTAATGAAACCGAGAGCGAGCATGTTGGAGGAGAACGCACTGCCCGGAGGATCGAAGTACAGGGCCATAATGAACTGCCTTTCTTGGTTGAGGGCTGAGAGGCGATTCCGCGCCAGGCATCTTCAGCTTGCATCGCTATCTGAAACAGGCTGTACTACCTGGCTGACACGCGGCGTGGTCGACCTGCTTGATGTCAAGTCCCTCAAGTTGAGATCAACCTTCCTGGCCCCTGGCGTGCAGGCAGTCTAGCTTTCCGCCGTCAAGAACACCACCGCAGCCTCGTCCGACGGCCGTTCCAACCGGCAAACCAATAGCCTGGCGTCCGATCACTTGCCGTGGGAGGAAGAGACTCAGAGGACTGTTTACTGTGATCACAAATCACCGAAGGCCTTCTTGCCCGCGATAGGCGGCAATGCACACAACAGTGCCGCGAACAACTTTAGCTAGACATTGTCTTGAATCTCACACCGGACTTTTCCAGTCCACATTCCCATCTCTGAGGAACACTCAACCTCAACAAAAGAACCCAAAGGAAGATCAAGCCGCAGCTCGTTACTCACAATAGAGTCGCCCAGCAAGACAGCGGCAACAACAAGCCTGGAGGCCCCGGACTCCGCATAGATCACTCTTCTCTCACCCACACTGAGGGCAAACTTCTCGACCCCATCAACACTCACAATAAAATCTCTTAGGCTGCCATAGAATTGGTCCTTCCTGATCACCGAGATCCTAGCGAGCTGAGGAGATTCCCGGAAATCACAGAGCAAGGGTCGATCCATTTGCTCCGGATAAAAACATTCTACATTCAGAATGTCCCGCTCCTCCAGGCTCAACAAAAGAACATTACTTTCCTTGTCTCCACTTCGCGCATAAAATCCGTATGCTCCGGGCTCCAACCTGAACTTCAGTTGACCACCACCACCTGCGACCTTGATCCCATCGACATACGCATCAATACCTCTACTAAACAGACTTCCGCCTGCCTTGAAGTTGACACTGACCAAAGCCGAGTGTTGAGGAGGTAGCTTTACAGACTCAGCAGCGGGATCACTCGCCCCGATCAGAGGGAAAAGCCACTGCCCGAAAGCCGGCACTAAGGCAATAACCGCAACTGCCAAGATTAGACGATCTCTGCTCCAAGTTGTCGACATCACATCACCACAACGAGTCCATCATCTCCAATACTGAACTTGCTCAGGAGATCGCACAGCCATTTTCTCCCTCAACCTGTCGTGCACTCCTGCGAAAAACTCGGATGGCCATCATGAAGCAAGCAAATGCTATCCCTCCGGCCATCGGCAGCTTGCCTACAATTTGAACACACCTACGCTTCCTCCGCCAACAACGCAGCCGCCTCCTCGTCCGACAGTCCTTCGATCTCCGCCAGCAGCGCATCCGCCTCGGCAAGCTCGGCCTCTTCTTGACGCAGGCGATCAATCCTAGACGCCAGCTCCGCGATGGTCGGGGACTCGAACAAGGCCGCGACGGGGAGGTCGACTTTCAGCGCGGCGCGCAGGTGGGTGGCGACTTGCAGGGCGATCAGGGACGTGCCCTCCAGCTCGAAGAAGTTATCGTCGACGCCCACGCGGTCGATGCCGAAGGCGTTCTGCCACAGACCAGCGAGGGTGTCTTCGGTCTCGCTGGAAGGCGCTCGGTACTCGGTGTCGAGATCGGGACGGGCGTGGCTCGCTCCTGGAGCACCAGCACTCGCGCCTTCTCCACCGGTGCCCGCCGTACCGACCTGACTGGCGCCGGACTTCTGAGCTTCGTACTGCGCGAAGAGGGCCGGGAGCGGGCGCGGCGACAGCAAGGTGTGGGCTCCTCGACCGGCGAGGCTGCGCTGGAACAGTTCCACAGCTTCGCTGGCACCGATGCCGAAGCGCGTCGCGAGGTCTTCCAGCTGGCTGCGCAGGGGTTCGGGCAGCAACGGGTCGGGGCGTTCCCAGGCGAAGGTGTCCCAGGCGAGGGCGCCGATCCAACAGCCAGACCCCGAGTCTTCCGTGCCCAGGCCCGCGCCATGGCGGGCGAGCGCATCGAGGAAGTTGTTGGCGGCGGCGAAATCGACCTGCCCAGCACCGCCGATCAGGGCGAGGACGGACGAGCTGTAGACGACGAAGTCGAGGGCGTCGAAACGATCTGCGGCGCGGGCGGCGTCGAGCAAGGCCAGCGTGCCGGCGACCTTGGGAGCGAGCACGGGCTCGGCTTGCGAGCGCGTCTTGAGCTGGACGACACCAGCTCCGGCGACGGCGGCGGCGTGGACGATGCCGTGCAGGACGGGCTGGGCGGCCAGGGCCTCGCGCCAGGCGTCAGCGTCCGGCCCCCCCCGGTTGGAGGCTCCCAGGTCGAGGCGCAGGATCTCGACGCGGGCCCGCGTCTCCAGCGCCTGGACGCGCTGGCGCGTGCGCTCCGGCCAGCTCTCGATGGGGGCCAGGTGGGCGGGCCCTTGCAGGAGCAGACAGGGTGGTTCCCCGAGGGCACTGACCGCGGCACTCAGGTGCTCGGCGACGCTCAGCGCCAGCTCGGATGCTGGGTTGGCGAGACCGGCTACCGTGTCGAGGGCGCCGGTGATCAGGTAGGTGCCACCGGCGCGCAGACGGGTGGACGGAGTCTCGGCGGGCGGCAGGGGACGGGTGTCGAGACGACGCAGCCAACGGTGGCCGTGTCGGGAACCGCGATAGGCGACTGCGGGCTCGGGCGACCGGGGCGTGTCCGGATTCAGTAGTTGTTGCGCCAGCTGCTCGGCCAGGCGCGCGGGCTCGTGGCGCAGGTCGAGGTCGACTTGGCTGCACTGCAGGCGCGGGTACTCCTGCGGCAACACTTGGACGGGCCCTAAGGCCAGCGCCGCCAGGGGCAAGTCAGTGGCGTCCTCGTCGCCCGTAACGTCGTGCAGCCGATCGGTGACGACGGTGATGCGCACGTCGTGGTGCAGCATCTGCTCGCCGAGAGCCTGCGCCAGGAAGAGCAGGCCGTAGAAGGCACGATCCTGTGCCTCGTCGAGCGCGACATCTAGGTCGAGCGGCCGCAGCCACACGATCTGATGCGGTAGAGCGTCCCGTTCGGTGAGCGACGCCAGCAGCCTCGAGTAGCCAGGTCGATCACCCGCTCGTAGGTCGGTATCGCTGACGAGGGTGACGGCGGCACCGGCACTTTCCAGCCGTTCTTGCAGGGCCACCGCCAGCTCACTGCCGGGACCGGATGCTGGCGCGAAGAGCAGGCAGGGTTCTCCCTGGCGGTCGTCGGGGAGCTGCTGTGGTGACTCGGCGGTCGGATCGTCGCGCTGCCAGGTCCAGCGCCAGGCCCAGTCGGCGAGGTCGGCGGGCTTGGCGCTGGGAGCGGCTTCCAGGGCCGTACCAGTGCCAGTGCCCGGCTCCACAAAGTACGGCTTGCGCTCGAAGGGGTAGGTCGGTAGCGGCACGCGACGGCGAGCCTGGCCGGCGTAGAAGGCGGCTTCGGGTAGCTCGACACCGGCAAGCCACAGGCGGCCGACGGCCGTCAGCAGGCGGGCTAGCTCGGAGGTCGGCTCGCGGCGATCACCGAGGGTGGTGACGACGGTCTGTGCGCTGCCGTCCGCTCGTGCGACGCGCGACGGGTGCTGGCGCGCCAGGGTGGCGAGGGCTTGGCCAGGACCGACCTCGACCAGGGCCAGGTCGGGGTCGCGCACCAGGGTGTCGAGCGCGTCGGTGAAACGCACGGGGCGCACCAGGTGGTCGGCCCAGTAGTCGGGACTCTGCGCTTCGTCGTCAAGAATCCAGGTACCGCTGAGGTTGGACAGGAACGGGATCTTCGGCGCCTGCCGCGGCACGGACGCGACGCGCTCGGCGAGGCGGGAGCGCAGCGGTTCGAGACGCGGGGTGTGGAAGGCGTGGACGGTGGGAATGCGGCGGCAGGCGATACCGGCAGCGTCGAGGCCGTCCGTCAGACGATCAACGGCGTCGGGACTGCCGCCGACGACGGTCAGCGAAGCGCCGTTGGCCGCGGCGATCGCCAGTTCGGACGCGATCTCCGGACTCAGCGCCTCGAAGTGGCTGCGCACGTCGTCTTCGGATAGCGGCACGGCGAGCAGGGCGCCCTCGGGCAACTCGTCGACCCAGCGCGCGCGGTCGACCACCAGGTCGAGGGCATCGCCGAGGGTGAACACTCCGGCGACGCAAGCGGCGACGTATTCGCCCAGGCTGTAGCCGCACAGCGCCTTCGGCCGCAGGCCCCAGCTGATCAGCGTCTGGGCCAGCGCGAACTCGACGGCGAAGGTGGCGGGATGGGCATAGCGGGTGCGGTCGAGCCGCGCCTGCGCCGGTGTCTTCTCCTCGTCTTCCCCTTGCAGCAGCTGGCGCAGGCCGGCGCCCGGAACCGCCGGGGGCTCGCTCTCGCTGGCGGTCGCGGCGTCGCTGCCGTGCGGGAAGAGCTCGCGCGGGAAGAGCAATTCGAGCAGGTCGACGT
Source organism: uncultured bacterium (assembly GCA_965368975.1). Taxonomy (GTDB): domain Bacteria; phylum Acidobacteriota; class Thermoanaerobaculia; order Multivoradales; family JAHZIX01; genus CBDUPA01. The sequence goes on along the minus strand of CBDUPA010000007.1, from coordinate 62,371 downwards.
CGAGGCCACCCTCCTCCGGGCCGCGTCGACGCAGGTGCTCGGCACAGGCGTCGAGGGCGGCGCGGAAGGCGGGTTCGTGACGGTAGAGCTCACGCGCCATGCCCGCATGGTGCTCGCCCAGGCCGGGGAAGAGGAAGGCGACGCCGGGCGGGTTGTCCTGCTCCTTGGGCAGCGCGCCACGCAGCAGCCGGTGAGCGGGCGTGCCGCGCAGGACCTCGACGGCATCGGCGGCGGCGCGCACCACGACGGCGCGACGGCGACGGAAGGGACGGCGGCCGGCATGCAGGGTGTAGGCGGTGTCGGCGAGGTCGGCCGATGTCGCATCTGCCTTGCCCTCCTCCAGGTGTGCCGCCAACCGCTCGGCAGCCGCGTCGGCGGCAGCATCGCTGCGTGCCGAGAGCAGCAGCAACTGCCACGGACGCGCGTCGCCATCGTCTTCGCCATCGCCATCCAGGGGCTCGGGCGGCGGCGCTTGTTCGAGCACCGCATGAACGTTGGTGCCTCCGAGTCCGAACGAGCTGACGCCCGCGCGTCGCGGTGCCGGCTGGCCGTCCTCCTGGCGCTCGGGCCAGGCGCGGGCCGCGGTCGGCACGTAGAACGGGCTGCCGTCCAGCTCGATCGCCGGATTGGCCGTCTCGAAGTGCAGGCAGGGTGGAATCCGGCCGCTCTCGACAGCGCTGGCGGCACGGATGAAGCCGGTGATGCCGGCCGCGGCGTCCAGGTGACCGACGTTGGCCTTGGCCGAGCCGAGGGCACAGCTGGACACAGGTACCGGCGTGCCCAGCTGGCGGGCGACGCCTTGAAACGCTTGCACCAGGGCGCGAAACTCGATCGGGTCGCCCAGCTTGGTGGCGCTTCCGTGGGTCTCGACGTAGGCGACGGTGCCCGGGTCGACATCCGCCAGAGTGAGTGCCTCGGCGATAGCACGTGCCTGCCCCTCGACACCGGGCGCGGTGAAGCCGGCGCGACGGGCACCGTCGTTGCTGATGGCGCTGGCGCGCACGACGGCACGGATGGTGTCGCCATCGGCCAGGGCATCGTCGAGCCGCTTGAGCACGACGGCACCGGCGCCGGTACCACCAACCGTGCCGCTGGCGCGCGCGTCGAAGGGTCGGCAGCGGCCGTCCTGACTCTGGATGCCGCCCTCGTGATAGGGATACCCGGCATGCATCGGGAAGGTCAGCGACACGCCGCCGGCCAGGGCGACGTCGCACTCGCCGTTGAGCAGGCTTTGGCAGGCGAAGTGGACGGCGGTGAGCGAGGTCGAGCAAGCGGTCTGGACTGTGACGCTGGGGCCTTCGAGGCCGAGCTTGTAGGCAACCCAGGTGCTGACTGAGTCGTTGTCGTTGTGGATACGCAGGCCCACCGGTCCAACCTGGGCGATGACGTCGGGACGGCTGAGCAGGTTGGAGAGCAGGTAGCTGCTCAGCGTGCAGCCGGCGAAGATGCCGCCGCGGCCGCCGCTCGCGGAGACGCCGTCGGGCCCAGGAAGACGCGCGGGGTCATAGCCGGCGTCTTCGATGGCCTGCCAGCAGGTCTCCAGGAACAGGCGGTGCTGCGGATCCATGATCTCGGCTTCGCGCGGACTGAGGCCGAAGAAGTCGGCGTCGAAGTCGGCGTAGTCTTCGATCACGCCCTTGACCGGCACGTAGGCCGGATCGGCCTGCTGCTCTGTGGAGACACCCGCCGCGCTCAGCTCTTCGGGGGTCAGCGTGCGCACGGCTTCGAAGCCGTCGAGTTGCTGGCGCCAGAAGGTTGCGACGTCGGCCGCCTGCGGGAAGCGACCGGCGAGGCCGACGATCGCGATGCCGTCGGCGGCTCCGTCCTCGGGTTGGCCGCTGTCCTCGGGGCCTTCGTCGTCGTAGGGGTCGATCAGATCAGGGTTCTGGCTAGGCATTGGATTTCTCGGCTCAAGAGTTTGCGGGATCGTCGGGCTTCAGGGTCTGGCGTGCGGCCAACCGACGGCTGCGACCACGGTTCTGGCGCCCCTGCTGGCGCCCCTGCCGGCGCTCCGGCTGGACGGGTGCGACGGGCTCGGGTGCGGTCGTCTGGGTTTCCTGGGGCGGAGATGCAGAGGTGGAATCCTCATCCGGCGACAGGTGCGCCGCCAGCGCGCGCACGCTGGGATACTGGAACAGATCGACGACCGCCACCGACCGCCCCAGCTGCTCCCTGAGGCGTTCACTGAGACGATCCGCGGCCTGCGCCATCATCAGCGAGTTGGCACCGGCGTCGAAGAAGTTGTCGTCCAAGCCCAGGCGCTCGACTCCCAGGAAGCTGCTCCACACCTCGACCAGGATCTTCTCCAGCGCGCTTTCGGGCGCGGCATACGGTGCAGGTTCGAGACGGTCAGCGGCGTCCACATGGGCCTCCAGGGCGGCGCGATCGAGCTTGCCGTTGGCGGTGAGCGGGAACTGCGGCACCGTGACGATGATCGACGGCACCATGAAGTCGGGCAGGTGGCGCCGCAGGTCGGCGCGCAGTTGGACTCCATCGGGCTGAGTGGCGCTAGCCGGCACGACGCACGCGACGAGCTGCCGGTGCTCCGCGGCACTCTGCCCTCGAGCACCCGCAGAGCGTACCAGCACCGCCGCCGCAGCGACGCCGTCGAGCTGCTGCAACGCCGCCTCGATCTCGCCCGGCTCGATGCGGAAACCACGCACCTTGACCTGCTGGTCGATGCGACCAACGAACTCGATCGCACCATCGTGCAGGCGTCGCACCAGGTCGCCGGTGCGGTAGAGGCGTCCACCGCGAGTGCTGCTCGAAGCGGGCGACAGGCCGTCGGGCACGAAGACGCCGGCCGTGAGGGCCGGCCGTCGATGGTAGCCCCAGGCCAGGCCGAGACCACCGAGCAGCAACTCTCCCGGCACGCCGAGCGGGCACACGGCGTCGGTTTCGTGGTGGCATCCGGGCACCACCACGTAGGTGGTCGTGCGACGCAGGGGCCGGCCGATCGGCAGCGTCGGGACATCCTCGGGGATCGTGCCGAGCCGCTGCCAGGTGGCAAAGGTGGTGCTCTCGGTCGGCCCGTAGACGTGCAGCAGTCTGTGTGGGGCACCAGCCTGCTGGATCGCGCGCAACCAGCGTGGTCGAACCGCTTCGCCGCCGAACAGCAAGTGGTGCAGGCGCCCAAACGCCGCCGGTCGCTCGCGACCCACCTGGTGCGCCAGCGCGCTGGTGACGAAGAGCGCCGTCACCGCCCCGCGCTCCAACGCCGCCTGCAGCCGCGCCGGCACCAGCAGTTCATCGCGCTCCAGGACCACCAGCGTCGCGCCGTGCAGCAGGGCACCCCACAGCTCGAAGGTGGCGGCGTCGAAGGAGGTGTTGGAGGCGTGGCCGATGCGTTCATGCGGGCCGAAGGGCACGTAGTCGGTGTCCAGCACCAGGCGGCTGACGGCACGCTGCGGTACGGCAACGCCCTTGGGGGTGCCGGTGGAGCCGGAGGTGTAGACGAGGTAGGCGAGCAAGTCGGCGCCATCGAGCGTCGCGTCCGGATGCAGGGATACCCCCATGTGGGTGCCCTGGGAGGGCGTCTTCGGGATTTCAGATCCAGATGCGGCTTGTAGCTCCACCGCGCCCGAATCCGCCACCAGGAACCGCCGCCGCTCTTCCGGGTACGCCGGATCGACCGGCACGTAAGCACCGCCCGCCGCCAGGATCGCCAGCACCGCTTCGACGAAGGCGACACCGCGCGGCATCGAGATCGCGACCGGCGTGCCCGTCGTCACGCCTCGCGCCGCCAGCTCGACCGCCTGGGCGGCGGCGCGACGGGCCAGTTCGCTGTAGCTGAGGTGCAAGCGGCGCCGCGGATGCACGACGGCAGCGGCATCCGGGCGCGCCTCGGCGGCACGCAGGAAGAGCGCCCACAGGCCGGCTTCTGGCAGATTGGTGGCGGCTTCGAGGTCCTGGACGTGGCTGTGTTCAGCCAGCAGTTGATGTCGCTGAGCGGCATCGAACCACGGTAGCTCGGCGGCGAGGCGTCCAGGCATGACCGTCACAGCCTGCAGCAGCTGACGCAGCTGACCGGCCCAGCGACGCACCGTCACGGCGTCGAAGAGGTCGATGCTGTACTCCAGAACGCCTTCCAAGACGAGCTCACCGCTCTGCTCCATCTCGGTGAAGGCGAGGCTGAGGTCGAACTTGGCGCTGCCGGTCTCGACGTCCTCGAACTCGACCTCGAGGGTCGGCAGGCACGGCAGCGCGGGGGCCGTCTGCAACGCGAACAGCACCTGGAACAACGGCGTGCGCGAGGGGTCGCGGCGCAAGCCGAGTTCGTCGACCAGCTTCTCGAAGGGCAGATCCTGGTGCTCGTAGGCTTCGAGCGCGCGGGTGCGCAACTGCGCCAGCAGGTCGTGGAACGACAGCCCGCGCGCTGCGTGGCTCGTCTCGGGGCTCGCCTCGGGGCTCGTCTGAGGGTCCTCGGTCGCGTCGAGGTCGGCGCGCAACACCAGGGTGTTGACGAAGAAGCCGATCAAGCCCTCGATCTCGGCGCGCGTGCGCCCCGCCACCGGTGTGCCGAGCAGCAACGATGTTGGCGCCCCGCTCGAGCTACCCGCGGCGGCGTTCGGGAAGCGCCCGCTCAGGCGTCCCAGCAGGGTGACGACGCCGGCCGCCAGCACCATGAAGAGCGTCGCGCCGGAGCTGCGAGCCAGGCCTCGGAGCGCGGCAGTCAGCTCTGCGTCGAGGCGCAGGTGGACGACGGCACCGCGGCCCGAGGGAAGGGCCGGGCGCGCACGGTCGGTGGGCAGATCCAGGGTGGTCGCAGCGCCGTGCAGGCGGCGGCGCAGGGCATCGAGGCGCGAGTCCAGCACGTCACCCTGCATCCACGCCCGCTGCCAGCGGGCAAAGTCGCTGTACTGGATCGGGAGGCGTTCCAGGGTGTCGCCCGCTGGTTCGAGAGCCGTCGAGGTGGCCTGCGGGTCGGGTTGCAGCGCGGCGCCGAGCTCGCGCACCAGGATGCCGGCGGACCAGCCGTCGGAGACGATGTGGTGCAGGGTCAGCAGCAGCGTGTGTTCCGCGGTTGTGGCCCCGGACTGCGAACGGCGCAGCAGCAGGGCGCGCAGCAGCGGCCCGCAGGCCAGGTCGAAGGGGCGCGCGGCTTCACGGGCCAGGAGTGCGCGGCCGGTGGCCGTACGAGCGGCCGACGGCAGGCGCGTCAGATCGACGACCGGCAGGCCCATACCCGGCCGGCCCATGCTCGGAGCCGCGACCACTTGCGCCGGGCGGCCGTCGGCGTCGCGCGTGAAGGTGGTGCGCAGCGTGTCGTGGCGATCGACCACCGCACGCAGCGCCCGCATCAGCGCTGCCGGCTCGACGTGTCCGCGCAGACGCACCGCCGCCGGCACGTTGTACGCCGCCTGGCCGGGACGCAGGCGATCGAGCAACCACAGGCGCTCCTGCGCGAACGACACCGGCAACGGCGTCTCGTAGGTGGCTTCGGCAGCCTCGACTGGCGGCGCGGCCGTCTCCCCCGGTACTCCGTGATGCTGCTCCATCCAGACCGCCAGCTGTGCCACCGTCGGTGCCTCGAAGATGGCGCGCACCGGTACCTCGACGCCGAGCACCTGGCGCAGTCGCGACACCAGCTGCGTCGCCAGCAGCGAATGGCCGCCGAGGTCGAAGAAATCGTCGTCGACTCCGACGCGCTCGAGCTCGAGCAGCTGCGCCCAGACGCCCGCCAGCAACTCTTCACGTGGTGTGCGCGGTGGCGTGCCGGCACCGACTCCGGCGCCGTCGTCCTCTCCGCCCTGGACCTGATCCTGCTGGCGCTGGGTCTCCATGGCCTGCAGCTGGCGGCGGTCGACCTTGCCGCTGGGCAGGAGCGGCAGCACCTCGACGACTCGTATGCGGCCAGGCACCAGGTGCGCCGGCAGGCGGGCCTGCAGATGGGCGGTCAACTGAGCCGGCACGTTCGCCTTCGAGACTGCCGTTGGCTGCACCCAGGCCGCCAGCAGCCCCCCCGCAACCACCACCGCCGCACGGCGTACGCCTGGATGCGCCTCGAGCGCCGCCTCGATCTCTCCCGGCTCGACGCGCATGCCGCGCACCTTGAGCTGCTGGTCGAGGCGGCCCAGGTACTCGATCTCCCCGCCGTGCCGGCGCCGAGCACCGTCACCGGTGCGGTACAGGCGGGCACCGGGCGCCGCACCCAGGGTGCCGGCCAGCGGGTCGGGCACGAAGGCTGCCGCGGTCAAGGCCGGACGGCGCACGTAACCGCGCGCCAGGTGCGCGCCGCCGATACACAGCTCACCGGCAATGCCCAGCGGCACCGGTACGCCACCGGTGGCAAAGCGGCCGTGCGGCCGGAAAACGAGCAGGTCGAGGCGACACGCCGGCAACGGACGGCCGATCGGCACGGCGGTGCCCGGCGGTGCCGGGTTGACGCGGCTCGCCCCGGACGCCCCCCTAACGACAGCAGGCCCCCTGACAACGGCGGAAAAGTGCGCCACGTCGACCGCCGCCTCGGTGGGACCATAGACGTTGTGCAACTCGGCCCCCCAAGCCGCGGGACGGGCCATGAAACGCTGCCGGTGCTCGGTGGTCAAGGCTTCGCCGCCCGAGATCACATAGCGCAACTGCGTACAGGCGACGAACTCCGGCTCGCGCAGCAATGCCGCCAGCAGCGTCGGCACCACGTGCAGCGTCGCCGCCCGCTGCCGGCACAGGTCGGCCACCAAGGCCGCCGGATCACGATGACTGTGCGGCCGCCCGATCGCCAGCCGGCCGCCGAGGATCAGCGGGAAGTAGTACTCGACCACTGACGGATCGAAGGACGAGGGCGTCTTGAGCAGCATGCAGTCCCCCTCGGCCCACGGGAAGCCGCGCGCCATCCAGCTGACACGGTGCGCCAGCGCCCGGTGGGACACGGCGACGCCCTTCGGGGTGCCGGTGGAGCCGGAGGTGTAGAGGACGTAGGCGAGGTGGTCGGGGGTGAGGTTGATCTGGCGTCGGGATCCACTCCGATTCCGGTGTAGGACCACCGCCTCCCCCATCCACGCCGCATCCACCACCACCTCGACGCCGGCATCCGCGACCACCCAACGTCGCCGCTCCTCGGGCCAGGCCGGATCGAGCGGCACGAAGGCGGCGCCGGCGCGGTGCACGCCGAGCACCGCGATCACCAGCTCGGGCGAGCGGTCGAGATCCAGACCGACGCGACTCTCCGCCTCGACGCCGGCGGCCTGCAGGCGAGCGGCGACGGCATCGGCGGCGGCGCGCAAAGTGGCAAAGGATATGGCTCCCCCGGAGAGAGCACCCCCTTGCCAACTCAACGCCGTGGCCTCGGGCACACGACGGGCCTGACGCTCGAAGGCGGTGGGCATCAGCGCCGGGCCGGTCACCCGTATCGGGCTCTGCCGGTGCTCGACCAGCACGTGGTGACGCGCGGCGGCCTCGAGCAGTGGCAGCCGCCCGAGCCGTGCCCGCGGGTGGTCGAGCGCAGCCTGCAGCAGCACGCCGAAGGCACGTGCCAGGCGCCGCACGGTAACCGTGTCGAAGCGATCGCGCGCGAAGTCGAAGCCGCCGCGCAGGCCGTCCGCCGTCTCGGTGAGGTTGAGGATCAGTTCCAGCTGCGCGCCGGCTGGCGGCAGGTCGAGCGACGCCGACCGCAGACTGGGCAGCTCGCCGTCCAAGCCACGCGCTAGCGCCTCGGCGCGCGGCACGTTCTGCAGCACCAGCATGGCCTGCACCAGCGGTGGACGGTCGAGCAAGCGACGCACGTGCAAGGCGTCGACCAGGTGCTCGAAGGGAACCTCCTGGTGCTCGAAGGCCGCCAGCACCCGTTCGCGCGTGCGCGCCAGCAGCCGCGCAAAGGTCAGCGGCACGTCCTCGGCGTCGCTCAGATCGCCGCGCAACACCAGGGTGTTGATGAACAGACCGATCAGCGGTTCCAGCTCGGCGTGTCCACGGCCGGCCACCGGTGTGCCGAGCAGCAGGTCGCGACGGCTGCCGTGACGGTGCAGCAGCGTCTGCAACAGCGCCACCAGCGTCATGAACAGGGTCGTTCCGGGCAGCGCGCGCAACCGGTCGGCCCGCGCCGCCGGCACGAACACCGGCACCCAGCCGCTGGCTGTGCCTTCCTGGCTCGACGAGCCTGCACCTTGAGTCTCACTCTCCCGGACATCGAACGGTAGATCCAGCTCGGTCGGCGCCCCGTCCAGCTCTTGCAGCCACCACTGCAGCTCGGCTTGCCGGGCTCCCGAGGCGAGCCGGCGGCGCTGCCAGTCGGCAAAGTCAGCGTACTGAAGAGGTAAGGGCGGCGGCTCCGCGGGCTGCTGGGACGGGGACGCCTCGACGTGACGCCGGTAGCCCTGCCCGAGCTCGCGCGCGAAGATACCCAGGGACCAGGCATCGACGATGATGTGGTGGAAGTCGAGCAGCAGCGCGTGCTCGCTGTCGGCGCTCCCCGCGCCACCCGCGAGGCGCAGCAGCAACAGGCGCAGCAGCGGACCGCGCGCCAGGTCGAAGGGACGCCGGATCTCGCCTGCCGCCAAGTGCCAGATCTGCCGCTCGCGCTCGGCCGCCGGCAAGCGCCGCAGGTCGACCACCGGCAGGGTCTGGGGAGCGGACGCCGCCTTGGTGACACGCTGGCACGGGGCTTCCTCTCCCGCATCGAGCTGGTGCCTCTCGCTTGGGCGCGTCTCGAACACTGTGCGCAGTATCTCGTGCCGCTCGACGACATCGCGCACCGCCCACGCCAGCGCCCGTGGTTCGAGGCTTCCCGACAGACGCAAGCCGGCAGCGATGTGGTAGGCGGGATCTCCGGGGCGCAGCCGTTCGAGGAACCACAGGCGTTCCTGGACGGCGGACAGCGGCGCGGGAGTCAACGGATCGGCACGGCGCGACGGCCCGCGCTCGATGCTGCTGTCGCGCCCAGCTGCTTCGGCCCTGACCTCGATGAGCCCGCCGGGCGCGGACTTGCTCAGCCAGGCCGCCAGCGAGCGCACTGTCGGTGCCTCGAAGACAGCTCGAATGGGAACCGCTTGCTCCTGCATGCCGCGCAGCCGCGCCACCAGGCGCATGGCGAGCAGCGAGTGGCCGCCCAGGTCGAAGAAGTTGTCGTCGAGTCCGACGGCATCGCGTTCCAGGACGGCGGCGAAGGCGTCCGCCAGCTGCCGTTCGAGCGTGCTTGCCGGTCCCTGGGCACTCGCCGGTCCCTGGTCGCTGCCTGAGCCAGGCCCCTGCGCCAGCTCGCGCGCGCGCAGGGCCTTGCGGTCGATCTTGCCGCTCGACGTCTGCGGCAGGGAGTCGAGCGGCACCACGGTCGGCACCATGTAGGCGGGCAGCCGGGCGGCCAGGGCGTCGCGCAATGTCGTCGACACCGAGCCCGTCCCGCCTGTCTTCGCTGTGAGCACCCCATCTTCGAGCACTACACATGCAAGCACCACATACCCCACGAGACGCTCGTCCCGCACCACCACCGCTGCGGCCTCGACGCCCGGCAGTGCGCGTAGCGCGGCCTCGACCTCACCCAGCTCGATACGGAAACCGCGCAGCTTGATCTGCTGGTCGCGACGGCCGAGGTAGTCGAAATTGCCGTCGATCAGGCGGCGCACGATGTCTCCGGTGCGGTAGACGCGCTCGCCGCCCACCCCTTCACTGAAAGGGCTCGGCATCCACGACGCAGCCGTCTGCGCCGGGCGACGGTGGTAGCCGCGCGCCAGGCCGGCACCGCCGAGCAGCAGCTCGCCCGGCACGCCGAGGGGCAGCAAGCGCAGACCGCGGTCGACGATGTAGCCCCGGCTGCCTGGCAGCAGACGTCCGACGGATGGCTTGCCAGCTGGAGCGATGCGCACGCGGCGCAGGCGTTCGTCGAGCCGGCACGGATCGGCCACGGCGCGCTCCAGCAGCAGTGCCAAGTCCGCGACGGTGGGCGTCGCGAACAGGCTCGCCAGCGGCAACTCGACCTCCAGCTCGGCGCGGATGCCGGCGAGCAGACGGGCGGCGAGCAGCGAATCGCCACCGAGGGCGAAGAAGTCGTCATGCCGACCGACGGACCGGCGCTCCGGCCCGCTGCCGAGACGATCCGCCAGCACCGTCTCCAGCCGTCGTGCCAGCCACGCTTCGGCCGGACCGCGCGGGGCCTCATGCTGCCGACCCGCTCCAGCTTGCCCTGGCTCAGCACTCCGAACGACCGCTCCCGTGCGGGCCAGCCGCTCCAGGGCGCCGCGATCGACCTTGCCATTGGCGGTCAGCGGCAACCGCTCCAAGCGCACGAATTCGGCCGGCACCATGTAGTCCGGCAGGTCGTGTTGCAGCTGCGCGCGTAGCGTGTCTGGGGCCAAGACGTGTGCCAGCGAAGAACCCACCGCCGGTACGACGAAAGCCACCAAGCGCCGGGCAGCTGCGGATCCCTGCCTCTCGCCGTGGCCCCGGTCGACAGGTGCCAGCACCACCGCTGAGGCCACCTCCGGCACGCGCTCCAGGGCGGCCTCGATCTCGCCCAGCTCGATGCGATAGCCGCGCACCTTGACCTGCGTGTCCTCGCGGCCGAGGAATTCCAGGCTACCGTCCGGCAGGTAGCGCGCCAGGTCGCCGGTACGGTAGAGCCGGCCACCTCTAGCCTCACTGGCGGCCTCACTGGCAGCCTCACTGGCGGCGGCCACGGTATCAGGAACGAACGATAGCGCCGTGCGCCGTGGATCACGGCAATAGCCGCGCGCCAGCCCGACGCCGCCGATGTAGAGCTGGCCGGGCACCCACGTCGGGCACTGCCGCAGCACCGCGTCGAGCACGTGGAAGCGCTGGTTGGCCAGCGGCTTGCCGTAGGGAATCGACGGACAGCCGGCCTCGAGGTGCGGCTGTGGCGGTGCCGTCGGGTGGTGGATCGACCAGATCGACGCCTCGGTGGCGCCGCCCAGGCTCATCACCTGCACACCTGGACACAGCCGGCGCGCGCGCGGCGGCACGGAGAGCGGAATCCAGTCACCGCTCAGCAATGCCAACCGTAGAGGAACCAACCGCAGGGGCACGTGTAGCGGCACCCGCCGGGGACTCGGCGTGGCAGACACTTCGAGTCGATCGAGCAGCAGGCCCAGGGACGACGGCACTGTGTTCCACACATCGACCCGCTGGCACGCCGCCACGCGTAGCCAGTGCGCCGGATCCCGCCGCTCGCGCGCCGACGGCAGGATCAGCGTGCCGCCGGCACCGAGGATGCCGAAGATGTCGAAAACGCTGAGGTCGAAGCCGAGGCTCGACAGGCCGAGCACGCGGTCCGTCGAGGTGATGTCGAAGCGCTGTGCCAGGTCGCGCAGGGTGTTGATGACGGCGCGGTGTTCGATCATCACGCCCTTGGGGCGACCGGTCGAGCCGGAGGTGAAGACGACATAGGCGAGGTCGGGATCGCCCTCGATATCCGCGTCGTCGAGCACTCGCTGACGCCGTGCCGCCGGCCAGGACGGATCGATCGGCACATAAGCGCTACCAGCGAGCAGGATCGCCAGCGTCTGGATCACTTGCTCCAGACCGGGATCCAGGTCGACGGGCAGCAGCTTCGCCTCGGGCAGCCGTGCGGCGGCCGTGCGAGCCCGTCGCGCCAGCTCGCCATAACTCAGGTGGCTCTGGCCCTGCACCACCGCGACGGCTTCCGGTCGCGCCGCCTCTGCTGAGGGTTCAGAGTGCCGCAGCAGGGCATCCTGCAGCCGCTGCCAGGGCGGCTCGGCTGGGAAGCCAACTGGGAAGCCATCTGGGAAATCAGCCGCGAACTCGACGTGCGTCCGGTTCGCCTCGGCTTGCTGCTGCAACTCGGCCACCGGCACCAGATCCAGATCCTGCTGCTGCCACAGGTCCGGGGCCCTCGACGCGTCGTCGCGCGCCGCCAGCCGCCGCAGCAAGCGCTCGTAGGCCGCCGCCATCGCGGCCACCACCCCGGGCGGGAATCGGCCCTCAATGGCGTCCCAATTCCACTCCAGAGCACCGCCGTCGCCCTCCTGCACCTGCAGATCCAACACCACCTGCGGCGTCTGCCCCATGCTGTAGACGACGCGCGCCGGCATCGCCGCGGCCCCCTCTCCAGACGCTGTCGCGTCAGCCGCTTCCAGCTGTCCTAGCCCGAGCGTGCTGGTGAACACCACCGGGAAGATCGCGCCACCCCGGTTGCCGGTCCGCCGTTGCAGCTCGCGCACCACCTCGACGCCGCTGAAGTCCTGGTGTTCGAGGTCTTGCCACAAACGGCGTTGCAGCCGGCGGGCACGCGCGCTGAAGACTTCAGTCGGCCGGTGGTCGATGGCCAGCGGCAGCGTCGAGGTGAAGTCGCCAACCAAGGTCTCGGTGCCGGGCGGACGCTGGAAGAGCGTGAGGATGACGGTGAAGCGCGACGCCAGGCTGTCCGCGTCCGCTGAAGCGTCCGTAACGGTGCCGCCGCCCGCCTGACTCCACAGCGCCAGCACCTCGGAATAGGCGGCGAGCAGCAGGCCGGCGGGCGTGACGCCGAGTTCACCGGCCCAGCCGCGCAGCCGATCCCAGGCCGCGACATCGAGACGACCGCGTCGGCGACGGAAGCGTACTTTCGTGTCAGGACCCTTGCCGGCGAGATCCCGAGTGGGCGTCCAGGCGCGCGGCAGGCGTGGTGCCGGTGGCAGACGGTCGAGCCGGCGCAGCCAGTAGTCGCGGTGGCGCTGGTACTGCCAGCCGCCGCGCGCGGCTTCGAGCGCCAGCACCCAATCGCGGAAGTGCCCGGACGCACCCAAGCGTGCCTGCGGGTCGCGGTAGAGCGCGGCGAACTGGCGCGCCAGCAGGCGGGTGCTCCAGGCGTCGGCGATCAGGTAGTCGAGGCTGATGCCGAGGCGGCGCACGGTCCCTGGTTCCTCCGGCGAAGCGTCCAGGCCCGGCAGCTGCAGGCCGGCGACCTCGAACAACGGCCAGGCTTCGGGACTGGGACGCCGGTGGGCCAGGTGTTGACGCCAGGCGCCAGCGACCCGGACCGCATCCGTGGCCGACAGCCCACCGAGGTCGAGAACCGGGAGCCACCAGCGTGCCTCGGCCGTCTTCAAGACGTGTTGCAGGCCATCCGGCCGCATGACCGCGCGCAGCATGTCGTGGTGCTCGATCAGGCGTTGCACCACGGTCTCGACGCGGCGCCAGCTGAGCGCCGCGGCATCCTGCTCCAGCTCCAGGTAGGCGTGCGACGCGACCTGCCCCAGCTCGACGGCCCCCTGGCGCCCCACCAGGTACGCCTGCTGGATCGGCGTCAGCGGGAAGGGCTCGAAGCGAGCCTCGGGCGAGCTGGTGGTAACGGCCGCCACGGCCTCATCCTCTGCTGGTTCAGACCGCGCCACCAGCGGCCGACGCGCCAGTTCCAGCGCCAGCTGACGCGGGGTGCGCGCCTCGAACAGCAGCTCCAGCGGCAACTCGACGCCCAGCTCTCGGCGCACCCGCTTGGCCAGCCGTGGTGCCTGCAAGGAATGACCGCCGAGTTCATAGAAGTCGTCGTCCGCGGCGACCTCGGCCACGCCGAGCAAGCCGCGCCAGAGCAGGCACAGGCGCAGCTCCAGCTCTTCGACTCGCGCGGTGGAGACCTCGCCTTCGATCTGGCTTGCCGCGGGTGACGCAGCCTGCCCGCGCACGGCTGCCGGAAGCTCCATCCGTGGCTCGTCGACGGGTTCCTGCAGCACCTGGCTAGCCATCTCCGGCACCTGGCCCGAACTCTCCCACAGCTGCAGCAAGGTCAGCGACGGCTCGGCGACCGCCGCCGCCAGCAGCTGCTGGAACTGCGTCGACCAGCGGCGCACGGTGGCCTCGTCGAACAGCCGGCGCGCGTACTCGAACTCGCCCGCGAAGGTGACCTGCTCGTTGGCGCCGGCGACCTCACTCTTCCCCTGCAACATCATCAGCGACAGCTCGAACTTCGACGCCCGTACCGGTGCCGGGCGCGGTGCCAGACGCACACCTTCGAGCTGCAGCTCGGGCAGCGGGTCCGGCTGCAAGGCGAACAGCACCTGGACCAGCGGCGGGCGCGCCAGGTCGCGCGGCGGCTGCACGGCAGTCACCAGGCGCTCAAAGGGAACGCGCGCGTCGAGGGCGGCCAGCACGGCCTCGCGCGTGCGGCCCAGGAGCTCTGAAAAGGTCGGTTCCTGGTCAGCGCTGGGTGCGGCGTCCAGCGCCACGACAGCCGTGTCGACGAAGAGGCCGAGCACGCCTTCCAGCTCCGGCCGCTCACGGTTGGCCACCGGTGTGCCAATCAGCAGGCGTCGGGCCGTGCCAGTTGCAGGTCGTCCAGTTCCAGAGCCAGTGCCAATGCCAGTTTCAGACACGCGCAGCAGCCACAGCGAGAACGCCGTCAGTAAGACCATGAAGGGCGTCACCCCGTGCAGTTGGGCCTGGCGCTCGACGCCGGCCGCGACCTCCGGCTCGAGGCGCAGCGGCAGGACGCCGCCGTCGAAGTCCTGCTGCCTCGGACGTGGACGGTCGGTCGGCAGTTCGAGAACCCACGGATAGCCCCGCACGCGCGCCGCCACCTCTGCCGCCGATGTCGTCGCGCCAGCCTCCTCCCGCCGCCGCTGCCAGGCGGCATAGTCGGCATATTGGATCGGCAGCTCCGCCAGATCCTCAGAAGGCGTGCCCGATTCCTCAGAAGGCGTGCCCGACGCCTGCGCATAGAGCGCGCTGAGATCGCGGGCGAACAAACCGAGCGAAGCCCCGTCTGAGATCAGGTGGTGCTGGCAGACGAGCAGCCGGTGCTCCTCAAGGGTCAAGCGCAGCAGCGTCCAGCGGCACAGCGGCCCGCGTTCCAGGTCGAAGGGCGCGAGCGCGTCGCGGCGAGTCAGGCGGTCGGCCTCGGCGACGCGTGGTGCCGGCTCCAGGCGCTGCAGGTCGACGACCGGAAGCGCCAAGGAAGGGAAGTCGACCGGCACAGACGTCGCAGGCCGCACCACTTGACAGGCACCCGACGGCGTCTCGGCGACCACCGTGCGCAGCGCCTCGTGGCGCACCACCAGCCCCGCCAGGGCCCGTGCCAGCGCGCGCGGACACAGCGCCCCGTCGAGCTGCAACGGTGCCGGCAGGTTGTAGGCGTCACTGCCGGGATGCAGCTGGTAGAGAAACCACAGCCGCTCCTGCGCCGGACTCAGCGGTACCGGCTCCGGCACACCACCGGCGCCCGGCCGCGGTAGCCGTTCCAGCGCCGGCTCGCGGGGTTCGACGCGCTCCAGCGTCGACACCGGATCGAAGCGCGCCCAGGTCGAGTAGGTCGTGTCCTCGGACGGACCGTAGAAGTTGAACACCCGCTGCACGCTGTCGTGCCGCCGGAAGATCCGGTCGACCAGCTCACGCGGCACCACCTCGCCCGCCAGCCCCACCGTCTCGACCCCTTCCGGTAGCGGCTCGAACGCCATCAACTCGGCGAATACCGACGGCACGGTGTTGACAAAGCGGATGCGGTGGCGTGCCGGCAGGGTCGGCAGGGCCAGCACGTTGTCCGCCAGGATCACCGTGCCGCCCCAGGAAAGCGGCGCGAACATCTCGAAGATCGAGATATCGAAGCACACCGACGTCGCCGCCAGCAGGCCGGAAAGCTCGGCGTCCGAGAAGGTGGCGCGCGCCCAGTGCAGCAGCTGCGCGACGGATGCGCGCGTCACCGCGACGCCCTTCGGGGTGCCGGTGGAACCGGAGGTGTAGATGAGGTGGGAGAGGTCGGCATCGCCCGGGCCCGCTCCCGCATCCTCGCGCATGAACCGCCGCCGCTCCTGCGGGTAGGCCGGATCGATCGGTACATAGGCCGCCCCCGCCAGCCAGACACCCAGAATCGACGCCACCAGCTCGGGCGTGCGCGGCTGCTCGACAGGCACCATCGCTTCTGCTGGGCGATCCAGCTCGCTGCGCAGCGCTGCCGCCACGGCCTCGGCGCGGCGCCACAGTTCGAGATAGCTCACATGCTGCTCGCCCCACACCAGGGCCACCGCCTGCGGCGTGCGTGCGACCTGCGCGGCGACCAGCTCGGGCGCCGTCGGTAGGGTCGAAGTAGCGCGACACAAGGAAACCGGAGAGTCCACCTCGCGCAGCAGCTGGTGGCGGGCCACGGTGCTCAGCATGGGCAGCCGATCGATCGGCTGCGACGGTTCCGCGAGCGCGGCCTGCAGCAGCGCACCGAAGGCCTCGCCCCAGCGGCGAGCCGTGGTGGCGTCGAAGAGGTCGAGCGCGACCTCGATGCGCCCCTCCAGCCGACCGCCCTGCTGGCCGAGGAAGAAGGTCAAGTCGAAGCGCGCGGTACCGGCGTCGAGCGGTCGCCAGGTGGTTTCGAGCTCCGTCAGAGATGGGGCTTCCATGACCGTCTCGGGCGCCAGCATCACCTGGAAGAGCGGCGAGCGGCTCAGGTCACGCGCCGGCTGCAGCGCCTCGACCACCTGCTCGAACGGCAGATCCTGCGCCGCCAGCGCCTCGCGGCCAGCGTCGCGCACGCGCCCCAGCACCTCGACGAAGGTCGGCTCGCGCGCGGCGCCGCCGTCGGGATCGGGCAGCCGGCGTAGGTCGGCCGGCAGCACCAACGTGTTGACAAACAGACCGATCAGGTCGCGCAGCTCGGCGCGGTCACGGCCGGCCACCGGGGCGCCGAGCAGGAACTGGCGCTGGCCGCTGAGCCGCTGCAGCAGGCACTGCAGAGCGGCCAGCAGCAGCTGGAAGCGCGTGGCACCGTGGGCGGCGGCCAGGGCATCCAGGTCGTCGCTGCGCGGCGCACCTGCTCCTCGCGGGAACAGCGGCACCAGCGCTCCGCGGAAGCTCTGCTGCAACGGCCGTGGGCGGTCGGTCGCCACTTCGAGCACCTGCGGCACGTCCGCCAGCCGCTCGCGCAGGGCCGCCAGCTGGTCCCGTACGCCTTGCGCCTCCAGGCAGCGACGTTGCCACACGGCGTGGTCGGCGGGCTGGATGCTCAACGCAGACAACGCATCCCCTCGATACAGCGCCGCCAGGTCGCGCGCGAAGACGCCCAACGACC
This sequence comes from uncultured bacterium, assembly GCA_965368975.1. GTDB lineage: Bacteria > Acidobacteriota > Thermoanaerobaculia > Multivoradales > JAHZIX01 > CBDUPA01. Next base: position 45,438 of record CBDUPA010000007.1, on the reverse strand, counting down.
AGCCATCCGACACGATGTGGTGCTGGCACAGCAGCAGCTCGTGCACGTCCTCCGCCCGGCGCAGCAGCAGCAAGCGCCACAAAGGACCCCGTTCGAGGTCGAACGGGCGCGCCGCGAAGCGGGCCGCCAAGGCGCTGGCACAGGCAACCTCGGCCACGCCGGACAGCCACCGCACGTCGACCACGGGCAGCGGCACTCGGCCAGCCCCGAAGGCACCAGCCGGCACAATGCGCTGACGCACCGGCGCCGCTGATGGCTCCGCATCCCGCGCCTCAAAGAAAACCGTTCGTAGCGACTCGTGCCGCACGGCCAGTGCCGTCAGGGCCCGCTGCAGCGCCGCGAGGTCCAGCCGCCCACCCGGCGCGGCCGGCGTCCAGCGTACCGCCGCCGGCATGTTGTAGACCGCGCGCGCTGCCAGCTCCTCTTGCGCGTCTGCCTGGACCTGCAAGCGATCGAGGAACCACAAGCGCTCCTGGGCGAACGACGCCGGGAAGTCCGTCGAGGCCGAGCGCGGCACGGCGGTCAGCGGCACGGGCTCGGCCAGCGCGGCCCCCTCGAGTCGTGGCCGCAGCTTGGCTGCCAACGACGCCGCCGTCGGTGCTTCGAACATCCAGGCCAGGGGCACGTCGACACCCAGGCGAGTGCGCAGCCGCGCGGCAGCCCGCGACGCCGTCAAGGAATGGCCGCCCAACTCGAAGAAGTGGCTGTCGACGCCCAGCTCCTCCTCTTGAAGACGGTCCCGCCCGAGCACATCGCCGAAGACCTCGACGACCGCGCTCTCCACGGCATCCCGCGGCGCAGGGCCCACAGCGGCAGCACCCGCTGACTCCGGCATGTCGTCTGCGAGCGCCACCAGTGCGCGACGATCGAGTTTGCCACTCGGCGTCATCGGCAAAGCCTCGACGGTCCGCAGCGCCGGCACCATGTACGCCGGCAAGCACGCGGCCAAACCGTCGCGAATCTCCGGTAGAGACCCTCCAGCCGCCAGCACCACGAACGCCAGCAACCGCTGCCCGTGCGCCATCACCGCCGCCGCCTCGACACCCGGCTGTGCCCGGAGCGCCTCCTCGACCTCCCCCAACTCGACGCGGAAACCGCGCACCTTCACTTGGTGGTCGCGCCGCCCCAGGTACTGCAACTGTCCGTCGGTGCGCCGTCGCACCAGGTCGCCGGTGCGGTACAGCCGGTTTCCGGAGCACCTTCCCGCTGCGTCGAACGGATCCGGCCGGAACGACGCGGCCGTCAGCCCGGGCCGAGCATGGTAACCGCGGGCCAGACCGGCACCGCTGAGCACCAACTCACCCGCGACCCCCAAGGGCACGAGCTGGCAGTTGCGATCGACGACTTGCGCCCGTGTGCCCGGCAGTGGCCGGCCGATAGCCGGACTCAGCGACTCCCTGGGCGGAATCGTGGCAGCCGTTGAATAAGTCGTGTCCTCGGACGGCCCGTAGAGATTGTCCACCCGCTCGACGCCCGCGGCATAGAGTTCGTCCACCAACGTCCGTGGTAGCGCCTCCCCCGCCAGACACACCGTGCGCGCCGAGCGTGGCAGCACCTCGGAGATCGGCGCCTGCGTCAGCAACTCGCGCAGCACCGACGGCACCGTGTTGACCAGCGTCACCCGTGCGCGCGCCGGCAATCGTGGCAACTCCAGCGCCGAGCGCGCCAGGATCACCGTGCCGCCGCTGGTCAGCGGCGCGAAGATCTCGAACACCGAAAGATCGAAGCACACCGACGTCGCCGCCAGCACACCGGACAGCTCGCGCGTCGAGAACGTCGCGTGCGCCCAGCGCAGCAGCTGGACGACGGAAGCGTGGCGCACCATGACGCCCTTGGGGGTGCCGGTGGAGCCGGAGGTGTAGATGAGGTGGGAGAGGTGGCCGGCGTGCTCACCGCGGCCCGCCCCCGCATCCCCCCGCATGAACCGCCGCCGCTCCTCCGGGTACGCCGGATCGATCGGCACGTAGACGCCGCCCGCCAGCAACACCGCCAGGATCTCGACGATCAGCTCCGGTCCGCGTTCCAGCTCGACCGGCACGGGCGTCCCGGGACGCAATCCCGCCGCCGTCAGAGTCGCCGTCAGAGTCGCGGCCCGCGTCGACGCCCGCCGTAGCAGTTCGCCATAACTCAAATGCTGCTGCCGCCACACCAACGCCACCGCGTCCGGCGTCCGCGCCGCCTGCGCCTGCACCCAGGCCTCGATCCTCGCTTCGAGAGAGCCGGCGAGGCTCGACTGCGTCGCTGACTCGTTCCACTCGTGGACAAGCTGCTGACGCTCGGCGCCGGTGAGCAGCGGCAGCGTCGAGACGCGGCGCCCGGCATCGTCGACGATGGCCGCCAGCAGGGTCGCCAGCGCGCGAGCCCAGCGAGCGACCGTGGTGGCGTCGAAGAGATCGGTGCTGTAGCGCAGGGAGAGGACGTATTCACTTTCCTGTGGCTCGCTCTCCCGCGCGCTCGGCCCGGATGTGTCCAGCACCGGTACGCTCGACACCTGCAGCGTCAAGTCGAACTCCGACCCCGTCACCGCCAGCGGCTGCGACGCCATGCGCAGCAGCGGCTCGCCGTCGGCCTCCGTCCACTCCAGCTCGCCCCCGGGCAACCCCAGGTTGAAGGCCAGCAGCCGCGTCTCTTCGGGTCGCTGCGCGCGCTGCCACACCAGCAACGTCCGCAAGCTCAGCTGCAGCTCACGCGCCAGGCGCGGAAACGGATAGGCGCGGTGGCGCAGGGCGCCGAGCAGGTCGAGCCGACCCCGGCGCAGCAACTCGACGCAATCGGGATCGTCGCCGAGGTCGGCGCGCAGCGTCACCGGGTTGACGAAATACCCGACCGTGCCGGCGTCGGCCTTGCCGCGCAGCTGCGTGGGCGTCCCGACGACGAAGCCATCCTGACCACTGAGGCGCGCCAGCAGCACCTGGTAGGCGGCCAGGAAGAGCACCAGCGGCGACGCGTCGAAGCGTCGAGCCAGCGCGTCGAGATGCTCGGAAAGCTCGGCCCCGAGTCGACGGTCGAGACCCGCACCACGCAGCGACGCCACCGCCGGCCGTGGTCGATCGGCGGGCAGCTCCAACTCCTCGACGTCACCGCCACGCAGGCGCTCGTGCCACCAGGCGCGCAAGCGTTCGCCACGTCGCTCCAGCTGCGCCCGCTCGCGCGCCACGAGGTCCACCTGGCGATCGTCGAGGAAGTCGAGCCCCGGTCCGCGCCCGACCTCCGCCGCGTACGCGTCGCCCAGTTCGCGCACCAGCACGACCAGCGAGGCGAAGTCCGCGATCAAGTGGTGCAGGACGAGGAGGAGGACCACAGCGGGCTCTGACTTCTGGGTAGGGGCACCCCCATGTGGGTGCCCTGGGCGGGCGGGGGGTCCGGAATCCAGATGCGGCGGCACCCCCACGCCAGGCGCCACCCGCACCAACACCACCCGCACCAACGGTCCCGCCTGCAGGTCGAACGGCCGCTCGACGTGCGCCCGCAGATACGCCGCCAAGTCGGTTTCCGGCACCGTCTCGCCGACCACCAAGTCGAGCAGGTCGTCGGCATCCACGGCGCGCACCCGCCGCACCGGCTCACCGTCGACCTCGGGGAAGCTCGAGCGCAGCGCCGGGTGGCGGCGCGCCAAGGCCTGCCAGGCACGCACCATAGCCCCCACATCGACCGCCGCCACATCATCCGCAAAGTTGGGCACGCTGACGCGCGCCGCGGCGGCGATGTGCACGGCAGCCGGCGTCGTGGCACGGAGCGCCAGCAGCCAGAGGGCGCGTTGCCCTTCGGTCAGGCCGGTGGCGTCGCCCAGCCGATCCAGGGCCTGGGACAGGTCTTCAGACAGAGGTACCTCCTCCAACACACAGCAAATCCCACACAGCAATCTCCGTCTCCTACTCTACGCGCGCGGCAAGGTCCTCATCAAGGAAGGCGGCCTCCTCCCGCCACCACGGCGCCAACCCTTGCATTCACGCGCACAAACTGCGACGCTTTCGACCGTCCTGAATCAGATAGGCCCGTGATGAGGAGAGAGGCATGAGCACCCTGCTGCAAGACCTTCGCTATAGCCTGCGCAGCCTGATGCGCAACCCCGGCTTCACCGCCGTCGCGTTGCTGACCCTGGCCGTGGGAATCGGCGCCACCAGTGCCATCTGGAGCGTCGTCTACCACGTGATGCTGCGCCCCCTCCCCTTCCCCGAGGCCGAACGCCTGGTCCTGGTGACCACCAAGATCGAAAGCCTCGGCTTCGACAAGTTCTGGGTGTCCGGCCCCGAGTGGGTCGACTACGAGCGCGACAGCACCTCCTGGGCCGCCCTCGGCGCCTACACCACCGGCGCCGTCAACCTGACCAGTGGCGATCGTCCCCTGCGCGTCGACGCCGCTCAAGTGTCGCACGAGCTGTTCGAAGCCCTCGCGCGCCCCGCCCTCCTCGGTCGCACCTTCGAAGCCGCCGAGGACGCGCCCGGCGGCGAGCCGGTGGTGGTGCTGTCCTACGACCTGTGGCAGCGCGCCTTCGCCGGCAACCCGGACATCCTGAGCCAGAACGTCCAGATCGACGGCAACCCGGTGACCATCATCGGCGTCATGCCCGAAAACTTCCAGATCCGCAACGAACGCTTCGACGTCTACCAACCCCTCGCGCTCGACCGCAGCAACCCCGGTCCGCGGCACGCCCACGGCTACTACCTGATCGGCCGCCTGGCCGACGGCGTCAGCCTGGAGCAGATGCACGCCGAACTCGACACCTTGCTCGCGCGCTGGGCCGAGAACGGCGAGCAGCACCAACTCGACGCCAGCAACCACCCCTTCCGGTTCGACACCCTGCACGAGGACGTCGTGGGCGACGTGGGCAGCAAGTTGTGGCTCCTTCTCGGCGCCGTCCTCGGCGTGCTGCTGATCGCCTGCGCCAACGTCGCCAACCTGCAGCTGGTGCGCGCGCAGAGCCGGCGCAAAGAAATCGCCATGCGCTCGGCCATCGGCGCCGTACGCGCACGCCTGATCCGCCAGTTCCTCACCGAAGGCGCCGTCCTCGGTCTGCTCGGCGGCGTCCTGGGCCTCGTCCTCGCCGGAATCGGCCTGCGGACCCTGCTGGCCATCCACCCCGACGGCCTGCCCCGCTCCGGCGAAGTCGGTCTCGACGCCACCGTCCTCGGCGTCACCCTGCTGCTCGGCCTCGGTACCGGCCTGCTCTTCGGCCTCGCCCCCGCCCTGCACCTGCGCCGCAACCTCAGCGGTGCGCTCAAAGAAGGCGGCGGCCGCGGCGGCAGCAGCTCACGGCACGTCCTGCAGCGCTCCCTCGTCGTCGTCGAGATCGCGCTCGCCGTCGTGCTGGTGATCAGCTCCGGCCTGCTGCTGCGCAGCTTCTGGAATCTCATGGACGTCGACGCCGGCTTCGACCCCGCCCCCCTGTCCAGCTTCCAGCTGCCCTTGCCCGACCACCTCTACCCCGGCCCCGCCGAAGCCATCGACTTCTTCAGCCGCCTGCAAACGCGCCTGGAAACACTCCCCGGTGTCGAAGGCGTCGCCGTCCTCTTCGGCCTGCCGCCGCAGCGCGACGCCGAAGGCAACACCACGCAGTTCGAAGGTCTCGACCTGAGCGGCGAAGATACCCCGCCCGGGTCGATCGACTACTGGCAGTACGCCAGCCCCGGCGCCCTGGAAACCCTCGGCATCCCCCTGGTCGAAGGCCGTTACCTGGAACCGGGAGACGATGCCGAAGCGCCGCAAGTCGTGGTAGTCAACGAAAGCCTCGCCCGCACCTTCTACGGCGACGAGAGCCCGCTGGGACGCAACCTGAGAATCAACCTCGGCGACGCCTTCCCCTGGCGCACCATCGTCGGTGTGGTCAAGGACATGAAACAAGCCGGCCTCGACCAGGCCCCCGGCACCGAAGTCTTCATCCCCTACCCGCAAGCCGCGCAGAGCGTCCCGCCGGTCTTCGTGCCCAAGGAAATGCACGTCCTCCTGCGCTCGTCGCTCCCCGCGTCCAGCCTCGCCACCCAAGTCCGCACCACCCTGCGCGACCTCGACCCGGCCCTGCCCGTCCAGCGCCTGCGTCCCTTGACCGAAACCTTCCGCGGCACCCTGGCCGAGCCACGCTTCCTGACGTTTCTGTTCGGCTTGTTCGCTGTGCTGGCGTTGATTCTTGCAGCTGTCGGCACCTACGGCGTGCTGTCCATCCAGGTCGCCGAGCGTCGCAGGGAGCTGGGGATCCGGATGGCGCTAGGTGCCCTGAACGGGGACATCTTGAAGCTGGTGCTGGGTCAGGGCATGAAGCTGGCTGGCATGGGCTTGGTGCTCGGCATCGCCGCAGCCGCCTTCTTGCACAAGCTGATGGCGTCGATGGTCTTTGGCGTCGAGACGCTGGATCTCGTGACGTTCGTCGCGGTACCGCTACTGCTCGCCGGCGTCGCGTTGGCGGCGTGCTACTTGCCGGCGCGGCGGGCTACTTCGGTGAGTCCGGTGGAGGTGTTGCGGCAAGAGTGAGGGAGGGGCAATTTCGGCATGGCAGCACGGCCTCACTCACTCCTGAGGGACGGGTCCCTTGGACTGGCGCTCCAGAGAAGACCACCCGCCGAGCCCCTGGCCCTGTGCTCCGCTCGCCAGGGCTCTTGGCTCGCCCTCTGCTCGCTGCGCTCCGGGTCAGGGGCTCTCCCCCACCCGGCAAAGAGTAAGAGGGTGAGAGCGCAAAGCCTAAGGGGCCGTCCTCACAAGACGAAAACCGACGTTGCGGGTGCGGTAGCCCGGCGAGCCGTAGAAGCGATTCGCCGCGCGGCAGTACCTGGCGTTGAAGTTCCAGCTGCCACCGCGGCGCACCCGGAGCGAGCCTTGTACGGGACCCAGGGGATCGGTCGTCGCAACACTGCCCAAGCTACCGTACCAGTCCCACGTCCACTCCCGGACATTGCCCAGCATGTCTCGTAGGCCCCAGGCATTCGATGCTTTCTGACCGACAGGGTGCGTACTACCACCAGCGTTCCCGCTGAACCAGGCGATGGTCTTCAGCTCGGGTCCCTTGCCACCGTCGCCCAGCGTCAGTGCACCAGTGTAGATTGCAGTCTCGGTCCCCGAGCGGGCCGCCCGTTCCCACTCCGCCTCGGTCGGCAAGCGATAGCCTGAGCAAGTCGCGCTGCCGAGCCGGACCCCGCTGCACGCGTAGTCACCCGTGCACGACCAGCTCCGCTCGCCCGTACAGCCGCCCCCAAGGTCGCCGGTACATTCGTCCAGTACGTAACAGGGTTGCAAACCCTCCTGGGCCGAAAGCCGGTTAGCGAAGGTCACGGCTTCGAACCAGTTGACTTGCTCCACCGGGCACGTCTCACCGCAGTTCTGGAAATAGGCGGGATTGTTGCCCATCACCGCTTGCCACTGCGCCTGCGTGATTTCCGTCTCGCTCATCCAGTAGCCGCGGGTCAGCATCACCGAGTGACGTGTCTCATCGTCATCTCGCCCGGATTCATCGGACGGGCTGCCCATCTGGAAGGTCCCGGGAGGAATGTAGCGGAAACGCATACCGGGTGGCGGGTTCGGCATGACGTCTCCCGCCCGCAGTGGTGGGGGCGGGGGCGGGTTGATCGCACCGGGGCGAAGAACCAGTTCTCCGACGATCGAGGAATTCTCCCACGGAACCTGCCGCCTGCTCGTCGCCGTCATCACCGCAGCGCGCGTCCGCTTCAGCACCTCTTCGATCTGCAGGCCCGGCAGCTGTAGAGAATCGAGCAGATGCTGAGTGAAGACGCCGTTGCGCGCATCCCCATCAGCGGCCACGGATCCGGGTGCGGTTGAAAAGGCGATCAGCGTCCCCATAGGTGCCGGCGTCTGAGCTAGACCACGGTTGCCACCCCGGTACCAGCGGAAGGGATTGTTGCGACAGGCGTCCAGGATCACCAGGTTCATCGAGTTGTTGGCATCACCCATCGCGTCGAGCAGGAACCCGAGATCCACCGAATGGTACTTGACGTCCGTCCTCGTCTTGATACCGGAACGGAGCGGCAGCAGGTAGTTGCGGCCATCGACCTGCACGGCATGCCCAGCGTAGTAGAACAGCCCGACACCACCTCGGCGCAACCGCAAACCGAAAGCACGGATCGCGTCTTCCATGGCCTTGTGATCGAGGTTGGTGTGCTGAGTGACGTCGAACCCCAGTTCGGTGAGCATGGAGGCCACGTCGTTGGCGTCGTTGGCGGGGTTACGAAGAGGGGCTTCGGAGTAGGCGGCATTGCCGATGACGAGGGCGGTGCGGGGAAGAGCGGCGGAGTCACTCGCCCCCACCTGGGCAGCAGTTGGCTCAGAGATCGCGACGAGCTGCAGCAGGACCACCAGGACTGCAGCAAAACGCCTGTGACCACTCAGGATGGAGCGACCCTGCAAGAAAGCACGGAGAGAATTCCGAATCTGCTCTGTCATTGTCTGGATAGTGTAGTGCAACTTGGCAGCGTACCTTCCTCTACGCTTCGCTCGCCAGGGGCTCTAGCTCTACCCCTGCGCTCACTGCGCTCCGAGTAAGGTGCGCCCCCACCCACGAAGCGTAAGAGGGTGAAAGCGCGAAGCCTAAGGGGCCGTCCTCACAAGACGAAAACCGACGAAGCTGACGCGGTAGCCCGGCGAGCCGAAGTAGCGATTCGCCGCGCGGCAGTTCCTGGCGTTGATGAACCAGCTGCCACCGCGCTGCACCCGGTACGAGCCTTCTTCAGGGCCAAGCGGGTCCCGCACGGCCGCATTTTCGATACCGGCTGACCAATCTGATGTCCACTCCCAAACATTGCCCAGCATGTCCCGCAAGCCCCATGAATTCGCAGCCTTCTCGCCGGCCGGATGCGTGCCGCAGGTATCAGCTGCCTTCTGCTTTTCCGGCCAAGAAGAGCAGCCAAGACCGCCGGAATAGGTTACGCCGCTGTTGCCCCCATACCAGGCGATCGGGTCCAGCTCAGGACCATTGTTCCGCCCGCGAAGCGTCAGGTTGCCCGTGTAGATGGCGGTGTCCGTCCCCGAGCGGGCCGCCCGCTCCCACTCCGCTTCGGTCGGCAGGCGGTAGCCTCGGCAATCCAACCCCCGGAATGTCACGGAATCACACTTCTGGGGCGCTCCGGTACACCCCGTCAACTCGTAGCACTCATCTAGCCGCGCCTTGCGAGACAGTGCGTTGGCAAAGACCACGGCGTCAAACCAAGTGACTTGCTCCACCGGACAAGCCGCACCGCAATTCTGGAAGTAGGAAGGGTTGTTGTCCATCACCGCCTGCCACTGCGCCTGCGTAACCTCCGTCTCGCCCATCCAATAGCCGCGGGTCAGCGTCACCGAGTGGCGGGTCTCGTCGCTGTCACGCCCCGGCTCGTCGTCTGGGCTGCCCATCTGAAAGGTCCCAGGAGGAATGTAGCGGAAACTCATACCCGGAAGGGGCGGCTCCGGCATCTCAGCACCCGGTCTCAAGACCGGCGGTGGTGGGGGCGGCAGCTCTTCGGCGGCTGCGCCCAGGCTGCGCCAGTGCGCTTCCCGCGCCGCGGCTCGACGACGGCTGGCGTCATCTTCTTCAGAGTAGGGATTGTCAGCCTCGTAGGACGCCTGGAAGCGCTCCCAAGCCTGGGCCTTCAACAGCGGCGAAACATTCGAACCCTCGAACTCCTCGACCTCGCGAAAGTCCTGCAACATCCGCGCTTGCCACGACTGCCACTCGGCCTCCGCGGCTTCGCGCTCACCTCGCCTTTTCAGATCTTCGAGATCCAGCACGTCCGTGTCCGGAGGCGGGGCCACTGGTTGCCGCGGCAGCTCGAAGACGAAGTCACCTCGCCCGAGCACTTCATCCAACAGCTTTCCGTGCTGCGGATGCTGGGCTCCGCGGGTCTGCTCGCTCACCACCTTGTAGAGATGCTGGCCCAGTTCTCGCCCGGTGAGATAGCCGTCACCCTCGGGAACTTCGCCGCGCAGCGCCTCGACGAAGACCCTGGCGAATCGGCTGCGATCCGGGACTTCCTCTCCCGCCTCGCCAGAAGTGATGAACTGCCGCACGGGCCGCGCCGTGCTGTCGCTGACGTACTCTGGCACCTGGCCGCTGCGCATCACCTCGAAGATGGTGCCGGCAAAGCAGCTGTCGAAGACGAACAGCGCGTGCCGGGACTGGATCTTGCGCGCGAAGACTTCGATGTCCAGCATGGACAGCGCCCGGCTCCGGAAAATGGCCGGGTCCGCCTCTGGTTTCGGGGCGTTCGCCGGAACGAGTTAGCCGAGGGGCCTGCCGCCAGAGTCATTCCGCAGCGTCGCCCCATGGCCGGCAAAGTAGATCAGTAGCCGGGCTCCGGGCTGGGCGCCAGGACCGTTGACGAAGGACTCGATCACCGCCTTCAGTTGACGGCTATCCAGGTCCACCTCCGGCCCGGTGACCTCGAAACCGTGTTCGCGCAAGACCTCGGCCACGGCGTCGACATCGTCCCGCACGCCCGGCAAAGAACGCCAGCCGTTCGTGTAGCGACTGACACCGAGGACCAAGGCGTAGCTGCCTTCATAAAGCAGAACCTGCTCGCCTTTGGGGTCGACAATCGATGTGCGCCGGTTCTGCACGCTCTGCTGAGCCGGTAAGGCTGTGCTCGTGAGCGTCCAGAGCAGGAGTCCTACCAGGAGACTGTGGCGCCCCTCAAGCATCGTCGGCCTTTCGCTCGATCGGCTCCGTTGATTGCGGCGGTAGATCCAGATCAGATTCCGAACCCCGCTCTCCAGCGTCCAATGCCCGCCGCCACAGCTCACGGTACTCGATCGCTTGCTCGTACAGCTGTTGTAGAAGCGTAGCGGTCAGGAAAGGCAGGAAACTCCCCCAGTAGGCAAAGGTCGAGAACACCAGCAGACTGGCAAGCGGCGCTCCCATCGAGGCCACGCCGATGTTGAGAAGCAGCGCGGGACCGAGAGACAAGTGATGACAGATCCAGACGATACTCAGGCCAACCAGGAGTTCGATCAGCATCATCGACACGAAGCTGATCGGCCTGATGCCGGCGCCGCGGAGTTCCGCCTCGACCACGTTGGCCATCACTTCGACGCCGAACCATTGCTGATCCTCGCCGCTCCAGGGCGCGCGGTAGACGTCGCGAGAAGCTCGAAAGGTTGCGCCGATCAGGACGATTCGATCTTGCAAGTAGCGCTGCCAGTCGCCATCGGCCTCGAGCGCCAGAACGTCTGAAGCGTTGAAACGGGGGATCTCGTAGCGGTCGCCGAAGAAGTTGAGCCGGGTTGCCTCTTGGCCGGCCCGTGTCTCACCAGCGGCCGCCAGGATGGCGCCAGCAAACGAAGGAGCGCGAGTGCCGCCACTATCGAAGTACCAGCTGTAGCGCCGGATCACGCCGTCGGCGTCGACCGGGGCCGCGGCGATTCCCCGGGGGACATCCGGGTTGTCGCGGCCCAGCACGCGGAACTGGAACTCGATCTCACCGTCTACAAACGTCGCCTCGCGCGCCCAGACAACCGGCACGTCGAGGCTTGGCTGGTATCCGGCCCAGGCAGGTGCCGAGGTATCGAGGTCCACGCCGATCGCCCGCGGGCCGGCAGCCGCCAGCCGTTCCACCAAGCGCTGGACCGCTGCCGGCGCCAGCGGGCTGGTACCGTTGAACAGCTCCGTGTAATCACCGTCGTTGATCACGACGAGTACCACGTCTTGCGACGGCGAGCGCACGCTGTTGAGGGCGAAGAAGGTGTCGAGCGATGTGGACTCGAAGGGTGTCAGCCAGCCGAAGAACTGCAGTACCGTCACTACCAGGCTGAACGTCAGGAGAATCAGCGTGATCTTGAGCCAGTAGCGCCAGGTCGTCGGGCTACGCTGCGGCAGCGAGAGAGTCATCGCTGGGCGCCTGCCTCCTGCCAGAGCTGACGCAGCGATGCTCGCAACCAGCTACGGCTGATAGCCTCATCTTCGACTTTGGCCAACTGCGCCTGCAACCACTCGAAGCGTTCCAACAAGTCCGGCTGCTGAGCCTCGGGGGCTACCACGAACCAGGCCGCTACCAGCGTAGGTCGTAGGACTCGGCTGTAGGCCTCTTCGTCGGCCTGCAACCAAGTGGCACGGTAGAGCCCGGGCCCCAGATCCACGACTGGCGGACACGCCGAGTCCGCAGGAGTTTGGCCACGAAGTTCCCACTGCAAATCTGTCGTCGATACCAGCTGTTCAAGCCGCAAGGCACAGCCGACATCCACGGTCGCGGTAAACAGCAGTGCAAGGTCGACGCCGTCAGAACTAGCAGCAAGAACCGCTTCCTGCAGCTGAACTCGACTCTCTCCACGTGCGAGCGTCGCCGCGTACTGTTCGGGCTGGCCGTGCAGCAGACGGGCACAGGCGGCCAGCAGCCGTTCGAAGCCAGATACAGATTTTGGAGCCTTGAGACGCAGGTCGATCGGCTCGGTGTAGGTGCCAGGCCGAGTGTAGACAGCTCGCCGGCCGTCCGCGTAGGCCACGACGATCCGTGCCTGCACGGGTTCGCTCGCCGCTATGAGTCGCCCATCGGCAGAAAGCGCTTGACCGACCTTGACGGTGCTCAGCGCCTGACTCTCGGACTCCAGCAACCAGTTCCCTTCCACCTCCAGCACGAAGCCGACCGGAGCAGCAGCTCGCGCCTGGCCGGACGCGGAATCAAGCGAAACGAGAACCAAAGCCAAGATCACGGTGGTGGTCGAGACCGCCAAGGACTTCTTCAAGTAGCCTCCAAATTCGGTGAAAGAATTCCCAGGCAGTCTACGAAAAGCGCGGCTCGGGCTCAACCTCGAGTCAAGGCGTCAACTGCATGACTCATGCTCTATCCCCCACCGCACCATTGGCTCTCACACGGAACCCCATCCCTATCCCCGTCCATCTTGGTCCCCGGGCAGTTCCTCAGAAAGAACGTGGCTTCCCTACAAGAACTCATCTCCGAGCAGTAAACCCGCCCGTCACACGAAAAGCCGAAATCCGGCTCCCGGATCGTCAACGGTTTCTCAGGGGCCACGAGGCGAGAGCGGAGTTCTGACCACAAGCCCATGGCTCGGGCTCTCAGGTCCTGATCTGCGAACAAGACAAACCCACCCCCTAGCAAGATCAGAAAACCGAGGGCCGGGAGGAAGCATGACCTCTCCCTTCTCGGTGCAAGAGCCGGTATTCCATCTTGGGCATGGCGTAGAGGCGCTGGCTCGTCTTGAAAAAGCTCTGGCGAGGCTAGCTGAGGAGTTTCGCCATAGACGCGCGTTGCCCGCTCTCGACCATCCCTGCCGAACCCGGCTTCGTAGGTCACCGAGTCCCCCACGGCCGGACGCTGCATGTGGCGCGGGAAGGCGCTGACGTGGACGAACAGATCCTTGCCACCACCGTCGGGCTCGATGAACCCGAAGCCACGATCATCGTCCCAACTCTTGAGCCGTCCGCTCAGTACCATGTCCGCCTCCTCGAAAACATCACTTTCCCAGCCTAAGAAAACTTGCTTCGACCTTTCATCACAAAAGCTTAGCAAACCGACAGTGAGAATTCCTTCCCCATCACAAGCAGGTGCGAACGACGCGGGGTACCGCTGCCGCTGAGAGTGGGGTCCAGATCGTCGCAACGATTCCACCAGCTGGATTGACTCAGCCACATACGAGCGGCACAATGACGATCTGACTGCAGATGAAGAATGCCTAGAAAACCAGCTCCGCCGCCGCTCGGAGCGACGGGCCAGCAGGCAACGCCGCCCGGGAAGACTTCGCACACCAGTGCGGACGAGGCTATCTGTGCCTCGAGCCAGCCTGGCGGTGCAACCGAGGCGAAGGTGGGTGTACAGGCGCTGACTCGACTGTACGGAGCAGAGGGCGAACCTCCGCCGCCGGCGCCGGAGAGCATCGGCCCCTATCGCCTGCTGAGGGTGCTAGGCCAAGGCGGCATGGGGACCGTATACCTGGCTGAGCAGACGGAACCCATCCAGCGCCAGGTGGCGGTCAAGGTCACGCGCCACCAACGCTACAGCCCGCGTCTACACTTGCGCTTCGAGCTGGAACGGCGCGCGCTGGCGCGCATGAGTCATCCCAACATCGCGCAAGTCTACGAGGCCGGCGAGTTGAGCGACGGCCGTCCGTACTTCGTCATGGAACACGTTCCGGGCGTACAGTTGGATCACTACTGCGACCAGCACCGGCTCGACGTGCGTGAACGCATCAGCCTGTTCCTGCAGGTGTGCGCGGGCATCCATCATGCCCACCAGAAGGGCGTGCTGCACCGCGACATCAAGCCCGCCAACCTGCTGGTCAGCGAGCCGGACGAGCAGCCGCTGGTCAAGGTGCTGGACTTCGGCATTGCCAAGGAACTGGACGCGCCAGTGGACGCCGAGCAGCTCACGGCCAACGCGCAGCCGGGTACACCAGCCTTCTTCAGCCCGGAAGTCGCCGGCAGGGATCCCGACCGTACTGACGACACCATCGACATTCGCTCCGACGTCTACAGCCTGGGTGTGCTGCTCTACCTCTTGCTGGTCGGTAAGCTGCCACACGAGGCAGCGAACCTCAGCCTGCTCGAGTACCTTCAGAAGGTCTCTGCAGACGAGCCACTAGCACCCAGCGAACGCCTTCGGCGCTTGAGCTCGGATGGGCAGTACCAAGTCAGCCATTGCCGCGATGTCACCGTCCACCGTCTGCGGCGCCAGCTCCTGGGCGACCTCGACCGCATCGTACTCAAGGCACTGGCCCGCGAACGGCGGCACCGCTACGGCTCCGCCGTCGAACTGGCAGACGACCTGCAACGGTTCCTCGCTTTCGAGCCAGTACAGGCGCGGCCACCAGGAGGGCTCTACGTCCTGGGCAAATTCGGCCGCCGCAATCGTGCGACCGTGATCGCTACGATCCTGCTAGTCCTGGCCTTGGTGGGTGGTCTGATCGTACGCAGCCACGAAGCCCGTGTCGCCCGCCAGGCGCAAGAGGACGCTCAGGAGGTCAACGAGTTTCTGCTCGACCTCTTCGCCGACGCCAAGCCTCCCGGATCTCGGGCCGACGAGGTTACCCTACGCGATGTGCTGGACCGGGGTACTGCGCGCATCGAGGACCACTTCGCCGACCAGCCGGCCGTTCGCGTTCGATTGTCCGAGACCATGGGTGAAGTCTACATCTCGCTCGGCAGCTACGAGACCGCTCGCCTCTTGCTCGAAGAGGCAGAAGAGCTACGGCAGAAACTCTCAGTCGCCGAGACTCCGCTCGAGCACGCCCAGCGTCTGGTGCTACTCGGAAACTCCTATCTCGCCCTGGGCCGCATCGAGGAGGCTGAGCGTGCAACGCGGCAGTCAGTACAAGTGCTCGAAGCGCATCTGCCACCGGATGACCTCGATCTCCTAAGAGTCAGAACTACGCTGGCAAACAGCCTGGATTACGCTGGGCGAACGAAGGAGGCTGTTCCACTTCTCGAGCAAGCGCTAGCGGCCTCGGAGGGGAAGCCAACAAGTGTACCCTCGATCCTGAAGTTCGAGATCTTGTCTGGATTGGGTCGAGCCTACCTGAAGCAAGGGCGGATCGAAGAGGCACAGGCATTGCTCGAGGAGTGCGTAGCGGCGAAGCAAGCCATCATGGGAACAGACCACTTGGAGCTGATTCCAGATCTCGATGCTCTGGCCCGAATCGAGGCCGGGCTCGGCAGGGTCGAGGAGGCTGAAGAGCTTCATCGTCGCGTCCTGGGGATCGCCGAACGGGGTCTCGATGCCAATCACCCCTTCGTCGGCATAGCACTCAACAACCTCGGTGTCTTTCTATGGCAGACAGGCAGCCTCGAGGAGGCTCAACTACACTTGGAACGCGCCCTGAGTATCGCGAGCGAGACGCTAGGCTCGGACCACCTGGAACTCACATCGAGTCTCAACAATCTGGCTGGTCTTGCAGCTGCTCGGCAGCAACCACACGATGCCATCGCCTATCTGGAGCGAGAACTCGAGATTCTCGATCAGAATCTCCCTGCTGGTCATGAACGGTTCAGACCCACTTTGGAAGGATTGACTGTGCTTCTCTATCAAGTTGGGAACGAGAGTCGAGCCGCTCAACTCGAAGAGAGACTCGAATCCGTGCCCTTGTTCTCAGGCCAGGAGCAGGCGCCTGGAGAATACGCCGTCCAGGTTCCGGGAGAGCCGGAATCGTGAGATCGCCCCTGTGGACCTGACAATGCCAACGGAGAACAAGTCGGAAACGACCCGCATGCTGGTCGCCTGGTGCGAAGGCGACGAGACGGTGCAAGGTGCGTTGATGGCGCGCGTCTACGACGAGCTGAGCCGTATCGCTTCAGGCTACCTGCGGCATGAGCGCCTGGATCACACGCTGGAGGCCTCGGCACTGGTCCACGAGGCCTACATGCGCTTGATCGACCAGAAAGCCGTGAGTTGGCGCAACCGGGCTCACTTCTTGGGTACCGCGGCACAGATGATGCGCAGAATTTTGGTCGACTACGCGCGACGCCGACACTTTGCCAAGCGCGGAGGCAGTCTGTCCCCCATTCCATTGGAGGATGTTGCGATCCTGGCAGCGGTCGAGCGGGCACCGGACCTGGTGGCGCTGGACGAAGCGCTGGTAGTACTGTCGGAGTTGGACCCGCAGCAGGCACGGATCGTCGATATGAGGTACTTCGGAGGCCTGACGGCGCAGGAGATTGCCGCCGCCGAGGACATCTCCGTCGCCACGGTGACGCGTAAGTGGCAACTCGCCAAGGCGTGGCTCTATCGCCGCTTGAGCTGAGCCGGCGTTCATCCGCCAAGGAGAGGCTGACATCGATACTGAGCGCTGGCAGCGCATCCAGGAGATCTTCGACCAGGTTCTGGATCTAGAGCCCGACGACCGGGACAAGCGCCTCACCCAGATGTGTGGCAAGGACGAGGAACTGCGAGTCAACGTCGAGGAACTGCTCGCTGCTGCCCGCGAAGCGGGCGACTTCCTGGAAGCTCCTCTGCTCGACCAGATGGAGCAAGAAGATCCGGACTCGATGCCAGCTCTGTGTGGCTCCTATCGTCCGCTGAAACTGCTCGGCAAAGGCGGAGCAGGCTGCGTCTATCTGGCCGTCCACCGCGACGATCAAAGCCAAGCAGCGATCAAGGTTCTTCGTCGCCGAACCGGTCCGAACCTGCGACGGCGGTTCTTGGCCGAGCACCAGGTCCTGGCCAATCTGGATCACCCGAATATCGCCAGACTGTTCGAAGACGGTACCACTCCGGAAGGTCTACCCTACTTCGCAATGGAGTACGTGGACGGGACGTCGATCGACGCCTTCTGCAACCACCGACGGCTCGACGTGGTCGCGCGTCTGAATCTGTTCCTCCAGGTCTGTAGCGCTGTCGGGCACGTACACCAGCAGCAAGTAATCCACCGGGACATCAAGCCGAGCAACATCCTGGTGACCACCTCGGGCGTTCCCAAGCTGCTCGATTTCGGGATCGCCAAGCTCCTGCGGCCCAAGCCGGTGGAGTGGCCGGTCTCCACGACGTCCGACTGGTATCGCCCCATGACGCCTCAGTACGCCAGTCCAGAACAGATTCAAGGGTTGTTGATCGGTATGCGCAGTGACGTCTACTCGCTCGGGATCTTGCTCTATCAGCTGCTCAGTGGGCACCACCCACATCGACTAGAAGGTAGTTTCCCGGGCACGACCAAGACAGGCACCGCAAGATCGCAGCCGCTGGCACCAAGCCGCGTCGTCGAGGCCGCGGCAGCAACTGGATTTGACGAGTTCCTCGGGCGAGTCGGGTTGAGTCCGAAGGAACTCGAGCGCCACCTTCGTGGAGACCTGGATGCCCTCGTCCTGACCGCCATGTCTCAGAAGCCAGAGCTGCGCTACCCCTCGGTAGAGCAGCTTGCCGACGACATCCGGCGCTATCTGACGGGGTATCCCGTGCAGGCCCGAAATCCAACGTGGCACTACCGGCTGGGCAAGTTCCTCCGACGCGCGATCAGTTCACGCTAAAGCCAGCCACCACCGCTGCGCCAGACCGGTCTCTGCGCGCCAGAACTCGGACTCCCCATGCACCGGGAGCCTGCCCAGTGCCTTGGCGAAAACCCGTCCGGCAGATTTCTTGGCAAATCGTGAGCAAGTCCCGAGCTCCTTCTCGCGTTGAGGTGAAAGGTAATCCTCTGGCTCCTCTATAGAGAGGAGCTTCAAATCAGTCTCGGGCCTACTTGCCTTCCTTGACTGTCTCAAGGTGTCGTCGGGGTTTGACAGGGGATGCCTTTCCTGACTTGCTTTCTCCGGTCCATTTCTCTTCTGGCTAGGTGGTGGCGCCGCGGCATGGTGTCGTGGCGCTCACCAGCTGCTGTATCTACTTGAAAGGAGATTTGGCGATGGGATTTGCGAGGAGGACTCTGCTACAGGGAATGGGCTTGGGCCTACTTGGCCTCGTCTTGGCGCTACCAGCATCGGCACAGGTGACGGCGGGCGAATACGTTCAGGAGAGCTTCGGCCCCGGAATAGACGACTATCCGCCACAGACCAAGAGCGCTGATGGGCGTGCGGAGCTGGTTTGGTCGGACTTGATCTACTACCCGGGCGCTACCTACCTGGCGCCTCACTTCAGCTACATCAACCTGCCGCCGGGTGATCGCTTGGTGCTGCGCTCCGAAGACAGCAGTCAGTACTGGGTCTACGAGCTGCAAGGTCGCCGAGACCTCGGCACCCGTGGCGGGTTCTTCGCCACTCACATCAAGGGCGAGAAGGTCGTCATCGAGTTGTTCTCGGGCGGCGAGTCGGCAGGGCGAACCAGCCGGAGCGACTACCGAAATCGGCAGGACCTCCAGGAGCACGCATACGGCTTCAAGATCGACTACTACGGACGGGGCTACTCCGAGACTGAGATCGACATGTACTGGAGCCTGGGGCTGGGTGAATCGATGAACCTGCCGCAGCCGCTGAACCAGAGCGACAAGTCGATCTGTGGCTCGGACGATTCGAAGGAAGCCAAGTGCTACCAGAGCAGCGAGCCGGGAGCCTACAATGCCGGGCGCGCGGTTGCGCGGCACTGGCTCAACGGCGTCACGTGGTGCACCGCCTGGCTGTGGGGTTGCGACGGCGAGATCATGACCAACTACCACTGCATCGCCAATCAGAGTCAGCTGGACAACTCGGACTTCGAGTTCATGGCCGAAGGCGGCTCCTGCAGCTCGAACTGTAAGAGCCGGGCGGCCTGCGGCGGCGTCATCGCAGCCAGTGGCGGTACTTTCATCGACGGCGACTACAACCTGGACTACGCACTGATCGATCCGGGCACGAGCAGTAACTTGTCGACTACGTACGGCTACCTGCAAGCGCGCTCCGGCGGCCCGACACTCGGTGAGCAGATCTACATCGTCGGTCACCCGGCAGGTTGGGGCAAACGAATCTCCCTGGAGTCCTCCCACAGCGCGGATGGTGGCTACCCCAAGGTGCACAGCCTGAACAGCACCGGTTGCCGTTCGGGCTCCAAGGTCAACTACTACGCGGACACCCAGGGCGGCAGCTCCGGCTCCCCGGTGCTCGGCTACAGCGACAACGCGGTGGTCGCCCTGCACGATTGTGGCGGCTGCACCAACACCGGCGTGGCGATGGACCTGATCATCTCGGACGTGGGCAGCAACCTACCCTCCTGCGGAACCACGGGAACTCCGCCGCCACCGCCGCCGACCAACTGCCACACTGGCAACAACGGCGACTGGAGCTACTGCTCGGCCTCCTGCCCGTGCGACGACGGCGAAGGTGACTGTGACAGCGACAGTGAGTGCTCCAGTGGCACCACCTGTGTAGCGAACGTCGGCGCCAACTACGGCTGGGCGTCCAGTGTCGATGTCTGTGAGACCTCCAGTGGCGGCGGTGGGCCGGACTCCTGCGTCGGCAACTGCGGCGGGCAGGCGTCGGGTGGCTGCTGGTGCGACAGCTCCTGCTCCTTCTGGGGCGACTGCTGCTCCGACAAGGTCGCCGTCTGCGGCTGAGTTCCGCAATCCATCCTGTGGTTCTCGGTCCCAGTTCCACAGAGCCAGAAGGGGATGGTCCTGCTCCGCCAGCGCGGCAGGGCCATCCCCCCCAAGGCGGAGCCGAGAACCAGCGTCGTTCTGTCTTCTTGTTCGCTGCAACTCATTTGGGTCCCTGGGCATCGAGCCCACTTTCATCCCAGCGGTGACGCGTGACTTGCGGGCCCTAGACGTCTAGCCCGGCACAGCCGAACTGCTCACTTTGATCCTCGGAACCGTGGTTCCGAAGGGGAGGAACAAAACATGCGATCAGTCTTCTCACTTGCCCTCATGGGCTTGCTCCTTGTCACCATCGTGGTCGTCCCGGCGACCGCGCAGCGCAACACCCACATCGACCGCGGCGCGGATCAGCCGCATCACGACATCGAGGTGCTCGAAGACGGTTCGGTATCCGCCAACGGCTTCTGGTACCAAGACATCCAGGCCTGGCAGGATTCCGACCAGTTCAAGGACGGCGGCCACCGTTGCGCCAGCCAGCTGACCGCCAACCTGAGCAACCCTCCGTTGTGGGACAAGGCGGCCGCGGATTGCTCGATGAGCTCTACCACCATCCAGTCGGCGTTCAACCCGGGCAGCGGCTCCGTGCTGACCATCCCGGTAGTCTTCCACATCATCAGCAAGACGGACGGCACCGGTAACATCGCGGATAGCTTCGTCAACAGCCAGATCGCCGTCCTGAACGAAGACTTCCGTGCCCTCTCGGGCACCCCTGGCGCCCCCGGTAACGACACCAAGATCCAGTTCGTACTCGCCAGCACCGACCCGAGCGGCAACGCCACCACCGGCATCAACCGCGTGACCAGCAACGCCTACTTCACCGACCCGGGTCCGGGCGTCTTCAACGACATGAAGCAGGCTCTGAACTGGGACACGACCGACTACCTGAACATCTACACCAACGACTCGGCCGGCTTCCTCGGCTACGCCACCTTCCCGGCCACCGATGCGGGCACGATCCAGGACGGCGTGGTGCTCTTGCACTCGTCCGTGGGCCGCAACTCTCCGGGCGGCATCTACAACCAGGGCCGCACCGGCACCCACGAGGTCGGGCACTACCTGGGTCTGTTCCACGTCTTCCAGGGAGGCTGCGGCTCGGCCAGTTCGCCCTACACCACTGGTGACCTGATCGCCGACACCAACGCACAATCCGGCCAGGTGTTCAACTGCCCGACCAGCTCCAGCTCGTGCGGCAGCTCGAACCCGATCCGCAACTACATGAACTACACGCAGGACACCTGCATGTGGGAGTTCTCCTCTGAACAGGCCAACCGCATGCGTTGCTCGCTCGACGCATACCGTAGCGGCCTGGTCGACGGCACGCACGGCGGCAGCGGCGGCCCGAGCAGCTGCCACACCGGCAGCAACGGTGACTGGAGCTACTGCTCCTCCTCCTGCCCCTGTGACGACGGCGAAGGCGACTGCGATAGCGACAGCGAGTGCTCCAGCGGCACAACCTGTGTTTCGAACGTCGGCGCCAACTACGGCTGGGCCTCCAGTGTCGACGTCTGCGAGACCTCCAGCGGCGGCGGCGGCCCCGACTCCTGCGTCGGCAACTGCGGCGGTCAGGCGTCGGGTGGCTGCTGGTGCGACAGCTCCTGCTCCTTCTGGGGCGACTGCTGCTCCGACAAGGTCGCTATCTGCGGCTGATACGAGCCTCCTCGAGGCGTGGGGACCAACGGAAGTCACGCACCTGCGGTCCCCACGCCTTGTCTCTCCTTCCCATGTGCTCTCGTTTCGGGTCCGACTCAACTTACAAGATGGAGAACCCTTACTCATGCGCAAGCAACTCTCGACTCTGTGTGCAGCCTTCTTGATCTGCGGCGCCGTGGCGACGCAGGCTTCGGACCAACGCGTCAGTCACAACGACGCGTCCGGAGCCGCCCAGGACATCCACTTCCTCAACGACCACGGTGACATCGTCCGCGGCCAGCTGTGCGGCGTCCCCGCCCCGGATGCGCGCACTCAGGAAGCCGTCGACACGCTGATCCGGCAGTACGTCGCCGAGAACGGCGCCCCGGACAAGGCCACGGTCAACGTTCAGGTCGCCTGGCACGTGATCACCAAGACGCACCGGGGCCAGACCCAGGGAAACCTGAGTGATCAGGACATTCAGGACCAGATCGCCTGGATGAACACCGCGTTTGCCGGCACCGGCTTCTCGTTCACTCTTGCCAGCATCGACCGCACCAGTAACCGTGGTTGGTTCGACCGCTGCGACCAGCCGAACAACGAGAACCAGATGCGCTCGGCCCTGGCCGTCGATCCGGCCACGCACTTCAATATCTACTCCTGTGCTCCCTCGGGCGGCCTGCTCGGCCGAGCTACGTTCCCCTGGTCCTACCCGGAAGATAGCTACCGCCACGGCGTGCTGGTCCACCACCAGACCCTGCCCAGCGGCACCGCCGCACCGTACAACGAGGGCGACGTGATGGTGCACGAGACGGGCCACTACCTGGGCCTCTACCACACCTTCCAGGGCGGCTGCTCGGCACCCGGCGACTCGGTCGCCGACACTCCCTACGAGGCCTCGCCCGCCAGCGGTTGCCCGGTCGGTCGCGACAGCTGCGCGTCCAGCGGCCTGGACCCAATCACCAACTACATGGACTACAGCGACAACTACTGCATGAACGAGTTCACGGCGGGCCAGATCAGCCGCATGCAGAGTTCGGTCGCCACCTACAAGCCGAGTCTGTAAAACGACTCATCACTCACACACCTGAACTCACACGCCCGAGTTTCAGGGGTTTCCATTCCCTTTTCAGTTTCGGGTCCGATATCCGACAACCCATGGAAATGCCGGTTCGAGCTGCATCGTTCGTCCTGGAGCACCTAAACGAACCGGGTGGTCTCCAGGCGTTCGATGCAGCTCATCCCCGGCACCGAGGAGTACCCTCTCATGCGAAAGCAGATCTCGATTCTCTCTGCAGCCTTCCTGCTCTGTAGCGCCTTCACGGCGCTGGCCGCCGACCGTGTCAGCCGTACCGACGCGCCCGAGGCCACCCATGACATCCACTTCCTGGACGCCCAGGGCGAGCTGGTGCGAGGCACTCGTTGCGGCGCACCCAAGGTCGACGCCCACACCGCCGCTGCCGTCGACACGTTCATTCAGCGATTCATCGCCGAGAACGGTGCACCGGAGAAGGCCAACACGGTCATCCCAGTGGCTTTCCACGTGATCCACAGCGGTTCGACGGGCAACGTCTCCGACGCCCAGATCACCAACCAGATGCAGGTGCTCAACAACAGCTTCGTCGGCACCGGCTTCTCCTTCACCCACCTGACGACCACGCGCACCAACGACAGCCGCTGGTTCAGCACCTGTGCCCGCAAGGGTACCGAGCGCAAGATCCGCCAATCCCTGGCCGTAGATCCCGCCCACACGCTCAACGTCTACAGCTGCAGCCCCTCCGGCCTGCTCGGCCGTGCCACCTTCCCGTGGTCGTACTCTGAAGACAACTACCAGCACGGCGTTGTCATCCTACACTCGAGCCTGCCCGGTGGGTCGGCTGCGCCGTACAACCTGGGTGACACCCTGCCTCACGAGGTCGGGCACTACCTGGGCCTTTACCACACCTTCCAGGGTGGCTGTAACAACCCAGGCGACTCCGTCGCCGACACCCCGTACGAGGCCTCGCCGGCCTACGGCTGCCCGGTCGGTCGCGACACCTGCTCCGGCGGTGGTGACGACCCGATCTTCAACTTCATGGACTACACCGACGACGCCTGCATGGACCACTTCACGGCGGACCAGGCCACGCGCATGCAGAACTCGGTCGCAACCTACAAGCCCAGCCTCTGAGGCGAGACTGGGTCTCTCACCCTAGTGTTCAGCCGGCCTTTCTGACGGGGAAAGGCCGGCTTATTTTTTCTCGTCCCGATACCTGCTGACCCAAGGCGAAATCAATCGACTCTGGAGCTCACTCTGGAGTTCCGGCCGTGAGCAGATTTACGCCAGGTTCTCGCGTTGGGGTCAGGACAACAATACACACCGCCTTTGCGGGCGGCCTGATGTAGTGCTCGACCATTTATCAGATGTCATCGAAGAAGGCACGTGTCACCGAAGGAGACACGGAAGCGGCGCTTCTTCACTCTCATTTCAGGGTCCGTTCGCACGCTCTATCAAGGCTCGATGGCAGCCCAGCGGATCGGCCGCGGGGCTCGTCATACAGCCATTTCAAACCCTGAGAGGAGTTCTGGAGATGAATTTCGCGAAGAGTATCAAGTTGCAGGCCCTGGCCCTGCTGCTCCTGGGCTGCGCACTGGCCGTTCCGGCCATGGCACAGGTAACCGTAGGCGAGTACGTCAACGAGGCCTTCGGACCGGGAACGGACTACCCGGCGCCGCCGAAGCGTGCCGACGGCCAGGCGGAGTTGGTCTGGGCCGACCTCATCTACTACCCGGGCGCCACCTACCTGGCCCCCCACTTCGACTACATCAACCTGCCGGCCGGAGACACCCTGGTGCTGCGTTCGGAGGACAATAGTCAGTACTGGACGTACGAGCTGCAAGGCCGCCGCGACCTGGGCGTCAAGGACGGGTTCTTCGCCACCCACATCAAGGGGGACAAGGTCGTCGTCGAACTGTATTCGGCCGGTGGAACCCGCGGCCGCACCAGTCGCGAGACGCCGTACGGCTTTAGCATCGACTACTACGCCCGCGGCTATTCCGAGGCCGAGATCGACATGTTCTGGAGCCTGGGCCTGGGCGAAACGATGAACCTGCCGCGACCGCTCCAGCAGAGCGACAAGTCCATCTGTGGGTCGGACAACTCAAGAGAAGCCAAGTGCTACCAGAGCACTGAGCCGGACGTCTACAACGCCGGCCGTGCCGTGGCCCGCCACTGGCTCAACGGCGTCACCTGGTGCACCGCCTGGCTGTGGGGCTGCGACGGCCAGATCATGACCAACTACCACTGCATCGCCAACCAGACCGAACTCGACAACTCGGACTTCGAGTTCATGGCCGAGGGCGGTTCCTGCAGCACCAACTGCACCAGCCGGGCGGCGTGCGGCGGCGTCATCGAAGCCAGCGGCGGAACCTTCCTGGCTGGCGACTACAACCTCGACTACGCGCTGATCGATCCTGGTACCGGCAGCAACCTGTCGAACACCTACGGCTATCTGCAGGCGCGCTCGAGCGGGCCGGCGCTCGGTGAGCAGATCTACATCGTCGGCCACCCGGCGGGCTGGGGCAAGCGCATCTCGTTCGAGTCCTCGCACAGCGCAGACAATGGCTTCGCGCGGGTCCAGAACTTGAACGACAACGGTTGCCGGTCCGGCTCCAATGTCGGCTACTACGCCGATACCCAGGGTGGCAGCTCGGGATCGCCGGTGCTGGCCTACAGCGACCACGCGGTTGTCGCGCTGCACGACTGTGGCGGCTGCACCAACACCGGCGTCGCGATGGACTTGATCGTCGCGGATGTCGGCAGCAGCGTGCCGGCCTGCGGCACCACGGCAGGGACCCCACCGCCACCACCGCCACCACCGCCTGCTTGCCTGTCTGTCGGGGCCAGCTGCACCTCGGACAGCGAGTGCTGCTCGAACAAGTGCAAGGGCAAGCCCGGCAACAAGACCTGCAAGTGACCGCAGCGACATCGCTCGACTCACCTCGGTAGGCATTCATGCCTGCCGGGGTGGCTCGGGGTGTCGACTCCGACTTCGAATCGTCTTGCATCTTCTCCCCCGATACCTCGCATTACTCACTTCCTCCGGAGGAGCCATGTGCACCGTCAGCAACGTGCCCCAGCCTTGCCGCGCCCCGAAGTGGTCTCAGATCTTCAGCCTCGCTTTGCTCCTGAGTTTCGCGAGTTCCAGCCTGTGGGCCCACGGCGCCATCCACGAGCAGATCGTGGAGATCAGTGAGCGACTCGAAGCAGCTCCCGACGACAGCGAACTGTGGCTCAAGCGAGGCCGGCTCTACCTGGAGGATCGCCATTGGACCGAGGCGATCGAGGATCTGAACCAGGCGCTACGGGTCAATCCCGAAGAGCGCTCAGCACACTACTTCCTGGCACAGGGCTGGCTGTCGCTGGCGATTCCCGAGGCGGCTCTGACGTCGGTGAACCACTTCCTGCGCAGTCTGGAGGCGGACAACCCCGGCGGGCGCTTCCGCGGCGGCATGCTGCGTGGTGACGTACTGCAGGCTCTTGGTCGTTACGGCGAAGCCGCCTCGGCCTACGACCAGGCATTGAGTTGGGCCGACAGTCCGCGGCCGGCACATTACTTGGCGCACGCTGATGCACTTGCGGCGGCCAGTCGGATCTCCGACGCCGTGCGAGCCCTGGATGCGGGGATCGAGCAACTCGGCTCGGTCGTCAGCCTGGAAGTTCGCGCCGTCGAGCTACTGAGCCGCAGTAACCAGGTCGAGGAAGCACTGAGCCGCCTGGACAACCTGGCCTCCACCTCGCCGAACCCGGCGCGCTGGCGCGTGGACCAAGGCGACCTGCTGCGACATACCGGCAGGCCCGAAGCGGCACGCCAAGCCTACCAGGCGGCACTGCAGGCGCTGCAGGCGCTACCGCCTTACCGCCGCTCGGTGCCAGCAATGCAGGCCTTGACCAAGCACGCTGAAGCCGCCCTCCAAGATCTCACCGTACCGAAGGACTGAGACAAGCTGAATTCCTTTACCGGCTCGCCTGAGCCGGATCCTGGAGCCACCGGACTTCGGAGGCTCCGATCCTCAATGACCTCCACGGTCAAATTGGTAGGAGATAGCAACCATGCTGGAAAAGAAACGGATTTCAACAAGAAAGTATAGATGGCTGTACGGCGCTATTGGGATATGCCTTGCCCTGATCATCGGTATTCCGGCAGCCGCGCAGGACACCATCGTCTCTGGCGGCTCGACTTGGAAGTACCTGGACAACGGCTCGAATCAAGGTACCGCATGGCGGGGAACGTCGTTCAACGACAGCTCTTGGGACTCCGGGCCGGCACAGCTGGGCTACGGAGACAACGACGAGGCTACGGTGGTTTCTTACGGCTCGAGTAGCTCGAACAAGTATCCCACCACGTACTTCCGCAAGCAGTTCTCGGTAACCGACCCCAACGACTACGGCAGCTTGACCTTGCGGGTGATCCGCGACGATGGCGCCATTGTCTATCTCAACGGCACCGAGATCTGGCGTTCCAACATGCCTAGTGGGTCGGTCAACTATCTGACCTACTCCACTGGTTCCGTTGCGGGCTCCGATGAGGATGCCTGGAACACCACCACGGGCATTTCGTCGACTCTGCTGCAAGCGGGAACGAACACGCTGGCCGTGGAGATCCATCAGCGTAGTGCTGGCAGCTCGGACATCAGCTTCGACCTGCAACTGCTCGGCACGCTGGGCTCGAGCACGGTTACCGTGACCCGAGGTCCTTACCTGCAGATGGCCACGCCGAGCGCGGTGACCCTGCGCTGGCGCACGGACGCGGCGGGAAACAGTCGCGTGCGCTATGGCACCCAGGCTTCGAACCTGCATCAAAGCGCTTCCAGCAGTACCGTGACCACCGAGCACGAGGTACGCCTGACCGGCCTGCAGAGCGGCACGCGCTACTACTATGCAGTCGGTTCGTCGTCCGAAGACCATGCCACCGGCAGCAGCTTCTTCTTCGAAACTCCGCCTGCCGTGGGCTCGACCCAGAACACCCGAATCTGGGTGATCGGCGATTCGGGTACCGCGAATTCCAACGCGGCCAACGTCTATAACGCCTACCGCGGCTACGCCGGCTCCGACTACACGCACCTGCTGCTGATGCTGGGCGACAACGCCTACAACGACGGCTTCGACGCCGAGTATCAGTCCGCGGTGTTCGACATGTACCCGGAGCTGCTGCGTCAGACCGTCGTGTGGTCGACCCTGGGCAACCACGACGGCTACCAAGCCGACTCCGATACGCAAACCGGCCCGTACTACGACATCTTCACCTTCCCGCGCCTCGCTGAAGCCGGCGGTGTGGCTTCCGGCACCGAGGCCTACTACTCCTTCGAATACGCCAACGCGCACTTCATCGTCCTCGACTCCTACGAGACGGATCGCTCCGTCGGCGGAGACATGTTCACCTGGCTCGAGTCCGATCTGCAGGCCACGACCGCCGACTGGGTCATCGCCTTCTGGCACCACCCGCCTTATTCGAAGGGCTCACACGACTCGGATTCGGACACTCGGATGAGCGAGATGCGCAGCCGGGCATTGCCGATCTTGGAGAGTTACGGCGTGGACCTCGTGCTTTCCGGCCACAGTCACGCCTACGAACGCTCGTACTTGCTCGACGGCCACTACGGTAAGAGCAATACGCTCAATAGTTCCATGGTCGTGGATTCCGGCAGCGGAAATCCGGCCGGCAGTGGTGCCTACGACAAACCTCTCGGACTGAGCGCCAACCAGGGCGCGGTGTACGTGGTGGCCGGCAGTTCGGGCAAGGTCAGCAGCAGCGGCAATCTCAATCACGCGGCGATGTACTACTCGCTGCGCGACATGGGATCGCTGGTGCTGGATCTCAACGACCAGCAGCTCGATGTGCGCTTCCTCGAAGACGATGGCGACATCCGGGACCGCTTCCAGATCACCAAGGGTGGCGGCAGCTGCGTGGTCACCCAGACCCCCGAGGCGAGTTGCAGCGACGGGATCGACAACGACTGCGACGGCCTGTTCGACTGCAACGATAGCGATTGCGCCACCAGCCCATCGTGCGCCGCGGGGGGAGGCAACGGTCCTCAGGATGCCGTCTATGACAGTGCTCTGGGCGCTCCCAAGTGCGCCATTGCGGGCAGCGAGTGCGACTCGGTCGTTCTACTCGACAGCCGAGGCACACTCAACCCCGCTGAACCCAACCAACCGAACACGCTCGGCACCTGCACCGATGGCACCAACGGTAGCTATCACCAGGACGAGTCGATTGACCAAGTCGTGGTGCGCACCCTGGACGGCTCCGACTTCGCGCCGGGCAAGACGGTAGAGGTCGCCGTCACGGTCTACCCGTGGTCCAGCGGCACGCAGGACTATCTCGATCTCTACTACGCGGCCGATGCCACCAACCCAACTTGGCAGCCGATCCAGACGATCAACCTGGCCTCTGGTGGCCTGCAGACGCTCACCGTCCAGTACACGCTGCCTGCAGGCAGCCTGCAAGCGGTGCGGGCCAACTTCCGCTACCGCGGAAGCGCGAGTACCTGTGGCACCGGTTCCTACGACGACACCGACGATCTCGTATTCGCGGTCGATCAATAACTCCCAAACTCTCCACGACCACGTGGCGAGGACTTACGCACCTTCCCGCGGCAGTCGCACTGTCGCGGGAAGGCCTTTTTCCTCGTGCTCGATGGTTTGACTCTCTTGAAGCTTCATCTGTCAGCTGGAACAACTGGAGACGCTCCGGTTGTACATCCCTCCGGGGCCGTGCCACCACTGCACGGCACGGTCCCGCTTTTTCAGGCTCTTCGACCACAGCAACGATTGATGACAAAGGACTTATGGTGACAGAGAAGAAGAATAGTGGCTTCACGGAGCCAATGAAGAGTATCAAGTCGGAGCTGCCGGAAATTCCCGACGCCCCGGCAGAACCTCCAGGCAGCGGGGACGAGAAGTACAAAGCCCTTTTCACCCACCTACGGCGGACCAACAAAGCGTTGAAGCAGCGCTTGCAGCAACAGGCAGTGGAATTGGACGAAGTCCGGGATGAAGCACGCCGATTCGCCTCCGTCATCTCGCACGACCTGCGAGCTCCGCTGGTCAACCTGCAGGGCTTTGTCGAAGAACTGGAGGCGACGCGAAGTCGTGCTTTGCCCCTTGTCCGGGAACTGTCGCCCGAAGTGGAGTCAGGCAAACGAGAACAACTTGTCTCAATGCTGGAACGAAGCATCCCTGACACCTTGGCGTTCATTCGTTCGGCGGCGCAGCACATGGAGCACCTTCTCAACGTGGTGGCCAGCTTGTTGCACGTCAGCCAGATCGATCTTCGCCCAGAGCCCATTGATACCGCAGCTTTGGTCCAGGATGTAGTGCAATCACTGCGCCACCAGATCGACCAGAAAGGTATTCAAGTCAAGCTGAAGACCTTGCCTCGAGTGGTCGCTGACCGGACAGCACTGGACTTGATCTTGAGCAACCTGCTCAGCAATGCCGTGAAATTTCTCGAGCCGAAACGACCTGGGGAGATCGAAATCTGGGCACTACAGCAGGGAGAAGGCGTGGTCTTCAGTGTCCGGGACAACGGTTGCGGAATGGATGCCAAGGGCGCAGAGCATGCCTTCGAGATGTTTCGACGACTGGGTCCCGAACTACCGCAAGGAGCGGGAGTGGGGTTGGCCTACGTGCGCACGATGGTACGCCGTTGTGGTGGACGGGTCTGGTGTGAATCCGAACTCGGCAAGGGAAGCACATTCCGGTTCATCCTGCCCCAGCCGGTGGCCAGCTATGAAACCCCGTGAACCAGTTCCTGCATCTCTCATGTTTCGGTTCAGAGCAGGTCGTTCTGCCGCGAACCGCAGGGTCCATCTACATCACAACCTCAATCTCAAAGGATGAGGAGGAATTGGAGTTATGTCTATGCGTACGATCGTGAGTAATCTAACTATCGCTTTGATAGCCCTTTCCGTAATCCCGACCACGGCCCAGCAAACCATCGCCGTGGTGGATTCGGAGACGGTTACAGGCACCTATGACGCGCGAGCTCGCGCCGCCGAGCAGGAGCGCCAGGCCGCCTGGCTGTCCAGCCGTGAAGGACGCGCCCGCCTGGAGCCGGTGGTCGTCGAACTGACTGATGCGGACCGCCAGCGTCTCGCCAACGCTCCTACCGAACAAGGCCGGATGTTGGTGGGTGTCACCAAGGAACTTCGGGTGCCGATCCGCACCAGTAACCAACCGGACATGTTCGGCCGTGTGCGCAGCGACCAGCGCGGCCAGGTCTGGATGGGGGTCATCCAGTCTCCGGGCGCCAGCGCCCTGCGCCTGCACCTCACCGGCTTCAACCTGCCCGACGGTGCCGAGCTTTGGCTCTACAACCGTCATGGCCACGCCTTCGGCCCCTACACGGGCAGCGGCCCGATGAACAACGGTGAGCTGTGGACCAACACGATCTTCGGTGACGAGGTGCGTCTCCAGCTACACTTCGAGCAGGGCGCCTTCCGGGCCACCCGCAAGCAGATGACCATCGAGCAGGTGCTGCACCTGGGCGAGAGCTTCCAACTCGGCCGCCTGGGTCAGGAGGACCCGGACAAGAGTTTCTGCCCGAGCACTATCGCCGGTGGACCCAATGCTGCTTGTGTCGAGAACGCGGCGTGCTCGTCAGTACCGGCAGCCATCGCGGCCAACGCCAACGGCGTCGGGCACATGCAGTACGTGATCGGCAGCGGAGGCTACATCTGCTCCGGTAGCTTGCTCAACGACACTGATGGTGCCACCACGGTACCGCTGTTCCTGACTGCCAACCACTGCCTGAGCACGCAGACCGTCGCCAACACCCTGGAGGTATTCTTCCAGTACACCACCAGCTGCGGCGGCAGTTGCACCCTCGGCGGCTCGGTGCCGAGCACCAACGGCTCTACGCTGTTGGCCACCGGCAGCAGTAGCGACTACACTCTGCTGCAGCTATCCGGTTCACTGCCGGCCGGCAGCGTGCTGATGGGTTGGGACAGTACCGCGGTAGCTTTCTCCAATGGCACCCCGCTGTATCGCCTGAGCCATCCGAAGGGTTCACCGCAGGCCTACTCGGAACAGGTGGTGGACACTTCCGCTGGTACCTGCACCACCCGTCCCCGCGGGGCCTGGATCTACAGCCGCCATACCTACGGTGCCACCGAGGGAGGCAGTTCCGGCTCGGGCGTGCTCAAGGCCACTGGTCACGTGGTCGGTCAGTTGACCGGTGCCTGCGGGCTGAATCCGCTTGAAGTTTGCAACAGCACCGACAACGCCGTGAACGACGGCGCGCTGGCCGCTTACTACGGCAGCGTCTCACAGTGGCTCGACCCGAGCACCGGCGGTGGCAGCTGCCACTCCGGCAACAACGGTGACTGGAGCTACTGCTCGGCCTCCTGCCCGTGTGATGACGGCGAGGGAGACTGCGACAGCAACAGCGAGTGCGTCAGTGGTACTACCTGTGTCAGCAACGTCGGCGCCAACTACGGCTGGGCCTCGAGTGTCGATGTGTGTGAGACGTCCGGCAGTGGCGGAGCGGACTCCTGCATCGGCAACTGCGGCGGGCAAGCTTCGGGTGGTTGCTGGTGCGACAGCTCTTGCTCCTTCTGGGGCGACTGCTGCTCCGACAAGGTAGCGGTCTGCGGTTGATCAGCGAACGTTGACAGCGTCTCGCCGGGTCGTACTCTGCGAGCCGCTGATCTCGATCGAAACGGCCCTGCTCCTTGCGGAGTCAGGGCCGTTTCACCACTCACCTGTTAGCACTGGAGCCTGGAGAACTGGCTGACCGGGCACGAATGCCTCCCGAGGTCACTGCGGCGGCCTGGCTCGGGGAGCTCATTCTGGTTCGACCTCGCCCCGTAGATCTCCGACCGGTCATGGAATCGGTAGTTCATCCTGGCCACGCAACGGCGGTAGGGCAGCGAGTTCCTGCTCCAGCATTCGAGCTCGTTGTGTTTCGCCAAGTTCGCGGTGCAACCCAGCCAGCTGGCGCAGCAACACCCGGCGATCCTCGCTGCCCGGCTCATCGTGCCGTCGAAGGATCTGCACAGCTTGCTGCCAGTAGGCGATGGCCCGCCGCTGATCCTCCTCGCTGCCGCTGACGCCCGCTTCGTCCCTTGCCCGCAACAGAAACGCCTGCCCAAGCCAGTGAAGTCTGCGCGCGCGCTGAACCGGGGGTTCCGGCGGCAGAGTCCGCTGCAGCTTCTCGGCGGTCCCCAGGACTTCTAGCACTTGGTCGTAATCACCCAGCGATACGTAGACACCACCCATCGTGTCCAGCAACCGCGCCCGTACGGCGGGTTCGTCGGCGAAGTGGTCATCGATACGTTCGGTAACCCGGTCGAGGGCTTGCGGCAGAGTGACTTGCTCAGCCACTGAACCCGGGGGGCGGGCGTCAGCGAACAGATCGAGCAGGACGCTCGTGATCTCTTCAGCCTCGACCTGGGCCTGACGGGCAACGCGAACTTCCCAACTTCGCGCGATCAAGCCACCGATGAGGGTCAGCACGACCAGGATCGAAGCCGCCACCGCGGCTCGGTTACGACGCACGAACTTGCCCAGCTCGTAGAGCTTGCCCGGCGGCCGGGCCTGTACCGGCTCAAAGGCCAGAAACCGCTTCACGTCGTCGGCCAGTTCGGCGGCAGAGCCGTAGCGATGAATGCGATCTCGGGCGATTGCCTTGAGCACGATCCGGTCGAGGTCACCCCGTAACCGGTTCAGCAGCCGTTGAGGCGTGGTTCCTCGATCTCGACTGACCTCGCGCTGCTCGAGCAGGGTTAGCTGAGCAAGACGTTGACTGGGAGTTGGTGCATCCTTCGACACCACGCGCTTGATGTAGTCGATCATACTGACATCAGCTGTGCTGTAGGGCAGTTCACCGAGCAGCAAGAGATACAGCAAGACACCCAGCGAGAAGACATCGGAACGAATGTCGATGTTGTCGTCCCCGCTGTCCGGCGTCCGACTGAGAAGCTCGGGGCTGAGGAACGCGGGAGTCCCGAGCACGCCACCTGCTGTCTGTTGATCCACTCCCAGAGGAGCATCCAGGTCTTTGGCAATGCCGAAGTCGAGGATCTTGACCACCGGGTGCTCATCCACCTCGCTAACCAGCAGATTCAGGGGCTTGATGTCCCGGTGCACGACGGCCTTCTGGTGAGCATGATGGATCCCAGCACAAACTTGCAAAAACAACTCCAGGCGCGCATCGACGTCCAACTTCCACTCATCACAGTACCGATCCAGTGGGATGCCGGCCACCAGTTCCATGACCAGGTACGGGCGCCCGTCGGGTAGATCGCCGGCCTCGAAGACCTGCGCGATGTTGGGGTGGCTCATGCGCGCCAGGGTACGCCGCTCCAACTCGAAGCGTAGTCGCAGCCCCTGGCCGTGCCGATGAGATCGCACCACCTTGACCGCGACGTGGCGTTGAATGGGCTTCGTCTGCTCGGCCAGGTAGACCTTGCCCATACCGCCTTCGCCTAGAACCTCGAGCAGGCGATAGGGGCCGACCGTCTTCGGCATCTCCGTCGGAGCCTCTTGGGGTTCTCGATAGACCCAGGTGTCTTCCCCGCGCTGGTCCGGCTGGCTCGTGCCCACAGGTTGTTCCATGACGGGTACGAGCAGTTTGACCCGACCCAGCAACTTCGAATCGTGAGCGCAGGCAGAGTCGATGAAAGCGGTCCGCTCCGCGCGAGGTCGCAGCAACGCCTCCTGGACGATCTCGAAGAGCTGCTGTTGCCGCTGCTCTATTTCGGATGTCATGCCGTCAGCCTTGGTTGGCATCCTGGTCTCCGGTCATCAAAGCCTGAATCTCCTCAGAGTAGCGTGAGCAAATCTGCAGCCTCTTCTCGCGTTGAGGTTGAGACTTGGGCCGCCCCCAACTATACGCGAGGAGATTCGCATGCAGCTCGAGCCCGGCAAGAGGAGCCCTATCTGGCCAACAGGGCCGGGGATTTTCTTGCACCGTACCGATGCCGGCTTCACGCTCATTGAGCTTCTGGTGGTCCTACTGCTGATGCTGGTCCTGTCCGTGATCGCGGTACCGGAGATCATAAAAACACTGTACCGCTCGCAGCTGGACAGCGGTACCCGTGCGGTGCAACTAGTAGCCGCCCGTGCGCGCCAGGGCGCGGTGCTGCATCAGAGCCGCGTGATGGTCCTGACCGGGCAAACCACGCCAGCTGGCGCGAATGAGACACCGGAGCTTTACCTGGTGGCCATCGCTCCGGACAACGTGGCCACGCCGCTGCAGTTGGAATTGCGCCACCTCGCCAACGTCGATCTCGAAGGCCCACCCGCGAGTCCGGCTGCCAGTGTGGGCCTGGTACCGATCGATACCTCGACCTGGCC
This sequence comes from uncultured bacterium, assembly GCA_965368975.1. Taxonomy (GTDB): domain Bacteria; phylum Acidobacteriota; class Thermoanaerobaculia; order Multivoradales; family JAHZIX01; genus CBDUPA01. The sequence goes on along the minus strand of CBDUPA010000007.1, from coordinate 10,556 downwards.
GGCGGTGGAGTCTCCGCACGGCACGCTGACCCTGTCGGCCGACGGCATGGTGTTTCTGCCGGACGGTTCAGTAGAGCAGGTCGGTGCCTGGCGTCTGGCGCACCAAAACGAGAAGACGTTCACGCTCACGGACGGTTCGACGCGTGTCGAGCGATTCGACTACCGCGAACTGAGGCTGCAGATCCGAGCCACCGGACGCCTGGTACTGAACCGCTGGAACCGCGAAACCGAGACCTTCGAGCGCGCCAAGCCCGTCATCAACTGACCGTCTGACCGGAGAAAGCCATGATGCGCCGCAGATCAGCCAGCCATCCCATCCACGTTGCTGACAGCCCAACTACTGGCGACCCAGTTGCTGGCGAACTAGTTGCTGGCCGCCGGGCCGGCTTCAGTATTCCCGAAGTGCTCATCGCCGCCCTGCTCTTGCTCATCGTCGCCCTGGGCTTGATCCCCCTGTTCATGACCGCCATGGTGAACAACTCCTACGGTGAAGAAAGTACGCGCCTGACCGCCCGGGGGCGCGCAGCGGTCGAGGAGTTCCTGCAGCTGAACTTCGCCCACGAAGACGTCGACATCCCCGTGGGCGCAACGGAGCTGATGGTCGAGCAGCAGTGGGACGCCCAGAACCGAACCTGGGTGGACGGCAACAATTTGGTCAGTGCAGCCAGCTCCCTGCGCTGGAGCCGGCAGGTTCGGGTGCAGCAGTTCAGCATCAATGGCGCGCGCGACATCGACAGTGACGGTGTCATCGACATCATCGACGGCCTGGAGGATCTGGCCGGCCGCAGCGGCCATCCGGACCCGCGCGACGGACGTTTCGACAACCCCATCAGCGGTGCCGTCAACGATGCTCAGTTCGTCCACTTGAAGACGCTCGAAGTCGTGGTCGCCGGCCCTCGCCTACAACTCGAGAGGACATCGCTAGGCGGTCGTGTCTTCACCGTCAACACCCTGAAGATCTTCTGAGAACCGAGGCTGAGCATGTTGCGCCGGTACCCCAACCTGAACTCTCCCCAGAGCGGATTCACTCTCTTCGAGGTGCTGATCGCCCTCGCCATGACGGTGCTGTTGATGGTCGGTGCGCTGGGGCTGTTCGACGCCATGAACAAGCTGACACGGGTTCAGACCAATGTCTCCAACGTGCAACAGACCCTGCGGGTAACTCAAACCGACTTGGTGCACCACCTGCGCATGGCGGGGCGCGGCGGCTTGGCAGCGCGGCTGAACAGCGCACTGCCGGTCGCCACGAGCTACCGGGGAGTCAATCTGGATGCACTGGAGCTGCGCACCAACCTGGGTGACAACGGCTCACCGCGCCTGATTTCCTCGACTGCCGGAGCGCCCAGCGCGCTGCAGGGAAGTGACATGCTGATCGTGCGCGGTGTCTTTGACACTCCCCTCTACCAGATCCGCCAGAGCCATGACTTGGTGCTGCAGGACGATTCGCTGGCCGACGTGGCGCCGGAGAACGCGGTGCGCGGCATCGTGACGGTCTGTGCCGACGGTGACGGCATCGCGCAAACACTGACACCGCTCACACAGCTGATCGCCGACAGTGAGAGGGAGCCGATGGTGCTGGTGAACCGGGTCAATCAATCCCAGATGGTGGTGGTCGAAGCCAATTTCGGCTCGGCCGACTCCGTAGCCTTCAACGATCCGACCGTCTGTCCGGCGCCCGGAGCCAACAACGGCCTCGGCGTGCGCATCGAGTTCTACATCCGGCGCGCCGGCACCTCGAATCCGGCCGCCGCGGAGCTCGATACCTACCGCCAGCTGTCGAGCGATCCGTCGCTGGCCACGCTACCTTCGACCATGCGCAGCGCCGTACAGATCGGCATTCTCGAGGAGTATCGCTACTACCTCCAGGAAGACTCAACAGGTACCGCCAACCTCGAACGAGCACGCATGATCCCGGGCACGGAGATCTTGTGGCGACGCGATCTGGACAGCACCCAAATCTTCGCGGACAACATTCTGGATCTACAGGTAGCACTGGGCTTCGACACCTTGCTCGGAAACTGCCCCGGCACCGACTGTTCATTCGACGCCGACATTGACCACACGGGACTGGATGACCTGATCTACGAATCCCCTGACGGTGACGACGACGACTGGTTGTTCAACAGCAGCAGCGACGATCCTACAGATGCCGTTTGGCAGACCGGCGCCGGTGTGGCTGCCAATGCTCCGGACCTGCACCTGGTCCGACTCAGCTTGATCGGCCGCACCGAGGGGGCCGATCCCTACTACACCGCTCCCGACCTCGATGATCTCGAAGACAGTGACTACGACGGCCGCGATCTCAACAACTGGCCGGCAACCCGCTTTCGTCGTCGGCAGCTGCAAACCGTCGTCGAGCTGCGCAATCAACTGTGAGCACCGAGACGCCCGACATGCCGGGCCGATTGACCAGCAGGGAGAATCTCCAATGAGCGTGTCCTCCACCTCCGAACAGCGTCGGTTGTCGAAACCGCAGCGTGGTAGCGCCTTCGTCGCCGTCCTGCTCTTGATCGTCGTGCTGAGCATGATCGGCATCACCCTGGTACTGACCACGCAGACCGAGCGGCGCATCGGTGCCAACGAGCGTACCGGTGAACGGAATTTCTACTCGGCCGACGCCGCGCTGCGCCTGGGCCTGATGAAGTTCATGGCGCTCAAGGACTACCGTCCGCTGCGCCTGGACACGGTCGAGCCAGTCATGGTCGACGGCGTGACCCGCTCGGGCATCGTGCAGGCCCGCGATCTGGACGGCAACCTGCGGCAGATGGGTATCGAGACCCGCATCGATGTCTCGGCCATCTATCCGATCAACAACAGCCGCAGCTCACTGGGCATGATCAATCAAGGCTCTCTCTTCTACAACATCAACCATGCCGTCGTAGCACGGTCGACGCGCATCCTGCCACGCCCGAACGGGGTAGGGCTGCCGCCGATCCAGAGCACCAAGCAGCTGAGCGTGATGTTCATGGCCGATCCGCTACAGGCGCCCAATGCCCAAGCGTTGGCCACCATCGATACCAACGAACTCAGCAACAAGTTCTAGCCGCCCCCCTCGCTCTGCCGGAAATCCCCGAGCCGGCGCAGGAGTTCTACCATGATAGTCCCTAGACGCACCCATCTTGTCTTAGCCAGCTTGGCGGCTCTGGCATCACTGGCGTTGCCGGCGATGGCCGACGACCGCGCTCTGCTCAATGCCCAGAGCGGGGAACCCTACGTGTTCGTCCTCTTCGACACCTCGGGTTCCATGCATTGGACACCGTTTTGCTCGCAAGCGGCCTTCGACGCCGGCGAGTGCAGCCCGCTATGCACGACCGGCAACTGCTTTGCCTGGGCCAACGGCGACGACCCGGTATCCAAGCTTTATCAAGCGAAGAAGGTCCTGTACGAGACCATCGAAGCGGCAACGCGGGTGCACTTCGGCTTTGCGACCTACAACCAGGACGATCTGGGCATTCTCGACAAACACTGGCTCTACAAGCCACGCACGCCGGGTATCGAACTGCTCAGCGGCAACTTCTATCCCGATCCGGGGTTCATGGCTCCCAACGGAGCGCAGGAGTGGACAGAGGTTGTCGGTGCAACTACGAACTGTAGATCGGGCAGCGTCATCGGCTGTGACTATCGCTACCCCGCGAGGATGGACGATGCATGGCAGTTGGAGCGCATGTGGCGCCAACCCAAGCTCAACGACGATCTCAACACTTGGCTCAGCTTCTTTGTCCGCGACACGGACAACAGAACCTACTACGTACAGTACTCGCACGCTGGCGGCTACGGCAACGAAAGGGTTGGCTCAGACACGGTTCATATCTCGATACGAATTCGCCGCTATACCATCCAGCCAGCTGCTTTTGTCAACAGCTTCGACAAGACGGTCGTCGTGCCCTTCGACCTCGTGCACACAGATCTGGACGGCGACGGCACACCCGACGCACCGTCCGAGTTCCTCAGTTGGGACAACGGAGCGCGCGTTGGGCCCCGGCAACGTGGCTATACCTGGGAGCACGATTATAGGGCCAGCGGAACCTGCGACGGCTGGGACCCCAACTTCCCCGTGGCACGGAGCGGAGGGCTCGTCGGGAACAACGACGACGACGTCTATGCCGGCTATCGTTTGCGCTTTCCCAATGACGTTGCGGACTTTCGAGACGTCCCCAGCGGCAGCACTGTGTTCCAGGTCGGCGACGTCGTCCCTTTTGATTGGCTGGACGATCAACGCGAAACGATTCTGGACCGCCTAGCGCCCAACCGGATCAGCGAGGCTGCGACTCTGGACTTCATCCCGGACTTCGGCAGTGCGCGTTACCTGGTCGACCGCGAAAGCAACGGCCGGCTGGTACTCAAGGACGAGGCCGAACGCCCCATCCTGGCCAACGGGGCTACCCCCATAGGCCACTCGGTGCGCAACTTCGACGCTTGGTACCGAGAATGGAAAAAGCGAGCCGACGGTACCATCACGATTCCTGGAGGAGAGGACCAGAGCTTTGGCTGTCGACGCAAGTTCCTGCTCGTGCTCACCGACGGTGAGGAGACCTGTGGCAACAGCCCATGCGATGAAACCCGGGACTTGTTCGACGACCAGAATGTCCAGACCTTCGTCGTCGGCTACGGCCTCGCAAACAGTACAACGCTGAACTGCATGCCGTGGTTCTTTCCACTCGAAGTCGACGATAACGACACGCGGTGCCGCGGCTCTCTCAATGGCCAGTGCTACGACTGTCCTCAAGCCAACCTGCAAACTCGCGCTCATCCGGTAACCGGCGAGACTGTGCCCGTGTGCCGGGAGCCCTTCTTTGCCGCTTCGGCCTCCGAGCTGCGCGACGCCCTCTCGAACATCATTCAGTTGGTCTCCAGCGAGACACGCAGTTTCTCGTCAGCGGCGGTACCTTCGGTGCAGGCTGAGGAAGCGGACAAGATCTACCTCTCGAGCTTCATTCCGACCCTGGATAGCTCCATCTGGCCGGGCCGCCTCGACGCCTACTTGCGGCCTCTGCCGCTCAAGCAGGTGATCGGTGAGAACGGCGAGCCCAACCTGATTCCCGATCCTTCCGCCACCTGCACCGGTGGCGACGAAAGCAGCTGTCACCTATGGAACGTCAACGACGTCGACAACCTCGATACGCTGCTCGATCAGATTCCCACCGGAGCCAAGTCAGCCCTGAGCCAAAGCACCGTTGGGGCGATCCGGACAGCACTCGACGACTTCTTGGATTACGCTGACACCGCCTACGACGACAGTGACTTCGAGACCTGGTTGGGCAAGGCGGACAGCAAGCGCCGCGTGCTCTATGCGCGCCAGGACGGTATGAGTGGCTCCGTGCCAGCGGAGACCCGCCTCTTCCTGCCGCCGGTCAACTCCCTGACCAACAGTGACGAACTCTGGCGTGACCTGATTCGCAGCCTGGAGATCTGCACCTTCGCCAGCGATACGCACCCCTGCTACGACGCCTCGACGGCGCAAGGGCAGAATGCCCGCGACGACGTACGCCGAACACAGCGCTTCACCATCATGCCGAAGGTGATCAAGAATCCGCAGAACGGTGACGTACTACCCTTCGTGATGGGCGACATCTTCCACTCGGACCCAGTAGTGATTTCGAGCCCGTCGAACTTCCAGTACTTCACCGAGGATATCGGTGCCGACAGCAACGGCGACGGCGGCTACCGCGACTACGTGCTCAAGCACCGCACACGCCGCCGCCTGCTGGCGGTGGGCTCCAACGACGGCCAGTTGCACGTCTTCGAGGCCGGTACCTACAGCGCCGGCCTGGACAGCCTGGGCAATCTGACCGGCGACTACTCCAACGGCAACGGCAAGGAGCTCTTCTCGTTCGTGCCACGGGGCGTCAAGCCGACGCTCGAAGCTCTGTCGCGGCCAGGCGTGACGGCACACGAGTTCACAGTCGACGGCACGGTTCGAGTCGACGACGTGTATATCGACCCGGCGCACACCGGCACCCCCACGGCCAGCGAGCGAGAGTGGCGCACCCTGATGATCGGCGGCCTGCGCGAGGGCGGGCAGAGCTACTACGCCCTCGACGTGACGCAGCCGGATGTCATCGACTTCCAGGTGGTTGGAGGCGTCACCACCAAGGTCGGCGAAGCGAAGATCACGGCCAGTGCCGAAGAGATCCCCACTTGCTATGACGTCACAGCCGGCGGAGACTGCGGACCGGTGCCCTTCCCTGCCGTACTGTGGGAGTTCTCCGATCCGCTCGACGAAGACGGTGTCGGCGGTACCGATCTGGGCGATGCGTGGTCGCGCCCGAACACCGGCCGCATCCGGATCTGTACCGCGGGTACCTGCAATAGTGCAGACGCCAGTACCGTGATCGAAGATCGCTTCGTCGCCATCTTCGGCGGCGGCATGGACCCTGGCCGCAACAACCGAGAAGGTAACTGGATCTACATGCTGGACATCGAGACCGGCCAGGTGATCTGGAAGTATCCCTTGATCGGTTCCGCTCCGAGTGAGCCGGCGGCGGTCGACACGGACGGCGACGGCTATCTGGACACCATCTATATCGGCACCACCTTGGGCTATCTCTACAAGGCCGACATCAGCAAGGCGGTCAAGATCGTCAGCACGCAGGTGCCGGACGCCATCACCAACACCCTGGTCAGCGTGGATCGGATCACCGATGCCTCCTGGAACCCCTTCCCGATCTTCACCACGGGCGGCCAGCCGATCTTCTATCCGCCGGCGGTGATCTACATCCCAGAAACCGGCGACTATGCTCTGGCTTTCGGCGTCGGCGACCGCGAGGACCTTTGGAGTTCGGTCTACACCCCGGGCAACGGCCGCTTCTACATGATCGTCGACAACGGCTTCGCGACGGGCATGACGCCGCGGATCGAGGCGGATTACCCGAAGATCACACCGGGTTCAAGCCTGTCCATGGAGACCAACCTCCTGCTGACCAGTCCCGGTGGTTGGTACATGGAACTCGATGGTGGCCGGATCGAGCACCTGATCACACCACCCTTCGCCATCAGCGGTATCACCGTGTTCAGCACCTACCTGCCTGGCGACGCCATTGGCGAAGGCGGTGCAGTGTGCGGACGCACAGGGTCGAGTCGCCTGTACGTAGTGTTCACCACCAACGCCAACGGCGTCATGAAAGACAGCTCTGGCAACAGCGTGCGCTACCGCGAGGTTTCCGACTTGGTGACCAGCCCGTTCGTCCAGGAGGGCACCACCAAGAACAAGCGCGATCCGAACGATCCGACGGTTTCGCCCTGCAATGCCGCCGACGTCGCCGACATCCAGGAAATCCTCAAACAGCAACTGCCGGACTCCTGCAGCTTCGGTAACTTCAGCCAGAACATTCTGACCCGCCGTAGCCGCGAGGGCATCGAGTGCATCGCCCCCGTGCCGGTGTGCATGATCCAGCACAACTGGAAGGAGTTCTGATGCGCCGCTCGTCGACTCTCCTCAGCCTCGGATCTTTGCTCGTTGGTCTCTCTCTAGCCGGACCCGTCAGCGGTGATTGGCTGATCACCGCTGGCGGGGAGCGGCTCGAAACTCGGGGCTCTTGGGAAAAGCGTGGGCGCATGGTCGTCTTCACCCGGCCGGACGGCACCTTGGCCTCGATACGGGCGTCCCTACTCGATCTCGAAGCCAGCCGTCAGCTGAGTGACCAGCCTGCAGCGGTGGTGCCAGAAGTCAGCGAGCCAGCCGTCAGTGAGCCAGCCGCAGGAGTCCTCCAAGAACCGATCGCGGTATTGACGGACGAGAACCTGTTGGACTTCGGCGACCTCCGCGTCGGTGGCACCTTCAGCGCGGCATCCTCTGCCGGCCTCGATCAGGAAACGCAGGCCGCACAGAAAGACCGCTCCGAGCCGACAGCGGACCGCAGACCGGCTCCCGAGGGTCTGTCTGTCGACGACTGGCGCTACGTCGAGAACACTTCCGGTACCGAGATCATCGGCACCGTGCACAATGACGGGCAGGAAATCTACGCCAGTATCGAAGTCATCGTCTTGGTCTACGGTGTGGATGGGGAGCTCATGACCACCCGCAACGCCAGACTGGCCAATCCGATTCTGCCACCGGGACACCAAAGTGAGTTCCGGTTGCTCCTGTCGCACACCTTCGGCGTTGACCGAGCTGAGTTCAATCTCACCGGTGTACCCTTCGACGCTCGCCAACCTGAAGGCACAGAACCATCTGACAGTTCGACTGCGACACCAACCACACCCTCGGGCGCCGGCCTTTAGAGGCTGACCTTTGGGAACCTGCTGAGTTCGGCCGGCTCTCGAGCCGGCCACTTTCTTGTCTCAGAACAGATTACCGCCGCCATTTACGCTGCCCCGGTTCAGTTAGGCAGCAGAACAGCGCCCGGCCTGTCGATGGCGACTTTGGCCGCGGTCATCAGCAGTTCAGCTGGCGAGGTGCCATTGAACTTGGCGGTCTCGATGACGCTGTAGAGGATGGCGGAGCCGTGTCCTCCGTTCGCAGGCTTTCGATGCTTGGCACCAGGTGAGCCTGGACGGGTGAGACTGAAAAGGGCTGAGCTAGGGCACGCTTAGCTGCGCGAGGATCAACGTGACAATACCCCCGTCGATGTACTGCCAGTGCATCTTCAAGACCTCGACGCCACGCTGTGCGGTCAGAAGTCGCATGCGGAAGGTCGCCGCCATTACTGCGTGCTCGTCATCGAGGGCTCGCCACAGCCGGCGGATCTCCTCCTCGCTGAGCACGCGTTCGCGCGGACGCTCCCGCGCCGGCATCGGCACCAGCAGACACGGGTTGTGCTCGACGAGGCCGCGTCCGATCCCGAAGTTGTAGATCTTCGAGACCAGCGCCTTGACGCGGTTGGCCATGATCGGCGCGCCGCGCGCCACGATTGCGTCGAGCACCTCCCCCACTTCCCTTCTCCCGATGCTCTTGGCCTTGCGGCTTCTCCACTGCGGGAACAGATCGACGCGCAGGATGCGCTCGTCTTCCTTCCAGCGGCGCTTCTTGATCTTGACGTGGCGCTCCAAGTACACCTGGGCGAGGTCCCCGAAGGTCACGGCTTCTCGCTCGGCTACTTTCTCGACCTGCGGATCCTCGCCTTTAGCAATCGCGGCGAGCTTCTCGCGCGCTTCCTCGCGGGCCTCGGCCAGACTCATCAGCGGATAGACGCCGAGGTTCAAGCGGCGCTTACTGCCGCTGGTGCCCTTGCAGCGCACGTTGAACGTCTTGCGGCCGCTCTTCGAGACGCGGACCCCGAAGCCGGGCAACTGCGCATCCCAGTAGTCAGTCATCCAGCGCCCGGCGGTGAAGGTGTCGATGGCACGGTGGGTCAGGTGAGCTTTTGGCATCGCCTGCCTCACCGCACCGGCTGCACTTGGCACCACTGCCCGGCGTCCGCGATCGTGATCGAGGCATAGAGATGGACACCGAGCACCGTGCCCGCTTCGCGGAGGCGGTGCGTGAAGCGTTCGTCCTGACGGCTCGGCCTCGGGTTGCCCGAGGGGTGGTTGTGTGCCACGACGATCGCGCGCGCATTGGCCAGCAAGGCGGGAGCGAGAATCCCGCGCGGCTCGGCCTGAGTTGCCGTCATCGTTCCGATATACGGCACGTCCCAGCCGATCACGCGACGCGCACCGTCGAGGAAGAGCACGGCCACGGCTTCGCGGTCGTAGGTCCGCAGAACCTGCCAAAGTAGCGCTGCGGCATCGCCGTGAGCACGGATCTGGGGATAGTTCTGCAGCGGTGCCTTCGACTCGCGTACCAACTCGACGCGGAGACGCGGCAGGTCCGGCAGCGAGGGCAACTCGGCAGGCCAAGCTGGACGAATCGGTTGACGCCGTTGGAGATTTGCGCGACACGGTCGAGGCTTCTTCCGGTCCACCGGCAGCGTGGCAAGCAGCGAAGCCAGCGCACCATCGTCGAGCTGGATCTGGTCCAGCACCGCCACCAGCTCTACGCCGGGCCGAAGATCGACCCAGCCAAAGCGCGCAACACGTTCACCGATCTCGAAACCGACTTCCTGAGCGAGATCGCGAAACCGCCGGTTGTGGTAGCCGCGATGGCAGCAATCCTTGAGACCGCGCAAACCGTTGACCCAGTGCACCATCGCATGCAGCAATGCGGCCACGACCTCGGAGGTCGAGCCCGTCAGTGCATGCGCGGGCACGCACAGGGGTTGAGCTTGCTCGTCGTCCTCGTGCGCCGCGCTGGGTGAGATGCCCTTGACGTGCACGTGTAGCGAAACCCGCACCACCTCGGGGCCGAAGCGGTCGAGGAGCTGAGCGCAGCAGCGCTCAATCTCCTGTTCCGCTCGAGCGATGTCGGTGCCGGTGTCCATGCCCGGCATCGCTCAGCTCTCCAGATCCGGGGCGGTGCCCAGCTTCTCTTCGAGCTGGGCAGCCTCCGTGCCCAGGCGCTCGGACAGCTCGACAGCCAGTAGATGCAGCTCTACCAACTCCGGATCATCGACGCTGCCTGGCTCCGCACCCAAGTGATGGATGTAGCCCTGAAGCTGGCGCAGGTCTTGGAGTGCGGCTCGCAGGTGCCTGCGCCGGCCGAATCCGACCCCTCGTTCCGATTGAAACCGACCGGTGAA
>CBDUPA010000006.1:0-286510 GCA_965368975.1 uncultured bacterium | reverse complement strand
GGACACCGCCGACAGGGACACCGCCGACAGGGACACCGCCGACAGGGACACCGCCTGGCAGTTGACACGCCACGTCCTGGAGCACGCCGAGGACTGGCATCCCAGTGCCCGACGCGTGCTCGACAGCCTGCTCCACCACATTGGCCGCCACCTGGAGCGGCGCGGCCGCGTCGAGGACGCGCTGGCCTGCTACCGGCAAGCCCACGCACCACCCGCACGCGAACGCCAGGCACGCCTGCTGGCCGCGAGCGGCGACGCGCGCGGCGCCATCGAGCTGTGCGGTGAGATCGCCGAGGATCCGCGCGACGAGACCGAGGCCGTCTTCGCTCCAGCCTTCCGCGACCGTCTCTACCGTCGCCTGGGCGCCCGCTTCGGTAGCGCCCGCAAGCCGCGCCGCCGGTACCTGCAGCTACACCTCGACGCGCCACCAGCCGGCACCATCGAGAGCGCCGTGCTCGAAACGTTGGCAGCGGCCGGGCAAGCTGGCTGCTTCGCCGAGAACAGCCTATGGAAGAGCCTCTTCGGCCTCGCCTTCTGGGACATCATCTTCGCCCCCGTGCCCAGAGCCTTCCAGCATCCTTTCCAGCTTGGCCCCATCGACCTGCACCGGCCGGAGTTCCGCCGCCAGCGGCGCGATGCCATCGCGCAACGCCTGGATGAGCTGCGCCGCGAAACCGACCTGCGACCGCGCCTGGAACAGATCTGGACCGCCAAGCAGGGCGTCGCCAACGCCCTCGTCTCTTGGGGGTCGCAGCTGCGGCGCAACCTCGACCTTGTGTTGCCACACCTGCGCGGCGAGCACTTGGCCCACGTCTGCGATCGCCTGAGCCGTGACGTGCGCCGTTACCGCTGTGGCCTGCCCGACCTCTTCGTGCTGCGCGACGCGGAGCCCGGCTTCGTCCTTTACGAGGTCAAAGGTCCGAATGACCAGCTGCGCCCCGAACAAGGGGCCTGGATCGACTATCTCGAAAACGGTGGTCTGCCGGCGGAGATCCTATCCATCCGCTGGTAGAGAGAGGGCAGTGCTAGGATTCGCGCATGGCGGACATCTCAACGCGCGCTGCGTCCGACGACACGTGCGATCTGGTGCGGCGCATCCAGTCCGGCGACCGCGACGCCGAGAGCGAGTTGGTACACCACTTCAGCCGCGGCATCCTCTTCCTGCTACGCCGGGCAGGAGCACGGCCGGAAGAAGCCGAAGACCTGCACCAAGAGACCTTCCGCATTGTGCTGGAGCGCCTGCGCGGCCCCGGCCTCGAGCAGCCTGAAGCTTTCATCGGCTTTCTGCGTGGTACCGCCCGCAACCTGCTGCGCGCCAAGTGGCGCAAGCACAGCCGGCGGCGCACCGAAGCGGACAGCGAAGCCGTCGACGCGGCAGTGGATGGCCGGCTCGACGCGGCGCCCGTTCAGCAGCAGCGCATCGAGCAGCACCAGCGTGCGCGGCTGGTGCGCCGTCTGATCGGTGAACTGAAGACCGACCGCGACCGGCAGATCCTCTACCGCACCTACCTGGCGGAAGACGACAAACTCGACATCTGTACCGATCTGGAGCTGTCGCCCGAGCACTTCGACCGCGTCCTGTACCGTGCCCGCCAGCGCTTCAAGAAGCTCCTCGAAGCCGCCGGCTGGGCACGCGGCCCGGGATGAGCGCACTCAAAGTCCCACACACTCGTGAGAGAAACGGAGCTTTGACGACAGTCAAGAGATAGAGAGACCGGCACCACAGCTCTGCTCTGGGCCCTCTCTTGCCCTAACGGAGCCCCATCCGGAACGGAAGATAGCCATGGACCACACCACCATCGAGCGCGAGCGCCTCATCGACCGCTACCTGCTCGCCCAGCTCAACGAGGACGAAGCCGCGCGCTTCGAGGAGCACTACCTCGGCTGTGCTCAATGCCTCGACGAGCTAGAAGCCGCCGAGCAGCTGCAGCTGGGCCTCAAGCAGGCCGCGGCCGAGGACGTCGCCAAGGTCACCGCCACCCTGAGTCTGTGGTCACGGCTAGCACGCTGGCCACAGCAGCGTCCCGCCCTGGTGCTCGCCGCCCTGGCCCTCCTGCTTCTCCTGCCGGCCGCGCTTGGCTGGCAGCTGCGCCAGCTGCAGGGCGAGCTGTCTCAAACCCGAAGCCAGCTGGAATCCGCCCAAGCCCCGCAAGCCGGCACCTTGATCACCTATCTCGACGCCGAGCGTAGCGCGCCCGAAGCCGGCAGCGCGCCGACCCAGCGCATACGCTTGCCCGCCGAACCCGGCTGGATCGTGCTGGCAGCCCAACTGGACGCGGCCGTGAGCCAGGTCTCGGCGGAACTCCGTGCCCCAGACGGTACCGTGATCTGGCAGGCCAGCGGCCTGACGGCCGACGCGCTGGGCAACCTGACCGTCAGTGTCCACTCTTCGCAGCTGCAGGCCGGGGACTATCAACTGCAGCTCAGCATTGGCAAGAGTATCGGAGGAGCCGAGCCGGCCACCCGTAGCTACTCCTGCCGAATCCTGCCGCGGGAGTGAGTAGCGTTCTTCGCACCGCCGCGAGGTGCTCCCGGGGATTTAAGTCAATCGCAAACAAGAAAGACTGACAGATAAAGTACTCAATGAAGGCATTGACGGGGAAGGTACGCACAACTATCCTCCGCCAAGTCCTGCTGGACTAAAATTCCAAAACAGGAGAGTTTCATGCGAAGAATAGTTCCCATTGTCCTTCTGCTCCTACTCCAGCACCCAGATGGGACCTCAGTTGAAGCGTCCGAGCAACAAGTTGTTTGGACCGACGAACTCCACGTATTGGATGCAGTCGTTCAGAGGGACATCGAGTCGGGCCGCGTCGAATGGCTTCCCGCATCAGTCATAGAGTCTTTCCTGACTTTGACCCAAGCCGAGTTAGACCTGCTCGGAATGAAAGCAGAAATGCAGAAGGAGATGCAGGAGATCTTGGGTCTGAGTGATCGCACCACTCTTTTGGGTGGAGATCAGTCTGACTCTGGGGACTGCGTGTCTGCGAGGGAAAGTGGAACCATGGGACCCACATCTTTGATCCTTCCAACTGAAGTCGAAGGGTTAGCCCCGCGTCCAACCATCGCGCAACTGGTAGATAGGTCCTATTTGGCAGTAGTGCTGAAGATAACCGGGATCGAAGCTGGTGTTCACGGTAGCGGCCGCCTCGCCACGCGCGTTGTCGGTGAAGTCCTAACGTTCCTGCATGTCGATGACGCCCTCTCCGGCGAGAGTTTGTCCACTAATAAAGGGGCGTCGATTGAATATTTCACTAGGGATTACGACTTGACAGTAGGTGAAATCAGACTGTGTGCAGAGAGGCAGGACAATGGCTTCTTCAAGGAAGAGATCGGGGACACGGTGCTTCTCCTCGGAGTCCCGCGAGGTTCGGCCAGTTATCAAGTTGTCAAGATCTTCCCGGTTGTTGATGGTGTCGTGCAACCCCAGCCTTATGAATATGTTGTTGAGCAACCCTTGGTCTTGGGGGAGATTCGATGAACAGCTTGCCCGGCTGGGCAGTGCCGGGACTTTGGTGGCGATTCGCTCTGATCCTCGTGTTCTGCCTACTGCCTTGTGCAGAGCACCTACAGGCGCAAGCATGTGGAGTATTGCACGACGAAACAAAATTCCAGAGAGGCAGGGAGTATACGGTCGCCTTCGTGCCTGAGGGCACCTATCATGATGTCTTTGCTTGCCTGATGACGAAGGCGAATCAAGCGTGGCAAGCGGCGTGCCCCAATAGCCAGACCTCTGCGAAGCTGCGATTGCGCACGCAGGACCGGACACTCACCCAGCCCGTGACGGTGTACCGCATGGCGGACACGCTGTGGAATGAGAGCACGATCAACTTCAACAATGCCTCGCTGGCCGTGCAGTGGTCGGCGCCGGTGCCCGTGCCGCTGGCCGCGGATACCTGGCACGAGATCGATGTTACGGGCGCAATCACCGGCAACGGCATCTATACGCTGGGGCTGGCAACGGTCGCGGACCAGGGGAATCTCGACTTCTGGAGCCGAGAGTCGATCTATCCGCCAATGTTGGAGATTACCTTCCAGCCCTGAGCTGAGAAGACTTGCGGCGAGTACCCACCGACAGGGCTCACCAGCTCGACCTTGCCAGGCTCCAGGCGGCCGTGTAGCCTTCGAGGACAATGCCCGCATCTCTTTCTCGCTGCTCACCGAGCCGGTCGATCACCTCGGCTGTCTTGCCGGTCTTGCTCGTCAGCTTGCTTGTCCTCGGACCGCTGGCATCGACGTCCGAGACCAACTATCTCGGCGAACCCGACGATCCGGTTCGGCCTGGCGAGCTGTGCACCTCGGAGCCGCTCACCCATTCTCTAGCCGGCGACGTGCAGCACGTCTACGACCTGGCGACGACTGGGACGCTGTTGCTGCGCGTCGAGCAACAACAGCTCGACGTAGTCCTGGAGCTGGAAGCCGCAGACGGACAGCGTACGGTCTACGATCAGCCAACCCTGCACTGGGGCGAAGAGCTGATCCACTTCGACGGTGCTGGACAGTCCTTCCGCTTGTACGTGCGCCCTGCATCTCCAGGTGCCGCTCCCGGTACCTATTCCGTGCACTGCGTACCGGCGAACGAACTGACTCCAGAGGCCAGTCGAGCCTGGGCCGCCGTGGCACGTGCCGGTCGGCTGCGCCCCCTCGGCACGCAGGAAGGCAACCACCAGGCGTTGACCGCTTATGTGGAGGCGCTGGGCCTGTGGCGCAGCCTGGAGCAACCGCGGCGGCAGGCGGAAACTCTGCATGCGATGGCCTTGCTGCGCTTGGAGATGGGTGAGACGGAAACGGCTGTGGCAACCTTCGAGAGAGCCCTGGCCCTCTGGACAGAGCTGGAAGAGCCCTGGCGCGTAGCTGCGGTACGCAACGGTTTGGGCTACGCGTTCATGCAACTAGGAAAGCTGGAAAACGCGCGCGTGGAGTTCCAGAGTGCCCTGGATCTGTGGCGTGCGTTAGGTCTGGAACGGGACGAGGCGCTGACCCGGAACAACCTGTGCCTGGTCGTGCACATCCATGGTGACCTGGAGACCGCCGCCACCTGCTACAGCTTCCTGCGCACGCGCTTCCAAGACCTGGGCGACCGATGGTACGAAGCGCTGATGCTCAACAACCTGGGCGGCGTCTATGATCTACAGGATCTCCCGGACGCAGCGCTGGAGCACTACCATGGGGCCCTTGATCTGCGCCGGCAGTTCGGCAACCCGCTGGAAATTGCACAGACCCAGAACAACATCGCGGTGGTGCATCGCCGTCTCGGCGAGTTCCAGCAAGCCCTGGAACTCTACGAGCAGACTCTCGAGATTGTGCCCTCCACCGAGCTTCGTCTGCGTGGCATACTGCTTTCCAACTTGGGTGCCGCCTACTTGACCGTCGGCGAGTCCCGACGAGCACGGGCCTTCCTCGAGCAAGCGCTGGAGCTACGTCGGCGCACAGGGCATCGGATCAACGAGATCATGATCCTGAACCTGCTGGCACGCGCGTACCGCGAGCTGGGAGAACTGCAGCTTGCCCTCGATACCCATGCGCTGGCAGTAACAGCTGCCGAAAGCCTCGGCCGTGTCCAGCAACGTGCATCCAGCCACCGCGCCTTGGCCGAAACCTTGTTGGAGCAGGGCGACACAACACAAGCTCTGGTACAGCTCGATCAGGCGTTGGTGCTCTACCGGCAACTCGGCTTGGTGAATGGGGAAGGCACCACCTTGCGCTACGTCGGTATCGCTCTGGCAGCTACCGGGCGCGATGATGAGGCCATCGAAGCCTTGGGGCGCAGCGTCCACTTACAGCGCCAACGTGGTGACCCCCTTGCTCTGGTGCGCAGCCTGGGTGCGCTCGCCGCGGTTGAGATGGATGGGGTCGACCTAGAAGGCGCCGGGCTCCGAGAAGCCCTCCCGGAGGGGGCGACAGCACGGCTGCAACGCGCTGGCAGCTATCTCGAAGAAGCGCGCTCTCTCGCCGAGTCGCTGCGCCTCGAGATCGTGCACCCACGCCTAAAGGCCATCTTCTTTGCGTCTCGCGCTCAAGTCTTCGAGCTCGCTATCGAGTTTCACGTCGCGCGCCACGAGCTGGAGCCGAACGCAGGGCACCAGCGTACTGCCCTCGAGATCAGTGAGCGCTCGCGCTCGCGAACGTTGCTCGACTTGCTCGCACGCGCAGACGAAGAGCGTACGACTCCGGGTAGCGACTTGGTCGCAAAGACGCCACAGTTCCGAGAGCTGCAGCAGCAGCGCCGGCGACTGCAGCGCCAGTTGCGCGCTGTCGCCGACCGACAGGAACGGCGCACCGAAGATCTCGAAGTGCGGCGACAGACTGAACAGCAGTTGCAAGAGCTGCTTGTCGATCTGGATCTGGTCGAGGCTCGCCTGCGGCAGCTCGATCCTGGCTCAGCCGCCCCGGCTGTTCCGCCCGTCGTGACAGCAAGCGAAGTGGTTGAGTTGCTGGACCCCGAAACCGCACTGCTCGAATATGCCCTGGGCGAGCGGCGCAGTTTTGTATGGCGAGTCACCACCGCTGGCATCGATGTCTTCGAACTGCCACCGCGTCAGCGCCTCGAGCAGCTAGCAAGAGAGACCTGGAATGGGCTCAAGGCCGTCGAGGCCGGTGGTGCCGGCGCTACAGAAGCCGCGCAGCTCGCCCACTTGATTCTGGCTCCTGCTCTGACGGATCTCGGCTCGGAGATTCGCCGCTTAGCCGTCGTCCCCGATGGTGCCCTGCAATACCTACCCTTCGCGGTACTGCCGCACCCGCGAGGCGGGCTGCTACTGGAGCACTATGAGGTGGTCCACCTGGCATCCGCTTCGGCACTGGCGCTGCAACGGCAACGAGGTGCATCGCAGGCCCCATCCAACCGCACAGCCATCTTCGCGGATCCGGTCTTCGGCCCGCGCGACCCCCGCTGCCACGGTATGGAGCCGGCTCCCGTCCAGCTCAGCCGTGTCGAGCGGAGTGCAACCCGAGCCGAGTCCGAGGAACTACCTCGCCTCAGCGCCAGCCGACAAGAAGCCGAAGTCGTTGCCTCCCTGCAGCCGCCCGGACAGACTCATCTGGCCCTCGGGTTTGCTGCCAGTCGCGATGCTGTGTTGCAGGGCGGGCTGACCGGCTACCAGATCATCCACTTCGCCACTCACGGCCGCATCGACACTCTCCATCCAGAGCTTTCCGGCCTGATTCTTTCCCGGCTCGATGAGCAATGCCAGCCTCAAGACGGTTTCCTCGGCCTATCCGACCTCTACCACCTACGCCTCGACGCCGAGCTGGTCGTACTTTCTGGCTGTAGCACTGCCCTTGGCGAGGAGATTCGCGGAGAAGGCTTGCTCGGCCTCACGCATGCCTTCTTCCACGCCGGCACCCCCAGAGTCGTCTCTAGCTTGTGGCAGGTTCAAGATCGAGCCACCGCCGAACTGATGGAGCGCTTCTATCGTGCCCTCTTACAGCAAGGCCTGCGCCCGGCTGCAGCTCTGCGCAGTGCTCAACTCTCCCTGCGCTCCGATCCACGACGGAGGCACCCCTACTTCTGGGCAGCTTTCGTCTTGCAGGGCGACTGGCGCTGAAACCTCTTCTCCGCTATGCAGGTCGTCAGGATTTCTCGCTTTCGAGTGAGAGGTCCGATCTTCGCGGGGCAGTACTCAAGTAGTTCCACTTGATATGACTTCTGAGAAAAGGATCGATCATGCCTAAGAACGAGTTCGAGAAGAACTGGAAGATTGGGAACGTTCAGAACGAACCCTACTCACACCTGAAGGAGCGTATCCGTATCACGGTTGCAGAAGACAACAACGTGACTTTCGACGTACGCCCGCATGACGAAACCCTTCGCACCTGGGGAGAGCCCACGAGAACCGGTACGTATTACCCCACCGAGCACGAGATCCGCGGCAACTTCCCGTTCAACGGCGGCCCACACATATACGTGATCACGATCAGTCAGCCGAATCCGGGCAGGAAGGTGCTGGATTGCCAAGTCGATGACGCCGAGGCTGCTTCGTCACGGAAAGGAATACGGCAGGCAGGGAGTTGGGTAGCAACGGATGAGGGCGGATAAGAGGCGGGCACGTGATCCAGCAGCCGGAAGTTGGATAGCAGCAGGCGACTGCGATCAAAGGCGCAGAGAGTTTAGTTTGCAGATAAATTCCGAAAAACAAGAAAAGGAGCGACCATGGCAATGGAAGATTTCGAGAGCACTTGGCGAGTCGATAGATTATCACCGCGTTTCTATTCTCATTTCGGTGAGAAGGTCACTTTCACAGCCGTTGGGGATTTCTTCACCTTTTCTTGCGCAGTCAACCTGGACAGGGAAGAACGTGCCCCCTCATGGTGCGATCATCAGATCGTAAGGGCGCAGTACCTAGCAGATAGTAACCTCGTCGACGGAGACTTACTCTTCCGAGACGACACTGGAACCCTGAAGCCCGCGGGATTTCAGATGAAGATCTATGACGACCCTGCCGGACAGCCCCGACTCTCTGCTTCGTTCTTTGACCGGAGCCCCGATGGCAACCCGGACGAGGTCGGCAGCTGGGAGGCCACGGATTGCCCCGATGGCAGTTGCTGAGAAGTAGAGACTCGAAGTCTCAGCCGCAGGCTCGGAGGATGCCCGGGAGAACCAGGCATCCTCTTTTTCTGTCCCTTACCCCCCTTCTGACCACCGGTAGCCCTCGTCTTGGCGAGAACCTCCGAAACAAGATGAGAGGACTCGGCTGGCCCCGGCAGTAGAGCAGTAGTGCCCCTTCGCAACCACTGCTCAACTCAGGAGACCCACCATGAGCCTCAAGCAACTCGCTCTCGCCCAGCGCTACAGCGCCGTCGCCATCGGCAACACCATCATCCTCTTCGCCGAAGGCGAGACCCCCTCCAGCCAGACCGCAATCTGGCTGGAACAAGGACCCGAAGACGTCGAGCCAGCGATCCACTATCTCTACTGGGTGCCGGGCTGGCTGCCCGTCGTCAGTCCGTTCAAGGTCCGGCAGAGCTTCCAGGTCAGCGCGCTCCCGCGCAGCATCACCGTGGTCGACCTGGCCGGTTCGCACCAAGTCCACGTACGTCCGATCGGTCTGCCTTCGACAACCGCTGACAGCCAGGCACTGACCGCCGAAGCCGCATCCCTACCCCTGGCCGGCACCTCCTGGCAGCTGACGGAGTTCGTCGTCGGGCGCCAACAGATCCCCGTCATCGACGGCACGCGCATCACCCTCGACTTCGACGATCGCGGCGGCGTCTCCGGCTCGGGTGGTTGCAACACCTACTTCGGCAGCTACTTCGCCTCCGGCGACAGCATCGACATCGGCCCGATGGGCAGTACCCGCATGTTCTGCCCCGAACCGCCGGGACGCATGGAGCAGGAACAGCTCTACTTCCAGGGGCTTGAAGCCGCGGAGACTTTCACTGCTGACGGCAAGGGACTGCGTCTGTTCTGGCAGGACGGCGAGCGGGCGCTGCGGTTCAGGGCTCTCGAGAAGTAGCAGCAACCCTTCCGCAGTACACAGAAGGAGGATGTCCGGCACCGCCGGCATCCTCCTTCTTGCTTTGCGGTCGTAACACCCAAGATCTTTGACCTCCAGCCACGGAACCATAGCTCTCTCTCTGGCCCACAGTCGTGCCGACAGGAGCCAATACGCCACCCCCATCAACAGAGCCAGGAAATACGCACGAAATTGCGATCAAGACTTGCGAACCCAGAATCCCTCTCTACCCCTTCAGTAGCACAACCCACCTGAAACAGCTTGCCACAAGCGACCCCATGAACAACTCGACAGTAGCACCACTCAATCCGGGATATCTCCAAACACCAGTGAGAGGTTTCCGTTCAACAGAGCAGTACATCAATACACACTAGTTGATATCCAACTAGAAGACGTAGATCGACACGCCTGCAATCGGAAACAGGAATCCAAAAGGCAACCAGGGAACATCACTAATAAAGGAGAATAATCTTCATGTCTAGAAAAACAACTCTATTCCGCAGATGGAAAGTAGTCAACGCGCCGGATTCAATCCCAACCACTCACATAGGAGAGAGAATCAAACCTATACTGCATGCTGAGAAAGCCGTCACGTTTGAGGTGGAATCTGTGGGCTCCCCGATTTGGAGCCCGACTCTAGCATCCTACAACGATGACAATACGATAGGAGGCTCACTACCTCCTGGAAGGCAATTCACCATACATCAACAAGGCCAATACATCACATGCAATACTGACCAAACAAGCTGGATTGCGGAGCCAGACTACTCTGTCTTCACTAGTGAATGGCGAGTGAGAGACGCGTTCGTTGGAGCCCAGTATGCCAGAGCAGGGGAGATCCTTAGCATCTCGGGTGGCCCAGAGGAATTCTTCTTTGGTTCCAATGAGCCTAGCAACCCAGCCTCTTGGGTTAGGCATGTAACGGACCCCGCTCAATACCAAAGCGCCGGCCCCGGAACACTCAGAGGTCGTTTCTCCGTAGATGGCAACTTAGTGAACTACACCCTGGAAGTTCAGTTCGACACAACTCTCCTGAAGAACGTCCTCGTATGTAACATTGTGCTAGGAAAACCCGGAGAGTCTACACCCCTACAATCCGGTAGTTGGGAGGCTATTGACTGCCCAGATGGGAACTGCTGAACGAAGATGCCAGAGACTTCCGATCGCGACATGACAGTAAGGAAGATGCCTGTGCTTGTCGAGATCCTCCTTTTTGTTTGTCTTCGCCGGTCTATTAGCCGCTCCCCTCGCCAGCACGATTGAGAAATCTCAGCCGAGGTGAGAGAAGCTAGTCCCTGGCGACAGGTATAGAGCGTAAGGACACCTCCTCAACCGCTCTCAACTCATCAGGAGACTTCCATGAGCATCAAGCAACTCGCCCTCGCCAAGCGCTACAGCGCCGTCGCCATCGACAACACCATCATCATCCATGCCCAGGGCGAAACCCCGAGCAACCAGGTCGCGATCTGGCTCGAGCAGAACCCCAAGCCGATTCCGCCCGTCCACACGCTCTACTGGGTGCCGGGACCATTGCAGGTCATCAGCCCGTTCAGCATCCAGCAGAGCTTCCAGGTCCAATCCATCCCGCGCAGCATCACCGTCGTCGACCTCGCCGGCCCACACCAAGTGCAGGTGCGTGTGCTCAGCCTCATGCCGCCTACCGGCCTGGCCGAAGCCGCGGACGCTGGCCTGCTGCCTCTCGCCGATACATCCTGGGAGCTCGTCGAGTTCCGCATCGGGCGCCGCCAGGATCCGGTGATTCCGGGTACCCGCGTGACGCTGAACTTCTCCGAGACCAGCGCCTCGGGCTCGGGCGGCTGCAATGCCTACGGCGGCAGCTACCTCACTGCGAAGGATCGCATCGACATCGGTCCCATCGTCCACACTGAGATGTACTGCCCTGAGCCTGCGGGCGTGATGGAGCAGGAGCGGCGCTTCTTCCAGGGTCTCGAGGCCGCCGAACGGTTCACGACCGACGGCAAGAACCTCGAGTTGCTGTGGGCCGGAACCGAGATGGCGATGCGCTTCAAATCCGTGAAGAAGTAGAGCTCCGCGAGACTCCGAACTTCCGTGCAACGTCACTGGCCCGGAGCTGCCTCCGGGCCCTTTTTCGTGTCTACGCGCACGCCCTCGACGGTAAGGGAATGTTGGTTGCCATGAAATTGAGATCCTAGTATCATTTTCCAGATGACTTCAGTATCTCTTCCTCGCTGGCTCGTGACGGCCTGGGCCTTCGCTGCCTTGACAGCTTACGGCTGCACCAGCCCGCCGACCAGCGAGACGCGACTGGACACCCTGACGATCGCCGTCAGCCTGCCGCCTCAGGCCTGGCTGGTGGAGCAGATCGGCGGCGAGGAGGTGAACGTGCGGGTGCTGGTCAAGCCCGGCGCCAGCCCGGAGACCTTCCTGCCCGGCGACCATGAGATGAGCCGCGTGCTGGCGGCGCGCGCCTATCTGCGAATCGGCGTGCCGTTCGAGGACGGCCCGTGGTTCGACGCGCTCGGCGACGCCGGTCTGCCCGTGTTCGACCAGCGCCCCTCGGACCAGGCCCCGGCGAGCCGGTCCTCGACTGGACACCACGGTCACGGCCACGCGCACGGCGCCGACGACCCGCACAGCTGGCTCAGCCCGTCGGACCTGCGCCAGCAGGCGGCGCCGATCACCGACATGCTGTGCCAGCTCGACCCGGATGCCTGCACTGCCTACCGCCAGCGGGCCGTCGCTCTCGACACCCGACTGCACGCCCTGGACGACGAGCTGCGCCGGCAGCTGGCGCCCTATGCCGGCGGCTCCTTCCTCGTCTTCCACCCGTCCTGGGGACACTTCGCCGACGCCTACGAATTGCAGCAAGTCGCCATTGAGGTCGAGGGCAAGCCGCCCACCGACGCTGAGTTGACCGCGGTCTTGCGGACCGCACGACGCCAGGGTCTGCGGGTGGTCTTCGTGCAACCCCAAGTCACCAGCCGTGCCGCCGAAGCGGTGGCCGCAGCTCTCGGTGGTTGTACGGTAACGTTGGATCCCCTGAACGCCGACGTCGAGACAGCGCTGCGCCGCACGGCAGCGGCCTTGGTAGCCTCGTTCGAGGCGCCTTGCTCATGAAAGGCCGTCCATGAAAGAGGCCGCAGAATCCCCAGTACACGCGCGGGCGGACGCGCCGCTGGCCGTCGAGATCCGCGGCGTCACCTTCGCCTATCCGGGCGCCGAGCAGAGCGAACCGACGCTCAGCAACGTCGACCTGTGCATCCGCGAGCACGAATTCCTCGGCATCATCGGTCCCAACGGCGGCGGCAAGACGACGCTGCTCAAGATTCTGCTCGGCCTGCTCGAGCCGCAGGCTGGCACCGTCCGCGTGTTCGGGGTACCCCCGCACGCGTCACGGCACCGCATCGGCTACGTGCCGCAGCAGGCACGGGTCGACCCGA
Source organism: uncultured bacterium (assembly GCA_965368975.1). Classification (GTDB taxonomy): domain Bacteria; phylum Acidobacteriota; class Thermoanaerobaculia; order Multivoradales; family JAHZIX01; genus CBDUPA01. The sequence goes on along the minus strand of CBDUPA010000006.1, from coordinate 273,633 downwards.
CGGTACCGGCGACGGCGCTCGACATTGTGCTGATGGGACGGCTCAAGACGTCGTCCTGGGGACCCAGTTACCGTCGCGCCGACATCGACGCCGCTCGCAACGCCCTCGCCCGCACCGGCACCGCCGACCTGGCCGAGCGGCCCCTGGCGACGCTCAGCGGAGGCCAGCGCCAGCGCGTCCTGATCGCCCGAGCCTTGGTGGCCGACGCCCAGCTATTGCTGCTCGACGAACCGACCACCGGCATCGACCCCCGGCGTGAGGAGGAACTCTTCGAGCTCCTGGCCGACCTGGGGAACTCGATGGCGCTGGTGATGGTGACGCACGACATTTCGCTGGCACTGGCGCACACCCACACGGTGGTCAGCATCGACCACACACTCAGCCGCGTCGAGGGCGAGACGGTGTCCCCCCAGCTGATGGCCCGCATTTACGGCGGGGAGTTCCAGCGCCTCGAGGCTGCACACGGACACGATCGATGAGTTTCTTCCTCGACCTCTCCGCCAACCCACTGCTGCTCACCGGCCTGCTCGCTGGCGTGCTCGCTGGACTCGCCTGCGGTGTCATTGGCCCCTACGTGGTAACCCGTCGCATCGTCTTCCTGGGCGGTGCCATCGCACACGTAGCGGTTGGCGGCCTGGGCGCCGCGATCTACCTGCGCTACCACTACCCCACTATCTTCGACTGGCTGCTGCCGATCCACGGTGCCGCCCTGGTCTCGGTGCTCGCCGCCGCTCTCCTAGCGGTGCTCCACCTGCGCGTGCGTGAGCGTGCCGATACTTTGATCGGTGCCCTGTGGGCGGTCGGTATGGCGGTCGGCATTTTGCTGATCAAGCTGACGCCCGGCTACCAGACCGAACTGATGGGCTACCTGTTCGGCAACCTGTCCTTCGTCAGCTGGCACGATGTCGTCCTGATGACCGCGCTCGACGTCGTCATCGTGGTCACCGCGCTGATCTTCCACAAGCGTTTCCTGGCCATCTGCCTGGACCCCGAGCAAGCCGAACTGCAAGGGGTCTCGCTGCTCGGCACTGAGCTGGTGATGTTGATCCTGGTTGCCCTGACGGTTATCACCTTGACGCAGGTGGTCGGCCTGATCCTGGTCATCGCGCTGCTCAGCCTGCCGGCGGTCACCGCTGGTCACCACTTACGGCGGCTAGCGCCGATGATCTGCGCCTCCGTGGTGCTGGCGATCCTGCTCACCACGGTACCGCGGATCGTCGTCTACGGCAGTCAGATCAGCCCCGAACCGGCGATCGTGCTGACCGCCGCCGCGGTCTTCCTGGTGTCCCTGGCGGTGCGGCGCTTCCGGCACGGCGCCGCGCGGCGCTGAATCGCCCGCAGCACTGGCCAGCTCAGTCGCCGCGCGCTTCGATCGAACCGTAGATCGCCTCGCGTAGCTGCTGCTCGGCCTGCAGGTCGCCGAGCAGGTAGTAGGCGTCCGCCATCTTGAGCAGTAGCGCGGCGCGTGGCGCTTGCGGCACTTCGAGGAGTTGCTGGTACAGCTCCAACGCCGCAGCCGGGGCGCCGTCGAGCAGGAGAGCATCGGCGTAGCGGTCGACGGCGGCCGGCGCGTCGTGGAAGACGCGCTGCGCCGCAAGGTCCGGCGGTGAGTCGAGCACGGCCGCGCGCTCGGCGTCGTCGACGGGCCCACCGAACAATTCGACGAAGAGCCTGCGCCGTGCCGGCGCCACGAAGGCCGGCGGCCGAACCTCCCGGTCAGCGGCAATGACGATGTCGTCGACGTAGTAGGTCACCGCCGAGGTGTCCGAGCCACGATCACCGATGAACGAGAACTTGTCGACGATCGAGCCCGGGAACGCGGTCGCGTTCGGCTGGCCGCTCAACGACACGCGCGGCTGCGGATCGCCTTCCTGGAAGATCGCCAGGTCGTAGCTACCGCTGTCAACATCGTAGAAGAGATCCACCTGGTACCAGGTGTAGCCGTCGAGCGGCAGGAGCTTCTTGGGAATGCTGTCCGAGTGGTGCACCAACATGCCGTCACGGTTCTCTAGCCAGAAGCCGATGCCGTGCGGCTGCAAGGAGAACCAGCCAGGGCCAGCGAGGGCGACATTGAAGCTCTCGGCGGGGTCGGTGACCAGGAAGGCGAAGTGGACGAAGACTTGGCCACCCGTGCGCGGATCGAAGTAGCCCTGCAGCTCCGGGAAGTTGCCATCGCCCGGCACGTCGGCGATCTCGAGCGCGTAGTCACCGTCGAAGCGGAAGTGCCAGGTGCGCTGCACGTGTCCGCGCGCCTGCTCGTAGACGCGGAAGGTGTCTGGCCCGGCGTCCGCCTGGCGCTCGAAGTCATGGCCCGCGAGCAGCGAGAACACCGGTTCGGCATCGCCAACCGGAGGTTCGAATCGTGGCTCACGCTCTCCCTGCGCCCCCAGGACGGACGGCACGAGGAACGCGGCCAGGGCGAGTTTCGCGAGACGGTGCATCACAGCACCTCCCGCTCATACTCAGCGACCCACGTGCGCCAACGCTCCACCGCCGCCAATCGATGCCCCAGCGGGAAGCCGGGATGGAAGCCCTTCGCCTGCCCCGTGTACTGCTGCAACACCCGAATCGCCAACGACCGGGTCTCGCCGTCCGGCGCTTCCAGCAAGTCGATCAACTTGCGGAACAAGCGCACCCGCTGCGTCTCGGTCAGGTGGATCTGGTCGTTGGCCAGACTGCACGCCGCCTTGTCGCGAAAGAGCGGATTGGTGTCGTGTTGCAGATTCTCCAGCAACACATCCACCACTACTTCGTCGCTGCTCACCCGGCTGAGCGCGTACTGCACCTGCAGCCGTAGCGTCTCGTCATCGGTGTGCACATCCGCCAGCAAGGCGTCGCGCGCTTCGACGGACGGCCAGCCCAGACGGTAGAAGATCCACGCGATCTGCGCCCGCGTCGCGACGCTCTCTTCGTCGCGGTACAGGTAGGCCAACTGCGGCAGCACGTCCGGGCCGTGGGCGCGCACGGCGTCGATGTCGTTGGCGCGGATGGCCTGGCTCAGCTCGCCGTCCGTGGCGGCATACGTAGCAGCGGGCGACAGCGTCAGCAGGACGAGCAGCGCCAACAGGACGGTCATCCACAGGGCCGCGGCGGGGATCGCAAGGCGAGGGTCGAAGCTTCGCATGGCAGTACCTCCGAGTTGGGGGGTCTGCAACAGTATACGAAGTCGACCCTGCGAAAGGTTCCTCACTCGGGAATCGCCGTGGTGTCTCCGACGCTGGCGAAGTTGCGCAGCGGGTTGAAGTACGTCTTGACGAAGCCGGTCTCGGTGTCGGTGACGCGGATGGTGTATTCGACGTTCGACAGCGCACCGTAGAACACCCAGTAGTGCTGGTTGATGCTCGTGCCGTTGAGCACCTTGATCACGACTTCGACGTTGGTGTCCTTGAAAAACCAGAAGAAGCCGGTGTCGCTGGTCAACTGTACGGCATTGCCAACGCCGGTGCGGTTGCCGAAGTCACGCCACTCGACGGTGATCTCGAAGCGGTTCTGGTTCAGGCACAGGGTCGTGTCCGTGGTGCTGCACGCAGCCTTGTCGGCCGTCTGCGTACCTTCGGAAATCGTACTCTCGCCACCGTCCAGGCCGCCGGCCGGAATGGCGAGGACGCCGGTGCGCCAGCGCGGTTCGGCCTCGATATCAGCATCTGCCGGGCTCAGCGCCACGGGCCGCTCGAGGTCGTCGGGAAAGGCGGTGGTGTCGCCCAGGCTGGCGAAGTTGCGCAGTGGGTTGAAGTAGTCCTGCACGCGACCGGTGACTTCGTCGAGCACGGTCAGCTTGTACTCGACGTTGGATAGCGCGCCAGCGAACAACCAGTAGTGACCGTTGTTGTTGGTGCCGTTGAGCGCCTTGGTCACCACCTCGACGTTGGTGTCGCGGAAGAACCAGAAGTAGCCGGTGTCGTTGGTCAGTTGCTCGGCGTTGCCCAGGCCGCTGCGCCGGCTGAAGTCCTGCCACGCGATGTCGCCGCGGAAACGCTCGCCGTTGAGGCACAGGAGAGCACCGGTGGTGCAGCTGCTGGCGGACAAGTTCAGGTTGTCGACGGTGCTCGACCCGATCTGCAGCGCGTGGTTGCCGGTGGCGGTGGTCGAACGCAGGTCGCTGAAGCCGTTGAGCGTGACACCGTCGAGACGCGCGGTCCCGCGAGCCCAGGCACTCGCCAGGAAGGACGGATTCGTCGCTTTGGCGCTGTCGCCGGTGTGCACCGTCGACGGTACGGCGTGGACCGTGCCCTCCGCCGGCGCACTGCCCAGCGCGGTGTTGTTGCTGGTGCTCTTGTCGCTGTTGCCGGCACCGGCGCGGTTGACCACCATGCCGTTGAGCTGCGCCACGGTCGAGCCGGCGCGATCGACCAGGATGTTGGTGAACACCTTGCTGCCGAAGGTGTTGTTGAAGAACCGGTTGTTGTTGTAACGCAGCGCGTTGACCGGGCCATTGTCGTTGTCGACCTCGAAGACGGGCAGGCCGATGTTGTTGCTGAACAAGCTGTTGCTGATCGACCCGGTGACGTCGCGCTGCGTCGGAATCGAGAAGATGGCAGCACCCCGACTCTGGTTGACGATCTCGGACTCGCCGGGGCTGATCTCGTTACCGAAGAACTCGCTGGCAGTGACGTCGAAGCGTGAGTCGGACACGTGCACGGCACCGCCGAAGCGCTCGGAAGAGTTGTCGGCAAAGGTCGTGCGCTGCAGGTTGACGATGCTGTCGTTGAACATCGCCAGGCCACCGCCGGCACTACCTTGGCCCATCGCGTCGCATTCCAGGAACAGCGAGTCCTCGATCGCCAGATTGACCAGGTTGACGTTCACGCCGCCACCAAATCCGCCGGCACTGGCGGCCGGTCGCTCGACGTCGCAGTTGTGGAACACGACGCCGTCCAGACGCACGACGGCGCGATTGTCGGCCGCGCTACCATTCGCCGGCACGCCCGCCCCCGTCATGCGAGTCTGGTCGCCAGCAGCGCTCAGGCAGCCACCGTTGACCGCGGCCACGCCGGTCGCTCCGAAGCGCCCCTGCAGCAGCGTGTTGCGGACAATCAGCTGTGCCGGCGGTCGGTTGATGGCGCCGAAGTTGGTGGAGGGATCGTTGAAGTCCGACGACACCGCGTGCAGGGTGCCGCCAGAACCGCTGGTGGGGTTGGTCGCGAAGTTGCCGCGGAACACGGAATCCTGGATCTCGAGCAGCGCGCGGTACGCATCCGCACCGCCACCACGCTCGGCAAAGTTCTCGAAGAAACGGCTTTGGTAGACGCGCATCGCCGTCTGGTCCTCGGCGTGCAGCGCACCACCCACCGTCACACCCGGCGGCGGACTGCCCGGATCCGATAGCGCGAAGTTGCCGCGGAACTCAGAGTTGACGATCAACACCTCGGCGGCCGGCACGGTCACCGGATTGTTCCAGGTGCCAAACGCGTAGATGGCGCCACCGGTCCAGCCGGCCTGGTTGTCCTCGAAGTGCGAGTCGTACACCCGCAGCTTGCCGTCCTGCACGTAGATCGCGCCACCCGGCGAGCCGCTGGCATGCCCCGGCAGGTTGACGCGGTTGCGCTCGAAGGTAGAACGCAGGATGTAGGCGACCGAGAAGCCGACCGCCACGGCCCCACCCCGGTTGTTCGACGAGTTGTCGCGGAATTGCGAGTCGACGATCGACACCAGCGAGTCCTCGAAGATGCGCACCGCACCGCCGCCGGTGGTCGGCGTCTGCGTGCGGTTGTTGTCGAACTGGCAATCGAGGATGCTGACCTCGGCGCCGTCGATGGTCACCGCGCCCGCGTCGGTCTCGGACGTCCCGACGCCGTCGCGGAAGGACAGTCCCTGCAGGATGACCCGCTGGCCATTCTCGATGCGCAGGATCGGCTTGCTGCCCTCGCCATCCAGCGTCACCTGGCCACCAACCGCCCGGATGGTGAAGGTCTTGTTCAGGTTGCGGATGCGGAAACCGTTCGCCGGTGCCGGGTAGGTACCAGCACTGATCTCGATGATGCCGCCGTTCGGAATGCTGTTGATCGCCTGCTGCAGCCCCGCGATTTCTTGCGGTACGCGGAGGATCGCCTGGGCTTGAGCGGAGGTCATGTAGAAACAGCTCAGCAGGACTGCGGTCAGAATAGAGGCGAGGGCGGAGTGATAGCGCACGGGTCTTCTCCCTGTTCAGATCGATGGCGACGGGCGACTGGGCGTCAAGCTATGGCATTCTAGCAAAATTGCTCGCCCGTCTATTCCCGACTGCCGCCACTCGCCCCGTTCTCTCACCTCGAATCTGGATCGCACGATTTCCGATGGCCACGACCACCGACAGCTCAACGTCGCAGCCGACGACGCGCGTGATGCAGCTGCAGCGCCAGTCCACGCAGCAGCGCCATGGACACCCGCCCGCGCCCCAGGACCCGCTGCAGCACCTCGATCGCCTGGCTGGCCTCGTGGTCGAGCTTGTAGCCGCGCAGCACTGGCAGGGTCTCGGCCACCAGTTGCTGTAGCTCGCCCACCCGCTGCTGCCGCTCCCACAGTGCCATCAGGTCCAAGGCCACCAGGGCCGCGTCATAACCGTCACCGCGCGCCAAGAACTCCTGGCGTGTCTGCAGCAACCACTGCTCCGCCTCGACGTCGCGACCCAGTCCGCCAGCGATCTTGCCCGCCAGCCAGCTGCCCGCCAGCTGCAGCCGTGCTTCTTTCTGGCGCGCCAGCAAGGGCAACAGCTGGCGATAGTGTTCCATCGCCTCGACGTGATGCCCCGCCGCATCCAGGTACAGAACCTGGTTGTGCCGCGCACAGATGTACGGATACCCGTCCGCCTCGCTCAAGTGCCGGAGCGCCGCCTGCGTCGCCTCCATCGCCGCGGTGAACTGCCCCGCGAAGTAGTGGTTGTTGCCCAGCTGCACCAGCGTCCGCCCCTGCTGCACTTCGTCCGGCACGATCTGGTGCAGCCGCAGCACCCGTCGGAAGCACGCGTCGGCCTGGTCGAACCGGCGCTGGTCCATGAACAAGGACCCTTGCAAGCTGAGGATTTCCGCGATGGTCGGCAGGTCGGTGACGAACCCGAGCAAGTGGTGCGCGATGTCGAAGAACGCCAGCGCCTGGTCGTCGCGATTGCGCAGCCGGTACGCATTCGCCTGGTGCGCCGCCGCCAGCGCCAGGATCTCCGGCGCCTCGTCGAGCCGCTGCACGCACGCCCGCTCCGCCATCTGTGCCCAGCGCTGCTCGCCGTCCGGGTCCATCGGCGTCGAGGCCCGGGCCTGGTCCAGCATCAACCGCGCCACCGCCACCCCGCGAAACCGCGTCCGCGCCCGCTCCACCCGCCCCAGCTGCTCCGCGGCCGGCAACCGCCGCAGCTCGTCCATCCACTTCTGGGCCAGCACCTGCTCCCGCTCCTCCGCCTGCCGCGCCAGGCGCCAGCGCGCCTGCAACGCCGGTAGGATGGTCAGGAAGCGGTGGAAGTGCTTCTGCCCCGCAAACACCCGCGCCTCGTCCCGACACTCCGGGCACAGCTCGAGCAGGTGCTCACGCATCAAGTCCAACAGCTCGCGAGCCGGGATCGCCCCGCGCTCGAAGGCTTCCAGGATCTCCCTACTGATGTGCATCGGTAAAGTCTCCTCCAAAGGCACAAGAGTTTACTAGCCTTCGAGTGTAGCTGGATCCCGGGGTGCGTGGCAAAAGCAAAAAACGCGCCGGCGAACCGGCGCGTCAAGTGTCACGGTGAACCGTTGGGGTCGAGCGCGGCACCACGGCCATTGGGATCGAGTGCGGCACCACGGCCGTTGGGGTCGAGAGCGGCACCGCGGCCGAGGGGGTCGAAGGGGAGGATCGGGATGAGGTTGAGCATGGTGTTCTCCTTCGGGCAACGCAGTTTCGGCTTGGTTGCCGGGGACGGGTTACCTCTGTGGGGAACACTGCGGGGATTGTCGGGGCCGTAAGAGCAGCGGGAGGGGTAAAAGCTGCGCGGAGGGAGGGGGACTTGGGATGAAGGGAAAGTCCGGAAGAGTCTCCGATGGCCTTGCTGTGGTGGCCGATACCGTAGCGAGAGTTCGTAGCCCAGCGATATCGCGGAACGTGGTGGCATCCAGAAGCTACCTGACCAAGAGCGAAGTACTGGCCAGTGAACACGTCCTCGCGACTGCCCCCGTTACCCCGAAGGGAACCGAGCAACAGTCACTGATCTGGATACTTAGCTCTACTAGACCGAACGTGATGATCTTCGCGTTTGGCGCGGGAGCTTAGGGTCGGAAGTAGCCTCCTGCGTCGCCTGATCGCCAGTCCTGCGGAAGCAGTCCAAGTAGTCTATATGGCAGATCCAAGAAGGCCTTCTCCGCGTCTAGCTGAGATTCGAGGCGTGGGCGTCGAGCTATGTCATGGTAACGAAGTCGACGTAACTCATTAGTGCCTTGTCCTCTCTACCGCTCACCTCTCACCCGGAATGCCCAGGACCGCTCTCGGTCGCCTTCGTGTTTCCGGCCATTCACGACTTGTGCTTACCACCCCGAACTACAAGGGTGCGAAGACCGGCCTGTCGTCCGAGTCGATATCCACCAACACGCCGCGTAGCTTGCCTTCGCCGTCGAAGAGCGGAGCACCCGAACTTCCCTCGCCCAGGTAGCCGACCTGCACGGTGCCTCTCCACGCGGCCCGGCCGCACAGTGCTCTCTGGGCCCAATGGCAGTCCACGACCGTGACCCGTGCCCTCGGGTCAGGGTCACGGTCAGATCGAAAGAAGGACAACATTGAAGCGGCCCTGCGAAGTAGACCACTCAAGAAGGTGCACGGCTCGGGGTCGGTTGGGTAGGAAATCGTGAAGCCCCGAAATGCCTGCTCAGGCCCTCCCATCTTGGCCGTTACTACGGTGGGAACTCGAGACCCGCTCGCCGGTACCTCCAACAAGAGCAGGTCCCGCTGGAAGTCGACGTACCTGATCACGGCATTCCCCTGCAAGAGCATCTGAGAACGCAGGTCCTCACAGGATCCCACCTGCTCTCGAACATCAGTCTGGATACTCCGTCCGACGTAGGCCTTGGGATCGAAGCTCTCACACGCGCGGACACCGGATACGCAGTGCGCTGCCGTCAGGAGGTAGAAGACCCTTCCATTCGCTGGCGGATCGACGTCGAAGTCCTGCGGGTCCACCACGGCACCGGTGCAGGGATCCTCCCCCTGGATGTGCAAGACACTCGGATGAAGCGCTTCGATCGACTCCCAATAGGGTTGCAGCTCCTTACAAGAAAACTCGCGACGGCACAGCGGCGAGATCGCCAGACAACCGCAGCGTGGATTCTTGGGATCCGGCTCGGGAACGACTCGGATCGTGCGCAAGATGGAGCGCGACACGGTTCTTGAACCCCGCTGCGAGCTGACCGCAGAAAGTCTCGTAGTACCGCTCATGGTGCTTCCATCCGGATAATCGGGCATACGACGCCGGAACCGGAAGGGGGGCTCGCCGAAGCTTTGGGAATCGGTCGATCCGAGAGAGCCGGCGGCATGTCAACCAGCTCGTAGAACCAGCGGAAGTCGCGTATTTTCTCGTTCTCACGCTCGGCGAGATCGTTGTCGACATTGCCGATGACTATCGTAGTCGTCGTCTTCCACTTGGGAGGAATGATCTTGAACCCCTCCATCGAATCCTCGGAGCGGATGTCGACTTCTGCACCGGAGACCTCCAAGTGCACCCGCAAGCGGTCTGCCATGGCCTGGGTGTGGACGACCGGTGAACCTATCGCTTCCTTGGCGAAATCCCAGGCGACAACCGGACTCGTGCTGCTCTTGGAGTCCATGGCCAGCGAATAGCAGCCGGCGACCCCGTGGGTGAAGGAGTAAATCGAGTGGACCTTCGAGCTGGGGCTCATGTGCTCCGCCTTGACCTGCGCGAAGCCCCCTCCGAGCTTGGCGAGCCGCAGGAGCCAGTAGATGTCCGATTCTTGACCGGAAGTTGGGAGCTTTGCATTGGCTGCCTCCAAAGCTGCCGAGTGCGTATCTTCCAGGTCGAGCGCGTTGCTGGCACCGTGGAACACGAACCGCTTGCGTGGGGGCGTGTAGCGCTGCACCAGACTACCGGTGGCCGTGAGCTTGGGCTTCCCGACTTTGGTAAAGCCGTTCGAGACCAACCCTCGATCCTCGATGTCCGCCACCAGGAAGGGCGTATGAGGACGCATCCCCTCGTTCTGGTGGGCGTTGCTGCTGGCATCCATGACCAGGACATCGAGTCTCTGATGGGTCGTGTCGTGGACGGCGACACAAAGCCCAGTGAAAATCACATCCAGTGTAAAAGGCATGACAATTCCTTTCTGCTCCGCGCGGGGAGCAATGTCAGCGAGAGCTGCTCCATTGGAGAGTTGAAGTGACGGAAACGGCCAAGCGTCAGCCGGTCGGCCGATGGATCACGGCGGGCGGCAGGGAAAAGCAGCCGGCGCCCCGTTCCGGGCGCCGGACAGCAGTGCGTGACTAGTTGACCTTGTAGCTGAACATGACGGCCCAGCTCGTCTTCCAGCTTTCCTCGGTGGGCGGCTCGTTGAGCCCCTGCGGCACCACATCGCCCGGGGAGAAGCCTCCGGCAAGGTCGCGCACGCGGCCGATCTGGGCACCCAAGGTCAGGAGCCAGTTCTCGCGGATGCCGTAGGAGATACCGGCGGCGAAGCCCAGATGGACGCCGGAATCCGCGTTGTTCAGCTCCAACGTCGGACCGACGCTGGCGTAGAAGCTGCCCCAGTCGTTCGATGCCAGGAGCGCATTCAGGAGCAGCACGGCGTTGACCTGTTCATCGGACTTCTGTTCGAAGCCGATCTGTTGCTCGAGCGAGCCATCATCCGCCTTGGCATCGACGAACTTGAAGTTGCGCTCCGAGAGGCCGGCGATCGAGAAGCCGAAGCTGGTGGTGAAGCTCTGCGGACATTCCACGGTCACCAGCGTGAAGGTCTCGGGTTTGGCATCCTTGTTCAGGCGGTCGAGGCGAACCATCTTGATGGTGTGGGTCTTCTGCTTGGAGAACGGAGGGCCGCAGTCGGCACACTGTTCGGCTCGGAAGCTCTGTTCGTTCAACGAGCCCATGATCCCAAACCACATTGTCAGCGCTTTCTGACCTTCCTGGAAGACCTTGTGCTTTTCTCCTCCCTCTGCCAGTCCGTCGACTGTCGTCAACAGTGATGGGAGAAGATCCTCAACCAGCTTGTCGTAGCGATCAAAGCACTCGTCCTCCTGGCCCAATGCACAAAAGCGAAGAATCGGCCGCCGGAGGTCACGCGCGGTGCTTTGCAGAGCTTCGATGCCTTCCCGGAGCTTCTGTAGATCCCCCGGCCAGCTGTGGGCCATAGCCGAGCTGGTTTTCGTCTTCACGGGGTCCATCGCCTTCAGAAGTTCTGCCGCCCCACCGCGCTGAAGATGCCCGTCACTCTGCCTGACAAGCTCAGCGATCTCGATCTGGGCAGTCTCAACCGTCTCGAGGGCTGACTTGACTCCGTCGGCCTTCGTACTGACCTCTTGAGAGAGCTTCGAGTAACTAGCGTAGAGATCATTGAGGCTGCCCCAAACCTGGTACTCGAGAGCCCGATTCTGATCCTCGAACTGCCCCACGAAACTCTCGATCTGGGTCGGCTCTACCAAGCGATATGTCAGCGGCTGGTCTTCGCCTGGCTCCCCTCGAATGCCGGAACTCGGGGCAGGGAGATTCAGGAACCTGCTCTCGGTCTCCGCGCCGGTCGTCCTTGCCTCCGTGGACTTCTTATCCAGCTCGGCCTTCTCCTTTTCCACTTCCTTCCGCTGCTTCAGCAGGGCTCCGGGATTGAGAAACACCTGAGAGAGGTCAGGGTGGTCTTTGAGTTCCGTTTCCTTGTCGACCCGGATGTCGAAGGCCAGGCGGTTGAGATTCTCCACTCTGACGCACTTGGGACCGCCAACCACATCGTTGGACGAGCCAGAGATACCTGCCACCGAGATACTGCAGATTTCCCCAGGCGCGGGCTCATCGCAGGCGCCGCAAGCAGCATCGGCACCGGCAGGGAACAACAGAGCCAGGAAGGCGATACAGAGTGAGATGAGGGTCTTGGAACGCATGATGTCCGTCTCCTTTTAGGTCGTTCCTTGGTTGAATCGACCTTGGAGACGGACATCGAGGGGAGATTACAGCCCTCTAACCGCCATCGGTAATTGGATCGGCGCGGATGAGCGGGCAGAGGGATCCAGTAAGGGAGTACAACTCCAAGGGGGCTTGTTCCGTTGCAGCAGGTGCCGTAGTAGGCATTCTGAAGTCGCAGACTCGGGACTGAAACCAAGCAGGCAACAGAGGCGACGGTTGCGGGGGCGTCGCCGGGGGCACCACCTGGTTTGCAACTCCGCTCAACCTTGGGTGGGCCGCCCCGAAACCATGTCTCAGCAATGGAAAGAACGCCCCAAAATGAGAGCCCGTGGTAGTGGCCGCGTTGTGGTACGCCAAAGAGATCGCTCCTGCGTCCGCTTTCAACTGGATTTCGTGAGTCCCGCTCGAATCACTCAGCGCGACCTTCGGAGCCGCGGCGACCTGGACCCGCAGCCGCGCATGCTCTGCCAGGGTCTGCCGATGTGGGCTTCCCGCAGTGAACTCGACCTCGTAGGCTACAGGGCAGTGAGCGCTCGAGAGAGCCCCGGACTCTAGAGTGAGCTTGGAGCTAGTGTGAGCCGCAACTCTGCTCGTGTCCAGTCCATCGACCTTGGGGTTCCCCGCACCACTCGTGTACTGCACACGGTTAATCGGCAGCACGTAGCAGAAATCTCCCCAGGTCGAGGGCGACGGCGTCGTGCAAACAGGGGAGCTGCCTGCCAGCTCGACCTTGCCGGCTTGCAGCCCCAGGAGTTCAACCATCTTGTTCGAGACTTTGCAGACAACCGGGTCTTCCGTTGAATCGCAGAACGTAGGCAGTGAAGCCATGTCAAGAATGTACTGCTGCGGAATCAGTAGCTGTGGATCGTGAGGGTGGGCTGACGATTGGACCATGTAGACTTGCACCTTGCCAAACTTCGGCGGGTTACTCGTATCCGGTACTTCCGGGGACACGATCAACAAGCCGGAAAGAATCACTTCCAAAGCAACCATTGCAGACTCCTTTCTAATCCAACCATTGAACCGCCCCGGCTAGCTCCCGGACTCGATCAGGACGATCGCCGCCACGTCGGCTTTGTCGTCAGCATCGACTAACTGGGCCAGGGCGACGCGCTGCGCCGCCCGCAGCGCCTGCCGCGGCTCGATGCCGCGACGCAGTTCTCGATGAAACTCCACCATCACCCGCTGCGCCACCTCGTCGTCCACCTTCCACAGCGTTGCCACCACGTACGGCACACCGGACGCCACGAAGGGACGCGCCAGGTGTAACGGGCCTTCAACGCTGTCGAAATCGCCAACGCCGGTATCGCAGGCCGCCAGGACCACCAGATCGGTGGTGGGCAGTTGCAGCGAATAGAGGTCGGCAGCCGAGAGCCGGTCCTCGGCGTCGCCTTGCTCAGCCAGCTGGAGGTAGGCCTGCTGCGGCTGGTGGATATTGCTGAACCCGTGGGTCGCCAGGTGCACCACGCGGGGGCTCGTGGCCAGGGCGCCGAGTACGGCGTCGCGGGTGGCTTGAGGACCGAGCAGCAGGGTGGAGTTCGGGTACAGGGCGGCGATCTGGCGGGCTTCCTCTTCGGCGGCTTCGAGAGACTCGGCCATGGCGGGATTACCCACGATCAACGCCGAGACGGATTCGCCAACCTCGGACTCCGCCACCAAGCGCTGCCAGCGGCTGGGGGTGCCGGAAGGGCTCTGCAACAGCAGGGAGAGGCTGAGCGCGACTCCGACGGAATGGCGCTGGACCAACAGCTCGTCGCCGGTTTCCGAGCCGTCCGAGAGATACAGGGCGGCGAAGGGTTGCTGATGCAGGCTGTGGTCGGGGATCACTACCAGGGAGCCGTCCAGCGGCAGCGTGGTGCTGTCGACACCTAGCGCGCGTGCAACGTAGCGCGCGGCTTCGGTGACCTCGGCCGGCGACTTGCCAGAGCTCGGATGCTGCGCTTGCACCGCCAGACGCAGGCCGGTTCGGAAATCACGACCGCGCAGCCAGGGCTCGGTGAAATCGCTGACGGTGACTCGCCCCTCCTGCAGACGCAAGACGACTAGGCGGTCCGGCAGGACCAGGGTGGAGAGCACGGTGACCCCAGCGGGCTGGCGCGCCAGGATGTCGCTGGAACTCAGGGGCTGGGCGCGGGCGGACTCGGGGTCGAGACCCTGCAGACTGCCGAGAGTCTGGTCCAGGAGGACCCGCGCGCGCAGTTGCTCGCTGACCTCGAGGGCGGCGGCGGGGTCCTCGAGCTGCAGGTAACAGAGGATCAAGCTCTCGAAACCGGCGCGGCTCTGCTCGAAGAAGCGCAGGCGGGTCCACGAATCGAGCTCGTCGCTCGCCCGCAGCTCGCGGTAGGTGTCGAGCGCGGCTTGCAGATCTTGGACGGCGGCCAGCGGGGCGCCCTGGCGGGCGAGCAGGTCGCCGCGGGCCAGCTGGGCTTCCAGCTGCAGGATGCGATTCGTGCCCTCGAAGGCCTCGATCACGCGGTCCAGAGCACGGAGGGCCGCCTCGGGATCCTCCTCGCGGTGCAGCAGCGCCTCGAGCATACCGATCTCAGCCTCGTAGCGCGGTCGCAGCTCGGGGCCGACGGCGTCCAGGTAGGCGCGACCACGGTGCAAGCTCCCCTCGGCTGCCGCGAAGCGCGCCAGCTGGGCGGACAGCTGCGCGCGCCGCAGCAAGGGGAGGATCTGCAGGTCGTCCCTCTGCGTCAGGTCGAGACGCGCCTCGGCTTCTTCCAGAAACTGCAGTGCCGCATGGGGCATCTCGGCGCGCGCCAGGCTGAAGGCGGCTTCGGCGAGAACCTCGTGTACGCCTTCGGGCCGGTAGCGGTCGAGGAAGGTGAGGTTGGCGAAGCGAGTGGTCCAGGCAGCCTCGGGATCACCGAGCCAGTCTTGCAGCTCAGCGAGGTAGGCCCGCCCCTGACGTTCCAGACCGAACTCACCCAAACGGACCGCCTCCTCCAGGGCGGGAACCAGGAGCGCCCGCGCGGCGGCGAGCTGAAACTCCTGCATGTGCGCCAGAGCTTCGAGCAGGTCCAGCTCGACCAGGAAGTGGAGGTAGGCAGGGGCGCAGCGCGCGCGGAGCTGCTGGTAGGCGGCACGCAGGGCGGGTAGGTTCTTGTTCTCCTCGTCGAAGAAGTGGACACCGAGATCGATGTACAGCTGGGCTCGAAGCGCGCCGGGATGACCGGCGGCCTGGAAGCGGTCGCGGGCTGCGCGCAGGCCGGCAAGAGCCGCAGCGCTGTCCCGAGTGAGCAGAGGGAGGGCCTCTTGGTACAGCCGATGCGCTTCGGCTAGTGCGGAGGCGGTCGCGCCTTCGGCCTCCTGGACGATGCGCACTACATCTCCGGCCCAGGTATCGCCATTCGCTGCGGCGACCCACTGCGCCAGCACCTCTGCTCGCCGTAGCGCCTCGACCGCCAGTGCTTCCTTGCCGTCGAGCTGGTTCCCAGCCCAGTCTTGCAACCACAGGTCCACCAGTTCGCGGGCTCGACCTTCATAACCGGCGAGCAGCATGTCCAGACTCTGGACATCCCCAGCATCGATCGCCGCCTCGACCGCTTGTGAACTCCACGCTTCGTAGGGGTCGAGCTGCGCCACCTCGAGCATCTCGCGCGCCTCGTCTGCCCACGGCGCGGCGGTGTCCAGCTGCAAGTAGCGCTGCCAAGCTTCGACGGCGCGGTGACGCAGGTTGAGCAACTGCAGCACGGTAGCGCGATTGAAGTGGATATAGGCGCTATCCGGATCGAGGCCGTGCGCTTGCTCAAGGGCGTCCAGGGAGCGCAGCAGGTCGAGGGGGGCGTCGCGCTGCAGGGCGCGCTGGAAGTAGGCCGCCGCCAGATCGTTGAAGCGCTGTGCAGTCGCCACAGGGTCGGCCTCCACCACGTAGATAGCATCCTCCAGCTTGCGCACGGCGTGGGCCAACAGATCTGGGTACTTGGGAGAGTAGACCAGGTCGGAAACGCCGTCGGCATGTGGATCCGCGAAAGTGGCTCCACCGCGGGTGCGGGTCGGCCGGGCCCTACGTTGCAGATGGCCAGCTTCACAGTCGTACTCCGGCAACGAACGCCGGGTGTCCAGACTGGGCAGACAGAGCGCGTGCTCCTGGTCGAGACTCACACGCAGCAACGTTGTCCGTGCGGGCACCTCCGGACCGGACGGTCGTAGCAGCGCCCAACCCACGACCGAAAGTGCAACAGTGAAACAGCCTGCAAAGACGCGATAACTCATGGAATCCTTCTGACATCGCCAAGACCTGAGCAAGGGGCGTTAACACAACTGAAAGAATTTCGGCTTCGCGCAGCATACCATTCGCGGAGAGACGGACACCGAACCGGAATTACCAGTCCTGATTTCAATTCCATTAGAATCCGCTCGTGACGCCCTCTTCTCCCTCCGTCCGCACGAAGTCCGACGCGGAAGCGCTGTTCGTCGAGCATCTGGATCGACTCGAGCGCATCGTGGCCTTTGCATGCCGACGCCATGGCCTGCTTGGCGACCTGTGCGAGGAATTCCGCTCCTATGTCCATCTCAAGCTAATAGAGGACGAATACGGAATTCTGAGGAAGTTCCGGGGCGAGAGCGCTTTTACGACTTACCTCAACACGGTGGTGCAGAACCTGTCGCGCGACTTCCGCAACAGCCGCTGGGGCAAGTGGCGGCCGACGGTGGCGGCGCGGCGTTTGGGGGAAGCGGCGGTGAGACTGGAACGCTTGGTGGTGCGCGACCGGTACACGGTGGAGGAGGCGATCGAGGTCTTGCGGACGAATTTCCAAGTAGACGAGACGGCGGCGCAGCTGCGCGACATCGCAGCGCAGCTGCCGGAACGGCCGCCTCGGCAGTACTTGGGGGAGGAGACGCTGGAGCGTCTGCCGGCTGGAACGGACTCCGCAGGTGATCCGCAACAAGGCTTGCGGGACGCGGAGCGGGCGTCGACGCAGGAACGAACGCAAGTGGCCTTGGAGGAAGCGCTCACGACACTGGACGATGACGACCGGCTGCTGCTGGAGCTGCACTTCCGCCAGGGAATGACGCTGGCGCTGATCGCACGCACGCTGGAACTCAAACAGCGGTCGATGTACAGCCGGATGGACAAGTGTTTGCGGGTTCTGCGCCGACATCTGGAGGCCGCCGGGCTAGAAGGTGAGGCGGTCCTGGAAACACTGGGCTGGAGCGGGGGCGAGATTCATGTGGTGCTTGGCGCAGCAGAAGACGGCTCTCGAGCTCACCACCAGGAAACAGGGTAGGATCCACGGGTTGCGCTGTACGAGGAGACTTTGACTTGACGACGACCACCTCAGCCCCTACGGGCACCCCGACCACGCCGCCACCGGAGCATCCGGATGCGCAGCAGCTGGCCGCCTTCTTGGAAGGACGGCTGGAAGGGGACGTCAAGGCGCGCGTGGTGGCGCACCTGGCGCGCTGTGGGGACTGCGCGGAGGTCTTCGCGGATGCGGCAGCGTTCCAGGCCGAAGAAGAAGCCTGGGACGGCGCGTCAGGGCCGATGGAATCCACTGAGGGGGGAGGTCGGCCGGACAATGTCCTGAGGTTTCCTCGCTCGTCGCGGTTCTGGATGATCGGGACTCTGGTGGCGGCGGGCTTGACGGTCTTGCTGCTGCAGACGCCGACCTTGCGCTGGCTGACGGGAGCTTCGACACCAGCATCACCCGGGGTAGAAGAACTTGGGGATCTCGAGTTCGCGCACGACTGGAACCGGACACGCAGCCGGACGGGGTATGTGCCGACCAGTGTCAACCGGAGAGCTGCCTTCCGGCTGGGGGTTCGACTCGTCGAATGGAGGTGGACTTTGGCGGCCGAGACTCCAGATGTGGGGATCGAATTCCAGCTCATTCGGAACTTGACCTCGAGCGACGACTGGGATGATCGAGGCGGCCTCTGGGAATCTCTCGAGACCCAGGAAACCCTCGCAGACGGGGCTGAAAGAATCGAAAGCAAGATCGATTCAGACCCTGCCCTGCGCGACGCCTTCGACTTCGGCCAGTGGATCGCCTGGGCTCATCTCCTGAGCCACCGCGAAGACCCCGAGCACCTGATCGACCATCCCGACTACCTCGTCCGCGCCGCTTCTCTCGCCAACCAACAGGGCGCCAACTTGGACGAAGCCACCCTCGCCGACCTCCGCTCCGGCTCCCCCAGCCCCGAGACCTGGCAAGCCGTCCGCGACGCCATCCGCATCACGCTGAACGACGGCCCCGGAGACGCTCCATGAACTTCGCCCCCTCGCCCGAGATGCAGCAGCTCCTTGACCGTGCCCGCACCTTTGTGGACGCGGAGCTGATCCCGCTGGAGGCGGAGTACCTGCACGGCCCCTTCAGCGCCGCCGAGAAGATGCTGGCCGCGAAGCGTGAGATGGCGCGAGAGCTTGGGCTCTGGCTGCCGCAGATTCCGACGACGCATGGCGGGCTCGGGTTGTCGGTGCTGGAGCATGGCTTGCTCAGTGAGCAGCTGGGACGCTCGCCCTTCGGGCACTACGCCTGCAATTGCCAGGCGCCGGACGCGGGCAACATGGAGATTCTGATCGAGTACGGGACCCCGGCGCAGCAGGAGCGCTTCCTGGCGCCGCTGCTCGACGGACGCATCCGCAGCTGTTTTTCGATGACCGAGCCACACTTGGCGGGCTCGAACCCGGTCAACCTGGACACCATCGCGGTGACTGACGGTGACGATTGGGTGATCGACGGACACAAGTGGTTCACCAGCTCGGCGGACGGCGCCGCGTTCGCGGTGGTGATGGCGGTGACGGAACCGCAAGCGGCGGCGCACCAGCGGGCGAGCCAGATTCTGGTGCCGACGGACACGGAAGGTTTCGAGCTCGTGCGCAACATCCCGGTATTCGGCCACGTGGGTGACGGCTGGGCGAGTCACGCGGAGGTGCGCTACCGGCATTGCCGGGTGCCGCGCACGAACCTGTTGGGCCTGGCGGGCGCCGGCTTCGCGATCGCCCAGGCCCGGCTTGGACCGGGACGCATCCACCACTGCATGCGCTGGATTGGTATCTGCGAGCGCAGCTTCGACCTGATGTGCCGGCGCGCGGCAAGCCGGGAGCTGTCGCCCGGGGAACCGCTGGCGCAGCGGCAGACGGTGCAGAACTGGATTGCCGAGAGCCGGGCGGAGATCGATGCGTCGCGGCTGATGGTGCTGCGCGCGGCGTGGGAGATCGACCGCAACGGCGCTAGAGCAGCTCGACCCTTCATTTCCACGATCAAGTTCTATGTTGCCGGCGTGATGATGCGCGTGATCGACCGCGCGGTGCAGGTGCACGGAGCGCTGGGCGTCACGGACGATACGGTGCTCTCCTGGTTTTACACTCAGGAACGCGGCGCACGCATTTACGATGGACCGGACGAGGTCCACAAGACGGTCGTCGCGCGTCAGGCGCTCAAGCCGTATGGGGTGAAGCTGCGGTGAGATATGTCGTCTTGAGGGAATCGTCTTGAGGAAACTACTCTCCATCCTCTTCTGGTCGATCATCGCTGCAGCCTTTATTGGCCCCGGCACGGTGGCCACGGCGGCGTCCGCGGGGGCAGGGCATGGCTATGCTCTGCTGTGGGCACTCGGCTTCTCGACCATCGCCTGCCTGGTGCTGCAGGAGGCCAGCGCACGCTTGACGGTCGCCTCGGGACGCAATCTGGGACAGGCTCTGCGCGCCCGCTACCAAGGGGGCTGGAAGGGCGTGATCGTGTTGGCGGTAGTGCTTGGCGCCATCGTGCTGGGCTGCGCCGCCTACGAGGCAGGCAACATTCTGGGCGGCGTGGCGGGTGCGGCACTGGGCTGGGACCTGTCGCGTACCACCTTGACGCTGTTGTGCGGCGGCGTCGCGGTGTTGCTGCTCGGCCTCGGGTCGCCGCGCCAGGTGGCGCCGAGCTTGAGCTTGCTGGTGGCGGTGATGAGCGTCGCGTTCCTGGTCACCTCGATACGCCTGGCACCGCCGCTCTCCGACCTCGTACGCGGCTTGATAGTGCCCAGCCTGCCGAATGGCGCCGGGTTGCTGGTGATCGGCCTGGTCGGCACGACGGTGGTGCCCTACAACCTCTTCCTGGGCTCCGGCCTGGCGCGTGACCAGACGCTGGGCGAGGTCCGCCTGGGTCTGGCGGTGGCGGTCTTCCTGGGCGGCCTCATCTCGATGGGCATCCTGGTGGTCGGCACGGCGGTGCAAGGGAATTTCTCGTTCGACGCGCTGGCCGCGGTGCTCGACGCGCGCCTGGGTCCGTGGGCACGCACACTGTTCGCAGCCGGCTTGCTGGCTGCGGGCTTGTCGTCGGCAGTGACGGCGCCGCTGGCCGCGGCGGTCACCGCGCGCAGCCTCTTCGCCTCTTCGGAGGAAGATGAGAGCTGGGCACCAACTTCACTGCGCTTCCGCGGCGTCTGGCTGGCGGTCCTGGCGGTTGGTATCGGCTTCGGACTGGCCGATGTCCGTCCGGTGCCGGCGATTCTGCTTGCGCAGGCGCTCAACGGCATTCTGCTACCTCTGGTGGCGGTCTTCCTGCTACTGACGGTCAACGACCGCAAGCTGATGGGCGACGCACTCAACAGCAGATTCGCCAACGTGCTCTTGGCGCCGGTGGTAGCGGCGACGGTACTGCTCGGCGTCGTCGGCATTGCCAAGGCGTTCGCGGGCGCGACCGGCATGCCTTTGCCCAACGAGGCGCTGCTGGCCGTGCTCGCGGGTATCTTGACGCTCCTCCTGGCCGTACCGGTCGCCCGCCTGGCGGCCGAACGCCGCCGGTAAGAGTCTTACCGATCACGATCGGAGCACCGCACAGATGAAACTACGAAGGATTTCGTTGACATTACGAAGACCTTCGTATAATCTCTCCTCACCATGGCACAAACGACCGCGGCAATCACGACCCTTCCACGACCCACGGACGCCGAACTCGGCATCCTACGGGTACTGTGGCAACGCGGAGCCAGCACGGTGCGACAGGTCCACGAGGAGCTGTCCCGGCGTGCAAACGTCGGCTACACGACGGTGCTCAAGCTGCTGCAGATCATGACCGACAAGGGCCTGGTGGTGCGCGACGCCTCGCAGCGTGCGCACGTGTACCAGCCCCGCATCAGTGAAGAAGACACACAGCGCCACCTGCTGGACGACCTGGTCGACCGCGCCTTCGGCGGTTCGGCCGGACGGCTGGTGATGCAGGCGCTGGCCAGCCAGCCGGCATCCGAGGCCGAGCTGGCACAAATACGCCGGCTGCTCGACGATATGCAGACCCAGGCCGGCGAAGGAGACGAACGATGATGGTGTGGGAATCGAATGAAGCGATGCAGGCGGTGGCTTGGGCCCTGGTGCACTTTCTGTGGCAAGGTACGTTGGTAGCTCTGCTGATTGGAGGTGTCTTGGCAGCCCTGCGGCGCACCAACGCGCGGGTGCGCTACGCCGTGGCCGGCGGCGGCCTGATGCTGATGCTCGCTCTGCCGGTGGCGACCACCTGGCAGGCCTGGACTGCCGCGCGAGCGATCTCGGCGACGGACGAGGCGAGTGCCTCGACGGCGGCCCCCACGAAACTCAGCGTTGCAACCCTGTCAGCGAACGATGCGCGAGCGACACGACCCGGCGCCGTGCCGGCAGCCTCGAACTGGGTACCGAGCCTGTCCCAGCTGGAACCGGTTCTGCCCTGGCTGCTCGCAGCGTGGCTGGCGGGCGTGGTGCTACTGGCAGCGCGCCAGACGGGCGGTTGGTGGCTGGTGCAACGGCTGCGCCGTCAGGGTACGCGGCCGGCGGACGAGGCTTGGCAAGCTCGCCTCGACGAATTGTCCGACCGCCTGGGCGTGACGCGTCCAGTGCGGTTGCTGGCGTCGACGCTGGCGCCGGTACCGGCGGTAGTGGGCTGGCTGCGGCCGGTGGTGCTAGTGCCGGTGAGCACATTCACCGGCCTGACACCGCGGCAGCTCGAGTCGATCCTGGCACACGAGCTGGCGCACGTGCGGCGCCACGACTACTTGGTCAACCTGCTCCAGACGGCGGTCGAGACGCTGCTCTTTTACCACCCCGCGGTGTGGTGGCTGTCGCGGCGAGTACGGGTCGAGCGCGAGCACTGCTGCGACGATCTGGCAGTGCAGCTGTGCGGTGACCGCGTGGAGTACGCACGCGCGTTGACACAGCTGGAAACGCTGCGCGTGCCGCTACGCCTGGCGATGGCGGCTGACGGCGGCATGGAAGGTCACTCCCTGCTCGGCCGCGTGCGTCGGTTGCTACTACCGGCCGAGGCTCCGAAGAGCCGTCCCGAAGCTTGGCTCGCCGGTCTTCTCGTGGTGCTGGTGCTGGGCGCCGGCGTGACGGTGCAGCTCAGTGGTGCGCACGCAGCGCCGGGTCCCGACCCAATGGAGCTCGAGACTTCGGAAGTGAATTTCGGCCCGGAACCTTCGCCCGAGCCCTACCCGGAACCGTCCCAAGAACCCGACCGCGTGGACTTTGGCGAGCTACCGGCCGGTGGCAGTTGGAGCGCCGAGATCAAGCAAGATCAGCTGTGGCTGCAACTGCGGGTCGACGACGGCGACGAGCATTGGTTCCACGGCTCTACCTTGCCGCTGACCGAGTTCTCGGGTCAGATTGGAGGCCCCGACACTCGCTTCGAGCTGCGCCGCGACGCTGGCACCTTCGTCTTCGAGGGCCGCTTCAACGGCAGTGGTAGCACCGGCAACGAAGGTGGCGGGACCTATCGGTTCGAACCCAACGCTGACTACGCCCGGGACCTGGAGCGCCGCGGCTATGACCCGCTGTCGACCGAACAGCAAGCCAAGTTGGCTCTGTTCGACGTCTCGCGGTCTTTCCTGGACGAACTCACGACGCTGGGCTACGACGGCCTGGCGCTGAAGGATCTGGTGCGCTTCCGCATCCACGACGTCAGTGCGGAGATGATCCGTCAACTCACCGCTTTGGGTTACAACGATGTGTCCCCAGCGCAACTGGTCAAGCTGCGCATTCACGAGGCGACACCGGAGTTCCTGGGCGCCATGGCGGACGCAGGTTACGATGATCTAAGCCTGGAACAGGCGGTGCGCTTCCGCATCCACGGCGTGTCACCGGACTTCATCGAGACCTTGCGGACAGCCGGCTATGAGCAGCTCTCGGGCGAGTATCTGGTGCGTTTCCGAGTCCACGGAGTCAACGTAGACTACCTGGAGCAGCTGACGAGCCTCGGCTACCAGGGACTCTCCAGTGAGTATCTGGTGCGCTTCCGCGTCCACAACGTATCGGCGGAATTCATCCGCGGCCTGGCCAACGAAGGCTACGCGCAGCTGAGTCCTCAGGATCTGGTGCGCTTCCGCATCCACGGTGTCGACGCAGACCTCATTCGTGCGCTACGCCAGGACGGCTTCGACGACCTCAGCGCTCAGGACCTGGTCAATGTGCGAATCCACGGCCGTCGCTGGCTCGAACAGCGCCGCAACCGGCACGCCAGCTCAAACTCTTGGCAGAACCTGACCGGTGGCAACGTGTGGGATGTGCCGGCCGAAGAAGACTGCTAGCGGGCACCCTGAGCGGGGGTGGCCTGAATCAACGAAGATTGAGTCAAAGAAGATCCAGTCTCAGAAGATTCAGGCCGCCCGATCGCCAGCAGGTGCCTGGCGGTACGGAAGTACCAAATGCCATCGACCAGGGCTGGCGAGGCGAGCACCGGTTCTTCGAGATCGTTCGTGTGCAGGATCTCGAACTCGGCGCCGGAAGCGAGCACGAAAGTGACGCCCTCGTCATTGGTGAAGTAGACCTTGTTCCCCACTAGCACAGGCGAGGCCGAGAACCCTTCGCGGCTGGCGCGGCCCAGGCGTCCCTGCCACAGCACTTCGCCGCTGCGCGCGTCGTAGCAGGTGGCGATGCTGGCCATGTCATTGACCATGAAGAGATGGTCGCCGTCGAGAATTGGCGACGGCACGAAGGGCGAACCCTTGGACGCACGCCAGACGATCTCGGCCTTGGGGCTCTTGCCCGAACGGTGGCCGTCCCCGCGCAACGGCCGAATCGCCAGGGTCGGACCCGCACGACCCGACGATGCGTAGATGAGATCGTGCCCAACCACCGGTGTCGGAATGGCCTCGAAGGTGTTGCCGCGCGCGTGCCAAATTTCGAGCCCGGTCTGTGGGTCGTAGGCGATCACCTGCTGCATGCTGCTGACCACGATCTGGTCCTGCCCCTCGACGCGCACGGGAATCGGCGTGTTCCACCCCACCTGCGCCCGCCGCTTGGTGCGCCACAGCTCCTCGCCGGTTTTCTTGTCGAAGGCCGCGATGAAGGCATTGTTGCGCGCGTCCTGGACCACGATGAGCCGGTCCTTGTACAGCAGCGGCGACGAGGCCGTGCCGTGGAAGGCGTTGAATAGACCGAGCGGCTGGTGCCAGACGACCTTGCCGTCGAAGTCCACCGCCATCACGCCATCGTTGCCGAAGTAGCCGTAGACGAGTTCGCCATCCGTGGTCGGCGTCGAAGAAGCCAGAGAGTTCTTGGGGTGATAGTCCTCGTCACGCGCATCGGAAGGTACATCGACAACCCAGATCTGTTCGCCAGTACCGCGATCGAAGGCAAAGATCGCCCGCCGATCGCCGCCCTTGTACGAAGCGGTCACGAAGATGCGGTCACCCCAGACAATCGGCGACGAGTTGCCGCGGCCAGGCACAACACTCTTCCACAGCACATTCTCGGTACTCGACCAGGTATCGACATAGCCCATGTCCTCGACCTGCCCCTGTCCCGACGGCCCGCGCCAGCGTGGCCAATAGCTCGCTCCGTCGCCCTCCGTTGTCAACAAGGCGACCCTCTGCTCTGGCACCGTTTCGGAGGACACGGGCTCGGCGGAGCTGGCCAAGGACGAAGAAACGCAGATCGCCAGCACAGCGACGAGTGCGCCAACGGCGACAAGGATGGGAACCGGCTTCATGTTGGATCTCCTGTCGGTTATCAGGGGCGTGGGCAAGAGCCGTCCTTTAGACAAACGGATTCTAGCCCGCCGGGTTATACTTTTGCAGTTCGATCCCGGACCGCACCTGCTTGTTATACACTCCATGCAGAGCTGAAACCTTCCGAGAGGAGACTCCTTCATGACACCGCGCTGCTTCCTGACGCTCGCCGCCCTGGCGCTGCTGGCCCTGACCCCCGCCGCTGTCGCAGACACCTTCCAATGGAACGACGACACGGCCTCGACCGCCAACACCTGGAACCGGCCATCGGAGGACCTCTCGGGGCTCTCGGGTGAGGTCGTCACCTATAGTTCGCTGGCCCTCTTCGTCGACCAGAGCGGCGAATACACGATCACCAGCAACCAGGCGTTCGACGGCTTCCTGGCGCTCTATGCCGGGCGCTTCGATCCGGCTCGGCCGCTCGACAATCTGGTCGCCGCCAGCGACGACTCCATCGCCGGTACCGGCTTCTCGGCGATCACGATCCAGATGGTGGCCGGCGTGGTCTATCACGTGGTCACCACCGGCTCTGCAGCAGGCGAAGCCGGCCTGGTTCTCAACCAGATCACTGGCGACGGCCAGCCAGTGCCGTCTTCTTGCTTCCTCGGCGACGAGGTCTATCTGTCCGACGATGGCGACGATTCGAACGCGCTCAACCTGGGCCGCTTCTGCGTCTTCGTGGACTGGCGCAGGGCCAACGGTCAAACCGGTATCGGACGCCTGGCCGGCAACCGCTCGGAAGACTCGACCACGTTCTACTTCTTCGATCCGAGCAACTGGGAAATGCTGGTCAAGGTACTGGACGGCTGCAGTTACAACGACCACTACTGGGTCTTCGCCGCCGCGGCCACCGACGTCGAATACACGTTGACTGTCATCGACCTGGAGACCTTCGAGAGCCGCAGCTACTTCAACGAGCTGGGTAAGCCCGCCGATGCAGTGACCGACACTTCGGCTTTCGCGACCTGCCCCTGACACGATCCTGAGCTGACACGCCCTGATTCGCAGGGAAGCATGAGCTCCCAAGAGCGCGCCACCCTGCTCACCTCGAACTTGCTCACGCCTAGTTTGCTCACTCCCAGCTTGCTCGAGGAGTGGGCCCGCGACGCCGGCTTCGACCGCGCCGGCGTTGCGACTTTGGAGCCGTTCGGTGAGCAGGGCGGCGCGTTCTTGCGTTGGTTGGAGCGCGGCGAACACGCCGGCATGGGTTACCTCGCCGAGCGCGTCGAGGAGCGGCTCGAACCGGCCAAGGTGCTCGAGGGCGCCCGCGCGGCGCTCTGCGTCGCCCTGCAATACAGCCCCCTCCAAGGCGAGGCACCCACCGCTGCGGCCCCGGACAATGACCTGTGGCCCAAGGTCGCCCGCTACGCCCACGGCCGTGACTACCACAACCTGATGGGCAAGCGGCTCAAGAAGCTGGCCAAGCGCATCCGCCAAGCCTTCCCCGGCTGCGACACGCGCATCTACGTCGACACCGGTCCCGTCCTGGAACGTGCCCTGGCCGCCCGCGCCGGTATCGGCGTGACGGGCAAGAACACCTGCCTGCTGAGTCGTCAAGGCTCGTGGTTCTTGCTCGGTGAGATCTTCTTGACGCTGGAGGTGGAGCCGAATGCCGAGATGGAGCCCCAGTCCGTTTCGGAACCCCTGACCGACCTGTGCGGCCGCTGTACCCGCTGCCTCGACGCCTGCCCCACTGACGCCCTGCGCGAACCCTACCGCCTCGACGCCAACCGCTGCATCAGCTACTGGACCATCGAACACCGCGGCGCCATCCCGCCGGAGTGGCGCGACAAGCTCGATGGCTGGGTCTTCGGCTGTGACATCTGCCAGGACGTTTGCCCCTGGAACATCCGCGACTCCCCTGCCGCCGACCACCCTGACCTCCACCTCGCCCCACAACGCGCCGATCTCGATCTCATCCAGCTATTGCGTCTCGACGAGCACGAGTACAAGGAGCGCTTCCGCGGCAGCGCCATGCAACGCGCTCGTCTCGATGGTTTGCAGCGCAACGCGACCTTGGCCATGGCTCACCGCAGTCAAAAGGGCAGTCAAGAGGGCAGTCAAGGGGGCGGTGAAGAACGCTACGTGCCGGCCCTGGCGGAGGCGCTGGCGTCCAATCCGTCACCCGTCGTGCGCGGTCACGCGGCCTGGGCGTTGGGACGTTTGGGAAGTGACGCGGCGCGACGGGTGCTGGACGAGGCGCTCGCGTCGGACAAAGATCCGACTGTTCTCGAGGAAGTCCGGGGAGCAAAGAACTACCTGGACGGCTGACAAGGCTGTTCTCGACCAAGCAATAGGCTCATGACGGAACGGGGCGGTTTCCTCGGATGCTCCAGTCGTGTCTAATGAGGCAAGGAGGTCCGTCATGCGCCGATCGTTGAAATGGTTCGTACTCGCCGCCGTCCTCGGGGTCACCGTCTTCGTGGTAAGACTGGGGATCGACACCCGTCTCATTGCGCTGGAAACACTGATTCCGGACGGTTCGGCTCAGGAGGACACCATGACCTACGACGCTCGCTGGCAAGCCGTCGACCAGCTGATCGAGGAGCACAAGTACCAGGCCGCACTGGACCAGGTCGAGAAGCTGCTGATCGAGGCGCGGCAGATGGGCGACGAGGAGTACCAGGGACGAGCCTTGATCCGTCGCACGCAGCTACGTATCGGGCTTCACGGCTTTGAGACGGCGGTGCGCGATCTACGGGCCGAGCCCTGGCCTGTAGAGCCCAAGCTAGGGTTGCCGGTGCAGCTGTACTATGCGCACGCGCTGACCTCCTACATCCAGGCGTATTCCTGGGAGATCCGTCAACGCGAGCGTGTCGAGTCGACGAGCGATGAGCTCGACCTCAAGGCCTGGACGCTCGACCAGCTCCTGGACGAGGCCCACCGTGCCTACCAGGACGTGTGGGCACAACGCGAAGCCTGGGGCGCGACGCCGATCGGCGAGCTCGACGAGTACATCGACCCCAACCAGTTCCCGCCGCACATTCGTGGCACGCTGCGCGACACGGCGAGCTACCTGTGGGCGGAGCTGCTGGCCAACAGCAGCTACTGGCCGGCGGACAGCTCGAGCCTGACCTGGCGCCTGGACGTCAGTGAGTTGCTCGCCGGGGCGTCGATCTCGGCACTGGACGCTCCGCTCGACGGCCTTGACGGCCATCCCCTGCGCCGTCTGAGCGCGGTGCTGGCCGACCTGGAAGCTTGGCACCGGCAGCACAAGCGTCCGGAGGCGGCGTTCGAGGCTCATCGGGCGCGTGCCGAACAGCTCTGGTATCACTTCGACAAGGACGGCGACCGCGCGCTGCTGCGCGAAGACCTGGCGGCACGGCTCGACCAGCTGGGTCAAGAGCATGCCTGGTGGTCCTACGGCCAGTGGCAGCTGGCGACCTTCGTGCAACAGCTCGACACCCCCGGTGCGTTGATCCAAGCCCGCGAGCTCGCGCGGCAGGGCCGCGAGGCCCACCCGCAGAGTCCTGGCGGCATCCGCTGCAAAGAGCTGATCGCGCGCATTGAGGTACCCGAGTACAACCTCACCACCATGAAGAGCGACGCCCCCGGCCGCCGCTCGATCCAGGTGAACTACAAGAACCTGGAAGCGCTCTACTTCCGCGCCTACCCCGTCAACCTCTTCGCGCAGGTCGATGGCGCGACCGGTCGCTCGCTGCTACCGGACAGCAGCGAGATTCCCAACATCCTGGAGAACCACGACTACATCGACGCCTGGGACGTCGAACTGCCGCCGACACGCGACTACCGTAACCATCTAGCCTACGTGACCCTGCCCGAGACGCTCGAACCCGGCCTGTACGTGATCGCCGCCTCGACCAACCGCGGCTTCTTGGAGTTCAGTTCTTCCAAGCACGGCAGCCGGCGCACCGCGGTCAACGTGATCGTCGGGGATCTGGTCTTGCTGATGCGCCAGCTGGACGAAGACGGCGCGCGCCGCTTCGAGGTCACGGCCCGCTCGGGTGCCACCGGCGACCTGCTCGAAGGCGCCGGGGTCAGCTTCTACAAGCTCAACTGGAACCGAGGCGGCCACCAGCTCGCGGCGACGCGACGTACCGGCGAGGACGGTCGTGCGCTCTTTCCAGCATCGGCGCTGGGGGACGGTCCGTTCGCCCTGCTGGGACGCCACGGTCAGGATGTGGCGATCGGCGCCGAGCACATGTGGGTGCGCCCCATCTACGACAGCAACGAAGTCGTCACGCGGGCGCTGCTCTACACCGACCGCAGCATCTACCGGCCCGGCCAGCAGGTGCACTGGAAAGCCGTGGTCTACCGAGGCCACGCCGAGAACGGCGAGTTCAAGACCTTGCCGGATCACCACCTGACCGTGCGGCTGGAAGATGCCAACGGCCAGGAAGCGGCCGAGGTCACGGTGCGCACCAACGCCTTTGGCAGCGCTGCTGGTACGTTCAACATCCCGGCCGGTCGCTTGCTCGGCTCCTGGAGCCTGTCCGCCGCAGGCCAGGGCTGGACGTCGATCCAGGTGGAGGAGTACAAGCGTCCGACCTTCGAGGTGACGGTGCAGGACGCTGCCGAGCCCTTGCGCCTCAACCGGCCGGCCGAGCTGACCGCCGAGGCCCGCTACTACTTCGGCCTGCCGGTGAATGCCGGCGAGGTGAGCTGGCGCGTCACGCGTGTACCGCGCTTCCCGCCCTGGTGGTTCTGGTGGGGCGGCGCACCAGGTGGCGAGGAACAGGTGATCGCCGACGGCAGCGGCACGCTGGCCGACGACGGTACCTTCGACGTCAACTTCACTCCCGAAGCCGACGAACGCGACGCTGAAGACGGGGTCACCTACCGCTATCGTCTGGATGTCGACGTCACGGACGAGGGCGGCGAGACCCGCTCCGGCTCGCGGACCTTCCATCTCGGCTTCAGCGCCGTCGATGCCCGTATCGACCTGGCGGCTGGCTTCTACGTCGAGGGCGATCCGGTGCGCGTGACGGTGCGACGTACCGATCTGGACGGCATCGCGCGCGCCGGCAGCGGCACCTGGACGCTGGCCCCCCTGCAAGCCCCGGACGAGGTCGTGCTACCAGCCGACATGCCAATCAATAGGCCGACCCAGCGGCCCCGGCCCAATGAAGAGCACAAAGAAGAGAACGGCGAAGAGAATCCCTATGCCACTCCCGGTGATCGATTGCGCCCGCGCTGGAGTACCGAGATCCACACGCAGGCCATTCTCCGCGGCTGGCCCGCCGGCCCAGAGCGCAGCCGCGGTGAGCTGCAGCACCACGTGGAGCCCGCGAGTCTCGACCTCGGCCTCTTGCCGCCCGGTGCCTGGCGCCTGTGCTACCACACCGAAGACCCGTTCGGCCGCCTATTCGAAACCTGCAACGACTTGATCGTCGCCGCGACGCAAGCGGGCGCCAGCGCGCCCCGGTTGCCGCTCCTCTTGCAGGCCGAAAAGACCAGCGTGCGCGCGGGCGAGACGCTGCGCCTGCTGGCCGCCTCCGGCCTCGAGGGTCAACCCCTGGTGCTCGAAGTCTTCCGCGGCTTGCGACGCCTGAACCGCCAAGTGCTGACCGCCGGCCGCGACCCGCAGCTGATCGAGATCCCGGTCACCCTGGCCGATCGCGGCGGCTTCAGCGTCACCCTCACCAGCCTGCGCGATCACCAGCAGCTACGCCTGCAAGAGCACATCCAGGTGCCCTGGCACGACCGCCGGCTGCAGGTCGAGTTCTCCACCTTCCGCGACCGTCTGCGCCCCGGACAGAGCGAGACCTGGAAGGTGACGGTACGCAGTGACGACGAGCAGGCCCTGAGCGCTGGTGCCGCCGAGGTTCTGGCCTACATGTACGACCGCAGCCTCGACATCTTCGCTGGCCACAACCCGGTCGACGTCCAGGCCCTCTACCCGACGCACGCGCAGTGGCAAACCCTCGAGAGCGGACTCGGCCAGGCCTGGATGGCCTGGCAGCACAACCAGGGCTTCGGCGAACTGCCCAGCTCTAGCCCCTTGCGCACGGATCGCCTCAAGTACTTCGACAACTTCGGTATCGGCGGCATCGGCCCGCGCTCGCGTGCCATGAAGATGCGCGTCCCGTCGGCGCCGTCGCCACCGATGTTCGAAGCGGATGCTATCGCTGTCGCCGATGCACCCATGGTCGCCGAGTCGCTCGCGGTGGGTGCGGCGATGGAAGTCGGAACCGAGGAGGAACTGCGCGCCCTCAGCTCCGTCGACGATGCACCACCCCCTCCACCGCCACCGCCGGGCGCAGAGCAGGAGCCCGTGCGCAAGGACTTCGCCGAGACCGCCTTCTGGGTACCTCAGTTACTCACCGGCGATGACGGCAGCGTCAGCTTCGAGTTCACCGTCCCCGACTCGGTCACCGAGTGGAATGTGTGGGCGCACGCCGTCACCCAGGACCTGCGCGGCGGTGCCGTGCACAAGACGACGCGCAGCGTCAAGGAACTGCTGGTGCGCCCCTACCTGCCCCGCTTCCTGCGCGAAGGCGACGCAGCACGGATCAAAGTGGTGGTGCAGAACGCCGGTGACGAAGCCTTCGAAGGGCAACTCGACTTCGGCCTCTTCGCTCCGCTCACCGCCCCGGCAGACGGCAGTGACACCAGCCCAGACACGAGCGAGCTGGGGCCGTCGCGTCTCGCCGACTTCGGCCTCACTACCGCCGACACTCGTGGCCTCGACTTCCAGCTCGACCCGGGCGGCAGCACGACCTTCACCTTCCCGCTCGTCAACCCGCGTGGTGTCGGGGAGGTCGTGGTGCGCGCCGTGGCGCGGGCCGGCAGCTTCCAGGACGGCGAGCAGCGCCCCCTACCTCTGCTACCTGGCCGCATTCACCTGATCCAGTCGCGCTTCGCCACCCTGCACTCCGGCGCAGGCGAGAGTGCACGGCGTGAGTTGCACTTCGCCGACCTGGCAGCACAGGCCAGCTCGGCAAGCACCGACCCGACGATGCTGCAAGAGCAGCTGGTCGTCACCCTCGACGCGCAGCTCTTCTACGGCGTGCTGCAGGCGCTGCCGTACCTGGTCGACTACCCCTACGAGTGCACCGAGCAGACCCTCAACCGCTTCGTCTCCACCGGCATCTTGTCCACGCTCTACGGCGACTACCCTGCCGTCGCGCGCATGGCCGAGCAGCTGTCGAGCCGAGACACCGTCTTCGAAGCCTGGGACGGCCCCGATCCGAACCGCGCGCTGGCGCTCGAAGAGACCCCGTGGGTGCAGATGGCCCAGGGCGGCGGCGAAGTCCCGTACGACCTGCTCAACGTTCTCGACCCGCGACGCACCGGCCAGTTGCGCCAGGCAGCGCTGGCCAAGCTCCGAGAAGCACAGACCGCGCAAGGCGGCTTCCCCTGGTGGCCTGGCGGTCCGCCCTCGACCTACATAACCCTCTACCTGCTCGACGGCTTCTCGCGCGCGCTCGAATTCGGCGTCGAGGTGCCCAAGGACATGGTCGTGCGAGCCTGGGGCTACATGAAGCGCTACTGGGACCGCGAGCTGGTCGAGCAGCTCAAGCAGGGCAAGGCCTCGCCACACATCCTCACGTACATGAGCTACGTGCTCTCTAGCTACCCCGACGCATCGTGGACCGGCAACAACTTCACGGACGGCGACCGCGCCACCATGCTCGCTGCCGCGTTCGAGAGCTGGAAGAACAACAGTCCACGACTCAAGGCCTATCTCAGCCTGGCTCTGCACCGAGCCGACCGCACCGAGGACGCGCGCCTGGTCTTCGACAGCATCCTCGACTCCGCCCGGACCACCGAGGACGAGGGTACCTTCTGGGCGCCCGAGGATCGCGCCTGGCTCTGGTACAACGACACCGTCGAGAGCCACGCCTTCGTGCTGCGCGCGCTGCTCGAACTGCAGCCGGACAATGAGCTGCGTCACGGCCTGGTGCAGTGGCTGTTCCTGAACAAGAAGCTCAACCACTGGAAGTCCACCCGCGCCACCGCCGAAGCCATCTATGGCCTGGTTCACTACCTGCAGGCTGAAGACCTGCTGGCCGTGCGCGAAGCCGTGCAGGTGCGCATCGGCGACCGGCAACGCGACTTCGAGTTCGACCCCGACACCTTCACCGGCAAGGGCGTCCAGTGGCAGCTCGAAGGCGACGAGATCGATCCCGCGACGGACAGCACCATCGTGGTCGAGAAGGACACCCCCGGCTTCCTCTTCGCTTCCGCTACCTGGCACTTCTCCACCGAGACTCCGCCGAAGGAAGCACGCGGCAACTTCTTCCACGTCGAGCGTGCCTACTTCAAGCGCGAGCGCTCGGGTTCTGGCGGCGGCAGCGATTGGGTACTGCGTCCCCTGGCCGACGGTACACGCGTCGAGATCGGCGACCAGGTAGAAGTCCAGGTCTCGCTGCGCTCCAAGCACGCCGCCGAGTACGTCCACCTGCGCGATCCGCGGCCCGCCGGCTTCGAACCGGAAACCCTGAGTTCGGGCGTCCAGTGGGACCTCGGCATCTGGTGGTACGAGGAAGTGCGCGACAGCGGCACCAACTTCTTCTTCGAACGCCTGCCCGTCGGCGAGTACACCTTCAAGTACCGCCTGAGAGCCACCACCGCTGGCAGCTTCCAGGCCGCTCCGGCGCAGGTACAGTCGATGTACGCGCCCGAGTTCGTCGCCTACTCGGCGGGGGGCCGGGTGGAGATCGAGGGTGGTGAGTAACTGTACACTGCCCGCGTGAAGCCCGTCCGCCATCTCCCCTTCCGCCTCGCCCGCAACGCCATCCTGCTGACGGCCGACGCCCTCGGCCTGACGCTCGCGGCGTTTCTCGCCTATGCGCTGTGGGCGCTGCCGGTGCACGGGCAACCGCCATCGCTGTATTCCGGGCTGTGGCCGTTGCTCTTTCTCTTCTTGCTCGGCTACGCCTTCGCCGGCCTCTACCCCGGCTTCGGTCTCGGGCCGGTCGAGACGCTGCGGCGCCAGGTGTTGACGACCGGCTTTGGGTTCCTGCTGCTGGCCGCCCTCAGCTTCGCCAGCCAGACGCCGTACCTCTACTCCCGCATCACCTTCGCGCTGGCCGCGGTCATCAGCCTGGCGGTGGTGCCGCTGGTGCGTGGCGTGGTGCTTCGCATCGTGGCGCGTTGGACGTGGTGGCCGGAGCCGGTGATCGTGATCGGCGGGGTCGGGGTGACGCCGGAGCTGAGGGAAGAGGCGGCGGAGATGGGGTACCGGGCGGTCGCGATGCTGGCGACGATCGGGGAAGCGGAGGAAGCAGCGCAGGCGGGGATCCGGGTGGCCCTGCTCGACCCTTCGCACTTCGACCGCCGCGCCAACCGGCCTTATGCCGAAGCCCTCGACCAGCTACGACAGCTGTTTCGGCACCTGGTTCTGCTCCGCCAGATCGACGACCTACCAGTGGAAGGGGTGCAGATCCGCAACCTGGGCGGTGGCGTGCTGGGAATCGAGTACACCAACAACCTGCTACAGCGACGCAATCGGCTGCTCAAGCGCACGCTCGACCTGACCGCCGGCACGCTTTTTCTGCTGCTGGCTCTGCCGCTGATTCTGCTGGCAGCGCTGGCCGTGATGATCACGGATCCGGGCTGGCCCTTCTTCGTGCAACGACGCGAAGGTCTGGGCGGACACCGGATCACGGTGTGGAAGGTGCGCACCATGTACCGCGATGCGGAAGCACGGCTCGAACGACATCTCGATGCCGACCCCGAGTTGCGGCGGCAATGGCAGAAACGCTACAAGCTGCACGACGATCCGCGTGTGCTGCCCTGGATCGGCAAGTTCCTGCGCCGCTACTCGCTCGACGAGCTGCCACAGCTGGCCAACGTAGTGCTGGGCCAGATGAGCCTGGTGGGGCCCCGACCGTTTCCGGACTACCACCTGCAACGCTTCACCGATACTTTCCGGCAGCTACGTCGACGCGTACGCCCGGGGATTACCGGACTGTGGCAGGTAACGGTGCGCAGCGAGGGCGGTGTCGACGAGCAGCAGGCGCTGGACACCTACTACATCCGCAACTGGTCGCTGTGGCTCGACCTGCACCTGCTGGGCCGGACGCTATCGGCGGTGCTCAGCGGGCGCGGTGCGTATTGATCGCCTGCTGATCGAGAGCTTGGCGATAGATCCCCAGCAGGCGCTCGGCGTCGCGATCCGGCGTGTAGCAAGCCTCGTACTCGGCGCGAGCCGCTGTGGCCAGCTGCAGGAGTCGATCGCGATCTTCGGCCAAGAGACATGCCTGCGCCGCCAGGCTGACGGCATCGCCCGGCTCGAAGTGCAGACCGGTGCGGCCATCGTCGACAATCTCGGCCATCGAACCAAGTTTCGGCACCAACGCCGGGCGCCCGAGGGAGAAGGCCTCCACCAGCACGCGGGGAAAACCCTCATACCACTCGCTGGCCATCACCAGGAAGGCACTCTCCCGCACCGCCGCCGTGACCTGGTCGGCCGGCTGCTGGCCGAGCAACCGCACGTGCCGTAACTCCGGCTCGGCGACGCGCGCTTCCAGTTCGGCCCGCAAGGGACCGTCGCCGAGAATCGTCAACGGCACCTCCGGTAGGCAACGCCAGGCGTCGAGCAGGGTGTGCAGGCCCTTCTCCGCCGACAACCGCCCCAGGAACACAGCACCCTGGCCCGGCGGCGTCGCCGCGCCGGGATCGGGGGCCGAGTTGGGTTTGACGACCAGGCGCTCGGCCGGCAAGCCGCCCTCGATCAACTTGCCACGGGCAAAGTTCGTCAAGGCGACCAGGACGTCGACATCGCGGTGCCAGGTGGCACGCCTGCGGTTGTGCGTGATCATGCGCGCCACCAGGGCACTGCCCACGGCCGATCCGTGGTAGCAGCGGTGCAGCACGCCGCGCCATGGCGCCTTGCCGACGCACGCCTCGCACGGGGCGCCTTCGCGCTGCAGGAGCGCGTTGACGCACAGCAGGCGATAGTTGCGCAGTGTCTGCACGGTGGCGACACCTTCGGCGTGGCAGGCAGCATGGACAGCTGGTGACATCGCCCACCAGAAGTTCTGCACGTGCGCCACCTGCGGCCGAACCCGCCGGCAGAATTGCCGTACCTGCTCGTAGACCTGGCGGTTGAAGGCCGAACGCCAGAGACCGCGCACGGTGGCGAGGCGGCCGGCATTCAGCACGTCCTGGTTGGCGAGCTGGAACTCCTCGACCTCGATCCCGTGCGCCCGTAGTGTCGCGGTCTCGACGGCGGTGGAGCGTTCCTCTCCTCCCGCTTGCGTATAGCGAGTGTGGAACATTGCGCTGCGCTGTAACGTCTCCTGTGAAGAGGGAGCCATGACACGAGAGCCTACCAGCCGGAACAGCGAGATATACTGAGACCCTGTTTTCCATGCTTGCCACCCCATCGCAGCCTTCTCGAGTTCTCGCGTCCACGAGCCAGGAGTCCGCTTCGTGAAACCTAGACCATTGGTGCTCGGCTGCGGGTCCCTCGCGGGCACCGTCGAGCCGTCGCACCTTGACCTCTTCGCCGCCCTGGATGCGGACCTCGCCTGCGGCCTGCCGGACCCGGCGATGGGGGTCGAAATCACGGTCGAGTCAAGTGTGGACAGCGAGCCGGCGTCCAGCACCGAGGCAGCGGCCTGGCGGCAGATGAGCGCGGAGTTCGCGCGCCTGGCGACGGCGCGGCGCGGCGGACCGGACCTGTTGCTGGTCCCCGAAGCCTGGCGTGATGCGGCGCGCGGACGGCAGCTGCTCGGAGCCTGGGACGAAGCGGGCTGGACGGTGGTGCCGGCCGAGCCAATCCTGCGCCAGGCGGTGGTCGACGCGTCTCACGATGCGGTCGATACGCGCATCGTCGTCGAAGCGGGAGGCTGGTTGCGCATCATCGAGCCCTTCCGGTCGCTGGTGGTGCCGGCGTCCACCGCGCTGGCGCGCGCTTGGAGCGTGACACCAGCGATCCTCCAGGCCTGGCTCGACGAGCTGCCTGCAAACGTCGAGCCGCCACGAGCGGAAACCTGGGCGTGGCAACAGCGCATCGCCTACGGACTGGCGGCACAGGCGACGGGTACGACGGACTTGCAGCTGCACGGCTGTGATGTCTTCCTTTCGAGTGATCCGTCGCTGCACCGCCTCCGAGCGACGCGCGTGCGCGTGCGCCTGCTGCCCGAGATCGACCCGCCGTCCTGGTGGCAACGTCTCGCCAAGCCGCAGCTACTCGTCGACTCGCAGGGTGTGCCGGTGCAGGAAGTACGCTGGAGTGAGGGGCCGACGGTGTTGCTGCGCGAGGGTGGCCGGCCTTCCGACGCCCTCGACGACTTGCGACGCTTTCTCGACGGCCAGGGCTTGTCCGCCCGGCAGCTGGACCCCGAGCACCTGGAACTGCACACGGACCTGACGCAGCGCTACGGCGACTGGCTGCAGGAACGGCCGCAGCGCGAAATCGTCAACAGCTTGAAGCGTCACCTGGCCACGGCGGTGCACGCCGACCCGACGCCCCAGAACGCAGCCCCTACGTCCGCACCACTACCACCGCCCCCGCCACAAGCCCTGACTCCGAGGCAGGTACCCCCGACGCAGGTACCCCCGACGCCGGCGCCCCAGCCCTCACCCCAGTCCGCCAGCCACGACGAGCCCGCGACGAGCACTCCTCCTCTGCAGGATCTGCCCGAAGCTCCTCCGTTTACGCCGCTCGACGACTTCCGGCCGGACATCCTGGTGCTCGACGAGGGCGTGCCGCCGGAGCGCCTGCAGCTGGTGGTCAACGGCGTCGCGGTGGGAGGCCAGCTGCGTCCACTCGATGCGCACGGCCGACGCTATCGCGTGCTCTCGCCCGCCCTGCGTCACGGCGACTTGGTGCGCGTCGATATTGAAGCTCCGCTGCACGGGGAAGCTCCACTGCACGGGGAAGCTCCGCCAGACGCACAAGCTCGAACGAAACCACAGTCCCCCTCGGAGAGAGGCGCGTGACGACGCCGGACCGCCCGACCTGTCCGCGCTGCGCCAACGCGGTCAGCCCGGCCGACGCCTACTGCGCGGTGTGCGGTCGGCCGTTGACGCGCGTTCGCTGGCGCGCCGCCGGCACCGACGCGGGCGGCAACCAGCGCTTGGGCAGCTGGCAAGAGACCAGCGGACGCGTGGCGGTGCAGCGCAACGCCCGCCACGTGCAAGTCCAGCTGATCAACGAGGGCGTCACCGCCGCCGCGCTGGTCCTGACCGACGACACCATCCGCACCCTGCCAGCCTGGGTCCTGCGCGACGAACTGACCGAGCGCGTGCTGCAGCTGGCACCCGGAGGGGAACCCCAGCGACTCGACCTGCCGATCGACAGTTTCCGCCTGCAACAAGCCTACGACCGTGACGCCGAGGCGGGTCAGGAACTGGTCGCCACGATCACGCTGCACGACAGCTTTCAGCAGAACCTCGAGCTCGACCTGCTGCTCGTGCGCCAGCCGCGCCTGCTGCCGGGGGGTGCGCTCTACCGCTTCCTGCCCGTCGAGCTGGTGCGCGCGCAGGGCGTGCGGCAGACGCTGGTGCTGCGCAACGAATCCGCCGACGCGCTCGAATTGCTAGAGATCCGGGTACGCGACGCGGGTGAAGAGACACCCGCCGGCCACCAGCGTCTCGACGCGACCCGCCTGCTACATGCGCAACCTCTGGACCTGCCCCTGCCGGTGGACGCGAACGACGAGTTGACCCTGCACATCGACCTGCGCGGCGAGGAAGACGTGGAGCTGCTGCGCAACCTCGAGGCGGGCGGTACCGGCTCGGCCAGCATCGGCTCGTCCAGCATCGGCTCGGCCAGTACCGGCTCGGACGAACCCATCTGGTTCGATGGCCGTATCGAGCTGCGCTGCCGTCATCAGGGCGAAGAGCTGCTCCTCGACTGCCGGCTGCGCGGCAGTGTCGTGCGCGCACCTCGGCTGGTGACCCACGGTCCGCCCGAGCTGACCATTCCGTTCTCGCGACTGCGTGAGGAGCACACCCTCACGGTGCGCAATGCCGGCCAGGTACCGCTGCGCTTGGGAGATCTGCATGTGCTGCAGCCGCACGACGGCGACTGGCGGCCGGTGCCCGATCCGGACTGGTCGCCCGATTGGCTGAGCATCCGCGGCGTCGAACTGGGCGACCTGCTGGAGGCCGGTGAAGAACGAACGCTCGAACTACGGGTCCACCCCGAACTCCGGCCGCGACACTTGGCTGGCGAAGAATGGGGACAGCGGCGGCTGATTTTGGAGCACGATGGGTGGACGCCTACAGCCGAGAACGACACCGGGCGGAGCCTGGAAACCGGGCTGGCGCTGGACATCAGCGTCGAGTTCGGCCGTGTCGCCGATCACTTCGCCGCCGGCATCGACTTCGGCACCTCCAGCTCAGTGGTGTGCATTCTGGGCGACGAGCGCGCCTATCCCCTGCTCTTGGAACTGGAGCAGCGGCGGCCGTCGCTGGCGTCGCTGATGTACTTTCTGGCGGATGCCGAGAGTCCTCACGACGGCGCGCAGAACCGCTTCCTCTTCGGTCAACAAGCGCACCACTCCGCCGGTATCGACCCCGCCAATCTGGTGCGCAGCATCAAGACGGTGATCGCGCGCGATCCGGCGACCGCCTACAATTTCCTTTACCGGCACGGTGACGGCTTTCAGCGCGCCCGCTACAGCGCTCAGCAGCTGCTCGATATCTTCATCGGCGAACTGCTCGGCCGCGCCGAGCGCGGCGTCACCCTCCTCGACCCCGACGCCCAGCGCGACCTGCGCCTGCAGGGGGAGCGGGTGGTGTTCCAGAAGGCCGTGTTCAGCCACCCGGTGGAGGTCACAGAGCCGATGCGCCGGGCGCTCATGGAAACGGCGCACAGCGTCGGCGTCAACCTCGATCAGGTGCAGGTCGACGCCTTCTTCGCCGAGCGCTGCGTCGACGAAGCCAGCGCCGCGGTGCTGGCCTACGTCGACGCCCGTGAGCGGCGCCAGGTGGCGGCCGGGGAGCCGTTCCTGCCGATCGAACGCGTGCTGTGCTTCGACATGGGCGGCGGCACCACGGACCTGGCGGCGGTCGAAGTGCACGACCTCGACCGCTACGCCGGCACCGATCCGAACGATGTCGGCGAGGACGTGCCGGTGACCGTCGAGTTGAAGAGCAATGCTGGCCGGCGGTTGGGCGGCGACGACCTCGACGTGCTGCTCGCCGAGTGGCTGCTGGCACAGGTGCGCGGTGAGAACGACGGGAGCCACCCGGCCGAGCTTCTACAGCTGCTCGACGAGATTCGTTACGCTCTGCAAGCTCGACTGTTCAGCGAGTTCCAGAGCGGCTTCCGGCAGCGCGCGCGCTACCAGGAACCGTGGTCCGGCTGGCGCGACGAACAGCTGGAAGATCTGGCGATCGACCTTTACAGCGGTGCCAGCGGCTTGCTGCGAGCCGCCGAGGTGGCCAAGAAGCGGCTCTCCGAGGCACAGCAAGCGAGCTTGACGCTGGAGCTCGGCCCGTCTCTCCTGGCCAATGTTTCGAGCAACACCAGTATCTCCAGCAACACCAGTATCTCCAGCAACGCCAGCCCAGCAGCCGAGCCGGACTTTACCACCACCATCGACCGCGCCACGTTCGAGGACCTGGTCAGCACACGACTGGCAGCGGTCCTGCCACTGCTCGACAGCGTCGTCGAGCGCGCCGGCTGGCAGTGGTCCGAGGTCACCACCCTGCTGTTCACCGGCCAGGGCGTGCGCGTGCCGGTGATCCGCCAGGGCGTCAAAGAAGCCGTCGCCCAGCGTCGACCAGCGGACACGCCGTTGATCCTGGTCGAACCCCCGACTTCGGATAGAGCCAGCTCGGGCAAGGCCAGCCTGGACGTCCCCTTCGACCCCAAACACTGCGTCGCCATCGGGGCAGCGCTGTGGCAGCTGAGCCGCGAAGAAGGCCGCTGGCTGCACCTGCGCAACACGCTGCACCAGCGCCTCAACTTCGACCTGCAACGCAAGGCCGGCCGCCGTCGCTTCCGCACCGTCCCCGGACTGGAGCGCAACACCGAGCTACCAGCGGAGGTGCACCTGCAAGAGCCAGCGAAGATCGACCGCCTGGAGCTGTACCGCGACCATCAACCCTACGTGCGCTTCCAGTTCGAGCCAGCCAGCGACCTGGTGATCCAGGTGCGCGGCCCGGCCGATCTGTGGATCGTCGCCGATGGCAAGGAATCCAAAGGAGTGCCGCTGTCATGATGCCCTCCCTGCTCGCCGCCCTGCTCGCCGTCCTGGCGCTCGCCCTCTATGGCCTCCTCGGCTGGAGGCTGCGGCGGCTGGAACGCCGGCAGGAGGAAGACCGCCAGCTCCTGCAAGCCCTGCGCGACGACAGGACCAGCGCTTCTCTCGACGGCAACGGCAACCAGTCCACCGACAACCATCCCGGCAGCCACCCTGGCACCAAACCCACCGAACCCGCGGCCGAGACGCAGAGCGGCGTCGACTACGAGGCCATTCGTCACGATCTGGAACGCCTACCGCAGGGCGAGATCGGCCTGCTGCTGCTGCGACTACACCAGCAAGCACCCGAGCTGGCAACACTGTGCGCCGACGACGAAGCGCGACGTCGCCTCCACCAGGACTTTGGCGCGCCGATGCTGACGCGCCTGCAGCGCCTGGTGGAGGCGATCGAAGCTGATCGACTCGCGGCGTGGGCGGACAGTGACCTGCCGGAACTGCTCAACCAGCTGGCGCGCCACCTTTCCGTCGCGGCGCAGCAAGCCCACGAGGGCCACGGCGACGACCTGGTGAAGCGGCTGCGAGGATGGCTCTACGACGACTTCGGCCAGCTGTGCCAGCGCCAGGGCTGGTACCGCTTGGATCCGGTCGTGCCGTTCGAGACCCGTTTCGACCCCGACCGCCACCACGCCCTCGGCGGCCGGGATATCGGCGGAGCGGCCGGTCTGGTCGTCGCCCTCAAGGTGGTCGGACGTCGCTATGCCCGTGCCGACCAAGAACCCCAACGCGCGCAGGTGATCGTCGGCCGATGAAGAGTCCACACCTCAGCGGCCCCGAGTGGGACCCCGACAACCGGCGCTTCCGACCGCCGGAGCGCTGCCCTTACCCGGACTGCGCACAACCCGTGCAGCCGCTGCATTTCCTGCCGGCCCTGGGTTGGTGCGACGCCTGTGCGCGGCCTTACGAGGCCGTTCAGCAGCAGAACGACCAGCCAGCGCCGGAGAGCACCGCGGCCGCCGAGGTCTATCGACGTCCCTGGAGTGCCTTCTCGACTCGCACCGGCAGCGCCCTGCGCGGCGATTCATTGCTCGATTGGAACGAGGCCGGCGGCAGTGCCGGGCGTGCGCACAGCCCGCGCGATCCGCTGGGCAACATCTTTGGCCCGCCGCGCGCCGATCAACGCTTCGTGCTGCGCGAGGGCTGGCAGCGCAGCCTGCTGGCAGCCGGCGACGACGTCGGAACCTCCGAGGATCACGTGGTGGGCGTCAACGTGGTGCGCGGCCAGGTGGTCGCCACCACCGCGCGCGGCTGGCTCGGCATCTTCGACGCCCAGGACGGCACGCCACGGCTACAGCGCCCCCTGGAGTGGCCGGACCGCTCCACTGACCCTACCGACCCCGCCCACGCCGTGCTGCACCCGCCGGTCCTTCGCGGCTCGCGCATGCTGGTCGCCGCCGCGCACCAGGCGGTATTCCGCGACCTCGCGCCCTACCTCTACTTCCGCGGCATGGCGAGCGAACATCCTACCCGCGCGCACCCGCCGGATACCGGCTGCCAGTTTCTGGGACCCCCGCTGGGGCTGGATCTGCAGCCAGCTGGAAGCGCGGACGGCGTGCTGTTCGCACTGCTGCAGGGCCGCCCGGACCTGGAACGACAGGCCTTCGCGGACGGAGAGATTCTGCTATTCAACCCCGCCGGCACCCTGCTGGCACGCTGCCCGGCGCCCGGCGTCATGCGCCCGCCCACCTTCGACGCCGCCACCGGTCGGCTACTGTGGGTCGACGGTCGCGGTACCGTGTCGATGCTGGAGCGCGAGGTACTGACGTCACTGCTGCAGCTAGACGGACTGCTGCAGCCAGACGGACTGCTGCAGCCAGACGGACTGCTGCAGCCAAACAGTGAGCCGCGCGAGCTGGTGCCGACCCGCTACACGCCCGAGTCGCCGCTCGACCTCGAGCCCTCGAGCCTGCCGACCCTGCAGGTGGTGCCGGACCCGCGCGAGCGGCCGGAAGTGTGGGTCTCGAGTGAGACCGGCGGTCGGGTCGAGATGCTGCGTGCGACGCTGGCGGACATCGTGCGCGGCGAGCCGTGGAGCTGGGAACGGCGGGACCTGGGCGAACTCGGCGACCTGATGGGTTTCGCCATCGGCCACGGCTCGCGCCACCAGCAGAACATCGGTGGCCATCTGCTGGCGGTGTCGACCGACCGCATGGTGGCGATCTTCCCGCGCTACAGCAGCGCCGCCTCGGTGCTCCAACCGTTGCGCGGTCCGGAGCAACGGTTGCAGGGCGCGCGCGAAGCACCGCTGGTGTGCTCGGCGGGTGTCCTGGCCCGCTTCCAGGATGGCCTGCGCCTGGGCGCCCAGGGCCTGGGCTGGGCCGATCTCGGCACGCCGTCACGAATTCGTGTCCCCGGCGCCTACGAAGCCCCCCAAGGCCTGGCCCTGCTCGGCCGCGACGTCTTCCTGGGCCAGGGGATGAGCGTGCACTGCTACCGCTTGCAGCTGGAGACGGTCTCGTGATTGCCCACCGGCGACTAGTCGGCCTCCTGAGGCTGGGATTCCTGGGGCTGGGCACCCTGTGCCTCGGGCTCAGCGTCACCGGCTGCGGACAGTTCGAGCCGCGCGGTGCTGGCGACGCCTGCTCGCCGCAGTCGGTCTTCGGCGCCGAAAAGGTGCGCGAATGCCGCGCCAACCAGGCCGCCGTACTGGTCCCGGAACGCGACGCCGCCGACCGCACGGCCGGGGGTCTGCTCGACGGTGCGCCCCTGCCTTTGGGACCTGAGACCACGGACAGCGACGGACGACCACTGCTGCACGCGCTGGTGCTGGACTACTCGGGCAGCATGTTCCGCCGCTGCACAGACGCGGGAGACTCGGGCCAGCGCCAGTACTTGTGGAGCCATCCAGGCTTTGCCTCCCTGCTGCGCGACGGGCTGCTGAGTGGTGTCGGCGAACGCGACCCGGTCCACACGTTGGTGTTCAACCGCCAGGTCATCGCGCTGGATGGTACCGCGCTGGACGACGCCTCCGGGCCTCACAGCTTCGATCCAGCCACCAATGCCTTCGACGGTGGCCTGCCGATCGCACCGCGCGGCGCCGCAGCGGCGCTGAAGCGGCTGACCGCACCCGAGTTGCACGGCACCTTGCCCGCAGATCCGTTCCGCGCCGGCTTCGGCGACGCGCGCGAAACGCGTCTCGACCACGTACTTCCAGCGCTGCGCGTGCTGTTCGAGAGCTACGAGGCCCGCGACGGCGTCGCCTGGGTGGTGACCGACAACATCATCGAGACCGGCGACGGCCGCGAGCCGGAACTCAACCGCCGCTTCTACCGCATCCTCGAATCCGATCCACGCTGGCAAGTGGTCTACGCCTGGCCACTGCACCGGGCTCCGGCCGGTGGTGACGCGTGGCTATGCGACCAGACGTTGATGGTCTACGGCCTCTACTACTCGAGTCGCGAGCGGCTCGACGAACGCACCTACCAGCAGCTCACCGGGCCGCAGAATCCGGGCGCC
This sequence comes from uncultured bacterium, assembly GCA_965368975.1. Lineage (GTDB taxonomy): Bacteria > Acidobacteriota > Thermoanaerobaculia > Multivoradales > JAHZIX01 > CBDUPA01. The sequence continues at coordinate 229,098 of CBDUPA010000006.1, read as the reverse complement.
CGCCTCGGCACATCGGCCCACCAAGCGATCTTCGAGACCTTCGCCGATCCACAGTCTCCATCACCCGGCGAGCCGTTCAAGCTCAAGCCCGCGTACATGGATGTGGTGCGCCTGGCCTTCGCCAGCGAGGTGCGCTGCCCGCCGGCGCGCGTCGGCCAGCCGCGCCAGTGCCGGGCCGACCTGGAGATCGAGAACCTGCTGCCCCACCGCACCGTCGAGTCGCTGCGCCTGGTCCTGCACAACAGCCGCACCGACGCCTACGGCCAGCTACCCGGCCAGCAGGTCCGGCGCCTGCACACCGCGGTGCCCCTGTGCGCCGGCAGTGTACGTGCCGAAAAGCTGCTGGAGGAACCGCTGGCACCGGGCGAACGACGCACGCTGCCGATCGTCCTCGACGTCGGCCCGGTGACCACCGAGCGTCACACGCTGGCCGACTATTGGGAGAACGCGCAGCACGAGTACTTCGCCATGTTCGGCGCCATGCACGTCGACATCTACGACCTCGAAACCGCCATGGTGATCGAGGACGCCCAGCTCGGCTCGGTGTACGGCGTCGAGGCGATGCCGGCGATCTTCCGCAACCCGAGCACGGACGAGCTGGCGACCAGCATCTGCCTGCAGATGGGCGTCCACAACCCGACGCAGACGGCGTCGCTGCTGTTGCTGCTGCTCCTGCTGCTGGCCGTGCTGCTCTTCCTCGCCATCACCTGGTGGCTGCGCCCGGTCTACCGCCAGCTGCACATCGATGGCAGTGAGCGCGGCCGCGTGCGGCTGGTACGCTGGCGCTGGAGCGACCTGCAGACCGACGGCCGCTCGATCGCCCGCGCCAAGCTGGGCCTCGGCGGCCGGCCGCGCGTCACCGGCGCTTCCGGCTTCACGGTGCGCAGCGTCGGGGGCCACGCCTGGGAGAGCACCGAGCGCGACGGGCTCGGCACCTCCTACCAGCTGGAACTACTCCCCTTGCGGCGGCGGCAGGCGGACCGGAGGCACGATGAATTCTGAGACCATCCGCGGCTTCCGCGGCTTTGGGATCGCGTTGGCCTGGGTCGTGCTCAGCACGGCTGCGGTACACGTCACAGAGGCCAGTGTGCGCGTGTGCCCGGACGAGAGCGAGGCCATGCTGTCCGACGGTACGATCCGCCGCCAGAGCTTCCGTGCCGTCGAGGATCCGAGCGCCGGCGGCGTGCTGCGGCGGCGGCGGGCAGCGGGCGACGCGCCAGCACCCACCAAGATGATCCTGATGCTCGACTACTCGGGCAGCATGTACCCCGGCTACAACCGCCAGCCGGACGCCGGCTGCGCCGTGTGTGCCGAGCGCACCTTCTACTACCAGCTGCCACGTTTCCACCAGCTGCTCGGCCGCTGGCTCGACGCCGCCAGCCCGGTCGGCACGGACATCCAACTCGAGATCCTGCTGTTCAACGCCCACGCCTGGCGCCTGGGCGGCGACGGCAGCGTAGAGCGCTTCACCGGCGCCGAGCAGCTGACCTTCGAGCGCCCCGTCTCCACCGCCTCGGCGGCGCAAATCGCCGACTGGCTGGCGCAGATCCCGGGACACCCGAGGCAGGTCGACGGCACCGCTTACTTGACCACGGAGAGCCGGCAGGCGCTGATCGAGACGGTGACCGCGGTGGCCACGGACGAGATCGGCGAGGCGATCGTCTGGCTGGTGACCGATAACATCGTCGACACCGGCGGTGCGGGCGTCAGTGCCGAAGACGCGCAGCGCAATCTCGCCTTCTACAACACGCTCAAGGTCGATCCGCGCATCCAGATGATCGCCACCTATCCGGTGCTCGAAGCGCAGACCTGCAGCTGGATGTGCGGCACGTCACTGTTCGTCTACGGCATGTATGTCTCAGCCTTCGAGCGGCCGGACAGCGCCGCCTCCCACCGCCTCGGCGGTACCGAGCCCGCAGGAGCCAACACGGGAGGAAGCGGCCCAACCGCCGACGGCTTGTTGTGGAACGCTGCGCTGCGCGACGTCGCCGCCGAGGTCGCAGGGCACGCCGCTACCGCGGATCCGAGCGCGACCTTGCCGGATGTCGCCGGTGTGCCTCTACGCCTCAAACCGATCGACACCGAAGTGCTGAGTCTCGACTTCCAGCTGCACGGCGGCCAGGCGCTCAACTGTGACCGTAGCGCCGAGTACGGCGACGCGCTGCTGTGCCTGGCCGAGATCCGGGTGCGCAACACGCTGCGCCACCAGAGCGTCGACAGCGCACACCTGAGCCTGCACAACCAGGTGATGCTGCCGCGCAAGCCGTTCGAGCGCCAGCGCCTGCCCTGGGCGTCGGCCGTGTGCGCCGGGCAGATGGAGCCACTGCAGTGGCTGGTCAAGGGCGAAGGCCGCCCGACTACGCGCGGCGGTGCCGATGCACCAATCGAGGTCGGCCCGCTGCCGCCACTGGGCAGCGCGACGGTCGAGGTGCTGTTCCGCCTGCCGCCGATCGACGTCGCAAGTAGTCTCAAGGGTGGCGGGCGCCAGCACCTGCTGGACGTCGCCCTGACGCCGCAGATCCTGCTCGACGGCCGCATGGTGGCCGAGATGCGCGACATCCGCACCAGCCTGGCGATCGACCCTGCGCGGCTGCAGGGCATCTACGGCACTGCCCAGCTGCCGGCTCTCTTCCGCGGTCGCCAGCAAGGGTACCTGTGGGCCGAGTATCCGGCCGCCGCGGTGCTGTCCAACAACGGCCAGCTGTTCGGGCTGCTGGTGCTGCTCGGCGGCGGTAGTCTATTGCTACTGGTGCTGCTCGCCGTCTTGCGTTTCCAGCGCTTGCAGTACACCGTATGGGTGGACGGCGTCGAGCACGCACGCCTCAGCTTGCCGCGCCTCAGCCGCCGTGACCTCGACATCGACGGCGCCGTACGTGCCCGTCTGCACCGCGGCTGGGGGCCGCGCGCTCGGTTCAAGGCCCGTCCCGGTCACCGGCTGCGCAAGGACGGCGGCAGCTGGATTCTGGCCACCGGTCACGGCGATGGCGACGGCTTCGAATACCGGCTCGACGTGCGCCGCGGCTGGAAGGGTCGCGGCATCAGCGGTCGCGGCAACAGCGATTGGTAATCCATGTTAGGAAAGGTTAGCCCATGATCTCAGCGCACTCGCGAACCCACGTCTCCGGCCTGCTCCCCCTCTTGCTGATGACCAGCCTCTTGCTGACGATCAGCCTCTTGCTGACGATCAGTCCCCTCTCGGCCCAGGAACCCGCCACCGGGCCGGAGCCGGCACCACCACCGACCACGGTCACCAGTGAAGACTTGACCAGTGAAGACGTGACCACGGAAGACATCACCCCACCCGGCAGCGGTGAGGAAGAGTCCCTGGCCGAGCTGATCGGCAGCAGCATCTGCCCGGCCGGCGAGTGCTGCCCGCCGTCGACGCAGGAGAAGGTGATGATCGGCGTCGGTTTCCTGACCCTGCTCGTGCTCCTCTTCTTCCTGCTGGTGCGCGTGTTCGAGCGCCGCTTCATCGCCCAGGACCGCAACTCGATGCTCGGTCGCCACCTCGGCATCTCGCTGACCGTCGTGCTCACCGCCCTCGGCACCGCCGGCCTGGCCCATTGGTTGACCGACTGCTGGCATTCTTCGTATTGGGTAGGGTTGGCGGTACTCGGCGGCGCCTGGCTGATCCATCTGATCTACACTCTGGCCATCGTCCGGGATAGCTGAAGCCTGAACGCACAAGGAGGTCCACACCGTGGCCAATCCGTATCAAGTCGTCGGTGAATTCGTTGACGACGACTACTCCCGCAAGCTCGAAGAAGAGGCCCGGAAGCGAGACAAGGGCATCTACCCGCGCACCATCTTCGTCGGCCTCGGCGGCACCGGTGCCAAGGCCCTGCTGCACCTGCGGCGCATGCTGCTGGAGCGCTACGGCGCGGTCGATGCGCTCGACGGCACCGCCTTCTTGTCCATCGACACCGACGTGCGTTCCAAAGAAGTCTCGGCCGAAGAAGAGCGGCGCAGCCCGCTGGACCGCGCGCTCAGTTTCGACAAAGACGAACGCGTCGACGTCAAGATCGAGTTCAAGAACTACGTCGGCCCCAACCTCATCCACCATCCGCAGATCCGTGAGTGGTGGGACGAGCGCGCTCTGCCGAGCGAGGATTTCCAGATCGAAGCCGGCGCCGGCCAGATCCGGCCGCTGTCGCGCCTCGCCTTCTTCACCAACCACGAGTTGATCGCCAGTGGCCTCGACCGCGCCCACCGCAAGGTGACCTCCAACCGCCTGGACTCCGGCCGCCTCGACACCTCGTCGCCGGTGCGCGTGGTGATCGTCGCGGGCCTGGCCGGCGGTACCGGCTCGGGCATGGTGCTCGACGTCGCGGCACTGGTGCGGCGCACCCTCGGCTCGACGTCCAAGCCCAAGATCGAAGGCTTCCTGGTCTTGCCCGGCGGCTTCAAGAACGTCGAACAGGGGCAGAGCTACCCCAAGCTGGCGGCCAACGGCTGCGCCGCGTTGCTGGAGCTGAACCACTACCTGACACACCCCTTCCTCGCCCGCTGGCAACCCAACGAGGTGGCGCAGGAGGTCCGCGGCCTGTACGACCGCTACGTGCTGATTTCGGGCACCAACGCCTCCGGCCAGTACCTGGGCGACCTCAACGACTGCTACCGCACGCTGGGGGAGATCCTCTTCCTCGACTTTGGCGCCGGGCCGATGGCCGGCTGGGTGCAGGGCGTGCGCGTCAACCGCGAGCAATACCTGCGCAGCGCCGTCACCTACACCTACCGCCTGCAGCGCTCCGACGGCAGCACCCAGGAAACGCACACCGACGAGTGGCGCAACGCCTTTGCCACCGTCGGCCTGAGCAAGCTGGTGTTCCCGTCCTGGCGTCTGCTCAACCGCTGCAAGTACGACCTGGCGGGGCTGATGGTGGGGCTGATGGACCCGGGCCGCGTCGGCGGTCTCAAGGACGTGATCACCCACCACCGCGACCGCTTCTGCTTCGAATCCGGCTTCTTCCAGGGCGACCGCGAGACCGACGCCGGTCGTCGCCGTCACTGGCAGATCCGCGACCGTCTGGCGCGCCAGAGCGGTGCCGGCGGCCACGTCAGCGACGTCTACCAGCACTTGCGCCGCTTCCAGGAAGAGATCAACGGCCTGGCCGAGAACATGTACACCGACAAGGCCACCGTCGAGCTGGGCGAGGACGTCTTCAAGCGCGTCGCCAGCCTGTGGGGCGACCCCAACTCCCCGGGCAGTGAGGGCGACTGGGTGCGCCGCATCCGGCAGAATCGCAAGGAACTGATCGACGAGGTGCACACGGCGCTGCCCAAGGTGATCGAGGACTTCCGCCGCCGTCCGGCGGTCGGCATCTCAGGTGTCATGGCCATCCTGCGCGACCTGCTCGAGTTGCTCGACCGTCCCGCCGACCAGGCCTTCTACGGCGACTACTTCAAGCAGCAGCAGGAAAAGTTGCGCGGACGCGCCGACATCGAGCTGCAGAACTGGCACAAGCGGTTGAAGAACGCCGACCGCGCCTCGCGCGGCTTCGGTTCCGCGGTCGACACCCACGAGGCCGCCGTGCAGCGCGCCTCGGAAGCCTTCTACGACTACTGGCGCGCCGAGGCCAACGAACTGATCTGCGGCGAGGGCAAGCGCGCCGTCGACGGCATCCGCGACGTCCTGCGCGACCAGCTCGGCAACCTCGAACGCATCGCCGAGCGCATGTTCCTGCTCGAGTCCGAGTACCAGCGGCTGGCCGAGTTCTACGCCCAGCCCCAAGAGTCATCGGTGATCGTCGAGATCGACGTACCGGGCGAGATGGGCGACCTGCTCGAGCCCTACCTCGGACGCGCGCGAGAGACCAAGATCGAACGCCTGCAGCTGGTGCTCGACCGCGCGCTGCGGCGCATGGGCCTCGACACGCTGCAACGTATCGGCGACAAGTTGAACGCCGAGTTCGAAGACTTCCGCGACGAGCTGGCGGCGCAAGCCTTCTACGCCCTGCGCGGCGACAAGGGGCGCACCGCCGCCTTCGTCGAGGATCCGGAAGACGCCGTCGACGGCTTCATCGAACGGCACTCACTGTGCGCCGTGCTCGGCAAGTACTACGATCGTCCCAAGCGGCGCGACCTGTTCGAGCAGCTATACGAGAAGGGCCTGCCCTGGGGCAGCAAGAACCAGGCCGACGAGTTGGTCAACCTGCACCAACCGCACGGCGATGCCTTCATCGGCTGCACCACCACCGGCCAGCCGCACGAGGAAGAAGTGGTCCAGGAGCTGGTCGACTTCCTGCAGCAGTATGCCGACGCCCCCTTCGAGCCGCGCCGTGTGCAGGCCTACGAGCCGTGCGAGCTGATCTTCTACAGCGAACTCAACGCCTTCCCGGTCTACTACCTGAGCGAGGTCTCCGAGCTGCGCAAGCACTACGACTCCCTGGTGGCGCGCGACACACCGCTGCACATCCACCAGGACTACCACCAATTCCAGCCCATCCTGCCCTACAGCACGCAGCAGCTGCCCACCTTCCAGGTCGCCTGGCGCCTGTTCATCCAGGCACTGATGCTCGGCCTGGTGTGCAGCGTGCGCCTGCGCCCCGACGACGACCAGCGCATGGTCTACCAGTGGCGTCGACGGGTTGGCCCGTTCGAAGTGCAGTGGCGTGACCTCGGCCCCGAAGGCCGCGTGATCGACCGCCTGATGAGCGACACGGTGCTGGTGCAGCAGCTGCGCACCGAGGTCGAGGCGGCGCTCAAGCGGCTGCTGCAGACGGAACGCGGCGGCTGGGCCCACCTCGTGGCCCTGGCGGATTACTACTACTACTGCATCTTCCCGGTGCAAGTCGCCCCTGGCCTGGGCCGCGACGAAGGCACCGCCGTCGGTTCGATGCAGAATCTGGTGTGCGACCACCTGCGTGGCGAATGGCGGCGCCAGGTCACCAGCCAGGCCAGCCTGGGGCCCGAGGCAGCGCTGGCGGTCAAAGCCCTGCTCGAGGATCTGCACAGCTGGACCGAACCCACCTACCGCGACACCAGCCAACTGGTCGCCACCACCGCCAAGGTGCCAGACACCCACCGGCTGGAAGAATGGACCCTGCAGGGTGCCGTCGAGACCGAGATCGGCAAGCTGCAGACCGCCGGCGTCGTGCCGCGCGGCCGCGATGCGCAGGGCAACCCCGAGGTCCGTTTCCCGCGCCTGGCCATCCGCTGGGACGCCTTCGCGGCGCAGCAGGACGCCGAGCAGGGCGCCGAGCAGGAACCGGTGGCCGACAGCGACGCCCCCCCGCCGCTACGCGCCGAGGACGAGCCACCACCGCTGACCGCCGGTACGCTGTACCACTACGCCTGCGACGGCGAACGTCGCGGCAAGTTGAGCGCCGCCGACGTCGCCGCGCGCATCCAGGCCGCACCGGCAAGCGAGCACAAGGTGTGGACCCGCAGCTTCGGCGACCAATGGCACCACGCCGAAGAGGTCGCGGAAATCGTCGCCCTGCTGGACGACGAACCGCCGCCGCTGGGTTAGAGGGTGGTGATGTCCGCCCTCCGTTGTAGGGGCGGCCCCATGTGGCCGCCCTCTGGATCCGGATGCGGCTGCGCCGCAGGGCGGCCACATGGGGCCGCCCCTACACAGAAGGGGATCCTTCTCCATTTGATGGCGATGCTCTTCGTCGCCTTCCCCGCCTTCGCCCAAGACCTGACCATCGACTTGCTACCGGGCGTCGTCCAGAACCGTAATTTCGACCAGAAGGGCCGCTGGCACCGGCAGTGGGTGCGCACCCTGCCACCCAAGCAGGATCCCTACCTGATGGTGGTGCACGGCCCGGACGCCTGGCTCGATCAGGCTGGCCGTGAACAGACGCCGGCCCAGGTCGCCGCGGCCAACGAACCGCACTTGCGCGTGCTCGTCGCGGCGCTACGCCAGCGCGGCTTGCTAGCCGAGGACGACCCTCTGTTCACCGCTACGTGCCTGGTCGCCACGCTGCGCCCCGTCGCGGCCCACCGCGCCGGCCCCCCGAGCCGCTACTCCCGGCTGTGGCAAGGCTGGGAAGTGCTCGCCGACGCCGTCCACGCGGACACCCTGTCCACCGCCTTCACTGCTGTGCAGGCCCTACAGACCCTGGGCATCCCCGTCCACCTGGCACGCTACCCAGCCGGCGGCACCGGCTCGACCACGACTTCAGACGCACCGACACCGGAAGTCTTCGGCGTCTGGCTGTCGCGCGAAGATGCCGGCGGCAGCAGCGGAAGCAGCGGCGCCGACTGGACGCGCAACGTCGACGGCGGCTACCTGGTCCCGCTGGTGCGCGCCGTCTGGCCCGGCGAGCTCGAGGAACCGATCACCACCTGGACCTGGGACGAAATGCTCGCCGACGGTTGGCAACCCGGCGGCAGTCTGCCATCCACGACCCCAACCGATCCGCGGACGCCGACCACCCCACGGCCGTCCCGTGACACCGATACCGACACCGAAGCCGGCCCCACCTCCACCCAGCCCGACATCTGCGCCCAGGCGCGCGCCCTCGGCCTCGAGTGCCTGCCAGGCCAGCAGGAAGACGGCACCCTCTACGTCATCTCGGCCGTGCTCCTGGCGTTGCTCGGCCTGCTCGGCTGGAGCAGCTGGCGCACTCGACAGCAACGCCTGGCACGCCAGCAGACACGGCGCGCCGAGCGTGCACGAAGGAAGTTCTGATGCCGCACAGCCATGTCACTCGCCACGGGCCGCGCACCCATCCCCTGCCGCTCGCCTGCTTTCTCCTAGGTGCGAACCTCGTCCTGCCGAGCGTCACCGAGCCACTGCTCGCCGCGGACGCTCTACCCTGGGTACGACTGCATGACGACGGTCGCTCGCATGGCAACGACTTGCCCGCACCCGACTCCGGCCGCATCTACCGCGCCTGGCCCTTCTGCCCCACCGACCGCGTTCCGTGCACCGAGCGCGAACTCGCCTGGGCCGAGCTCGCCGTCGGCGTCGACGCCTACAGCCTGCGCCGCAACGATCCCCACGACTCCATCCGCCGCGTTCTCGACGTCACTGCCAGCGACCTGCGCCCGCTCACCGTCGCCCTCGCCCGTCACTTCGAGGCCGCCGGCGTCACCTCCCAAGCCTCGCGCGTCGCCTTCGTCCACGGCCTGGTGCAGGGCATCAACTACAGTTTCGACACCACCACCGGCTGGACCGAGTACCCCAAGTTCGGCATCGAATTCCTGGTCGACGAACAAGGCGACTGCGACGATGCCGCCGTCCTGCTGACGACCCTGCTGCAAGGTCTCGGCTACGAAGCCTGGTTCGTCTCCTGGCTCAGTTCGACTCCTGGCGACATGGAGGGCCACCTGAGCAACGCCGTCACCCGCTTTCCCGGTGACCTCGCGTCTTTCCAGCCGCCGGACGGATCCGCATGGATCCCAGGTCCCAGCAATACGCGTTTGCTGCATGTCGACGGCACCGGCAATCCCGACGGCTGCGGTCAAGCCTGGGTCGACTGCGGCTCCCTCGGCTTCAACCCCTGGCCCGAACGCGGCCTGCGTCCAGTCAAGGTGATTCGCGCCGACGACCCCGCTTTGCAGGAGAAGCTCCCCATTTCCGCCTGGAACAACGGCGGTCTCGATCGTCCAGACCGCACCTTCGTCGACCGCCGTGACGACAGCGAACGGACGATCCGCGAAGAACTGCAAGATGGCCCGTCAGCCGAGGAGCGCGCACGGCGGCGGCTCAGTGCGGTGACCCGCAGTGGGGCTGGAGGCGTCGACGGGTTTACCTTTACCCTCTTCGTCGGCTTCTGCGTCGGCGTCTTGGGGCTGTTCGCCGGCTACGGCTGGAGCGCCCACAAGCGGCGGATGGTGCGGGCTGCGGAGCGCCGGGGGCTGCGGCAGGGGCGGGAGTTCTGAGTCCGAACTCACTTGCGCACTTCGCGGCTGCATGGTAGCCTCAACGTGAACTTCCCCTTAATTTCACATCCCTTCAAGCACGGTAGCTACTCGCGAGAACCCGCGAGTTCAACATCCCGCTCACAGTGGACCGGGAACGGTTGCCCATTCGGGGCAGCCCGTGATCGGTGCATCGTGCCAGGATAAGGAGGTAGGACATGCAGACAGCCAGAGTCTCGAGGATCGGCACCTTCGCCACCATCCTCGCCATGGCCACATTGCTGTTCGGAGCGCTCGGCGTCCCCGTGGCGCAGGCCGACGAAGGGTTGGACGCGCACCGCATCATGCAGGCGGTGAACGAGCGTTACCAAAGCTTCTTCGACGATCCGCGGCAGGTCGACATCGATCAGACGGTGACCGTGAGCAGCCTGGACCAGGCGGATGTCACCACCGACGGTGATTACGTAGCCCATCTCAAAGGTGACCAGGCCCGCGTCGAGGCGGTCGAGTCGGACACCGTCCAGGAAGCCTTCCGTGGCAACGCCGATCTCGATCTACCGGATAGCCGCCGCTTCGTCTGGGTACATTCTGGTCAGGAAACCAAAGTGCTGCACGAGAGCGGCTTCCTCGACAAGCAGGGCGAGGGCCGGCAACCGGTCGTCGAGTCCTTTGTGATTCGCCACCACGCCCTGCCCGAAGCCCTGCCGGCGAAGTACCGTAGTCCGCTCCGGCACCTGGAGTTCGATGACGTCTTCCTCAACGCCAGGTTCCGTGCCTACGCGGCCACTCTCGACGGCGAACCCGTGTACGTCTTGCAGTCCCTGGAAGACGTGCGGGCCAACGACGGCAGCTTGATCCGCAACTGCCAGTTCTGGATCGACGCACGCGAACTGCTGCTGGTCAAGCTCCAGATGGAGGTCCAGGAAGCTCTCCCCGAGGGCGATCAGCGTGAACCCGCGTATCTCTACGTCGAGCAGGATATGCGGACGCAATTCGGCGTTCAGCTCGAAGACGATGTCTTCGAACTTGCCTTACCCAAGGCGCACAGGGACCTGACGGACATGGTCCACGAGCGCATCAGGGCCAACGGTCACGGCGGATGATCGGACAAGGAGAAAGAACCATGAGACAAAAACTCGTAATCCTGAGCCTGATCCTCGTCGCCGCCACCTGGGCCATGGTGTCGGTGGAAGCCACCCGCGGTGTTCCGGCGGAGACGTCGGTCGCGGATTCACCGCTGTTCGATCGGCAGCTGGCGGACAAGCTGGCTGAGATGACCCTGGACGTCAACCAGCCCCTGCTCGCTCCCGAAGAGAGTGCTGAACCCGTCCAGGAAGCCATTCTGTTCGTCAGTGAGGGCGTCAGCGCCTGTATCGGCAGCGCTTGCATCGGCAGTGGTTGCACCGCATCCGCCTGCGGCGGTTCTGGCTGCGGTGGCAGTGCCTGCGCCGGCTCCGCCTGTCCCGGTAGCGTATGTGGTGGCAGTGCTTGCGCCGGAAGCATCTGCGCCGGCAGTGCCTGCGGTGGCAGCCTGTGCGGCGGCAGCGCCTGTGGCGTCAGCGGTTGTGCCGGTTCGCTGTGCTCGCAGAGCGCCTGTGCCGGCTCCCTGTGCGGCCAGAGCGCCTGCGCCGGCTCCCTGTGCAGCAGCTGCCCGGGCGACAGCGCGGCGGCAGCGGCGGCTTGTACCCCTGCGCACCATGGTCAGGGCCGCGTCGTCGGCCTCGACGCCACTCCGACTTTCGGCGGTACTGAAGTGACCTGGATCACCACGGGCATGCAGGCACAGAGCTACCGCCTGTACCGCCTGGCAGCCGATGGGTCTCAAAACCTGATCGCCGGCGGCGAGGCACGGAACGAGCGCATGATGCGTATTCTCGACCCCGCGGCACCGGCCGGTGGCAGTTACATCGTGGTGGTCGAGGACGAAGCCGGCCGGCAGATCGTGGTCAACGTCGACGGCAACACCTGAGACGCTCGACGGTAGCGCTTCTTGACCACGTCCGCTGACAACTCGCGGACCTCCGGCGTCCAGACGGATGCCGGAGGTTCTTCCCCGCGCACCGCGTTGGCCTGTTCCACCCTGGCGTTGTTGCTGGCCTTCGGTAGCTTCGGCCCACTGACCCCGGCGGCCGGCCGGCTGCTCCTCGTGCTGGCCTTGGTGCCCCTGGCCTTCGATATGTGGGGCCTCGACCTGGAACGCCGCGCCCATTCCGGCCACACTCGGCTGTGGCGCTGGCTCGCCGTACTGCTACCCATCTTGCCGCTCCTCCTGGAGACCCTTGCAAGCGACAGCGGTGAGACCGCGCGCGTGGCCGGCGTGTGCTTGGGCTTGATCCTGTGGGCCACCCAAACCCCTTTCCTAGAATCGTCCTCTCCACCGGCACCGCCCGTGCCGTGGCGGCTCCACCTCGTCCGGGCACTCCTGCTGAGCGCGGGAATCTGGGTCCTCAGCCGGCACTTCGCTGGCCTCTGGCTCGCCTTGGACGCCGTCGCTTCCGGCCTCTCGGCCGCGGCCGCCCTGCTGGCCGGTGAAGACCTACGCCTGGGGCCGACCGTGGCCGGCCTCTGGCTCGCATTGCCCTTCCTACTGCTAGCCCTGGGCTGCCTGCGTTGGCCCTTTCTGCCTCGGCCTGAACCGGCCACCGCAGAATCACGCCGCGCGAGCCTCTCCTTGCTGCTGGCCGTGCCGCTGGGCTTGACCGTCTACCTCGCGCTCCAGCCGTGGCTGGAACACCTACTCGCCGATGGCGTACGGACCTTGTTGGTGATCCCGGAACCGCACCGTCCGTGGAACGTGGCGCCGGGACAGCTCGCGCCCTTGACGCTGTTGCTACCGTGGGGGTTGTTCCTGTGGTTCGGCGGACGTCTGCTCAGTCAGGTGCCCAGTCAGGTGCCCAGCGAGGTGCCCAGCGCCTCGCAGGCATCGACGCCGGCTCCTGCCCACTCACCCTGGCGCCTCTGGGCCGGCGGCGCGGCTCTCGTGTTGGCCTGCCTGCTGCTGCTACGCCCAGCATCCTTGCCCCCTGCACCTGACGCGGGCGGTGCCGCTGAAGGTACCGGTGAGACGAGCGGAGCCAGGAGCACCGGGACCCCGGTCGTCGCCTTCCACAACCTCGGACACCTCGACTTCACCTCGCCGGCAGTGGGACGCTACGGCCTGGTGCAGGTCGGCATGTTCGGCGCCGTGCGCCGCTACCTGGAAAGCAGCAACTACATCACTCGTGAGCTGACCGGTGAGCTGACCGCCGAAGCGCTGCAGGGCGTCCAGGTTTTGGTGGTGATCAACCCGCAGCAGATGTACGGCGACGGCGAACTGGCAGCCCTGTGGCAGTGGGTGCGCGGCGGCGGCGGCCTGCTGGCGCTCGGTGACCACACCGACATCTTCGGCATCATGGGCCCCTTGAACCAGCTGCTGGCCCCGGTGTCCGCGCGCATCGAGTTCGACTCCGCCTTCGCCCTACGGCGCCACTGGCGTCACTGCCTCGACTTCCTGCCGCATCCGATCACCGCCGGCATGGCGAGCTATCACGAAGCCCAGATCGGCACCGGAGCTTCCCTGACTCTCAGCGGTTCCGCACTGCAACCACTGGTGGTCGGCCGCTACGGCTTCGGAGACTTCGGCAACCGCTCCAACGACGGTCAAGGCGCCTTCCTGGGCGACTACCGCTACCAGCGCGGCGAGCGCCTCGGTGACGTCGTGCTCGTGGCCGGCGGCCGCGTCGGCCAGGGCGCCGTGGTGGCCTTCGGCGACACCACCAGCCTGCAGCCCCTGTCCCTGCCGGACGCCTACCCCTTCGTCGAGCGCACCGTCCGCTACCTGTCGCGCCCCGGCGCCGCCGAGTGGCCGTGGACGCTGCTGGCCACAATCCTGGCGGTCGGCGCACTGGTACTCGGTGCACTGGTGCTCTGGCGCGCCGCTCCGCCGCCCTGGGGCTGGACCACGACAAGCGCCCTGAGCCTGGTGTTGGCAGCCGCCCTCACCACCTGGCTGCCGGTAGCACGGCCGCAGGTACCCGCCCCCGACCGCTTGGCCTGGATCCAGCGCGGCTTGGCCGATCGCCTGCCCCGGGAGTTCTTCCAGGAAGGTGCCATGGGCGGCATCTCCCCCATGCTGATGCGCGCCGGCTACCTGCCGCTGAGCCTGGACCGTCAGGACCCCGAACGACTGGACCAGGCGTCGCTGGTGCTGCACGTGGCACCGGCACGACCACCCTCCGCCGCCTATCTGCGCGCCGTGACCCGCCTGCTGCAACGCGGCGGCACGCTGGTGGTCGCCGCGGGTGCGCACGGCCGCCCGGCGGCCAACCGGCTGCTGGAAGCCTGCGACCTACGCATCGGCAACTATCCGCTGGGCCCGGCGGAAGTGGAGCTGAACCCTTCAGCACAGACTCTACGCTTCGTCGACGCCTGGCCGGTCGAAGCCGGCGGCAGTGTGCCGCACACCGTGCATGTGGCCCTCGAAGGCGATGCCCTGATCGTCGAGTCGCGCCCCTTCGAAGCCGGCCGCTGCCTGGTTTTCGGCGACGGTCGCTTCTTCGAGGACGAGAACTTCGAAGGCGAGTTCGAGTTCCAGCGCGCCAACGTCGAGCTACTCGATCGGCTGCTCGATGTCGGCCGCTCCGTGGTCGACACGCCGCCACTCGCCGCGACTGCGTCAGCCGAAGACACTGCGCCAGCCGAAGAACCAGTGCCAGCCGAAGACACCGCGCCAGCCGAGGAGCCGAGATGAGCCCGCTCCCCGCTCCGTCGCCGCAGGTCCCCGAAATCGAAGCACCTGCAGCCGTGGTACCGGCCCTGGCGCCACGGCAGCTACTCTGCGGCGCCCTGCTGGCCGCCTGCGGCTGGCAACTGATCAGCGGCCAGCTCGAGACTCCCGCGTACCTCACCGGCAGCCTGCTAGTACTGCTTGGACTCGCCCTGGCTGCCTGGGCTCGCAGGCCGGCGGCTGTACCCTCGGGCTTCTCCGTACCCTCGGGCCTCTCCGTGCCCACCGGCCGGCAGCGCCTGGCCGATCGCGGTGGCTTGGTGCTGGCGATAGCACTCGCGCAGCTGCTCGCACTGACGCCTCTGGTCAGCCTGCTGGCACGCTGGCGCGAAGTGCCCGGCCTGGCCTCGACGCTGGCCGGCGCGCTGCGCTTGCTGGGTCTGAACGCCGTCGCCGAGCAGGGCTTGGTGGTCGTCCACAGCGGCGGCACGGTGTTCGAGCTGCTGCCGTCCCTGAGCCGGCTGGCCGCTCTTCCGCTGCTGCTGGCCCTGGCCGCCGGTGTCGGCGTGGCGCTACTGGTTCCGCTGCGCCGACCAGGGAGGTTCCTGGCACGCTGGGCCGCGGCGCTGCTCGGCGCTGCCTTTCTCCGCCTACTGCTGATCACTGCGGCTTGGGTCGACCTGCCCGACCAAGGACTCGTCACCAGCCCCTGGTGGACCCTGCTCACCCTGCTCCCCGCCGCCTGCCTGCTGCCCGCGCGCTGCCGCTTCCAGCCCACGAGCCCAACGGAACCAGCGTTCCCGCGGGGACGCCGCGCCGCCGCCGCCGTGCTGGGAATCGCCTGGGTGCTAGCGCTCGGTTGGGTGCCTGTCGGTGACCGCCTCGGGGGGCCGGACGGCAACGTCCGCGTGCTCTTCGACGACAGTCACGGCACCTGGGAACCTACCGACACCCCCTTCGACACCGAAACCTACGGCCAGCTCATCTCCTATTCCTACAGCTCTTTCTACCGCTTGCTGGAACAGCACTACGAGGTGAACCGCTGGCAGCAGGCCCCGTTGACCGCGGCAGCGCTCGCCGACACCGACGTGCTGATCCTCAAGACCCCGACCGAGCCCTTCGCGGCGTCGGAGATCGAGGCCGTCGAGGCCTTTGTGCGCGGCGGCGGCGGGCTGTTCCTGATCGGGGATCACACCAACCTGTTCGGCATGACCACCTACCTCAACCCCGTGGCCCAGCGCTTCGGTCTCTCCTTCGCCACCGACGACACCTTCGCTCAGGTGAGCGAAGCCCAGTCGCAGTGGCGCGCACCCCGCTGGCTACCCCACCCGATCGCCAGCGTCGTTGGCGCCTTCGAATTCGAAACCTCGTGCACCCTACGCGTGCCCCTGCGCGCCCGCATCCCGATGCTCGGCTACGGCCTGGGCGCCGAAGCCGCGGACTACTCACGCCCCGGCTTCTTCGGCAACCTGCACCTGGACCCTCCGGACGACTTCGGCTTCTTCGCCCAGCACGCGACGTTGGCCCACGGCGCCGGTCGCGTCGCCGCCTTCAGCGACAGCACGCCGCTGTCGAACTTCTCTCTCTACTTCCCCGGCCGCCGAGAAGTCGCCGTGGCGACGGTCGAGTACTTGGCCCGCCGGCCAGCGTGGACGAGCCGGCACCTGCCCACCCTGGCAACCCTGTTGCTGCTCGCCGCTGTCGCGACTCTCGGCCTGATCGACCGAGGTCGTGCAACGCTGGCAACCGCCAGCTTCCTGGCGCTGGGCCTCGCCACCGGTACTGTGGTCCTGGCTCTCGCCGGCCCCACCCTCGACCTGCCCCCGTACCGCGACGGCGTCACGCCACCGCGGCAGGTCGTCTTCGACACCGAACTCTCCGACATCTACTTGCCGCACGTCCTGACCCTCGCCAGCGACGACGACCTGGTCGCCCTGGACAGCCTGCTGGTCGCCGCCCAGCGCCTCGACTACCTGCCGCGGGTCGGCGAAGACTTGTCGGCGGCACTCAGCCAGGGAGACGATCGGCTTGGTGGACGCGACATGCTGGTGCTGGCACACCCGACACGCACCCCAACGCCGAGCCAATCAGCCCAGCTGCAAGCCTTCGTGCGCGGCGGCGGCGGTCTGCTGATCCTCGACGGCCTGCTGAGCCGAGGCACCGCCACTGAGCAGCTGCTAGCCGTCTTCGGCCTGGGCGTCGAGGTCAGGCTGGAGCGCGTCGAGGTGAACCTCTTGGAGCACAGCGAGGCAGCAGAGTCTGAAGCTGCAGAGTCCGAAGATGCGCCTGCCGAAGACGCTGCTGCCGAAGATGCACCCTCCGAAGATGCAGACGTGGCGCAGGACGAGACCAGCTTCGTCGTATCGCGCCCGGTACTCGCCGTCCACGGTGGGCACACCCTACTCGCCGACGGCAACGGCATCCCCGTGTACAGCGAGATCCGCTTCGGCAGCGGTGTCGTGGGTGTCTTCACCGACTCCCTGACGCTCAGCAAGCGCGAACTGGGCAGCCGTTTCACCGGCGACCCCACCGACCGCCAGCGCCAGAACCTGGACCTCGCCTACTGGCTGCTGCACCGGATCGCCGAGGGGCCCTTGCTCCCCGTGCCCAGCACCGGCGCCCCCGACCCGGCTGGAGAATCCAGCGAGGAGCCCGTGGTGCATCCGGACGGGGTCATAGCTCCGGAGTTGCAGGTGCCGGGAGATCCGAGCGGCTGAGTCTAAACGCCATCAACAAACCCCAACACCCGCTCCGCCCGCCGCTCCCAAGTCCACTCCTCGACATCCCTCAACGCCCGCGACGCCACCCGCTCTCCCAATCCCCGCTCCCCCAACACCCTCTCGACACCAGCCGCCAATCCCCCCTCCTCCCCCAGCGGCACCAACACCGCATTCCCATCCGGCTCCAGCACCTCGCGCAGCACCGGCAGATCCGACACCACCATCGGCCGTCCAGCGGCCATGTATTCGAAGAGCTTGAGCGGTGACGTATGAGCGGCCCAGCTGAGTTCGCCGGTGTAGGCCGCCAACAACACATCCGCGGCGGCCTGGTTCGTCCGCACCTGTGACGGCGGCACGGGGCCAAGGAAATGCAGATTCGACAGACCGTCCCGCTGTGCCGCGACCCGCAGATCTTCGACGCTACCTCGACGCGGCGCACCGACGGCGAGGATCTCGGCCTTGCCGCGCAGTGCCCGTGCGGTGCGGAAAAGCACGTCGACGGCACCGGCGGGGAGGCTGCCGGTGATCACGGCCAGGGGCAGGCGAGAATCTAGGCGCACGCTTTGCTGCTGCAGCGTCTCGGCGATCTGTTGGCGGGCCGTGTCTCGCGGAATCTCTTCGAGCCAGCTGCTCGGCACTCCGTCGGGAGCAACGAGAACCGGAGGGAGGGGGTCGAGACGCTGGCGGAGATCATCTGCCAGGGCTTGGCTGATCACGACCAGCGCATCGACACCCTGAATGGCCCGCAGGCGCTGGCGGTCTGTAGGCAACTCGTGGACTTCCAGAACAACCGGCGGGCGCTTCCCGGCCTGAGACAGGCCGAGCAAGCAGCGCAGGCGGGGTAGGAAGAAGGCGGCGGCGTAGCAGCGGGTGTAGATGAGGTCGGGGAGGTCCGAGGTGGCGAAGAGTCGCAGGCGCAGCAGCTCGACGAGGAAGGCGAAGGCCTTGGAGAGGGGCAGCAGGCGCGACGGGAAGGACGGTTGGAACATGCCTTGTGTGAAGAGGCTGCGCAGGGGTTCGAGGCGCAAGGCCCCGGCGTCGAGGACTTCTTGCACGCCGTAATAAGTTCCCAGTTCGGCAGGGGCCAACGCACCTTCCTGCGCGTACGCTGGATAGAGCAGGCGGACCTGTGCACCAGCCTGGACGAAGGCTTCACCCATGCGCGTGACCTGCACGGTGTTGGCCGCCGGCACGCGCAGGTTGGAGCTGTGCACCATCAGGATCCGCGGCCCGGAGGGGCGGTCGACGTCAGAGCCAGCGTATTCAGAGCCAGGCACGGGTCCAGTGCTCCAGGGTCAAGAGGGCCCACACCTTGCTCCAGCGGCGTTCGGTGCCGTAGCGCACCATGCGCTCGACGGCAACGGCATCGAGCAGGCCGTCACCGACCAGGCGACCGTGCAGCAGGGTGTCACGGGTCTTGTGCCAGAGGCCCACTCCGGAAGAGCCACTGCGGAACCAGTGACGGACTGGTGGACTGAAGCCGCGCTTGGGTCGCTCGAAGACGTCGCGCGGCAGCAGGTCGCCGGCGGCCTGGCGCAGGAAGGCTTTGCCCTGACCGTGCTGCAGCTGCTGGCCGGCGGGAATGCGCAAGGCCAGCTCGGCCACGCGGTGATCGAGCAGCGGTGGCCGGACTTCCAGGGAATGTGCCATGGACGCGCGGTCGACTTTCACCAGGATGTCGTCGACCAGGTAGGTGTGGATGTCGAGGACCTGCAGCGCGGTGAGCAGCGGCAGCTCGGGGCGGAACCAGCGCTTCCACAACCATAGCGGGTCGTGGTGCGCGAGTTCTCCACGCAGCTCGGAACCGGCCAGGCGCTGCAGCTCCCAAGGGTCGAAGAGACCGCGCAGGTAGTGGTGCCGAAGGAGTGGATCCAGTTCCAGGTGACGATGGACGGCACCGAGGCGGGCGAGGTAGGGGACGCCGCGCAGTGGGTCGACCAGCGGCTGCAGGCGAGTCGCAACGCGACCCAGGCCACCGTTCGAGCGTGCCTCTGTGCGCAGCGACGCTCGGTACCAGCCGTAGCCGGCGAACAGCTCGTCGCCACCGTCGCCGGAGAGCGCGACTTTGACGTGGCGGCGGGCGGCTTGGCACAGGCGCAGGGTGGGCAGGGTGGAGACGTCGGCCAGGGGTTCGTCCCAGGTGCGGGCCAGCTGCGGGAAGAGGTCTTCGGCCATGTCGACCGAGACGTGCTCCTCGTGGTGCTCGGTGCCGTGACGCTCAGCGGTCCGGCGGGCTTGCGGTAGCTCGCTGCTGCCCGCGTCGAAACCGACGCTGACCGTGCGCAGGCGCAGGTCCGGCGGTGCCACATCGGAGGTCAGGGCAGTGATCAAGGTCGAGTCGACGCCCCCGGAGAGGAAGCAACCGAGGGGTACGTCGCTGAGCAGGTGGTCGCGCGCCGCGGTCGTCAGAAGCGCCCGTAGTTCTTCGGCGCCAGGCTCGGGGAAGTCAGGCTCCGCCAAAGACCAGTACCGCCGCACCTCGACATCTCCGGCGTTCCATAGCAGGTAGTGCGCGGCCGGCAGCTTGCGCGGACCGGACAGGATGCAGCCGTCACCGGGCACGTAGCCATAGGCCAGGTAGTCGAGCACGGCACGCTGGTCGAGGGTGCGGGGCACGTCGGGATGCGCCAGCAGCGCCTTCAGCTCAGAGGCGAAGAGCAGTCGCTCGCCTTGCTGGCCCGATTCAGGCAGGACGACATAGTAGAGCGGCTTGATGCCCAGTCGGTCGCGCACCAGCAGCAGGCAGCGACGGCGACGATCCCAGAGCGCAAAGGCGAACATGCCGGTCAGTCGACTCAGGAAACGCTCGATCCCCGGGTCGCCGGCAGCCTCGGATCCCGTACAGGCCCACTCCTCGTAGCCGTGCACCAGCACCTCGGTGTCCGTGCGGGAGGCGAAGCGATGACCGCGCTCCTGCAGCTCACGGCGCAACTCGGGCGAGTTGTAGACCTCGCCGTTGAACACCACCCAGACGCTGCCGTCTTCGTTGCACATCGGCTGTGCCCCGGCATCGCTGAGGTCGAGGATCGACAGGCGTCGATGGCCGAGCGCCACGCCATCTTCGGGCCAGCTCTCGAGACCCTCACCATCCGGCCCGCGGTGCACCAGGGCGTCGCGCATGGCCGGCAGGTGTCGACTCACGTCGACACCCGCGGGACCTGCGATGCCAGCGATGCCGCACATCAGCTTTCGGACTCCGCTGACGGTGTATCTGGTGCCGGCTCCGCCGACGGCGTCTCTGGTGCCGGCTCCGCCGCAAGTGTCTCTGGTGTCGGCTCCGCCGACGGGGGACGCAGCGGCCAGCGCCAGCCGTAGATCAGCAAAGCCGAGATGATCGACGCGCGCACCCCGACCCGCTTGCGCGCCGCGCGCCACTGGAAGAGCCCACGGATCACCCACGCCAGGGTGGTGGCGAGCGCGGCGCCGAAGATGCCGAACCGCGGGATGAGCAGCGCGTTGAACAGGAAGTTGAGCGCCGCGGCCATGCCCAGACCCAGGGCGTCGTCGTCCTGGTGCCCGGTCATCGTCAGCAGGTAGCCGACGGGGCCGATGGCGGCGTTGAACAGGTGGCAGGCGGAGAGCAGGATCAGCACGTTCTTGCCGACGACGAATTCAGCACCGAAGATTGACAGCAGGAAGGGCGCGAGCACGACCATGCCGGCGGTCATCAACAAGGTGGGCCAGAAGCTCAGGTGGGCCATGGCGGCGACCAGACGCTGCAGGCCGTCGCGGTCACCGCGGGTGTGGTAGACGGCGAAGCGCTGCGCCAGGACGACGTCGATGGCATAGCCCAGGAAGCTGATCACCATCGCCGTCCGGCTGGCGGCATGGTAGATACCAACCTGCTCTTGCGGCAGGAACCAGCCGACCATCAGCACGTCCATCTGGTTGAGCAGCAGCACGAAGCTCGACGCCAGCATCGCCGGTAGGGCCACGCGCATCCAGGGACGCAGCTCGAAGTGGGCGCGCACCCGCCAGATCGCGCGCGGCAGGGCACGCAGCAGGGAACCGGTTTGCAGCAGGACAACCACTGCCAGCGACGCCAGGGCCGCCCACACCGCCAGGGTCGCGTCGAGGCGGCCCACGACCCACACCACCAGCGCCGCCGCCAGCAGCATGGCTAGCGGCCGGCCAGCCTTGGAGGGCCCCTGCGCCAGGGCGACCCGGTCGAGCGCGCGCGCCATCTCGCTCTGCACGTGGAGCAGCCCATGCAAGGGCATCAGCCACAGACCAACGACGAATACCGGCCACAAAGGCCAGTCACTCCCAGCCGTCAGGTGCAGGACGCCGAGCCCGGCGAGGGCCAGCACGGTGCCGTTGAACAAGGTCAAACCCAGGAACGCAATGACCGCGCCGCGCAATCGCGGCCAGTCCTGCTGATCGCGATACTGCGACACGAAGCGCAGCGAGGCGATGGGAAAGCCCAGGCTGGAGAGAATCGCCAGGGTGGTCACCCAGGCGATGACATACGAGTAGCCGCCGTACTCATGGGTCCCCATCCAGCGTGCCAGGAAGACCTGCAGCAGGTACGCGGAGCCCGCACCCGCCAGTTGCAGAAAGAAGGCGACGCCGGCACCGCGGCTAACCGAGGCGAGGAAGCCGGAACCCTGGAGCTGTTCGAGCCAGCGGCGGGGAAGCATGGCTGCATTCTCTGCCATTCGTGCACCCGCGTACAGGCTCGTGGGATCTGGGTGTGCAAGAAATCCTGTTGCCGGCGGGGCTGGTGCAATGCTACTTTGTCGCCATGCGCAACACAGATGATCTCCGCATTGAAGCTCTCGGCCGAAGCTGGGCCATCCTTGCAGCTGCCGTGCTCGCAGCAGCAACCCTGCTGGCGAGCGTGGCGGTCCCCGCGTCAGCCCAGAGTGCTGGCGCGGACGCGAGCACGGCTGAGGAAAACACCGTTGATGACGGTACCCTCGACGAGGCTTATCTAGCCGAACTGACGGACTGGCGTGAGCAACGCGAACAGCGGCTGCGCAGCGAGAATGGCTGGCTGGCGCTGGTCGGCCTGTTCCCGCTCGACGCGAGCGTCAACGGCGGGCGTCTGCGCTTCGGCTCGGCCGAGACCAACGAATTGGTGTTCCCGGACAAGGCACCGGCCCGTGCCGGTGTGCTGCAGGTGAGCGCCGACCAGGTCGTGCTGAAGGCGGAGCCGGATGCCGGTCTGCGCTACAACGACGATCCGGTGACCACGCTGACGCTACGCTCGGACGCCGACGGCAACGAGACGGTGGTCGAGCTGGGCGACGATCTCAGCTTCTACCTGATCCAGCGCGGCGACGCGCGCTTCCTGCGCCTCAAGGACACCGCCGCGGAAGCGTTGACGGACTTCCAGGGCCTGGACCACTTCCCCACCGACATGGCCTGGCGCATTGAGGCCAACTACCGTCCGTACAACCCGCCGAAGAAGATCACCGTGCCGAATGTGCTGGGCACCGCCTACGAGGAGACTTGCCCCGGAGCCCTGGTGTTCCAGATCGATGGCGTCTCCTACCTGCTGGATCCGGTGGCCGAGGCGGGTCAACCGTTGTTCGTCATCTTCGGAGACAAGACCAACGGCCGCGAGAGCTACGGCGGCGGCCGCTTCCTGTACGCCGATCCACCGGACGAGAACGGCAAGGTGATTCTCGACTTCAACCGCGCCTACAACCCGCCGTGCGCCTTCACGCCCCACGCCACCTGCCCGTTGCCACCGCGCCAGAACAAGCTGCCGGTGCGGATCGAAGCCGGTGAACAGAATTACGCGGGCCACGTCGCGCACTAGCTTCGAGGCGAATCCTCTTCCGGACGTGGCTACTTCCAGGGCGCGCGTACCGGCTGGCCGGCACGGTAGCTGGCAAGCCGCTGCTGCGCCGGCCCGGCCTGCGCACCGCGCCCCAGACGCTCTAGCTGCTCCAGGACGCGCAGCTGCCAGCCGATGGCTTCGTCGAAGCGGCCCAGTTCGGCCAGCGCCATGGCTACGGTTTCGCCGTGCTCGGTGCTGGGATGCGCCTCGAAGACGGCGAACGCCAGTTCTAGAGCTCGCTCGCCGTCACGCTGGGCGGGATCCGGGCAGGTCGCCAGCAAGCGCGCCAAGCCGTGGTCGAAGGGCAGGGTCTCGAGTCCTTGCTGACCCAAGACCGCGCGGCTGTGCTCCACCGCCGCCAGCGCGTCGCCATAGTCCTCTGCCAGCAGTAGGGCCGTGAAGCGCCCGAAGTGCGCCGGAATCGAGGTCGGCTGTAGCTCGACGGCGCGGGCAAGAGCAGCCGATGACGCCGAGAACCGACCACCGCGGCCCAGCTCTCCGCCGCGCGTCAAGTACAGGGCCGCCAGTGCCTCGCGACTTTCGGCATCGCCCGGATCCGCTGCCACCAGCCACTCCAGCTCGGCCGCTGCTTCCGCCGACCGGTCGAGTTGTTGCAGTACGGCCGCCAGCTGTCGCCGAGCTTCGGCGTCTTGCGGATCCAATTCGATCGCACGCTCGAAGCTGGACCGTGCGCCCGCTGCATCGCCCGCACGCAGCTGGAGCAGGCCGAGATTGAAGTGCGCGTCCCGGTGTTCGGGCAACAGCTCGAGCGCCCGCTCCAGCGCCTCGATCGCCTCGGGTAGCTGTTCCTGTTCGCTGAGTATGGAGCCCAGCGCATACCAGACCCCGGCCGCATCAGGTACCTGCGCCAGCACATGCCGGTACTCGGCCTCGGCGGCGTCCAGATCGCCCCGCCGACTCAAGGCGGCAGCGAGCCCCTGGCGTGCCGGCAGGTGCAGTGGATCGAGGTCGAGGGCCCGCCGGAAGGCATCTACCGCGGCATCCACGTCGCCCGCACGCAGCGCCTGATTGGCCTGCAAGACGTGCTGCGCGGTCCCCGTGGCCAGGGTCTCGAGTGCGTCGAGACGTGGGTCCGGGAAGGCTAGAGGACGGTTGCCTCCGTCGCGAGCGGCCTGCAATAGCTGGCGCGCCTTGTCGCGATCGCCCAGCGTGCGCCAAGCCAGGCCTAGCTCGTGCAAGACCGCCGTCGCCCGGGGCTGCAGCGCCACGGCTCGCTCGAAATGCTGCCTGGCGGCCAGCACAGATGTGCCCACGGCTAACCGCCCCAGGCCGAGGTGCGCGGCCGCGCCGATGGCGGGATCGGGATCCCGAGCCAGCACCGCCTCGAATCCCCGCGTCGCCAGCGCATCGTCTCCCGCCAGGCGCGCGACCTCGGCCCGTCGTAGCGCGGCCGGCAGGTCGTCCGGCTGCATGGCGAGGACATGATCGAAGCTGGTGGCGGCCTCGTCCAGGCGTCGTTGCCGCTGGTAGAGCACGCCCAGGTGATACGCCCAGTCGGCGACGTCCGGGGCCCGCGCGGCCGCCATCTGCAGCGCGGCCTCGGCGCTGCTGTCGAGGCCGTAGAACTGGTACAGACGTCCTAGCGCCCCCAGAGCCTCGGCGACCTCCGGAAGGTCGGCACCGTCATCGAGACGCGCCAGCGCACGATCCCGCACCGCCCGCAGCTGTGCCTGCACGGCTCGCTCCATGCCGTCGAGCTCGGGTTCCGGCAGTCTCTCGTCGACATCCGCGCCGAGCAGCAGCACAAGGAACAGGCCGTGCACCAGTCCCGACACGAGGCACCGCCACCGTCCACCCAACCACCGCACATCGAGACACCGCACATCGAGATACCGGCTCACGGCGAGTCGTCTTCCACAGTGGCCGCGACTTCTGCCACTGCCGGCTGCCCGTGCCCTTCGACCAGGGCTGTGTAGACACCAGATGGCGGCGCCGGGAAGACTTCTTCACGGCCGCTCGGCCAACGCACCCGCACCGCAGTCACCTTGGCGGCTTCCGGGCTCCCCCTCAGCCCAAAGAGAACGCGCGGATCGGACGCGGCGGCATACGAGCCATCGGTCGCCACACGGCGCACCATGTCCGGCGCTCCCTGCCGCACCAGTGTCACCTTGGCGCCCAAGGCGTCGCGCAATGGGCTCTCCGGGCGCGGGTTGGCCGGCGTCAGGAGCCGCAAGCCCAGCCAGTTCCCGAGAGGTGCCAGCCGATTCTGGAGCAGGCGAACCGGCCCCCCATTGTTGACCACCACGATGTCGGTATCGCCGTCGTTGTCGACGTCCCCGAAGATTGCCGCGCGGCTGACTTCCGAGGTGTCCAGACCGGCGTCGACCAGCTCGACGAAGCGACCCCCGCCCTGATTCTCGAACAGTTGGTTGCGCTGGTGCAGCGGGTACGGATCACCCCTGCGCACCAGCTCGGGCAAGGTCTTGACGGCACCATTGGCGGCAAAGAAGTCGAGGTCGCCATCGTTGTCCACGTCGAAGAAGCCGGCGCCGAAGGCCGTGTAGTTCCAGCTGGCATTGCCGAGGCCACTGGCTTGCGAGCGGTCGTCGAAGAGGCCGGTGCCATCGTTGAGGTAGAGGGTGTTGGTCTCACCGTCGAGGTGCGCCAGCAGCAGATCCTCGTCGCCGTCGCCATCGGCATCCGCCGCCGCGATCCCCATACTGGCCTCCGCCTTGCCCTCACCGTTGACGGCCGCACCGGCCAGCAGCGACTCATCCTCGAACTGTCGCATCGCTGAGCCGCCCCTGCCGCGATTCATCCACAACTGGTTCGGCATCAAGTCATTGGCCACGTACAGGTCGAGCCAGCCATCGTCGTCGAAGTCACGGGCCACCGCCCCCAGCGCCGCCCCAGACGCCGCGTCCAGGCCGACGCGTGCGGTCACGTCCTCGAAAGTGCCGTCACCACGGTTGCGCAGCAGCCGGTCCGGCAGCGGTGGATAGTTCTGCGGACCGCAGTAGTCCTGCGTTCCCGTTGCGTCGAGGCAGACCTTGTGGTTGGCGAAGTCGAAGTGCAGATAGTTGGCCAGAAACAGGTCGAGATACCCGTCGCGGTCGAAGTCGAGAAAACTCGCCGCCACCGTCCACCGCCGCTCCACCGCACCCGCCGCTGCCGTCACATCCTCGAAACGACCGTCGCCCCGATTGCGTAGCAGGCGGTTGTCGCGCAAACCCGTGACGTAGAGATCAACGTCACCGTCACCGTCGTAGTCCCCGCTCGCCACCCCCATCCCGTACTCACGCGTAGCGGCCAGCCCCGCCTCAGCCGTAACGTCCGTGAAGCGGAGAAGGCGTCGCCCCTCAGCGTCGAGGGTCAGGTCGTTGCGATACAAGCGATCCGTCAAGACAGCGTGCCGAGGCGGGAAGCGGGATTGCTCCAACGTCTTTCCCGGGCCGAGCATCGTGCCCTGGACCAGATACAGATCCAGATCACCGTCGTTGTCCATGTCGAACAGCGCACCGCCTCCCCCCACCACTTCCGGATAGTAGAACTCGCCGCTCATGCCGTTGAAATGGACAAAGTCGAGCCCAGCGGACATGGAGAGGTCGGCAAAGCCCGGGCGGGCAGAGCCTGCTGCGTCAGGGCCCGTTCCGTCCAAGCCCGCTACGCTCCCCGCAACTGCGAGCAGCAAGAACCCGAGCACCGGTCGCCAAATCACACGTCCCATGAACCCCGAAGATATCAAGGGTGCGATATCAAGGGTGCTATCAAGGGTGCCAGCCTCTTCTAAGATTTCAGGTACCTTCAGTGTCGAATCAGCTCGATCTAACCACGTCTCAGCAGTCCCCACTGGATTCCATTGCCGAATCTGTCTCCGAACCTCACTGCACCAGTCTGACTAGGTCTCTTCTGAGCGTTCCTGGACACACGTCGTCTGCCGAGCAGCTTGAGCTCGTTTCCGCACCGTGAACTTCAGGCGTATTCCCTGCAGCCGGCTCAGGCCGGCTGCGGTCGTGCCAGTTGATCGGGCGTGACGAACGGCAAAGCCGGCGGGAAACTCCCTTCTGGGAACTCTACGCCTCGATTCCCGTCTCGCATCGCATCTGCCGCACCGCGGTAGGCCGCATAGAACAGCTCGTACGCTTTCTTGAGTTCGCGCCGCGCCTTCCGACTTGCCGCATGAAACCAGGGTGCCAGGGACTTCTTGGGTTTTCGGGGCGACTCGTGCGGATCCAGGGCCTTGACCCCATTCACCCCCAGCACTCCCCTCCTCTCCACACCTCGACGCTCCCGATGCTCCACCTCAATGCCGTGCAGCAACTCCCGCACTCTCGACCTTCGCGCCTCGACGCTCAAGTGACGCCAGCACGGTAGCGGGTCCAAGTACAGTGCCTCCGGTGTCGCGTACGTCAGGCGCTCATACGACTCGCCGCGCTGCCGCGCCTTGTACTCCTCAGTGCGATCGAACCAGTATCCCCGCAACGCTTCACCGTGCAGTAAACACCGTACCCCCTGGACACCCGGCCAATCTTCAGACCGGTGCACCAGGTCTTCCTTGACGCCGTGCGACAGAACGTACCGTAAACGCGCGATCTGCGCTGCTGGTTCGGTGCTGACCACGACATGCTGGTAGCGCCGCGACCAGAATTTCTCGCGCCAGCCGACCAGCCTGCCGACCTCGCGGGCGATGATTGACTGTCCTTTCTTCGAGCGCTACCGTATTCAGTGCCATGAAAATCTCGACACTGCTCACCGCCCTCCTCTGCCTCTCGCTCCTACCGCCACACGCCATCCACGCGGACGAGATCTGGATGACCACCGGCCGTAAGCTAGACGGAACACTGACCGATCTGGGCAACGGCAAGGTGCGCATCGAGATGTCGTTCGGCACCCTCGAGTTACCCGCGGACCAGATCGCTCGTGTGGAGCGGGGCTCGACGGCGGCACAGGAGGTCGAGCGCGTTCTGGCGGCGCTGCAACCCGGCGACGCCGAGGGACGCTTCGAGCTGGCTCTGTGGTGCCGAGACAACGGTGAAGCAACGCTAGAGCGGCGACTGCTCGAGCGCGTGATCCTGATCGACCCGGACCACGAGGGTGCACGGCACCTGCTCGGCTATCTGCGGCTCACGGACGGCACCTGGGTGACCGAAGAGCAGCTGCGCGACCTACGCGGCGAGGTGCGCTTCCGCGGCGACTGGGTGACCAGCGAAGAGCGGGCACGAACGCTGCAGGCCGAACAACAACAGACTGCCCTGCGACGCTTGCAGCAGCTGGAGGACGCGCGCCTGCAAGTGGAGACGGCCCGGCTGCAGCTGGAAGCGTCGCGCCAGACGTCTGCTGCCAGAACCGTGCCCGGGGTGGTCAATCCGGTCAGCGGCATTCCTGTCGGCGGCTTTCCGCTCTACGGCGGCGGTGCACCCGCTTACGGAACCTCCCACCATGGCTACGACGGTGTGCCCCACGTCTGGTGGCACTTGCAGGGCAGCCACGGCGGTACTGTCCACGGCTCTGGCGGCCTAGGTACCGGGCAGGCACGGTCGCCGCGCCCCCAGGCACGAGACACAGGTTCCGAGCCGCGCGCGACGACGTCACAGCCGCGGCGGCACACGCGCGGCGGACGAGTGTTGTACGCTCCCCCTCCACAGCAGCCGCCAGGGCGCTGAGGCAGAGCAGCCTCACCTAGATCATCGGAGCCTGGAATTACCGGAGAGAGAGCATGTCCGACCTGGAAGAACGCAAGATTGGAGAGTTCACGCTGCGCATTCTGCGCACCAGCTGCATCAGCTCCGGCTCATGCACACGCGTCACGCCAGAGTTGCTGGAGTTCGACGACCAGCAGATCGTGACCTTTCGGGACGACGCTCCCGGCACGCTGGATCGGGAGCGGGTGATCGAAGCCTGCGAGGTATGTCCAGTCGAGGCGCTCGTAGTGCTCGACGCGGACGGTACGCAGCTCGTTCCTTGAGCCGGCACCGCTCGCGCCGAGCGGCTCTCGCTCGTGGTGGGCGTCAGTCCCCGGCCGGCCGGCGCGTGTAGGTCAGCTCCACTACGGGCGTCCAGGTTTCGCCGCCATCGAAGGAGCGTTCTTCTTCGACCTTGAAGCCGTCTTCACTGATGCCCCCCTCTTCAGCGATACCAGAGGTGATCAGACGCGTGACGTAGGGAGCCCCCTCGCCAACGCTCTCCTGGATCAACCGGCCATCCTCGCCGAAGGTACCTTCGAGCACCAGGGGATGGAACAAGCCGTCGTAGAACAACGTGTCGCGGTAGACCTCGCGGAAGCGATCGTAGGCGCGGGTGTGGAAGAACGTCCGCGGTTGCACCACCTCGTGGCGCAGTGTCTCGACCAGCTGTAGACCGTGAAACGTTGCCTCGACGGTGCTGGTGGTCTCGCCCTCTTTCCACGCGAAACTAGGGTTGTCCCGGCTACGCACGGCGACGTCCCAGTCCCCAGCCAGCGACGCCAAGCGCTGCATGCCGTCGGGCTGCGGTACCGGGAAACGGAAGAGATCGGCCGACAGCTCGGGGTTGAACTCGACGGACTCCACCTCGATGATGCGTAGCCGGATGCCGTATTCGCGCTCGATGTAGAAGGGCATCACCAGCCCATCGATGTCGCGGAAGTCGTCGAAGAAGGTCCTCGCCTCTTTGGGATCCCCGTAGTCCGCGGCATGACCGAGACTGCCGAGTTCCAGAAAGGTCTCGGCGTCCAGGTACCAGGTCTCCTCCAGGCCGTTGCTCAGTACGACTTTCAGCTCGTACGCATTGGTCCCCTCGAAGTCGGTCCGCCCGACCAGCTCGACCTGGTTGCCCTTGGCCGTGGCTTCTAGCAAGGGATTCACGAAGTAGGTGTCGACCAGCAGTGTCTCGTCTTCCGCCTTGGGCAGCGGCACCGCCCACTCGACGCCAACCCACGGGTTGATCCACCACGAAGACTCGCCATCGGTCGCAATGACGGCGTCATAGGGCGGCTCGGGACGCTCGAAGCGCAGCTTGTCGATCTGGCCCGCTTCGGAGCGCGCCCGGTACAGGACGAAAGGGCCACTCTTGCCGAAGGCAATGTACTGGCCCTCGATCTTCATCGTCTGCAGGTGACGCCAGGCATCGATACCCCCACGCGCGGTCGCGTGACGGCTGAGAATCTGTTCGAGCGATAGGGTTGGGGTGTCTTCCGCTGCCAGCGAACCGGCCGCGGGAAGGAGACCCACAGCCATCGACAGCAGGCTCAGAAAGAGAATCGCGCGCTTCATCTTCACTCTCCCGTCAGGTCCAGAGCGACCATTTCGAATTGGTTGCGCAGGTAGAGACGGCCGTCAGCCAGAGCCGGTGGCGTCCAGGACTTGTCCTCGAAGATCTGCGCCGACGCCAACTCCTGCCAGCTCTCGGGCGTCGCCTTGGCGAGCACCAACTGGCCGCGCTCACCGAGGATGATCAGCAAACCATCAGCGATGATCAGGGACCCTTTGCCCAAGCCCCGCTTACCCCAGCTCATCTCACCACTGGCGGCGTCGATGCACTTGAGCGAACCGGCGTCGAATCCATAAAGGTGACCCTCGAAGTACACCGAGGTCTGGAAGTGATTCTTGAAGCGCTTCGACGTCCACAGCTCTTCGATCCGAAAGCCGTCCCCATCCTTGTGAATTCGCAGTGCGATCGCACCGTCCTCCGGTGCCGACACGAAGACCCGATCCTCCCCCGCGTCGACAACCCCGGCGATCGTGCCGTCGCCAGCCGGGTGCTGCCACAGAACCGTGCCGGTCTGCGGGTCCAGGCCGAGCACGTGGTCGCGCGTCACCGTGACGTACTGCGAGCGGCCGGCCAGTTCGAGACGTAGCGGCGCGGCGTAACCGTTGCGCTCGTCCGTGGCGGTCCAGACGATCTCACCAGTGGTGCGTGACAAGCTGGCGAAGCCGCGGCCTTCGAGACCGCCGGCGTCGATCAGCAGGTGATCACCGTCGACCAATGGGGGCGCGGCGTAGCCCCAATTCGGCCGCCGACCACCGAGCGTCTCGGGCAAATCGCGGCTCCACAGGACCTTGCCGTCGGCTACGTGGATCGCGTGTAGCTGGCCATTGGAGCTGAGCGCATACGCGACTCCGTCCGCCACGGTCGGGGTGGCGCGCGGACCGTTGCCCAGCTGGGTCTCGAAATTGGCGCCGATGCGCACGCGCCACTGTTCCTTACCGGTGGCGGGATCGAAGCTGGCGAGCACCTCGTCTTCCCCGGCGGCGAACATGGTCAGCAGCCGACCATCGACCACGACGATCCCGGAGTAGCCTTCACCGATCTCGACACGCCACAGCTGTTGAGGGCCGGTTTGCGGCCACACGGTCGCCAGGCCGGTCTCGGTGGACGTACCGTCTCGCTGCGGTCCACGGAACTGCGGCCAATCCGCCGCAGCCGCGGGACCGGTAGCGAACAACCAACCTGTCAGCAGCCAGGAAAACACCACGACGAAGCACACATTCCTCATGCTCGTTCAGCCTCCAGTCTCAGCATGGATCAGGGAGAGGCCACTGGACCGTGGCCGGCGCGGAAGGACTCCACGCACAAGATGGTATCCCAAGCACCGGGTGCTTGGCTGCAGGGCACAGTGGAAACGCGCACGAACTCAGCGCACGAACTCAGCGCACAGACAAAAAGAGGGGGCTCTTTGCAGAGCCCCAAACATGCAGGGAGTTTGTCAGGTAGGTGGTGGGTCGATCTGCTCGGGCCTTGGTGGATCGAGCGGGTTGCAGTGTCCCGAGCCGGGGTTCGACCTTCAAGGATTGAAAGCAAGCTTTATGCCGATTCGGTAACAAGGAGCAAAGTGCCCGCTACTTCTTGGAAATACGCGCAGATCAGCGAGACGTACCAAGCAGCTGCAGAGATTTCGCGCCAGCAAATAGTGATGACTTGAGGAGATCATGGCAGGATCACGGGATACCGCCGGTGCTATGATTCGCCGTCATGGCAAAGATCCCAGCGGTCAACATCGTCGTGCTCACAGGTGGTTCAACACCGGAACGCAACGTGGCCCTCGCCGGAGCCGTGCAGGTCGTCGCTGCACTGCGTCGCCTCGGCCACTCTGTGACCGTCGTCGATACCTGCAGCGGTAAACTGGATGCCACCGAAGAACAGCAGCTGGACGCAACCGTAGGTGCTGATCCCCCTACGGTCGAGCAATTGCGGCAGCTGGAACAGCAAGAACTCGGACCACGCCTGGTGGACCTGCCGGCCATCAAGGCGGCGGATCTGGTGCTCCTGATTCTCCATGGCCGCCAAGGTGAGGGTGGGGAGCTGCAAGCCCTACTCGACATGGCCGGCGTGCGCTACACCGGCAGCGACGCGCTCGGCAGCACAGTGGCCATGGACAAGGACATCAGCAAGCACCTGTTCCGCGCCGCGGGTGTGCCGACGGCCGACTGGAAGATGTGGCCGCGGCAAGATCTGGACGAGCTGGCCGATGCTGGCAACGAGGGGGCCGGTGACGATCTCGGATGGCCGATCGTGGTCAAGCCGCTGCGCGTCGGTTCCACCGTCGGCCTGACGGTGGTACGCGCCGCAGGCGAATTGCAGGCTGCGATCGAGACAGCTGCCCAGTATGACCGCGAGGTGATGCTCGAACGCTTCGTCGACGGTCGCGAGCTGACCGTCGGCATCCTGGGTGATCGAGCGTTGGCGGTGGGCGAGATCATCCCCGTGCACGAGATCTTCGACTACGAATGCAAGTACACACCCGGTATGGCGCAGGAGATCTTCCCCGCCGACATCGACCAGGCGCTGGCCGACGAGCTGCGCCGCCTGGCTCTGCGGGCGCACTACGCCCTCAAGCTGAGCGACTTCTCACGCGTCGACTTCATCGTCACCCCGACCGGTGAGATCGCCTGCCTGGAGGTCAACACCCTGCCCGGCATGACCTCCAACAGCCTGCTGCCTCAGAGCGCGGCGGCCGTGGGAATCAGCTTCGACGAGCTGTGCCAGCGGATTTGTCAACTGGCGTTGGGACGCTCTGGGTAGGGGGGATCCCTCGACGTGGGGAGTTGCCCCAATAGAAAAGACCGGAATCCCAAAGGATCCCGGCCTCGTCTCTGACGCTTCAGCTCTGACTCAGAGCTGAACGTCGCGTGTTACGGGCAGTCCAAGCTGCAGTTGGTGCTGTTCTCGGCACCGTTGCAGATGGCGTCACCGCAGCAGTAGGACGTGCCACTGCCGACCGGCGTGTCGGTGCATTGGAAGCTCCCCTGGGTGCAGCGGTTGTCACCGCAGCTAACCGGGTTGGTGCCGTCACCGTCGCCGCAGCAGAAGCGGCTGGACGGCCTGCCGTTCTGCTTGCCGTTGCAATCGCTCGGGCAGCTGAGGCAATCCTCGCCGTCGCCAGCTTCGCAGATGCCGTTGCCGCACGAGGCACCACCGGTGGTGCCGGAGACACAGTCGCTGGCGCAGTTGTTGCAGTCTTCACCGGCCTCACAGACGCCGTTGAAGTTGCACACCGGGCAGCTACTGCAGGCGCTGTAGTCGACGGTGCAACTACCGGTGCAGCTGACGGAACCGCCCGAGCAGCTGATGTCGCTGCAGGAAGCGCCACCGAGGTCGGAACCGTCGCACTCTTCAGCACCCTCACGGACGCCGTTGCCACATACCGACGGATTGAGCAGCGTCCAGCCGATGTCGGTGAACAACTCGTCAGTCAGGTCGACATCAGTGGTCAAGTCGTCGCCGATGAACGGCTCCATCAGCAGGTTCGGGGTTGCCACGGTGTCGAAGTGCGACAGCGAAGAGCCGCCTTCGACCGGGTTGGGAGCGTAGATTCGTACCCGGCCCTGGCTGTCGGCGCCCGCCACCTTGTTCGAGTCCAGCGCCAGCGTCACGTTGACGCCGGGCAGGTTGTTCTTGATCGTCGTGCCGTCAGCCTGCGAGATACCGACCGACGAGATCGTGACGCTCGGGTCGTCGCCACCCATCGGCGGCAGGCCGGTCGTGTTGTTGGCGATGATCACGCCAGTGGCGCCGGCGGCCTGGGCGTTGAGCACCTTCAGCGCGAAGGTGCAGGTGCCGCGGTCGATCAGGGCAATGTTGCCGCTGATGGCGCCACCGTTGGTCAGCGCTTCGCAACCGTCGTTGGCCGGAGCCGTGCCGTCCGTCGCCAGCACGACGTTGCCGGTGACACCGGTCAAGTCCAGGGCTGGCCCGAAGAAGGCGGCCTGGGCGTCGTAGGTACCGGCGATGCCACCCGGCGAGTTGATGAACAACGAGGCTTCGTTGTCCAACAAGTTGGCCGCCTCGGCGGTGACCGCCGAACCGGTCCACACCACGTTGCCGGTGTTGACGGCGGAGGTGGCGCGCTGGTTGTTGGTCATCTGCGCCCAGGTCAGACCCTGCGTGTTGTCGTAGGTGTACTGGCTGTAGATGCCGGGGTAGTTCGGCGGACCCAGCAGGGCACCCGTGCTCTCGTTGGCGAAGTTCGAGAAGCCGAGACCATGGCCAAACTCGTGCAGCACGACGGTCAGTAGGTCGATGTCGGTGCCGGGCTCGTTGTTGTCCAGGCCAAGGTACCAGTTGCTGCCCGACAAGCAGTTGTTGTTGTTGTCGATCGAGCTGTTGAAGTTCGCCGAGATGTCGTCGCCGCTACTGCCTGGAGCGCCGGTGATCAGGTCGGTGCCGGCGATGGCGTTGGCCAGGGCGATGTGGTACCAGGTGTTGGAGAACGGAGCGTTGGCGAAGTTGGCCGTCACCTGCACCGTACCGGCTGAGCCGAGCACGGCCGAGCTGGCGTCGCAGCTCAGCGGGTTGAAGTTGGCGCGGATGACGATCTCGACGTTGCTGTCGAGAATACCGCCCCAAATGTTCGCCGCCGTCTGGAAGACGATCTCGCGCTGCTCACCGAGCGTGGTGCCCGTGTTGCCGCCCACCGGGGTAGCAGGGGTCGTGTCGTTGAAGCCTTCACCCGGGCCGTCGAGGTTGACGACGGTGATGGTGGCGGCGCTCGCCGCGAACGGAGCCGCCAGCAAAAGAAGCGTGGCAGCGATAGCAGTGAAGTTGCGCTTAGCGGTCATTGGCCACCTCCTGCGTCTCGGCGTTCTTCTGGGCGTTGTGGTTGGCGATCAGCTTCTCGAAGAAGGCGAGCTCGCCTTCCGTGCAGAAGTGCTGCAGCTGGCCGTCCTCGCTACGGGTCACCATGTAGTGGCTCTGGAAGCGACCTTCCAGGTCCATGGTCACCATGCCGTTACGATGCACGCGAGCCTGCAGGCCTTCCGCGCTCTGGTTGAGATCTTGACGCTGCTTGTCGGCCTGGGCAGCCAGGGCTTCGCGCACGTGCTGGGGCGGAGCCATCAGGCGGCCCGTCTCCGGGTCCTTGTAGACCCGCATCGAATCTTGCTGCACAGTCAGAGGAGTAACCTCCGTCTGGACAGTTACCTGATCCTGTACTGGCTGGGCGGCTTCATCCGCCACCACCGAGCCTCCTGGCACGAAGACCAGGAATGCTACTGCTATTGCGCACAAGCTAATCATGCGCTCCGCATAGTTCTTACCCAAGACCTGCTGGAACATGAACGACACCTCACTGTAAGGAAGGATTCAAAAGTAAGGACCAAGGGTCTACAGCGAGTGTAAACCCTTGATCCTACTAATACTTGGCGAGGTTGGAGGGACCGCACCTCACACGCTAAAGTGCGTTTGCCTACCTTAGGCGTGACACGGTTTGGAAAAAAAGTCCAACATTGTGGATGACCACCCCGAGATCCACCCGAGATGGCAGTAGAAAAGGCCGGAATCCTTGTGGATCCCGGCCTTCGCTGGCAACGCTTCCGCCCTGAATCAGGGCCTTGCGTTCATCGGTGAACTGGACACCTGCTGCTCAGGGACAATCCAGAGCACAGTTGGTGCTGTTCTCGGCACCGTTGCAGATGGCGTCACCGCAGCAGTAGGACGTGCCACTGCCAACCGGCGTATCGGTGCACTGGAAGCTCCCCTGGGTGCAGCGGGCATCACCGCAGCTGACCGGGTTGGTGCCGTCACCGTCGCCGCAGCAGAAGCGGTTGGACGGCCTACCACCCTGCGTGCCGTTGCAGTCGCTCGGGCAGCTGACGCAGTCTTCACCGTCGCCGGCTTCGCAGATGCCGTTGCCGCA
Source organism: uncultured bacterium (assembly GCA_965368975.1). Lineage (GTDB taxonomy): Bacteria > Acidobacteriota > Thermoanaerobaculia > Multivoradales > JAHZIX01 > CBDUPA01. The sequence goes on along the minus strand of CBDUPA010000006.1, from coordinate 193,000 downwards.
GGACGCTCCGCCGGTGGTGCCGGAAACACAGTCGCTGGCGCAGTTGTTGCAATCTTCGCCGGCCTCACAGACGCCGTTGAAGTTGCACACCGGGCAGCTACTGCAAGCGCTGTAGTCGACGGTGCAGCTCACGGTGCAGCTGACGGAACCGCCCGAGCAGCTGATGTCGCTGCACGAAGCACCACCGAGATCGGAGCCGTCGCACTCCTCGGAGCCCTCACGCACGCCGTTGCCACACACTGACGGGTTGAGCAGCGTCCAGCCGATGTCGGTGAACAGCTCGTCGGTCAGGTCGACGTCGGTCGTCAGATCGGCTCCGATGAACGGCTCCATCAGCAAGTTCGGGGACGCCACGGTGTCGAAGTGGGACAAGGAAGAGCCACCCTCGATCGGGTCCGGTGCGTAGATGCGCACGCGGCCCTGACTGTCAGCACCGGCCACCTTGTTCGAGTCCAGCGCCAGCGTCACATTGACGCCGGGCAGGTTGTTCTTGATCGTGTCGCCATCCGCCTGCGAGATTCCGACCGACGAGATCGTCACCGTCGGGTCGTCGCCACCCATTGGGGGTAGGCCTGCCACGTTGTTGGCGATGATCACCGCCGTGGCACCGACGGCCTGGGCGTTGAGCACCTTCAGGGCGAAGGTGCAGTTGCCGCGGTTGATCAGAGCAACGTTGCCACTGATCGCGCCACCGTTGGTCAGCGCTTCGCAGCCATCGTTGACATCCGCGCCAGCACCATCGGCAGCCAGAACCACATCACCGGTCACACCCGTGAAGTCCAGGGCCGGTCCAAAGAAGGCCGCCTGCGCGTCATAGGTACCGGCGATACCACCTGGTGAGTTGATGAACAGCGACGCATCGTTGCTCAGCACATTGCCGGCTTCGGCGGTCACGGCTGCACCGTTCCACACCACGTTGCCAGTGTTCTTGGCAGAGGTCTTGCGTTGGTTCGTGCTCATGTCGGCCCAGGTCAGGCCAACGGTGTTGTCATAGGTGAACTGACTGTAGATGTCCGGCTGGTTCGGTGGGCCGAGGAAACGGCCGTTGCTCTCGTCGATGAAGTTCGAGAAACCGAGGCCGTGACCGAACTCGTGCAGCACGACGGTCAGCAGGTCGATGTCGGTGCCAGGCTCGTTGTTGTCCAAACCCAGGTACCAGTTGCTGCCCGCCAGGCAGTTCTCGTTGTTGTCGATCGAGCTGTTGAAGTTCGCCGAGATATCGTCACCGCTGGTACCGGGTGCGCCGGTGATCAGGTCGGTGCCGGCGATCGAGTTGGCCAGGGCGATGTGGTACCAGGTGTTCGAGAACGGCGCGTTGGCAAAGTTGGAACTCACCTGCACAGCACCGGCCGAACCGAGCACGGCCGAATTGGCGTCGCAGCTCAGAGCGTTGAAGTTGGCGCGAATCACGATCTCGACGTTGCTGTCGAGGATGCCGCCCCAGATGTCGGCAGCCGCCTGGAAGACGATCTCGCGCTGCTCACCCAAGGTGGTACCCGTGTTGCCGCCCACCGGCGCCACCGGAGTCGGATCGTTGAAGCCTTCACCCGGGCCGTCCATGTTGACAACCGTGAAGGTAGCGGCCTGCGCCGCGAACGGGGCAGCCAGCAAGAGAACCAGCGCCAGAACGGAAATGTTGCGCTTAGCGGTCATTGGGCACCTCCTGCGTCGCGGCAGCCTTGCGAGCCTGATAGTCCGAGATCAGCTTCTCGATGAGAGCCAACTCGCCCTCGGTGCAGATGTGCTCGAGTTCGCCATGCTCACCGCGAGTGACCACATAGTGACTCTGGAAGCGCCCCTGGAGATCCATGGTCACCATTCCATTGCGATGGACGCGCGCCTGTAGACCCTCAGCACTTTGGTTGAGATCCGTCCGCTGCTTGTCGGCAGCTGCCAGCGCCTCACGGACCTCCCGGGGAGGAGCAACCAGGCGGCCCGTCTCAGGATCCTTGTAGACCCGCATCGCTTGACTGTGCTGTACCGGAGCCACGGCGTCCATAGCCGGAGTCTCCTCTTCGGCCAAGGCTTCCGCTGCCGAAGCCGCGGGGACGAGCGCCAAGCCCATCACCGCTAGTGCACATGCGCTCAAGGCACAAAGTGCAAACCTGCTTTGTAAGAACCGCTGCATCATAGATGATACCTCTCAAGAACGACAGTGAAGATGGAGAGGCACCAGAAGCGTTCACGTTCACGAATCCCGGTACCTCTTGTTGAAAAGCCAGGTGAAACTGGCCTATCAAGAACGTGCAGGTGGCCACGGTATCCGGGACGGACGTAGCGAAAAAACTCTTCGACTGCAATCACGGAAGGTCGAGAGCAAAGGCCTCCAGTCCAACTTCTGGCACCTCTTCATACAGGCACTGCGTCAGCACAAGTGCCGTGCCGGCGGAGAGTTCCAGGCCGTGCCGGCCGTGTCCGGTGGCTAGCACCAGGTTCTCGATTCCCGGCGCGGCTCCGAGATACGGGCGACCACGACCACTACCCGGACGCAGCCCAGCCCAAGCACGCTCCAGCGGAGCCTCAGCCAGATGCGGCACCGTGGTGACGGCGAAGTCGAGCAAGCCGCGCACGCCCTCGGCGGTCGGGTAGGCCGCGAACCCGACATGCTCCATGGTCGAACCCACCAGCACGCGGCCTTCGGGCCGCGGCACCAGGTAGCGCTCGCCCATCCACACCACGTGGCGCAAGAGTGGCTTCGCCGATCGTAGCAGGACGATCTGGCCGCGCACCGGCATCACGCGCAGGTGCAGGCCCAGCGGCTCGGTCAGGATCGACGACCAGGCACCGCTGGCCAGCACGAAGACGTCGCCCTCGACCTTGCCGGCCGGCGTCACGGCGGCGCGAATGCGGCTACCCTGCAGTTCGAAGCCCGAGACGGCTTGCCGACAACGCATCTCGACCCCTTGCAGCGCACACGCCGCCACCAAGGCTTGCAAATGTCGTGGGTTGCGCAGCTGCGCCTCGCCGGGACGTCGGTAGGCCAGCGCCACCGGCGAAAGTTCGGGCTCCAGCGCCGCCAGGTCTTCGACCTCCTCGACCGTACGACCACGGCGGCGCCAATCCACCGCGTGTCGACGCAGGTCCTCCGCAGCAGCAGCGTCGCGCGCGATTTCCAGGCTGTGGCAGACGCGGTAACCGTTGTCCACCCCGGTGTCCCGGCGCAGGCGCTCGGACCACTCGGCGAGCAGGCGACTGCTCAGACCGCGCAGCCGGTCCAGCGGATCGACGGCGCGGTCCGGGTCGAAGGCGGCGAGCATGCCGGCGCCGGCCCACGACGCCTCGCGACCGGGCTCGCCTCGCTCCAGCACGACCACCCGATCACCGCGCCGCGCTCGCGGACCGGTCAGCTCGTAGGCCAGCGACAGACCGATGACACCACCGCCAACAATGACGACACGCCGCCCCGACACGGAACTCACGATCCTGCGCTCACTTCGGTGCCATGCGCAAGGCACCATCCAGACGGATCACGCAACCGTTGAGCATCGGGTTCTCGATCACGCTCTGCGCCAGCTGCGCGTACTCGGCCGAGTGCCCGAGGCGCGACGGGAACGGCACCTGCTGCCCCAGCGACTCGCGCGCCTTCTCCGGCAGACCCGCCATCAGGGGCGTGTCGAAAAGACCCGGGGCGATGGTCATCACGCGGATACCGTGACGCGCCAGCTCGCGCGCTGCCGGCAACGTCATGCCAACCACGCCGCCCTTGGACGAAGCGTAGGCGACCTGGCCGATCTGGCCCTCGTAAGCCGCCACGGAAGCGGTGTTGATGATCACGCCGCGTTCGCCGTTCTCCGGCTCCGGCTCGTTACCGGCCAGCACTTCCGCCGCCAGGCGCAGGACGTTGAAGGTACCGATCAGGTTGACCGTGATGACTTTCTGGAACAGGCCCAGGTCGTGCGGTCCGTGCTTGCCCAGCACCTTGGCCGGATCGCCGACACCGGCGCAGCTGATAGCACCGTCGAGACGGCCAAAGGTATCGACGGCGGTGGCCAGCGCGGCCTTGACGTCGGCCTCGTCGACCACGTTGGTGCGCGCGAAGCGAGCGGCATCGCCAAGCTCGCTGGCCACCTGCCCGCCGCGCTCCTCATTCAGGTCGGCCAGCACCACGTGGGCACCGCCGGCCACCAGGCGGCGGGCGGTGGCCTCACCGAGGCCGGAAGCACCGCCGGAGATCACAAAAGTCTTGTCCTTGATTTGCATCGCTTGTCGTCTCCTCGTTGGGTGGAAGTTCTGGGTCGAGTTCCGGTCTCGAGCACTTGGAACTCTACCAACCTGGTATCGTAACGCCCTCCGGCCCGCCTGTCCTATGACCCCTACCAGGAGATCCCACATGAGAGCGAAATCGACCCCGCTGTCGAGACTGCCGTTGCCGAAACTGCCGTTGTCGAAGTTGACGCCGTCGAACCTGTTGCTGCTTCTGCTCACGCTCCCTCTCGCCTTGCCGTTGGCACAACCCGTGCTGGCACAAGACGGCACCGCCATGGCACCCGAGACGCGACTGCTGCGGCAACCGGACGTCCACGGTAACCTGGTCACCTTCGTCTATGCTGGCGACATCTGGCTCGTCGACACGAGCGTCGATTCGCCAGAGGGCACGGACGGCTACGTCGCCCGCCGGTTGACCTCCGACGACGGCATGGAGCTGTTCCCCAAGTTCTCTCCCGACGGCACGCAGATCGCGTTCTCCGGTGAGTATGCCGGCAACCGCCAGGTCTATGTCCTGCCGGTGACCGGTGGCATGCCGACCCAGCTCACCTGGTACAACGACGTCGGGCCGCTGCCGCCGCGCGGCGGCTGGGACAACCGCATCCTGGACTGGACGCCAGACGGCGAGTCCATCCTCTTCCGCGCCAATCGCGTTCCCTGGGGCGAGCGCATGGGCCGGCCCTACCTGGTACCGGCCAAGGGAGGCTTGGAACGGCCGCTACCCATCACGGAGAGCGGCGCCGCCATGTTCTCCCCGGACGGCAAGCAGCTCGTCTTCACCCCCATCGAGCGCGAGTTCCGCACCTGGAAGCGCTACCGCGGTGGCCGTCAGCAGGACGTCTGGACCTTCGACCTGGAGAGTGGCGACGCCCGCCAGCTCACCGACGACCTGGCGAACGACAACCAGCCGCTGTGGGTCGGCGACTGGATTTTCTTCACTTCCGACCGCCGCACGCCGGATGATCCGGTCGACGGCGACACCGCCAACGACACCCGTCTCAACCTCTACGCCCTCGACCCCGCCAGCGGCGCGACGCACCAGATCACCGATCACCAGGACTTCGACGTGCTGTGGCCGAGCGCCGGCCCGGACTCGATCGTCTACGAGGCGGGCGGCCGCATCTACCGCATCCAGAACGTCGTCGAGGAGCTGACGACGCAGTTGCAGAATGAGCCCCGAAAGCCCGTCATCGTCCGCCCGCAGGGTTCGGAACCCTCCCATCTGCTGATCCGCATCGTCGACGACTTCCACAGCCGTCTGCCCTACATCGCCAACGTCGGCGACGCGATCACGGACGCTGAACTCTCTCCCAGCGGCGCACGCGCACTGCTCACCGCGCGCGGCGACGTCTTCACGGTACCAGCCGAGCACGGCGAGATCCGCAACCTGACCGCCACCCCGGGCATCCGCGAGATGGACGCCAGCTGGTCCCCCGACGGCCGCTGGGTCGCCTACCTGAGCGACAAGAGTGGTGAGTACGAGATCTACTTGCGAGCGCATGACAGCGCTCCGGGCCCCGAAGCGGAACGCGCGGTCACCTCGGACGGTGATACCTGGCGCTTCGCGCCCGTGTGGTCCCCGGACAGCAAGAAGCTCGCCTTCGCCGACAAGAAGCAGCGCTTGCGCTATGTCGACGTCGAGAGCGGCACGGTGGTCGAGATCGACACCACGCGCTACGACGACTTCGACAACGTCGCCTGGTCGCCGGACAGCCTGTGGCTGGCCTACGACAAGGAGAACGATGCCGACCACAGGTCGATCTACGCCTATTCGCTCGAGCGCGCCGAAGTGCTGCGCCTGACCGGCGACATGACCGACGACTCCGAACCGGTGTTCGACCCCGAGGGGCGCTACCTGTACTTCCTCTCCAACCGTGACTTCAACCTCACGTTCAGCGACCACGAGTTCAACTACCTCTACACCGATGCGACCCGCGTCTACGCCGCCCAACTGAACACCGACGCCCCACCGCTGTTCTATCCCAAGAGCGACGAAGAGCCGGTCGCGGACGCGAGTCAGGCCGAGCCCGAAGCTGACAAGTCAGCGAGCGCCGATACAGCAGCGAACGAAAACGCGGCGCCCAAGATCACCCTCGACGCCGAAGGCTTCGAGACACGCGTCCTTGCGCTGCCAGGTGCACCAGGCGACTACGGAGCACTGTCCGCCAACGCCGACGGACCGATCTACCTGGCCAACACCGGCGACGGCTTCCAGCTGCGGCGCTACGATTTGCAGGCCGAAGAAGAGCAGACCCTGTTCAGCAGCCTCGTCACCTACCGGCTCTCCGCCAGCGGTGACAAGCTGATCTACCGGCAGGGCGGCACGGTCGGCATCGTCGACGTGGCCAAGAACCTCAACGTCGGCGATGGCCGCCTCGACCTCAGTCACCTCGAAATGCGGATCGACCCGGCCGCTGAATGGCACCAGATCTTCGTTGACGGCTGGCGCCTGCTGCGCGACTGGTTCTGGCATCCGGACATGCACGGCATGGATTGGCAGCAAGTGCGCGCCCGCTACGAGCCGCTGGTCGATCACGTCGCGCACCGCGCCGACCTCGACTTCATCCTCGGCGAGGTCGCGGGTGAGCTGAACTCAGGTCACGTCTACGTCAACCCGGGGGACCAGCCGGAAGTGGAGCGCCGGGACACCGGACTGCTGGGTGCCGAGCTGGTGACTGATCCGTCCGGCTACTTCCGCATCGGCAAGATCTTCTCGGGCGAGAACTGGCACGACGACTGGCGCTCGCCCCTGACCCAACCTGGCGTCGATGTGCGCGAGGGGGATTTGATCCTGGCCATTGACGGCGTCGACACGCGCGGCGTCGCCAATCCGTACCAGTTGCTCGAGAACAAGGCCGAGCGCGTGGTCACCCTGCGCATCGCCGCCAGCCCGGACGCCACGGCGCGTGAGGCACGGGTACACACGCTCAGCAGCGAGGGCAACCTGCGCTACCTGGACTGGATCGAAGAACGCCGCCGCCGCGTCAGCGAGGCTTCCGATGGGCGCATCGGCTACGTCCACGTGCCCAACACCTCGCAGCGCGGCAACCACATGCTGTTCAAGTACTTCTACCCGCAGGTGCAGAAGGACGCCCTGATCTTCGACCTGCGCTACAACGGCGGTGGCTTCATCCCAGACCGCATGGTCGAGCTGATCAGCCGCCCGCGGCTCAACTACTGGAAACGTCGCGGTCTGGAGATCGAACCCTGGCCGGGCGTCAGCCACGACGGTCCCAAGGCGTGCCTGATCAACGGCTACTCGTCCTCCGGCGGCGACGCCTTCCCGTTCTACTTCCGCAAGCTCGACCTGGGACCGCTGATCGGTACCCGCACCTGGGGCGGCCTGATCGGCACCTCCGCCAACCCGGGCCTGGTCGACGGCGGCAGCATCTCGATCGCCGCCTTCCGCTTCATGGACAGCGATGGCTCGTGGGCGGTGGAGAACGAGGGCGTATCACCGGACATCGAAGTCGTCGACCGCCCGGACGCCACGGCGCGCGGCGAAGATCCGTCACTGGAGCGGGCGATCCAGGAGTTGCTGCAGCAGCTCGAGACGAACCCACGCCAGCCGGTCAACGTGCCGCCAGCGCCTGAACGCTTCCCCTGAGCCCGGCTGATGCCACTGTGCGGGCCTTGGAGCGAAGGCCCGCACAGTGGCCAACGTCTATCTTCAGGTTTCGATTCGTATGCTACGATGACAATCTTCAGCTATCTCTCCAGATAGCGTTTCAATTGCCCGTCTCTTGGCTACAGCAGTCGGTTTCCGACCCGTCGATGCACGAGCACTCGATGCCAGAGCAGCCCTGAAAAGCTTCCTACAGACCGGAGGCTCTCCCCCGATCCGGAGGTACCCTCGATGATCGCAGCCGCGCGTATCCGTTCTTCCTTTCCCTTCTTTCCGCTCACCCTGACGCTCCTGCTCGCCCTCGCCGTGGTGACGCCCGCGACCGCGACACTCTACGTGCTGGTCGCCGATGAAGATCTGGCGATGCAGGCGGACGTGATCGTCGAAGCCCGCGTCAGCAGCGTTGACTCCGCGCCCGGCACGCGACCGGCTACCGACGCGATCCTCGACGTCGACAAGGTGATCCACGGCTTCGTCCCCGCCAGCTCGCTGGTGGTGCGCTCGCCGGGTGGTGTCACCGCGGACGGACAGGGTCTCTACATCTACGGTGCCCCGCGCTTCCGAGAAGGCGAGCGCCTGCTGTTGCTGCTCAGGGCACGGCAGGACGGCACCTACGCCGTCTTGCACTTCAACCAGGGCGCTTTCCGCATCGTCGAGTACCAGGGGCAGGAACTTGCGGTGCGCGACTTGAGCGAAGCCGAGCGAGTCGACCCGCAGGGCCGCAAGCTGGAGGCACCGACACAAGTACGGAACCTGGAGCGCTTTGCCAATTTTCTGGCGGGACGAGCTGCGGGAAGGACGGTGACCGCCGATACCGGGGACTACTTCACGGACGTACCCTACGAAGCTGTTCTTCCGCGACTGCCACGCTTCAACAGCATGCAGGATGGCGACGGTACACCGCTGCGTTGGACGAACTTCGACAGCGGCGGCCAGGTAACCTTCTTCGCCCACGTGGACGGCCAGAACGGCATCTCGGGAGGGGGATTCAACGAGTTCCGCGCCGCCTTGCGCGCCTGGACCAACGACCCCTCGAGCTTCGTCCAGCTGCGCTACGGCGGCACCACTGCAGCAACGGGTGGCCTGCAGAACAACGACGGCATCAATGCCATCCTGTTCGACAACAAAGACGGTGGCGCCGACTTCGATAGCCCCTTCTCTTGCGCCGCTGGCGGCACCTTGGCGCTCGGCGGTCCCTGGTACCGGCGCCAGGTACACACACACCGCGGCACGCGCTACTACACAATCGCCAACGCGGACATCGTGATGAACATCGGCGTGTCCTGCTACGTCGGCATCAATCGTCGAGGCGAGCAGGTTTTCGCTCACGAACTCGGCCACTGCTTGGGTATCGGACACTCCTGCGGTGACGAGCGTACCGGCCCCTGCAACACCAATGACAAGAACCAGGCGCTGATGCGTGCCAACGCACACAATGACAACCGCGGCGCGAGGCTGGACAACGATGACAAGCTGGCCGTCTGCACCATCTACGGCAACGGCTCGTGCGGCGGCGGGCCTCCGCCGCCGACGAACTTGCAGGTAACGCTGCTCGAGACCGGCGAAGTCCAGCTCACGTGGGAAGACAACGCCAGCGACGAGTCCGCCTATCGTGTCGAGGCACGGCCGGCCGGCGGCGCCTTCTCGACCCTCGCCAGCCTGCCCGCCAACACCACCAGCCACGTGCTCAGCGACGGCCTGACACCAGGCGTCGAGTACACCTTCCGTGTGCGCGCGGTCGGGTCCGGCGGCACCGCGGCGTCCAACCAGGTCACCCTGCTGTTCCCGCAGGTCGATCCTCCGGTCGCCCCCAGTGACCTGATCGCCACCGGTACCGGTATCGACTCCGTGCGCTTGCAATGGACCGACAACGCCGACAACGAGCTGCACTACGAGATCGAGGCCCAGATCGGCGACCCGCTCGGTAGTGCGGCCTGGCACGGCGACGTCGAGAGCACCGACACGCCCGACAAGGCCTTCTCCCTCCTCGGCAGCGCCGATGCCGACTCGACCTCGACGACGCTCAGCGGCCTCGATCCCTACACCCTCTACACCTTCCGCGTGCGCGCCATCGGTGCCGGCGGCGGCTCCGGATACACCGGCCAAGCCGCCACCACTACCTGGTCGAACAACGGCACGGCACCCGCGGGCCCGAGCGAGCTGCTGGTGATTCCGACCTCCTCCTCCAGCGTGCAGGTCACCTGGCAGGACAACGCCAGCAATGAGATCGAGCACCAGGTCGACATGTCGCGCGACGGCGAACCCTACGAACGAGTCGGCGAGATCCTGCGCGACCGCATCTACCTGGATGTCGATGGGCTGGAACCCGGCGTGCGCTACATCTTCCGCGCCCGCGCCCGCAGCGCGGCGGCACTCTCCAGCTTCAGCGACTCGCGCGAAGTCACGCTGCCCCTGGCCGGTGACCCGTGCGTCGCGAGCGGCGACGTCACCTGCCTGCTCAGTGGCCGCTTCCGCGTCGAGGTGCAGTGGCGCAACCCGCGCAACGGTAAGACCGGCCGCGGCAACGCCGACCCGGTGTCGGACCAAGGGTCGACCTTCTGGTTCTTCAGCTCCGACAACACTGAGCTGATCGTCAAGATGATCGACGGCCGTGGCAACAACGGGCACTTCTGGGTCTTCTACGGCGCTCTGTCGGACGTCGAGTACTGGGTCACGGTCACCGATACGGAAACCGGCGAGGTCAAGACCTACCGCAACGACTTCGGCAACATCTGCGGCCTGGCCGACACCACCGCGCTCACGGGGGAAGCACCGAGTGACAGCAACAGCCTGCTCACCGGCACGCAGGTACCCGTGGACCTGCTGGGCGACTTCGGTACCGCACTGCCAACCACGGCGACGGACAAAGACGGCACCGCCTGCGGTGGCGACGCCAACAGCCTGTGCCTGCTCGGCGACCGCGTGCGCGTCGACGTCACCTTCGCGGCACCCAACGGCCAGGCCGGCCCGGCGACGCCGGTACCGTCCACGGATCGAACCGGCCTGTTCTGGTTCTTCCGCGCGTCCAACCTGGAGCTGGTGGTCAAGGCGCTCGACGGCAGCAACAACAACGGGCACCTGTGGATCTTCTGGGGCGCCCTGACCAACGTCGAGTACCAGATCACCGTCACCGACACGGTGACTGGCACCACCAAGACCTACGAGAACGAGCAGGGCAACGTGTGCGGCGGCGCCGACATCAAGGCGCTGCCTGTGTCATAGGCGTCCCGTCTCTGGAAGATCCGTCAGCGACGGGAACCAGAGGCGCGGGACGCTCGACCCAGCGAGCCAGCACCAGGCCGGCGGCAACGAGTGTCGCCGGCCACAGGTGCAGCATGAGACGCGGAAAACTGGACAGCACGTAGAACTCCGGCCTCTCCTGGGCGCACACGTAGACCGCCAGGTAGAAGCCGAGCTGCGCCAGCGCCAACAAAGCCAGCGGGCGCACCCGGCGTACCAGGGCGAGCAGCGGCAAGAACAGCAATAGCAGGCCCAGACTGTGCCACTCCTGCGTGTTCAGCGCGCGCCAGATCGCGGCCAAGATGCCGGGCATGTTCTCCCAGCGCGGCGGCCCGAGCAAAGACTGCGACAGCAAGCCGTGCGTGCGCACCTGCCACAGCCAGGTCGCGACCAACAGCGATGCGGGTAGCGCGGTCAGCACCGCCAGGCGCCAACCAGCCCACCTCGGACCTGGCCGCCACAAGCCACGTAGCAAGGCCCAGCCCAGCAGCATCCCTGCCGCCAGCACCACGCCTTCGACCTTCACCGCCGCCACCACCGCGGCAATCAAGGCGATCTCCGGCGCCTCACCGCGGGCGCGAGCCAGGCGCGCTTCGGCCACGTCCCGCCTGTCGCCGTCCGCTGGGCGACGATGCGACAGCAGGAAGGCCGGCAGCGCCGCGACGAGAGCCAGTGCGATCAGCCAGTCCGGGCTGCCAGCCAGCTGATAGCCGACACCGAGCATCGCCAGGGCCAGCGCCAGCGCCGCCAGCAACGCCTGCTGCGCGAAACGGCCGCCCACCCCGGTCGACACGAAACGACCCACGGTATCGTCGACAGCTGCTCCCCGCAGCACGGCCCGCGCCGCCAGCACCAGAGCGACGAACCACACCACCGTCCAGAGCAGCAGTACCGACTCGTCCCAGCTGCCGCGCACCAGCGCCGTGAACGCGTACAGCTCGGGTAGCAGCTGCGGATAGTCTGGATGCAGATAGCCGTTCCAGGGCCGGCTCAGGAAGTCGTAATCGATACCGCCCTGCACCGCGAAGCGATAGCCCTTGAGCCCCCAGTGGTAGACAAAGTCCGGGTTGGTGCTCCAGCCCCGATAACTCACTACGGCGAGCACACCACCGGCGCCGAGAGCCAGCACGTCTCCCCAGCCCGGGCGCGCGCGGGCCAGCGCCCGAACGGGTGGCTTGACCGCGCTACCGAGCTGCCCGGCTGCCGCCAGCGCCACCCCAAGAAGCCACACCAGCGGCGGCCACGATGGCAGCCAGGCCGAGTCCGACGCCGGGGTCACGGGGAGCTGACGCCAGGAAGCGCCGGCCAGGTCGAGTATTGTCAAGGCCACGTGCAGGGCCAGCAGCGCGGCGAACAGAGCGAGAACGAGGCGCCCCTCCAGCGTTCGACTCACTGCACCCTCCGACGATAGAGGCGACCATCGGGAAACACCGCGACCGCACGCCAGCCCGCTCCCCGCAGGCTCCGGCGAAACCCGACACCCCAGGCCGCCTCGGCCGCCTGCGGCGCGTCCGCCAGCACGACGTGGTGACGCGGCATTCGGTAGGCCGCCCACATGCGCACGTACGAGCGGAAGCGTGGCTCGCGGTAAATCGGTTCGAGCGCGATGACCTCACCCGGCGGCACCCGCGCATCGACCTCGTCGAGCAGCACCAGCAGCTCTTCTAGGATCGGATCACCGCGCTGCCAGCGAGGCGGAAACGGATCGTCCTGCGGACCGAAACGCTGCTGCCGCGACTGCACTGCCTGCGCGAGATGCACGGCGCACCAAACAACCAGCAGCAGCAGGGCCACACCCTGCACACCGCGGCACCATGGACTCCCTCGGAGCGTGCTACCATTCACGGGTTAGAGGGAAAGGTTCCTAAACCACTATGCTGAGGGATTCGACACTCAGAAACGCGGATCCGACCGCCAGCGGAAGTGCCGCGAGTAGCTCGGGCTATCTTTCCCGGGATTCGGCGCCGTTCGGCAACGATATTCCAGAATATCCAGAGCGGCTCGGCCCCTACCGTATTGATGGCCTGCTCGGTCAGGGCGGCATGGGTGCGGTCTACCGAGCCTGGGACGAGCGCCTGGGGCGATGGGTCGCGATCAAACGCTTGCGTCCCAACTCTCTGGCTGACGAGGAGGCCAGGGAACGCTTTCTGCGCGAAGCCAAAGCGGTTGCACAGCTCAGTCATCCGGCAATCATACCCGTCTTCGACCTGCTCCAAAGTGGCACCGGCGATTGGATCGTCATGGAGTATGTCGAGGGCATGGCACTGTCCGAGATGGTGGCCGAGCATTTGCTCAGTGTCGACCAGGTTCTGGTGCTCGGGCGCGACATCGCCGAAGGCATCAGCGCAGCGCACGCCAAAGGCATCATCCACCGTGACCTGAAGTCCGAGAACATCCTGGTCACCCCCTCCGGCCGCGCGCGCATCCTGGACTTCGGCCTGGCGCGCAAGATCACACAGGAGGAAGGCGACACCTCGCTGTCGCGTCCCGGCGTGCTGCTCGGCACCGCACGCGCCATGTCGCCGGAGCAGGTGTGCCTGCAACAGGCCGACCATCGATCCGACCTCTTCTCGCTCGGCATCCTGTTCTACGAAGCCTTCACCGGCAAGAATCCTTTCCTCGGTCGGCGGCCGATGGAGACGCTGTCGAACATCGTGCGCGAGAACCAGCTGCCAGCACACCACCTGAACCCGGAAGTGCCGGAGTCGGTGTCGCAGCTGGTCGATCGCCTGCTGGCCAAGGAACCGGCGGACCGGCCGCAGAGTGCCGGCGAGGTGGTGGCGGCCCTCGACGCCATCAGCGGCCGCGTCGTGCGCGAGATCCCGGCGCCGGCCGTGACCGCCCGGCCACGCTCGGTGCTCGCCACGTTGCTGTGCAGCGAGTTGGTGGGCGCCGGCAACGACACCTTGGTCGAGCGCCTGCACGACCAGATGGTGCGCGATCTGCTGAGCAAGTTCGAGGGTCGCGAGCTGAGCCGAGAGCCACTGCGCCTGCTGCAGTTCGAACGGCCGAGCGACGCTGTGCGCTACAGCCTCGACTACCACCGGGCGGTCGGCCGCCTGTCTGACCAGACCGAGAACGCGCTCGCCGCGCGCGTCGCGATCCAGCTCAGCGAAGTCGGCCTGCGGCGCTCCGCCGACGCCGACACCGCGGCCATCGACCTCAGCCTGCTGGGCCAGGACGAAGAGGACGCCAGCGAGACCGAGATCCTCGCCCGCTCGCTCACCGCGCAGCTGATGCGTCTGGCCAGTCCAGGGCAGACTTTGCTCACCCGCGCCGCCTTCGACCTGGCCCGCCAGTCCTCGGTCGGCTCCGGTTCCGCTAGCGCGGTGCTCTCCTGGATGGCCCACGGCCACTACCTGTTCGAAGGCTTCGAGGATACGCTGGAGATCTTCGAGGTCGGTATCGAGGACGAGGCGCCACTGCGCGCACCGGAGGACAGCGACCAGGCGCTTCGTATCGTGCAGGAAGCCACCATCCCCGGCTGGCGACCGGCACGCGGCCTGGAGATCCCGCAGCGCCTCAACTGGGTGCTGGAGCGCAAGTTGGCATCCGGAGGCATCGGCGAGATCTGGCTGGCGTGCCACAAGAAGACCGGCGACCGCCGCGTCTTCAAGTTCTGCTACGAGGCACGCAGCCTGAATTCGCTCAAGCGGGAGATCACCGTCTTCCGCCTGCTCAAGGAAGAGCTCGGTGATCGCCGTGACATCACACGCATCCTCGACTGGAACTTCGACCGCGCGCCCTACTTCATCGAGATGCAGCACACTGCCAGCGGCAGCATGCTCGACTGGGCCGAGCAGCAAGGCGGTATCGAGCGCGTACCGCTGCACGTGCGCCTCAACCTGGTGGCGCAAGTGGCCGAAGCCCTCGCGGCGGCGCACTCGGTGGGCGTGCTGCACAAGGACGTCAAGCCGTCGAACGTGCTGATCGACTTGACCGACCCCCAGCACCCGCAGGCACAGCTCACCGACTTCGGTATCGGCCGCATCACGGATCGCGACCGCCTCGAACGCGCCGGCATCACGATGATCGGCTTCGGGGAGGCCATCACCGAGCACCAGGGGATGCCCGTCGGCACGCATCTCTACATGGCACCGGAACTGCTCGAAGGAAAACCGGCGACGCTGCAGTCGGACATCTATGCCCTGGGCGTGATGCTCTACCAGCTGCTGATCTGCGACTTCAGCCGCGCCCTGGCGCCCGGCTGGCAACGCGAGATCACCAACCCAGTGCTGGCGCAGACCGTCGCCGCCACGATCGATGGCACGCCCGAGCGGCGCATGTCCAACGCGCTCGAACTGGCACAGCGGCTGCGCGATCTCGACAGCCTCGAGGCACAGCACTTTCACGCTCAACAGCAAGAAGAGCACCGCCGCCAGCAGGTCCTCGAGGCCGAGGCCACGCGCCAGGAGCTACACCAGCTGCGCCGCCGCTGGCGCAGTGCCGGCATCGCCACCCTGGTCCTGCTAGTGATGACCGCCATCGTCTTCCTGCAGGCGCAGCGCGCAGCCAAGCACAGCGCGCGCGCCGACCGCGAGGCCGAGCTAGTACAGCAGATCGCGGGCGTCCTGGTCGAGACCTTCGACCTGCTCGACCCGTACCGCACCAACGACCCGAGCTCCGTCGACGCCCACCAAGTGCTGGCGCGAGCCAGTGCCCGCATCGAGCAGGAGTTCCAGGATCAGCCACGGGCCCAGGCCAAGTTGCTCGACGCGCTCGGCAACGTCTACCTCGGCATCGGCGATCTCGAGCACGCCGAACCCCTGATCGTCAAGAGCCTGCAGCTACGGCAATCCAAACTACCGGCCAACGACATCGAACTGACCGAGAGCCTGATCAGCTCCAGCCAGTTGCTGGTCCACCAGGGGCGCTTCCACGAAGCCGAGACCGCGGCGCGCGAGGCGCTCAGCATCCGCAGGGAGCACCTCTCCAGCGGTCACCCGATGATCGCGGACGCCCTACACCTGCTCGCCATCACACTGCACGAGCAGAGTGAGTTGCTGGCCGCAGAACAGCTGTTCCGGCAGGCGCTGCAGATCCGGCGCGACCACTTCGGCCGGGACGCCCTGGAAGTGGCCGAGAGCCTCAACGATCTGGCGCTACTGCAGGAGGACCTGAGCCAGTTCAAGGTCGCCGAAGAGCTTTACCGCGAGGCGCTCGACATCCGGCGCAAGCATCTGGGAACCGAACATCCCGAAGTCGGCGCCAGCCTCAACAATATCGCCGGCGTGCTCTACGAGCAGGGCGAATACTCCCAGGCCGAGGAGATGTACCAGGCGGCCCTGGCCAACCTGCGTGTCGCCCTGGGGGAAACGCACCCGAACGTCGCCATGACCCTCAACAACCTGGCGGCCCTGCACCAGATGCAGCACAGGTACGAGGCCGCCGAACAACCGCTGCGCGAAGCTCTGGACATCTATCGCCAGGCCTACGGCGAGAGCCACCCGCAGGTCGCCACCACGCTCAGCAATCTGGCTGCCCTACTTCGGCAGAACGGCAAGCTGGCACAGGCCGAAACGACCTACCGCGAGGTGCTCGAGATGCGCCAGCGTCTACTGGGCGCAAACCATCCCGACATCGCGACGATCCTCAATGGCCTGGGCCTTGTGCTCGAAGCCCAAGGCAACCTCGACGGCGCGGAGGCTCTACTACGCCAGGCCCTCGAGATTCGCCGCCAGGCGCTCGGCGAGCGGCATTCCAAGGTCGGAACGACGCTGGTGAACCTGGGTCGCGTCCTGCGACTCCAGGGCCAGCTGGAACCAGCCGAAGCCGCCCTACGCCAGGCCCTGGCAGCCTTCGTCGAGTCCTTGCCACCGGACCATTGGCGCACTCTCGATACCCAAAGCCAGCTCGGCGCTTGCCTGCTCGCACAGGAGCGCTTCGCGGAGGCCGAGCAGCTGTTGCTGCACAGCTACGAACAGCTGGAGCAGCAAACCGGCGACTCCGACTACACGCGCTCGGCACGCCAGCACCTCGACGAGTTGTACAACCGCTGGCAGCGGCCCGCTCCCTCCCCCCCTGGCACGCTCGCCCCGACAGCGGCGGCGGCCAGCGCCAACTGACCGGCAGCGCGGCGCCAGGGCCCCGCGCGTCAAGAACTTTCGTCGTGCGCCGGGCTCTCCTCCCGCAGAATGACCCGCGCGCTGCGCTGGTAGGTCACGTAGGCCCAAGCCCACTCGAAGAGCACCACGAAGCGGTTGCGGAAGCCGATCAAGAAGAAGACGTGGATCAGCAACCAGGCCATCCAGGCGAGCCAACCCGACAGCTTGGTGTTGCCCAACTGGGCGACCGCGGATTTGCGGCCCAGCGTCGCCATGGTGCCCTTGTCGCGATACTCGAAGGGCCGCGATGCCTCGCCGCGCAGAGCACGCAGTAGATTCTCCGCTGTATGCTCGCCCATCTGGATCGCCGCCGGGGCCACGCCCGGCACGGGCTGGCCACCGTGCTCCAGCGACGCCAAGTCACCCACCACGAAGACCTCCGGATGACCGGGCAGCGACAGGTCTTTCTCAACCTTGACCCGGCCGGCACGGTCCGTCGGCGCTCCCAGCTTGGCGCCCAGCGGTGACGCCGCCACCCCCGCCGCCCACAGCACCGTGTGCGCCTCGATCCGCTCCTCGTCCCCTGCGCGATCCCCTTCGTGCCGGGCCTTCAGCGTGACACCGGTCGCGTCGACCTGAGTGACCAGGGCACCGGTGCGCACCTCGACACCCAGGGCTTCGAGCTGTTCCTGGGCCTTGGCACTCAGCTCCGGTGGATACGGCGGCAACACACGATCCGCCCCTTCGACCAGCAGCACGCGCGCCTCGGCCGGATCGAAGTTACGGAAGTTGCGGGCCAGCGTCTTGCGAGCGATTTCGGACAGCGCCCCGGCCAGCTCCGCTCCGGTCGGTCCGGCTCCCACCACGACGAAGGTCAACCACGACTTTCGCTTCTCGGCGTCGGGTTCGCGCTCCGCCTGCTCATACGACAGCAGCACGCGCCGCCGGATCCCCAGAGCATCTTCCAGCGTCTTCAGCCCCGGTGCATGACGCTGCCAGTGATCATTGCCGAAATACGAGTGTGACGCACCGGTGGCGACCACCAGGTAATCGTAGTGCAGTTCGCCGCCCCCATCCAGCAACACCTTGCGCGCCGGCAGATCGACATCCTCAGCCTGCGCCAACAAGACCGTGGCATTGCGCTGCCGGTGCAAGATCTTGCGGATCGGCTCGGCGATGTCGACCGCACTCAGCGCCGCCGTCGCCACCTGGTAGAGCAACGGCTGGAACAAGTGATGATTGCGCCGATCGACCAGGGTCAGCCGAACCGGCGCCCGGCGCAGGCGGCGCGCCGCGTAGAGCCCGGCAAATCCACCACCGAGGATCACGACGTGGGGCCTCCCCGACGCAGAAGACGGCGACGGAGAAGACGGCGACGACAAGGGCTGTGCTGTGCTGGACATTTCGCGACTCTATCAACAGCGTGCACGCGAGAGGCTCACCACGGCGGGGTCGAGGGCATGCTATCCTTCCCGGTCTGAGCGCCCTCGGGAGGCTCACCGCCTCGACCGCCCACCGAACGACCCTTGAACCTGGCATGAATCTGCAACACTCCGAGCACCTGGCGCGCACAGACCGCCTCTACCCGTCCGTGATCTTGCACGGCGGCGACGAGACGCTGCGCCAGGAAGCCGCCGTGCGCCTCGGCCGCATCCTGCAGTGCCAGCACGAGGCCGGAGACCGCCCGTGCGGTAAGGACGAGCCGCCGTGCCGCCACTGCCGGCGCATCGTGTGGCCGGACAAGCAACAGGACACCTTCCACCCCGATTTCCAGGTGCTCGAGCGCGACCTCAAGACCTCGACCTCCGTGGATGCCGTCAAGCGTTTCTTGCAGGGCAGCCACGTCTCGCCCTTCGAAGCGCGCGGCCAGGTCTTCGTCATCGCCAACGCCGAGACGCTCAGCGGCGAGGCCGCCAATGCCCTGCTCAAGGCACTGGAGGAGCCAGCCGAAACCGCGCCGCGCCACTTCCTGCTGCTGGCCCCATCCCAGTTCGACCTGCTGCCCACCTTGCGCAGCCGCTCCCTGGCCATTTTTCTGGGTGGCACGAGCAGCGTTGACGAGGCCGAAGAGGCCGCCGAGCTGGTCGACGACCTCACCACCTGCCTGCGCGGGTACGTCGACACTCACGCCGCTATCTACCCGCTCGCCGTCGCCGGCATCCTCGGCCGTGCCAGCGGCTGGAGCGACCCGCGCGCCGGGCGTCCCTGGACCGTCGCGGCACGCGCCCTCTTGCACAGCTGTGATCAACTACAACCAGCGCCGGCCCTGCGCCGACGCCTTCTGGCTCTCGCGGAGAATCTGCTGGCAGCTCCGGAGCTGCGCCTGCGCGGCATCCCGGCCGACCGCATCCTCGAGGGCCTGACCGTCCGCCACCTCAGCGCTCCAGACGGCGCCGCACCCCGGCGCCCCATGCCGGCGGGATGAAACCATCCCGGCAAGCGCTTACGTTACAATTCCGGGTCCGTCCGAAAACCACCCACTCGGGAATACCGAATTTCGATCCTATCGAGCCTCGAGATCGCACCAAAGGAGAACCATCATCATGCAACTGAAGCGCACACTCGTGTTTGCGTTCGCCCTTCTCGTCATCGGCACGACCGCCTGGATGCTGCCCGCCTGCGCCGCTGACGACGCCTCGGCTACCGGCACCCTCGGCCAGGTCGGTGACAAGACCTTCACCGAGAAGGACATCCTCGACGCCGCTGGCGAGCAGATGGAACAGGTCGAGATGCAGCTGCAGCAGTGTAAGGTCAACTACAAGCGCAGCCGCCACGAAGTCATGGAGAGCACCCTGCAGGAGCTGCTCAACCAGGAACTGCTGAATCGCGCCGCCGAGGCGCGCGGCATCAGCACCGCTGAGCTGCTGCAGCAGGAGATCGAAGAGAAGATCCCCGAGGTCACCGACGCCGATGTCGACGCCTTCTACACCGAGAACCAGGCGCGCATCCGCCAGCCGAAGGAAAACGTTGCCGCCCAGATCCGCGCTCACCTGCAGAACCTGGCCCGCCAGGAGCGCACCGACGCGTTCTACGGCTCCCTGAGTGAAGGCGTCGAAGTGGCCAACAACCTCGGCCCGTACCGCGCTGAGGTCGACGGTGGCGACGCTCCGTTCAAGGGCCCGGCCAACGCCCCCATCACCATTGTCGAGTTCTCCGACTTCGAGTGCCCCTTCTGCTCGCGTGTCAACCCGACCCTGCAGCAGGTCATGGACACCTACGGCGACAAGGTCAAGATCTACTTCCGCCACTACCCCCTGAACTTCCACGAGAACGCGCAGAAGGCCTCCGAGGCCGCGATGTGCGCGCACGACCAGGGAAAGTTCTGGGAGATGCACGATCTCCTGTTCGCCGAGCAGCAGCAGCTGGGCATCGATCAGCTGAAGAACAAGGCCGAGCGTCTGGGCCTCGACCTGACCGCCTTCGGCGAGTGCCTGGACGGCGACAAGTACGCCCAGCTGGTGCAGGACGACCTGCGTGAAGGCAGCCTCGCTGGCGTTTCCGGCACCCCCGGCTTCTTCATCAACGGTCGCCTGATCTCCGGCGCCCAGCCCTTCACGGCCTTCCAGGAAGTGATCGACGAAGAGCTGGCCCGCGCTGGCGCTTCCGAGTAAGTCGGACTCACGTCCGCCACGACTTCCACGTCGTCTCTACCGCCCGCTACCCGTCATGGGAGCGGGCGGTTTTGCGTTCAGAGGGAACGCAAGCGCTCTCTTACTCTGGGGAAGCCTTTGGATCCGGCAGGTTCAACGGCCTTCCCGTACCCGCAGGAAGTTGTCCTCCATCATCTTGAGTTCATCGATTCCGGAGATCACGACATCGGGATCCGGGATCAGGCTCCGGGGATCCGGCTTGCCCTGGTAATCGACGTTCAGGAGGATGTGGCGAATGCAGTTGATGCGAGCCATTTTCTTGTTGTCGGAGCGGATGATGGTCCACGGGGCAATCGTGCGATTGGTCTCGCTGAGCATCTGAAACTTCTTCACCGTGTAGTGATTCCACAGCTCCTGGGCCTGCCGATCGACCGGCGAGATCTTGTACTGCTTGAGCAGGTCCTTTTCGCGTGATTGGAATCGCTGCAGCTGCTCTTTTTTCGAGACCGAGAAGTAGAACTTGAACAGCTGAATCCCGTCCTTCACCAGCATCTGCTCGAAGAAGGGAACGTCCTTGATGAAGCGCTTGTTCTGCTCGTCGGTGCAGAAACCCATGATTGGCTCGACCATCGCGCGGTTGTACCAGCTGCGGTCGAACAAGACGAGCTCGCCCGCTGCCGGTAGGTGGGCGACGTAGCGCTGGAAATACCATTGCGTACGCTCCCGGTCGCTGGGCTTCTCGAGCGCGACGATGCGGGATCCCCGGGGATTGAGATACTCGGTGATCCGCTTGATCGTCCCCCCCTTGCCGGCCGCGTCCCGGCCCTCGAAGAGCAACACCAGGCGAAGACCCTGTGTCTTCACGTGATTCTGCATCTTGAGCAGCTCGGTTTGCAGGGCACGGAGTTCTTGCTCGTAATCGATCTGTTGGCGGTTGACCCAAACGGGGACCCGCTTCTCCGAAGGACGCTTAGCGACGCTGCGCGAGGCCGTCTTCTCGGCAAGTTTCATTTTCAGAGCACTGACCTTCTGTGCATCGTCGGCCTTGGACCGTCCTGCTCCTCGCTTCCGAACCACGGTATCTTTCTTACTCACAGCTCGTCTGTCCTCGTTCTTGACGTCAATGGATGGCTCTCAGTCGAGGAA
Organism: uncultured bacterium; assembly: GCA_965368975.1. Taxonomy (GTDB): domain Bacteria; phylum Acidobacteriota; class Thermoanaerobaculia; order Multivoradales; family JAHZIX01; genus CBDUPA01. The sequence goes on along the minus strand of CBDUPA010000006.1, from coordinate 171,149 downwards.
CTTCCCATGCCGCGACCGCTCTTTCTTCATCTTTTTCAGCTCGTCTTTTCCGGCGATCACGATGTTGTCGTCGGTTCCGAAATCGAGACTGCGGGCGCGTCCACGATACGGGATCAATCGCAAGATCAGCTTCATCGTTTCGAGTCGGGCCAGGTGTTTGTCGTCCGACCGGATGACGAACCACGGCGATTCCGGGGTGTCGGTCTTCTGCAACAGTTGGAATTTCTTCTCGGTGAACTCGTCCCATAGGTCCTGGGCCTGTAAATCCACCTCGCTGAGTTTCCACTGGCGCAGTGGATCATTGCTGCGCCGGTCGAAGCGCCGTGCCTGCTCTTTCTTCGAGACCGAGAAATACAGCTTGATCAGGTATGTCGCCTCGTCGGCGAGAATTCGTTCTTCATAGCCCACCACTCGATTCATGAACTGCCGATACTGTTTCGGGGTACAGAATCCCATAACCGGCTCGACCATCGCGCGGTTGTACCAGCTGCGGTCGAAGAGCACGACCTCGCCCGCGTGGGGGAATTGCTCGATGTATCGCTTCATGAAGAGCTCGGTCTTCTGTACCTCGGTCGGCTTGCCCAGTGCGACCACACGGTACCGTTTCTCGTTCATGTACCGAGTGAGGCGCCGGATCGTGCCTCCCTTGCCCGAGGCATCGCGACCATCGAAGAGAATGATGGCCTTGCGGCCGGTGTTCTCGAGGTGTTTCTGAAGCTTGATCAGCTCTGCCTGGTAGGGCTTGAGCGCTTCCGACTCGAAGTACTTCCGCAGCGCACTCTTGACGATCTGCTTCTTGGTCGCCTTGCCCAGCTGTTGCTGCGCCGAACGCGCCAAGTCACTGGGCGAGTCCTCGAAGTCCATGAGAATCTTTGAAAGTACCTCACGAATCTCAGCGGTACCACCACGTGAGCTCAAGTCAGCGATCTGGGTAGATGTGTGTTTTTTTGCCATTGAACCTCCTTGCGGATTGTATGTCGCCCGGTGGGGGCCTTCCCTACCCGAAGGTGTAGGCAACGTCCAAATCACACCAAGTCGTTTCCCAGAGCGGACTCGCGGCGCCGAACTGGTGGGCGGCTTTACGGGTGAAGAACGCCGACCCTTCCTTCCACCAGTCACCACCCTGGCGACCAGCTCTCCGGAATTCTCTGAAGACAACTGACTTCAGAGAGTTCGTCCTCTCATCGCCACTACCGGTGGCTTCGATGAGCTGTGAGCGCTACTCAGACGTCGATCTCACCACGCAGCCGTTCCAAATATGCCGAGTAGTGATAGACGCGGTCACGCTTGCGTCCCGAGATCTCTTGCAAGATCTCCACTTCCCGCAACACCTCGATCGCCTTCGTCACCGTCGGCCGCGTCATGTCCAGTAACTCGGCAGCCCGCGCGACGGTCAAGACCGGGTGCTCCGGTAGCTGTTCGAAAAGTCGAATCGCGGTCATGGAACCCGACGCCGCGTCGAGCAAACGACTCCGATCCCGTGCCATGAGTGCGGTCAAATCCCGGGCTACACGCACCGCTTCCGCGGCTACAACCCGCACACCTTCCAAGAAGAACCGCGTCCACCCTTCCCAATCCCCGTCCGTGCGTACCGCAGACAAACGCCGGTAGTACTCTTGCTGGTGCCGCCGGAAGTAGAGGCTGAGATAGAGCAACGGCTGGGACAGTAGCCCCCCGTGTTCGAGCAGCAGAGCCACCAACAGTCGCCCGATACGTCCGTTGCCGTCGAGGTAGGGATGGATGGTCTCGAACTGCACGTGCAGCAATCCCGCTCGCACCAGAGGCGGCAAGTCGTCGTCCGCGTGGACATAGCGCTCCAGCGCCGTCAAGCAGCCGCTTACCTCGTGCGGCGGTGGAGGCACAAAGCGCGCCTTGCCGGGCCGCGTGCCCCCGATCCAGTTCTGACTCCGCCGAATCTCCCCCGGCTGCTTGTTGGCACCGCGAGCGCCCGCCATCAACCGTGCGTGCACCTCGTTGAGCAAGCGCACGCTGATCGGCAGTCCCTCTTGGGACTGTAGCTGTTGCCGAGCGTGGGCCAACGCGTCGAGGTAGTTGCAAACTTCCTCGACGTCCGCTTCGAGCCGTGGCTCTGTCTGTGCCGTGGCCTCGAACGTCAGCAAGTCGACCAGCGTCGCCTGCGTCCCCTCGATCTGCGACGACAACACCGCCTCTTTGCGCACGAAGGCATAGACAAACCAGGCCACTGACGGCACCATTTCACCAGCGATCTCGAGTCGCCACAGGGCTTTCTGGGCTTGGTCGAGGAGATCGAGCAGTTCTGCGTCGAGGGACAAGGGAGGATCGACCGGCGGCAAGGGGGTCGGGATGAAGGCGTCGACGTCTTCGCCGACGACGGAGGTGCGGTAGTAGTGGCCGGTGGTTCTGGGCATGCTTTCCTCGACGGTCGCTATGAAAGGATCCTTTCGTAGCGGAGCGGGAAAGTAAAGGGGGCTTTCTTAGCGGCTACCCCACCTGGCCTATCCGATGGCCGAGCGCTGCGCAGGGCTATAATGTATCTGTCATGAACTGGCGAGACTACATCCACGCAGATCCTGAAATCCTCGCGGGTAAACCGGTCGTTCGCGGTACTCGCCTGAGCGTCGAGTTCCTGTTGGGTCTGCTGTCCAACGGCTGGACCGTCGAACAGGTGCTGCAAAACTATCCTGGGCTGACAGCAGAAGCTCTGAGTGCTGTTTTCGGCTACGCAGCAGACGCGCTGCAAGAGGAAAGTCTCTACGAACTCCCGCTGCGATCCACTGCCTGATCCTGATGCGCCTGCTCGCCAACGAGAATATCCCTTCCCTCAGTATCTCCAAGCTGGAGCAGCAGGGGTTCGACGTCAAGTCGATAGGCGGCAGACTGGGAGGTATCCAGGATCGTGAAGTGCTCCAGATGGCCGTTGACGAAGCAAGGGTCTTGATCACCTTCGACCGGGACTATGGCCACCTGATCTACAAGCTCGGTTTACCCGTCCCGCCAGGCGTGATCTACATTCGCCTTCTACCCGAAAGTCCACAAGAACCAGCAGATCTGATCCTGGAGCTTCTGGAACTCGATATACCGCTAGAGGGTAGATTTACGGTCCTTGATCGGGAGCGGGTCCGGCAGCGGACGCTACCGGCTTGATGGTTCAGGTACCGACACACGTAGAATCAGATGATCAGCAGAGTCTTGCTGTCGAAAGCTTCAGCGCAACGAGATCGAGATCCGGGTCTTCGCTGACGGGAACGCCGTTGATCAGCGGCTGCGTATCGTCCAGGATCCCCGCAAGTGCTAGGAAAACATCGGACGGTTCTTGCTCATGCTCGACCTCCGCTTCCTGCTCCACCAAGCGCTGCACAACTTCCGCAATGCTGACCCCGTCTCGGCGTGCTCGTGCTGCTAGGAAGTTGACTTCCGACTCGGGCAGGGAGATTTCTAGTTTGTGCATGGCGTGATCCTTCCTTCCGAGCCAATCCCGTGCGAGGCAGGCGTCGAATGCCGTTGCTACGGTATCCTAGATGGTATGGAAGTTTCGCATGATCCAGCAGATTCCGAGACATTTCACAGCTACACGCTGACCTGAACAAAAGAGTTCATGATGGGCGTATTGATTAGCCTTCTCCTCTACTTGATGATCTTCTTCCTGAAGGTTACTGAAGAAACCATTCGCTGGTCCCTAAGGCGACCAAACTTTGAGCTTCTCAGCCCACGCAAGCGAGTTCTCAAGCTGGAACAGATACGCCAATACCGTGGCTATAAGCCAGGATGGCTCTGGCATCGTTGTAAAGAGGAGAACCTCATCGAAGCCTACGAGGAACTAGTGTTAGCAGGCGAGATTCCTGGTGCCCCAAATCGACCTATGAGCCGTTCAAGTTCAGGCCAAACCTATCTCCGGGAACAGACCCCTGAAGAGCGCGTCTTGACCTTAGAAGCGATTCGAATAAAAAAAGGCTATAAACCTGGCTGGCTCTTCTACCAGTGCCGAGATGAAGGACTGCTCGGCCCCTACCAGCAGCTTCTGTCTCAGGAAAGGATCGAAGGTTCGAACGATTAAGACAGATTCACAAGAGGCAAATGTCATCATAATGAAGGTTACCTCCACCGCACACACTGACAGGCAAGGTATAGCCCTCAACCAACTGGTCTTCGAAGAAGCAGGCTTCCTTTTTCGAGAGCAGGTCGTCCACGATTACGGTATCGACGCCCACGTCGAGATCGTCCAGAACGACCGTCCAACCGGTCGTATCCTTGGTGTGCAGATCAAGTCTGGATCCAGTTTCTTCAGCGAGAAGACCGATGACGGATTCATTTACCGGTCTGATGACGATCACATCCAGTACTGGCTCAACCATTCCCTGCCCATAATCCTAACCCTTTGTAACATCGAGACCCAACAAGTTTACTGGCAGGCTCTCTCAGCAAGCACCGTAACTAGGACGGGTAGGAATTGGAAGCTTATCGTCCCGAAAAACCAGATCGTGGGGTTCGACTCCACTGGAGCCCTGGCCGACCTGGCCACCAGAATCGTGCCAGAGAACAAGTACACTGTTCTCAGGCAAGAAGACAACAGCGTTGGCATGTCGAAACGTTATAGCCTCACGGTCCTCTTGAATCACAACCTCTCAAAGCCCGAAATCGCAGCTGTCATTAGGCAAGTGACTCAACTGTACGCAGATAGCCAATATCATCGGAACAAGATGGCTGCAGCAAGGTGGAAGGGCAAGAAAGCCAATATCATTTTTGTTTACGTCTACCTTACTCCAGACGACGCGCAAAACAGTAACCATTTCTGCCGAAGCCTGTGGATTGATAAGAAGTATCCTGACGACCTTATAAGACCCTCTTTGGAAGGTGAGAACATTGGTTCAAACATCGTGACCGAATGGTCATCACTCTACTCAACACTAGCAAGTATTCATCGCTCCCATGCCATTTCCAAAGAAGACTACCTCGATCACATCGAGTCGACCCTGGAAGAACTCTTGCCAGTAATGCAAGCGATCACGGCCGCCCTTGGGAAAGAAGTAGCCGACCCCGCAGAAGATGCGGGACCTGCCCTCAAGGCTGCGAGCAAGAAGATAGGATCTCTTGAGAAGCAAGCGAGTGATATTGGACGACCACCGATTGAGTGCGGAGAGGTCCATCTCGAATTCCGCTCCGCCATTACACACGCCAGTAACATAGTAACGCCTTTCCTCTTAGAGAATATTGCCGAAGTCGAGCGCAATCGCCACATTGAGTTGTTAAATCTAGAATATTTCTACCAGAGATTAGACAACTTCTTATACGAACTCAGGAAGGCGAAATGATCCCTGAACCAAGGGTAACGATGCAGAATAAACAGACATTTTCAGCCAAGAAATTGAGACGAGGAATCCTCACCCCTCCCGCACCCCGGCCACCAACACACCCGCGATGATCGCCATCCCCCCACCCAGCAGGTAGGGCCACATAATCCCGACGTCATACAGCGCTCCCGCCACGAGCGGCCCAATCGCGCGCGCCAGCGCCGCCAAACTCTGCCCCACTCCCAACGTCGACCCTTGCTGATCCTCATCCGACAGATGCGACACTAGTGTCGACAACGTCGGTGACACCATCGCCTGACCAACGCCCAAGAGCCCCATGACCGCAAACGCGACGCCGAGGCTCGGTACCCACGGCAGCATCAGCAGCGCGGCTCCCAGACTCCAACCACCGACCGCCGCAATGCGCCGGACCCCGAAGCGGTCCGTCAAGCGACCGATCAGCCCACCCTGGACGATGATGCCGATGACACCGACGTAGGCCAGGATCAGGCCGAAACGCATCTCGTTGAGGTCGAAACGTTCGGCTCCCAGGTACGCGAACGTCGTCTCCATGCCAACGAAGGCAAAGGTGGTGCAGAAGGTGGCGGCGAGGACGCGGCCCAGGTGGGGGCGCTTGAGGGCGGCGAACCAGCGGTTGACGTCTAGGTAGCGCTGGAAGACGTCGGCCTGGCGTCGCGGCGGTTCCTTGAGGCGGATCAAGGCCAAAACGAAGTTGATAGCGGCCAGGCCGGCCGCGACGAAGGCGGCTGCCGAGAAACCGTAACCCAGCGCGATCAGCAGAGCGCCCAAGGACGGGCCGAGAACGAAGCCCATGCCGATGGAAGCACCGAGCAGGCCCATGTAGCGGGCGCGTTCTTCGCGGCTGGTGACGTCGGCAATGTAGGCCTTGGCGGTGGAGATGCTGCCGCCGAAGAGGCCGGCGAGGGCTCTTGCCAGGCACAGCGTCACCAGGGTGCCTGCGAGGCCGGTCAACGCAAAGGAGATGGTGGAGCCGACGAGGCTCAGGAGCAGGATGGGACGGCGGCCGTGGCGGTCGGACAGGCGGCCGAGGATGGCGGCGCCGAACATCTGGGCCAGGGAGTACGAGGTGAAAAGCAGGCCGAGCTCGAAGCCGTTGGCACCCAGCTTCTCGGCATAGTAGGGCAAGGACGGCAGGATGATGCCGAAACCGAGCAGGTCGAGAAAGACGGTGAAGTAGACGACGAAGAGCGCGGAGCGGCTCTTCTTCGAGGAATTCTGCCGTTCTTGCGCCGGCGCCTGATCAGTCATTCTTGTCCTCCGAAAGACGGGACTCGAGGAGTCCCCAGCGTCGAATCAATACAAAGCCCACGATGGCGGCCACGACTTCCAGCGCGCCGGCAGTGAGAAAAGCGAAACCGAAACCGTACAGTTCGAACGCCCAGGCCCCGACCAGCGGACCGACGGTAAAGCCGAGGGAGCCCGCGAAGTTGAAGCCACCCATGGCGGTGCCGCGGGTGCCGGCGTCGCTGAGTTGGGCGGTGAGGAAGATGCACGGCGGAAACATGACGGAAGCGAGTACACCGAGCAGGGCCATCACCGGCCAGAGGGCGAAGAGGTCGCTCCAGCCTACCAGCATCAGCACCAGGCCGTAGAGCAGGGAACCGAAGAGCAGCGGCCGGTAGGGGCCAACCCGTTCGGCCAGGCGGCCGGTGAAGTATTGGAGGGCGGCGAAGGGCAGCAGGTAGAGGGCCAGGTACTGCCCGCGTACGGCGGGGTCGTCGGTGCCCAGCGACGCCAGGTAGAGCGGGAAGAGGACGACGAAGAAGCCGACGGTGTAGCGGTCGACGAAGTAGAAGAGGTAGGGCAGCAGCAGGCGGGGGCGGCTGGTGAGGGTGTCCAAGATCGCGCGAGCGCTTTCCTTGCGGCGCTGGACGCTGGGTTCATGGAGCAGCGGCACCAGGACGACGAGGAGCAGGAACAAGGCAGCGGCGGCCCACAGGGGGGCATAGACGCCGACGCGGCCCGACAGCACACCACCCAGCGGGGCACCGAGCGACACACCGAAAATGAGCGCAGCGCCCATGATGCCGGCGTTGCGGCCACGGCGGGCGTCGTCGGGATAATCGAGAACCAGGGCCATCAGGGTCGACCAGGCCATGACGGAGAAGGCGCCCTGGGCAAAACGCAGGCCGAGCAGCAGGCCGATGCTCTCCGCCTGGGTGAAGGCGGCGTAGAAAACGGCGCTGGCCAGGAAGCCGAGGAAGATCAGTGGCTTGCGGCGACCAAGACGGTCACTGAGCACGCCGCATAGGGGCGCGAACAGCAGGTAGGCCGCCATCTCGATCGAGAAGAAGAGACTGGCGTCGCGGGTGCTGCCGCCGAGTTCGTCGAGGATGAGTTCTTTGAGCCCAGCGACGATCAGCGTCAGGTTGACCATCGCGATCAGCAGCATGCCGCAGGGCAGCAGGATGCCGCGCCGAAAGCTGGCGGGTTTGACCGCGTCAAGCTCCCCCAATTTCAAGCACCCCCAACTTCAAGCGCCATAGTAGCGACAGTCGGGGTGATGGAAGACCAGAGCCGAGACGCTGGCCTCGGGGTCCATCATGTCGCCATCGGTCAGCTCGACGCCGATGTCTTCCGGTTGCAGCACGGTGAACAGCTGGCGCTGGCCGGTAAGGTCCGGGCAGGCTGGGTAGCCGAAGCTGTAGCGCTTGCCCTGGTAGCGGCTGGCGAAGAGGTCTTGCGGTGTCAGCCCGGGCGCATCACTGAGCCCCCACTGCGTACGCATGGCGCGGTGGACCCACTCGGCGGCGGCCTCGGCGGTCTCGACCGCCAGCGATCCCATGGCGTGGCTCTTGACGTACTCGCCGGCCTGCTTCCAAGCCTCAGCCTGCTCGCGTACGCCGGCACCGGCGGTGGTGACGAACAGACCAACGTGATCGTCTTGCAGCACGTAGTCGGTGAGGCACAGATTGTCGCCCCCCGCCTGGCGCGGTATTTCCCACTCGGCGATCAAGTCACCGCTCTCGGGGTCGAACAGGCGCAGGGTGTTGCCCTCGCCGCGTGCGGGGAAGAAGCGCCAGACGGCGCGGCAGGTCATGCCGCCGTCGCGTGCGATCTGCTGCACTTCGCCGACGATGTCCTGCAGCCGCGCCAGCTTGGCGTCGCCCTTGGCTTCGAGCGCCTTGATCGAACCGCGCAGGCCCATGTGCTTGCCGTAGAGCATCTGCAGGTTGAGCAGCTGCCAGACGTCGTCGAGGTCGAGCTCGGCGGTGTGGCGGTCGAGGTCGGACGGCTTGGGCACCGGCACGTCAACGCGTACGGCATCGCTGCGCGCTTCGCCGGCGCGCCGCTGCTCACCGGCGGCGGGCTTGTCGACGCCTGGACGCTGTTGCACATCTTTGGTGATCAGCTGGGCGATCTCGTCTTCGAGCGCCGGCCGCTGTGCGCCGTCCATCAGGCGCTCGACCAGGTCGAGGCCATGCATGGCGTCTTTGGCGTAGGTACACAGGCCGTTATACGCGGCAGCGATCTTGCGGTGGGTGAAGCGACGCGTCAGGGCGGCGCCACCGACCAGCAGGGGCACGTCGATGCCGACGGCTGCCATGTCACCGGCGGTGATCACCATCTGCTGGGCGCTCTTGACCAGCAGGCCGGAGAGGCCGACGAGGTCCGGTTGGTGCTCGCGGATGGCCTGGATCAGCTGCTCGCTGGGCACCTTGATACCCAGGTTGACGACCTCGAAGCCGTTGTTGGACAGGATGATGTCGACCAGGTTCTTGCCGATGTCGTGGACGTCGCCCTTGACGGTGGCCAGAACGATCTTGCCCTTGCCGCTGCCCTCGGCTTTCTCCATATGCGGCTCGAGCAGCGCGACGGCAGCCTTCATCACTTCGGCACTCTGCAGCACTTCGGCGACGATGAGCTGGTTGTCGTTGAACAGTCGGCCGACCTCGGCCATGCCTTTCATCAGCGGACCGTTGATGATCGCCAGCGGATCGGGCCAGGTGTCGTCGGCGAGGGCGGCGGCGATGTCCTCGTCCAGGCCGACCTTGGAGCCCTCGACGATGGCACGCGACAGGCGTTCGGCCAGCGGCAGATCTTCGCGCGGTGTCGACACGACGGCGGTCTTGCGGCCGCGGAAGTGCTCGGTGAACTCTTCGACGCCCTTCTGTCCACCGGCGATATCCGTGGGATCGAGGAAGATCAGGTGCTCGGCGAGTTTGCGCTCATCTTCGGGAATCTCGGCATAGCGCGCCAGCTTCTGGGTGTTGACGATGGCGGCGTCGAGACCGGCCTGCGTGCAGTGGTAGAGGAAGACGGAGTTGAGCACCTCGCGGCCGGCATTGGGCAAGCCGAAGCTGACGTTGGAGACGCCGAGGATGGTCTTGGTGTCCGGCATCTCTTGCTTGAGCCGGCGCACACTCTCGATGGTGGCAGCGCCGGAACCCCAGTAGTTCTCATCGCCGGTGGCACAGGGGAAGACGAGAGCGTCCCACCAGATGTCCTCGGGCGCGATGCCGTAGTCTTCGGTGAGCAACTGGTAACTGCGCCGGGCGACTTCCAGTTTTCGTTCGAGCGACACCGCCATGCCCGTCTCGTCGATCAGGCCGACGACCAGCGCGGCGCCGTAGCGCTTGGCCAGGGGTAGCACGCTCTGGAAGCGGTCGAGGCCGTCTTCGAGGTTGATCGAGTTGAGCACGGCTTTGCCCTGACACCAGGTGAGTGCGCGCTCCATCACCGCCGGATCGGTGGAGTCGATCATCAGCGGTGCCCTGACCAGGCGGGTGAGGCGGTCGAGGAAGAGTTCGATGTCGACGATCTCGTCGCGTTCGGGGTCCTGCAGGCAGACGTCGATCACCTGCGCGCCGGCCTTGACCTGCGCGCGGCCGACCTCTGCCGCCGCCTCATAGTCGCCGCTGGCGATCAGGCGCTTGAATTTGCGACTGCCCAACACGTTGGTGCGCTCACCGACCAGCAGCGGCCGGTTGTCGGCGGTCAGCTCGACGGCTTCGAGGCCGGAGACCAGCGAACGGTGGTGCTCGGCGACGATGCGCGGCTTGTGCCGGGACGCCAGCTCGACGAGCGCCGTCACGTGCTCGGGCGTGGTGCCGCAGCAGCCGCCGACCAGGTTCAGCCAGCCGGCTTCGAAGAAGCGGGTGAAGACTTTGCGGAAGTCGTCCGGACCTTCCTGGTAGACGCCGTCTTCGTCCGGCAGACCGGCGTTGGGCACGCAGGCGACGGGGGCGCGCACCAACTCGGCGAGGTCACGCAGGTGATCGGTCATCAGCTCCGGACCGGTGGCGCAGTTGAGGCCGACGTAGAGCAGGTCGACGTGCAGCAAGGACACGGCCAGCGCCTCCGCATCCTGCCCGGCGAGCATGGTGCCCATGGCCTCGACGGTCACCGACACCGCCACCGGCACGCGCCAGCCGGCGGCGTCGAAGGCCTGCTCGATGCCGATCAGGCCGGCTTTGACGTTGCGCGTGTCCTGCGCCGTCTCGAGCAGCAGGTAGTCGGCGCCACCGGCCATCAGGCCAAGTGCCTGGATGCGGTAGTTCTCGATCAGCTCTTCGAAGGTGACCCCACCGGTGACGGAGATCGCCTTCGTCGTCGGCCCCATGGAGCCGCAGACGAAGTGCAGACGACCCGGCTTGTCGTAGCGCGCGCACGCTTCGCGCGCCAGGCGCGCGGCTTCGTGGTTGATGTCGAAAGCCTTGTCGCCCTGGCCGTACTCTTCGAGCACCAGCGGCGTGCCACCGAAGGTGTTGGTTTCGACGATGTCCGCGCCCGCGTCCAGATAGGTGACGTGCAGGTGGTCGACAGCGTCCTGCTTGAGCAGGCACAGCATCTCGTTGCAGCCTTCGAGGTCCGGGCCACCGAAGTCGTCGGCAGTCAATTCCAGGTTCTGCAGCGCCGTGCCAGTCGCGCCATCGAGCACCAGGATACGGTGCTCCAACGCTTCGCGCAGCGCCGCCTCGCGGCTTTCGCGATCGGCTGGCTCCGGCGGCACGGGGATGTCACGAGGCATGTAGTCGGGCAGCGCAGAGTAGTCTGGTAGCGGGAGGCTTGCGATTCGCGTCATCGTCGTTCTCTTCGGCTTGGGAAACTCGAGGTAGGAAAGGAGGGAATGGGCGACCTTCAGAGCTTGAGGCGACTCATCAGGTCATTGACCGCACGGCTCTGGGCCATGACGTAGAAGTGCACGGCGGGGACGCCGTATTCCAGCAGCTCTTCGCTCTGCTTCACCGCCCACTGGATGCCGACTTCCTGCACTTCCCGCTTGTCCTTGGCGGCTTCCACCTGCTCCGCCAGCTCTTCGGGAATGTCGACGTAGAAGTGACGCGGCAGGCTGGTGAGGTGTGTCTTGCTGGTCAGGATCTTGAGCCCGGGGATGATCGGTACGTCGATGCCGGCAGCGCGGCAGTTCTCGACATAGCGGAAGTAGCTTTGGTTGTCGAAGAACATCTGGGTCACGATGTACTCACCACCGGCTTCCACTTTCTCTTTGGCGTGGCGCAGATCCTTCTGTAGGTTGGGCGCTTCGAAGTGCTTCTCCGGATAGCCGCCGATGCCGATGCAGAAGTCCGTCGGTGCCGCGTCGAGCAGGGCGTCTTCCAGGTATTTGCCATTGTTCATGTCGTGGACCTGGCGCACCAGGTCGACGGCATAGTCGTTGGCCTTGCGGCCCCACTGCAGTGGTTTCTTGTAGCCGTTGTCGTCGCCGCGCACGGCCAGTACGTTCTCGATGCCTAGATAGCGCAACTCGATCAGGAAGTCTTCCGTCTCCTGACGCGTGAACCCGCGGCACAGGATGTGCGGCACGGCATCGATGTCGTACTTGTTCTGGATCAGCGCGCACAGACCCAGGGTGCCCGGACGCTTGCGCTTGATCCGGCGCTGGATGCCGTCCGCCGTCTCTTCGTAGATCACCTCGGCCGCATGGCTGGTGATGTCGATGAACGGCGGATCGTATTTCTTCAGATCCTCGATCAACTGCAGCAGCGAACGCAGATCGCCCCCGCGCAGGGGGGGGATGATCTCGAAGCTGATCAACGGTCGACGGGCCTTTTCGAGATGCTCGATGACCTTCATGGCGGCAAGAGTATAGCCCGAGCCCGCGAAAGAGGACACAATACCGCTGATCATGCGTGGCTGGACTTCACTCCAAGGTCTCTGGCAGGGTGCGCGTCCGCTCGGGGACGTCAGCGTCGCCTTGCTGGCGTTCTATTGCGCCTTCTGGCTACGCATCCATCTGCACCTGCCCTTCACCCTCGACCTGCTGCCCGCCGATCGCATCTCGTTCTTCTTCGATGAATGGTGGGTGGTCACCCTCGGACAGGTCGCGATGCTCTATTTCTTCGGCTTCTACGATCCTCCTGGACCGAGTGCCGAAGTGCAGCGCCGGCTGATCGCCGGCACGCTGCTACTCGGCTTGGTGCTGATGGGCTACATCTTCCTCACCAACCGGACCTTCCCGCGCTCCGTGCTGGTGCTCTTCGTCGGCCTCGATCTCGCCTTGCTCTCGACCTGGCGCGGCCTACTGCGCCGCCTGCACCGACCGCGGCAGCGGCGCGTGGTGATCGTCGGTAGCGGCCCGGCAGCCCAGGAGTTGGCGCGGGCCATCCACGAGCACGGCTGGCACGGTCTCGAAGTGGTCGGTCACGTACCCGCTCCCGACGATCCCCCGATCGAGAATCCCGCCGAGGATCGTTCTTTGGGTCCACAGCTGGGCAGCATCGACGACGTGCGCAAGCTCGTGCTCGAGGGCCAGGTCGACGACCTCATCCTCGCCCCCAGCGCCGCCTCCTGGCAGACCCGCCTGCTCGACGGCCTGGCCGGCCTCGGCCCAGAGCGCAGCAACGTGCTGCTACTGCCCGGCCCCTACGAGAGCCTGATCGGCCGCATGCGCTATCGCTGGGTGCGCGATCTGCCGTTGATCGAGGTCGTGCGCCAGACCGAGTGGCGCATCAACCGGCCGGTCAAGCGTGGGCTCGACGTCGTTCTCGGCTCACTCTTGCTGCTGCTCTGCCTGCCAATCCTCGCCGTCTGCGCCCTGCTCATCCGGCTCACCTCACCAGGTCCGGTGTTCTACCGTCAGACCCGCGTCGGCGTCGGGCAGCAGACCTTCGAGGTCTGGAAGCTGCGCACCATGCACCAGGATGCCGAACGCGCCACCGGTGCCGTTCTCGCCACCACCAACGACCCGCGTCTCACCCCCGTCGGTGGCTTTCTGCGTCGTGCCCGCCTGGACGAAGTACCGCAGCTGTTCCAGGTCTTGCGCGGTCACATGAGCCTGGTCGGGCCACGACCGGAACGGCCCAACTTCGTCGAACAGTTCTTGCGCGACGTCCCGGGCTACGCCGAGCGCTTCTCGGTTCCACCCGGTGTCACTGGCCTGGCACAGATCAACGGCGACTACCACTCGTCGGCGCCGAACAAGCTGCGCTACGACCTCGCCTACCTGGCCAACTGGAGCTTGTGGCTGGACCTTTCGATCCTGCTGCGGACGGTCAAGATCGTCTTGACGTCACGGGGGGTCTGAAGCCTACTGCGGCACTTCCGACGCCAATTGCGGCGCCAGGCGGACAGCCTTGTCGAAGGCTTCGTCCGCCGCTTTCCTGTCCCCCGCCATGACCAGTGCCTTGCCCAGATTCAGGTAGATCTCCGGCCGCGGTTCCAGCTCCAGGGCTTCGCGGTACGCCTCGACGGCCTGATTGGGACTCTGCATGAGCAGATACTGGCTACCGGTGGCCAGCGGCACACCGACTTCCAGGGGATCCAGCTCGCCAGCGCGGCGCAGGTCGCGTAGGTTTTGCGCCAGGGCCTGACGCGGAGCCTGTCCGGTGGCGAGGATGCTGTAGCTGATGCCTTCCACCTTGTAGAGCAGCCGGCTGGCTTCGAGTTTGTCGCGGCTGTCTTGGACCTGCCAGGCCAGAGCGGCCAGCAACAGGACGACCAGAACCCAGCTGAACGCCTTGGCGGAGGTGTCGAGGGAGGACATCACGCAGCCTCCTCGTCGGTCGGGGCGAAGATCCAGGCCAGCCACAGGACGGCGGCGTAGCCGGTGAGGGCGAGCCGGAAGGGGAACTGGACGGTGGCGATGAGGGCCAGAGCCAGCGTGCCGGCGCAGGCGAGGGCGGCTTCGGGCGAGAGTCGGTGTTCACGCTCGGCAGCACCACCCCGGGCACCGGCCAGCGAGCGCAGGCGCTGCAAGAGTTGCCACAACGCCCACAGCAGGGCCGCGACGCCGAACAGACCCCATTCGGCGGCCACTTCCAGGTACTCGTTGTGGGCGTTGGCGAAGACGACGAAGTTCTGGCCGCGGTAGAACTCGACGCCCCGCTCGGTCAATGCCAGCTTGGCGTCGGCGAACTCGGGACGGAAGGCGCCGTGACCGACGCCGAGCAGGGGGTTCTCGCGCAGCATCCAGCCGGCGGCCTTCCAGCCATCCAGGCGGCCGGTGAGAGCGTCGTCGACGTCACCGCGCACCAGCTGTTGCACCTTGGGGACGACGCGCTCGCGCAGCGGTGCCGCCACGAGCAGGACGGCCACGCCCGCGACGGCCAAACCACCGAGCAGGGGCACCGCCAACCGCCGCGGCAGCAGCCACCACCAGAGGGCGAAGCTGGCAACACCGAGCACACCGAGCGCGGAGACGGTGCCGCTCACCGCCAGGCCATAGACGCACAGGAGCAGCGCAACGGCCCACAGCACCAGCGCGCTACTGTGCTTGCCCCCTCGACGACCACCCCAGAGACGGAACAGGCGTTCCTGTACCACCAGGCAGGGCAACAGTAGGAACATCGCCAGGTCACCCGCACTGCCGGCGAAGGACGTGACGCCCAGGCGCTCCTGCTCGACATTGCCGGCAAAGTCGAAGGGGCGCCAGAGGTCGTGGAACTGCAGGATGGCGACGAGCGCCAGGCCGACAGCCGGCCAGATGAGGCCGTGTACCAACTGCTCCAGGCGCGGACGCGGCAAGCCTAGGCTCCAGGCAACGAGCGCGGCGAGGGCGATGGCCAGGGACGCCAAGGCGGTCATCGTGTGCACCGGGTAGTCGGATGCGGCAGCGCTGAGCAAGGCGGCGGCGAACAGAGGCAGGGTGGCCCGCAAGACCGGCACGCCGCGCAACTGACGCCACTCGATCCGGCCGGCGCACCGCAGGTGCCAGGCCAGCAGGACCAGTGATACCAGGGTCAGTGTCTCCGCCAGTTGCAGCTTGGGCAGTCGGAAGGCGTCCTTGAGCTGGCGATCATGGACGATCCAGAGCAGCAGAAGAAGCAGCCAGAGACACCACTCGGCGACCTGCGCGGCGTTGATCGCGATGGCGCGATCGCGCGCCCGACGGGACTTGCTCTTGGAAGGGCTTTTCTTGGAAGGGCTCACGGTTCTGGAGATTCCGAAAATGCGTCCTGGGTTCGCTGCTCTGAGCGGCTTGTGTCTGGAGAACGTTGGCAGTGTATCAGCTCAACGGTCGCGCCGGCGCCACCACCAGACCGCCAGCAGCGCGCCGAGGATGTCCGCCAGCAGGTCGTAGACGTCCCCGGAACGGAACGGCAACAGTGCCTGGTAGAGCTCGGTCGCGGCGCCGTAGGCAGCGCTCCACAGCACCGCGCGTCCGGCCGTCCAGCCGGCACGGCGCAGCCACAGAGCCTGCCCGGCAAATAGCACTGCGTGAACAGCTTTGTCGGCGAGCAGGCGGATCGTGTCCGCGACGAGGTCGGGCAGGAAGTCGAGCAAGCGCCCGGAACCAGACGGCACGACCAGGCCGGTCGGGATCGACAGCAGGACGAAGATCAGCAGCGCCCACAGGACGGCACCGCGCAGCGAGCCCGAGGTGGCGGCTTGCTGGGTCTTGCGGCTGGCTGCGGGAGTGGGGATGGGCGGCATGGCGGGATCGAGGTTTCGTTGAGCTACTATACCGACACCATGCACGACGCTCGGCCCACCCGCCTCGTCCTCGTCGCCCTCGCGGCCGTGGGGGCTCTGCTGGCGGTCTTTCAATGGCAGGCCTACGTCACCAACCGCGCTCAGGTGGTGGCGGAAGCCGAGGCACTGGAGGTCGGGGCGAGTGAGCGGCAGCAGCTGTACCGGGAGCGCGACAGCACGCGGGCTCGAGTGCGCCTGTTGCGGCAGCTGATCCTGCACCGGACCGCCGACGCCGAGCAATACAGCCAGCAGTTAGAGAGAGCTCACCAGCTGGCCGAGGATCTCGCGCCGCGTCTGCCGGGCGCCTGGGAGGTGCACTGGGCCCTCGGCGCCAGCACCTACCTCGAATGGACGCTACGCCGTGACGAGCGGTTGATCCTGCAGTCACAAGCTTGGCAGAAACCCCTGGAGCGCAGCATCGAGCTGGCACCCGGCACCTTGGAGCCAACGCGCTTCCTCGCTTCCGCTTACCTCGAGCTGTGGCCGATGCTGGCGGCCGACCGGCGTCAGCATGCACGGGAGATCCTCCACCGGACCTTGCTCGAACCCGCGCTCTTCGATGCCCTGATTCCCGCCTGGCTGGAGCGAGCGGCCAGTCGCCGAGAGGCCTTCGAGGTGATTCCGGACCGACCGGAGAACTGGCAGCGCATCCAAGAAATCTACGCTGCCGATCACCAGTGGACCGCTTACCTGGACGCCCACAGGCACTACCTCGACGCCCTGAGCCGCTTCCTCGACGCGCAGCTCGAGCAAGCCGAGGAACGACGCGCGGGCGGCGACCTGCGGCGCGCGCGGGGCCAGTTCCTCAACGTGGCCATCCAGCTGCGACCGGCGAGCCCGCGCGACGACGAGCGGCTGGAGCAGGCGATCACGCGCAGCCCGGCCGGCGCCAACCGGGTGCCGGCCCTGGTGGACCCGCTCGACCGCTTGCTGCGCCTGGCATTGTTGCGGCCACTGCCGGTGGCTCCGGCCGTTGTCCTGCGCATGGCTGGGTTGACCCACGACCTACCGCCGGACCGCGCGGCACTGGCAATGGCCGTGGGCGGCGAACTGGCGGTCGCCGAGCAGCTGGAAGGTCACGCGGGCGCCGAACTCTGGACCACACCTTGGGCCCCCTACTTGATCGCCAAGGCGAATCTCCTGCTGGCGCGCAACCAGCCAGGGTTGGCCCGCGCGGCACTCGACCGTGTCGCCGACAGCTGGCGGTCGCGGCTGGCGTACCTGAAAGCGGAAGAACGCTGGGCGCGCGCGGCGGACGACGCCGACCGGCTCGCCACCGTACAGCAACAACTCGCGAGGTTCGATCGCGATCGATGGCCCGCCGAGGCATGGCGTCAAGAAGGGGAAGTGTTCTCGCTCGCCTGGCAGGATCAGCAACCGGCCACCCATCAGACTCGCGATCAGGCTCGCAGCCTGACGCTCAGCTTCGGCACCGTCAGCCCGGTGGGCGCGGTGATCGAGGTGCGCCTGGATGGCTACATCCTCGACACTGTCATTGCCCGTTCCGGACGGCAGGTGCGCCTGCAGTTGCCCGCGCCGTTGGCGGCGTCCGAGACGCATGTGCTGGAGTTGGAGCGACTGGCCGGCGGCGGCTGGCAGCCGGGCACACTGCAGCTTCAGTAAGCCGCGTCAGGAGATCTCTCCCCTGCGTCCCCCGGCAGACGGACGGCCGCCGCAGCCGCGCACAGAACGCCCAGGGTGAACGCGTTGGCTGGCATGGTGAGACCAAAATCCACCGCTTCGTGCAGCAGCACCGAGGTGAGGGCGCCCAAGGCCGCGACGGCAGCGGCGCGTTCTTCACTGCGGCCTCCCCAGCGTAGGACCTGCAGCAGACGCAGCACTAGCGCCAAGAGCCCGACACCGGCCAGCAGCACGGCCACCAGACCGCCAGTGACCAGGAGTTCCAGCACATCACTGTGCGCGTGCCACCACCAGCCAGGCAAGGATCTCGGCTGGACCAGCGGGAACGCCTCCCTGAAGGTACCAAGTCCCGTACCCGTGAGAGGGAATTGCTGCCAGAGTTCCCAGGAGGCTCGGTAGGTGTCGAGTCGGGCATTCCAGGTCACCTCGTAGGTCGAGGTACCGAGCAAACGGCCGAAGCCTTCGCGCGCGCCCGTCGCCAGAACGGCCAGGATTCCCGCCAGCCCGACAAAGGCTCCTAGCATCAAGCCTTTGACACCCCGGCGTCGACCCCAGCCGATGACGAACAGCACGACTTGCACCACGAAGCCAGCGGCCGCCGCCAGCAGACCGGCACGCGAACCACTGAAGGCGAGACCGACGAACAGCACAACCCACACCAGTGCAGGCACCGCAACCTGCGCCACACGTCGTTCCAGGTTCTCCTGCCGATGCCATTGCCGCCAACCCCAGAAGGTGACCGCCAGCAAGACCGGCAGAGCGATTTCCAGGTACAGGGCAAGATGGTCCGAGTTGACGAAGGTGCCGCGCAGACGACTCGCATCGCCGAGAACCTCGACGCCCAGGATGTGATCGGAGCGCACCAGCCAGGCTCGAGCGCCGTAGAAGACCTGGAACAGTGCCGACGCCGCCAACGCCAGCACCAGCAGTCGTCGATGCGAACTGTGCCGTCCGACCCAGCCTGCCGCCAGCATCAGCGCGGCCAGCGCCAGGATATGGAGGGCTGTCGTTCGGCTGGCCCGCGGCGAGACGGAGAGCGTCGGCCAGGGGCCACCGTCCAAGCTGCTCCTGGCGTCCATGTTCCTGGCGCCCATGCCGGGAGCATCGAGCCCCACCTCGGCATAGAGTTCAGCGTGCCGTGGGGATAGGAGTTCGACCACCGCTCCCGGCAACGGTAGGGTCTGTAGGAAACCGAACAAAGCCAAGGCGAGCAGTGCAGCGACAGGCCAGGCCACCGGCCGCAGGTGTGCGAGGCGGCGCGCCGCCAGCAGCACCCAGGCGGCGGTCACGAAGGCGAGGAGCTGCGCCACCACCAACGCCCCACGTAGGACACCGCCGAAGGGAACAGCGAACCCCACAACCATCAAGGCCAGGACCGCGGCCAACAAGACCGCATGCCGGCGATACCGCTCAGGGGGCCAGACCCGGATTGACCACAAGCCGAGGACGCGGAAAACACCCGTAGTGCGCGGCCTGCGGGACCGCGACAAACCTCTGCCGCGTGACGATCGTGATAGCTTACGACTCATGAAAGTGAACTTTATCCAACGGCACGGCGTTCTCCTGCTGGGCCTGTTCTGTTGCTTGTGGGCCAGCGGCGAGGTCCGTGCTCAGTTGCAGCAGTATACGCCCCCCGGCAGTCTCGCTCAGACGCCCGAGGAGCGCCGCGAGCGCTTGCAGGAAGCAGTACGGAAGGCCCCCTGGGAGTTGGGCGCTTTCCGCCTGTCACCGTCGCTAGAGATCCGCGACGCCAGCTATGTCGACAACGTGTTCGGCACCCGCGACGACGAGGCGGTGAGTGATTTCACGCTCACCATCAGCGCCGGCCTGCGCGGCTTCCTGCCACTCGGCAGCAAGTCGATACTGGCCGCGCACGCGCTCCCGGAGTACGTCTGGTGGCAGGACCTGGAGCGCAACCGACGCTGGAACGGACGCTACGGCGCGGGGTACTACGGCCACTTCAACCGCTTCGTGCTGGAGCTGGTGGGCGACTGGGAGGAGAGCCAGAATTTCGTCACACCGGAGGTCTTGCAACAGATCACGTCGCGGCGCGAAAACCAACAAGGCCTGGTCGAAGTCGGCTTGACCCGCAACCTCTGGTTGTTCACTGGTATCTCGTTCAGCAGCTACCGCAACCTGGTCGACCAGTTGGACGAGCGCGTCGCATCCCTCGACGTGCTGGATAGGGACGAGGACGTCTTCCGCACCGGCCTACGCTGGCATGTGTCCGACCAGCTGCGCATCGGCGCCGGTGTCGAACGCGTGGAAACTGAGTTCCGCGATCCCACCAACAGCCTGTCGAACGAGGGCAGCTCCCCTTTCCTGGACGCCAGCTACGAAGGTGCGCGGCTGCAAGTGCGGCTCGACGCCGTGCTGCGCTCCCTCGACCCGGACGGCATCGGATCCCGCTTCACGCCCTACCAGGACGAGCTGGAAGGTGTCCTGCGCATCAACTACCAGCTGCGCCCGCGGCTGCAACTGGCCGTCTACGGTGAACGCTCCCCGTCCTACTCGGCAGCCAACGACTACGCGTACTTCACCCGCGAGAATACCGGCGTCAGCCTGGTCTTCACCTTCGGCAGCTCGTCGAACCTGCAGCTCTACATCGAGGAAGGACGGCACGACTACACGGCCAAACTGGGCCGCATTGGCGTTGCCGCCCGCCAAGACGATACGATGTCGTTTGGTGCCGTGGCTCAGCTCGAGCTCACCGACTCCCTGACACTGCGCCTGGGAGCCACGGAAAGTGAGTACGACTCGAACCTTCCCGGCCTGGACCGATCGGTGACTCGCATCATCACCGGCATCTCCTTGAAACTCGGTGGAGTGGATTGGCCATGACGAGACCTTCTGCGCAATCCCGGAGCTTGACGGCAGCACTGACAACAGCGCTGTCGCTCTGTGCGCTGGCCCTGCTGGTCCTGCCAGCACTGAAGGCTCAGATCCCCGTGGCGGCCAACATAGGCGCCACTTACCGCATCGGCCCCAAGGATCTGCTCGAAATCCGGGTCTTCGAGGTGCCGGACCTGAACGGCGAGTTGCGTGTCGACGAGGACGGCAACATCAACTTCGCGCCGGTCGGCGAGCTGCGCGCCCAGGGCCTGACCGCGGACCAGCTACGGCTGCGGCTGAAAGAGATTCTCGAGGAGCGCTACTTCCAGCGCGCCACCGTGTCCGTCCAGGTACGGGAGTTCCGCTCCAGCCCGATCTCGGTGATCGGTGCCGTCCAGCAGCCGGGCGATCTCGCCTTTCCCGGACGCTGGACCCTGATCGAAGCACTCACCGCCGCCGGCGGCCTGGCCGAGAACCACGGCCCGGTGCTCTACGTGCTACGCCGCTCGGACAACGGACTTTCGGATCAGATCGAGATCCCGGTCGACGCCTTGTTGGTGCACGCTGATCCCAACTTCAACATCCCGATCTTCGCCAACGACCTGATCAACGTCCCGGCGACCGCCACTTATATCGTCTATTGCCTGGGCGAGGTAGAGAGTCCCGGTGCCATGGAGTTCAAGAGCAACGAGCGCCTGACCTTGCTGGCCGCCATCGCGCGTGCCGGCGGCCTGAGTGATCGCGCCTCCTCCAAGGTAACGGTGAAGCGGGCACGCACGGACGGTACGGACGAAGAAATCCAACTCGACTACAAGGACATCATCTCTGGCAAGCGTCAGGACTTCAAACTCCGCGACGGAGATGTGGTGATCGTCAAGGAGTCGTTCTTTTGAGTCAACGCTTCTCGACTAGCGGTACGGGTCCGATCCAGATTCCTGCCGTCCCTGCAGGTTCCGCCGAGGTGGTCGGCTCCGGTGAGATGCCAAGCAACTACCCTCCGGGGGCCGTGCCTCCGGGAGCCGGACCGGGCTGGCAGTTCGGTGCCCAGGCCCCCCCAGCCCTTACTTCTGGAATGGGGGCGCCTGGAATGGGGCCACCAGCCTTGATGCCCCCGGGAATGATGGACACAGGAGACTTCGGCGAGGGCGAGTTCGACATCAAGGAGTATCTGCACAAGCTGCAGCAACACTGGCGACTGGTGACGTTGGTCTGCCTGCTGTGCCTGGGCATCGGCATCGTCCAGTTCTTCATCACTCCCAAGGCCTTCCAGGCGCGCGCCCTGCTGCAACTCGAACGGCGTAGCTTGTCGCCGCTGACCGGCAACGCCAGTCCCTGGCTCGACAACTGGTGGAACATGGAGTACTACCCCACCCAGGAACGCCTGCTGCAGAGTCGCGGCCTGGCTGAACGGGTGGTCCGGCAGTTGCGCTTGGACGACGCTGGCGCGGTCGCCCTCCACGACACGGAAACCACCGATGCCGACCTGAACGACGATCCCCTGGCCACCGATGCGCTGGCCGCGGATCGGGCACAGATGGCGCGCGTGGCCAACCAGATTCGCGGCGGCCTGGGCGTGCGCCGGATCGAGGGAACGCAGCTGGTCGAACTGACCTACCGCGCCAACGATCCCGAGCGCGCGGCGCGGCTGGCCAACGCCTTCGCCGAAGCCTTCATCGACATGGGCATTGAGACGCGCTTCCAGACGGCGGGACGCGCCTCATCCTTTCTCGGCGAGCAGGTCGAGACGCTGAAGGGCGAGATCGCCGAGCGCGAGCAGCTACTGCAAGCACTGTCTCGACGTACGGACATCGCGCTCGATCCGGCCTCCAACGTGACGCTCGAGCGCCTGCGCGCTCTCAACCAAGACTACATCGAGGCCAAGAAGCAGCGCATCGAGAAGCAGGCCTTGTACGAGGAACGCGTCGCCAGCCCGGCCGAGAACGTCGCCGATCAGTACAGCGGCGGCGAGGTGAGCGCCCAACGTTCGCTGGTGCTCCAGCTGGAGCAGGACTACAACGCCCGGCTCAACACCTTCAAGGAAGAATGGCCGGAGATGGTCGAGCTGAAAGGACGCATCGAGAAGGCCCGTCAATCGCTGAACTCGACCATCCTGGACAACGCTCAGAAGGCTCGCGAGACGGCCCGCGCCGAGTACCAGGCGGCGCTGCGCCAGGAACGGGCGCTGGAGCAGGAAATCGAGACGCTCAAGGCACGCAGCCTGGACCAGAAGTCCACTGAGCTGGAGTACATCAATCTCGAAGACGAGGTCAACACGCGGCGCCAGTTGCTCAACGAGCTGCTGCGCCGGCAATCGGAGACTGACGTCACCGTTCGCCTACAGAACACTCGAGACTCCAACGTGCGAATTATCGACACGGCACTGGTCCCCGGCGGCCCGTTCCGGCCGTCGCTGCGCAAGAATCTGACGCTCGGTCTGGCTGCCGGCCTCTTGCTGGGCCTCGGCCTGGCGGTGCTGATCGAGTACCTGGACCGCACCGTCAAGAACCCAGACGAGCTGGAACGCTTGCTGCACGTGCCAACCCTCACCGTGGTACCGGACGTCAACAGCGAGGACGGCGGCTACGGCTACAACTACGGCTATTCCTACGGCTACGGCCAGCCTTCGACGTCCAAGAGTCCTGAGCGCCGTAAAGGCCGACGAACGGCAGACAAGGAAGACGAGCTGCCGGCACAGATCGAGCTACTGCCACACAGCAGCCCGCGCTTGGCGGTCGCCGAAGCCTACCGGTCGCTGCGCACCGCGCTGCTGCTGTCGACCGCCGACGAGCTGCGCGCCATCGCCATCACCTCCGCCGAAGCCGGCGAGGGCAAGACCGCCACAGTCTCCAACCTGGCGGTGGTGATGGCGCAGCTCGGGCGCAACGTGCTGATTATCGACGCCGACCTGCGCAAGCCACGGCAGCACGAGGTCTTCGGCATCTCCAACCGCAAGGGACTGGTGAACTACCTGACCGGCACGGCCGAGGCCCGCGACGCCCTCTTCAGCACCAAGGTGCCGAACCTCTACCTGTGCCCGTCCGGCCCCATTCCTCCCAACCCTTCCGAGCTCCTGGCGTCGGAACGCATGCGTCAGTTCGTGGCCCACGTGCGCAAGCAGTACGACTTCGTGCTGATCGACACGCCTCCGACACTGGCGGTCACCGATGCCACCTTGATCGGCTACTTGGTGGACGGCATGGTGCTGTGCTGCCGCGCCGGTCGCCTGCAGCGCGATGCCGCGCGCACGCTGCACCAGCGCCTGGCGCTGTCGGGCGTGCGCCTGCTGGGTGCCGTGCTCAACCGCCACCGTCCGACCGGCAGCAGCTACCGCGCCCGCAAGTATCTCTACTACGGCTACGGACCCGACGGCCGCCAGGAAGCTGATGAGAAGCGGACTCGGGACCAATCACGCGGATCAGCACGCAGCTCTGCGGCCTGACGGAATCCTGATGCTTCGAGCGCACACTGTCAGCGGAGATTCGGAACTCCCGGCTTCCAGCGCTCCCAAGGCCCGGCGGCGCATCGACATTCACGGTCACCTCCTACCTGGCATCGACGATGGTGCCGAGACGCTGGAGGAAGCCGTGGCGATGTGCCAGGCCGCTGCCGACGACGGATTCGAGGTGATGTTCGCCACCCCGCACCAGCGCCATCCGCACTGGTGGAATGGCGACGGACAGCACCTGCGGGACCTGACGCAACAGCTGCAGGAAGCCGTGGGGGATCGCCTCCGCATCCTGTCCGGTGCCGAGATCCGGGTCGACGATGGGCTACTCGAAGACCTCGAACGCTGGCCCGACAGCGGCATCCGTCCCCTCGGAGACAGCCGATACCTGCTCATTGAATTTGCCCGCACGGGACTGGGACCACGACCCGAGAGCATCGTCCACGAGCTCCACGTAGCTGGCTGGCGGCCGATCCTCGCACACCCGGAACTGCTTCCCTGGCTGGCAGAAGATCTCCCTCGTCTGCGTCACCTGGTGTCCCTCGGCGCCACGCTACAGCTGACGGCCATGAGTGTGGTCGGCAGCTTCGGCCGGCGACCGATGCAGGCTGCCGAAGCCATACTCGACGCCGGTCTGGGGCACTTTCTGGCCAGTGATTGTCACGGCCTGACGCGACGTCCACCGAGCGTCCAGGCAGCGGTCTACCGCATTCACGACCGGTGGGGCCCGGAACTGGCCCGCATACTCACCGAGGACAACCCCCGCTGTGTGGTCGAAAACAGGCCTCTGGGGTCGGTATCTTGACCGCACTGTAGAGGCGATACCACAAACGCGACCAAAGCAAGACTCATGAATCAGCCTTCGACGAACCACCACACGGCTCCAGGCGCCCTCATCTCGCGTACGGGAGTCTCGCGGCCGCTTGCCCTGAGCGTTCTCGTTCTCGCGCTTCTGCTCGCGGGCATGGCCGTGGCCAGCCCGGCTCGCGCGACGGTCGACCCGTTCTACCAGCGGTTGCTGCAGAATGGCAGCGACGCCTACCACCGCGGGGATACCAGCGCGGCGCAGCGACTTCTGCGCCTCGCCTGCTTCGGTATGTTGGAAGAACCGCCGCTGCTGACCGAATGCCTGATCCGCTTGGGACTGGCGCAGGCCGACGCCAATGATCAGGAGGCCTTCCGCGCCACGGCACGGCGGCTGTTGGAAGTCGAGCAACGCTTCCGCGTCTACACGCGTGTACAGTTGCCGCGCGACCTACTAAACCGGTTCGAAGGAACCCTCGTCCAGCTGATGCCCAGCTACACGCTGCAGGCCGTGCCGACCTTCCGACCGCTCTTGCCAGCCTCCCTAGACGACGGTGAGGCGCCAGCGCCGGACACCGATAGCCCCACCGCGGACGGCGCCGAGCGCGCGGCCGACGACGATGATGTCGAGCCGGCCAACGCCGTGCCCCGGGCCACACCGCTGTCACCAGCTGACCGCGAGCAGCTGCGCCGCGCACGCGAAGAGATGCGGCTCGCTTCCCGCGGCGAAGAGTTGGAGCGCCCCTTCGAGCTGGCTCAGGACGTCGCCAGCCGCCACCCGGAGTCCACCGAGGCGCAACACCTGGCTGCCGAGATCGCCTACCGCGCCTCGCACTGGCAGGTGAGCGCGGAGTACTTCCAGCGCGGCGGCGTGCCCTCGGACGCACAACCGGTGTTGCAATTCTTCATGGCCGTGGCCCTCTACGAGTCCGGCGACACCGAGTATGCAGCGACGGTGATGCGGCGCTGCCTACCCAATCTGCAGCGAACCGATTTCGTCAGCCGCTACGAGACCAAGATCTTGGCCGCGCCGTGATCCACAGCTACCGTCTGGCCATCAGTTCTGGCCAAAGTGATAAGATCTAGGGCCGAGTCCGACCGGAGGAAACACCATGGCACGCAAACCGTTGATTTCGATGCTCCCCACCCTTCTGCTGGGCACCCTGCTGCTCGTCTGCGCAGGCCTCTTCGTTCCGGCCGCGGCCGTGGCCCAGACCACGGTCAGCCTCGACCAGGTCACGTGCCTGCCGATCGAGCAGAACGGCATCGTGACGCTGAACGCACAGAACGAGCCCCCAGGTGGTTCCGTGCGAGTCTACTTCCGCCGCCTGCATGAAGAGGTCGAAGACTTCTACTACGTCGAAGCCTACCCGCAGGGTGGCGGTAGCTACTGGTCCGTGCTGCCCAAGGCCGAAGATCAGATCCTCGAAGCCCGCGGCCTGCTCGATGACATCGAGTACCAAGCCGGCAGTGGCGAAGACACCAGCTGGGCGGAATGGTGGAACGCCAAGGAAGCCTCCACCGACCGCGACCCGAACCACAACCTGGACCAGGACATCATTCGCGAGCGTGCGTCGGTAGGCAAGCAGCTGAAGCGCGACTGGATGGCCGACCTGACGCGCGAAGACTTGCAGACCTGGCTCGAAGGTCTGGAGAACGAACCGACCGAGTACTACTCCGAGGTTCTCGACGCTACCGGCAAGGTGGTGGCCCGCTCACCGATGCTGGTCACCGAGGTCACACCGGACTGCCCGACCACTCTCACCCCGAAGCAAGAGAGCGTGGCGGAGAACTTGACGGTCGGTGAGACCGCCTACTGGAAGCGCGGCGAGAACGTCTTCCACTGGATGTGCTCGGGCATCGTGACCCGCATCAACCCGGAAGGCCTGCTGCGCTCGGACGAGGTCTGCCGAGCCTGCGTCATCGCCTGGTGGAAGAAGAAGGAAATCCTGCTGCCGCTGGCGGCGGCCGTGACCGCGGGGGGCGGTATCCTGATCGCTCAGGACGACAACCAGCCCTTGTTGCCACCGGTATCGCCCTCGGGCCCCTGACCCACGATGCCTGACGTCGCGTTTCCTTCCAGGGCGGCCGCCGAGCCGCCCTTGGTCGTCATTCGTCCACGCACCGGCTGGGTGCAGCTCGACTTGGCCGAGATGTGGGACTACCGGGAGCTGCTCTATTTCCTGGTCTGGCGCGACGTCAAGGTACGCTACAAGCAGACCGCCCTCGGCGCGGCCTGGGCGATCCTGCAGCCGTTGCTGACGATGGTGGTGTTCAGTCTGTTCTTCGGCAAACTCGGTGGCATTCCGTCCGACGACTTGCCTTACCCCATTTTCAGCTATGCCGCCCTGGTCCCCTGGACCTTCTTCGCTACCGGTTTGACCAACTGCACCAACAGCTTGGTGGGCAGCCAGAACCTGCTCAAGAAGATCTACTTCCCACGCCTGCTACTGCCGCTGGCGTCGGTCACCGCGGGGATCGTCGATTTCGTCCTCGCCTTCACCGTTCTACTGGTGATGATGGGCTTCTACGGTATCGTGCCGACGCAGCAGGTGCTGTGGCTGCCCCTGCTCTTCGTGCTCGCCATGTCTACCTGCCTGGGAGTGGGTATGTGGCTCTCGGCGATGAACGTGCTGTTCCGCGACGTGCGTCACGTCATACCGTTCTTGATCCAGATCTGGCTCTTCGCCACCCCCATCGCCTACCCCAGTAGCCTGCTCAGTGAGCCCTGGCGCACCGTCTACAGCATCAATCCGATGGTCGGCGTGGTCGAGGGTTTCCGCTGGGCTCTGCTCGGCACCGACACGGCTCCAGGGCCTATGCTGGCGGTGTCTTCGGTGGTCTCGGTGCTGCTGTTGGTCAGCGGTGCCTACTTCTTCCGGCGCATGGAGAAGAGTTTCGCGGATGTCGTCTGACATGTCGTATGCCATCGAAGTCGAGAACCTGTCGAAGGTCTACCACATCGGTGCCTTGCGCCGGCACCGGTACCGCACCTTGCGCGACAGCGTCACCGACGCGCTGAGCGCACCTGCCCGCCGGGTGCGCGCGTTGCTCCAAGGACGTGCTGCCGCCGAGGATCGCGACGAAGAGCTGTGGGCACTGCGCGATCTGTCGTTCCGTGTCGAAACCGGCGAGGTGGTCGGAGTGATCGGTCGCAACGGCGCCGGCAAGAGCACGCTGATCAAGATCCTGTCGCGCATCACTTCACCGTCGACCGGAGAGGTTCGGCTGCGCGGGCGCGTCGGCTCACTGCTCGAGGTCGGCACCGGCTTCCATCCGGAGCTGACCGGCCGTGAGAATGTCTTTCTCAACGGAGCCATTCTCGGCATGACGCGCCAGGAGATCGATCGCAAGTTCGACGACATCGTCGAGTTCGCCGAGCTGGAGCGCTTCATCGAAACGCCGGTCAAGCACTACTCGAGCGGCATGTACGTGCGCCTGGCGTTCGCCGTCGCCGCGCACCTGGAACCCGAGATCCTGCTGGTCGACGAGGTGCTGTCGGTCGGTGACCTGAGTTTCCAGCGCAAGTGCCTGGGCAAGCTCAGCTCGGTGGCCCGCTCGGGGCGAACGGTCATCTTCATCAGCCACAATCTGGCAGCCGTCAGCCGGCTGTGCGAGCGCGCCCTGCTGATCGAGCAAGGTCAGCTGGTCGCCGAGGGCCCGACCGACCAGGTGATCTCACAGTACCTGCTGCGCGAAGCTGACGAGAGCGGTCAGCGCGAATGGCCGGAAGGTCTCGACGACACCAATGCACCGGACTTTCGCCTGCACGCGCTCCGCCTGGTCCACCCAGACCGCGGTGTCACCGCCAGCCTCGACCCGGTACATGATTTCGACATCGAGCTGGAGTACGAGTTGCTGCGGCCGGTACAGCAGTACCGCGTCGGCCTGCAGCTGTCCACCATCCACGGCGTCGAAGTGCTAGAGACGTACGACGCCGACGATCTGCGCTACACCGACGAGCGCCCCGCCGGTCGCTTCGTCAACCGCTGCCGCATTCCGGGACGACTGCTGGCCCCCGGGCGGCTGGTGGTGTCGGTGCACGCTGGCGCTGACGGGCGCAAGAAGCACCTGGGACGCTTCAACAACATTCTCTTCTTCGACATTGAGGACACCGGTGCCGTCGGCTCGCACCTGGAGCCCAAGCGACCGGGGGTTGTCCGTCCCGAGCTGGCCTGGAACCGCCGCCACGAGAACGAAGCACGGACGCGGGAGGACGCGTGAGCCAGTCCCCCACCGAGGCCCCGGAAGTCCAGGTCCGACACGCCAAGATCCTGGCCCTGATCCCCGCCCGCGGCGGCTCCAAGGGAGTTCCGCGCAAGAATTTGCGCTCTCTGGCCGGCAAGCAGCTGCTGGTGCACACCGTCGAGCAGGCGCTGGCGGCGCAGCGCGTCGATCGGGTGGTCGTGTCGACCGATGACGCCGAGATCGCCGACACCGCACGCAGCGCGGGGGCCGAAGTGATCGATCGGCCGGCCGACCTGAGCGGCGACACTGCATCCTCCGAGTCGGCTCTCAGCCATGCGTTGGAGGTCCTCGCGGCCGAGGGCTACGCACCGGATCTGCTGGTCTTCCTACAGGCCACGTCGCCGCTACGCCGCCCCGGCGCCATCGACGCCGCAATCGAGACGCTGGAACGCCAGCAGGCCGACAGCCTGTTCTCGGCCTGCCCGGTGCACGGCTTCGTCTGGCGCCAGCAGGAAGACGAAGTACCACGATCGCTGACCTACGACTTCCAGCACCGTCCCCGGCGCCAGGACATCGGCGAAGACTGGCTGGAGAACGGCTCTATCTACGTCTTCAAGCCCGAGATTCTGCGGCGCGACGGTAACCGCCTGGGCGGCCAGGTGGCCATCTACCCGATGGATCCGCTCGACTCTTTCCAGGTCGATGAGCCAGGGGACCTCGAGCTGATGGAGCGCTTGCTGACCGTCCGCAGCGAGTCGGCAGCGTCGGCGCCAGCACCGATACCAGCACCCGCGCCGGCCTTGGCTCGGCTTGCCGCCATTCACCTCCTCGTCTTCGATTTCGACGGCGTGCTGACCGATGATCGGGTGCTGGTCGACCAAGACGGCCGCGAGGCGGTGTTCTGCCACCGCGGTGATGGCCTCGGCCTGGAGCGACTGCGCCGCGACGCCGAGCAAAGCGACGCCGAGCAACACGGCTCCCTGGAGCTGCGCGTGCTTTCGCGCGAGACCAACCCGGTCGTCGCGGCGCGCTGCCGCAAGCTCGGCCTGGCGTGCGAGCAGAGTTGCACGCGCAAGCTCGAAGCACTGCAGCAGCTGGCCACCGAACGCGGTCTCGACGCCGCCCAGGTCGCTTTCATGGGCAACGACGTCAACGACCTCGACGCGCTGCGCTGGGCCGGTCTGGCGATCGCCCCGGCCGACGCTCGGCCGGAGATCCTCGCCACTGCCGACTGGGTCACCGGCAAGCCCGGAGGACGTGGCGCGGTGCGTGAAGTCTGTGATCATCTCCTCGCCGCGCGTCAGGAGCCCACGACATGAGTGAGCAGCGTCCTCATATCGTGCTCGTCATCCCGCGCGGCGAGGCGGTGCGAAACTTCCTCTACTCGAATACCCTGCCGCACTTGGCCGAGCAAGCACGGGTGACGGTACTGAGCGTGATTCATGACGACGAATTCGTCGCTCCCTTCCGCGAGCTGGTCGACGACTTCCTGCCGCTGCCGGACCTGCCTCCCCCACGCCTGGCCTACTACCTGCGCACCTTCACCGAGAACGCCCACGACCGCTGGCTGTGGAGCGCGGTGGCGCAAAACAACTGGCAACTGCGCGACCGCCGGGCAGCAGCTCGCGGCAAGCTGTGGCGCGAAAAGCTGGTCAAGGCCGGTGCGCGTCTGTTCACCTTCCCAGCCGCGCTGCGTGCGCTGACCGCGTTGGAGCAGGAACTCTTCCATCTGCAGCGCCCGACGCGCGATCTCGATGCCCTGCTGCTGCGTCTGCAGCCAGACCTGGTGTTCAACGGCTCGCACATCCACGGCATGGCCGGCGAGTTGCCGCTGCGTGTCGCCCACCGCCTGGGGCAACGCACCGCCGGCTTTGTCTTCTCCTGGGACAACCTGACCTCACGCAGCCGCATCTTCGTGCCCTACGACGACTACCTGGTGTGGCATCAGGGGATGGCCCACCAGCTGCACGAGGTCTATCCCTTCGTCGGCCAGGACCACATCCACGTCACCGGTACACCGCAGTTCGACTTCCACTTCCAGCCCGACTATCACCTGAGCCGCGAAGAGACCTGCCGGCGCATGGGGATCGATCCGTCGCGTCCGTACATCTGCTACACGGCCGCTATCGCGCATCACTTTCCGGAAGAGCACAAGCATCTGGAGCTGATCATCCGCCTGCTCGATGAGCTGGATCTGCCGGTCAAGCCGCA
This sequence comes from uncultured bacterium, assembly GCA_965368975.1. Lineage (GTDB taxonomy): Bacteria > Acidobacteriota > Thermoanaerobaculia > Multivoradales > JAHZIX01 > CBDUPA01. The sequence goes on along the minus strand of CBDUPA010000006.1, from coordinate 139,844 downwards.
GCTGGTGGTGCGCGTCAACGTCAAGGACACCAGCCCCGAGATGAAAGCGCTAGCGGCACGCGGTCTGCCGAATGTCCTGTTCCCGCCCGTGCAGTGGGACGCCGAGCGGCTGATTCCACGACGCCGCGACCTGGCAACCTACACCAGCTTGCTGCGCCACGCCGCCCTGGGGATCAACGCCGCCTCGACGGTCACACTGGAACTGTTGATGCTCGGCAAACCAGTGATCAACCTCGACTTCGATCCGCCCGGCAGCGACCTGCCGTGGTGCCTGGGCTACGAGCGTCACATTCGTTTCGACCACTACTGGCCCGTGGCCGACTCCGGTGCCGTTATGGTGGCGCGCTCACCCGAGGACATGCGTACCATGCTGCAGCGTGGCCTTACCGAGCCCGACGCTGATCGCGCGGCGCGCCGGCGCTTCCTGGACGGCATGTTCGGCACGACTCTCGACGGCAACAGCGGCCGGCGTGTAGCGGCCGCCCTGCTGCGCCTGGTCCGCGCCGAGGTCTCGTCTTGACACCGACGCTGGCTCAGCGTCTGCTGGCCTCCCTGTGGTGGAGTCCCGCCCGCCGCCCTTTCGAGGCCTTGATGCGGCGCTTGCTACCCACAGACCGTGTCGTGGCCGGCCCCCTGCGAGGCCGGCGGCTACCGGCGGCTGGCCTGGCCCAGCGGCTGGGGATCTATGAGCTACCTGCCCAGGTTGCTCTCACACGGCAACTGCGACCTGATGCCATCGTGTACGACGTCGGTGCTCATCTGGGCTACTTTGCGCTGCTGAGCGCACTCACCGCGGGTCCGCGTGGGCAGGTCTACGCCTTCGAGCCCCTGCCAGCCAACGCCGCACGGATTCGCCATTTAGCCGTAGCGACCGGCTCGGCTGCCCCCATCGAGCTGATCGAGGCGGCCGTCGCCGAACGCGAAGGCAGCGCGCGGCTGACCCTGGGCACCGATGCGGCGACGACAGTGGCTGCCTTGAGTGAGCATCCCGAGACCGACGCACAGCAACTCGACGCACAGCAGCTCACTGTGCGGCTCACCACGCTGGACACGTTCGCCGCGCTGTATCGACCTCCGACGTTGGTCAAGGTCGACGTCGAAGGCGCCGAGTGCCGCGTCCTCGAGGGAGCGACCGAACTTCTGCAGAACGTGCGACCCACCTGGATCTTCGAGGTCCACAGCGCCCAGCTGGAGCGCGACGTACGAGACATCCTGCAGAGCCATCGCTACCATTGGCACCCACTCGAACGGTATTCGAGCCGCCAGCAGGAGTATCCCCGCCACGGACTGGCCACCAGCCTGCCGCACTGAGTATCCTTAGCCTTTCAGAGGAACCTATCGTGCTCAATCATCGCCCCATCTTCCTCAACTGCTTTTCGCGCGGTGGCAGCAACATTCTGTGGAACTTGCTGCTCAGTCATCCACAGGTCTGCTCGCCGATGCGCGAGACGCTGGAGATCTTCTACTTCGGCTTACGCGCCCGTACCTGGCCTGGCCTGTGGGTGCGCGTGCTCAGCCGCCAGCCACGCTTGTTCGACCAGTGGCACCTACAACCGCGGCGCCCTCTGACCGGGGCGGCGGCACGCTATCTCGATCGTGTGCTCTACCGCTACAAGTTGACCACACTGGACGACGAGGACATGAGCATCAAAGCGCCGGGGCAAACGTACACCCGGGACGAAGTAGAGGCATCACGCCTGGTGGCCAAGAACAACAACGGACTGACCTTCCTCACCGAGCGTCTGCTCGAGGTCTACCCCGACGCGACCTTCTTCGCCCTGGTGCGCCATCCCGTGGCGCTCTACGAGAGTCATCGCCGCCGCGGCATCAGCCCCGGACCGGACGCCTTCGCGCCGTTCTACAACCGGTTGGCCCAGCGCATGCTCGACGATGCTGATCGCTTCGACGCCTGCCACCTGCTGCGCTTTGAACAGCTGGTGCACGAGCCGCTGGCTTCAGTCGACGAGATCTACCACCATGCCGGCCTGGAACGCGGTGCCGTCGAGCGCCTGCGCTTCAAGTGCAAGCCGCACCTGCAGCCGGACGGGTCCCACTCCACTCCCTATGACCAGAACAGCCACCGCTGGTTCGCACCGGACGAGGTGCCCGCGTTCCTCGAACCATCGATCGATCGCCTGCAGGCCGAGCGGGTCGACGCCAGCGAAGCCGCCCGTGTACTCGAGCTCACCGCCGAGGTGCGGCAGGCTCTCGGGTACTCGGACGCACCCGAGGCCTGAGCCGCGCGATGCCCCGACGCAACTTGCTGGTCGTGTCAGCAGTCTTGCCCTTCCCGGGCAGTGCCGGCCAGCAGCAGCGCGTGCGCAACAAACTACTGGCGCTCAGCGAGCGCTTCCACATCACCTTCTTGACCTTCGCCCCGGAGCCCGAGATCGAAGGTCTGCGCGCCCGCTTGGCCGAGCTGGTCGACCTCGCCATCGTGCTGCCGTCACGCTACCAGGCCAACCCGCTCGCCCGTCTCTGGCACCGGCTGCGCGCCGAACTCTTCGCCCGCCGCCATAGCCTCAAGACCTCGAACTACGTCGTACAGCTGGAGTTCGACCCGCGGCGCGTCGAGACGGCGCTCGAAGAGCTTCTCGACGCCAGGGACTGCGACGGGGGCTTCGACCTCACCCTGTTCGAGTACTGGCACGCTCACGCCTGCGCGCCCATGCTGCGCCGCCACGGCGTCCCCAGTGTGCTCGACATGCACGATCTGCTGTGGCGGACGTACGAACGCCAAAGGCAAGACGTGAAACTCTTCGGAGTACCACTGCCCGCGTTCTGGACTCGCCGTCGCGTGGCAGCGTATCGGCGGCAAGAAGAAGCTGCCTGGCGCGACTTCGACGCCCTGATCACCATCAACCGTGACGAACACACCTACGTCGGTGCAGCCCTGCAGGAGATGCCACGCTTCTACGCCCCAATGGGCGTAGACCTGGCCGAGTGGCCCTTCCAGCCGGCACCCAACCTGCCCGGAAATCCACCCCGCATCGCCTACTACGGTGGGCTGGCCACCAAGCACAACCAGCAGGCCGCGCTGCGCTGCTACCGCCAGCTACTGCCGCGCCTACGCCAGCACGTCCCCGACCTCGAATTGTGGCTGGTCGGTAGCCATCCGCCGGCACAGCTACAAACCCTGGCGCACGAGGACGCCGGCGTCAAGGTCACGGGCTTCGTGCCGGAAGTCCAGCCAGTGCTCGCCAGCATGCACGCGGTCGTGTGTCCTTGGGTCGGCACCTACGGTTTTCGCAGCCGCCTGATCGAGGTGATGGCGCTCGGCGTCCCCGTCGTCGCCACGCCGGACGCCGTCGCCGGCATGGAGCTGATCGACGGCGAGGGCCTCTTCTTGGCCTCCGACGACGACGGCATGGCCGAGGCGCTGTGGCGCTTGCTCAGCGACCCCGAACACCAGGCCACGGCCGGGCGGAAAGCGCGGGCGCAAGTCGAGGGCCGTTACGGCTTCGACGCGACGTACCGACGCCTGGCCTGGGAATTGGATACCTGGTTGAGCGAGCGCAATGTTCCACCGGACAGTCAACCATGAGCCCGCCACGGCGACCCCTGAACCGCCAACGGCTCGCCGTGGTATCGCACAAGCCGTGCTGGCCTGATACCGGCAGTCCCACCGGTTTCGCCACGGACGGCGGCTTCCCGTTCCAGATGACCGCACTGGCACAGCTCTTCGAGCACACCACCCTGCTGGTGACCCGGCGCACGACGCCGGCACCCGCCAGCCTGACACCGCTGCAAGCAACGGCGGGCTCGTCGCTCGAGGTTCGCGCCGTGCCCGAACCTCCCGGTCTCGGCTGGCGGCGTAAGCTGGCGCTACTGCTCTGGCTGCCGCGACACCTGCCGACCCTGTGGCGAACCTTGTGGCGTGCCGACGTCGTCCACGCCGCCGTCCCCGGCGACCTCGGTACTGTCGGCCTGCTACTCGCTCTGGTTCAGCGCAAGCACCTCTTCGTACGCCACTGTGGTACCTGGGGCAACCGCACGACGATTGCCGACCGCTTCCTCGGCTGGCTCCTACCACGCATCGCCGAACCCCATCCTGCCTACCCGCGGCGCGTCGTGCTAGCGACTGGCGGAGGCACGCGGCCGCCGCAGACGGCCGGGCAGCCCGGGCACGCCGACGTCCAGTGGATCTTCTCGACCAGCTTGCGCCGCGCTCAGCTCGCCGCCTTGATGCCGGCGGCAGGTTGGAAGCCGGGCCAGGAACTGCGGCTGATCTTTGCCGGCCGCCTGAGTGCCGGCAAGAACGTCGACGCCTGTATCCAAGCCCTCTTCGAGCTGCGCCGGCACTTGCCCGCACGTCTCGAGGTTTTCGGCGACGGTGCCCACCGTACGGCGCTGGAGGCTCAGATCCTGCAGCTCAGCGAGCGCGATCCCGACTTCGCCGACGCCGTCACCCTGCACGGCAATCGGCCGCACGCTGAACTCCTGCAGCGGCTGTGCGAGAGTCACCTCTTCCTCTTTCCGACGCGCGTCGCCGAGGGCTTCCCCAAGGCGGTGCTCGAGGCCCTCGCTTGCGGTCTGCCCGTGCTCGCACCCGCGGTCTCAGTGCTGCCCCACTTGTTGCAACCGCCCGGAGCCGACCCCGCCGGCGTCGTGCTGCCCGCAGCGACCGCCGATGCCGTCGCAGACGCCGTCCTCGAACTCACCGCCGATCCAGAACGCCTCGCCCGCCTCGCCTGTACCGCACGCCAGCGTGCCGAGAACTATACGCTGGAATGCTGGCGTGACACGATCGGCGAACACCTGCGTGCCGCCTGGCAACTACCGCAGGCCTCCTCTTCCTCTCCCTCCTCCGCCTCACCATCACGCTCCACGGAGTCTTCATGATCCTTCGGCAAGCCGCCTCCTTCTTGCTGTGGGCCACTGGCGTCACCAGCCTGGCCCGCCACTTCAAGACGCAACGCTGCCGCTTCGCCATCACCTTCCACGGTGTCGCTTCGCGTCGTTACCCCGACCTGCCCAAGGACATCCAGCCCAGCTTCGACGCCGCTGAACTGCGCCGAGCCCTCACCTGGCTGCGCCGTCACTTCGCCCTGCTCAGCCCACGGCAATTCCTCGCCGGTCAACCCGGCATCCTGCTCACCTTCGACGACGGCTTTGCCAACAACTTCGAGCAAGCCATTCCCGTGCTGCGCGAACTCGACGCTCCGGCCGTCTTCTTCATCACCACACAGCACGTCCACGACCCGCGTGATTGGCTGCCCGCGACACACAAGCAGGTGGCGCGCAAGTGGGACGATGCCGCCGACGTACCGGAAGAGATCGCCCAAGACCTGTACGATGGCATGAGCGCCGAGCAGCTGCGTCAGTGCGCCAAAAACCCGGGCATCACCATCGGTGCGCACAGCGTCAAGCACCCGCTGCTGACTCAATGCTCGGACGAAGACCTGCGTGCCGAGCTGGGGGGCTCGAAGCGGACGCTGGAAGAGATCACCGGCAAGGAAGTCGATCTCTTCGCCTACCCGACCGGCGACTACGACGAGCGCGTGGCGCTGGCGGTACGTGCGGCTGGATACCGGGCGGGGTTCGCACTCGACGCGCTGGGTGCCGGCGTCGAGGGCTACGAGATCCCGCGCATCGGGCTGTATTCGGATCGCCCCTGGTACCTGGCCGCGAAGTTGAGCGGACTGCACCGTCCGGGGCTGCGGTAAGGGCAGTTCTCCCCAACTCTCGGTTATACTCATAGTATGAAGACCGCTATCTCCATTCCCGATCCTATCTTCCATACCGCGGAGCGCCTCGCCAAGCTGATGAACAAGTCCCGCAGCCAGCTCTACAGCGAGGCCGTCTCCGAGTACGCTGCCCGCCATGACCCGGACGCGGTTACCGAAAAGATCAACGCCGTCTGTGCGGACGTCGACACGCGCCCAGACGCCTTCGTCACCGAAGCGGCGCGCAGAATCCTGGCCAACACCGAGTGGTGATCAGCCAGGGAGACATCTGGTGGGCCACTTTGCCGGAACCAGTTGGCTCTGGTCCAGGGTTTGATCGCCCCGTGGTAATAATCCAGTGCGACTCCTTCAATCGGAGCCAGCTTGCAACCGTCACGGTCGTCCCTTTGACCAGCAATGCCCTTTTGGCAGACATGCCGGGAAACGTGCTCCTCGTATCCCGCAAGACTGGACTACCCAAGGACTCCGTCGCCAATGTTTCGCAGATCCTGACGCTCCATCGCCATCAGCTGCGAGAACGCGTTGGAAGAGTCTCGCGCTCTCAGCTCGAATCGATTCTGAACGGTCTGGATATCCTATGCGGCAGAGACCGCCTACTCTGAAGCCCGAAGCATCGAAGCCGACCGAGATGTCTGCTCGTCGCCGCTGGCGGCGCCGAGCGGGCAAGCTGCTGTTGCTGGTGTTGTCGACCTGCGTTTCGCTGCTGCTCGCCGAAGGTCTGGTGCGCTGGCTGGCACCACAGCAGCTGATCCTGCTGCGACCGGATGTCTGGCAGGCAGACGACAGCGGGCTCGGCTGGGTGCAGACGCCGAACATTGACACACGCATCAACACCGGCGAGCGCGAGATCCACTTGCGCACCGACGAGCACGGCTACCGCATCACCAGTGAAACTCCCACGGCAACGCCCGGACACCGCATCCTCGCGCTCGGCGATTCATACCTGGCGGCTATCCAGGTCGAGGCCGAGGACACGATGACGGAGCTGCTGGCACGCACGCTGAGCGAGCGGTTCAACGACGGTGTCGAGGTGGTGAACACCGGTGTCGGTGGCTGGGGACCGAGTCACTACCGGATCAAAGCCGCGCAGGAGCTGGACGCGCCCGCCGACGGACGACCCTATGACCTGGTGCTGGTCTTCCTCTACCTGGGCAACGACATCGAAGCCTGGCGCCGCGACGCGTTCCCACCGAAGCAGAGCACCGTGCGCCACGCCTGGCGCTGGCCACGCAGCTTGCGGCCGGGCGAGCTAGTCAATGCCTGGCTGTATCCGCTCAACGACACGCTCGAGACCCGCTCCCACCTGTTCATGCTGGCGCGCAACCAGGCTTGGTACCTGCTGATGCGGATGGGCCTGAGCGCACGGCACCTGGACTCTGCCTATCTACGCCGTGAGGCCGAGGCGGAGCGCTGGGCCTTGACGGCACGACAGTGCCAGGAGATCGACGAAGTGACCGCGGCACACGGCATCGACGCGCTGTTCGTGCTCCTGCCGGGTGCCGTCGAGGTCGACGCGCGGCTCGGGGAGGCGTACGCGCGGGCGTTGGGTGAGTCGCCCGCAGCAGTGGATTACGGCCAGCCGGCACGCCTGATGGAGGCGCGCCTGCGCGAGCTAGGCCTCGACTTCGTGAACCTCTCGGACCCCATGCGGCAACACTTCGAGGCGACCGGCGAACGGTTGCACGGCCTGGTGGACACGCACTTCTCGCCCGCCGGCCATATCTTCGCCGCCGCCACACTGGAGCCGCGACTGACGACCCTGCTGACCCGATCGCCCCTACAAACTCAGTCAACCAGCGATGACGAGGCGGATGGCGGACCAGGCACCCACTGAGACCAGCCAGCTGCGCCTGCTGTACCTGACCGGCGAGCTGGGACACGGTGGTAGCGAGCGGCAGCTCTATCTGCTACTCAAGCACCTCGACCCAGCACGCTGCCGAGCCACCGTGGTGGTGTTCAACCCGACGCCCTATCCAGTGCTCAACGAGGCCCTGCGCGCAGCCAGCGTCGACGTGATCGAGCTTCCACCCGAGATCCGCGGCATCCGTAAGCGCCTAGCGTATCTACGCCGACTGTGCCGCCGGCTCAGACCACACGTACTCCACTCCTGGAGTGTGCACGACAACGCCTACGCCGCGGTTGCGGGACGGTTGGCTGGCGTGCCGCTGCGCTGGGGCTCGTTGCGCGGCTCGCTGCATTCGGAGGCCATCCGGAGTCTGCCGGCACTCTACCGCTTTCTCTGCTTGCGTGGCGTGCAACGCCTCCTGGTGAACTCGGAAGCGCTACGTGACCAGCTGCTCGATGCCAGCCTCGGCGGCAGCCGTATCGCCGTACTCCCCAACGGCGTCGAGCTACCACCTGCCGACGTGCAGCCTGCCGACCTGAGTGGTCTGGGCATTGATACGCAAGCGCCGGTGGTCGGCATCCTCGGCAACCTGCGGCGGGTCAAGAACCAACAACTTTTCGTCCAGGCGATGGCCGAGGTGATCCGCCACCACCCGGACGCCCGCGGTGTCATCGTCGGTCAACCGCTGCCTAGTGAACCGGATCTACCAGCCGAACTACAAGCCGAGATCGACGGCCTGGGCCTGCACGGCAAGGTGTTGCTCGCCGGCTTCCGCAGCGATGTGACGTCACTGCTGGCGCGGTTCGACGTGATGGCGCTGACTTCCCACAGTGAAGGACAACCCAATGCCATTCTGGAGGCGATGGCCGCCGGCACACCGGTCGTGGCGACGAGCGTCGGCGGTATTCCGGAACTACTCGGCGATGGAGACGCGGGCCTCCTGGTTCCAGCCGGCGACGCTGACGCCCTGGCGCAGGCGATCGAAGGCCTTCTTCTCGACCCCACCCGAGCTCGTCGCCTCGGCCAGGCAGGCCGCCTGCGAGTGCAGAAGAGACATGCTTGCAGCCACGCAGCCGCACACTTGGAACGCCTGTACCGCGGAGCTTTGCGGGCGCGCGGCATCACGGTGGACACCTCGGGCGGTGGTAGAGTCGACCGGTGAGTACCGGCCCCGACTCCGCCACCACTGCGGCCACTTCGTTGTCGCCCCCTCGGCTGCAAACCGCCAGTACGATCGACGCGGAGCAGCTTGACGCGTTCCTGCGTCGTAATTTCAGCCCGGCGAAGGCCCACTTCTTACGCCTGCACGGCGAGTGGTGGCACCATGGATCCGACAACCGTCTGGTGCTGACAGTCAACCACGAGATCGCCGGCTATTGCGCACTGATCCCGATCACATGCGCAGTTGCTGGCGAGGAAGTAGAAGCGGTGTGGTGGGTAGATCTGGTGATCGCTCGCGAGTATCGTGGACTCGGACTTCAGCGCTACTTCGACCGCGAGGTGCGGGAACGGGCTCAGCTCTTGCTGGGGGTGCCGAATGCGCTGGCCGCGGCGATTCATCGCAAGCACGGATGGGGCGTGCGCGAGGATCTAGCGACTCTACTGCTGCCCTTGCGGCCGGGGCAGTTGCGCCCACTGCAACGAACCCGCGGCGTCCGAGGTCGGATTCTGCGAGGCGGCGCCTTCTTGCTCAGTCCGCTGGCGCTGCTCTGGCGGCGCTGGCTGCGCTGCTACCAGCCCCGCAGTGCACGGCTCCTGGAAGCGCTGGATCCGCAGCTGTTGAGTCACATCGCGGAACGCTACCCATTGCCCTCCAGCGTGCACACGAGACGCGACGCACACCACTTCGATTGGCGCTATGGTCAGCTGCCCTGGCCGCAGCAGCTGCGGTGTTATGTCGCAGGTCCACGAGCGCAGCCGACCTGGGCCTTGATCGCTCGAGTGGTCCCCCAAGCCGACGGTCCCGGCATGTTGCGCATTCTGGAGCTGTTCGGAGACCCGGCCCAATCCGCCGACTTGCGGGATGTCGTGCGCCTGGCCACCCGTGATGCTGCCGCCCAAGGCCTGGCACAGATCACAGTCCTCGCTGGACCAGTTCTGGCCAAGCAGCTATGGCCGCTAGGGTTCCTGGTGCGCACTCGCTCACGCTTCTGCTGGCTCAGTGCGCAGCCGCAGCTCATGGCACGCGTGGCTGCCGCCGAACCGGCTTGGGGCCTCGGAGACAGTGACAATGACGAACTTTGCTGACCCGAGGTGGCAACGACCCCACCCACAGTGGCAGACACGGACACCGGGCTTTCCAGCGTCCTTCGCGCACGCCCCGGGATTCCAGGGCTGGACGCATCCGGCCTCGGCGGCTTTCGTCCGCAGTGATTCCCTACCGACGGTTTGGGTGACTCTCTACCTGGCCGGACATCTGCTGCTCGGCCCAGCCCTCAAGGCTTCGTCGCTGTTGGCCACGGGCCACGCGCTGGCCACGCTGGCACTCGGCTTATTCTGGGTCATCACCTCGCGCCAGCCTCTGCGCGTTCTCTTGGTCATCGCCTACATCAGCGGCGCCGAGGTCCTGTGGCGCGGTGCCGGAGCCTCGATCTTCTGGGAGTACGGCAAGTACGCGGCGACGCTGCTCGGCATGCTGGCGCTACTGCGCTACCGGCTGCTACCCCGTGCCGAGAAGATGCCCCTCGTGTACTTCGCCTTGCTGCTACCCGCGATCGCCGTCCTGCCTCACCTCGACCGCGGCCAGATTTCGTTCAACCTGAGCGGGCCTCTGGCGCTCGCCGTGCTGACAGCCCTGTTCAGCACTCAGCAGCTGGATCTGCGGCAGTTCAAGCTGCTGTGCCTGGCGATCATCGGGCCGGCACTGAGCATGGTCGCGGTCGCTACCAGCCTGACCTTGACGACCGAAGGCCTCGACTTCGGCGGCGCATCGAATCGAGTCGCATCGGGCGGTATCGGTCCCAACCAGGTGTCCTCGACGCTCAGTCTCGCGGCACTGATGGCCCTGATCTACCTCTTCCTGGATCGGCGTGAGAAGTTGCTACGCTTTCTGATCGCCGCCTGCGGTCTTTGGCTAGCGGCACAGAGCGCCTTGACCTTCTCCCGGGGCGGCCTGGCGACTACCTTCGGCGCTCTGACCGTCGGCATCGTCCTGTTGATGCGAGACCGCCAAAGCCGAGGCGCCGTGCTGTTGCGCGGGGCCCTGGTCGGCCTGGTCGGCATCTACCTGCTATATCCCGCGCTCAATGCCTTCACCGATGGTGCCCTCGGCAGGCGCTTTTCTGATCCGTCGCTGACCGGCCGCGAGAAGCTGATCGAGGCCGACCTCATGGCCTTCGTCGAGAACCCGGTGTTCGGGGTCGGCCCCGGACAAGCCAAGATCTACCATGCTCGCACTTTCGGCATGAAGGCAACGCATACAGAGTACAGCCGGCTCTTGGCCGAGCATGGCATCTTCGGCCTGATTGCCTTACTGCTGCTCGCTGGAATGGTGTGGAAACGGCTACGGCGACGGAGAGCTTCGCTGCTCAGCATCGCCTTGTCCCTGACATTTACGACCTGGGCATTGCTCTTCCTGGTGCACGCAGCTATGCGCCTGGCCGCACCCAGCGTCGTATTCGCGATCGGGGCGGCATGGATCCTTCCCGCGGGCATCCCCATGCATGTACGCTCGGCTGCTGCCCAGAGGTGGGGCGCGCCGAAGCCCTGGAACCCAGCAAGATGAGTCACGTCCACGAGTTCCCATCGTTCCAGCGTCTTCCGGCGCGCGCCTGGTCCAGTGGCGCCCCGGCCGGGCTCCCGATGCTGCAAGGTGAGCTGCGGCAAGCGGACGGTGCCACCGTACGACTCTTGGCCGCTGGTGATATCGGCTTTTCCGGACGCCTGCGCACAACTGCTGACCAGCTCGGCCGGGAAGCACTGCTCTCGCAACTGACGCCCGTACTCCGTAGCGGCGACGTGGTCTTCGGGAATCTCGAGACTCCGTTGCTGCCGGTCGTTCCGAGCGGTGCCTTCCACACGGGTGAGACCGACTTCGCCGAGACGCTGGCCCATCACGGTTTCACCCTGCTCAATCTGGCCAACAACCACATCTACGATCACGGACCGGACGGCCTCACCTCGTCTCTACAAGCCGTCCGTTGCGCCGGCCTCGACGTGCTGGGAGCCGCAGATACTCTGCAGGACGCTGAACGCTTGGTACGGACGGACGCCAAGGGCCTTCGCATCGGATGGCTGGGGGCAGCGCGCACCTTGCAGAAGCAGACTGAGTCTGGACCGTGCTTCGAGGAACTCAACGGTGATCGGATCTGTACCGCCGCCGCCGCGGTACGGGCCGAGGTCGACGTGCTGGTGGTGTCCCTGCACTTGGGGTACATGTATGTCGATTATCCCCACCCTGATCACCGGCGGCTGACCCACCGACTGGCCGCGGCCGGAGCCGACCTGGTGCTGCTGCACCATGCTCACGTACTGCAGGGCATCGAAGTCCTGCCGGCAGCAACACCGGAGCGCACCTGCGTCGTTTGCCACAACCTCGGCAACCTGCTCTTCGATTGGCAAGATGGCCACGTACAGCCCGACGTCGCCGTGCGTGAGCAGCGCGAAGGTGCCATTTTCGGCTTCGATCTAGACCGCCACGGTGTCAGCCAGCTGGCGATCTTGCCAACCCTGATGCACGAGATCGATGGACGGGTCGAATGGGCAGTGGATACGGCAGGTGAGCTGATCTTGACTCGGCTCCAACGGCTCAGCCAGGAACTGCAGGCCCCGAGTCCAGGTGAGCCGACGCTAGCTGAGAAGTTCCACCAGCAGTATGCACGGCGCAACACGGGATTGACCTTCAAGGTTCTGCTGCATCATCTCCGGCGGGGCAACCTGGGTCGGGTACTGCCACTGCTCGGACGCATCCGGCCACGCCACGCTCTGCAGCTCGCGCGCTGGCTGCGACAGCGGCTTGTGCCCGCCGGGAAACAACCGAGGGCAAGTGGGGCATGAAGGAAACAGCTTCCAGCCAGACGGCAGGCAACTCCAACTTGCCGACCATCGGACTCGTGGGGCCGATGCTCGGCCAGCACCCGGGTTGGGTGGTGAGTCAAGGTGAAGTGCTGGCGGCGCGCTTCCGGGAAGCTGGCTACCAGGTAAAGTTGACTTCTAGCCGCATCAATCCTTTTCTGCGAGTGCTCGACATCCTGGTCAGCCTGCTGCGCTGGCGCCGTCAGCTCGACGTGGCCATCGTCCTGGTGTTCAGTCAGCGCGCCTTCGCCGTCGCCGATGCCGCCAGCTGGCTGCTGCGACGCCTGGGGATCCCACAAGTGCTGGCGTTGCACGGTGGTTTGCTGCCCGAGTTCGCCGCCCGCCATCCACGCTGGGTGCGCCGCGTGCTCGACCGCGCTGACGCTGTCGTCTCGCCGTCCGGCTATCTAGCCGAGAAGTTCCGTCGCTGGGGCTACGAAGTGGGGGTCATCCCCAACGTCTTTCCACTCGAGGACTATCCCTACCGCTCCCCCGGCTCTATGCGGCCGCCACGCTTGATGTGGATGCGCACCTTTCACCCACTTTACAATCCGGCCATGGCCGTACGAGTGCTCGAGCGCGTGCGCCAAGAAGAACCTGGAACCTTGCTGACCATGGCTGGCCAAGACAAGGGCGAACTCGACGCCACCCGGGAACTCGCGGCACAGCTTGGATTGGGAGGCGTGGTACGTTTTCCTGGCTTCCTCGACCTCGCCGGCAAGAAGGCAGAGATGTCAGTCCACGACGTGTTTCTGAACACCAATCACACCGACAACACCCCGGTCAGCGTACTCGAAGCGGCCGCGGTCGGCCTACCCGTGGTCGCCACGGAGGTCGCAGGCATCCCTTATCTGCTGCAGAACGACCACAGCGCTCTACTGGTACCGGACGGCGATGTCGAAGCCATGGCCTCGGCGGTACTGCGCTTGGTGCGTGAACCCGAGCTGGCGCAGCAGCTGTCTCGGGCCGGCCGCGACGTCGCCGAGCGCTGTGCCTGGCCCGGCGTCCAGAGCACCTGGCAAGCTACCTTCGACGGACTCGGCGTGCAGCCAGGGCAGGAACGGCGCGAATGAACCCGCGCGTTGCCTACCGCCTCTATCTGGGCTTGCAGTTGCTGCGCCGCGAACCGGTCGGCGAAGCTCTGACGGACGTGCGACGCACCGAGCGTTTCTCCGCGGACCAGCTGTACGAGCTGCAGATGCGCCGGCGGCGCGAGCAGCTCTTGTTCGCGGCCCGCTACGTCCCGCACTTCCAGGAAGTCCTGGCGCCGGTGCGCGAACGTCTGCGAGAGGTCCGTGATCCCGACCAACTACGGGAGCTGGTGCGCGAGATTCCGCCACTCGAACGCAGCACCGTGCAGGCCACACCCGAGCGAGTCAGCGCCCAGGGTGTCGGGCCACTGCCGAGCTATCTCGACAAGACGTCAGGCACTTCCGGCGAGCCGTTGCTCTTTCCGTGCGATCAGCGCGCCTGGGCCTACCGTCATGCGCTGATGTTCCGGGCGATGGAAGCCTACGGCGTCCAGTTGGGCGAACCCTACGGTTACCTGTTCGGCTCTCCCTGGCACCGGCTGGCGAAGTGGAAGGTTCGGCTCAAGGATTGGGTGATGAATCGCAGTCGAGTCTCCGCCTTCGAACTCGGACCCGACATGTTGGAGCGTCACGTGCAGCGCCTGCGACGTCGCAAGCCGGTGTTCCTGATGGGCTATGCGTCGGCGGTCTATGAGTTCTGCATGCTGTGCCGCGAGCATGGGTACGATCTGCGCGAGTTGCCACTCAAAGCCATGTTCATCAGTAGCGAGCCCTTCTTCCCGCACCAGCGCGAGGTGATCACGGAAGTGACGGGCGTGCCCTGCTGCAATCTCTACGGCAGCGCTGAGGGCGGCCTCAATGCCTGGGAATGCCCGGCCGGTAGCTTGCACCTGACGCTGGAAGCCACCGCCGTCGAGCTGCGCGAGCCCGACGCCACGGATCCTGAAACCGGCGATCCAGCGGGGGAGATCCTGGTTACCGACCTGATGCTGCGCACCATGCCGCTGATCCGCTACGTGATCAACGACAAGGCGCGACTGAGCCGGCGCAGCTGTGCCTGTGGCCTGGCGCATCCGCTTCTCGAGGCCATCACCGGCAGGGTCAGCGAGCCCCATCTGCTGCCCAACGGACGCCGGATCAACCCCAACGCGATCAACAACCTGACGCGCACCTTTCATCCGCTCGGCTCGGTACGGCGCTGCGTCTTCGTCGAGACTGCCGACAAGCGGCTGGAGTTGTGGCTCACGGTTTCGGAGGCTTTCGAGGACAAACACCGCCGCTTCATCGAACGGGAGACGCACCGGGCCCTGGGTCCGGACCTGCCCCTCGACCTGCGCTTCTTCGACCACATGCCTGCGATCGCCAGCGCCAAGCTGCGCGACTACATCCCCTATCCTCCTCCAGGAGAGGAGGCGTGAGCGAGCTGCCTTCTATCACCGTCGTGATGCCGATCCGCAACGAGGGTCGCTTCATCGAGCGCAGCCTCGGCTCGGTGCTGGCCCAGGACTACCCCGCTGACAAACTCGACGTGCTAGTCATCGACGGGCAGAGTGACGACGACACGCGCGAGCGCGTCCGCACTCTCGCAAGCCAGCATCCCGCGATCTCTGTCGAGTTGCTGGACAACCCGGGGCGCATCGTCCCCACCGGCCTCAATCTGGCGATCCCGCAGGCGCAAGGCGAGTTGATCGCGCGCGTCGACGGGCATTGCGAGCTGGCCTGCGGCTACTTGCGTGCCGCCGTCGAAGAGTTGGAGCGCTGTCGCGGCCAGGGCACCCCGGCGGACGGCATCGGCGGCCCGATCGACACGGTTGCCGAGACCGACACCGCGCGTGTCATCGCTGCCGCCATGAGTTCGCCCTTCGGCGTCGGCGGCTCGGCCTTCCGTGTCGGCGTCGACGAACCTCGCTGGGTCGACACCGTCGCCTTCCCCGTCTACACCCGCGGAGCGCTGGAGCGCGCGGGCCTGTACGATGAAGAGCTGGTGCGCAATCAGGACGACGAGTACAACTACCGCCTGCGCTCCCGTGGCGGCCAGGTGCTGCTGTCGCCGCGCCTGCGCTCGACCTATACCAGCCGCTCGACGCTGCGGCGCCTGTGGCGTCAGTATTTCCAGTACGGCTTCTGGAAGGTGCGCGTGTTGCAAAAGCATCCACGCCAGATGCAGCCACGTCAGTTCGTGCCCCCTCTCTTCGTCGGTGGCCTGTTGCTCACGGCGATGTTGGCGCTGTCGTCCCTGGTCGTGCAGGCTCCTGCCTGGCTCGGCACGACCGGCACCGTGCTCTTCGCCTTCGCTGCTGGCGCCTACCTGCTCGCCAACCTCGGCGCGTCCCTGTGGACCCTGCGCCGCGCCAGCTTGCCCGTCTCGGGCCTACTGCGCCTACCCCTGGCCTTCGCCTGTCTGCATCTCGGCTACGGCAGTGGCTTCCTGGTCGGGCTGGTGCGCTTCGCCCATCGCTGGGGCGACCGAGCGGGGCAGGTTCCGGCACCACTGTAGCGGCACCACTGTAGCGGCACCATACCCAGCGGTATTTCACCACACTAACTCAGTCGACCTGCTGAAAGAGGAAATTGTTGACGTAGGCATCCCGCCGACCGGTGTTCGGCACCGCGTGGATCGCAGAATCGAAGGCATCCAGCGGCAGGGACTCACCCTGCCAGAGAAACGACCCCCGGTAGCCGAGACCCGCGAGCAGATCCCGCACCTCGGCCAGAGAACCACTCCGATGCTCCTCTTCCACCTCGACCAGCAGTGACGGTCGATCCCGCTGCAACAAGCCGAGCGCACCACGCAGCACGCTCACTTCGTGGCCTTCGACATCGACCTTGATGAAGCTCACCGGCCGCGAGCACAACGGTTCGCTGTCGAGGTAGTCGTCCAGGCGGCGCACCGGCACCTCGACGCTCTCGACCTGCCCGCGCTGCTCGATCGGATTACCCGCCTCCAAGGTGCTTCGCCCGACGTCAGAGGGCAACAGCCTCAAGGTCGCCGTTCCCGGCTGCTCGGAGAGGGCGACTTGCTCGATGCGGATGTACGGGGCCGACCCCACGCACCGGTGCAGCCAAGCACCGCCGAGAAAGCGTCGGCGCAGCTCGGCTGCTGCTGCTGCGCGCGGCTCGAAGAGCAGGCTCGCGACACCCAGTGCCGCCAGGTGGAGCGCATACTGCCCTCCCGAGGCCCCAACATCGATCACCGCCGTGCCAGAGCGCACCAGCGTGCGCATCAGGCGCATCTCCGGCTCCGGATAGCCCTTGCGCCAGGCCAGCAAACGCCAAAGCGCCACGGGCGCGATTCCCTTGACTAGCCCATACGCGAGATGTCGCGCCGCCTTCACTTGTCGTACCTCAACGAACATCTCCTCTCATCGCCGCACAGCGAGCAGACCACATTGGACCATCTTACGCCGTAACCCACCGGTACTCCTTGGATGCAGGCTCCGCGCAAGTATGGAAGACTGCTACAAATGCCTCAACCGGAACCCAACCGTGAAGCCCAGCGCGTCCTCGCCGAGTACCGGCGCCGCCGCGAAGAGGTCGATACCGATCTCTACGCACCCTGGAATCCGGCCGAGCAACTGATGCGCGATGGCCGGCGTAGGCTGGCAGCACGCCTGCTGCGCCGCTTCGACGCGTTCCCGGATACAAACTCGCTGTGCCTGGAAGTGGGCTACGGCGAACTCGGCTGGCTCGGTGAGCTGATCAGCTGGGGTGTACCGGAAACTCGTTTGTGCGGTATCGAGCTGGACACCGAGCGGGCGGCGGTGGCACAGGCGCGGCTGCCATCGGCGGACCTGCGTGTGGGAGACGCGGCCGAGCTGCCGTGGCAGGCGGAGACCTTCCAGCTGGTGGTCGTCTCGACGGTGTTCACCTCGATCCTGGACGACGCGGTACGCCGCCGGCTGGCCGGCGAGATCGAGCGCGTGCTGGCACCGAGTGGGGCCCTGCTGTGGTACGACTTCGCCTTCAATAATCCCGGGAATCGCGCGGTACGGCGGGTTGATCGGAGCGAGCTACGGAACCTGTTTCCCGGCTTGCACGGAGACACGCGTCGCATCACCCTGGCACCACCGTTGCTGCGTCGTATCGCACCGTGGAGTCCCTGGCTGGCTTCGACCCTGGAAGCGGCCGTGCCGTGGTTGCGCACACATCTGCTGGCAGTTCTGGTCAAGCCAGACGTCGAGGCGGGAACTTCAGCTTGACACCCATCGCCGCGACCGTGCCCGGTGCCTATCGAAAGCTACAGGTGCTGGCGAAAGCTCTGGACGACGAAGCCACGGACCAAGATCGGCACCACGCCCTGCAGCAGGCAACCGAGCTGCCTTGGGAAACAATCCAGCAGCACCGTTTGGGTCCCGCGCTGGCCCTGCGCTCCAAGGCGGCGGGCCTCGAACCGCCGGCCGAATGGCAGCGCGCTCTGCTCGGTACCACCGCCCACCTGCTGCGGCTCCAACACGCGGCGGAACAGGTGATGTCGACCCTGGGTGGACTGGACATTCCCTGGACCGTCCTCAAGGGCTTCGACCTCGGACCGCGTATCTATCGGCGTGCCGAAGAGCGACCGACCAGCGACCTGGATTTCCTGGTCGCTCCAGAGCACCGCACCGACGCCGTCGAAGCACTGCAGTCCGCCGGCTGGCAGAATCTCTTCCCCGGCCAGCGCTACGCCGCCTACCTGCGTGACGAAGGCTATGCCGACTCCCTGACACTCGGCCCCCAAAGCGGCATCCTGCTGGAGATCCATTTTCGCCTCTGGGGGCTGCTCCCGGAGCGTGCCGGTCGTGACGTGCTCGACACGGCGGTCGACGATCCGACTCTCGGGGCCGGTGGCAGACGGGTGACGCTTGCCGCTGCTTGGGTGATCGCCGCTGCCCACGTGTGGCTCGATCCGCCCCCGCGACCGCTGCGCGCCTGGTGGGAGCTGCGGCGCCTCAGCGCGGCAGCACGCGACGAGGGTCTCGAGCTGGAGAACGATGTGCAGCCCCTGATCGAAGCGTGGGGCCTGCAGCTGCCAGCCTTGCTGGCGGCAGCTCAGACCGCAGTGCTATGGCCCTCTGACGCGACAAATCGCACTATCGCTGATACTCTCTCCGGTCATCTACGCTGGCCGGAACGGCTCCTGGCGCGTAGGGTCTATCCTGAGCGTAACGCCACCGGCAGTGCCCTCGGCGACCTCAGCACCGCACAGATCGTCCGCTCCCGCTTGCTGGCGCTCCGGCCCAGCCGCGCGGGTTGGAGAACTCTGCCACGGCAGCTGTGGGCGCATCCCGGAATCGTCGAGATCCAGACACCCGAGGAGACGTGGTGGCCTCGGCGGCGGTGGCGGCACGTGCGGCAGCAACTGCGCCATTGGTTGCCGTGAACTTGACGCCGGAAGATGCAAACCAGAGGTTCGAAGCGTACTCCCGATCCGCCCTCGAGCCTCAACCAAGAGTGCCCACACCAGAATGCCTACCCCTGAGATACAGGTCCCCTTCTTCCGGCCCGACGTACGCCAACCCGAGATCGATGAAGTGGTGGCGACGCTGGAGTCCGGCTGGCTGACCACCGGCCCCCGCGTCAAACGCTTCGAGGAGGAGTTCGCCGAAGCCGTTGGCGCGCGCCACGCGCTGGCGCTCAACTCCTGTACCGCGGCGCTACACCTGGGCGTTGTCGCCCTCGGACTGCAGCCCGGCCAAGCGGTGCTGGTACCGGCCATGACCATGGCGGCGACGGCCGAGGTGCTGCGCTACCAGGGTGCCGAGGCGATCCTGGTGGACTGCGATCCGGTAACCCTCAACCTCGACTTCGACGACGCCGAACGCAAGCTCCAGCAGCTGGCTCGCGGTGAGTTGCCGGTCACGCCGGGAACGCGGGCGGTCGGCATCATTCCGGTACATGTGGGCGGCCTGATGCTCGACCTGGCACGCTTGCGCGAGTTCGCCGACCGCCATGGTCTGTGGATCGTCGAGGATGCGGCGCACGCCTTCCCGGCGGCCTGGCGCGCGTCCGAGCAAGATGCCTGGCAGCGCTGTGGCGAGGGCAGCGGCGCGGTCTCGTGCTTCTCTTTCTACGCCAACAAATGCATCACCACCGGCGAAGGTGGCATGGCGACCACCGACTCCGAGGAGCTGCTGGAGCGCATGCGGCCCCTGTCGCTGCACGGCCTGTCGTCGGACGCCTGGGGCCGCTTCAGCGCCGCCGGCAGCTGGGACTACCGCATCGTCGCCCCTGGCTTCAAGTACAACTTGACCGACATCGCCGCCGCCATCGGCATCCACCAGCTGGCGCGCGCAGAGTCGATGCGTCAGGACCGCGAGCGGCTGGCCCACGGCTACTTGCAGCGCCTGGCAGACGTCGAGGAACTGGAGCTGCCGCCAGTGGTGCCGAACCGGCTGCACGCCTGGCACCTCTTCGTCGTTCGCTTGCGGCTGGACCGCCTGCGCATCGACCGCAATACCTTCCTCCAGGAGCTGCGCAAGGCCGGCGTCGGCTACTCGGTGCACTGGCGTCCATTGCAGTGTCATCCGTACTACCAGGAGACCCTGGGCTGGCGGGAAGACCTGCTGCCGCAAGCCTCGGGCGTCTGGCAGCGCCTGGTCACCCTGCCACTCTTCCCCACCATGACCGACGCTGAACTGGACCATGTCGTCACGACCCTGCGCCGTCTCTGCAGAGACTACAGCCGCGACCAACGCCCGGGCACGGCACCATGACGGCACGGTCGAGGAGATAGGCTAAGCGTGTGAGTGCTTCCAGGTCCAACCCTACATCGGCTCCACCTCGGCAGGCCCCCAATCCCGGGCTGCCACGCTGGATCGATGCCGTCCTCGCCGCCGCGGCACTGGTGGTATTGACGCCCTTGCTGCTGCTGCTCGCCGTGCTCGTAGCCGCGACTTCGCCCGGACCGGTGCTCTTCCGCCAGCAGCGCATCGGCCGCGACGGTCGCGGCTTCACTTTCTACAAGTTCCGCTCCATGGTCACTCGGGATACAACCGTGGACGACAGCGACCCGGCCCTGACCGCCAGCGGCGATCCGCGTGTGACAGGGATTGGCAAGGTGCTGCGCAAGCTCAAGCTGGACGAGCTACCGGAGCTGTGGAACGTGCTCAAGGGCGACATGGCACTGGTCGGGCCACGGCCGGAGGTACCGCGCTATGTCGACATGGACAATCCCCTGTGGCGCGACGTGTTGGCCGCCCGGCCCGGCCTCACCGATCCGGTAACACTGCGCCTGCGCAACGAGGAAGAGATGCTCGGTGCCCTGGAGGGCGATACCGACGCCTTCTACCGCTCGACCCTGCTGCCATTCAAACTGCGTGGCTACCGCAATTACCTGCGACGCCGCACGATGTGGAGCGACCTGCAGGTACTCTGGGACACCTTTCTCGGCATCCTGATCCCGGGACGCAATCCGCCACCGACCACCGACGAGGTCGAGAAGCTCTGGGGGCAGGAAGAAGCTGCTCCCAGCGGAGCTATCCCCGTTGGCACGTGGTTCCAACGCCACCTGCGCCAGTTGCAGTACCTGCTCGACTTGGCCGTGCTGGCTGGCGCCTTCCTGCTCGCCTATCTGCTGCGCTTCGACTTCGCGCCCCCCGCGCACGAGTGGGACAATCTGCTACGGCAGCTGCCGTACGTACTGGTACTGCAGCTGGCTCTTTATCTGCTGCTGGGTATCCATCAGTTCGTCTGGCGGTATATCAGTCTCACTGACATCCAGGCCTTCGCCCGCGCCGGCCTGGCTTGTACCGTCATCCTGCTGGCCAGCTGGTGGCTGCTGCCGGAGTCGCTGCAGAACTGGCGCGTGCCGCGTTCCGTGATCGTGCTCGACGCTCTGCTCGCCTTCGGCGGCCTGCTGGCACTGCGCGTCGGCCGCCGCATGCAGTACGAGCGCAGCGAGCGCCAACGCCGGGCCATGCTGCGCAGCGACCAGCGAGCCAGGCCAACCGGGGTTCTGCTGATCGGTGCCGGCCGCGCGGGGGCTCTGGCAGCGCAGGAGATCCAGGGGAGACCCGATCGCCTGCTCTCGATCAAGGGCTTCCTGGACGACGACCCGGCCAAGCAGGGGACGATGATTCGAGGCATTCGTGTGCTCGGCACCATCGGTGAACTGCCAAAGCTCGGTACCGCCCTGGGCATCGACCATGTGATCGTCACCATCGCCGACGCCTCCCCGCTCACGTTGCAACGCATCCTCAACCTGTGCCAGAAGATCCCTGCACCGATGCGCATCATGCCCGGGCTTTACCAGATCTTGGACGGTGACGTGCAAGTTCGCAGGAGTCAATCCGAATGAGTTCAACACCCACCCTCGAGACCGCCAGACTCCAAGCGTTGAGCGACACCAGCCGCGGGCTCGTCGAAGCGGCGATCGATGCACGCCACTGGCTCTCCAACGGCCCGCAGGAGGCAGGCGCAATCCTGGTGTTGGCGCACGGCGCCGGGGCAGCGATGGACTCACCCTTCATGGAGACCCTGGCCGAGAGCGCCGCCGCGGCGGGCGTACGCGTGGTGCGCTTCGAGTTTCCCTACATGCTGCGCAAGCGCCTCGATCCCGAGGTGTCTCGCCGACCGCCGGATCGACAGGCAGTACTCGAGGCGACCTGGGAAGGCGTCGTCGCGACGCTGCGCCAGCAGACGCCGCACAGCCGGCTGTTCATCGGTGGCAAGTCGATGGGTGGCCGCATCGCCAGCATGCTGGCCGACGAGTTGCACAGCGCCGGCCATATCCAGGGTCTCGTATGCTTGGGCTACCCGTTTCATCCACCCGGACACCCCGAGCGCCTGCGCACCGTCCACCTGGAACCGCTGACCACCCCGGCGCTCATCGTCCAGGGCAGCCGCGATCCCTTCGGCGGTGCCGAGGAAGTCCCGCGCTACCCACTCAGCCAGAGCATCCGGCTCGAGTGGATGGTGGACGGAGATCATTCTTTCAAGCCGCGCAAGAGCTCTGGTCGTACGCAGGCCGACAACTTGGCCGCAGCAGCGGCGGCGGTGGTCGCGTTCATCCAGGAGCAACCGGCATGATCTACGAGGTCCTTCTCATCCTGGCCGGACTCGTCTTGCTGGTCGGCGGTGCCGAGGCGTTCGTGCGCGGCGCCGCACGGCTGGCCGGCCTGGCGGGTATCTCGCCGCTGGTCATCGGCTTGACCGTCGTGGCTTTCGGCACCAGTGCGCCGGAAGTCGCCGTCAGCCTGCAAGCCGGATTCGCGGGCCAGCCCGGTGTCGCCATCGGCAATGTGATCGGCAGCAACATCGCCAACGTGCTGCTGGTGCTCGGCCTGTCGGCGACCATCCTGCCACTGGCAGTGTCACACCAACTGGTGCGTCTGGACGTCCCGATCATGATCGGTGTCTCCGTGGCCTTCCTGGTATTGGGGCTCGATGGCAACCTGGATCGCCTGGACGGTCTGCTGCTGTTCTCGTCAGCCATCGCCTATACCGCCTCCCTCCTGATCCAGAGCCGGCGCCAGACCCTGCGCGAACGAAGAGAAGACGAGGCGCGAGCCGCCGCGGCCCGCGAGGACGAAGACGACGAATTCACACGTGCGTATTCGATCCCCGTGCGGGCAACGCCGCGCCGGTGGCTGCTCCTTGCTTGTCTGACCCTGGTTGGCGCTGCCCTGTTGGTGCTCGGCTCGCGCTGGCTGGTCCAGGGAGCGGTGGCGATCGCCTCCGCCTTTGGTGTCAGCGAGCTGGTGATCGGCATTACCGTCGTGGCGATCGGCACCTCGCTGCCGGAGGCAGCCACCTCGGTGATCGCCAGTCTGCGCGGCGAGCGCGACATCGCGGTCGGCAACGTGGTGGGCAGCAACATCTTCAACATCCTGATCGTGCTCGGCCTGCCGTCGATCGTCGTCCCCGGTGGCCTGACGGTGCCAGAGGCGGCGCTGCGCTTCGACATCCCGGTCATGCTGGCGGTGGCCATCGCCTGCTTGCCGATCTTCGTCACCGGTCACGTCATCCACCGCTGGGAAGGCGCGCTGTTCTTCTTCTACTACCTGGCCTACACGCTCTACCTGGTCCTCGATTCGACACAGCACGAAGGCCTGCCGGTCTTTAGCTGGGTCATGGGGACCTTCGTGCTGCCCTTGACCGCGATCACCCTCGGCGTCGTGCTCTGGCGCTATCTGCGCCTGCACCGACGCGGCGAGCCTGAGGTGCGAAGGGACGCGCGATGAGCCCGCACGTCGTGTTCCTGGGGCCGGACCTGTTCGACATCTACCGCCAGTTCGCTCGCGGCCTCAAACAAGCCGGCGCCACGGTGACCGGCATTGGACACACACCCGTCCAGCACCTCGACTCCGAGCTGCGCCTGTGGCTCGACGGCTACCAGCAGGTCGGCTCGCTCCTCGACGCCGGCCAGGTCCTGGAAGCGGCTCGGCGGATCGAACGCCGGCGCTCGATCGACCGACTGGAGACCGCCGACGAAGCGCTCGTGCTGGCAGCAGCGAAGGTGCGCGAACAGCTAGGACTACCCGGCCTGTCGGTGCGCACCGTCACGCTGTGCCGCGACAAGCCGGCGATGAAGGCAGCCTTGCGCCAAGCCGGGGTGCCGTGCGCGGCATCGCTCGGCTCGGCCTCGCGCGACGACCTCCGTGCCTTCGCCGAGCGTGAGGGCTTCCCGCTGGTGGTCAAGCCGCGGGCCGCCCTCGGTGGCCTGGGAACGCGGCGGGTCGAGACGATGGCCGAGTTGGAGCAGGCGCTCGACGCTCTCGGCCTGCGTGCCCACCCGAGCCACGAAGGCGTCGCGGTCGAAGAGTTCATCGAGGGACACGAGGGGTTCTACGACACCCTCAGTCTCCGCGGTGAGGTGGTCCACGAGTTCGCCGCCCACTACTACCCCACCGTCCTGACAGCGCTGCAAGACCGCGGCATCGCGCCGCAGATCGCGGTCACCAACCGTCTGGACGAACCCAGCTACGACGAACTCAAGGCGATGGGGCGCCGGGTCATCAGCGTGCTCGGCATCGACACCGCGGCGACGCACATGGAGTGGTTCTTCGGCCCCAAGGGCCTCAAGTTCTCCGAGATCGGCGCGCGACCGCCAGGCGAGCGTATCTGGGATCTATACTGCACTGCCAACGACATGGACATGTACTTGGAGTGGGCCCTGCTGCTCCTGCACGGACGCTCCGGCTGCCGGCCGAGCCGGCGCTTCGCCACCGGCTCCGTGCAGGTACGCCCCAGCCGCGATGGCCGCATCAGCGGCTACGACGGCTTGCGCCGGGTTCTCGATCACTGCCGTCCCTGGATCACCCGTTTTCATGCACCACCGGCCGGTAGTGCCACGGTACCCTTGTCCAAAGGCTACCTGTGCAACACCTGGTTCCGTCTGCACCATCCGGACTACGACCAGCTGCGCGACTTGATGACCTTCATCGGCCACAACCTGCATGTGCGAGCGGTGGCCGCCTGAAGGAGGTCCACCATGAGCAAGAAAGAGGAACCCCGTTTGCGCAAGGCCTGCCATCAGGCTTTGCACCACTACGGAGGCTTGCAGGCCGTCACCGGCATCGACGTCGGCTACAAGTATCGCGGCGGGCAGCGGCAGGACGACATTGCCGTTCGCTTCCACGTCCGCCGCAAGCTGCCCCTCAGCCGTCTAGAACCTTCGGAGGCACTGCCACAGCTGCTCGACGGCATCCCAACCGACGTCGTCGAGGCGAGCTTCGAAGCACCAGAGAAGCGGCGACCGACCTCCACCGTTCCGGGACATCCGCACCAACGCCGCCTCGAGATCCTGCAGCCCGGTTGTAGCATCTCGCGCGCCTATGGCGACTCGGCCGGCACCTTTGGTGCCCTGGTCTACGACAACGCTTCCGGCATACCAGCCCTGCTCAGCAATTGGCACGTGTTGGTCGGGTACAACGGCCAGGTCGGTCAGGACATCCTGCAACCCGGCGTCGGTGACGGTGGCCGGCGGGGCCGCGACGAGGTCGCGCAGCTGCAGCGCATTCTGCTCGGCCTGCAGGGAGACGCCGCCATCGCCCCCCTGATTCCCGACCGCCGCCGTGCGCTGCCGCAGATCCTGGGCAGCAAGGTCAGTCTGCGCGGCGCCCGCCCCGTTCGATTGGGCGAGATTCTGCACAAGTCCGGCCGCTCGACCTCGGTGACCGCCGCCCGCGTCGTCGGCATCGGCCGCTACTTTCTCACCTATCCGGTCGGCCGCCTGGGCATCGATGGCTTCATGCTGGCCCCCGTGGTCGACGGCAATCCCAACGACGAAGAGATCAGCACCGCCGGGGATTCAGGCGCCATCTGGTACGACCCCGAGAGCGAGATGGGTGTCGGCCTGCTGTTCGCTGGCGAACCGCGCGGGCTCGACGCCCCGGAAGCCGAGTACAGCCTCGCCTGCCACCTGCCGCGCGTGCTCGCCGCGCTCGACGTCTCCTTGCAACCCGGCGGTGACAGTGATGGCTCGTCGATGGAACCGATTGGAGACCCACTGACCGACCTGGTCGCAGAGTGGGTCCAGATCGGCCGACGGCACCTGGGTTCCTTACGTGCGCTCTTGCGTGGCGAACGCAAACTGCCTGTCGAGGCCCAGCGCCGCCTACGTCGCCAAGTCCAGGAAGCCGCCACCCACGGCACCGCCTTGCTATGGGCCAGTCCCGAGGGACAAGTGCGCGTCGTTCTACAGGAAGGCACGGTGCGACTGAACTTGCAGTGGCAAGACGAGCACTGCGAGATCGTCTGCGACGACTGACCGTCTGGACCAAGACTCCGGACCAAACTCCGGACCAAAAAAGTGCCCCGCTTTGGAGCGGGGCCTAGGAGGAGGAGGAGAAGTTCGTAGAGACTGTTGTAGGTCTGTAAGCGACCTTCTTCTCTTCGTTTCTGTTGTTTGGTCGTCGCCTGCGTGCTAGCTAGAGGAGTATGACGATATACCGTCAAGAAATCGTCAGTTCGCCCTCGCGACTTTCTACCCTCTATATACGCTGCGAGACGAAAAACAGTTTACTCCGCAGGCTGAGAAAAAGCAAAAACCTCCCTCGCACCCCAGAGTCCGGAGCAAAAAAGAACCCGCTGTCGTCAGCGGGCTTTTCCGAGGAGGGTAGGAGGAGCGTCGTTCTTTGCCTCGTGATCGCTCTCATTTTCCAATACGCACACTCTCTTCGAAGGTTGCAAAGAAATCTGCCGCCACCCCGGCCGGCACCCCGGCCAGGCAACCGGCATCACCCCAATCGGCCGGCAGGTGACGCCGGTAGGGGTGGCGCAAGAAGCGTTGGTCGAACAGCGCGATGACGCCGGTGTCCTTGTCGGAGCGGATCAGGCGGCCAGCGGCCTGGACGACGCGGGTCATGCCGGGGACCACGAAGGCGTATTCGAAGCCGCGGTCGAAGCGCTCGTCGTAGTAGGCCTGCAGCAGCTCCTTTTCCAGCGACACGGCAGGTAGGCACGGGCCGATGATCGCCACCGCCCGTAGCATGTCACCCGGGTAGTCGACGCCCTCGGCGAAGACGCCCCCTGCCACCGCCAGCAAGAGCACGTCGTTGAACAGGGACGAGCGCAGGGCATCCAAGATCGCCTCTCGGTCGCCATCGCTGTCCGAGCGTTGCTGCACCAGGACGCGCTTGCTGGTGGTCGGTAACAACTGCGCCACTTCGGCCAGGAAACGGTAGCTGGGGAACAGCGCCAGGCAGTTGCCGGGCACGCTGTCGGCGAAATCGGCGAGCTGGTTGGCGATGCGACCGTAGAAGCGCGGGCGCTCGCGGTAGGTGGTGGCTACGGAATCATCGATCACCACGCGGCGATGCTCGGGCGGGAAAGGGTTGGGCACGCTGAGGACGACGGCGCGATCCGCGTCGAAGCCCAGCAGGTCGCGGTAGAACTCGGGTGGACTCAGGGTTGCCGACAGGCCGATCACCGCGTGACAACGGCGCATCACCTTGCCCAAGAAGCGGCTCGGGTCCTTGCACAAGATGCGCAGGCGGCTGTCGCCCCCCTCCTGCTCGACGCAGTGGCTGAAGGTGTTGCCATCGCTCAGCATGAGGCCGTTGAGGAAACGCAGGAAGTCGAAGTAGAGCGTGACGAAAGGGTCTTCCGGCTGGAAGCTCTTGTTCTCGCGCTGGTACTCCAGGTAGTCGATGAAGGCCCCGTCGAAGGACGGGCGCAGCGCCCACAGGTCGTCCTCGGGCAGCTTGACCTCGGCCGCGGTGGTGCCCCCGGGCAGCTCTTCCAGGCGGTCACGGACGGCGGACTCGATACACTCCGCCAGCTTGCGGCAGACACGTTCCAATCGCCGATGTACGGGCTCGCCCCCGAAACGCACGCGCTCGGCCGCCAGGCGCGCGGCGCGGGCGCTGAGCAGTGGACTGTAATAGCCACGGCCGCGATCGACCAGGTTGTGCAGCTCGTCGATGATCAGCACGGTGTCGCGCAGGTCGGCATCCTCGCCGAAATCCGTCAGCGCGACATAGGGGTCGAAAGCGTAGTTGTAGTCGCACACCGTCACCTGCACGCGACCGCTCAACTCCAGGCTGGTCTCGAAGGGGCAGACTTCCGCCCGCCGCGACGCTTCGTAGACATCGTCCGGCTCCAGCACACGGTGGCGGTAGAGCATCTCGTCGATGACGTTGGTGGTCTGCAGTTTCAGGTAGTACTCCTTGGCGAACGGGCAGTACTCCTCGTGGCAGATCAGCTGGTCGTTGGCGCACATCTTCGCCTTGGCGCGCAGGCGTAGGGCGTGGAAGGCGCCACCTTCACGGCTGCTGTCGCCACTCATCGAGCCCGCACCGTCGACCCCGGCCTCTAGCATCTGCAGCACGCGCACGACCATCTCCTGCTGCAGCGTCTTGGCGGTGAGCACGAAGAGGCGCTTGTTGTGGTTCAGGCAGTAGCGCAGGGCCGGATATACCGCCGCTACCGTCTTACCGAGACCGGTCGCGGCCTCGACCAGCAAGTGTTCCCCGTGCTCGAGCGCGTGCTCGGCGGCGTCGAGAATGCGTTCCTGTCCCGGCCGCGGATCGGGGAACGGGAACGCCATCTCCTCCGCCGCCTGCCGACGTCGCGCCTGCGCCTTGCGTTCGGCCTCGAAGCCACCGATCAGCGCGTTGAGCCGCCGCTTGACGCCCACCTCGAGACCGCGCAGGTCTGCCTGCAGCGGTTCGCGGATCGGCTCTCGATCGCTACCGATCTCGATCAGCACCAGCTCGGCGCTGACATCCTCACCATCGCCCACCGTCAGCGCAGAATCGTCCTGCTGCGCCAGCATCCACACATAGAGCAGCGCCTGCCGCTCGTAGAGCTCGCGCATGGTCGGAGACAGCTGACCACCGCGTCGAATGCTCTTGATCTCTTCGACCACCCAGCCACCGTCGGGATCCCGGCGCAGACCGTCCGCCCGACCCTGGATGCGCACCGTCCAGCCACGGTGGATCATCTCGACCACCAGTTTGACTTCCCGCCGAAAGGTCGGGTCGGCTTCCAGCGCCCCTTCCTGGTAGCGGCTGTGGATCGCCTGCCCCAACCACAGCCGTTCGTAGCCGCCACGGTTGGAGAAGCCCAAGCTGCGCAACAACCTGCTTTCGAGCAGGTCGTTGACGCTCAGGTCAAGGCTACGGGTATCGAGATCGAAGCGCACCGCCATCGCGGTGAGTATACGAGGATAGGTCGCCGACGATGGCAGGTGCTGGTCAGACTAGCTCGGGTTCTCCCGGCCGGACTACAACCCCTTGAGCAAACTCGCCAGGGCCAGCAGCACAAAGCCCGCGCTCACCAGCCAGAACGAGTACGGCGCGACCTGCGCGATGGGCACGAGGTGCCCCACCAGACCCACGAGACCCAGGATCACAGCGATAGTCCAGGTTGCATTCTTGGGCGCATTCATCTTCATAGACGGCCTCCTTGGCTCGGACAGAGTGAGTTTTCGGGACGGAATGCACTCATAATAGCGGAGGCGTCGGAAAGTTGCCAAAGTCAGCCAAGTGCAGGCTTACGCCGTTGCACCGTCTTCGCCGTCCTCATCCTCGCTGCCCAGCAGCGCTTCGACTTCGTCTTCCGACAGTCCCTCGACATCCGCCAACAGCCGCTCCAGCTCGTCTTCCTCGACACCGGAAGAGCGGTTTCGGGCGATGGCGACGGACAGTTCGCCGAGTGTCGGGCCTTCGAACAGAGTCTTGAGCGGCAGGTCGATCTCGAATTCGTCGCGCACCATCGCCATCAGGCGCGTGGCGAGGAGGGAGTGGCCACCGAGGTCGAAGAAGTTGTCGTGCACGCCGACGCGTTCGATTTCGAGCACATCCTGCCAGATCTCGGCCAGCGTCTGTTCCAGCTCGTCACGCGGCGCAACGTAGTCGGCGTCACTGCGGCGGGTCCTGAGTTCTTCGCTGACCTCGGCATCGATGGCGCGACGGTCGACTTTGCCACTGGGGCTGCGCGGGAACTCGTCGAACAGCAGGTAGGTGGCCGGCACCATGAACTCGGGCAGGTTCTCAGCGACCGCCGCGCGCAGCTCCTCGACGGCCGGCGGATCCGCCGGATGCTCGGGTAGCAGGCAAGCCACCAGGCGGGCGTCTTGCCCCTTGCCGCGCACCGTCGCGATGGCTTCGCGCACACCGTGGCAGAGGCTCAGCTGAGCTTCGATCTCACCGAGTTCGACGCGATAGCCGCGCAACTTCACCTGGTGGTCGATGCGGCCCAGGAAGTCCAGGCGGCCATCGAGACAGCGGCGCGCCAGGTCACCGGTGCGGTAGAGGCGCCCTCCGGGCTCGGGGCTCCAGGGGTCGGGAACGAAGGCGCGCGCGGTGAGGGTCGGGCGACGCAGGTAGCCACGGGCCACGCCGGTGGTGCGGGCGCACAGCTCGCCGGCTACGCCCAGTGGCACCGGACGGCGGTTGGTGTCGAGCACATAGGCGGCGGCACCGAAGATCGGACGGCCGATGGAAGGGGAACCGCTGTCAACGGAAGCCGGCGTCAAGCGCTCGGCGGTGACGAAGACAGTGATCTCGGTCGGGCCGTAGAGATTGAACAGCTGGCGGCCTTTTGCCGCACGGCGTACCAGCTCGGGGGGACAGGCTTCGCCGCCGACGGCCACGCAGCGCAGGAAGGGCAAGGGCACATTGCCGCTGGACGCCTCGCCAGCCAACAGCACGGCCGTCAGAGCCGACGGCGACACCATGGCGATATCGGTGCGCTGACGGTAGAGCAGGTGCAACAAGTCGAGGCCGGGCAGGATCAGGTCCAGGGACGCCAGCACCAGGGTCGCTCCACTGCCCAGGGAGTTGAGCAGATCGAGCACGAAGGCGTCGAAGCTGGAGGAAGAAAACTGCAGCACGCGCTGGCCGGGGGCACCGCCGAGCAGGTGCTGCAAGGCGCGCTGCAGGTCGGGCAGGCCACGGTGTGGCAACGCCACGCCCTTGGGGGTACCGGTGGAACCGGAGGTGTAGATGACGTAGGCGAGCTGCAGCGGATGGATCGGCTCGGGGTCCTGCAGCGGCCCTGCGTCGCGGCGGGCCGCTTTGTCGGCGCTGGGGCCGAAGATCTCGTCCAGGAAGAGTGTCGGGAAGCCGGAGTCCGGCTCCACCAAGGTGCGCTCGCTGAGCAGCAACGGCACGCGTGCGTCTTCGAGCATGAAATGCAGGCGCTCGGTGGGATACGCCGGATCGAGCGACAGATACGGCCGCCCCGCGTACCAGGTGCCGAGGACCGCCACCGGCAACTCCAGGCTGCGGTTGAGCCACAGGCCGATGGGAGCGTCGGGCGGGGCCTTGGTGCTCTCCAAACGGGTGCGCAACGCCTGCCCGAGACGGCGCGCGAGAAGGTCGAGCTTGCGCCAGGTCAGGTGGTGTGTGGGCGGCGAGTCGACGTTGACGGCGGTTTCGAACACCAGCGCGATGGCATCCGGCTGCTCTCGGACATGGCGGCGGAGCAGGTCGACGATCGTGTCGCCCTCGGTGGCGGGGCGTGCGGGTACCAACGAGGCGGCTTGCTCGCACACCAGTTGGTGCCGCTGTGCCGGGGCGAGCCAGGGTAGCGCCGTGATCGGCCGCTCTGGCTCGGCGACCGCGCTGCGCAGCAGGGCTTGTAGATGCCGCAGCCAGCGCTCGATGGTGGTGGCGTCGAACAGCGAGGTGGCGAAGGAACAGCCGCCGACCACCACGTCCGCGCTGCTGCCGCGAGTCTCCGACAGCGTCAGCTCTAGGTCGACGCGCACCTGCGGCTCGCCGGACGACAGCGTTTCGAGACGCAGTCCCGGTAGGTCGAGGTCCGTCGCCGGTGGCAGGTTCTGCAGCGCGAAGTAGACCTGGAAGAGGGGTGTCGAAGCCAGGCTGCGTGGCACTTCCAGTGCTTCGACCAGGCGCTCGAAGGGAAGATCCTGGTGTCCGTAGGCCGCCAGCGCGGTGGCGCGGGCGCGACGCAGAGCGTCGCGGAAGGTCGGGTCGTCGTGCAGGCTACCGCGCAGCACCAGGGTGTTGATGAAGAAGCCGATCAGCCCCTCGGTTTCGACGCGGTCGCGACCGGCCACCGGTGTGCCCACCAGAACGTCCGCTTGTCGCGATAGCCGCCCGAGCAGGACCTGGAAGCCGGCCAGCAGCACCATGAACAGCGTCGCGCCTTCCCTCGCCGCCAGCGCCTTCAGCCCGGCGGTCAGCTCGGCGTCGAGCAGCAAGGGTCGGCTGTCTCCGGCCGAGCTGCGCTGCGCCGGGCGTGGGTGGTCGGCGGGCAGTTCGAGCAGCGCCGGCACCGCTTTCAGCTGCTCACGCCAGTAGACCAGCTGCGCGTCCAGCACGTCGCCCTGCAGCCACTCGCGCTGCCAGACGGCGAAGTCAGCGTACTGGATGGGCAAGGGTGGCAGGGATTCGCCGCGGTAGAGGGCCGCTAGCTCGCGCAGCAGGACACCCTGTGACCAGCCGTCCGACGCGATGTGGTGGATGTCGAGCAGCAAGGCGTGACGCTGCGGGTCGAGCCGCACGAGCACGGTGCGCAACACGCGGCCGTGTTCCAGGTCGAAGGGCCGCGCCGCCTCACGCGCCGCCAGCTCGGCGGCAGTGGCTTCGGCCCGCGGAACGTCCAGACCGCCGAGATCGACGACGGGTAGCGGCTGCCGGGACGGCGGTTCGATCACCTGTAGTGCTTCGCCCTGCTGCTCACGGAAGCGGGTGCGCAGCACCTCGTGGCGGGCACACAGGCCGTCGAACGCCGCGGCCAGGCGGGGCGGCGACAGGGCGCCACGGAAGACCAGCGGCAGCGGCATGTTGTATTCGGTCAGCTCGGGCTCCAGACGGGCGAGGAACCACAGACGGTGCTGCGCGAAGGAAGCCGCCAGCAAGACCTCGCCGCTGGCTTCTGGCTGGCGTGGCACCGGCCGCGGCGGTGGCACCGGAGCGGAAGCCGCCGAACCCTGAGTGCCGTCGCGCAAGCTCTCCAGGTAGCGCGCCAGAGCGCCGAGCTTCGGGTGTTCGAACAGGGCCGGCAAGGGGACATCGAGCGCCAGGTCGCGACGCAGACGGGAAGCGACGCGGGTGGCGAGGAGCGAGTGCCCACCGAGGTGGAAGAAGTCGTCGTCGACTCCCACCTGCTCGACGTCCAGCAGCTCGCGCCAGATCGCCGCCAGGGCCAGTTCCTGCGGCGAAGACGGCTCGGCACCGGCTCCGCCCTGCCCGTGCAAGCTGCTCTGCAGCAAGCTCGCCAGCGCGTTGCGGTCGACCTTGTCGCTCTCGGTGCGCGGAACGTCGGTGCGCACGTCGAGCACGGCTGGCACCATGTACTCAGGCAGGCGAGCGCGCAAGGCCGCGCGCAGACCGTCGGTCGACGGTGGTTGCTGCGGCAGTGTGGGCACGATGCAGGCAGCGAGGCGCGGCTCGGATACGCCGGTCGCTGAAGATGCACCGGTCGCTGAAGATGCATCAGCCGGGGAAGATGGGGCAAGGACCACGACGATCGCCTCGCGCACCCCGGGCTGGGCACCGAGCACGGCTTCGATCTCGCCCGGCTCGATGCGGAAACCGCGAATCTTCACTTGCTGGTCAATACGACCCACGAAGTCGAGACGACCGTCCTGGCGGCGGCGCACCAGGTCTCCCGTGCGGTACAACCGAGAACCAGCTGCCGCTGCCGACGCGAACGGATCCGGCACAAACACCTGCGCCGTGCGCGCCGGCCGCCCGAGGTAGCCGCGGGCCAGGCCGAGCGTGCCGACCACCAGCTCGGCCGCCACGCCCAGCGGTACAGACTGCAGGTCGCGGTCGAGCAGGTGGCTGCTGCTGTTGGGCAAGGGTCTGCCGATGCTCGGCGACTGCGCGTAGCTGCCGGCCGCCAGGGTGTCGGCAGTAACGATGACGGTGATTTCGGTCGGACCGTAGCAGTTGTACAGACGGCACAGAGACGAGACGCGACTGGCCGTCTCGGCCAGGCAGGCTTCACCG
The DNA here is from genome assembly GCA_965368975.1 of uncultured bacterium. Lineage (GTDB taxonomy): Bacteria > Acidobacteriota > Thermoanaerobaculia > Multivoradales > JAHZIX01 > CBDUPA01. The sequence continues at coordinate 105,919 of CBDUPA010000006.1, read as the reverse complement.
CCCATCAACACCGTACGGACGCCGGCAATGCCGGCCTGCCCATTGCCGGGGATCGACGCGCTAGGGATCGACGCCTCCCCCGTGCCCGGCAGCTGCGCCGCCAACACCGAGGGGGTCAGCATGGCGACGTCGACCGCCTGCCGCGCGAGCAGGCGGGCCAGGTCGACACCGGGCGCCATCGCCGAGCGCGCCGCCAGCACGAAGGTGGCGCCGCGACCGAGCGCCGCCAGCAATTCCAGGATCGAGGCGTCGAAACTGGTGGAGGCGAAGTGCAGATGGCGACCGTCCACGGGCAGGGCGAAGTGGTGTTCGAGCGTGTCGAGCAGGTCGAGCATGCCGGCATGCGGGATCGCCACGCCCTTCGGCTGCCCGGTCGAGCCAGAGGTGTAGATGATGTAGGCCAGGTGATCGGGGTGCGCGGGACCTTCGACCCCAGATACCGTCGCCAGGGCGTACGACGGTTCTTCCTGCAGAGCTTCTCGCAGCAGAGCTTCGGCTTCGAGGTATTGCAGGTCGGGGGTCCGCACGGCCTCCAGCACTTCGCGTTCACGCCGTCCCGCCAGCAACCACTCGGCCTTGGCGTCGGTGCGCAGGAAGGCCAGGCGCTCGGCGGGCAGGTCCGGATCCAGCGGCAGGTAGACGGCGCCGGCACGCCAGATCGCCAGCTGCGCCAGTACTTGTTGCGGCGAGCGCTGCATACAGAGCGCGACCACTCGCTCCGGCCCGGCACCGGCACGCCGCAACTGCCGCGCCAGGGCAGCGCTGCTGCGATCGAGCTCTGCCCAGCTGAGGTGATGCGTAGGCCCGGACGTATCGTCGAACACCAGGGCGATGGCGTCCGGACGGCGCGCGACATGCGCCGCCAGCCTCGGCCACAGGTTCTTGGCTGCCTGGCCGGCGGGGCTTGCCGTGTCGTTGAACTCGAAGCGCAGTTGGTGAGCCTCCGCCGCGCTGAGCCAGGGCAGCTCGCGCCAAGCCCGAGTCGGGGCAGCGACCACCGCCGCCAGCAAGCGGTGCCAGGCGCGCATCCAGCGCTCGACGGTCGTGGCATCGAACAGGCTGATGCGGTAGCCGCACGTGCCAACGACCTCACCCGCCGCGGGGCCGCTGAGCGCTGCGGGCACTTCCGCCAGTGCCAGCTCGAGATCCAGCTTGACTTGGTGCTCGGCGCCTGGCGCGGCCGTCTCCTCCAGAGTCGGCGCGGCGAACGACGACAGCGTCAACCCGCTCAGGCGTAATTCGGTATGCGGCAGGTTCTGCAGCACGAAGAGCACCTGGAAGACCGGGGTGTGGTCGAGGCTGCGCTGGGGTTGCAGCTCTTCGACCAGGCGTTCGAAGGGGAGATCCTGGTAGCGCCAGGCTTCGAGAACTTGCCCGCGCGTGCGCCCCAGGTAGTCGCCAAAGCTCTCTGCTTGCCGCGGACGTCCGCGCAAGACCAGGGTGTTGACAAACAAACCTATCAGGTCTTCGACCTCGACGCGCGTGCGCCCAGCGATCGGCGTCCCGACGGGCACGTCCGGCCTGCCAGTGAGCCGGGCGAGGAGCACTTGCCAGGCAGCCAGGAGCACCATGAAGAGGGTGGCGCCGTGGCGCGCCGCCAGGGCTCGCAGGTCGTCGACCAGCGGCGCCGGCAAGCGCACTGGACGGCGAGCGCCGCGCTGCGCCTCCCGCTCGTCGAGACGGCGTCGAGGGCGGTCGACCGGCAGCTGCAGGACCTCCGGCGCCCCGGCCAGCTGCCGCCGCCACCAGTCAAGCTGGCGCTGTAGTTCGTCTCCGCTCAGCCATTGCCGTTGCCACACCGCGTAGTCCGCGTACTGCAGAGCGAGCGGCGGCAGGGTCGCGGCGGCGTCCTCGTGACCGCTCTCCACCGCTTCGTAGCAAGCTGCCACCTCGCGCACCAGGATCGCCTCGGACCAGCCGTCGGTGGCGATGTGGTGCAGGTTGAGCAGCACCGCATGGCTGGTGGCATCGACGTTGCCAGTGCTGAGGCGCAGTAGGTGCGCGCGCAGCACTGGGCCGCGCGCCAGGTCGAAGGGAGTACGAGCATCGCGGACGGCCAGGCGCCGCGCCTCCCCGGAGACCACCGCGGCTGGGAGCCCACTGAGGTCGACTAGCGGCATGGGGACCGGTGCCGCGACATCGATCACCTGCTCCGGCCCGAGCGCGCGATAGCGCGTGCGCAGCACTTCGTGACGCGCCACGACGGCGCTGAGGGCCGCGGCCAAACGGGCCGGCTGCAGGCGGCCATTGAGACGCAAGGCTGTCGGCATGTTGTAGGCGGTCAGGTCAGGGTCCAGCTGCTGGAGGAACCACAGACGTTGCTGAGCGAAGGACAGCGGCAGGGGGCGATCGCGCGCCACAGGCACGGGTGAGGACGCGGCGGAGGTAGACGCTTCACCGTCGCGGCGCAGTTGGCCCAGGTGACGAGCGAGCGCGGCCAGCGTCGGGTACTCGAACAGGGCGCTCAGCTGGACGTCCAGCTCGTGCTGTGCACCTGCATTGGCTTCAGGGGCCTCGGAAGCTTCAGGGGCCTCGGAAGCTTCCGGGGCGAAGGCCCGCCGTAGACGCGCCAGCACGCGCGTCGCCAGCAGCGAGTGGCCACCGAGCTGGAAGAAGTCGTCGTCGCGACCGAGCGCCGCGGCGTCGATCGCCAGCACCTGCGACCAGATTTCGGCCACCAGAGCTTCTTCCGGCGTCGAGGGTGGCGTCTTGGTGCGCACGGCGTGGTGCAGCTCGCGTAGCACCAGCGCACGCCGGTCGACCTTGCCGGTCGAGGTCAAGGGCAGGGACTCGATCACCTCGACGTGCGCCGGCACCATGTAGGCGGGTAGCTGCTGGCGCAGCGCCTCGTGCAGCTCAGCGCGCAACTCGGCGTGCAACTCGGCCTGCAACTCGGCCTGCAACTCGGCCTGCAACTCGGCTGAGACGGCTTCGTCAGCTTGCGGCTGGACGGCGGCGAAAGCAACGAGACGCGGGCCTTCTTCCTGGGTCTCTTCTCCCTGAACCCCTGCTCCCTGAAGAACGGCCGCCGCGCTGCTGACGCGCGGATGCGCCGCCAGGCAGGCCTCGATCTCGCCCGGTTCGATGCGGAAGCCGCGCAGCTTGAGCTGCCGATCCAGGCGGCCGAGGAAATCGAGGCGTCCGTCGGTCAGCCAGCGCACGCGATCACCGGTGCGGTACAGGCGGGCGCCGGCATCCTCGCGGCTCCACGGATCGGGCACGAAAACGGCGGCGGTGTGCGCCGGCCGGCGCAGGTAGCCACGTGCCAGGCCGCTGCCGCCCAGCGTCAGCTCGCCCGCGACGCCGGCAGGCACCGGTCGTAGCCACGGGTCCAGGACGCGGGCGTAGGTTCCGGCAACAGGTCGACCGATCGGAGCACGGGTGCGCGCGGACCGCGGCGACAAGCGTGCTTCGGTGGCAACGATGGTGGCCTCGGTGGGTCCGTAGGTGTTGAGCAGCTCGACACCCACGGCATGCTGCAAGCCGTCGCGCACGCTGTCCGGTCGCACCGCCTCGCCACCCAGGATGACGCGACGCACGGATGGTGGCCAGCTGGCGACCCCTTGTGCCAACGCCGGCACCAGTTCGTGCCACCAGGCGGTCGGCAAGTCGAGAACATCGACTGCGCGGCGGCGGCAGGCGTCCAGGAAATCGGCTGGCCCGGCCAGCATGTGCTCGCTGCGCAGCACCAGGGTGCCGCCCGCCAAGAGCGTCGGGTAGATCTCTTCGGCGGCGGCGTCGAAGCTTACCGAAGCGAACTGCAGGACCCGGCTGCCGGGCCCGAGACGGAAGCGTCGCGCGGCGTCGTGGACGTAGGTCGAAAGCGCCCCGGCGCTGACAATGACCCCCTTCGGCTTGCCGGTGGAACCGGAGGTGTAGATGACGTACGCCGCGCGCTCGGCGGGCAGTCTTGGCAGCTCCTGGCTTGCCAGCTTCTGGGTCGGGGGAGATCCCGCGAGGGTGCCCACATCCGCCATCAGCTCGTCTCGCCGCGTCGCCGGCAGCTTCGGATCGAGCGGCAGATACGCCGCCCCGGCAGTCAGCACCGCCAGCAACTCGACGATCAGCTCCGACGAACGCGGCAGATCGACGGGCACAATGCTCTCGACACCGACCCCAGATGCCCGAAGTTCGTCGGCCCGTACCTGCACACGACGCAGCAGGTCCCGGTAGCTCAGGTACCTCCCCGACTCTCCAGTAGCTTCCACTGGTGCTTCCACTGCAATGGCGTCCGGGATCTCGGCGGCACGCTGCGCCAGCGTGTCCAGCAGTTCCGGTGCCTGCATCGGCGGTGAGGCCTGCACCAGCTGGCTCGACGGTTCGCTCCACTCGCGCAGCAACTGGTGCCGCTCAGCGACATCCAACCACGGCAGCTCTGCTAGCGGCTGATCCGGTGCCCCGGCAGCGGCCGTGGCCAGGACGCTCCAGGCGCGCAGCCAGCGACGGATGGTGCTGGCGTCGAAGCGGCTGGCATCGTATTCAAGACCGCCACCGAGCCCTGACGGATCCTGGAACAGGCTGAAGGTTAGTTCGAACTTGGCGCTCGCGACTTCGACGCCCATGGGCAGCACGTCGACGCCGGGCAGCTCGGGCAGCGGCGCGGCACTGGCGTGCGCCAGATCGAACATGACCTGGAACAGCGGCGGGCGGGTCAGGTCGCGGCGCGGTTGCAGCACTTCCACCAGGCGTTCGAAGGGAACATCCTGGTGCGCGAAGGCTTCAAGCGCGGTCTGGCGTACTTGCTCCAGGAGCTCGGCGAAGCTCAGGCGCGACCCAGGCTCGGCGGGTAGCTCGATGGGCAGCACCAGAGTATTGGCGAAGAAGCCGATCAGTGGCTCCAACTCGACCTGGCGACCAGCCACCGGCACGCCAACGCCGAACGCTGCCTGTCTGCTGAGACGACCGAGCAGGGCGGCGTAGAGCGCCAGGTGCACCATGAAGGCGGTGGCACCGGAAGCGCGGCCGAGATCATCGAGCTGGCGCGCGGTGGCGTCCGGCAGGACGATAGGCAGCTGCCCGGCAGCGCCCATGCTGGTGCTGCGCGGACGGTCGACAGGCAGATCGAGCGGCGGCAATGCCTCCCCGTCGACGGTCAAGCGACGCTGCCACCAGTCCACCTGCGCGGCGAGCACACCACTGCGCCGCGACGCGTCCTGCGTCTCTTGGTCGAGCCCGAGCCGGCGACGCTGCAAGATCGCATAGTCGGGATATTGCAGCGGTAGCGGTTCTGGCAAGGGCACCAATTCGGGTGCCAACGATGATGTAGACGAGGCTGCCAGCACGTGCGCGCGGTAGAATGCGGCCAGCTCGCGCAGCAGCACACCGGTCGACCAGCCGTCGCCGCAGATGTGGTGCTGCGCCAGCACCAGGGCACCGCGACCCAAGCGACAATCCAAGGGAGACCCCGGGGGCCGCACAGAACGCAGACGCAACCAGAGCGCGCGCAGCAACGGCCCAGTCCGCAGATCGAACGGCTGAGCGACCCATGCGCGGGCTAGGCGACGCGCGAGCTCTTCTTCGTGCACCGTAGCGACACTCCGCAGATCGACCACCGGCAGCGGCACCGGTGCCACCGGTTGCACGCACTGGCTCGGCGTCTCGCGATCCGTGCGCGGCGGTTCGAAGACGACGCGCAGCGCCTCGTGGCGGGCTACGACGGCGTTCAACGCGGCGGAGAAGGCGGATACGCTCGGGGCTGGCCCTGCCCCAGACGAATCCGGCGTCGAGTCTTCCAACTGGTTTTCCGCGGGGAGGGAGCGCTCCTGCAGCAACAACGCCAAACTCAGGTTGTACCCGCTGCCGCCTTCGAGCTGATCGAGGAACCACAGACGCTCCTGTTGCGGCGCCAGCGGCAGGGCCTCTCCCTCGACACGCGGTACCGGCACCCAAGCGCCCGCATCGTCACTCGGGGCACTCAGCTGCTCTGCCTCCAAGCGGCGCGCCAGCTGCGCCACTGTGGGTGCCTCGAAGAGGACACGCAGCGGCAGATCGACACCCGTTGCCCGGCGTACGCGCGACAGTAGCCGTACCGCCAGCAGCGAATGGCCACCGAGGTCGAAGAAGCTGCGCTCGGCGTTGATCGATACGGCTTCTTGCTGGAGGGGCTCTTCTTGGAGAGGCTCGTCCTGGCGAGGTTCAGCCTGGATAGACAGCCCCAGGACTTCGGCGAAGAAGTCGGCCAAGAGTTCTTCCAGCTGGCCCCGCGGCGGCCGACCCGAGGAACCCGACGCCTCGAGACCACTGCGCCAGGACGGCTCCGGTAGGGCTCGGCGGTCCAGCTTGCCACCGGGCCCCAGGGGTAGCTCGGGGACCACCTCGAACAGCGCCGGCACCATGAACTCGGGCAGCGTCTGTTGTACGTGGCGGCGCAGCTCGGCGGGCGCGAGGCTGGGATCGGCGTCTTGTCGTCCTTCGGTGACCAGGTAGGCGACGAGACGCTCGTCCCCGGCCGGCGAGCGGCGCGCCAGGACGACCGCCTGCTGCACCGCCGGATGTTCCTGCAATCGCGCCTCGATCTCGGCCGGCTCCAGGCGCAAACCGCGGAGCTTGAGCTGGTGGTCGAGACGGCCAAAGAATTCGAGATCACCGCCGGTCAGCCAGCGAACGCGATCGCCACTGCGGTACTGGCGGCTGCCCGGCTCCGCTGTCACGTCGTCGTCCGGAATGAACACCGCCGCGGTGACCGCCGGACGGTCGAGGTAGCCGCGCGCCAGCTGGTCGCCACCGATGTGCAGGTGCCCTGGCACGCCGACCGGGACCCGCTGTCCCCAGGTATCGAGCACCCGGAAGCGTACGCCGCGGAACGGCCGGCCCAGGGGTACCGTCTGCGACACGGTGACACGCGCCCCGGCGGCCGGCACCGGATAGCAGGAGTCGACGACGATCGTCTCGGTGGGGCCATAGAGGTTGAACAGGCGCGTGCCCGGCAGTGCCTGCGCCAGGCGCTGACTCAGGCGCCGAGGCAGGGCTTCACCGGCCGTGCACACGCGCCGCAGCGTCGAGCAGGTGCCCGTACCTTCGGCCTGCTCCGTCTCGACGCGCTCGACGAACAGTTCCAGCTGCGAGGGTACGAAGTGCAGGTGACTGACCTGTGCACGCCGGCAGCTGCGCACCAGGTAGGCGCTGTCCTTCTGACCACCCGGCCGTGCCAGCACCGTGCGCGCGCCGGCCCACAGCGGCGCGAACAGCTCCCACACCGCGACGTCGAAGCTGGCGGCGGTCTTGATCAGCATCGCGTCGGCGGGCGTCAGCGGTAGGTTGCGCTGGCTCCAGAGCAGCTGCTGCACAATCGCCGCATGTGGGATCAACACGCCCTTGGGCTTGCCGGTGCTGCCCGAGGTGTAGATCAGGTAGGCGGCCTGCAGGGGTGACGTCGAGCGCGGCAGCTTGCCTGGTAGCGGCGGCAAGGCCGACACCTCGTGCTGGCGCTCCGAACCGAGCCGCTGGCGCTCCAGGGCCAGCTCGATGCGTGGGCAACCGGTGTCGGCCAGGACGTCGCGCGCCAGCTCGTGCAGGTGTGGTTGCACCAGCACCACCGCCGGACGTGCATCGGCAACCATGAAGGCCAGGCGGCGTAGCGGGTACTCCGGATCGAGCGGCACGAAGGCCCCGCCAGCGGCCAGGATCGCCAGCTGCGCGGTCACCTGCTCGACGCTGCGATCCGCCAGCACCGCGACGCGATCGTCGACGCCGACTCCCGCCTGCACCAGGCGGCGCGCCAGGTGCTCGATCTGGCGGCCGAACTCGCCGTAGGTGACCACCTGCCGGCCGGCCACCAGGGCGACGGCGTCGGGCCTATCGAGCGCTCGTTCGAGAACCGGCCCCTGTAGCGAGATGGGCAGCGAGATCGGCAGTGAGGTCGGCCGTGACATCGAATCCGGATCCGAGTGTGGGAGCTCTTCCGGAAACTCGTCGCGTTCCCACTCGACGAGCTGGCCCCGCTCGGCGAGCGTGAGCAACGGTAGCTGTCCGGCTGCCGTTTCCGGTGCCGCCACGACGGCGGCGAGCAACTGCTCCAGGTGCGCGAGCATCCGCTGCGCGGTGGTGGCGTCGAAGAGGTCGCGGTTGCGCTCCAGGCTGAGCGTCAGGCCGAGCGTGTCGTGCGCGTCGCTGGGCCCATCGGTGGGGGCAGCGAGGGGAGCCTCGACGGCCGCCAGCGTCAGGTCGAACTTGGCGACACCGGTCTCCGCCTCGACCCCTTCGAATTCGAGATCCGCCAGCTGGTCCTCGGACGAAGCCACCGTGGCGCGCGGCGCGTTCTGCAGCACGAACATGACTTGGAACAGCGGACTACGGCTGAGGTCGCGCTGCGGGTCCAGCGCTTCGACCAGGCGCTCGAAGGGCAAGTCCTGGTGGGCGTAGGCGTCGAGTGCCATGATCTTGGCCTGGGCCAGCAGCTGGCGGAAGTCGGCGTCGCCGTCGATGTCCAGGCGCAGCACCAGGGTGTTGACGAAGAAGCCGATCAGCGGCTCGATCTCCTCGCGATGACGGTTCGCGATGGGAGAGCCGATCAACAGGCTGGAATTGCCACTCGATGGACTCGTATAGCGCGAGAGCAGAATGCCGAAGGCGGTCAGCAGCAGCATGAACATCGTCGCGCCATCGGCCCGCGCCAGCGACACCAGCGCGACGGTCAACTCCGGCGTCAGGCGGCGCCACTGGTGATCGCCGAGCGCCCGCTGCACCGGCGGCCGAGGATGGTCGGTGGGCAGTTCGAGAACCGTTGGGGCGCCGGCCAGCTGACGGCGCCAGTACTCGAGCTGTGCGTCCAGCACCTTGCCTTCCAGGTAGCGACGCTGCCACAGCGCATAGTCCGCGTACTGCAAAGGCAGTGGGTCGAGCTGCCGGCCCTCGTAGAGCGCCACCAGTTCGCGCGTCAGCACGGCGCGCGACCAGGCGTCGGAGACGATGTGGTGCAAGGTCAGTAGCAGAATCGCTTCCGGCTTCGTCGCGTCGGCGTCCAGTTGCAAGAGGATGACGCGCCACACCGGGCCGCTGCGCAGGTCGAAGGGACGGCGACCCTCGGCGACCGCTAGGCGCTGAGCTTCCGCGTAGCGTGCCCCGTCTCGGCCGCTCCCCGGAAGACGCCGCAGGTCGACGCGCGGTACCGGCACCGGTCGCGGCGCGGCGATGCGCTGCTCGGCTTCCATCGAGACCCTGGTGCCGCTCGGGTCTTCCTCGACGGTATCCTCGACGGCCGGGAACGTCGTGCGCAACACTTCGTGCCGCCGTGCGACCTCGCTGAGCGCCGAGGCCAGACGCCGGTCGTCGAAGAGACCGCGCAGACGCAGGGCGGACGGAACGTTGTAGGCGATGCTCTGCGGATCCAGCTGGTGCAAGATCCACAGGCGTTCCTGCGAGAAGGACAGCGGCAGCCGCGACGGGCGTCGAGGTTCGGCCTGGATCGAGGGCAAGGCTGAGCGCTGCGCTACGTATTCACCTGCCTGGCGCTGCTCGTCCAACCAGGCCGCCAGGGCTGCCGCCGAGGGTCGCTCGAACAGGATGCGCAGCGGTAGCTCCAGGCCCGGTAGATCGGCCTCGAAGGCGCGGCGCAAGCGCGAGACGGCACGGGTGGCGAGCAGCGAGTGTCCGCCGAGGTCGAAGAAACTGGTCTCGACGCTGACGGTCTCGGCACCCGCCTCCTTTGCACCCTCCTCCATCGCGGCCTCATCATTCTGAGCCGGGACCAGGTCGTCCTTGGCCGGGACCAGGCCCAGGATCTCCGCGTAGACGGCGGCGACGCGCGCTTCGGTCTTGGTACGCGGCGCCACGTGCGCGTCCTCGGCCTGGACGCTGGCGACGCCGTCGAGCGCCAGCTGCCGCAGGGCGCGCCGGTCCAGCTTGCCGTTGGCGTTGAGCGGCAGGGCATCGAGATCGACCAGCAGCGCGGGCACCATGTAGGACGGCAAGCGCTCTGCCAGCGCGGCCCGCGCTCGGGCGGACTCGAAGCCAGCCTCGGGCACGACGAAGGCGACGAGTTCGCCAGCACCTGAACTCTCCGCACGCAGGACCACAGCCGCTTCGCGCACCCCCGGCAACGTACGCAGCGCGGCTTCGACCTCCCCCAGTTCGACGCGATAGCCGCGCACCTTCAGCTGCTGATCGATGCGGCCCAGGAATTCGACCTTGCCGTCGTGCCGGCGTCGCACCAGGTCCCCGGTACGGTAGAGACGGTCACCGGGCGAGGCCAGCGCGGACGGGGTTATCTGGGGGGTCAGGCCATCGGGGATAAAGACTTCAGCCGTGCGTGCCGGGTCGGCCAGGTAGCCCCGAGCCAGCGCGCGGCCACCCAGCCACAGCTCACCGGGCACCAGCGCCGGAGATACATCTCCCTCGCGACCCACGACATGCGCGCGGTAGCCGAGCAACGGGCGCCCCACCGGTACGCTGCGGCAACCCGCGCGCTCGAGGCTGAACTCCTGAATCGGCTCCTGGATCGGCTCCTGGACAGGTACCGCACCGAGGTTCCAGGCCAGCGCGCCGACCGTCGCTTCGGTCGGACCGTAGTGATTGAGTACAGCGAGCCGTCTCGACGACCGCCGCGCCAGCTTCCGGACGCGGTCCACCAGTGTCCACGCCAGCGCCTCGCCCCCCAGCACCAGGAAGCGGCGCGGCAGCAGGGCGGTATCGCCATCGGAAGTATCGCCCTCGGCGGTATCACCATCAGCGGCGAGTAGCGCTTCCAGGTGGCTGGGGACGATCTTCAGCAGGTCGGTACTTCGACGCGCCAGCGCCTCGGCGGCCAGCCGCGGGTCCAGCACCTGCGATCGCGTCAGGATCTGCAGCGTGCCTCCGCTGGCCAGGGCGGCGAAGATGGCGGTGTTGCCGAGGTCGGCGGCTGGTGTCGAGACGACGGTCGCGTCGATGGGTTCATTGACAGCAAGATCCAGTCGTTCGAGGATCGCCGCCGTGTACGCTGCCACGGCACCCCGGCTGACCGCCACGCCCTTGGGCACGCCGGTGGAACCGGAGGTGAACAGGACGTAGGCGAGCTGCGCCGCGTCCGGCACCTCGCTGAGACTCGCGGGGGCGGAGCTGGTCAACGGTGGGCTCGACGTCCAGCGCGCCCGCTGGCGATCCAGGTCCAGCATCGCGACATCAGGGCGCTCTCCCAGAGTCGCACGCACGCTCTCACGGATTGCGTCGGGCAGGCCGCTCCAGGTGAGCACACGCAGTACCGACCCTGACTCCGCTGGAGCTTCAGCAACCAGTGCCTCCAGCACACGCTGCAGACGCGCCGGCGGTTGGTCGACATCGAGTGGCACGCAGGCACTTCCGGCTTTCCAAGCGGCCAGCTGCGCCAGCACCGTCCATGCCGAGCGCGGCAACAGCAACACGACCCAAGACGGTGCTGAGCTGGAACCGGAGCCAGCATCGTCGCCACGCAACCAGTGCGCCAGCGCCGATGCCTCGGCGTCGAGGCCAGCGTAACTCCACTGCCTGTCGCCGGAGGTCAACGCCAGTACCGCCGGGCGTCGCGCCGCCTGTGCTTCGAAGAGCTGCAGGAGGTCCGGTGCCTCCACGTTTGCCCTGGCGGCAGTGGACGGAATAGACAGGCTCCACTCTCGCGTCACTTGGTGCATCTCGGCGACGGTGAACCAGGGCAGCGCCTCGACCGGCTTTTGTGGATTCTGCACCGCGACACTCAGCAGTCGCTGCAGGCCGCGCAGCCAGCGCTGTACCGTCACCGGCTCGAAGAGCTGGCGCCGGAAGCGCGTCTGCAGCAGCAGGTGACCGCTCCTCTCCGTGGCGTAGACGGTGAGGTCGAATTTGGTGGCTTCGTCCGGAATCGACACCGGTGCCAGCTGCAAGCCGGGCAACTCGACCGCCCCCGTGGGCTGATTCTGCAGCACCAGCATGACCTGGAACAGGGGTGCGTGCCCCAAGTGACGCTGCGGGCGCAGCTCTTCGACCAGCCGCTCGAAGGGTAGATCCTGGTGCTCGTAGGCGGCCAGGGTCGTGTCGCGCACCTGGCGCAAGAGGTGCTCGAAGGACGCTGGCCCGTCATCTGGAGCTTTCAGGTCGACACGGAACACCAGCGTGTTGACGAAGAAGCCAATCAGCGCTTCCAGCTCGCTGCGATTGCGATTGGCGATCGGCGAACCGATGCGCACGTCGTGGCGCCCCGTCAGCCGTCCGAGGAACGAACCGAAGGCTGCCAGCAGCAGCATGAACAGCGTGCCGCCGGCCCGATCCACCAGCGCCTTGGCGGCGTCCAGAACTGCAGGGCCCAGCAGCACGCCGGCACTCGCTCCAAGGAAGCTGGCCTGCGATGGCCGCGGATAGTCGCCGGGCAATTCCAGCACCGCGTCGATGCCGTCGCCCGCGGACAGCTGCTGGCGCCAGTAGTCGAGCTGCGCGTCCAACCCGCCTTCGGCCGCCCAGCGACGTTGCCAGACGGCGAAGTCCGTGTACTGAATGTCCAGCGGTGGCAAGGGTGACGGCCGACCTGCTAGGAACGCCTCGTAGAGCGCCACCGTTTCACGCACGAGCACACCCATCGACCAGCCGTCCGAGACGATGTGGTGCATGTTGAGCAGAAAGATGTGATCGCCCGGCGCCTGGCGCAGCAGGCAGTAGCGAAACAGCGGTCCGCGCGCCAGGTCGAACGACCCCAGCACGTCGCGGCGCACCAGAGCTTCGGCCACCGCTTGCACCTGATCCCGCGGCAGTCTCTGTAGGTCCACTACCGGCAACGAACGCGCCGCGCGCGCCGGCTCGGTGACCAGCTGCCGAGGCGAGTCGTCATCGCTAGAATTGGCATCCTGGCGGCGGCTGAACGTCGTGCGCAGGGCTTCGTGCCGTCGCTGCAGCGCGTCCAGGCTGCTTTGCCAGATCCGCGGCTGCAGCTCCCCTTGCAAGCGCAGCACGAAGGGCATGTTGTAGGCAGGATTGCCGGGCTCCAGCTGGTCGAGCAACCACAAGCGCTGCTGCGCGAACGACAGCGGCCGTTCCTCGACATCCTCGCGCGGCTGGATCGCCTGCGCGGCCGGTTCCTCCTCCAGCTCCAGGCCTTCCTCGGCCAGCAGCAGCTCGAACAACTCGCGATCCTCGGCGGACATGCCGCCGAAGTCACCGCGACCTCGCATACTCATGAATCAGCGCTCCCTACGCGATAGCTCTCTACGATGAGGGCAAACCTTCGGACCCGAACAACCAGCTAGACCAGCACATCCAGCAACAAACCGTCTCCTCATTCTAGGGGAAGATGGCCTCGGCGCGTGCTGTATGCTGAGGACACAGGAGGACCTCAGAATGACTGTAACTAAGCTTGCAAATGCCCTCTCCAGTGCACTACTGGTCTGCGGCTTGATCGCACTGCCCCTGACGGCAGCACAGAACGCCGCGACACAGGACGGCGCAACACAGAACGGCGCGCCGCAGAACGATGCGACACCAGTCGGTAGCCCTGCGGCAGCACCGGCGGCACCAGCGGCACAGACGGCACCGCCCCGCACCGTCCACTGGCCGAGCTTCCGCGGCCCGGACGCATCCGGGGTCGTCGATGGCCAGCACCTGCCGGATCATTGGTCCGCCGAGGACGGCACGCACTTGCGCTGGAAACAGTCCATTCCCGGATTGTCGCACGCCAGTCCAGTGATCTGGGGCGACCGCCTGTTCGTCACCAGCGCGGTCAACGCGCGCGACGAAGATCCGCAGTTCAAGCCCGGCCTCTACGGTGACGGCACCACCGCCTCTGATCGCGACGCCTTGCACCGCTTCGTGCTCTACGCGCTGGACAAGCACAGCGGCGAGATTTTGTGGCAGCGCACGGCGTACGAGGGCGTGCCGAAGGCCGGCCGCCACATCAAGGCCACCTACGCCAACTCCAGCCCGGTGACCGATGGCGAGACCGTGGTCGCCTTCTTCGCCTCCCAGGGCGTCCACGCCTTCACCGTCGACGGCGAGCCCAAGTGGAGCCGCGACTTGGGCGTGCTGATCTCGGCCGCCTACAACGCCCCGGACTACGAGTGGGGTATGGCCAGTTCGCCGATCATCTTTGACGGCATGGCGATCGTGCAGGCTGACACCATCACCGACGAGGATTTCCTGATCGCGCTCGACCTCGACACCGGCAAGACCGTCTGGCGTACCGAGCGCGACGAGCTGCCGTCCTGGGGTACGCCCACCGTGTACCCGCACGGCGGAGCCGACGGCAAGACCCCCGAACTGGTGACCAACGCCTCCAACTTCATCCAGGGCTACGACCCGTACACCGGCAAAGAACTATGGCGACTCGGTGGCAGCTCCCAGATCACGGCACCGACACCCGTGTTTCAGGACGACATCCTGATCGTGGCCAGCGGTCGACGTCCCGAGAAGCCGATCTTCGCTTTGCGCCCGGGGCCACGCGGCGATATCACCCTGGCCGAAGGACAAACCTCTAGCGAGAACGTGCTGTGGAGCCGCAGCGGCGACGGACCCTACATGCCGACACCGTTGATCTATGGCGACTACCTGTACTCGATCCTCAACCAGGGCATCCTCGACTGCTACGACCTGCGCACCGGCGAGCGGTACTACCGCGAGCGCCTGCACCACCGCGGCGGCGGCTTCAGCGCCTCACCGGTCGCAGCCGACGGGAGACTCTACCTGGCGAGCGAAGACGGCGACGTCTTCGTCATCAAGACGGGACCGGAATTCGAGCAGATCGCCACCAACCCGATGGGCGAGGTTCTGATGGCGACACCCGCGCTCTCTGAGGGAACCCTGTACGTACGCGGCCGCCATCACGTGTTCGCGGTCGGCAGGGAGGAATTGCCGGCAGCGGGACAAGAGTCAAGAAGTCAGGAACCACCGAGTCAAGAAAATACTCCTTCTGGAATTTGACTCGGCTGGCCTGCCTTCCTATAGTTCCTGCTATCAACTACACACGCAGGCACCGACACGAAAATCGTCGGGCCGGTGGCCCTGCCCGAGAAAGGGGTTGAACATGATGAGGAAGGCCGCTCTCCTGGCCTGTGCTGGCCTTGCTGCACTTCTGCTGTTCGCCGACCTAGCCGAGGCCAACGAATTCGAGGAACAGGTGAACGCGCAGCTCGATGCCGTCGCCAAGCGCCTCCTAGGCGAAGGCGCGCGCAGGAGTCACGAGCCCTACATCGACGCGATCGACAACCGCAAGTCGGACACCATCACGATCGAGCTTGACGCTGGTGACAGCTACGCTCTGGTGGGCGTTTGCGACGTCGACTGCTCCGACATGGACATGTTCCTGTACGACGCGTACGGCAACGAACTCGACCGCGATGTCGAAGACGACGACGTTCCAGTGGTGACGCTAGACACCAAGTACACCGGCAAGTACACCATCCGCGTCGAGATGATCGCTTGTTCCGAGAACCCGTGCTACTACGGCATCGGGACCTTCGCTTTCTGAGTTGATCAGCTAACGATCTACCCGGCGTATAGCTGTAGATCCGTCCCCACCCGGTCCGCCATGTCGAGCGCCGTCTCGAGGTCCGGGTGGCGGACGATCAGGTAGCCGTCCGAGAGCAGGGTCTGGCGCCAGTTACGGCGCGGATGGCCCACAGGTAGCAGGTCGACGCACGCGACGTACCTGCCGAAGCGTGACAGCAACCGCTCCAGCCCTTCGATCCGCTGGATGCGACCTTCGCCGTGCGCCCGTTTGAACACCGCGATGGCGTTGTACTTGCGCTGCGTCGGCTGAGTGAACCGGCGACCGGCGATGGCGTCGCCCCAGCCACGGTAGACGTCGGTGTCACAGGTGTAGTTCATCAGATCGACCGAGCGTCCACCCGGTGGGCGCGCGCCGATCTCACCAAACACCGCCTCCCCATTGGGCTTCAGGAACCACTCCATGTGGCTGAAGCCGGTGCGGAAACCGAGCGCGCGCAGCACATCGCGCCCCAACTGCTGGCCGGCAGCGAAGTGCAGCCCGGAGGTGTCGCGCAGATTCACCGTCTGCGGACTGATCCACTCGACGTTGCGGGCGATCAGCGGCTTGGGCCGGTACCAGGCGATGTTGTGGAACAGGATCTCGCCGCCGGCACAGATGGTGTCGAAGGTGTACTCCTCGCCGTCGATGTACTCCTCGACGCTCACCTCGTCGACGTGCCGCAAGCGCGGCAGAATGTCCTCCAACTCCGCCTGGCTCTCGGCTTTGTAGGTGTCCTGACTGCCGGCGCCCGCGATCGGCTTGAGGATCAGCGGATAGCCGATCCGCTCGGCCGCTTCCAGGCAACCGTGTACAGTCTTGGACCGCGCGTGCCTCGGCGTGCGGATTCCGGCGTCGTCGAGCGCCTTCTTCATCTCCCCCTTGTCGCGGAAGCGCACCGTCTGCTCGACGCCCATGCCGGGCAGCCCCAGCGCCGTGCGCAAGCGCGCCGCCAGCACCATGCCCGGTTCCCACAGGCACTCGACGCGGTCGACTCCACCCAGCGGTGCCACCCAGCGACGCACGGCGTCGATCACTGCGGCTTCGTCCCACAGGTTGGGCAGGCGCAGGTACGCGGCCAGGCACTCGCGCGCTGGCTCCGGTAGCATCGACTCGGGCTGGTCGCCAATGCCCAGCACTTGCGCGCCGGCAGCGGCCAGACCACGCGTGAAGAAGGGCATCTCGGCCGGGAAACCGGGCGAGAACATGAGGACTTTCATGATGATCGAGTCTCCTGCTGAGCGAGGTTCGCTCGCCGCCTCTGTGCGTCCATGACGGGTTCAGCCCAGCTCGACCTGGACGCGCTGGACCAGACGGCTGAGAGCGCGCGCGACGACTTCGGTGTCTTCGTGGCGCAGGATCACGTACCCTTCGCCTTCATAGCTACTGGCCTGCGGCTGTCCCGCCCGTGGCAGGTGAGTCTCGACCACCAGTTCGCCGACCTCGCGCTGCGCCACGTCCAGGCCGTGCACCGCCTTGACGGTGCCACGCCCCTGGCCGCGCAGGAAAGCAGCACCGGTCGCGAACTTGCGCTCCGGAATGTGCAACCGGTCGTAGATCATCAGTTCTGCCCAAACGCGCTTGAAATCGACCTCGTGTGCCCACGACAGAAGGTTGGTGATCTGGGCTCCCGGTGGACGGGCGGCAACTTCCGAGATCGCCACGCTGCCGTCCTTGCGCCGGAACCACTCCATGTGCGTCAGGCCAGTACCCATGCCCAAAGCCTGCAACGCCTGCAGACCGACCTCCTGGATGTCGCTCCAGGGCGGCGCGTGGATTTCGCGCGGCAAGAGCACGCACCACTGGATCCAGGGGTTGCGCAGCACGTCCAGCGGAGCCGGTCGATAGTGCGTGATCGACGACCACAGCGGCTCGCCGTGCAAGCTCAGCGTCTCGAAGCTGTACTCGTCGCCGGTGATGAATTCCTCGATCAGCATGGCTTTGCCCGGCGCCGGTCGAAACACCTCGACGGCCTGCCGCAGGGCAGCCATATTGTCGACCCGGAAGGTCCCCTGCGCTCCGGCTCCGGCCGGCGGCTTGAGCACGAGCGGAAACCCGACCTCGGTGGCAAAGTCTTCGGCGGCCCGCGGGTCTTCAGCCAGGCAGTGACGAGCACACGGCAGGCCGGCGGCACGCAGAACATCTTTCATGCGCGCCTTCTGGCGGAAGTTGCCCGCCGTCTCGACCCCCATGCCGTCGATGCCGAGTGCCTCGCGCACCGCCGCCAACGGTTCTTGCAGCTGCTCGAGTGCCCCCATCAGTCGATGCACAGGTCCCAGCCGGTCCGCCAAGCCACGCACGGCGGTGGTCAGCTGCTCGGCGTCGAGCGCATCGTCGACCCCCCAGTGCGCCACGACTTTCGACCGTAGCGCCGACGGCAGCTGCTCCACCGTCTGCTGTGTCACTTTTTCTTGGGTCACGAGCGCCAGCCGCACCCCGGGCAGATCCGCCGCTGCCTCGACAAAGCGCAGCGTCGCGGGCAGGAAGAACGGGGCGACGAAAACGACGTTACGGGTCTCGAGCGACGTCATAGAGAGCAGTATATGCCGTCGCGGGGCTATACTGATCTTCTATGCAGAGTTGGTTCGAAACGGTATTCGCAGCACTCGAAGAAGCCCAGGTCCGCTACGTGACGGTCGGGGGTATCGCGGTCGTGCTGCATGGCTACATCCGTGTGACCCAGGATTTGGATCTGGTCATTGATCTGGAGCCAAGAGAAGCACTTCGGGCCATTGAAGCCCTACAGGGCTTGGGACTCACACCGTTGGTTCCAGTACCGGCCGAGAAGTTTGCAGATCCCGAAGCAAGGCGCGACTGGATCGAGAACAAGCACATGACGGTGTTCTCGATGCGCGATTTGAACGATCCTATCGTCAATGTGGACCTCTTCGTCGACTACCCACTTCCCTTCGAGCAACTCTGGGAACGCTCCGAATTACACGAATTGGGAGATTCACAGGTACGAATCGCGTCGCTCGAAGATCTGATCACGATCAAGAAAGAAGTGGGACGGCGACGCGACGAAGAAGACATAGAAGAACTCCTGAGAATCCACTCGCAATAAGTAATGGCAGAAAGCCGAACCATGAAGCAGCGCATGCCCCTTCCCCCCATCGAACCGGATTGGTCCTACGGAACCTTCGAGGGTGCAGAGCGTCTACGTCGGGAGCTGGCTCAGCGCACAACACTCGCCCAACGACTGCGGTGGGTCGAACAAACTCTGGCTTTCGCGCACAAGGCCGGCGTCCTCAAACCCCGCGAAATCCCGGCAGAATGGGAACAAGCGGAATGGAAACAAGATTGAAGATCTGCTTCGTCGCCTCCGAAGTCACCCCTTACGCCAAGACCGGCGGCCTCGCCGACGTGGCGGCAGCTTTGCCACGCTACTTGGCCGAAGCGGGGCACGACGTACGCCTGTTTCTGCCGCTGTACCGCAGCATCGACACCAGTGACCTGGACCTGACCCCGGTCGGCTTCCTGCAGAACCAGACCCTCCACTTCGGCAACCACGCCTTCACTTACAGCGTGCTGCAGCTGCGCGACCGCAAGGGGCACGGCCAAGATGGCCAGGACCACCCGCTCGGCACCTACTTCCTGCACTGCCCGGCCCTCTACGGCCGCGACGGCATCTACGGTGGCGACGACGAGTGGCTGCGCTTCGGCTTCCTGTCGCGCGTGGTGATCGAGTGCTGCCAGCGTATGGGCTGGGGGCCGGACGTCTTCCACTGCAACGACTGGCACACCGCGCTGCTACCCTTCTACCTGCGTCACCACTACAGCTGGGACCAGCTGTTCGCCCACAGCCGTACGCTGCTGACCCTGCACAACCTGGCCTACCAGGGTGTGTTCCCGGCGGCGGTGATCGAGTCGCTGGATCTCGGCGGCTTCGCCTCCAAGTTGCACCAGGACGACCTGCAAGCGGGTCGACTCAACTTCCTGGTCACCGGCCTGCTCTACGCCGATGTGCTGAGTACCGTCAGTCGCACCTACGCGCTCGAGATCCAGACCGAGGAGTTCGGGCGCGGCTTGCATCCTTTGCTGCGCGCGCGCCGCGAATCACTGGTAGGGATTGTCAACGGTGTCGACTACGAAGACTGGAACCCGGCCCAGGACGCGTTGATCCCGCACACCTACGACGCCAACGACCTGAGCGGCAAGCACGAGACCAAGCTACACCTGCTGCGCTCGCTCGGCCTCGACGCCGACCCGCGGGCGCTCACCTTCGGCGTCGTCTCGCGACTTACCGGGCAGAAAGGCTTCGACCTCTTCTTCGACGTCCTGCCGGCCCTATTGCGCGCCCGCGGCGACGTGCGGCTGACGATACTGGGCAGCGGCGAGGCCAAGTACCAGGACTTCTTCCAACAATTGCAACAGGCCTTCCCGGGCCGCGTCTGCTACTACCGCGGCTACTCCGAAGAACTCGCGCACCTGATCGAAGCTGGCGCCGACAGCTTCCTGATGCCGTCGCGCTACGAGCCGTGCGGTCTCAACCAGATGTACAGCCTACGGTACGGCACGCCGCCGATCGTGCGCAAGACTGGCGGTCTGGCCGACACCGTCCAACTGTGGGACGGACAGACGCGCGAGGGGACCGGCTTCGTCTTCGAGCACTACAACACCGACGCCTTGCGCTGGGCGATCAGCTACGCGCTGGACACCTACGCCGACCCGGACGCCTGGGAGCAGCTGATGCGCAACGGTATGGCACAAGATTTCTCGTGGCAGATGCAAGGCGTCAAGTACGAAGAGCTGTACCGCCTCATGACGGAAACATAGAAGGTGGGAAACTGGACTGCGCCCCCAAAGGAGGGAGCCCCCACCACCATCGAAACGGTGGTGAGGGCCTTGTAGAAGGGAGTGACAGAGGGGGTTGCGGCCGGCCGGTAGCCACAGAGACTGCCAGCGAACGGGGCCCCGAAAGTTGGACGCCGATGGGACCCCGACGGCCCGGCTACGAAACTGCCGCAGACCACTCAAGGATCGGATCTACGGCCTTCGTCGCCTTCATAGGTTTAGACGGACCGAGTTGGGTTTTTCCCCGACTGTAGAACAGGCCGCAGTACAATCCGTCGTCATGAGCCGTTTCAACCTGCCTGCTCCCACCCGACTCGTCACCATCTTGGTCACCGCGTTCCTTCTCGCCGCCGGCACGGCTGCCAGTAGCGCCCAGACCGAACCCGGCCTCTACGGGACAACCGCCGCGGACACTCTGCGCGCCGCGCTCGAGCCCGTCACCACCGGTGGCGTCGAGCTGGTCGACCGCGCCCTGGCCAAGTTGTCGGGACACCGGCGGCTACTCATCATCGCAGCCCACCCGGACGACGAGGACACCTCGCTCCTGACCTTCGTTGCACGCGGTCAGGGCGGCGAGGCCGCCTACCTCTCTCTCAACCGAGGCGAAGGCGGGCAGAACCTGATCGGCACAGAGTTGGGCGTCGGCCTCGGACTGATCCGCAGCCGCGAACTGATGTCCGCTCGCCGCATCGACGGAGCGCGCCAGTACTTCACCCGCGCCTACGACTTCGGCTACACCCGCTCTCTGGACGAGACCTTCGAGCTGTGGCCGCGCGAGATTCTGCTCGAAGACGCCGTGCGCGTGGTACGCCGCTTCCGACCGCAAGTCATCGTTGCCATTTTTCCAGGCGACGCCCGCGCTGGCCATGGGCAGCACCAAGCATCAGCGCTGATCGCCCAGGAGGCCTTCGAGCGGGCCGGTGACCCCGAGGCGCTACCGCAGCTGCTCGACGAAGGCTACGAGCCCTGGCAACCGCAAGCTTTCTACCGCGCCGGCTGGTTCGCCGGGCCGAACGTCGAGGCGCTGCGCTTTCCGCTCGGCGGCGTCGATCCGCTGACCGGCAAGTCCTTCTTGCAATTGGCCATCGCCAGCCGTAGCGAACACCGCTCCCAGGACATGGGCCGGCTGCAGGACCCCGGCGGACGCGAAAACCGGCTGGTACCGGAAGCAGGCGCGGCAACCAGCGAGGGACGGGACGGCGCCTTCTCCGGTATCGACACCAGCCTGACCGCGATGGCAGCAGGCCTGCCCGAGGGCGAGGTGCGCGCGCGCGTCGAGGATCATCTCAGCCAGGCCGAAGTGCTGGCGCAGCAAGCGCGCCGCGATCTCGCCCCGTCGACACTACAGCGCTTCGTCGACCCAATCCTGGAGATCCTCGACCAGCTGCGCCAAGCACGGGAAGCCCTGCAGCCGGCCATCGACAACAGGGTTCCGGGAGCCCGCGGCTGCGCCGAGCTGATCAACGAGAAGCTGCAGGTTGGCAGCCAGGCGCTGAGTGCCGCCGCCGACCTGATGTTCGACGTCTGGAGCGACCAGCCAGCACTGGTGCCGGGCGCAACGACACCGGTCGTCCTGAGCGTCTGGAACAGTGGCCGCCGCGACTTGAGCGTCGAACACGTCGAGCTGCAGCTGCCCGACGGCTGGACCGCAACGGGCGAATTGATGGTGGCGGACGAACCTCGTGAGGGCCAGGAAGGTGCTGATGCTGTTTCCAGCACTGAGGGCCCCTGGCCCCTCGGCCGCGGGGAGCTGCGCCGGTGGCGCTTCGAGGTCACGGTCCCGGCCGAGGTCCCGGCCAGCCGCGCCTACTTCTTGCAACAACCACTGCAGGGCAGCCTCTACAACTGGAATGATGTGCCGGCGGAACTGCGTGGTCAGCCTTTCCAGCCGGCACCGATTCTCGGCACCGTGAGTGCCCAACTCGACGGCGCGCCGCTGCAGCTACGCCGGGAAGCCGTCTACCGCACCGCCGATCAGGCCGTGGGCGAGATCCGGCGACCACTACGCGTGGTGCCCGCGCTGGAAGTCGCGATCAGCCCGCGGCAGATCGTCTGGCCCAGCGCCCAGACCGCCCCGCGTACCCTGGAGGTGCGCCTCAGCAACCACAGCGCGCAAGATCTCGACGCCCGGCTGGAGGTCGAGGTACCGGCCGGCTGGCCGCCGATCGAGCTAGCGGACGAGGCGCCACGGCTGCACGTGCGTGCCGGCGAGGACACCGCCGCCCAACTACGCCTGGTGCCTCCGACCCTACTGCCCACCGGTCGCCACAAGGTCCGCGTCACCGCCGTCACCGACGATGGCCGCCGCTTCTCACTCGCCACGCCGCTGGTCGACTACAGCCACATCCGCCCGGAGCCGCTGCCGCAGGAGGCGACGGTGGAGCTGAGCGTGGGAGACATCGAGTTGCCCGAGCTACAGCGCGTCGGTTACGTGCGCGGCGCCTCGGACCGCGTGCCGGAAGCTCTGCGCCAGATCGGGGTACCGCTCGAGATCCTCGACGCCAAGGCCTTGGCGGTCGGCGACCTGTCGGTGTACGACGTGATCGTCATCGGCAGCCGCGCCTACGAGATCGATGCGGCGCTGATCCAGGCCAACGACCGCCTGCTCGACTACCTGCGCGCGGGTGGCCGCCTGGTGGTGCAGTACCAGCAATACCAGTTCGTCGGCGGTGACTATGCCCCGCTGCCCCTGGACATCGCGCGCCCGCACGGCCGTGTGACCGACGAGACCGCCGCCGTCCGCCTGCTCGATCCGGAGCACCGGTTCTTCCACACGCCCAATCGGCTCGGTCCGCGCGACTGGGACAGCTGGGTGCAGGAGCGCGGCCTGTACTTCGGCGGCACCTGGGACACCGGCTACACGCCGCTGCTGGCGATGGCCGATCCCGGCGGCGAGGAACTGCAAGGCAGCCTGCTAGTCGCCAAGGTCGGCGAGGGCACGTACATCTACACCGGCCTGGCGTTCTTCCGTCAGCTGCCGACAGGCGTCGTCGGTGCCTACCGGTTGTTCGCCAACTTGTTGGCGCCGTAACTGCCGCCCTGATTCACACCAGTGGTAGACGCATCACCGGCAAGAACCGTCCCGGCGGCACCGACGCCACCTGCCCTACCGGCTGCGCCCCCGCCTTGCGGTAGAACCCCTCGGCGTGGGGGTCCGAGACAATGCGTAGGGCGTGCGCGCCACGACGGCGAGCCTGCTCGCGCGCGTGCTCCAGCAGACGCCGGCCCAGACCGCGGCCGATGTGCGCAGGATCTACCCACATGTGCTCCAGCTCGACCTCGGTCGTCACAGGAACACCTGCATCTAACGAGGTCGCCAAGGGGGCCGTGCTGAGCGCATAAAAGCCCACGATGCTGTTGTCCCAGGCGCAGTAGACGGTCTGCTCAGCTAGAACCTCGGGGGTCAAGGTCAGATCGTCGCGCCACAGTTGCATCCATTCTTCCGGGTAACCCCAGTGCTGCTTGGCAGCCTGAGCTATGCGAGTCAACACCGGCGCATCCTCATCTCGGGCAGAACGGATCTGAAGGTTGCAGTCGCTCATGACGATAAAGGTTATCTTATAGGTCATGAATAGGGCAACGGCGGCTACGGCGCGGCAGCCTCAGGGGCCTTACAGGTAGCCGAGGGCACGCAGCTCGCGCTCCAGCTCCGCATCCACCGGGGACGCTTGGGCACCGCTTGCAGCCCCGTCTGACGACTCCCCGGCAGGCAACTCCCAGGCGGGCACGGTGCGCAAGGGTGAACGACGGCGGAAGCTCTCCGAGAACAACTCCGTGCGCGCGGTGCCAGCGAAATTCTCAGCCACCGGCAGCCCAAGGCCATAGAGCAGCGTCGGCGTGATGTCATGGATCCGGATCCGCTCCGGGACCGTGCCTCCCGCGCTACCCGGACCCGCGGCGATGTCCGGCCCCGCGGCCAGCAGAATGCCATGCGTGTGCTGGCCATGAGTCCCGGAGATGCGGCTGAGCTGCTTCAGCACCCCGGCCATCGGCGCCGCCGCTCCATCCAGGAGCAGCGGCTCGAGCAAGTCCCGCAACTGCACCTCGACGACCAGGTCGACCCCGGCTTCCGCTTCTCCCGGCCCGGCCGGCCGCGGCTGCAAAGCCGGGGCACCATTGCTCCAAGTGATGCGCTCCAGGTCCTTCTGCAAGCGCGTGATGAGCTGCTCCGGTTGCTGCACAGCGTCACCAAAGCGCAGGTTCTTGTGTGGGCGGAAATCCGGCGATGCGTGGGTGTAGACCGCGCTCCGTTCGAAGTCGACGCTACCGTCGGTACGGCGCTGCAGGTACCCCAACCGCTCGAGGACACGGTCGAAATCGACGAACGCGCGAACGATCTCGGGCCGCGCGGCATGGAAGCCGTGGTCTGAAATCACCAGGATGTTCCAACGATCCCCGGCCGTTCGCACTAGCTCACCCAACGCCGCGTCGATCGCCGCGTACTCGGCGGGAATCCGCCGTGCCAGCTCCGGCGCCGTGCCCGTCAGGTCCTGATCCGGAAAGGCTCCCGGGCGAAAGTACTTCCAGGTACCGTGGCTGACGATATCGACGCCGCGAAAGTAGGCGAGCACGAGGTCATAGCCGCTCTCGCGTTTCGTTTCGTGCCCATTGTCGCCAGCCAAGCCGGCGACCAACTCGACGGCCAGACGCGCCGTCACGCGGTCGTGGAGTCGGCTGATGTCGTTGCCGAAGAAGGGGTTCTCCTCGCCTTCGGCGCGCGCTTCCTGGAGCAGCGCGCTGACGCGCGGCAGCGCCTCAGGTGGATAGACCCGCTCGTCGAGTCGTTCGCGCGCCAGGCGGTCCGACACCACCAGGCCGTCGACCGGCTCGGCCGGCCACGACGCCCACCAACCCAGCACCGCCACGCGCCGGTCAGCGTAGGACGCCATGTTCCAGATCGCCGGCACGCGGCGCACACCGGACGACACGGGTATGTCCCCGTGCTCGGTCGCCACGACGAAGTCCGTGATGCCATGGACATCCGGCGTCATGCCGGTGGCGATGGTGGTCCAGATGACCGGCGAAGCCCCGTAGTTCGTGCGCAGGTCGGTCGTCAGACCACGCTCGGCCAGCGCCTTGAGATGGGGTAGCTCGCCCTGCTCCCACAGCTGGCGAATGATACGCCATTCGGCACCGTCGATACCGACGACCAACCAGGGATGGCGCACCGGAGGCGTGGTGTCCGACCCGGAATCCGGCTTCGCGGCACAACCAGCGAGCTGGCCGAGCAGCAGTCCAACAGCGGCAAGCAAGACGAGTGAACACACAGAGCGCAACAACCGATCGGCCATACTCGCAGTATCTCACCCGAGCCGGGACTCTAGAAGTCCCACCACGCCATCCAACCACCTTTGATCGCCGAAACCAGGGTCCGTCGAGCCCTCGACCAGCTAAGCGAAGAGTCGCGGTGCCTTGGTCTGGCTCGACGTGCTCTTGGGAGTCCCCTCCCCCGCGGCCCCGACGGTATGCCCGTCGGCGGCGCGGAAGCTCTGCCCCCCTAGGTAGGTCAGTGATCGGTTGCGCCCATGACGCTTGGCCTCGTAGAGCGCCTCGTCTGCCAGCTCTACCAACTCCGAGCCAGCGTGCACCGTGATCTCCGGGAACGAGGCGATACCCAGGCTCATGGTCAGCGCTACGTGCTCCCCTTCGGCCATCAGTCGCGTAGCTTCGATCTTGCGCCGCACCTCCTCCGCCAACGCTTGTGCGCCCTGGCTGTCGGTTCCCGGCAAGAGCAACGTGAACTCCTCACCGCCATAGCGCGCCGCCAGGTCCATCGGTCGCTGCACTTCGCGCAGCACCTCGGCCGCCAACTCCAAGGCCTGATCACCCACGGCATGACCGTAGGTGTCGTTGACCTTCTTGAAGTGGTCGAGATCGCACATCACGACCGACATGAAGCCACCTTCCTGGCGCGTCAGAGCGTAGATCTGATCCAGCTTGTCGTTGAGTACGCGACGCAGAGCCAGGCCCGTGAGCGGATCGACCTTCGCCTGGCGATCGAGCAAGAGCCGGCGCACCGACGCCTTCATCTGCGGCAGAAGGCCGTCGAGCAGCTCGGCCGAGCCGTCGTCGGTCTGCCGCGGATCGCACCACAGGCGCAAACGTCCCAGCAGCTCCGTCTCGGTCTCGAGGACGCGCTCTTCCTCGCGCCAGCCGGTACGGCGGTGAATGCCCGGCAACGCCGGTGGATGCGGCGGCGGATCGGGCCGCCCTTCGCGCAGCACGCGGTCCGGTCCAGTCCACCACGTGTGGTAGGGAATCTCGGGCGCCAGCAGCTCGAATTGGAACCAGTGGAACGGCATCACGTTCTGGCACTCGATGCGGATGCGCTCGGCGACCTCGGTCATCTCCGCTTCTTCGCTACCCAGACGCCGCGTCGCCCGGCTGAGCCGCTCCAGGTTGCCCACCCGCTGCGCCGTCACCCCGTGGCGCAACGCATTGCGTGCCGAGTCGAGCGCCAGCAGCGCAAAGCCGATGAGCAAGGCGCCGGCGACACCCCAGCCCTGCGCCTGCACCACCAGCAGGACCGGCAAGCCGATCATCCAGGCGATCAGATCGGTCGCCAGCGGAGGCAGCGCCTGCGTCCACGGCAGGGGCAAGTGGGGACGTCGCACCTTTTTGTCCAGCAAGCTGAGCAACGCCACCAACACCGCGTAGCCAATCCCGGTCGCCAGCAACTGCGAGACGCCGGGCAGCGCGTCGCCGAACCAGCCGGCCGTCGCCCGCCCCAACACACCACCGCCGAGCAGAGCCAACACCAGCAAGGAACCGCTCTCCAGCGAGCGCAG
This sequence comes from uncultured bacterium, assembly GCA_965368975.1. Lineage (GTDB taxonomy): Bacteria > Acidobacteriota > Thermoanaerobaculia > Multivoradales > JAHZIX01 > CBDUPA01. The sequence goes on along the minus strand of CBDUPA010000006.1, from coordinate 78,943 downwards.
GAAACGCCGACGCTCCAGCAAGGGGATCGGCGAGTAGCGGCGCAGCAGGCGACGCAGCATCTCCACCAGGAGGTAGGCCCCGACCGCCACGAGCGTCGCCGGCAGGATCCCCAACTCGACCACCACCGGCGCCACCACCACCGCCCCAACCCCCAGCGTGCCGCTGTCGAACGGTCGATGCAGCATGCACACCATGGCTACCAGGCACAGCGCCAGCATCATGGCGGGTGCCGGCAGGAGACCCTGCGGCGCCAGCAGATTCCAGTGCGGCGCCAGTACCAGCGCCAGCGCTGCGGCAGCGATTGGCGCCACGGATGCCAGAACCATTCCCGACGAGCGATTCGACACCAACGGTGCATACCGTCGGCGGACCAGTCCAGGGCGCGGAGGAAGAGGATCTTGTTGGGTCGTCACAGCGAGGATCTCTGCCGCTATTATGCCACTCAATGCCCGCACCACCGACTTCGGAACTGCTCGACGGTGACACCCTCGACCTCGCGACAACCGCCCGCGCGCTAGACGACCTGCGCCGCGCCAACCGCGTGCTGCTCGGCTACCGTCCGCTGCTGGGCACCCTGCTGCCCCGGCTGGAAGCCTCGGCTCGACTCAGAGTCGAGCCCAGAGAGCCGATCCGCGTCCTGGACATCGGCACGGGCAGCGGTGACGTCGCTCACGTCCTGCGGCAGTCCGCTCAGCGTCGCGGCCTCGATCTGCAGCTCTACGGCGTCGACCTCAAACTGCGGCACCTCACCCTGCAGCCGCCGGAGGTGAGCACCACCCTGCACAACCTCTGCGCCCCAGCGGACCGCCTCCCCTTCATCGACGACGCCGTCGACTGGTCCTTCTCCACCCTCTTCTTCCACCACTTCGACGCCGCCACCAATCGGCAAATTCTGGCAGAAATGCTGCGCGTGTCACGGCACGGAGTCGTCGTCGTCGACCTGGAGCAGAGCCCCTGGCTGCGCCTGCTCATCCGTCCAGGACTGCGCCTGCTGGGTACGGGCAGCGTCGCGTACCACGACGGTATCGTCTCGGCTCGGCAGGCCTGGAGCCTGGAGCAAGTGCGCGCGGTCTGTGAAGGCCTACCCGTCGTCGAGCTGCGGAGGCGATTTCCGTTCCGCTTCTCGCTGGTACTCAGTAAGAATGCGGGCGCTACGGCTGGAAGGTGATTTCCAGCACCGGCGAATAGATCGACTCTCGGCTCCAGAAGTCGAGATTCCCCTGGTCCGCGACCGTTGCCAGCCCCAGCGTATAGATGCCGTTGCCGGTGATTGCGCCCGTAACATCGATCTCGTGCCAGGTATCCGCGGCCAGCGGTACCGGCACCGCCCCCGACCACTGCACGGCCAGCGAGGCATTATCCGGGGCGATCTCGCACTTGTCTCGGACCGGAGGTAGGCAGTAGAGGCAGCAGGACTGATCGTTATCATCGCAGCGGTTGGCCTCTTCGATCGCTTGACAATGATAATTCCGGACCGAGTAAGGAGGGGACGATCCTGGTCTTATCGGGGCTGTCATGATGGATCGATAGCCCTGCTCTCCTGTTTCCGAACAGCAATCTTCATCAAGTCCGAGAGCATGCCCAAGTTCGTGCAGCGCAACAGTCAACATGCCCCTCTGACTCGAGCTGCGGAGTTCGGAGATGGTTCGACACCGCAAATTCGTAGCGAGTCTGTTCGACTTCCTGAACTCCAAGCATGGCAAGCGCCTCTGGAAACAGGTTCAGGAAGGTTTCCAAGCTAGACACAGGAAGCCAGATCACCTCGCCGGGGCTGGCATCGCGGTCCATTGCGCGATCAAGCTCCTGAAGCGTGCTTGTCCAGACCTCCGCCTGAGGATCTGAAGACGAAGCCTGAGATGACCCTGCGAACAGGAAGCTGGCGAGGAGAATCCACCTCACTGAGAACATGTCGAACCCCTTGAATCTTTAGCTGAAGACAACTCGCCTGCAGCCAATCAATTGTAGATTCTAGACAGAGGCTGACATCACTGTTCGCACTCAGGTATCGATCCCTACCGGCCCTACCGGGCTTGACGCCCTTCCGGACCTCTGATTACAATACCGGTCCCCATTGGGACGTCGTTCAATGGTAGGACATGCGGCTCTGGACCGCAGAATCGGGGTTCGAATCCCTGCGTCCCAACCACCTTCCAGCTTCGCCAAATCCACAGCTAGGCTTGCCCGCTCTTCCGGCTCTACCGACCCGGACTCAGTCTCCGTGCACGCTGCGTTCTTGCACGTCTTCCGCGGTGAGTCCATAGAGCGGTGGCGTCTCGACGCCGAGCATGACCAGGTAGAGGTAGATCTGCCCGCGGTGGTGGATTTCGTGCTCGATCAGGCCGCGCAGCCATTTCCAGGTGGTGATCGGGGTACCGGCGGGGGTGTGGCACTTGCGCTGTAGGTCTTCTGGACTCAGACGGCCGAGGATTTCTAGAGTCTCAGCGTGACAGCGCTCCAGGAAGGCGACGACGGCATCGTAGCCGTCAGCGAGATCACGGCCGCAGCCAGCGTAGAGGCTGGGCTTGCCCTGGACGTTCTCGGCGAACATGTAGCGCTCCAGTGCCGCGATGTGACGCAGGAGGTCACCGAGGGTCCACTTGCCCTCCTGGTAGGTCCACTCGATGTGCTCGGGCGGAATGCAGGCCACGACGCGTAGGGTGCGCTGACGGATGCGCTGGTAGTAGGGCAGGAAATCGTCGATGGTTTGCAGGATCATGGTCCTACCCTAACCCGGATCGTGCTCTAAGCAGTGGCGCTAGTTGCGCTAAACTGGGCAGCCTATGCCCGCGGACGCACGCCGTTACGAGACGGTCATCGGCCTGGAAGTCCATCTTCAGCTGAGCACCCAGACCAAGATGTTCTGCCGCTGCCCGAATCGCTACGGCGCGTCGCCGAATTCGCTGGTGTGCCCCGTGTGCCTGGGGTACCCGGGCGCGTTGCCGGTGCTCAACGGGCGCGCGGTGGAGTTGGGAACGCGGCTGGCGTTGGCACTCGGGTGCACGGTGCACACGACGTCCGAATTTGCCCGCAAGAGCTACTTCTATCCGGACCTACCGAAGGGCTACCAGATCACGCAGTATGACCACCCCCTGGCTACCGGAGGCCGTCTACCCTTGACCCGACACGCGCTCGAGATCGGAATCCAGCAGCTGCACCTGGAAGAGGATGCGGGCAAGCTGGTGCATGCCGTCGCACTGGCCGCGGACGGCGCGAGCGGCGACGAGGCGATGAGTGGCGTCGACTTCAACCGAGCCGGTGTGCCGCTGGCCGAGATCGTGTCGGAACCGCAACTGCGCACGCCTGAGCAGGCTGCCGACTATCTCCGCTCCCTGCACCAGTTGGTGCGCTACACAGAAGTGGGCGACGCTCATATGGAAGAGGGCGGTCTGCGCTGTGACGCCAACGTCTCTTTGCGACCGGTTGCGGACAAACCTGCCGAGCAAGAGAGCTACGAGGCCGCGTTCGGTACGCGGGTGGAGATCAAGAACTTGAACTCGTTCCGCAACGTCGCACGCGCCCTGGCGTATGAGATCGAGCGGCAGACAGCCATGCTGCTACAGGGTGGTACCGTCCAGCCTGAAACGAGAGGCTGGAATGCCGAGCTGGGGGAGACCTGGGTGATGCGCGACAAGGAAGACAGTCAAGACTATCGCTACTTCCCGGATCCGGACCTGCCACCGCTCCAGCTCGGGGACAGCTACGTCGAACAAAGTCGCAAGCAACTTCCCGAGCTGCCCTGGCAGCGACGCCAGCGGCTGATCGAAACGCTGGGCCTGGACCCCGAGGAGGCGCACGCACTCACGCACAGCCGGCAGCTCGCGGACTACGTGGACGACGCCATCCACCACGCGCGTCCGGAACTGGCACGGACGGTTGCGAACTGGGTCCGGACCGAGGTGCTGCGCGAGATCAAGGCATCGACGAGCACGGCGGCGCAGAACGCTGGAAGTATGGACGGGTCGTCCCCACACGACGTGATCTCGCCTCGACACCTGGCCGAATTGGTGGAACATATCGCCGACGGGACGCTGTCGGTGGGCGCCGGCAAAGCGGTGTTCGACGCGATCCGGTGCAGCGAGGAAGCACCGTCGGACGCGATCGATCGGCTGGGACTGCGACAGGTGCGCGACGACCAGCAGCTGCGGACTTGGATGGCAGCGGTGGTCGATGAACACCCCGTGCAGGTCGCAGCCTACGCGTCGGGCAAGAGGGCCCTGCTCGGCTTCTTCGTCGGCAAGGTGATGCAGCGCTCGGCCGGTCGTGCCGATCCGAAGGCGGTCGCACGCTTGCTGCAGCAGGAGCTGCCCGCCGACGACACCCAGGATCCCTCATGAGCGCTCGGAGTCTGCCTTGATCCAATTCTTCCGTGTCTGCAAGAACTATCCTGGCGGGCAGCGTGCTCTCGACGACGTGTCGTTCCAGATTCCGCGCGGACAGTTCACGTTTCTGACCGGTCCGAGCGGTGCCGGCAAGACGACGCTGCTCAAGCTGATCTTCCGTGAAGAGGTGCCGTCGGACGGCCAGATCCTGGTCAACGGCCGCAACGTCGCGTCGATCCCGCCGGCGAAGATCCCGTTCCTGCGCCGCACGCTCGGCATCGTCTTCCAGGACTTCCGGCTGATCCGGCGCAAGACGGTGCTGGAGAACGTCGCCTTCCTGCCGCGGCTGCTCGGTCACGACGCCCGCGAGCAGCGCGAGATGGCCGAAGAAGCGCTGCTGCAGGTACGCCTGGCGCATCGGCTGCACGCTTATCCGCAGGAACTCTCGGGCGGTGAGCAGCAGCGCGTCGCCATCGCGCGCGCCTTGATCAATCAGCCGGACCTGCTGATCGCCGACGAGCCGACCGGCAATCTCGACCCCGAGTTGTCGCAGCAGATCCTGCGCCTGTTCCTCGACATCAACCGTCGCGGCACGACCCTGCTAGTGGCCACCCATGATCGCGACCTGATTCAGCGCGTCGGGCAACGCGTGCTGACGCTCAACGGCGGTGAGCTGGTCGACGATCGGCACATTGAAGGTAGCGAGTTCGGTTCGCGCGACTTCGCGGCAGCCCCACAGGATGGGGCTGCCGAAGGCGGCACCGACCCGGACACCGCCGTCGCCGCGGACTCCAGCGAGGGAGCACCGTGACCTACGCACAGGCGCTGCGCTACTTTGTCCACGAGGCCCTGATCAGCTTGGTGCGCAGCTGGAAGGTCAGCATGCTGGCGGTCTTGACCATCTCGGTCAGCCTCTTCGTCTGCGCCTTCTTGCTGCTGCTGAGCAACAATCTCGACCAGCGTATCGCCGAATGGCAGCAGCGAGCACGGGTGATCGTCTACCTGCATCCTGCAGCCGGAAGCGAGACGATGGAGGAACTGAGCCAGCAACTCGAAGCGGCGCCGTGGGTGACCGGAGTCGAGGCGGTGAGCACCGAACAGGCCGGGCACCGTTTCGAGGAGTTGTTCCCGAGCATGGCCGACCTGGTGCGCGACGAGCCGCTACCGGCGTCCTTGGAAGTGTCGTTTCAGCAGGAAGGTCTCGACCTCGCGGCCTTCGGTGCCTGGAGCGAGGAGCTACGCGCCAACCCAGCGGTAGCCATGGTCGACGACGACCGGGACTGGCTGCGCCAGCTGCGGACCATCCTGACGGTGGTGCGCGGCTTTGGCTTGACGCTCGGCGGCGTGCTGCTGATCGGCGCCGTCTTCACCATCGCCAGCGTCGTACGCTTGACCGCCTACCTGTACCAGGAAGAGATCGAGATCATGCGCATCGTCGGCGCCACCGAGTTTTTCATCCGAGGACCGTTCTACCTGGAAGGCATGTTCCAGGGCCTGATCGGTGGCCTGCTGGCCCTGGCGGAGCTGTACGTGGCCTACGCCTTGTTGCAGGCGCAGGCTCTCGACTCGCTGTGGGGCCGGCTGCTGCTCACCGACTTTCTCGGCCTGCACCAGCAGGTGGCGATGGTCGGCCTCGGTGCTCTCGCAGGCCTGATCGGCGCGATCGCTTCGTTGCGGCGCGAGAGCCTGCGGCAGGTAGCGAGCAGCGAGGAAGACAGCGCTTCCGGTGACGCCTAGTCTGGGCTGACGGACGGCTAGGTCTGGCTGACGAACGGTGTCGCTCGGACTTCGGCCAGGCCACCACCGACCACCTGCAGACGGGTACCGGGCTCGATGGCCCGGCGTTGCAGCAAGCCGAATCCGACGGTCCGGCCCACTGCCGGGGACTGTACGACGCTGCGCACGGTGCCGGCAGCGCGCTCGTCGAGCAGGAGCTGGGTGCCGGGCGCGGGCGGCGCCTGCTCAGCCGCCAGGTCGAAGCTCAGCCCGCACAGCTGGCGGCTGACCTGACCACGATAGTGCAAGCGAGCAACGATCTCTTGCCCCAGGTAGCAGCCCTTGGTGTAGCTCACGGCCTCGTCGATCCCGGTCTCCTGCGGCAGGTTGTCGGGGCCGAAGTCGAGACCGAAGCGCGGCTCGCCAGCCTCGACGCGCACGGTCTCCAGGACGGCGGGCGGCGCGGCGACCAAGCCGGCTTGCTCGATCGCGGCGTCAGTGGCCGCTGCGGCCTCGACGGGCAACCACAGGGTCAGCGCCTCGATACCCAGGCGGCCCTCGCGCACCCAGTGCCCGACCGAGCTCACGGATCGGTGGCTCCACGGCTCGATCGGCACGTCGACCGCCCCAAGCTCAGCTGCCACGACCGCGGCGGTGGGACCGGCGAGAGTGCGCGCCGTCCAACCCGTGAGCGGCTGCACCTCGACGCGGTCGATGATGATGTACTTCTGTAGCCGCTCGCGGATCTCCTCGCCGAGGCCAGCTGGCAGGAGCAACCACAGCCGATCTGCCAGCGCCAGCACCGCGACGTCGGCCTGGATGTGCCCCTTGGCGGTGGTGAAGAAACCGTAGACACCACTGCCGGGCACTAGCGCGGCGACGTCGCAGGTGACCTGGCCGTTCAAGAAGCGCAGACGGTCTTCGCCGAGCAGTTGCAAGATGTCCGGCTCGTCTCGCTGAGCGAGGACACAGCCGTCGCGCAGGGCTTGGTAAGCGGCTTGGAAGTTGATCATCGAATTCTTCATGATGCGGCAGATCCTATCCCAAACTCCCGCTGACGTCGGTGACGCCCGCTTCCGCAGTCGAGAACACGTGTCTCCTGGCGAAGAGTGAGTTAGGATTCCCGTCGAGAGGAGGGTCAACCCAAGAGGAGATCTCATGCCCGAACGTGTACCTCTACTCTTCTGGGACGTCGATACCCAGATCGATTTCATGCGCTCCGACGGAAAGCTCTACGTGCCCGAGGCCGAGACGCTGGACGTCAACCTGTCGCGCTTGACGGAAGCAGCCCGTCTTCACGGTGTCCCCATCGTCGCCTCCGCGGACGATCACACCCCCGAAGACGCCGAGATCAGTGACGACCCGGACTTCGACACAACATACCCGCCCCACTGCATGCACGGTACAGAGGGTGCCGAGAAGATCGACGCGACACGGTTATCCGACGCACTCGAGGTCGGTCACGAACCAGTGTCGGCGCTCGGCATGGAGACGCGCCTGACCGACGTCCCGGAGGTGCTGATCCTCAAGCGGACGGTCAATGTGTTCGACAATCCGAACACCGAGGCGGTGCTGCGGCACTTCGATCCCGAGCGCATTGTGGTCTACGGCGTGGCCCTTGACATCTGCAATCGCCACGCCGTCGAAGGACTGTGGCAGCGGGGCTACCGCAACCTGGCGCTGGTGACCGACGCCACTCGCCCGATCGACACAGAAGCCGGCGACCGCTTGCAACGCGAATGGGAAGAGCGCGGCATCGACCTGGTCACCACCAGCGACGTCGTCGCGGGCCTCGAAGCCAGCACTTGACATCCAGGTTGCTGGGTTTCTCAGCCGACATCTGCTCGGAAGCGCAGGAACTGCGCTCGCCGAGGGTTCCTCGACTGGAGCGGGGAGGTCCAGCGGGTTCCCCTGCCCACCTTCTGCTGTCTCCTGCCATCGCCTTGCCCTTCACGACCTCCGGTCCTTGGGAGGACCTCTATGGAAAGCTTGTTCCAGGATCTGCAATTCGCCGTCCGGACGCTGCTGCGCAAGCCCCTGTTCACCCTCGTCGCACTGGTGACGCTGGCGCTTGGCATCGGTTCTACCACCGCCATCTTCAGCGTCGTCTATGGCGTCATTCTGCAGCCGCTGCCGTTCGAGCAACCCGACCTGCTGGTACGTGTCGGGGAGTCGAACGTGGCCCAGAGCGTCGAGATGGGCAACACCTCCGCGGCCAACCTCTACGACTTTCGTGAAGGCAACCGAACGCTGGACGACCTCGCCGGCTACCAGTGGGATTCCGCGACCCTGACCGGCGGTGCCGAGGCACAGGAGTTGCGGCTGGTCGAGGCGACGGTCAGTCTCTTCGACCTGCTCGGCGTGCCCGCGGCACTGGGCCGCACCTTCATTCCCGAGGAGGGCGAAGAGGGCAACGACAAGGTGCTGCTGCTGAGCTTCGATCTGTGGCAGAAGCGCTTCGGCAGTGACAGCTCGATCATCGGCCAGGAACTGATCCTCGACAACGAGGCACACAGAGTCGTCGGTGTCATGCCTCCGGGACTCGAGATGCCAACCGACGAGGTGGAGGCCTGGCGACCGATCGTGCTACGCCCCGACCGTGGCCGCTTCGCCCGCCGGGTGGGCGCCATCGGCCGACTGAAGGCTGGAGTCTCACTCGAGCAGGCTCAAGGCGACCTGAACACCATCGCAGCACAGCTGGCCGAAACCAACCCGCGCTCGAACAAGGGTTGGACCGTGGAGCTGATGCCACTGCGCGAGCAGATCGTCGGCAACTCGCGAACACTGCTGCTGATTCTGTTCGGTGCCGTCGGCGTGCTGTTGCTGCTCGCTTGCGCGAATGTCGCCAACTTGCTGCTGGTTCGCGCCAGCGGACGCGAGACCGAACTCAGCATCCGCTCGGCGCTGGGTGCCGAGCGGATGCGACTGGTACGGCAACTGCTGACGGAGAGCGTCATCCTGTCGATGGCCGGCGGCCTGATCGGCATCTGGTTAGCCTACTTGGGGCTCAAGGTGCTGCTGCGAATGCAGGGCGGCTGGCTGCCGCGCGCTGCCGAGGTCGCCGTCAACGGCCCGGTGCTGGGTTTCGCACTGGTGATCTCGTTGTTCACTGGTTTGCTGTTCGGACTGGCACCGGCGCTGCACACCTCGAGGGTGAATCTGGTCGACGCCTTGCGCAGCGGCGCCGGCCGCTCCGGATCCAACCACCAGAGCGGCCAGCGGACCCGCATGCTGCTGGTGGTGGCCGAGGTCGGCCTGGCCTTGCTGCTGCTGGTCGGGGCCGGTTTGCTGACGCGCAGCTTCATCAGCCTGCTGAGCGTCGACCCGGGCTTCCAGCCCGACCGCCTGATCACCGCCCGAATCTTCCTCGATCGCAGCGATTGGCAAGAGCGCCAGAACATCGTGCGCTACTTCGAGCAGGTGACGCAGCGTATCGAGGCGGTTCCCGGTGTCGAGTCGGCGTCAGCAGTCAACGCGCTGCCGTTCAGTGACGTCGGCATCAACTTCGACCTCGCCTACCAGGCCGAGGGACACGAGCTGTTGCCCATGGAGGAGGCACCTCAAGCGGACTTCCGCACAGTGCTGCCCAACTACTTCAGCACCGTCGGCATCCCGCTGCTCGAAGGTCGCGCCATCGACGAACGGGACCGGCAGGACACCGAGAAGATGGTCGTCATCAACCGCACCATGGCCGAGCGCCTCTGGCCGGGGGAGAGCGCCGTCGGCAAGTGGCTGAAGATCTTCTTCCGCGGCGAGACCACCTACCGCGTCGCCGGCGTGGTTGGGGACACGCGCTACTACGGTCTCGCCGAGCCTTCCAAGCCGGAAATGTTCATCCCGCTGGCGCAGAACCCATTCGGTGGCCTCAATGTGGTCGTGCGCACCAGCGGCGATCCGGCCTTGCAGGTCGAAGCCGTGCGCCGTGCCATCCTGGACGTCAATCCCAACCAGCCGGCACACAGCCTGGCCGTCATTGAGGATCTGATCGCCACCTCGGTGCAACGCGAGCGCTTCGCGATGGTCGTTTTGCTGGTGCTCGCCAGCATCGCCATGGTGTTGGCGGCGATAGGCCTTTATGGCGTGCTCGCCTACTCGGTGAACCGGCGGACCCAGGAGATCGGCCTGCGCATGGCCCTCGGCGCCAGCCGCCTCGACGTGCTGCGCATGGTGGTCGGTGAGGGGCTGCGCTTCACCGTTGCGGGCCTGCTCGCCGGCCTGTTCGCCGCCTTCTTCCTAGCCCGCTTCCTGACCAGCCTGCTCTACGGCATCCCGCCCCACGACCTGTGGACCATGGCCGGCGTCTCGATCACCCTGCTACTCGTCGCCATCCTGGCCAGCGTCATTCCCGCTCGGCGTGCCACGCGCATCGATCCGGTGATCGCACTGCGTCAGGAGTAGGGGGGGGCATCTACCTCTGGCTTCGATATGTTTGTCGTGACTGAACCCAACTCGACCCTGGAAGCGCCCGTTTGCGAAACGAGTTCCGATACCGTCATCAACAAGCAGGCTGATGCTTCCCTGTCCCAGCTCTTGCTTCAGGACTGTCAATGCATTGAGGATTGCGCCGCTTGGGGCAACCCAACAACGGTGAACCAATGCGTCGCATGGTGCTGCGCAACCGACCGACTCTGTCGGCCAAGTTGCCTCTGAGTCCTGCTCTGGCCTCCGGAGCCTCATCTGGTCCGGAGCCGGAGGCCAGGAACAACCCAACAACCCTTACAGCGGTAGACGCAGGCGTGCGATGCACGCCTTGCATCTCCGACGGTTCTAGCGTCAGCGTGCTGCCATGTGCTTCCGCGATCTCGCGGAACAGGACGAGACCGATGCCGGTGCCCCGTACGATGGCCGGACGCGTCCTGGCCTACTCGGGCCGCGCACCGACCCCAGGAGATTGGCCTGCGCATGGCGCTCGGTGTCAGCCGCCTCGACGTGCTGCGCATGGTGGTCGGTGAGGGACTGCGCTTCACCGCCTTCGGCCTAGCCGCGGGCCGGCCCGGGGCGTTCTTCCCGCTCGGCGTGCCACGCGCATGGGCCCGGTGATCGTGCTGCGTCCGGAGTAGTACCGGCCGGTGCGTCAGCTTGGAGGTCGAGACAGTGGTGTAGGCTTAATTTATGAGTACCCAAGGTCACGCCGTCGGCAGCAATCGCATCGAAGCCTTCAGCGACGGTGTGTTCGCCATCTCGGCAACGCTCCTAGTGGTGTCGTTGGAGGTCCCCCACAGTTTCGATGAGCTGATGGGCAACCTCTTCGGCTTCATCGCCTTCGCCTTCAGCTTCACCATGCTGATCCTGATCTGGCAGGCACACTACCACCTGTTCCGGCGCTTCGACCTGCGCGACGGCACCACGATCACGCTCAATTCGATCTTGCTCTTCGTGGTGCTGTTCTACGTCTATCCGCTCAAGTTCCTCTCGACGCTCTTCGCTGCGTACATCTTCCGCGTGGTACCGGTGAACGCCGAGAGCATGGGGCTCAGCGGCTTCGATCAGCTGGCTCAGCTGTTTGCCCTCTACAGCGCCGGCTTCGTCCTGGTGTTTCTCTGCATCGCCCTACTCTACCGACACGCGGCACGCAGCAAGCAGCAGCTGGAGTTGTCCCCGGAGGAGGTCTTCGATGCCTACACGTGGTGCCGGCACTACTGGATCTACGTGCTGCTGGGCGTGGTTTCCATCGTGCTCGCTCTCGCCCATGTCGGGATTCATTTCGGCCTTCCCGGCTGGCTCTACTCGCTGCTCGGCCCCATCACCTACTGGCACGGCAAGCGGCGCGAGAAGCACAAACGCGCCACCTTCGGCTAGGACGAGAACCGACTCTGAGACGGCAGCACTACAGCGGCAGGCGCAGGCGCGCGATACAGCCCTGAACGTCCTGGCGGTTCTCGAGCGTCAAGGTGCCGCCGTGCGCCTCGGCGATCTGGCGACACAAGACGAGGCCTATGCCGGTTCCCTGCGGCTTGGTGGTGAAGAAGGGAACGAAGAGGTTGTCGATGTTGGCCAACCCCGGACCGTCGTCGATGACGTGGATTTCCAGCTGCCCTGCCCCTCTCGGGTCGCCCAGGCGCAGCCAGCCAAGCTGGACGCCGCCGCGACCCCCGGCTTCCTTGACCGCGTCAGCGGCATTGCGCAGCAGGTTGATCAGGAGCTGTTCCAGCTGGTCGGCATCAGCCTGCACGGTGACGGGCGGCCCGGGTTCCAAGCCGAGCTGGACTGAGTGGTCGAACTCGGGACCCAGGTTGGACAGACGTTCCAACCACGGACCGACCTCGAGCGGCCGCCTCTTCGGCTGTGGCAGGCGGGCGAGTCGCGAGTAGGCGCGAATGAAACGGCTGAGCGCCTCGGCACGGTCGCCGATCAAGCGTAGACCACCGCGCAAGTCGTCCTCCCATTCGTCGGGCTTGCGCTCGGCGAGCATCTGCAGCGTCGAGGACATGGACTTGATCGGCGTCAGCGAGTTGTTGAGTTCGTGGCCGAGCACGCGGATCAGACGCTGCCAGGCCTGGCGCTCTTCCTCACGCAAGGTGCGACTGAGGTCGGTGAGCACGAGCAATACATGGTCACGGCCGTCGAGACGGAAGTGGCTGCGCCGCACGCCCCAGCGACCAACACCGCCCGGAAACGTCTTCTGCACGGTGTGCTGGATGGGCCCCTGTAAGAACTGCTCGAGTCCGAGCGATACAGCGCGCCGGCCGAGCAGGCTGTCGGCAGGACGCGCCAAGACCTTCTCGCCGGCACGGTTGACCAATTGCAGGCGGCCGAGATCATCGAAGGCGAAGACCGCCAGGTCGATCTCGGCGATGACGGTACGCATCAGCCCAGTAGCCTCGACGGCTTCGAAGCGCTGGCGGCGCAGGGTGCTGGAGAGGGTGTTGATCTCCAGCATGACCTGGCCCAAGGCATCGTCCGGCACGGCATGGCGACCGCGCAGCGAGTAGTCGCCTTCGCGCGTCGCTTCGAGCAGGTTGGCCAGCGTCTGCAGCGTGAAGGTGACGCGACTGCGCACGGCGATGGCACAGCCGAACCAGATACCGACGATGAACAAGGTCAACGTCCACTGCACCTTGAGGCTGTAGTCGCCGAACCAGAGGATCGAGAGGGAGACCAGAGCACCGGGCAAGCCCGCCCAGAAGGCGAGGACCAGAACGCGGCGCTCGTGAGTCATCTGACCTCCGGACTCAAGGATTCGGACTCACAGCTCGTAGCGTTCCAGTCGCCGGTAGAGCGCGCTACGGCTCAGGCCGAGGGTGTGCGCCGCTTGCTTGACGTTGCCTTCGTGGCGCGTCAGTGCCTTTTGAATCACCAACTTCTCGATCTCGTCGAGGGTCATGTCCTCGAAGACTGGCAGGCCATCGTTGCCCGCTTCCTGCAGCCCCAGGTCCGGTGCTCGTACCTCGTCGGCGGTCGACATCAGCACGCTGCGCTCGACGGCGTGGTCCAGTTCGCGCACGTTACCCGGCCAAGGATGCGCCATCAAGGCCTTGATCGCTGTCTCGGCAAAGCCCCGGAGGCTCTTGCGGTAGCGCTGGGCGTGGCGCTCCAGGAAACTGTGAGCGAGCAGCGGGATGTCTTCGCGGCGGTCGCGCAGCGGCGGCAGGTGCAGCGTGATGGTGTTGAGCCGGTACAGCAGGTCCTGGCGGAAGCGCCCGTCGGCGACTTCCTGCGCCAGGTCCGAATTGGTCGCCGACAACACGCGCACGTCGACGGTGCGTGTCTTCGACGAGCCGACACGCTCCAGCTCGCCGGTCTCGAGCACGCGCAGCAACTTGGCCTGCTGGCTCGAGGGAACGTTGGCGATCTCGTCGAGAAAGAGCGTGCCCGAGTCCGCCATCTCGAAGCGGCCCACGCGATCGTTCTTGGCATCGGTGAAGGCACCGCGCACGTGGCCGAACAGCTCGCTCTCGAAGACGCCCTCGGACAGTCCACCGGCATTGACGGACACCAGGGGCCGGCCCGCGCGCTCCGAGCGCTCGTGGACGACGCGCGCCACCAGACCCTTGCCGGTACCGTTTTCACCAGTGATCAGGATGTTGGCGTCCGAAGGTGAAACCCGCTCGATGATCTGCAGCACCGGTTGCATGGCGCGCGACTCGGCGATCATGTCGGAGGCGCCGGAGCCATTGCCGCGCAGCAGCTGATTCTCCTGCTCCAAACGCTGCTGCCGGCGCAGCGCCCGTCCCAGTTCGGCCTGCGTTCGCAGAATACTCAGCAGGCGATTGTTGTCCCACGGCTTCTCGACGAAGTCGCGCGCACCGCGGCGCATCGCTTCGACCGCCACCTCGACGCTGCCCCAGGCGGTCATCACGACGATCGGCAGCGTCTCATCCAGCTCCTGCAGCTTGTGCAGCAGGTCCAGACCTTCGCGTCCGGATGTGGTGTCGCGCGTGTAGTTGAGGTCCATGAGCAGGACGTCGTAGTCACGCTCCTGGAGCTCTCCCAGCACTTCTTCCGGTGAGGAAGCGAGGGTGACCTGAAACCCCTCGGTCTTGAGCAGCAGGCGCAGCGCTTCGAGGACGTCCAGCTGATCGTCGGCGACCAAGATGCGAGCACTCACGTCAGGACTCCCTCGTCACCAGCACGTCCGTCAGTCGACGATCCAGCCGTCTTGCAGTTCGACCACCCGGCTGCCGTAGCCGGCATTGACCTCGGAGTGGGTCACTTGCAGGATGGTGGTGCCTTCCTCGTTGAGCTGCTTGAACAACTCCATGATGTCTTTGCCCTGGCTCGAATGCAGATTACCGGTCGGCTCGTCAGCCAAGATGACTTTGGGCTGCGTGATGACAGCACGCGCCACCGCGACCAGTTGTTGCTGGCCACCCGACAGCTGGTTGGGGAACAGGTCGCGCTTGCCGACAATCTGGAAGCGGTCGAGGGCGTCGCACACGATGCTCTCGCGCTCGCCCTTCTTGATGCCCTTGTAGGACAGCGGCAGCTCCAGGTTCTCGTAGACGGTGAGGTCGTCGAGCAAATGGTAGCTCTGGAAGACGAAGCCGACGTATTGCTTGTGCAGCTCGTTGCGCTTCTTGCGCTTCAGCTCGTGCACCGCATTGCCGTCCAGGTAGTACTCGCCTTCCCACTCGTTGTCGAGCATGCCGAGGATGTGCAGCAGCGTCGACTTGCCGGCACCCGAGGGTCCCATAATCGAGATGAACTCGCCCTGCTGCACTTCGAGGCTGATGCGACGCAGCACGAAGGTACGACCGAAACCGGTCTCGTAGAAGCGGTCGAGATTGTCGAGGCGGATCAGAGGCTGCATAGGATCTCCACTTCACTCTTGCAACTCGAGGACGACGGACAACTCGAAGACGGCGAGCAACAATGGCCAGCACACGATCTCGCCGCGGACAGACGAACCCCGTGCAGGCACACCGGCCTTTACCGGGCACCCGCTCCGAGGGAGAGTCTGTTTCAGGATTCAGATGGTTGGGACGCAGCCACAGATTGCCGCCGGGCAGCGGCCCTCCATCTAGGTGAGCCGCTGGGCCGTCGGCGCGAGCGGGGGTTCAGCCCTCTTCGGTCTGGCCGCCCTCTTCGACGATACGGCCGTCGAACAGGCGAATGGTGCGGTCAGCGTAGCTGGCGTAGCGCGGATCGTGGGTCACCATGCAGATGGTGGAACCGGCCTTGTGCAACTCTCTCATCAGGTCCATCACGGCTTCGCCGTTGGTCGAGTCGAGGTTACCGGTCGGCTCGTCGGCGAGCAGGATGGCCGGGTCGCCGACCACCGCGCGCGCCACGGCAACGCGCTGCTGCTGACCACCGGAGAGTTGCGACGGATAGTGCTTCATGCGGTGCGCCATGCCGACACGCTCGAGGGCCTTGGCCACGCGCTCCTTGCGCTCGGCGCCGCCCATGCCGCGGTAGGTCAGGGGTAGTTCGACGTTCTCGTAGACGGTCAGGTCGCCGATCAGGTTGAACGCCTGGAAGATGAAGCCGATCTCGCGGTTCCGGATACGCGCGCGGTCGGCCATGCTCAGGCGGGCCACGGAGTGGCCGTTGAGGATGTACTCACCGTCGCTCGGCGTGTCCAGCAGTCCCAGAATGGACAGCAGGGTCGACTTACCGCAACCCGACGGCCCGGAGATCGAGACGTACTCGCCCTTCTGGATATCCATGTGAATGCCGGCCAAGGCATGGGTTTCGACTTCGTCGGTCAGGAAGACCTTCTTGATGCCATCCAGGTGTAGCAGGGACTGGGTGGACTCGCTCATGGGTTTCTCTCCTCAGATTTCGGGTTCCGTTCCTCGTTCCTCAAATTAGACGACGCCGGGCAAGGTTTTGTTTCATCGGCGCCGACTCATTCCGTTCAGTCTACGTTCAGGCGATCGAAGGAGTCGTACTGCGAGGTGTCCGAAAGGATCACCGCGTCGCCTTCTTGCAAGCCCTCGACGATCTCGAAGGTACTGACGGAACTGCGGCCAAGCTGGACCTGGACGCGCTGTGCGCGGCTGCCGTCCTCGCTGAGCTTGAACAGGCTGATCTTGCTGTTGGCCTGGCCGTAGGCCGGGCGCAGAACGTGCAGCACGTTCGCCAAGCGCTCGATCTCGATCACGCCGTCGACACTCAGGTCGGGGCGGGCGCCACGCGGCAACTCACCGGTCAACTCGACCTCGACCGTCACCGTGCCTTCCTGGGCCGCCGGGTCGATCCGGCGAACGTTGCCAGGAATGACGCCGTTGCGGGTGTCGATGGTGGCCAGCTGGCCGACCTGGATGTCCTTGGCCTGGGTCTCGGCGATGCGCAGCTCTGCCATCAGACGATCGGGCATCGCGACACGGGCCAGGTTGGCACCCGGGGCGACTTGCTCACCTTCTTCCACCGGCACCACCTGCAGCACGCCGCTGAGCGGCGAGCGCACGATCAGAGAGTCTTGCTCTTCCTTGCGCAGGTTGTAGAGCTCTCGCGACTGCTCCAGCTGCGCTCGCTGAGAGTTGAGCTGCGCCTCCAGCGACTCTGCTGTCTTGGCCAGGCGCTCCTTCTCGATCTCGTTGCGGTTCTTCAACTGCTCGGCGCGGATGCGCGAACGACGCAGCTCGATGTCCGGCACCAAGCCGTCCTTGGCCAATTCTTCATTGGCCTCGGCGTCGAGTTGGGCGGCCTGATAATCGGCTTCGATCGCGGCTGCCGCGGCGCGCTGATTGAGCAGGTCGCTCTCCAAACGCACACGCAGATCCTCGTAGTTCGCCTGCGCCGCGCGCAGCTGCAACTCGGCGTCGCGGAACTGCTGCTCGACGTCCGGGTTGCTCAACTCGATGATCGGCGTCCCTTGCAGAACCTCGGTGCCGGGCTTGATGATGATGTGCTCGACACGGCCCTGGGTGCGGGCCGGAATCCACCGCCGCTCCTCGGGAACCAGGTTACCGGGACCGCGTACTTCGCGCAGCATCTCGCCTCGCTCGACGGTGCCGAGGTACAGCGTGGACCGCTCCACTGTCGGCGCAGCAGGCTCCAGGCGAGCCAGGGCTACGGTGACGATAGTGATCGCGGCAACGGTCAGGATGGCATATAGGATGCGTTTCCTGCGTACTTTCTCAGCATGTCCTTCGCGCGGTATATCCACGGTTACGTTCCTCCAAGGGTCTATACTTCAGGGCAAGGTTTGTGCCAGGTGGAGCCGGCGCGGCAGAGTCGCCAGTCTACCTGACCTCTACGCGCAAGACCAGCCCTTGTTTCAGCGTGTTGGCGCCCGATTCCGGGACGCACTGTCCCAAAATCGGACACTCTGGAGCGCCGCGCCGTGCACTCACGGGTGCCTATTCGGTGACTCTGGCGGTCGCTGTCTCCGCGCCTCAGCTACCCACCGCGGCGAAGGCCTCTGCACGCCAGCCGCGCAGTTGAGGCCACTCGTCCAGGAGGTCACCAAAGGTCAGCGCAGAACCTTTCTTGCGGTGGAGTCGGAAGAGTTTCTTCACCGTGCGCCGGCCGTGCTCCTGCCACATCAATTCGCCAGCGACGGCGAAACGAGCCTGGTAGCCGAGCCACGAGCGCAGCTCCATGTGCGGCTCGTAGCCACTGAGGGTGGTGGCGGGCGGCACGCGGCTGGCCACCGCTTCGAGGGTCGAGACCAGATCCACGGCCGGCGGTAGTGGACCCTCACGGTCAGCAGTGATGCACACCGCGTGGGCCAAAATGTCTGCCAGCCAGGGCTCGGCGGCGACGGTCAAGCGCTGCCGCTCGATGTAGGCGCGGCACATCTCCAACTGCGCGAAAGTGTCCGCCAGCGCGACGGTCGCCACTTCCTGCGGGGTGCCGCGAACCGAGAAGTCGGGCGCCGCGGCCAGCACGGGGCCGAGCAGATCCTGCCACAGTGTCACCGTCGCGGCGTTGCCCCAAGCTGGGACCGCGACCGCTAACGGCCCGACACGCACCGGGAAGCCATAGGGGCGTGCCAGCTTCTGGCCCGTCCAGGTTTCCTGGTCGAGCACGAACAAGCCGAGCCGGGTCTTGAAAGACTGCCAATCGTTCAGTTGCTTGTGCAAGGCCATCAGACGCACCTGCAACCGAGCCGCACGATCGAGCGCCCCCGGTGCATAGCGCCCGACGACCGTGTCGCCCGGCAAGGTCAGCAGGGTGTCCATCGAACCCTGCTCGACGGGTCCCAGCGGCTGTTGGCCGTAGGCTGGGACCGGGCCGACGAGGAGCCACGAAGCCAACGCCAGCAGCGCCGGCAGACAGAGCCGGCCACGGCGGGTCCGCAACCGTGCGCTGGAGTCCCCGTCAGCGCCTCCACAAGCCTGGTTCGGGATGTCGGAATCGAGCGTTTGCAAGCATTTTTGGCGCATCATCATTGCCATGCTACCGCAGCCGGGAGCCGTTGACACCCCGCAAGGCATCAACTACAGTCGAAACCCCATTGTTATAGAAAATTCTAGACCTCAGTTTCCGCACTTCGACTCTATACATCTTGACCGCGACTCCATATACCGGACATCGGCAGCCGCCCGGCAGCCAGGGTCCGGAAAGCCAAGCAACCCGGCCGGCGGACGTTTCGCCGGCTCGTTTTCGACCATAGGAGGATCTGCATGCGCAGGCGAATCTCTGCACCGCTCCTGCCAGCGGTGACGCTGATGCTGGCGACAGCATTCACATTCGGCGGCACGGCCGCTCACGGCGCGGCCTTCGGCATCTTTGAACAAGGCAGCAAGGCCATGGGCATGGCCGGCGCCTTCACCGCTCAGGCCGACGACCCCTCGGCCATGTTTCACAACCTGGGCGGCGTCGCGTTCTTCGAAGAACAGAAATTCAGCGCCGGCCTGACGTACATCGGCGTCAACGGCTCGCGCTTCCAGGGTGAGAATCCTTTCCCTGGTGAAGGCTACTCGACGCGCATGGAAGACCTCGATGCCTTCCCGCCGCACATCTACTACATCCGGCCGCTGACCGAGACCTGGAATCTCGGCCTGGCGCTCAACAGCCCCTTCGGCCTCAAGACCGAATGGGAGAACCCGAACGACTTCGCCGGTCGCTACATCAGCCAGCTCGCCGAGCTGACGGTGATCGACCTCAACGCCGCCGTGGCCTGGCGCCCGACGCCCAACACCGGCATCGGCTTCGGCGTCGTCGGCCGCTTCTCGACCGTCGAGTTGCAGCGCCGCATCCCGACCGTCAACCCCTTCACCTTCGGGGTCGTGGACGCCGCTGGCGTGCAGCTCGAGAGTGACAGGGACAGCGGCATCGGTTGGAACGTCGGCTTTCTTCACAAGCTCAACCAGAACGTCTCCTTCGGCGTCTCCTACCGCAGCAAGATCGAGATCGACTACGGCGGTGACGGCGCCTTCTCGCAGGTCGCCACCGGCAACCCGCAGCTCGACGCCGCGATCGCCGCGACCCTGCCGATCGGCAGCTCGATCCCGGTCGAGACTTCGGTCGAGTTCCCGGACCAGCTCAGCGTCGGCCTCGCCCTGCGCCTGACCCACCGGCTGCTCACCGAAGTCGACGTCAACTGGACCGGCTGGAGCAGCTTCGACGTGCTGCCTCTGACCTTCCCGTCGCGCCCGGACCTCAGCTCCGACGTACCGCAGAACTACGAGGATGCGTACAACTACCGCATCGGCTTCCGCTACGACCTGCGCAGCAACGCTCAGCTTCGCTTCGGCTTCGTGCTCGACGAGTCACCGCAGCCGGACGAGTCGGTGGGCCCGCTGCTGCCGGACGCCGAGCGCAAGGGCTTCACCTTCGGCTACGGCACCGCCAGCGGTCTGCTGGACTTCGCCGTCATGTACCTGGACGCTGACAAGCGCAGCACCAGCACCAACCGCGACGGTTTCAACGGTACCTACGAGACCGATGCCTGGCTGGTGGGTCTGACCCTCAACTGGTGAGCCGCGCACACGCCTCACGATTCGAAGAGTTCAAGACGTGAAAAGACCGTACGGAGGAAGTATGAAACGTTCCACCCTCAGCGTGCCCGCCAGCGCCGTCTTGCTGCTGGCCGCGCTGCTTACCACGCTCCCCCTGACCGCTCAGGTGGACATGACGCGCTATGTCGCGATCGGCGACAGCCTGACCGCTGGCTTCTCCAGCAGCGGCTGGGTCAACACCGTGCAGGCCAACAGCTATCCGGCTCTGCTCAGCCAGCAGGCGACCAACGGCGTGATCCCGTTCGAGCAACCCCTGATCAGCCCGCCGGGCATCCCGGCGCCGCTGCAGCTGGCCACCCTGGTGCCGGGCGTGAGCTTCACCGTCCCTGCCGGCTCCGGACAACCGCTCAACCTGTTCCTGCAGCGCCCCTACAACAACCTGGCGGTGCCCGGCGCGGACGTCAATGACGTGCTGAGCACTGTCAGCGACGGCGGCCTGCACGACTTGGTCCTGCGCGGCCTCGGCACGCAGCTGGAGCAGGGCATCTTCCTGCAACCGACCTTCGTGTCGCTGTGGATTGGCAACAACGATGTCCTGGGTGCTGCCACCTCTGGCCTGGTGATCGAAGGCGTCACCATCACTCCGGCCGCCGAGTTCCAGGCCAAGTACGCGACCATCGCCGGCGCCCTGGCTTCGACCGGCGCCCGTATGGTGTTGGCCAACCTGCCCAACGTCACCAGCATCCCCTACGTCACCACGGTGCCGCCGGTGGTGGTCAACCCGGCCACCAACGAGCCGGTACTGGTGGGCGGCGCGCCAGTGCCGCTGATCGGTCCCAACGGCCCGCTCAGCCTCGCCGACTCGGTCCTGCTACCTGCAACTACCCTGCTCGGCCAGGGCATCGGTATCCCCGCGCAACTGGGCGGTACCGGCCTGCCGCTGCCGGACCAGGTGATCCTGGACGCTAACGAGAAGGCGATCATCGCCGACCGTGTCAATGCCTACAACTCGATCATCGCCGCCACGGCCAACCAGCTCGGTGCCGCCTTCGTCGACATCAACTCGATTCTCACCGAGTTGCAGACGGAAGGCATCATCGTCGGCGGTGTCGACTTCGGTACCGACTTCCTGACCGGCGGCGTGTTCTCGTACGACGGCGTGCACCCGACCAGCTTCGGCTACGCCTACATCGCCAACGAGTTCATCGACGCCATCAACGCCACCTTCCAGGACGACATCCCCTACGTCAACCTGGCCCCGTTCATCTTCGGTGGCGCCGGTGGTGGCGGTGGCGCTCTGCCGGTGACGGCGGCGCAGGCGGCCCAGGCCAAGATCTCGGCCAAGGGCTGGCAGAACCTGCTGTGGACCCTCGGCGTCGACAATGTCCAGGCTCCGCAACCGGCACCGACACCGGAACCCGAAGGACCGAGCCGCCAGACCCGCGTGCCGCGCGGCTGAGCTGATCGGCCGAGTCCGTTTGTCACTGTGGGCGGAGTCTTCGGACTCCGCCCTTCGTGTGTCTGGGATAGCATGGCAATATCATGACCGTCTCGACCCACATCTTCACCGACCCTCGCTGCTTGCTGCACGACACCCCCGGCTATCCGGAGCGTCCCGACCGTCTGCACAACATCCTGCAGACGCTGCGCGCGCGGGCCAGCGAGCGGGGCTGGGGCTTGCAAGAGACGTGCAGCCACCCACAGGCACGCGAACGCGTCGAGCAGGTGCACGACCCGGCTTACGTCGAGCGTTTCGAACGAGCTGTCGAGCGGGGTGACAGCCTGCTGGATTCGGCGGACAATCCGCTCTGTCCCCACACCTGGGAGGCCGCCTGGGGTGCCGTCGAAACGGCCCTCTCTGCTGCCGACATGTGCGCTGCCAACAGGTGCGCTGCCGACACCACCCCTGAAGCTCCCCCACGGCACGCCTTCGCCGCCGTGCGCCCTCCCGGCCACCACGCCGAAAAGGCTCTCGCCATGGGCTTCTGCTTCTTCAACAACGCCGCCGTCGCGGCCGAGCACCTGCGGCGCCAGCACGGTCTGCAACGGATCGCCATCTTCGACTTCGACGTCCACCACGGCAACGGCACCCAGCACCTGTTCGAAAACCGGGGCGACGTCTTCTACGCCAGCACGCACCAGCACCCCTTCTACCCCGGTACTGGCCTGGCTGAAGAGCGCGGCCGCGGTGACGGAGTCGGCACGACCCTCAATGTACCGCTCCGCGCGGGTGACGGCGACGAGGCGTTCTTCGAAGCCCTCGATGAGCGCATCTTGCCGGGCCTCGAGGCCTTTGCGCCGGAGGCACTGATCCTGTCCGCCGGCTTCGACGCGTGGGACGAAGACCCGCTGGGTGGCCTGCGCGTCAGCCTCGACGCTTTCGAACAGCTCGGCTATGCGGTCGCCAAGCTGGCGCGCCAGACCTGCTCGGGACGGCTGTTGTCGGTGCTGGAAGGCGGCTACGACGTCGCCCGCTTGCCCGACCTTGTCTGCCGCTATCTCGATGGCTGTTCTACAGGTCTGCAAGGCAACTGACCGCCACCGTGACCAGCCAACACCTGATTCCAGGGCATTCCGCGACGGAAAATGCGGAAATGTCATGAAGGCTTATTGACCCTGACGCATAGAAAACGATAAAGTATCCTCGCGAATTTCGACTCGAAGCCCCTCCCGCGGAAGATAATTCGGAAAAGGGAACCAAAATGAGGCAACCCATCCTGCTCACCCTGACCATCCTCACCCTGCTGGTCGCCAGTCCCGGACTGGCCGAGGCTCCGCGCGGAGGCTTTGGCGGCATCGTCGGCGGCACCACCGCGGGCGGAGGCGTGATCGCTCTCCACGGCTGGGCCCTCGACGACGACGGCGTCCGGCGGGTCGACATCTTCGTCGACGGCGTCTCCGTCGGCCGTGCACGCTACGGCCGCAGCCGCCCGGACGTCGAGAACCGCTTTCCCGGTTATCCGGACTCGGCCAACGCCGGCTTCGCGTTCCGTCTCGACACCACGCGCTACAACAACGGCCTGCACGAAGTGCGACCGCGCGTGATCACCAACAGTGGTGAAGAGCGGTTTCTGCGTGCCAAGACGCTCGAATTCACCAACACCGTTCATACGTTGGTGCCGTTCGGCCGCATCGACTTCCCCAACGAGGACGCGCAGCTGTTCGGCACCTGCGACGTCACCGACCCCGACCGCCGCTACTCGATCGTCAACGGTTGGGCGCTGGATGCCGGCATCGAGACGGGGG
Organism: uncultured bacterium; assembly: GCA_965368975.1. Lineage (GTDB taxonomy): Bacteria > Acidobacteriota > Thermoanaerobaculia > Multivoradales > JAHZIX01 > CBDUPA01. Next base: position 55,367 of record CBDUPA010000006.1, on the reverse strand, counting down.
ACGAGGGGATGGGGTACGTCGAACTGCTGATCAACGGCTCGATCATCGCCAACACGCGCACCGGCTGCTACTTCGCTGACGAGACCGGCGGCCTGACCGACTGCCTCGGCCTGACGCGCCTGGACATCGAAGAGCGCTTCCCGAACCTCAAAGACTCACCCAACTCCGGCTTCCGCTTCGCTCTCGATATCGGTGCCTTGATCGACTACGGCTTCGTCCGCGGCTTCAACGTGCTGACCATCCGCGCCGGTGACATTTCCGGCCAGGTCGCCAACATCGACGAGATCCCGGTCGTCTTCCTGTGCGACGAGGACGTCGACAACGAAGGCGCTATCGGACGCATCGGCCAACCGATCAACGGCCACCAATACAACGGTGACGTCCTGGTCACCGGTTGGGTTGTCGACTGGGAAGGTATCGACGAGATTCGGGTGTACGTCGACGGCGAGCTCGCCGGTTTCGCCAGCTACGGCTTCCCGCGACCCTCCGTCGCCGAGTTCTATCCCAGTTATCCGAGTGCCGCGGTCTCGGGTTTCCACTACGTGCTGGACAGCACCGCCTACACTGACGGTGATCGCAACGTCCAGGTCATCGTGATCGACGACGTGGGCGGCGAGACCCTGCTCGGCGAAGCCAAGATCCGGGTCAACAACCTGGTCGGCCAATAACCGACAGCCAATCGACGTACCGGCGAGACGCCGGCACCATGCAAAAAGGGCACCCAACGTTGGGTGCCCTTTTTGGTGCGCGGTAGGGGCATCCCGGTGTGGGTGCCCTACCCAGAATCGGCCTGCCTCAGAACGCGTCCTTCTCTTCCAGCTGCTCGAACAGGTTCTGGACGCTCTCGTCCGAGAAGTCGCCGTCTGGCTCAACGTGCTCGATAAACTCAAACATCATGCCGGAGTTCTCCTCGCGGTGGCTGAAGATCTGCAGCAGACCATTACCCTTGATGACGTTCGTGTCGAAGTCCATACCATCTTCCTTGAGTCGATCGGCCACGCTCGGCAGACCGTCCAGGCCGATGGCGATGTGCTGAACGCCCGGGCCGTACTTTTCGACATAACGCGAGACTTGCGACTCCGGCGATGTACCCTGGATCAGCACAAACGTCAGCGGGCCGGCCTTCATGACGGCTGAGATCATCGCCGTCTTCTTCCCCTTCGTCTCGCGCCGCCCATCCAGCTCGAATCCCATCACGTCTCGGTAGTACTTGATGGCTTCTTCCAGGTCTCTTACCGCGATGGCCACGTGATCGATGTTGACCGCTTGCTTGGCCAGGCTCGATGCAGCTGTATTGGACATAAGGCTCCTCCTACAGTATTTCTAGATCAGAGATCAGTCCCGAGAGTTTCCGTCTTGGACCGTGCCGCGCACAAAGCGCGACAGACGTTCGATTCCTGCTTCAATCTGTTCCGGCGTCACATAGCTGAACGACAGACGAATCATTCGCTCACAACCCTCTGTCCGAGCGAAGTCAGACATCGGGCACACAATCACACCGAACTCCTCCGCGCACCGCCGCAGGCAACGCTCGTCGAAGACGAACGGCAGATAGACCGTGAGAAAGAAACCACCCGCGGGGCGATTCCAGCGCACACCTTCGACACCTCCCAGGTGCCGTTCCAGGGCGCTCAACATGCTGTCGCGGTTCTTCTTATAGTGCGCGATCTTGTCACCCATCAACGCCTGCAGCGAACCACCGGTGCGCAGCAGGGTGCCGCCGACCATCGCCTGCAGCAGTGGCGAGGTGGTCACCGACGTCAGGCTCTTGACCTTGGAGAGCTCCGCCGCCAGCACCTGAGCGTCGCCAAGCGCCTCCTCCCCGTGCGTGTTCACACGTGCCGCCTGATCGGCAACGAGATAGCCGACCCGCAAGCCCGGGAAGAGCGTCTTCGAAAAGGTCCCCATGTAGATCACGACGCCGTGCTCGTCGAGTGATTTGAGCGTCGGCTGCGGCTCGCCATCGTAGGCGAACATGCCGTACGGGTTGTCCTCGAAGATCAGCATGTCCTCGCTGTGCGCCAGCTTCAGAATCGCGTGGCGGGCTGGCAGCGGCATGCTGGTTCCCATCGGATTGTTGAAGTCCGGCACGTCGTAAAAGGCCCGCGGTCGCTTGCCGGCGCGACGCACCTGCTCGACGGCGGCGGCCAGTACGTCGGGCTCGACACCGTGATCGCCCGCCCGTACCGGTACCACTTCGATACCCAAGATATCCGCCAGCCCCGTGATTCCGATGTACGTCGGGTCGCTGGATAGCAGCACGTCGCGGCCCGGCTCGAACAAAGCCGCCAGCAAGACGTTCATCCCTTCCTGGCAACCGCAGGTGACGACCACCGCCTCCGGCCGGATGCGGATGTTCTCGTCCAGCTCCAGGTGACGGGCGATCAGATCGTTGATAATCCCGTTGGTCTTGTTGTACTGCCCCAGATCACCGAGCACCCGCGGCCGCGACCAGCCGAGCTGCTCACAGCGATGATCGACGAAGCGACCGATCTCGTCCAAGCTGGCTTCGACGTCGAAGAAACTTTCCGCCGGCCGCCCGGGCGCAAAGGAAATGGCCTCCGGATAGCGTAGAACCACCTCGTTGAGGAAGTTCATGACGTTCAGGACCGGGTCGGCAAAACAAGGTTTGAGCTCGATCTCCATAGAGCGTTACGCTAACAGAATTGCTCAGCCAGATCGCCATGCGGTCGATGTTGTCATGAACCTTCAATTTCCAACACACTGACCTACGACCCATGACACCGAAGCGCCGCAAGCTGTTCCACCGTGCCGTCCTCGCCGTCCTCGTCTTGCTGCTGCTGACTCTTGCCGTCAGCCGGGAAGCGCGCTTCGTGCTGCACGCCGCCTGGCAGGAAGCCCGCATCCTGGCGCACCGGCGGCCCCTCGACGCGGTACTCGGCGACCCCCGGCTGCCAGCCGCACGGCGCGAGCAATTGGAATGGGTGCGCCAAGCTCGAGAGTTCGCCGCACAGCGCGGTCTCGAGGCTGGCAACACCTACACGACCTTCTCGGAGATCGGTGACGGTCCGCTGCTGTGGGTCGTCTCCGCCAGTCCACGCGACCGGTTGGAGGCCTACTCTTGGTGGTATCCGGTCGTCGGTGCGGTTCCCTACAAAGGCTTCTTCGATCAGGCCGCAGCCCGCCGCGAGGCCGAACGGCTGCAAGCGCGCGGCCTGGACACCTACGTACGCACGGCCTCCGCCTTCTCCACCCTCGGCTGGTTCCCCGACCCGCTGTTATCGACGGCGCTCAGCGACGACCCCGTCACCCTGGTGTCGACGGTGCTGCACGAGATCTCACACAACTCGCTATGGGTGCCCGACCACGTCGGGTTCAACGAGAGCTACGCACAGCTGATCGGCTTGCGCGGAGCTGAACTCTTCTTCCGCCTGCGCGGCGAACCCGAGCTCGCGGCGCGCGCTGCCGGCTGGTGGCGCGACGAGCAGCGCTTGGCCGACTTCTACCAACGGCTGGCGGGACGTCTCACCACACTCTACGCGTCGGCCTCCGCGGATCTCGACACGCAACGCCGGCAAGCCTTCGACACCGCACGCATCGAGCTCGGAGGTGCCTTGGCCGAGGAGTTCGAAGTCTATGACGGCCCACAGCTCGCCGTGCAGCCACTCAACAACGCCAGCGTCGTCGCTGCCCGCATCTACCGCCAGCGGCTCGACCTCCTCGACCGCCTCTGGACCGCCCACGACGGGCAGCCGCGGGCGGTCGTCGAGGTGATCCGGCGGGTCGTGACCTCGAATGAGACGGAGCCGTTCGAGGCCCTCGAGCAGGCCTTGACGACAGGGTCTACCGAGTCCCTGAAGGAACTTCCGGCAGAGCCGTGAGCAAGACCACCAGCGGCTCGTCTGCACTACCCAGCTTGGCGGTACCCACGACCATCGTCTGTCCCAGCTGCAGGCCCAGATTGGTCGAAACAACCCGTTGCCGGACCCGCTGCGAAGATCGCGAGGTGTCGCTCGAATTGGTGGACGCCGTCGTCGCACCATTCGCACCAGCCAGCGAGTAGTTCGCCGCCGCGGAAGGCGCGCTCGCGGAAGGTCGGTCTTGGAAATAGGCGCTCATCTGAAACTCGCGGACCAGGACCTGCTCACCATGGTTGTGAAAGTTCAGAGACGCACGGTAGGTCTCACCGTCCGAGCCCGCCAGCCGGATCGTTCCCTCGTGGGTCGTGTTGAGCACACCGGCATCGACCAGCTCGAAGCCACCGAACGGCAGCAGCTCGGTCAGGCCCTGCAGAGCAGCGTGCACATTGGCGGGTACGTCCGCAGCGATTCCTTCGCCGCTGGCAGCCGAAGCGCGCACCACCACGACCTGGAACGTGCGAGTGCGCACGATGTCGTGCTCTCCGAGCAGGCGGCGAATGCGCGCCTGCTGCTCTGGCTTGGCGGTTACCAAGATCTGGCTGGGAGTCGTCTCGCGGATGTTGCAGACGACACCCATGGGCAAGCCATCACAGAAGTCCAGCACCAGGGCTTCAGCGGAGCTTTCGTCGAGGTGGTCGAGGCGGTGCAGCTGGTTCACCTCGTCGGTAGCGTGCACGGGCATCGCCGTCGACACGAGAAGCGCAGCCACCAGGAAATGGGAAGCGACCGTCGTCACGGAAGACAGAGTGAGTCTCATAGTTCTCTCCTTGCTCGAGAGTTCGTCTCGGGAGGTTGTCGGAAGGAAGGAAGAGGGTCGCGATCCTCGAGCACCGTTACGGTCACTCCCTTTAACGAATGAACCCACCGCACCGTTGAGGCAAGGATCTTGGATATACTTTGCAAGTAGAGGTTTACCTTGGTTTCTCCTGCCTCCTCGACACCCACGGACTTTCTTGCCGACCTGCTATCGAACTGGAGCAACTGATGAGCGAGATGGTATTCGAGGCCTTCGCTGACGAATACGGCCCCGAAAAAGTCGTTTACATCTATGAGCCACGCTGCGGCCTCCGAGGCATCGTCGTGGTCGACAACACCGCCGCTGGCCCGGGTATCGGCGGCATCCGCATGGCCCCGGACGTCACCACCAACGAGGTCTTCCGACTCGCCCGTGCCATGACCTGGAAGAACGCTCTCGCCGGCCTGCCACACGGCGGCGGCAAGTCGGGCATCCTGGCGGCACCGGACGTGCCCAACAAAGAAACCCTGATCCGCCAGTTCGCGCGCGCGATCAAGAACCTGACCGGCTACATCCCGGGACCCGACATGGGAACAGACGAAGTCGCCATGGGCTGGATCCGCGACGAGATCGGTCGCTCGGTCGGCCTCTCCAAAGTGCTGGGAGGGATTCCGCTCGACCAGATCGGCGCTACCGGCTACGGTCTGGCGATCTGCGCCGAAGTGGCGCAGGAATACTGCGACTTCGAGATGGAGGGTGCACGCGTCGTGATCCAGGGCTTCGGCAACGTCGGCTCGCACGCCGCCCGCTACCTGGCCCAACGCGGTGCCGTGCTGGTGGCCGCCAGCGACCTCGACGGCACGATCCACGATCCAAACGGTATCGACATTGACAAGCTGATCGAGATCAAGGCCGAGACCGGCCGCGTCACCGACTACGACGCTCCCGAAAAATTCGACCGGGGCGCCTTCATCAGCATTCCGTGCGACATCCTGGTACCTGCCGCTCGACCCGACGTGATTGACGAAACCAATGTCGCCCACTTGCAGTGCAAGATGATCCTGCAGGGCGCCAACATCCCCGTCACTTCCAAGGCCGAGCGCATCGTCCACGGCCGCGGCATCCTGTCCGTACCCGACATCGTGGCCAACGCCGGCGGCGTCATCTGCGCTTCCGTCGAGTTCCACGGCGGCACGCAGCGTCGCGCCTTCGAGACGATCGAAGAGAAGATCAGCGAGAACACGCGCGAGGTGCTGGAGCTGGCGCGCAGCCACAAGCAGATGCCGTACGAAGCCGCGATGGCCCTGGCCAAGCAGCGCGTCGCCGAGGCGATGGCCTACCGGCGCTCTTCCTGAGCCCGCGTTCTTCTTGAGACTAGAGCACCGTGAACCGGGGCGGCCCGTCGACGACCTCGCCGATGTCAGCGGCGGGTAGCCCCTCGGAGCACAGCGCATCGAGCAACGCCGCGGACGTTTCGGCGGGCACCGCCAACAGCAGACCGCCGGATGTCTGCGGGTCGACCAGCAACTCTCGTTGCGCCTTGCTCAGCCCTGCCTGGTCGTCGAAGAAAGCGCTGACGTTGGCCTCGTTGGCCTCCGTGCAGCCGGTCGAGATGCCGCGCTTCACCAGGTCGTAGAAGGCCTCGTAGAACGGCACGTCGGCAAAGCGCACGCACAGCGTCGTACCGGACGCCTGCGCCATCTCCAGGCCATGCCCGGCCAGGCCGAAACCGGTGACGTCGGTCGCCCCGTGCGCCCCGTGCTGCAGCGCCAGACGCGACGCGACCGCGTTCAGCGTCTCCATCCAGCGCAGCGCCGGCTCCAGGCCTTCAGCGTCCAGCTTGTCGAACTTGTAGGCGTTGATCAGCACCCCTGTGCCCAGCGGCTTGGTGAGTAGCAAACGGTCTCCCGGCTGCGCACCCGCGTTGGTCAGCATGCGTTCCGGGTCCGTATGGCCCACCACCGACAGGCCGAACTTGAGCTCCTGGTCGCGTACCGAATGCCCACCGAGCAGCGCGCCGCCGGCCTCCTTGATCTTCTCGGCCGCGCCTTCCAGGATCTCAGTGAAGGTGCCTTCCGGCACGCGAACCTCGGGGAAGCAACACAGGTTGAGGGCGAACAGCACTTCCCCACCCATCGCGTACACATCCGACAGCGCATTCGCCGCCGCCACCCGTCCATAGCGCCTCGGGTCGTCGCACACCGGAGTGATGAAGTCCGCCGTCGCCACCAGCGCCGTGCCATTGTGCAGGTACACACCAGCATCGTCCGCCGTCTCGGGCCCCACGAGTACTCGCTCGTTCTCCCCAAGAATGACGCCAAGTTTCTGTACCATCTCCGACAGGTCCCCCGGACCTACCTTAGCCGCTCAGCCGCCGGAGGTGGCCAGGGATGTGAGGCGGAATTTCCGCTTGAACAACCAGGCCATAGCGCGACCGATTGTAGCGGATATTCAGGGTTCCAGCAGGAAAGTCACCCTCCTACCCAAGGCGCCAGAAAATCCCGCAACTTCGACGCCACCTCCCGCACGTGCGGTGGGCGCAGCAGGGTCATGTGGTTGCCGGGGATCGGTACGATGTCGACGCCGCCGGTGACCAGCTCTTCCCAGCCAAGCCCTCCTTTGCCGGACTGCTCGGTGCGCAGCAGCAGAGCCTTGCCGGCATACGGGTGCGGGCGGTACTTGCCCATGGCGCGGGCGTTGTCGCGCATGGCGGCGAGCATGGCGCGCAGTTGTGGAGCGTGGAAGTCAGCGAGACGGGATTCTTCGGGGACGGCGGCGGCGAGGGCGGCACCTTCACCGAGGCGGCGCAGGAAGCCACCGGCTTCCGGGGATCGATCGCCGACCGAGCGTAAGTAGACGTAGTCGCGAATGTAGGGCAGGAAGTTGCGCACCACGACGCGGTAGAACATCTTCAAGGCTGGCCACAGCTTCTGGCGCTGGGAGCGGACGGGGGCGGGAGTGTCGAGCAGGATGAGTTCGACGTCGATACCCTCTTCGGCCAGCAAGCAAGCCATCTCGTAGGCCACCAGGCCGCCGAAGGACCAACCGGCGACACGGTAGGGGCCGTTGGGACGCACCTGGCGCACCGCGTCGAGGAAGTCGGTGGCCGCTTTGCCGATCGAATCCTGACGCACGCCGGACGCGGACGCGGCTTCGTCCAGCGCCGGCGGCTGCAGACCGAAGAAGGGTTGATCGTCGCCCAGTTCGCGCGCCAGCTCGTAGTAGGGAAAAACGGTACCCATGATCGGAGCGACGCAGAAGATCGGCGGCTGGCTACCGAGAGGCTGGATGGGCACAACGGCCGGCTGCGACAGCACCTCGGCGGCACCATCCTCGCGACGGCTCGGTTCGACGTGCCGCGCCAGCTGTTCGACGGTGGGGGCCAGGAAGAGCATGGACAGCGGCAGCTCGGCACCCAGGTCGTCGCGGATGCGCGCCATCAGGCGCACGGCCAGCAGCGAATGCCCACCGAGCTGGAAGAAGCTGTCGCGGATACCGGGGTCGGGGGCGTCCAGCACTTCGGTCCACAGCGCCAGCAGCTTGCGTTCGATCTCCGTGCGTGGCGCGTGCTTCGAACCCTCGCGCCCCGAAGCACCCGAGTGCTGAGTAGCAAGCTCGTCGACTCTTTCGCGTAGAGCGTTGCGATCCAACTTGCCGCTGGACGTGCGCGGTAGGGCGTCGACGACGTGGACGACGGCAGGTACGAGATGCGCCGGCAGCCGTTCCACGAGGTGGGCGCGCAGGGCGTCGACGATCTCCTCTCCTTCTCCTTCCTGCAACACTGCCCAGGCATGGAGCTGCTGGTCCACGACGCTGGTCGCAGCGGCCTGTACAGCGGCATGACGGCTCAGCACGGACTCGATTTCCCCCAGCTCGATGCGGAAGCCACGCAGCTTGACTTGCTGATCCCGGCGACCGAGGTAGAGCAGCTGACCATCGGCTCGGTAGCGCACGAGGTCGCCCGTGCGGTAGAGCCTGGAGCCTGGCCGGCCTTGAGCCAAGGCATCCGGCACGAAGCGCTCGGCGGTCAGCCCCGGACGCCCCAGGTAGCCACGGGCGAGACCAGCCCCGCCGGCCTCAGCGAAGCTGGCATCTCCCAAGCACAGCTCTCCCACGGCCCCGACCGGTACCGGCGGGCCACCGCCCCACGACGCCGCATCGAGCACACGCACAAGGCTGCCGATCGGGCGTCCGATCGGCAGCGGATCGAGAGCCGTGTGTAGGCGCAAGCCGGTAGAGAAAATCGTGTCCTCGGTCGGACCGTAGAGGTTCCACAGGGTAGCGTTGGTTCGCTGGCGCAGACGCTCCACCAGTGCGGGGCTGAGCGCCTCGCCCGCCAGGTTGATCGTGCGCACCGCCGGCGGCAAGGATGCCGTGTGCAGTGGTGCTGTGTGCAGGGGTGCTGTGTGCAGGGGTGCTGTGTGCAGGGGCGCCGTGTGCAGCCACTCGTGCAGCACCGACGGCACCGTGCTGACCAGCGTCACTTCCTCGGCGGCCCGCAGTGCTTGACGCTCGAGGGCGTTCTCGACCAGCAATAGGGTTCCACCGGTGGTCAGCGGGGCCAGCAGTTCGAAGACGGAGACGTCGAAGCAGACAGACGTGGCCGCCAGCACACCCTGTAGCTCGGCCGGCGCGTAGGCGTCGCGCGCCCAGGCCAGCAGTGCCTGGACATTGCGACGCGCGATGCCGACTCCTTTCGGGCGACCGGTGGAGCCGGAGGTGTAGATGACGTAGGCGAGGGTGTCTGGATCGGCATCCCCGAAGACGTCGCCGAACGGAGCCGCGTCGCCAGTGAAATCACCAGTGAAGTCGATGTCGCGCAGTGAGGCGAGGGTCAGGGCGACTCCCGCGTCCTCGGCCATGAAGCGCAGGCGCTCGGCGGGATAGGCGGGATCGAGCGGCAGGTAGGCACCACCGCTGGCCAGCACACCCAGGATGGCGACGAGTAGGTCCGGCGTGCGCGGCAGGCAGACGCCGACCCGGACTTCCGGGCCGACTCCGCGGGCTTGCAGGTGCCCAGCGACGACGGCGGCGCGGCGGTGCAGTTCGCGGTAGGAGACGCGGTGGTCACCGTGGACGACGGCGATGCGGTCGGGGTGGCCAGCGTCGGCGGTCCCCCACTCACCATTGGGAGGTGCCTGGCCCCACTCCGTCATCACCTGGTGCCGCTCAGCTGGCGACCACCACGGCAACGTGTCAACCATGGTCTCGGGCTCGATGGCTACCGCCGCGATCAGCCTCTGATAGATCACCAGCCAACGCCGTGTCGTCGTCGTGTCGAAGAGATCCGTGTTGTAGACCAATGCACCGACGACCTTGCCTTCCGCCTGTCGCGACAGCTGCAGCTCCAGGTCGAAGCGGGTGGCGTCGAGGACGACGGGCGCGGGCTGCACTTCGATGCCCTCCAGCTGCAGCCCGCCGGCATCGGTGGTGTCCAGGGTGTAGAGCACCTGGAACAGCGGGTTGCGGCTCGGGTCGCGCTCGGGGCGCAGGGCCTCGACCAGCGCTTCGAAGGGCAGATCCTGGTGTGCATACGCCGCCAGCGCCGTGTCGCGCACGCACTCCAGGGCTGCAGAAATAGACAGCACCTCCTGCAAACCTGTGCGCAACACCAAGGTGTTGACGAAGAAACCGATCAGGCCCTGCACTTCGGCACGGTGGCGGTTGGCGGTGAGGGTGCCGACGACCACTTCCGGTGTACCGCTGAGCCGGCGCAGCAGCAGTTGGAAGACGGTGAGCAAGACCATCGACAGCGTGGCGCCGTGACGCCGCCCCAGCGCTTCGAGCGCCCGCACGTCGCTGGCCTCCAGGCGTAGCTCGTGTGCCGCCCCGTGCTGCGTCGCCACCGGTGGCCGCGGGCGGTCAGCGGGCAGTTCCAGGGTCGGCAGGCCAGCGAGTGTGCGACGCCAGTAGTCGAGCTGCGCCGCGCGGGCACCGGCATCGAGCCAGGCTTCCTGCCAGACGGCGTAGTCGGCGTATTGCACCGGCAACGCGGGCAAGGATGCTCCATTCTTCAGAGCTGCGGTCTTCAGCCTCGGAGTCATCAGGGTCGACAGCTCGCCCAGAAGCACACCCAGCGACCAGGCGTCGGACAGGATGTGGTGCTGGGTCAGGCACAGGCGGTAGCTCGAGGGATCGGTGCGCAGCAGCAAGATGCGCTGCAGCGGGCCGGTTTCGAGGTCAAACGGCAGGATGGCGTGACGGTCGGTGAGACGTTGCCGCTCGGCGTCTCGGTCCGCGGCAGCGAGCAGGCCGAGATCGACGACAGGCAGCCGTGGTCCATGAGACTGCACACCCGGCGGGGCGATGCGCTGGCACGGCTCGCCGTCTTCTTGCAGGACGAAGGTGGTGCGCAGGGTCTCGTGCCGCTCGATCAGCCGGCCGAATGCCCGTTCCAGGGCGGCGACGTCCATGGGCTGTCCGGGGCGCTGCAGGTCGAAGGCGCCAGAGATATGGTACGCCTGCCCGCTTTGCCCAGCACTCGCGAGCAGCCGATCAAGCAGCCACATGCGCCGCTGCGCCGCGGACATCGGCAGCAACTGCGGCAACTCCGCGCGGGGCTGAGCAATCAGCGGTATATCGACACCAGCGGCAGCTGCGCGGCGTAGACGCCGGACCTGGCCAGCGACCGTCTGGGCCTGAAAAACGTCGGCGACTTCGAGGCGCAGCCCTTGCTGACGCGCCCGGGCCACCAGGCGGCTGGCGAGGATCGAGTCGGCTCCCAGCTCAAAGACGTTGTCACCGGTACCCACCACGGGTACGGCCAGTAGCTCGGCCCACAGACGTGCCAGGTGGAGCTGCAACGGATCGTCGGGGTCTCCGTCGCTGGGTTCTAGGGCGGCACCACCAGCAGTGGCCGGCAACGGCAATGCCGTGCGATCGATCTTGCCGCGTTCGGTGAGTGGCCAGGTGTCGAGCACCAGCAAGGCCGATGGCACCATGTAGACGGGCAGGCGGGCTTCGAGAAAGGCGCGCAGCTCGTTGGGCGTTGCCGTGGCGGGCGCGGGCGTGAGCCGCGCATAGGCGAGCAGCTGGCGACTGCCGCCAGCCAGCGTTCGGGTTACCACCAGCGCCTCGGCCACCGCCGGGTGCGACGCCAGCACATACTCGATCTCGCCCAGCTCGATGCGGAAGCCGCGCACTTTGACCTGAGTGTCGAGGCGGCCCAGAAAGTCGAGACGACCATCGGGCAGCCAGCGCACCTGGTCGCCGGTTCGGTAGAGGCGCGCGCCGGTATTGCCACTGAGCCCAGCGGTCGGATCCGGCACGAAGACCTCGGCGGTCTGGGCCGGACGGCGTAGGTAGCCGCGAGCCAGCGCCACGCCTGGCCGCTCCTCGGCGATGCCCAATTCCCCGGCAACGCCGATCGGCTGTGGCTGGAGCGACGAGTTGAGCACGACGAGGCGGAGAGCAGGTAGCGGACGGCCGATCGTCGGCTCGCGGAGTTCGCTGGCATCGACGCGGCCGGCGGCGCAGATCACCGTGGCCTCGGTGGGGCCGTAGAGATTCCACAGCGACCACGGCGCACGTCCGGAGGAAGAGGCCGGGGGTCGGCGCAGGCGATCACCGCCGGCGAAGAGGAAGCGGAGGGGCACATCGAGCGCGCGGGTGAGGAGTTCCTGCGCCAGCGGCGTGGGCAAGAAGAGATGGCGCAGGGCCTGCCGCGACACCCAGCTCGCTACCTCACTGACATCTGCGGGTCCGGACGGCAGAGGACAAACCGTGGCACCGACGGCCAGCGGATACCAGACCTCCCAGGCCGAGGCGTCGAAGGCGGGATTGGCGCTCCAGCTGCACGCCTCTCCGGGTCGCGGCTGGAAAGTCTCCAGGTGCCAGTGCACCAAACGGGCCAGGGAACCGTGCGTCACGCCGACGCCCTTGGGGCGACCGGTCGAACCCGAGGTGGTGACGACGTAGGCCAGACCCCGAGCCTCGAGCGCCCCCCTCGTGGGCAACATCCTCGCCGCGGCCGCCTTCATCTCGGCCTTCCCCGCCGATGGCAGGAGCAGCCGCGGCAGGTCGGTCAGATCTGTAGCGGCACGCTGGCGGTCCGTCAGCAGCAGCGGTACGCGGGCATCGGTGGCGAGCAGGTGCAGTCGCGCCGGCGGAATCTCCGGGTCGGCGGGTAGATAGGCAGCACCCACCCACCAGCACGCCAGCGCCGCGATCACGAAGTCGGGTCCGCGCGGTAGCCAGACGAGCACCACCGCTTCGCCGCCACCATGGGCAGTACCAATACCGCGACGCCGCAAGCGCACAGCCAGGCGCTGCGCCCGCTGGATCAGCTCTCCGTAGCTGACGTGGGCGTCACCAGTGCGCAGGGCGATCGCGTCCGGCTGGGCCCGCGCTTGCACCACCACGCACTCGAACACGGGCTCTTTCGGGAAAGCCGGCGCTTCCTGAAGCTCGTGCGCTGACGACACTGGACGTGAGGCCGCTGTGGCGTTCCACTCCAGCAGCACCTGGTGCCCCTCGGCGATCGGCATCAACTCGACGTGCTCGACCGGTACGTCTGGCGTCGACACCAAGGCCCCCAGCAGGTGCCGCAGCTGCCGTTCGAGACGCCCGATCGTGCTGACGTCGAACAGATCCGTCGAGTACTCGATGTGCCCGACACCATCGCCCGCACCGTGGTAGGCGACGACCAGGATCAGGTCGAACGTCGAGGTGCCGTGGTAGACCTCCTCGCCACGCCAGGCGCTGGCGGGATCCTGCTCCCCTTCCGGCACATAGTTCACGGAGGCTTGGAACAGCGGATTGAAACTGGGGTCGCGGCGGGTGGCGAACTCCTGCACCAGCATCGAGAACGGCATCTCCTGGTGTGCGATGGCTCCCATCACCGTCTCGCGCTCGGCGCGCAGCAGCTCGCGGAAGGACTTTCCAGGCTCGACCTGGCCGCGCAAGACCAGCAGGTCCACGAAGTAGCCGATCAGGCCCGCGAGCTCGTCCTGCCCTCGGTTGACGCTCGGCGCTCCAAGCACGAAGTCGCGCTGGCCGCTGAGGCGGAAGAGCAGAACGCGCCATAGTGCGGTGAGCGCGGCGAACGGCGTTGCCTGCCCGCCGAGCTGCTGCAGCCGTTGCAGGTGCGCGGCGGGCAGACGCAACGGTCGGCGAGCACCGCGATAGGTCAGCATCGCCGGCCGGGGGCGATCGGTTGGCAGCTCCAGCAGGCCGGGAGCCCCGTCCAGGCGGCGGCTCCAATAGGCACGCAAACGCTCGAGTGTCGCCCCCTGCAACCGCTCGCGCTGCCAGGTTGCGAAATCTGCGAATTGAATCGGCAGGCTCGGTAGCGCGGCGGAACTCGCGACGTAGAGCTGCTGCAGCTCACGCAAGAAGATATCGCCAGAAACGTGGTCGAAGAAGATGTGCGCGAAGCAGCCGGCCAGTGCGTCGCGGTCCGGTTCCCGGCGCAGCACCAGCAGCCGCCACAGGGGTAAGCAGTCCAGGCGGAACGGCTGGCGACCCCAGCGACGCGCCAGCCCTAGCTGCTCGGCCTTGCGCATGGACGGCGGCAAGCCCTGCAGATCGACCCAGCACAGCGGCACGCGCCAGTGCGGCTCGATGACTTGCCATGGCTTTCCCTCTTCGGCCACCAGGCGTGTACGCAACGACTCGTGACGCTCGATCAGCTGCTGGAGGACAGCCTGCAGACGGCGGGGCTGCAGGCGGCCTCGGTAGTGCAGCAAGGTCGCCAGGTTGTAGACCGGATTGCCCGGCGTCAGCTGCTCGACCAACCACAGGCGGTCCTGGTCGATCGACGCCGGGGCGCGCGCCAGGCCGCGGCGCTGCAGGACCGGTTCGGAACCCGCTGCGCTCGCAGCGCCGGGCAGCTCGACACCACGGGAACGCAGGCGCTGTTCGAGCAAGGAACGTTGTTCCGGCGACAGAGATTCGAGCCGCCGCTGCAGGTCGCTCAAGAGCCACGCCTCCGTTGCGACAGGCGCGCCAGGCGGCCGTGGGCTTGTTTGCGCTGATCGGCCAGGCGCTCGCCCTTCTCCACCGCCTTGCCCGAGTCTGGCGCTCGCAGGCGCGCCGCCAGGCTGCGGATGGTCGGCGCCTGGAACAGGTCGACCAGGCTCAGTTCACCCGTCGGCAGCGTCGCGACTTCGACGCTCAGCTCTTGCTGGAGGCGTGCCTGCAGACGCACCATCTGGAAGGAGTTGCCACCTAATTCGAAGAAGTTGGCGTCGACGCCCAGGGCCGCGGCGTCGAGTTCGAGCACGTCGGCCCAGACGCTGGCCAGGCGCCGCTCCAAGTCGTCGCTGGCGGTGCCTCCGGCACGCAGCGTCTCCGGACTCGGCGCGCGCTGGGCGGCTCGCAGCGCCAGGGTACGGCGGTCGAGCTTGCCGCTGGCGGTGCGTGGCAAGGCAGGTAGGGCTTCGACCTGCTCTGGCACCAGGTGCGCGGGCAGGCGTCGACGTAGTTCGTCGTGCACGGCGGACAGCTTGTCGGCGGCTAGCTGATCGACGGACAACTTGTCGACGGCCAACTTGTCGACGGACGGCTCTGGCGTCACCCAGGCGAGCAGCCGTGCCACCGATCCGGTCGTGACGACCAGGGCTGCCGCCTCGAGCACGTCGGGGTGTTCGAGCAGGGCGGCCTCGATCTCACCGAGTTCGATGCGGAAGCCGCGCAGCTTGACCTGGTGATCACGGCGACCGAGGAACTCGACTCCACCGTCGGCGCGCCAGCGACCGAGGTCACCGGTACGGTAGAGGCGCCCGTGCGCCCTGCTCTCCAAGAGAGCACGGAACGGATCCGGCACGAAGCGCTCAGCGGTGAGAGCGGGGCGACCCAGGTAGCCGCGCGCAATGCCGGCCCCGCCCAGGCAGACTTCTCCGACCTCGCCCGCAGCCACCGGCCGTAGACGACCGTCGAGCAGGCGTACGTCTCCGCCACCACCGGCGAGTGGGCGGCCGATCGATGGTGCGCGGGCTGATGGCTTTGCAGGTAAGCGCACCGCCGTCGAGCAGGTGGTGTCCTCGGTCGGTCCGTAGAGATTCCACAGCTCGGCATCCGTGCGCGAGCGCACCCGTTCGACCAGCGCCGCCGGCAGCGCCTCGCCCCCCAGCGCCAGCGTGCGCAAGGCTGGCGGCAGCTCGCCGACCGTCAACCATTCGTTCATCACCGAAGGCACCACGATGGCCAGCGTCACTTCCTCGGGCGCCCGCAGGGCCGCGCGCTGCAGCGCGTTGTCGACCAAGAGCACGGTGCCACCAGCGCTCAGCGGGGCCAGCAGCTCGATGACGGAGATGTCGAAGCTGACGGAGGTGAGCGCCAGCATGCCGCGCAGGTGCTCTGACGGGAAGGCCGTGCGGGTCCACGCCAGCAACGCAGCCGTTGCAGAACGCGGGATAACGACGCCTTTGGGCCGGCCGGTGGAGCCCGAGGTATAGATGACGTACGCGGGGTGGTCGGGGTCGGCCACATTCCACGGCTCGAAGTCGCGGGCCCCCGGCGCGCACTCAGCCTCGAAGGCGACATCCGCCCCGAAGTCGACATCCTGCAGAGAATGGAGCACCAGCTGCGTGGCAGCGTCTTGCTGCATGAAGCGCAGCCGCTCCTCGGGATAGGCCGGGTCCAGCGGCAGGTAGGCGGCACCGCTGGCCAGCACGCCGAGGATCGCCACCACCAGGTCTGGCGTGCGCGGCATGCAAACGCCGACGACCTGCTCCGGGCCGATACCGACAGCGCTCGATTGCAGGTGGCGAGCCACGAGCGCGGCGCGGCGGTGCAGTTCACGGTAGCTGAGGCGTTGGTCGCCATGGACGACGGCGATGCGGTCGAGGTGGTCCGGGAACTCGCTCTCACGCTGCAGAGATTGGCCGGCGTCCGCCCACTCCCAGGTCACCTGCTGCTGCTGCGCCGGCGTCATCGTCGGCAGCGACGCTAGCGGCGCGTCCGGCGCGGCAGCGGCGTAGCTCAGCAGGGTCTGCAGCTGACCGGCCCAGCGCAGCGCGGTCGTTGCGTCGAAGAGGTCGCGGCTGTAGACCAGGGCACCGGCCAGCACTGTCTCCACCTCGGTGAGGTAGAGCTCCAGGTCGAAGCGGGTAGTAGCCTCGCCGAGGCCGATCGGCTGGCTGTCGATCCCCTCTAGCCGTGGCGCTTGCATCTGCTCGGCCTGCTGGAGCGCGAAGATCACCTGGAACAGTGGATTGCGCCGTGGATCGCGGACCAGCTGCAGTTCGTCGACCAGCTTCTCGAACGGCAGCTCCTGGTGCGCAAAGGCTTCCAGGACGGTCTGGCGAGACTGGACGATCAGCTGCCGGCTGGTGGTCTCCGAGGGTGTCCCCATGCGGCAGCGCAGGGGCAAAGTGTTGACGAAGAAGCCGATCAGATCCTCGATCTCCCGGCGACCTCGACCCGCGACCGGCGAACCGAGAACGACGTCGTGCCGACCTTCTGAGATGTCTATCGGCGTACCCGCCAGTGCCCCGTTCAGGCGCCCCAGGAAGGCGGCGATCAAGGGTAGCAAGACCATGAAGCGGGTGGCGCCAGTGTCCGCTCCCAGCTGCCCCAGCGCCGAGGTTACCGACGCTGGCAGTCGCAGTGGCACGATCCCGCCGCGACGTCCCGCTGAGGCGGCGCGGGGACGGTCCGTGGGCAATTCCAGCTCGGAGGCGCCGTCGAGTTGCTGGCGCCAGTAGTCGAGCTGCCGCGAGATCGCACCGGTGCTCACGTCCGTGCCTTCGAGGAAGCCGCGCTGCCAGACGGCGTAGTCCGCGTAGTGCACGGGCAAGGGGGGCAGACGGTCCAGGAGTTCGGATACCGGAGGCAGCGACGCGGGTTCGGCGAGGTCCGCCGTGCACAGGGTCGAGTACTGGGCCGAGTACAGGGTCTCCAGCTCGCGCCGCAGCACCGACAGCGACCAGCCGTCGGCGATCACGTGGTGCAGGGTGAGTAGCAGCAGGTGACGCTCGGCGCTCTGACGCACCAGCACACAGCGCAGCAGCGGGCCGTGTTCGAGGTCGAAGGCAAGGTGTGCCTCGCGCGCCGCCAGACTCGACGCGATGGCATCGGTAGCACTGGTCTCGGTAGCACTGGCATCGGTAGCACTGGTATCGGCAAGGTTCAGCCCCCGCAGATCAACGACCGGCAGCGACCAGCGACCCGGCACCGTGATGTGCTGGTAGGGCTCCCCGTCGTTGACGTCGTCGTGCCGCCGGAAGCTGGTGCGTAGCACCTCGTGGCGCGCGACGATGGCGCTCAGGGCACGGCTCAGAGCAGCGACGTGTAGCGAACCCTCGAGACGGCTGGGCAAGCCGACGTGGTAGGCCGCGGAAAAGCCGGGCAGCAAGGAGAGGAACCACAGACGACGTTGGGCGTAGGAGAGCGGTGGCGGTTCGACGGGCAAGCCTGCGACATCGCGCGGCAGCGGGATGAGCGGCGGTACAGCCACGTCGTCCCTCGTCTGGTCGCGGCGCACCTGGTCGAGGTGAGCGGCCAGCGCACCCAGGGTCGGGTATTCGAAGAGGGCCTGCAGAGGTACCTCGAGCTGCATCCCTTCGCGCAAGCGCGAGGTGAGGCGCGTAGCGAGCAGGGAATGACCGCCGAGCTGGAAGAAGTCGTCGTCCAGCCCCGGGACCTGAGCCTCGAGCAGCTCTCGCCACAACTCGGCCAGCTGCCTTTCGGTGGTCGAGATCGGCGGACGGTGCTCGACGGTCGACCCTTGGTCCACCCGTTCGGACAAAGCCGCACGGTCGATCTTGCCGTGCCGGGTGACGGGCAGTGCGTCCAGCACCTCGACGCGTGCCGGCACCATGGCGCGCGGCAGACGCCCAACCAGCCAGGAACGCAGATCCAAAGATTGCGTATCGGCAGATCGGGAAGAGGCCGGTTCGTCCGGTGTCGTTGGCTCGACGGTGACAAAGGCGGCCAGGCTCACGCCGTGGGTCGTCACGCTGCGGTCCGAACCGGCTCGCGGTACTACCGCGACCACCGCAGCGGCGCGTACCGCTGGGTGCTGCACCAGCGCCGTCTCGACTTCGGCGGGCTCGGTGCGCACACCCTGGAGCTGCACCTGGAAGTCGGTGCGACCGAGGAAATCGAGCTGACCGCCGCGCCGCCAGCGCACCAGGTCGCCGCTGCGGTACAGGCGTGCACCGGGTGCGCGACTCAGACCGTCGGGCAAGAAGCTCTCGGCGGTGCGCCGCGGATCCTGCAGATAGCCGCGGGCCAGACCGTCTCGCCCGCCGCCGATCCACAACTCGCCGGGGACACCGATAGGTACCAAGTCCCCTGGGCACGGGGCCTCGGTGGCATCGAGTATCCGCAGACTCACGTCAGGCAGCGGGCGGCCGAGCGGCGGGTCCCAAGGCTCGGTCGCCGCAGTCTCGGACACGCTGCCAGCGGTCACCAGGATGGTCGCTTCGGACGGGCCATAGTGATTGACCAGCGAGGTCTTGTGTAGCCTCGACACGTGTTGCAGGGCGCCCCGGTGCAGGCGATCCCCGCCGGTGAGCAGGGCCCGTAGCGGCAAAGGATCCCGCAGAAGGTGCGACTCGCCAACGACGGCTTCCGCCACCGCTGTCGACAGGAAGCCGAGATCGATGCGCCGTGCCTGCAGCCACGGCACCAGGCGGCCCGGATCGGCCGCGATCTCGCGGGGCGCGAAGCAGAGGCAGGCGCCCGCGCTCAGCGATGGCCACAGGTCCCAGACAGACGCATCGAAGGAGGGGGCCGAGAGGGCGACGGTGCGGTCGGCGGACGTCACGGCGTAGGCGTCGAGGTGCCAGGCGATTCTTTGACGCAGAGCCCCATGCGGAATGGCGACGGCCTTGGGGATGCCGGTAGAGCCGGAGGTGGTGACGATGTAGGCCAGTTCTGCTTCCGGGGAGTGCGCTACGTCGACCCGGCTTCCCCGTTCCGGCATCCTTCCATCGGGCCCTCGGGACACGTCCACGAGCTCGCAACCCAGCGCACGGACCAAGGCCCGTGCGGGCTCCAGGTGCGGCGCGCTCGGTACCACGACCGCCACGCTGCGTGCCGCCAGTTCCAATCGAGGCAGCGGCACCTGTGGGTCCAGGGGCAGGTAGGCGGCCCCCGCCCACCAGGAGGCTAGGGCACCGATCACCAGGTCAGAACTGGCTCCGGCCAGGAGCCCGACCACGGGTTCCGGGACCGCCCCGAGCTTCGAGCGCAGCTCGTGCACCAGACCCACCGCACGGCGGCTCAACTCGCCATAGCTGAGGTGTCGGTCGACGGAGCTTCCACCACCGACGACCGCATCGACGACCGCGATGCGCTCCGGTGACTCCTGCCCACGACGGTGCACCGCCGCCGGCAGTGACAGGCCGTCGAGAGCGTGAGCGCGCGGAGCAGGAACGTCCAGCCACTGGCGCAGCAGCTGTTCACGCTCGCCGCTGCTGAGCAGCGGCAGCTCGGCGAGCGGCAGATCCGGGTCGGCGAGGGCACCGAGGAGCAGGCGCTCGAAGTGACGCAGCAGACGCTCGCCGGTGGTGGCGTCGAAGAGGTCGAGATTGAATTCCAGGCTGGCGGTCAGTTCCTGTGTGGGCGCGGCGTCGGCATCGCCATCGGGTGTGGGAAGGCGCGCCAGCAGCAGCGTCAGGTCGAACTTGGCGGTTCCGGTGTCCGCCTTGCCTGGCACCGCTTCGAGCCGCAGCGCCGAGGCTCCTTCCCTCTCGGCCGTCAACGTCGTCGACGGCATCTGCGGGAAGTCCAGGTAGTCGAACATTACCTGGCACAGCGGATTGCGCCCCAGGCTGCGCTCCATTCCGTCTTCCGCGCTCAGCTCCTCCACCAGCATCTCGAACGGCAACTCCTGGTGCGCGTAACCCTCGACCGACACTCGCCGTGCCTGCGCCACCAGGCGGGCAAACGACGCCCGCCGTGACGGCTGGAGACGCAACACCAGCACATTGACGAAGAAGCCGATCAGGTGCTCGACCTCCAGGCGATCGCGGCCCGCAACGGCGCTGCCGATCGGCAGGTCAGCACCGGCGCCGTAACGCTGCAAGAGGGCGGCAAAGACGGCGAGCAGCAGCATCGACGGTGTCGCGTCGAGCTGCCGGCAGCGCTGCGCCAGCGCCGTCCCCACGTGCAGACGGCGTTCGACCAAGCCACCGCGCAAGCTCGGCGTGGAGGGCCGCGGCCGGTCGAGCGGCAGCGGCAACACGGGCGGCGCACCGGCCAGCTGGCGGCGCCAGAAATCGAGTTCCGCCTGACGAAGAGCGCCGGTCAGGCGCGCCCGCTGCCAGCGCGCGAAGTCCGTGTACTGCACCGGCAGCTCGGGAGTCAGAGTATCGGGCCGAGCGTTGTGAGCCAGCTCGCCGTAGAAGGCGCCCAGCTCGCGGAAGAAGATCATCAACGACCAGCCATCGGCGGCGATGTGGTGGATGTTGAGCAGCAGCACATGGTGCTCGACCTCCAGCCGCAGTAGACACAAACGCAGCATCGGGCCGTGCCCCAAATCGAAGGACCGGTGACGCTCGGCGCTGACGCGAGCTTGCAACTCGGCGTCCCGAGCACCAGGTGCCAAGGACCGCAGATCGACACAAGGCAAGTTGACACAGGTCCGAGCGACGGACGCGCGGGCAGCGACCTGCTGCAACGGCTCGCCCGCTTCGGAGCGCAACCGCTCCGGGAAGGTCGTGCGCAAGGTGGCGTGGCGTTCGACGATACGCCGCAAGGCACGCTGCAGCCGCTGTACATCGAGCGGTCCGCGCAGCGCCACCGGACCGAAGATGTTGTAGGACGCGCTGTCCGGAACCAGGCGATCGAGGAACCACAAGCGCTGCTGGGCGAAGGACAGCGGCGCGACATGGGCGTCCAATTCCTTCGAGGCCGGTAGTATCTCGACCGCGCCTTCCGAGCCTGCCTGCGACTGCAGGACTTGCTGGAGACGCTCGGCCAGCTGCCCCAGCGTCGGTGCCTCGAACACGGCGCGCAGCGGTAGCTCGACGCCGAGGCGTTCGCGCAGCCGGAAGGTGAGCTGCGTGGCGAGCAGTGAATGGCCGCCGAGCTGGAAGAAGCTGTCCTGCAACGAGACCTGCTCGACGCCCAGCAGCTGGCACCAGATCTCCGCCAGTGCCACCTCGACCACGGTCTCCGGGGCACCACCCGTGCGCTCGGCTGCGCAAATGGCCCCTCCTTCCGAGACGCTGCGCTGCAGAACGGTGCGGTCTAGCTTGCCATTGGCGGTCACCGGCAGGGCTTCGAACAGCCGGAATGCCGACGGAATCCAGGCGTCCGGCAGCTTGTGACCCAACCAGTTGCGCAGCTCGGGTACCAGCTCGCGTGCCTGCTGACCAGCGATCGGATCGTTGGCCAACCTGTCGCGAGGGACTGTGTGCTCGACGGACAGGCGTGCCGCCGCGCGCTGCCACTGCTCGACTACCTCCGCGCTCTCGCCCGGCGTGCGGCGCTGGAAGATCACATCCAGATGACCCTCCGCATCGTGGTGACTCCAGCCAACGTGCACGTGGAAGCCTAGCTCCCGTCCCAGCTCGACCAACTCGTCCGGCTCGAAGCCAGCCATCTCGCCGCCGGCTTCGAGGGTGTCGAGATGGCGCCGCAGGTCGGCGACGGTAGCCGTCTGCTTGGATGCGGCACGCCGCAGCCAGCGTGCGGCGAGCGTTTCCCGCCGCACGCGCGCGTTGGGCAGTCGCGTCCAGGCCACCACGTCTCGCGGCACGCGTGCGCTGGCTTCGAGCTGCTGGCGCAGCGTCACCCGGTCGAGATCGGCACCCGCCTGCCAATCAGGCTGGCACGGCGGCTGCGCCGGACCCTCGTGCCCGGACACCTCGACGCGCAACACCACCTGGTAGCGGAAGGCGGTCATCTCGTTGCACGTGCGGCCGTGCTTGGGGTAGATCTCGACCGTCACGTGCTTCCGAGGACCGGGCCGCTCGGCATGGGCCCGGTTCAGTCGCGCCGCCAGGACGTGGAAGAAGGCCGGGGCGACCGCTAGCTCGTTTTCCTGCAGCCCGCGCTCGGTGAGTCGGCGGCGCAGTTGCTCCACGGGCAAGGCGTCCGGCGCCTGGTATAACTCGACGGACAGGTGGAAGCGCGCGAGCAGGGGCAGGCTGCGGATGTCGCCCAGGAAGACGGCTCCACCGGGTGCCAGGCAGTCGATCGCCCGCTCCAGCACCTGGGCCAGGTATTCGGCGCTCGGGAAGTACTGCACCACCGAGTTGAGGAGGACGGTATCCAAGCTGCCGGCCCCGAGACCCTCGAAAACGTGTGCCGGCCGCTGCAGCAACTCGACGGGCAGCGGCTCCGGCGCCGTACCGAGGGTCATCAGCAGATCGGTGAGGGCCCGCGTCGAGACGTCGGTGCCCAGGTAGCGGCGGCAGTGCGGCGCCACCCGCTGCAACACCATGCCGGTACCGACGCCGATCTCCAGCACATCGCGCGGACGCAGCCCGAGAATGCGCTCGACGGTGTCATCCAGCCACTCGCGCATCTCAGCTTCGGACAGGGGCTCACCGGTGTAATTGCTGTTCCAGCCGACCGTGTCGAGCCCCAGGTCGCGCACCTCGCGGCCATCGTCGTAGATCTCGTCGAACATCTCGGTCCAGTCGTCGACCTGCTGCTCGTAGAGTTCCAGGCGCGCCGCGGGCTCGTCGTCGAACTGGCTGCCCGCAGTGCTGGGTACAACACAGGCGGCCAGTCGCAGGGGCACGGCTCCGGCAACTGGTACCACGGCCACCTGCCGCACCACCGGATACGCCGCCAGCACGGCCTCGATCTCCCCCAACTCGACGCGTACGCCCCGTACCTTGACCTGGCGGTCGAACCGGCCGAGGAAGTCGAGCCGGCCGTCGGCCAGGCGGCGTACCAGGTCGCCAGTGCGATAGAGACGGCCGCCCCCTTTCTTCAGGGTACAGGTCTGCGGATCTCGCGCCACTGGCGTCACGCAGTCGGGCACGAAGACACCCGCCGTGCGCGCCGGACGGTGTAGGTAGCCGCGCGCCAGCGACGCACCGCCGAGGCACAGCTCGCCGTGCATACCAAGCGGCACAGGCTGCTGGTACGCGTCGAGGACGTGCGCGATGACCCCGAGGATCGGGCGGCCGATGGGCGGATCGTGTGTGGCTCTGGCCGCAGCGGCATCGACCCGGTCGAAGGTGGCGACGACAGCGTTCTCGGTGGGGCCGTAGTGATTGACCAGCTGCATCTCGTCGAGCAGCGCCGCACCCGCTCGCACAGCTCCACGGTGCAGGCGGTCTCCACCGGTGAGCAGGGTCCGCAGTCGCGGCCGCCGGTCGCCCCCCCCCGCGTTCAGCCCCCAGGCTTCGAGGCAGGCTTCGGCCAGCGGCGTCGCCAGAAACACCCGGTCGACATGGTGGCGGCACAGCCACATCCCCAGGCGAGCGGGATCCGTGCGCACCGCATCGGGCGGAAAAAGCAGGCAACCGCCACGGAGCAGGGTTGGCCACAGCTCCCACACGGAGGCGTCGAAGGCGGGACCGGCGGTGACCGCCGTTCGAGTTCTCGGGGAACTGCCGTACTCGGCCTGGTGCCAATCGATCAGGTTGAGTAAAGCCCCATGCGATACGACGACCCCCTTGGGCCGGCCGGTGGAGCCAGAGGTGTAGATGACGTAGGCGGCGCTTCCCGAGTCCACGTGCGACACAGCTGCACCCTTCACATCCCGCGGCACGGGAACGGGATCGCTGTCGACAACGTCGAGAACGAGGGCACGAGCTTGCGTGTCGGGCAAGAAGGGCAGCTCGCTCTCGCGCGTAAACAGGACATCGACGCGAGCGTCTTCGAGCAGCTGCGCGAGGCGCTCTTGCGGATTGGCAGGGTCGAGCGGCAGGTACGGGCGGCCGGCGAGCAGTGCGGCGAGGGCGCCCAGGACCAGGTACCGGTTGCGACCAGTGACCAGGGCGGCGGGGATCTCGCGGGTCGCCTCGAGCTCGCCCGCCCAGGCCCGGGCACGCTGGTACAGGCCGGCATAGGTCCAGGCGCGCCGACCCTCCACCACCGCGACAGCGTCCGGAGTGTCCTCTACCTGGGCCGCGAAGCGGTCGGTGACGGTCTCTCCCAGCGTGGTCTCTCCCAGCATGGCCTCGGCCGGTCCCAGCGCCCCGGTGGAGCACGAAGTCGGCGTGTGGTGCTCGCACAGCAGGGCGTGCACCTCGGCGGCCGCGAGCAGGGGCAGGCGGTCGACCAGCTGGTCCGGCGCGGCGACGGCGGCGGCGGTCAGCGTCCGGAAGGTGCGGCCCAGGCGCTGGATAGTGGTGGTGTCGAACAGATCACGGCTGAACTCGAGTGAAGCTCGAAGTTCAAATGGAGAGTTCCCAGCTGGCTGTTCTTGCCACAGGAAGAGCGTCAGATCGAACTTGGCCGTGCCGGTGTCGATGCCCGGCGTCTCCAGCGTCTCCAGACGCAGGCCGTGTAGCTGCTGCGTCCGCCAGGGGAAATTGTGGAAGCCGTACATCACCTGGCACAGTGGATTGCGGCTCAGGCTGCGCTCCACCTGCAACTCCTCCACCAGCATCTCGAAGGGCAGATCCTGGTGCGCATAGGCGGCCAGAGAGACGTCGCGCACGCGGGCGACGACCTGCTCGAAGGTGTCGGCCGCCAGCGACGTGCGCAGCACCAAGGTGTTGACGAAGAAGCCGATCAGATCCTCGACTTCGGCGCGCGTGCGGTTGGCAATGGCGCTGCCCACCGCCAGGTCCCGCTGACCGCTGAGCCGCGCTAGCAGCACCTTGTAGACGCTGAGCAACAGCATCGAGGGTGTGACGCTCAGGCGCTGGGCCAGCTCCAGCACCGATGCGGTAGTGGCGGGTGGTAGGTCGAAACTCACCACGCCGCCGCGGAAACGCTCGACCGCCGGGCGTGGGCGATCGAAGGGCAGATCCAGGGACGGCGGTACATCCGCCAGCTGTCGTCGCCAGTAGCCGAGCTGGCGTTCCAGGTTGTCACCACACAGCCACTGCCGCTGCCAGACCGCGAAGTCGGCATACTGGCAGGGCAAGGGCGCCGGTTCGGCTCCGTTGTAGAGCAGGCCGAGCTCGCCGAAGAAAACGCCCATCGACCAGCCGTCCGCCGCGATGTGGTGCACGTTGAGCAGCAGGGCATGAGACTCGGGCCCCCGGCGCACCAGCACCGCGCGCAGCGGCCACTCGGCGTCGAGGCGGAAGGGACGCAAGCGCTCCTGCTGCACCAGGATCGTCAGGCAGCCATCGGCGGCAGACTCGGACAGGCGGCCGAGATCGACCCGCGGCAGCACCACGGGGCGGTGAGGGTCGATCACCTGCCGTGCCTGCCCCTGGCGTGCGACGAAGCGCGTGCGCAACACCGCGTGACGGCGCACGATGGTGTCGAGCGTGCGCTGCAGGGCCGGCGCGTCGAGCCGGCCGCTCAACTGCACGGGACTGAACATGTTGTAGAACGGGTTGTCCGGCACCAGGCGATCGAGGAACCACAAGCGTTGCTGGGCGAAGGACAGCGGTACCTCGCCGTCCGCAGCAGTGGCCGTGAGACCGGCCCGCGGTGCCCGAGTACCGGCCGCCAGCAGCACCTCGAGGCGCGCCGCCAGCTCACTCAGCACCGGCGCCTCGAAGACGGTCCGCAGCGGTAGCTCGACCTCCAGACGTTCGTGCAGCCGCGACACCAGCTGCGTCGCCAGCAGGGAGTGCCCACCCAGGTGGAAGAAGTTGTCGTCCACCGCCACGCGCTCGACACCCAGTAGCTCCCGCCACAGCTCGGCCAGTGTGCGCTCCAGCTCGCTATACGGCAGCCGGGCACTGCCCGACGACCTGGACCCGGCGAGCCTCGACCTCGCCGCCGCCAGACGCGCCAGCTCGGCACGGTCGACCTTGTCGTTGGCGGTCAGCGGCAGAGCGTCGAGCAGCACGAAGGAGGCTGGCACCATGGCTTCCGGCAAGGTTGCTGCCAACGCTTCCCGCAGCTCCGGCACCAGCTGCCGGGCCCGCGCGCCGCGGCCGGGATCATTGCCGTAGGCGGCCCAGTCATCCCCTTGACTAGACAGGGCCTCGGGCAGCGGCGGGCAGCCCGCACGAACGTGCAAGCCTGCTGGCAAGCGAAGGAGGAGACTCTCGAAGCGACCCTCGGTCCCCGGCCGGCTCCAGCCCAGGCGGGCCTCGTAGCCCAGCTCTTCGGCCAGCTCGCACAGCGCCTCGGGATCGACACCGGAAGCCTCGCCGGCGTGGCGACGCAGTTCGCCAGCCGTGGTCGTGGCGTCCCTGTCCACCAGCAGAGCGAGCAGCCGAGCGTCGGCCGCCACCCGCGCGTTGCTCAAGTCGCGCACGGCGACCTGAGGCTCGCCCGCCGCACGCGCGGCTTGCAGACGACGGCGCAGGGACGGCAGATCGAAACCGCGTCCATCTTCCCAAGCGATCTCCGGAGCCGCGGACGCCGCACCCACATGGAGGACTACCTGGTAGCGGAAGCGGATCAGCTCGTTGGCGTCGCGACCGCGTTTGGGTCGGATCTCGACCGCCCTCAGCCGCGGAAGGTGTTCGGCCAGGGCAAAGAAGAAGGCCGGGTCGACCGCCAGCTCATTCTCCTGCAGCCGGCGCTGCTCCAGCTGCCGACGCAGCGTCGCGACCGGCACGTCGTCGTCCGCTCGGAACAGGGTCACCGAGGCATGGAAGGCATCGAGCAGAGGTAGCGACCGGAGGTCACCGACGAACACGGCACCGCCATCGCGCGTCACCGCGACCGCACCCTCCAGCACCTCGGCCAGGTAGTGCACGCTGGGGAAGTACTGCGCCACCGAGTTGAGCACGACGGTATCGAAACCGGCGAGTGGCAGGCCGCTGAAGTCGTGCGCGGCGCGCTGCTGTAGCTCGATCGCTGGCAGGTCAGGGACCTGTGCCAGGCGGCGGTCCAGCTGCTCCAGGACCGGCGCCGAGATGTCGG
Source organism: uncultured bacterium (assembly GCA_965368975.1). Taxonomy (GTDB): domain Bacteria; phylum Acidobacteriota; class Thermoanaerobaculia; order Multivoradales; family JAHZIX01; genus CBDUPA01. The sequence continues at coordinate 27,890 of CBDUPA010000006.1, read as the reverse complement.
TGCCGACGTAGGCCGCGCCCTTATCTGAGCTGCTGGAAGCAGCACTACCGGAGTAGGGCGCCACCCGGAACAGCACCATGCCGGTGCCGCAGCCGATCTCCAGTACCCGGCCGGGACCGAGCGCCAGCACGCCGTCGACGGTGTCCTGCAGCCAGCGCGCCATTTCGGCCTCGGGGATGGCGCGGCCGGTGTAGGTGCTTTCCCAGCCCACCAGGTCGAAGGTCGCGGTGCTCGCGGACGCGATGTCCAGAGCCTCGCCGCGGTAGAGGTCGTCGAATAGGTCTTGCCACTGGCTCAGCTGGGCCTCGCCTTCGCCGCCTGCCGCTTCTAGCTGGGGCACCAAGCAGGCCACCAAGCGTGCCTCGGCACCCGACGTGCTGGGCTCTACGAGTACAACCGCCCGAGAGACCTGCGGCTGCGCCTCCAGCACAGCTTCGATCTCGCCCAGCTCAACGCGGTGGCCACGCACCTGCACCTGGTGGTCGATGCGGCCCAGGAAGTCCAGCTGGCCATCACCGAGGCGACGCACCAGGTCGCCGATCCGGTACAGGCGCTCGCCGATCGCATCACCGGACGGGTCGCCGAAGGGATCGGGAACGAAGGCACGCGCGGTGAGACCCGGCCGCGCCAGGTAGCCGCGCGCAAGGCCATCGCCGCCGGCGACCAGTTCGCCCGGCACCCCGGCGGGCAGGAGGTCGAGCCGCGGATCGACCACGTACAGTCGCACGCCGGGCAGCGACCCGCCGAGCAGGGGATCGCGGCCCGCGGGACAGGGACCGAGCGTCACGATCACCGCGGCTTCCGCCGGTCCGTAAGTGTTGAGCAGACGACGAGGCGCACCCTTCGCCGCGGCGTCCAGGCTCCAGGCGTCGACCAGGCGGTGCGTCCAGGCCTCGCCGCCGATCATCAGCGTGCGCAGCGAGCGGGGTCCGGGAGCTGGCGTCAACTCCAGGGCCGACGGCGGCATCACCGCCAGCGTCGGTGCTCTCTCGGCCAGCAGGCGGGCCAGCGGCGGCCCGGCCCAGCGTTCCTCACGCTCGGCCAGGTGCAGGGTCGCACCGAAGCCGAGGGCGAGCGTGATTTCGAGCACCGAGGCATCGAAGCTGGTCGAGAAGAACTGCAGTACACGGTCGGCCGGTCCCGGGTCGACCACCCTGCGTACGCGCTCGCGCAGGCCGTTGAGCGCCCGGTGCGGAATCACCACGCCCTTCGGCGTGCCCGTCGAACCGGAGGTGTAGATCACGTACGCGGGATGCTCCGCATCGAGGCCGGAGACAAGCACATCGGCCGGAGTTTCGTCCAGGCTGGCCGCATCAACATCCAGGCTGGCCGCATCGACGTTCAGGAAGGCCACATCGGGCGGCAGAGACGGCAGCGGCACGGAAGCCTCCGAGATCAGGGCCTGCACCCTGGCATCTCGGATCAGGAAGTCGAGGCGGGCCGCTGGATACTCGGGATCCAGCGGTACCCAGGCCGCTCCGGCTTGCAGAACTCCCACGACCGCCACCAAGAACCCCGGCCGGCGGCCAAGACAGACACCGACGCGCGTCTCGGGCCCGACCCCCAAGGCTCTCAACCGCCGCGCCAAAGCCCACGCCCGCTGGACCAGAGCACCATAGGTCAGTGCCCCGCGACGGTGGAGCACCGCGATGGCGTGGGGCCGCTGCTGTGCATGGTGTTCGACCCACTGGTGCAGGTAGCGCGGCGACGCCTGTATCGCCTGCGTTGCCTGTGTTTGAGCGCTCTCGGGCCACTCGCGCAGCAATTGATGACGCTCGGCTCGGGCGAACCAGGGCAGTTGCTCCAGCGCGCCTCCGGGAGTTTCCACGGCCGCCAGTAGCAGCTGGCGCCAGCCAGCCAACCAGCGAGCCACGGTGGTCGCGTCGAACAGGTCGCGGTTGTACTCCAGGGCGCAGACCCAGTCGGCGGATGCGGGCTCGCTGTCCTCCACCGCCGCATCGGGCCACAAGAAGAGGGTCAGGTCGAACTTGGCCGTCCCCGTGTCCAGCTCCTGGCGCAGCGGCTGGATCTCGAGACCCGGCACGCCACCACCGGCCACCTGACGACCCTGGCGCGGAAAGTCGAGCAAACTGAGCATCACTTGAACCAGCGGATTGTGGCTCAGGCTGCGCTCCACTCGCAGGTCGTCGACCAACGCCTCGAAGGGGAGATCCTGGTGGCTGAAGGCCCCAACGACCGTCTCGCGCACGGCGGCCAACAGCTGTTCGAAGCTGCCGGACCCGACCTGCACGCGCAGCACCAGCAAGTTGACGAACAGGCCGATCAAGCGCTCCAGCTCGGAGCTGCCGCCGCGATTGGCGACCGCGCTGCCGACCGGTAGGTCGCGCTGACCGGTCAGGCGCCACAGCAGCACGAGCCAGCCGGCCAGCAGCAGCATGAACGGCGTCGCATCCAGCTCTCGGGCTCGCTGCTCCAGGCGGGCTCGCAGGTCGCGACCCAGGCGAATCTCGCGCAAGCCACCCTGGAAGGATTCCAGTGACGGACGCGGGCGGTCGAGCGGCAGGTCCAACAGGTTCGGGGCTCCCTGCAGTTGCCGGCGCCACCAATCGACCTGCGCCGCACGCTCTTGCCCGTTCCATCCCTCTTCTCCGCTCAACCCCTCTTCTCCGCCTAGCCATCGGCGCTGCCAGAGGGCGAAGTCCGCGTACTGCAAAGCGAGGGGCGGTAGTGTCTCTCCGGCGTAGAGACGTGCCAGCTCGTCGAGCAAGACGCCGCCGGACCAGCCATCGACGGCGATGTGATGGAGGCTGAGCAGCAGTACGTGGTCGCGATAGACCCACTTGCCGACACACACCTCCTTGTCGCCAGCTTCCTCGCGACCGGCGAGACGCACCAGGCTCGTGCGCAGAATGGGTCCGCGGGCGAGGTCGAAGACGCGGCCGGCTTCGATATCGAGCAAGTCTTCGAGCGCGGCCGTGCGACGCTCGGCCGGCAGGCCACTCAGATCGAGGACGGGCAGCGGCCAGCTCGACGCCGGGGACGCTGGATCTAGGACCTGCCGCGGCGGCCGCTCAGCCCTCTCCCGTAGCTCGGAGAGCTCTACCTCTGCTGGTTCTGTATAGCGGGTCCGCAGCACCTCGTGGCGCGCCACGATCTGTCCGAGAGCCTGGTGCAGGCGGTCGACGTACAGCGAGCCGAGCAGGCGCAGAGGGCTGAACACGTTGTACGCGGTGTTGCCCGGTAGCAGACGGTCGAGGAACCACAGTCGCTGCTGCGCGAAGGACAGCGGCGGCGGCTCGAGCGGCACGCCGCGGGCATCGCGTGGCAGAGGTCGCAGCGGAGGCACCGAGGCGGCCCAGTGCTGGCCAATCCTCCGCGCCATGGCGGCGACGGTGGGAGCTTCGAAGACCGCGTTGAGCGGCACGTCGGCGCCCAGGACATCGCGTAGCCTCGACACCAGCTGTGCCGCCAGCAGCGAATGACCGCCGAGGCGGAAGAAGCTCTGCTCGGCACCCACGCCCTCGATCCCCAGTGTGCTTGCCCAGATGCCCGCCAGCACTTCTTCCAGAGCGCCGGACGGCGGCCGCCCCTGCCCCTGTCCCGACGCGCCCCCCGTGGCGCGGGTGGCCTGCTGGAGCAAGGCCTTGCGATCGACCTTGCCATTGGGCGTCAGCGGCAGGGTGTCGAGAATCTGCCAGGCGCTCGGGATCATGTAGGGTGGCAAGTCACCGGCGAGGTGTTCTGCGAACCGCTCCGCCGGTAGCTCGGTGTGTGGCGGCTCGGCTGGGAGCGGCTCGGCTGGGGGCGGCTCGGCTGGGGGCGGGACGGGTTCCTCGACACCTGCGTGCCGTGCAGGAGCGTGCGCAGGGACCAGGAACGCCGTCAGGCGCTGGTCTCCACGACCCTGGCCGACGACCAACACCACCGCCTCGCGCACCTCCGGCAGCTGCCGCAAGCACGCCTCGATCTCGCCCAGTTCGATGCGGAACCCACGCACCTTCACCTGGTGGTCGCGGCGACCTAGGAAGTGCAACCGCCCATCGGCCAGCTGGCGTGCCAGGTCGCCGGTGCGGTAGAGACGTGCACCGGCTGCCGAGAACGGGTCCGGAGTGAACACTTCCGCGGTGAGCGCCGCACGGCCATGGTAGCTGCGGGCCAGGCCGGCACCGCCAATATACAGCTCACCGGTCACGCCGATCGGCACCGGCTGGCGGCGTGGGTCGAGCAGGTGGATGCGGGTGCCATCGATCGGCCGGCCGAGCGTCACGCGTGCCTCACCTGGCTCCTGTAGCCCACCCTGCAACGGTTCGACCGCCGACCACACGGTGGTCTCGGTGGGACCGAAGAGGTTCCACACCTCGGCCGCACGCAGCCGCAGCCGTCGAGCCAGGTCATCCGGCAGGGCCTCGCCACCGCACAGCACGCGCAGCTGCCCGTGCAGCCGGCCGTCCAGTTGACCGCTCTCGACCAGCAGACGCCAGGTCGCGGGCGTCGCCTGCATCACCGTCGCGGCGCTGAGCTCCAGCGCACGGGCCAGACGCCTGGGATCCGCGGAGACGACCGGCGATAGCACGTGGACAGTGGCTCCTTGCAGCAGCGGCAGCAGGAGTTCGAGCACCGCGATGTCGAAAGCCAGGGTGGTGACGGCAGCGAATACGTCGTCGGGGGCGAGACCCGGCCGACGCGCCATCGAGATGAGGAAGTTGACCATCGCACCACGCGGGATCTGCACGCCCTTGGGCCGGCCGGTCGAGCCGGAGGTGTAGATGACGTAGGCGAGCTGGCTCGAGGGTACTGCTCCGTTTGCCGGTACTGCTCTGCCCGACGGTACCGCTCCGCTCGACGGCTCGACGGAAGCCACTTGCGCGTCCCAGCCACCCAGTCCCAGCACCGGCAAGGCCGCGGGTAGCAGGTCGCCGAGCACGGTGCGGCCTCGAGTGTCCGCCAGCAGTAGAGAGGCTTGCACGTCTTCGAGCACGTAGGCCAGGCGGCGCGGAGGGTGCGACGGATCGAGCGGCACGTAGGCGCCACCGGCCCGCAGCACCGCTAGCAAAGCCACCACCATTCTTTCCGAGCGGCTGCAGCACAGGCCAACGCGCACGTCCGGCCCGACACCTCGACGGCGCAGGACTTCCGCCAGAGCCTCGACGCGCCGCCACAGTTCTCCGTGACTCAGCACCCGCTGGCCGAAGACCAGCGCTGCCGCATCTGGACGCGCATCGCGGCCACGGGCCAGCAGATCGAGCAACCCGGGACTGCCTGCGCTCGTCTGCCCTCGAGGCTGAGCCTGCCACTCGACCAGGGCCTGCTGACGCTCGGCCAACGTCCACAATTGCAACTGGCCGATCGGCGCCTCGGGATTCTCGACCACGGCGCGCATCAGGCACTCGAAGTGGCCGACCCAACGGCCCATGGTGGTGGCATCGAAGAGATCCGAGTTGTACTCCAGCACGCCCTCGAAGCCGCTGGCGTAGTTCCACAAGGCAAGAGTGAAATCGAAGCGGGCGGTGTTGTTGCCCAGACCCTCGCTGCTCCACTGCAGGCCCTCGGTGCTCTGCATCTCGGCGCCTTCGAGATAGATCAGTGACACTTGGAAGAGGGCGTTGCGGCTCGTGTCGCGCTCCGGTACCAGCTCCTCGACCAGGCGCGCGAAGGGCAGCTCCTGATGCGCCATCGCTCCCATGGTGACAGCGCGCTCGCTCTCCAGCAGGCTGAGGAACGAGACCTCCGGGTCGAGCACCGAGCGGAAGATCAACATGTTGAGGAAGAAGCCGAAAATCTGCTCCAGCTCGACGCGGTCACGGTTGGCGCCGGGCGAGGCGACGATAACGTCACGCTGGCCACAGTGCCGGCTGAGCAGCAGCTTCTGCAGTGCCAGCACACCGACGAACGGCGTCACGTTGACGCGCCGGCCGATGTCACGGAACGCCTCCGTCAGTGCCGACGAGATACGCACGTCCCAGCGGCCCCCGTTGACCGTCTGCACAGCCGGCCGTGGTCGATCGGTCGGCAGGTCGAGCACGCCCGACGTTCCCGCCAGCTGCTCGCGCCAGTAGGCCAGCGTCGTCTCCAGCGTCTCGCCCTGCCACAGCTCGCGCTGCCACACCGAGTAGTCGATGTACTGGAACTCCGGCTCCGGCAGGGGACTGGGACGCCCATCGACGTAGGCGGCATAGAGCGCCGGCAACTCGTGCGCGACGATGTGGCTCGAGATGTGATCCGTCACCGTGTGGTGCATGGTGACCGGCAGGTAGTAGCAATCCCTGGTGACACGCACCAGAGTGCAGCGCAGCAACGGTGTACATCCGAGGTCGAAGAGCTGTCGGGCACGATGCAAACCGAGCGCCCGTGACAGGCGATGGGCCCGCTCGGCGGGCAGGCGCGACAGGTCCACCAGCGGCACGACCAGGGCCATGTCCGGCTCGACGACTTGCAGCAGTTCGTCGCCGTCGAGCTCGAAGCGTGTGCGCAACGCCTCGTGTCGGCGCACCATCTCCCGTACCGCTCGCACCAAAGCTCCGGCGTTCAAACCCGCTGCCGATGCATGCTGGGTGGCGTCGATCAGAAACGAGGTGCTGACGTTGTACGCAGGGTGCCCCCCGACCAGCCGATCGATGAACCACAGCCGTTCCTGGTCCATGGACGCCTTGGCCCGCGACAGGCCCAGTCGCTGCAGTGTCGGCTCGGCAATCGGCACAGCAATGCCCTTGGACCGCAAGCGCTGCTCCAACAGCGCACGGTGCTCCGGCGGCAAGGACGCGAGACGTTCAGCGAGATCTTGCATGTAGATGATCGAGCCTACCTGAATTCTCGCAAGCGAGAACCCTCGGCGGGCAATGAGAGCAAACCCAAGTTCTTGATCGAGGTCGGAACTAGGGGTCGGGACTTAGCGACCGGGATTTAGCGACCGTCTCCCCCGTCGAGACGGCTCAGATCCCACATCGCGATCGTCTCCTCGCGCACGTGCGGCTTGCCCCAGCGGCGCCGGAAAGCCCGGAAGAGCTCCCAAGCCTCTTGCTCGACCTTGTCCCAGCGGTCGGGGTCTCGACGTTCACGCGGCACGGGGCGACCCAGCTCCCGCAGCAGAGCCAGCTCTTCGGCCTCCGGATCCAGATGCACGATCAGAAAGCGCACACCCAACTCGCGCAGCCGCTCCACATCCAGGATCAAGGCGTCGGCTTCGTCGCGACGCGCACACAGCAGATTGCGCAACGACCAACGATCGAGACACAAGCCCTGCTCGAAGGTGCCCGCGCGTACCGGCTGGCCATGGAAGCGCTGGTAGACGTAGACGGCGCGCGCGAACCGCCAGGCTTGGCGCACCGGCACTTCCAGCACCTCGTCCGCGGGCTTGGCGCTGGTACGCACCTGCCGGTAGACGTCGGGTAGGAACTCCCCCGGCAACCACGGCAGCGGTTCCTCGAAGACCAGCGCGTCACGGTGGTGGACGAAGCTGCTGTGCAGATAGAAGTCGGCAGACGAGATCCCCGCGGAGAGGTCCCCCGGCCGCACGACGAAAGGACTCACGGCAACCAGGACCAACAACCCGGCGGCCAGGAGCAAAGCGGCCAGAAACCCAGCCTTGCGGAATTCCCCAGTTGGCCCCTCCCCAGGCAGAGGCACGCCTCGCACAAGCGGCACGCGAGGCCAGCGCGCCACCAACCTGGCTGCGAGCAGATCCCACAGGCGACACGCGCCCGCCGCCAGTCCAAGGAGCAACCACGGCGTCAGCGGTAGTAGATAACGGTTGAGGATCACCGAGCGCTCCAGGCCGAGCGGAGCCAGGAACGCCAGCCCGACCACCTGCACGATCAACGCGGTCAGCACGAAGGCAGCACAACGACCGTGTGCCCGGTACAACCTCCACCCGCCAAAGAGCGCAACAGCAAAAAGCCCCAGCGCGACCGGCAGCAAGGAGGTTCCCATCTGCTGCTGGAGCGTCGGCAGCACGACGTCGAAGTCGATCCGCCCCGCGCCGCTCTTGCTCTCCAGCAGGCGCCGCAGCGACGAGGACGCGGGCACCAGCCAAAGGGCCAGTGCGGCCAGGGTAGCGATCCCGAGCAGCCACAAGTCAGCCCAGCCACGGCTCCGCTCCCGACGCCTCTCCCCGCCTTCTTCGCGGTCCGAGCGACGGATCAAGAGCAAGTCCGCCGTGGCGAAGGCGAACGGTGCCGCTAGTAACGGCAGGGTGACCAAGTGGAAGTATCCACACAGCGACGCCAGCAACGCGTAGAGCCAGCCCAGACGCCATGCCGCACCCTGCCACCAGCGTAGGAAGGCGACCAGCGCGACAAAGCTGAGGAGCATGATGATGGCGTAGGGACGGGCGATTCGACTGTAGAGCACCAGCAGTGGCGACAGTGCCAACAGCCAAGCGAAGACGGTGCGCGTTCGCCGATCCACCCATGGCCGCAAGCACCACGGCAGGACCAGGATGGAAGCCAGTCCGGCCAACAGCACCGGTAGGCGCAGGGTCCATTCCGTCAGCGGCACGCCAGCTTCCAGCAGAGCTCGGTACAGACCGCTGAGCGGCAAGCACGGGTCTGCCGTCCGGTAGGTGGTTAGCGTTTCGCGCCAAGTGGACACCAACAGCGCGCGTAGTACGTGTAGCTCGTCGCCGCCCAGAACCTGGCGTCCAAGCCCCCATAGCCGGAGGGCCACTCCCGCACATAGCGGCAACAACAAGGAGCCCATGGCAAAGTATCTGGATTTCAGTAATCTCTTCCGCTCTTCCGTCACCTACGCTCCTTGCAACACCGTCAGGAACGGCATAGACTGACTTAGCTGTGGCAGCTCCTCTCCCCCCACCCTTGCCTCGCGCACACACCGGCAAGCTCATCGTCATGGACGGCAGCCGGCAAGGTGAGTCTTTTCTCCTGCAACCCGACGACCGAGTAATCATCGGCAATGCGCCTAGCTGTAACATTGTTTTCGATGATCAGCAGCTGGCCCCGCAGCACTTGGAGATCTCCGGAGAGGACGGCGGCTTCCGCGTGCGTGCACTCGCGGCTGGCGTTCGCGTCAACGATTCGACCGAGCAGGACGCTCGTCTGACACCACAAGATCTGGTGTGCGCCGGCAGGCTGCGGCTGCGCTTCCTCGAACTACCCGAACCCGAAGACGGTATCAGCAATCCGGGCACCGGCACCATCGAGTTGGTCGAAGACGGCGGTGTCCTGGTACGGCCAGAATTCGAGAGGCGAATCTCGGAAGACGAGTTGCGCTTCCGCCAGGCCGAACGCACCAGCAACCAGCTGCAAGCGATCTACGAGGTGGGAGCGCTGCTCAGCGCCGAGACCGATCGCGCCGCCATTCTCGAAGGCATTGTCGAGAAGGCCATGGAGGTTCTCTCCGCCACCCGCGGCTTCCTGATTTTGCGCAACACCGAGACGGGCGAGCTGGCTCCAGCCACCGTGCGTACGCCGGAAGAGGAAAACACCGGCGGCCTGGCGCTCAGCCGTACGGTACTCAACGAGTGCATCGACAAGGGCAAATCGATCGTGCTGCGCGACGCACTGTCCGGCCTCAACTCCGCCGGTACCGGAAGCAGCATTTTCCGCCACCGCATCCGCTCGGCGGTGTGCGTGCCGCTGGAGTCGAAGAAGCAGATCCTGGGCGCTCTGTATGTCGACAACACGCAGGCCAGCGGCGCCTTCGAGGAAGACGACGTCAACCTGCTGACCGCCCTTGGCCGCATGGCTGGCGTCGCGCTCGAACGGGCAATGCTGATCGAACGCCAGGACCGGCTGTTCTACAGCGTCATCCAGGCGCTGGTGTCGAGCCTCGAAGCCAAGGACGAGTACACCCGTGGCCACACCGAGCGCGTGACCCGCTACGCGCTGGCGATTGCTCGCGAGATGGAACTCGACAGCGACCAGCTGCAAACGCTGCGCCTGGCCGGCCTGCTACACGACATCGGCAAGATCGGCATTCCCGAGGCGATCCTGCGCAAGCCCGGCAAACTGACCGACGAAGAGATGAAAGAGATGCGCCGCCACCCCGACATCGGGGCGGACATCGTCAAGAACATCGAGGACATTGGCGAGGTGGTCGACATCGTGCGCCATCACCAGGAACACTGGGACGGCAGTGGCTATCCAAGCGGCCTCAAGGGCACCGAGATCCCGCTGCTCGACCGCGTCATCGCCGTCGCCGACGCCTACGACGCCATGACCTCCAGCCGTGCCTACCGGCGCAACTTCTCGGAAGTGGAAGTGTTCGAGGAGTTCCGCCGCTGCGCCGGCAAGCAGTTCGACCCGGACGTGGTCGAGGCCTTCCTGCGCAGCTACACCAACGGCACCCTGGTGACGATCAGCAGCTAACGCTACCAGCGGCGCTGGCGCAGCCGCAGCTCGACTTCCTCGAACATTTCCGCCGGCTCACCATCGACGGTGCCGGGCTCGTAGCGCCAGTCGCGGAGCCCTATCACCCCGAAGTACACCAGCAGCGGGTATTCGAGTCCGTCGAGCACCACGGGTTGATCCGTCTTACCCTCGCGGTCGACGATCACCTGAGCATAGAAGCGCAGCTCGCGGTCCAGGCGCTGAAACGGTCGCCAGAACTCGGCATCTTTCTCTTCCTTGACCACCGGTGGCGTGAATTCGACATCCCAATCCGAGCGCAACTCCTGCTGCGTGCGAATGGGCCGACCACGCACCGAGCCATCCCACTGGCGCAAGGGATTCGCCGAGAGGAACTCCCAGGGCTCACCGTACACGGCGAAGCGGCGAATGCGCAGTACGCCGCGGTCGAGGTTCTGCGCGATGTACCAGGTCCACAAGCCGTCCTCGCGCTCGCCACGCTGCACTTGGATCAAGGCCTGTAGGGTCATCAAGACAGCCACATCACTGCCCGAGACGGCATTGTAGGCCCCTCGCTCCAGCGCTTTCTCGACCTGCTCGTCGATCTCTCGCTGGGCCTTGTCCCACTTGTCTTTCTCCAGCAGGCGCTCGACCTTCGCCAGTCTGGCCACGATGTCGGACGAGAAGCCCAAGCCAGCACCGGTCCAGCCTGGTTGTGCCAGAGCAGCTGTCGGCAGCAGCACAGACAACGCGAGGATCCAGACTCGATGGAATGTCATGGCTACCTCCCAGCATCCCTGGTGGCTAGTCGTTGAACATCAGTCCGTGGCCATCAGCTCGGCCAGCGTCGCTTCTTTCAACGGCAAAGCCTCGGGCAACCATTCCCGGAAGCCTGGATCCGCAAACAGCGCGGCATCTCCCGGATAGGTCGGCACCAAGTACGCCGGGAAGCGTTCGAAGATCTCGGCGTCCGGACGCGAGCGGCGGGCCTGCACCTTGGCACGCGCAGCCGCCGCTTCCTCGAGGTGACGCAACAGGAACGCCTGCACACGCAGCTGCGCAACACTGCGCGGATCGCTCAGGTGCGGGCTGAGCATGTCGGGCGCGGCGGGCCAGATCTTGCGCGCCACCCTGAGCAGCGCGCGACCGACGAACTCTCGTGGTCCGTAGCGGCGCCATCGACGCAGCCAACCGTCCGGCGGCGGCGGTGACGGTGCGGGGCGCCGGGCCGCGCCGTCGGAACGCCGGCTGGCGGTGTTGGCAATGGCGCCAGCGTAGGGGTCGAGGGCCAGCTGCCAGCCGCCGGGATTGTTCTCCTCCAGCATCGCCTGTGCCCGCGACGCGAAGGTCAGGAGTACCGCCGGCATCACCTGCTGCCAGAGCCCGTCCTCATAGTTCTTGTGCGCCACCAGAAAAGCGTTGCGCTCGAACAGGAAGCCGCGGTTGAAGTGCCCCAAGAGGTCGCTCGTTGCGCTGGAACGGTGATGCACCACCGCCTCCGGCGCGCAGACGATACGCTCGCCGCCCGACCACAGACGCCAGCCCAGGTCGACGTCTTCCAGGTAGGCGAAGAAGGCCGGATCGAAACCGCCGGCTTGCTGGAAGGAACGGCGGCGGATCAGCATGTTGCCGCCGCAGGCGAAGGCAACTTCCTCGCCGTCGCGTGGTGCACGGGCCTCGCTCAGGGGGCGACGGAAGTCGAGCTGGAAAGCGTGGCCGTCGAAGGTGCGGACACCACGACCGAAGTCCAGTCGTTCGCCCTGCCAGTCGACGATCCGGCCCGAGACGGCGGCGACATCCTTCGGCGCCGTGCGCAGTCCTTCGACCAGTGCCGCCAGCCACTGTGGCTGCGGCCGCGTGTCGTTGTTGAGCAGCGCGACCGCGTCCCCGTCGACGGCGTCGATCAGCCGGTTATAGCCGCCGCAGAAGCCGAGGTTGACCCGACTCTCGACCAGGCGCACACCCGGATGGGTGCGGCGCAACCACTCGCCGGTACCGTCCGTCGAGCCGTTGTCGAGCACCACGACGTTCCAGTCGATCCCGGGATCCTGTTGCTGCTGCAGAGCGTCCAGGCACACCTGCAAGTGCTGGCGGCCGTTCCAGCTCAAAATCGCCACGGAAACCTTGTCCACGCTCTGCCGTGCTCCTCTACTCGCTCATCGCTGTTCAGAAAGGGGGCGCAGCTCCGCGCGCGTCAGACGCACGGTAACGTTACCGACGCGCGGTAGGTCTCCGCACACCTGCAACGGCAAGCGCAGTCGCGGCTCGACGTCGATCTCGAGATCGCCTTCCAGGCCCAGCAAGCGTAGCGCGGCGCCCTTCTCGTCGTCACGCGTGGTGGCAAGAAACTTCGTGCGTACCGCGTAGCGCACCGCCGTTACGTCGCCTGCGCGGCGACGCTGGCGGCCATCGGCGAGATGCTCATCGAACTCGACCTCGATCTGCACCTCGCCGACATGCTGGATCTCCAGCAGGTGCAGCCCCTTCTTGGCATAGACACAGCGCCGCAGCATCTCACCTTCGGCCGGTGGCGCGACGGCCAGCAAGTAGAAGAGAACACCGGGCTCCGACACCACCGCGCACTGCGGCAAGCCGGACGGATAGTCGACGAACCAGTCATTCTCGACCCCGGACGGCTTCTTCGTCCGCACCGCCCACACACCAGCGTCGGTGAAGCGGTAGGTCTTGTCCTGACTCGACTTCGAACTCGTCCGCTGCAAGGCAGCACCATTCGCGGCATCTAGCCACACGCGCTCGCTCTCCGAGCGTCCCCAGTACGACGAATCGAGCTGCAGCAACCACAGATTTCCGGGGGCTGAAGTCGCTGGTGTCCCCTTGGCCGCGCTCTCCGCCTCGGGCTGCCGCAGCTGGGCGAGGGCCGATGGCGCGGCCTCGAACCGAATCTGCGAACGAGCCGATCCCAGCCATGTACCGACCTCGTAGTGCAGAGCCGTCCAGGTCACGCGTGCCAGGTCGAATCCAGGTCCCACTCCGGCTGGAGCTTGCGCGGCCGGCTCGTGCGCGACTCGATGAGAGACGGCCTCGCCAGGTGCGGCTCCGATCGCCACGATCCCGGCCACCGCGGCCACCGCCAGGGCGCACAGCAAGACGAGGTCGTGGGAGGATCGAAGGGGTTTCATGACCGGTCGCGTGACGCCAGGCTAGCGCTTCAGCGCGAAGCGGCAGTTGTGGCAAATGAAGTTGTCCGGCGCCCTCTCCAGGCCATAGACACGGCGGCGGGCGCGGACAAAACCCTCACCGACCAGCGCTTCGCGCAGCGTCTGCTCGCGTAGGTCGCCGACGATCTCGGTCTCGTCGTAGTCCTGGCAGCACAGGATCAGCTGGCCGTACGGGTTGATGTGCAGCTGCTGGACCGGCCGCGAGCCCATGTGGTCGCAGCCGCACAGCTGACGCTGATCGTTCTTGCCAGTGTGGCCGATCTGCAGATAACCAGCGCGGTCGTTGACCTCGAAGTACTTGGTGTTGAAACGGCTGCCGGCGAAGCGGTCGCGGATCGCCTCGAAGTCCGACTTGTGCGCCTCGTTGCCGGTGCCCAGGACGACGATGTCCATGTCTTCGCCTACCGGACGATCCTTGGCGTAGTCCAGGTTGCGCAGCACCTGCGTCACGTGGTCCCGGCCACGATCGTTCTTGTAGCGATCGCGGTCGAGGGTCGAGATGTTGATCGACAGAAAGCGCAGGCCGCCCAGTTCCACGAGCTCGTCGATGCGCTTGGGCGTCAGGCCGGTGCCGTTGGTCAGCGTCGCGGGACTCAGTCCGGCATTCTTCAGGCAGCGCACCTGGTCCAGGAAGCGGGAGTCGGCCGTCGGTTCGTTGTAGCTGATCATGAACACCGCTTCGACCGGCTCGTTCAGTGCCGCGATCTCACCCACGATACGCTCGTAGGTCTCCATCGGCATGAAGTACGGCTCGCGCGGCGCAATCGACACCGGGCAGAAGTAGCACGCCTGGTTGCACACGGTGTGGGCTTCCAGCGACACGAACTTGATGCGGTACATCAGGTCCGCGTTGACCCCCGGCGGTACCAACCAGCCAGCGTCGGCCAGCATCGTCAACTCCCCTTCGGGCGTGCCGACCGGCGCTCCGCTCTCGACCAGCTGGCGCAGGCGCGCGTAGCCAGGTTCACCTTGCTGCAGCGTCAAGTCCGTGTGCGGGTTGTAGAGACGGTCGGGACCGATGTGCAGATAGGGATCGACGCGCCAGATCGTCGCGGTCGACGTGGCGGTGCTGTCCAAGCCGGGTCCGTCGAAACCAGGGCTGGCGGGGTTGTCGAGAACGGGCAGGGAAGAGCCGGTAACGGAGGGATTGGGCATGAGGTGGGTCCTGAGGATCGCAATGCCAGAGGTGGCAGTCATGAAGAGCCGCTGCAGTCAGCCAAAGCAATTTATGCTACCACGGCAAGCAACCGTGGCGAGACTCCCCCTCGAGGTACGGGCTCAGGTGTGGCGCGGCAACCCGCGCCTCGACGCCGCCGCTCTCGCCGCGGCGCGACGTCCGGCGGCACGGTCGCGGGTGGAAGCTTGAGCTTCTCGGGTCGCCTCAGTGGCCTCGCCACCGGCGTCGAGATGGCGGGCGAGCTGGTGGATGGTGGTGAAGCGGAAGAGGTCCATCATCTCGACTTGCCGGCCGAGGGTGGTTTGCAGCCGCGAATGCAGGCGCGCCAGCAGCAACGAGTGCCCTCCGAGGTCGAAGAAATTGTCGTAGACGCCGACGCGCTCCAACCCCAGGACTTCCCGCCACAGGTCGGTGAGCATCCGCTCCAGCTCGGTGCGGGCAGCCACATGCTCAGCGCGAGTGACGTCGACGGTCAACTGGGCGAGGCGGGCACGGTCGAGCTTGCCGCTGCGGTTCAGGGGCAGGGCGTCGAGACTGCGGTAGTGGGCCGGCACCATGAAAGCGGGCAGGCTGCGCGCCAGGTAGACGCGCAGCTCTTCGACCGACAGCGTTGTGCCGTTCATCGGCACCAGGTACGCCGCCAGGTAGGATTCCCCGTTGTTGGAGCGCAGCAAGACGGCGGCATCGCGCACCTGAGGATGCCGGCCTAGGATGGTCTCGATCTCACCCAGCTCGACGCGATAGCCACGCAGCTGCACTTGGTGGTCAACGCGACCGAGGAAGTCGAGCTGACCGTCGCTCTTCCAACGCATCAGGTCCCCCGTGCGGTAGAGACGGGCACCGGGCACCGGGCTGTAGGGGTCGGGCACGAAGGCAGCAGCCGTAAGGGCGGGACGTCCGAGGTAGCCGCGAGCGAGCGTGACACCACCGAGCAGCGCTTCGCCGGGCACTCCGGTCGGCACCGCTCGTTGCGCCGCGTCCAGCAGGCGAACGCAGGTGCTGGCCACGGCACGGCCGAGCAGGGGCGCCTCTGCGTCAGGAGCTGCTTCAGCTGAGGCGACGGGGCCCACCGTGGCGATGACGGTGTTCTCGGTCGGACCATAGAGGTTGAGAAACTCGAACGGCTGGGGCGACGTTGGGCGCCGGCGCAAACGGTCCCCACCGGTGTACAGGAGTCGCAGGCTACCGAGGAGGTCAGGCTCACTGCGAGACGAGGTGGAGCGCGACGCTTCGAGCTCAGCCGCGACCAACTCAGCCAGGGCCAGCTCAGCCAGGGCCAGCTCAGCCAGCGCGGTCGTGAGGACGCAGACGTCGAGACGTTGCTCGGTCATCCACCGGAGCATGCCCGGCGCACTGACGCGCACGTTCTCGGGCGGCACGCAGACGGTGGCCCCCGCGGCCAGGGCCACCCAGACCTCGAAGACGGTGACGTCGAAGGCCAGGCCAGCTGCATGCCCCATGCGCTCGCCGGCCCTCGGGCCATACGATCCCTGGAAGTTGTCCAACTGCGCGGCCAGGCCGGCGTGCGTCAAGACCACGCCCTTCGGGTGGCCGGTCGAGCCCGAGGTGTAGCAGGCATAGGCGAGCTGGCCGGCCGCGGGAACGTCCGGCAGCCCAGGCTCAGCTGTCTCCCGTGCGGCCAGGATGCGCGGCCAATCGCCAGCCCCAGTACCTGCAGCCCCAGTAGTAGAAGACAAGACTGGCTCCCCTTCGAGACGCAGCACTGTGATCGACGACGGCAGATCCCCAGTCAGTGCCTCGGCCACCGCCAGCCGCGGCTCGACGAGCAGGACACGGACAGTATCGTCACGGACGGCACCGTCGCGAGCAGCAGTATCTTGCAGCTGGAAGCGCAGGCGCTCCGCGGGGTGCTCGGGGTCCAGGCTGAGGAAGCCACCGCCGGCATAGAGGCTGGCCAGCATGCCGAGGACGGAGCGTCGGCCGCGCGGTAAGCAAAGCGCGACGCGCACTTCCGGTCCGACGCCCAGACGGCGTAGCTGCCGCGCCAGCTGGAGGGCCAGACGGTCGAGGTCGCCATAGCTCCAGCTGCCGGCCGGATCGACGACGGCGGGTCGGCCCGGCGTTGCGGCGGCGTGGGCATGGAAGCGCAAGTGCACCGGCTCGAAGGCGTGCGTGCGCCGTGCCTCGCGCGCCGGTACGGTCTTCTCCGGTGCGCTCCACTCGTGGTGCAACTGGTGCCGCTCGGCGCTGGTGAGCAAGGGCAGTCGATCCAGGGGCGTCGACGGTCTCGCCGCCGCGCCAGCCAGCAGGGTGCGCAGATGCCCGGCCCAGCGGTGGATGGTGACCGGGTCAAGGAGGGCGGTGTCGTATTCGAGCGACCCGACCGTCGCCCCAGCAGCGCGGGGCAGCGTCAGCGTGAGATCGAACTTGGCGCTGCCAAGGTCACGCTCGCGCAGGCGCGCACGGTGGGCAGCAGGCCCGGCGGTAGCTGCCAGCGGCCACTCCAGCCCTTCTTGCACCGCGTCCTGGACCACGAAGACGACCTGGAACAGCGGCGTCAGGGACGGATTGCGTTCGGGCTGCAGTGCTTCCACCAGGCGCTCGAAGGGGACGTCCTGGTGCGCGAGCGCGTCGAGGCAGGTGTCGCGAACCTGGTCGAGTAGCTGCTCGAACGGCAAGCCGCCGCGGCAGCGCGCACGCAGCACCAGGTTGTTGACGAAGAAACCGAGCAGCGGCTCGAGTTCGGGCCGCGTACGCGCCGCGACCGGCGAGCCGACGACGATGTCCGAAGCACCGGTGTAGCGGAAGAGCAGCGCCTGGAAGAGCGCCAGAAGGGTCATGAAGCGACTGCAGCCGTGCTGACGCCCGATTCCATCGAGAGCGTCGAGGACATGCGCGTCCAGGTGCACTTCGTGTTGGGCACCCTGCAAGCTCTGCACCGGTGGCCGTGGGTGATCGATCGGCAGCTCCAGAACCTGCGGCACCCCTTGCAGCGCGTCACACCACCAGCTCAACTGGGCTTGCAGATCGTTCTCCAGGCGCTGGCGCTGCCAGCGCGCGAAGTCGGCATAGCTGATCGGTAGGGGTGCCAGCGGCTGGGCGCGTGCACCACAAGCCCGACGGTAGGCGTTCGCCAGCTCACGCGGTAGCAGCTCCAGGGACCAGCCGTCCGCGATGCTGTGGTGCAGGTTGAGCAGCAGGTGCGCGCCGTAGGTTTCGCCCGGCGGCAGGCGTAGCAGGATGAAGCGAGCCAGCGGACCACACTGCAGGTCGAACGG
This sequence comes from uncultured bacterium, assembly GCA_965368975.1. GTDB lineage: Bacteria > Acidobacteriota > Thermoanaerobaculia > Multivoradales > JAHZIX01 > CBDUPA01. Next base: position 10,033 of record CBDUPA010000006.1, on the reverse strand, counting down.
CAGGCGCGCTTCCTGTCGCCCGAGGCGCTCGGCCTCAGAGCCGGCAGCCCGGCCGAGCCGGCCCAGATCGATCCAGGGTAGAGCGACCCGCGACCCGTCGACCCTCGGCATGGGGGGCGCGATGCGCTGCCGTGGCTGGCCATCAGCGGCTTCTTCGTAGGTCGTTCGCAGCACGGCATGACGGTGGATCAGCTCACCGACGGCCCGCGTCACGGCGGCGGGCCGTACGTCCGCCGGGAGATCGAGAGTCATGGGCATGTTGTAGACCGGCGATGAGGGCTGCATGCGGTGCAGCAGCCACAAGCGCTCTTGCCCCAGGGACAGCGGTGCGCTGTCCCTTCCAGTCGACTCGAGAGCGCCCGACTCCGTAGCGACCAGCTCGGCACTCAGCGACGGCACCGGCCGCGGACCGGCGCGTAGCTGCTCGATGTACTCGGCCTGCTCAGCCAGTGTCGGTGCCTCGAACAGCAGGCGTACCGGTACCTCGACGTGCAAGCGCTGGCGCAGACGGGAGGTCAGGCGTGCGGCCAGCAACGAGTGGCCACCGAGGGCGAAGAAGTCCTGGTCGCGACTCAGCTCAGCCGGCGCGGCGTCGCTGAGAACCTCGCGCCAGAGGCCGGCGAGCAGTCGTTCCATCGGGGTGACCGGCGCACGCGCCGCCTCGGTGGCGTCCACTTCCGGCCGCGGCAAGCGGGCGATGTCGAGCTTGCCATTGGCGTTGAGCGGTAGCTCCGGCAGCACCTGCAGCACTGCCGGCACCATGTAATCGGGGACTTCCTGCGCCAGAGCCTTGCGCAAGGCGCCCATGTCGAGCGACGCGCCTTCGGTAGCCCCCGCGGCAGGAACGACATACCCGAGCAAGCGCTGCAGACTGTCCTCCTGCAGGATCACCACCGCTTCCGCGACCGTGTCCTGGCGCCGCAGCACGGCTTCGATCTCGCCCAGCTCGATGCGCAGACCGCGCAGCTTGACCTGGTGGTCAATGCGCGAAAGGAAGTCGAGACGCCCATCCGCGCGCCAGCGCACGAGGTCGCCGGTCAGGCAGAGACGAGCGCCGGACCCTCGCTCACCGGCCAGCGGTTCCGTCGAGGCAATGCGGCCGGCGAAGGGATGCGGACGGAACTTGTCGGCCGTCAGCGCAGGCCGGCCGAGATAGCCGCGCGACAGGCCAGTGCCACCGGCGCACAGCTGCCCCGGCACTCCGGGCGGCGTGAGTTCGAAGTCGGGATCCAGCACGTGGAGGTCGATACCCGGTACCGGCCGCCCGATCGCCGGCTGCTCGGCCGCGCCGAGCCGTACCCATTCGCGCGTCAGCACCACCGTCGTCTCGCTCAGCCCGTAGATGTTCAGCAGGCGCCACGGAAGGTCGCTTCGAGGGATAGCGTGCAGGCGCGACCCCCCCGTGCACAGATAGCGCAGCGGCAGCTCCGCGGCGCCGGGCTCCGCCGCCAGCGCTTCGGCGACCGGTGTCGCCATGTAGGCTCCGAGGATTCGCTGCCTGCGCATCCACGGCAAGAGAACCGGCGGCGAGGTCACGATGTCCGGCGGCGGTACGCACAACGTGGCGCCGCGTACCAGCTGCGGCCACACTTCGAGCAAGGTGACATCGAACGCCGGGCCGACGGTCTGCGCGGTGCGCTCACCGGCGGCCGGAGTGTGGAAGCTGTGCGCCATGGCCACCAGGTGCGCCAGGTTGCCGTGCGTCGCCTCGGAGCCCTTCGGGCGGCCGGTCGAGCCCGAAGTGTAGAGAACGTAGGCGAGTTGCCATGCGTGAGGCGGCACCACGTCAAGCCTCTCACTGCTGTCCGTCGCCGGCACTCGATCCACTCGCAAGCACGGAAAGCCGCCGCCCAGGGTGTGCTCACCAGCGGCGGAGACCACGGCCAGCGGTGCCCCGGCATCCTGTAGCTGCCAGATCAAGCGGCGCGGTGGGTGCGCGGGGTCGAGCGGCACGAAGGCGCCGCCGGCCCGCAGGATCGCCAGCGCTCCCAGGGTCATCTCGCCGCCTCGACCGGTACACAAGCCGACCGGCGTCCCCGGTCCGGAAGCACGGCGGCGCAGCGTGGTCGCCAGCGTGGCGGCCAGCAGGCGGGAACGGCGATCGAGTTCACCGTAGCTGAGATGGTGTTCCGGCCGACCGCCTGCAGAGCTCCAAACCAGGGCCGTCGCGTGCGGCTGTGCCGCGACCACCGAAGCTACCGCCTGCAACACCGGCCGCGACTGGTAGGCGGTGCCAGCCGGCAGGCAAGCCCAGGCCTGCAACAGCTGGTGCTGCTCACTGCGATCGAGCCAATCCAGGTCTCGCAGCAGCAGGGCTGCTGGATCGGCAGTTGAGGTCCCTACAGAGTCGGCTGGCACGTCATTCGCGTGCGGGGGCTTGTGCGTGGAATGGCGCGTGGGTTTGGTGGGCACCCAGCTGGCCAACACGCGACGCAGACTACGATCCCAGCGCATCAGGGTCGTGGCGTCGAAGAGTTCGGTGCTGTACTCCCACCAAAGGCGCGCACCGTCGCCGGCCGAGAGATCGATGGACAGAGTCAGGTCCAGGCGCGCGGTGTCGAGCCCGCTCCAGGCACGGCGCACCCGCACTCCCGGCAACTGCGGGGCCGGCGTTTCGGGCTGCACGCCGAGCGCCACCTGCACCAGCGGTTGGTGGCTGAGACGCCGCTCGGGCTGCAACGCTTCTACCAGCAGCTCGAAGGGCACGGCGCCGTGGGCATAGGCCTGCAAACAGGTGGCACGCGTCGCCTCCAGCAATCGCTCGACGGTGAGCTGTGGCATCACCTCGCTGCGCAGCACCAAGGTGTTGACGAAACAGCCGACGAGCCCCTCCAGCTCCAGGTGATCGCGGCCGGCGATCGGTGTGCCGAGCACGATGTCGCGCCGACCGGTGAGCCGCCACAGCAGTGCCTGGAAGGCAGACACGAGCACCATGAAAGGCGTGGCCCCGTGCGCTCGACCGAAGGCCTCCAGACCCTCGACCTGGGCTGGCGTCAACCGTGCCTGGTAGTGCGCACCGCGAAAGCTGGGCCGTGCCGGTCTTGGACGGTCCGTGGGCAGGGCCAGCAGCGATGGCAGATCCTGCAGCCGGTCGCGCCACCAAGCGAGGTGCGCGTCGAGGATGCCGCGGCTCCAGATGCTGCGCTGCCACCGTGCATAGTCGGCATAGCGCAGCGGCAGCGGTGCCAAGGCGCCGGTAGGTGCAGCGTCAGGTGCGGTACTAGGCTTGGCGAAAGGCACTCCAGATCGGCACAACTGGCCGAGTTCCCGTAGCAAGACATCGACCGACCAGCCGTCGGCAGCGATGTGGTGCAGGGTCAGGAGTAGCTGGCAACGCCGAGGATCTTGCAACACCAGCACGGCACGCCAGGGCGACGCGTCGCCGTGGAACGCATCGTCGAGGAAGGGTCGCTGCGCTTCGCGCCGACGCAGGCGGACGGCCTCGACCTCTGCGACCGAGGCGGGCAGGCCGCGTAGATCTACGCTGGTCGGACTCCAGGAACCGGCAGGCGGTACGAGCTGGTAGGGCTCACTTTCGGAAGCCACGACACGGCACCGCAAGGCATCGTGGCGGGCGTGCAGCAGGCGCAAACCCCAGTACAGTCGACGCAGGAGCTCCGGATCGAGGGCGCCGTGTTGGCTCTCCAGGTCGAGCACCTGGGGCACGTTGTACATCGGGCTGTTGGGCACGAGCTGGCCGACGAACCAGAGCCGACGTTGCGCGAAGGACAGCGGTGCGGTGAGGGTTTCGTCGCTGGCGCGCTCCGAGGCCGAGAGAGACACCAGCGGTGGCACCGAGGTCTCGGCCTCCGGATCGACCCCGGACGCCAGCCGCTGCTCCACCGCCCGTGCCAGCTCAGCGACGGTCGGGTGCGCAAAGACCTCGGCCAGAGGCAGCTCGACACCAGTGAGACGCAGCAGACGCGTGATCGCCTGCGTCACCAGCAGCGAGTGGCCACCGAGGTCGAAGAAGGAGGCGTGGACGTCCGTGGCGGCGGTGCTACCCAGCAGCTCGCGCCACACACCCGCCACCAGCTCTTCCATTGGCGTGCGCGGTGGTACCGGTCCGGCGGTGCTTGCTCCTTGTGCGAGCGGTTCCTGCACCTGCCGCTCCCGCACGACGAGTTCGAGGGCGCGGCGATCCAGCTTGCCGGTGGCGTTGAGCGGCAGGCTGGGTAGCGTCAAGAGGCGCGACGGCACCAGATGCGACGGTAGGCGGCTGCTCAGCCAACGACGCAGTGTCGGTACGGCGGTGTCAGCACCGGCCGTCACGATACAGGCCACCAAGCTGCGGTCCCCCGCGGTCGCACCGCTGACCGCCAGGGCCGCCGCCGCCAGCACCTCCGGATGCGCCGTCAACGCTGCTTCGACTTCTTCGGGCTCGATACGGAAACCCCGCACCTTGACCTGGTGGTCGAAGCGGCCGAGAAAATCGAGACGACCATCGGCCAGCCAGCGCACCAAGTCACCGGTCAAGTACGAGCGCGAGCCGGCAGCGGCATGTGCGGCGAAGGCGTCCGGCACGAAGCTGGCGGCGGTGCGCGCGGGACGGTCCAGATAGCCCCGGGCCAGGCCGGCACCCGCCAGCGCCAGCTGCCCACCGACGCCGACGGAAACGAGTTCTCCGCGGGGACCGAGAACGCGCACCAGCGTATGGGGTATCGACCGGCCGATACTGATGGCGGCTTGCGGCGAGCCGGGCGTGATCGCCTCCAGGGTCGAGAAGGTGGTGTTCTCGGTCGGGCCGTAGACGTTGCTCAGCCGGCCGCGGAAACCTCGTTGCAGCAGCCGCCGAGCATGGGTGGCCGACATCGCCTCGCCGCCGGTGAGCACCTGAGCCACACGGTCCAGGCCCGCTCCCGCCTCCAGGGGCAGGCCCAGATCCACCAGCTGATTGAACAGCGTCGTGGTCAGGAAGGTCACACTCACCGCTTGGCGTTGCAGCTGCCGATCGAGCGTCTGCAGCGACGGTGGGCCCGGCGGCATCATGGCCAGGCGGCCACCCCAGACGAGCGCGCCCCAAAGTTCGAAGGTCGAGGCGTCGAAGCTCAGGGGTGCGGCTTGGAACATCACCTGCTCGGGCCCCAGGTCGACGTAGTCGGCCGCCAGAACCAGGCGGGCAACGGCACGGTGCGGCACCGCGACGCCCTTGGGCACGCCCGAGGAGCCAGAGGTGAAAAGGACGTAGGCCAGCCGATCGCCACCGGGCCGTGCAGTCTCGCGCCAGATCCCGTGCCCAGTCTCGCGCCCCGTCTCGACGGCAGTCAGGTGCGGCGAACGACCCGCGACCAGGGCTGGAGGACAGGATTCGGCGTCGAGTACGGCGGCCGGCCGCAACTCTTCCAGCAGCCGACGTCGACGCGGCTCAGGGTCGTCTGGATCGAGCGGCACGTAGACACCGCCCACCAGCAGCACGCCCAGCACGGCCGCGATCTGCTCCGGCGAACGCGGCAGCGACACGACAATGCGCGCCTCCGCCGCGGCTACGCCCTCCTGGACGCCGCTTCGTCGCAGCCCATCAGCGATGCGCCCCGCCATCGCCCGCACTCCAGCGTAGCTGTGATGGCGGCGGCCCTGGGTCAGTGCCACCGCGTCCGGGACGCGATCGGCGGCGCGCAGGAACAGCGCCTCCAACGACATTTCCAGTCGCTCGTCCCGAGTGACCTCGGGACCTCCCGCCCAGCTGTGCAGCAGTTGCTGGCGTTCGGCAGCGGCGAGCATGTCGAGCCGCCAGAGCGGCGCATCCGGACGCTCCAGGATGGCCGTCATCAAGCGCTGCCAGTGCATCGCCAGGCGTTCGACCGTCGCAGCCTCAAAGCGGTCCACACTGGCGACCATCAAGCCAGTGATGCCGTCGGTGCTGTGCGGTTCGAAGTGCACTTCGAGGTCGAAGCGGGTGGTGCGCAGCTCGAGATAGGCGGGCGCGCTCGTCAAGCTCTTGCCGACCTCAGGGCTGAGATCCGGCGCCGGCAGCGGCTGGTTGAAGCCAACGACCGCTTGCAGCAAGGGATTCTGCCCAGGTTGTCGTGCCGGCTGCAGCTCTTCGACCAGCTTCTCGAAGGGCACCTCGGGCAGGGCCCAGGTGTCGACCAGCGCGCGCCGCACGCGCTCGAGCAAGCGCTCGAAGGCGAGATCGAGGGGGGCGTCCAGGCGCACCGGCAGCGATTGGACGAAGAAGCCGATCAACGGCTCCAGCCGCGGATGCGGGCGACCGCCCAGCGGCGTACCCAGCACCAGATCGCGCGCCGCACCATGGCGACGCAGCCAGGCGGCGGTGACGGCGAACAACGCCATGTACAGGCTGGCGTCGGCGGCGTCAGCGAGTTCCTGCAGTCGTGCCTGCTGACGTCGCGACAGCTGCACCTGCCGCAGGCGTGCCCGGAACGTAGGGACCGCCGGCACGGGATGATCCACCGGCAGTTCGATTACCTCGGGTGCAGCCTGCAGGTACTGGCGCCAGGCGTCCAGATCCTTTTCCAGGCGATCGGCTTGGTTGGCGACGAAGGCTCCCCGCTGCCAGCGTGCGAAGTCTCCGTACTGCACCGGCAGCGGCGTCAGCCCCGCGTCACGGCCGGCACAGGCGGCCCGGTAGAGAGCGGCCAGGTCGTCGAGCAGAACGTGCAGGGAACGGCCGTCGATGGCGATGTGATGCACGGTCAGCCATAGGCGGGCGTGCTCGCCCCAGCGCACCAGCGTCGCGCGCACCAAGGGTGGCGGCGTCAGGCGCAGGGGCCGCAGGGCCTCACGCTGTTGCAAGCGGTCGAGTTCCCCGGCGATGATGCTCGCCCCGACTTCAGCCCTGGCAGCCCTCAGCCATCCCAAGTCGACCACCGGCAACAGTACCCTCGGCACCGCGACGGCCTGCTGCTCGGACACCCCGCTTTCATCGACGCGGATCTCGGCGCGCAGCACCTCGTGACGCTGCAGCAGCTCACCGAGCGCCGTCTGCAAGGCCGCCACCTCGAGCCTGCCGGTCAGCTCGAGCACCAGCGGTACGTTGTAGAAGGGGTTGTCCGGCACCAGGCGCGCCAGGAACCACAGCTGCTCCTGGCCGAAGCTGAGCGGTGCCGGCTGCTCGGGTCCCGCAGCCTGCAATGGGACACTCTCGGGCGACACCGACAGACCGCCGCCCTCGGTCTCGATCTCTGATGCCAACTGCGCGATGGTCGGCAGCTCGAAGAGGCGGCCGAGTGGCAACGCGACGCCGGTCAACTCGCGAATGCGGGCGAGCAGGCGGGTGGCCAGCAGCGAGTGGCCGCCGAGGTCAGCGAAACGTTCGTGGATGCCGACCTCATCCAGGTGCAGTAGCTCGCACCACAGCTCGGCCAGTGCCTGCTCCAGCGCGGTGCGCGGCGGCGTCAGCTGTGCGGCGCGCGTCACGACCTCGGGCTGCGGCAGGCGGGCGGGGTCCACCTTGCCGTTGGACTTGAGCGGCAGCTCGTCGAGCAGCACCAGGCTAGACGGCACCATGTGCTCGGGCAGGCGCCCGGCCAGCGCGCTGCGCAGCTCGGGCACCAGTTCTCGAATGCGCTCGCCGCGGTGGGCATCATTGCCGAAGCGACCCCAGCCAAGCCGGCTCGAGCTCGACGAAGCAGATTCCGATGCCAGGGCTTCCGGCTCCCAGGCCTCGGGCAGCGGCGGGCACGTGGTGGCCGTGCCAGTGGCGTCGAACAGGGCTTCGAAGCGGCCTTCGTCTCCCTGCTGGCTCCAGCCGAGGAACACTTGAAATCCGAGTTCGGCCCCGAGTTCGCGCACGTCCAGTGGTTCGAGCCCGGGAACGTGGGCCACCGCCCGCCGCAACTCGCCGGCCCGCGCCAGCCGCAGCTCCTCGTGCTCGCCAGCCGCCAGGAGTTCGTCGAGCCGCTGGCGCGCCGCGACGTCCGGGGCCAGCCGGGCGTTGGGCAGACCGCGCAAGGCCATGGTCAACACCCCCTGGCGCCGGGCCGCATCGAGTTCGCGACGCAGCGCGTCGAGGTGGGTCAAGCCACGGCCGTCTCGCCAAGCAACATCTTGCCAGGGAATATCACGGCAGGCAGCGGTGTCACGACCGCCAGACGAACCTGATGCGGGACCGACGCGCAGCACCGCCGAATACCGGAACCGGGTCAGTTCATTGTGTGCCCGGCCCTGCGGTACGTGGATCTCCACAGCCGTGATGCGCGGATCACGGCGCGCCAGCTCGAAGAAGAAAGCTGGGTCGACGGTCAGCTCGTTCTCCTGCAACGTGCGCCGGCGCACCTCGTGCTGCAGCGCCGCCAGCGGCAGGTCGTCCGCGGCTCGGAAGAGCGCCAGCGAAGTGTTGCACAGCTCCAGCAAAGGGAAGCTGCGCACGTCGCCGACGTAGACCGCACCGCCGTCCTCGGTGACCGCGATCATGTTGCGCACCACGCCGGCCAAGTAGTCCATGTCCGGGAAGTACTGCAGCACCGAATTGAGCACCGTGGTGTCGAAGCGCTGGTGGCGCCAGGCAGAGGCGTCGTGTGCCGCGCTGCAGTGCAACTCGACCTCGGCCAGTCGACCGCCGCTCTCCTCGGCACGCGCCCGTGCCGCCGCCACGCGCTGTTGCAGGTCCGCGACGACCTGCGGTGACAGGTCAATGCCGACGTAGCGATCACAGACGCCAGCGACCCCGAAGAGCACCATGCCGGTACCGCAGCCGACCTCCAGCACCCGCTTCGGCTGCAGCTGCCGCAGGTCGTCGAGGGTGCCACGCAGCCACTCTTGCATCTCTTCCTGCGGGATCGGCTGGCCAGTGTAGTTGCTGTCCCAGCCGATGCGATCGAAGGCAACGTCTTCGAGGTCGCGGTCGGCGGCGTAGATGTCGTCGAACAGGCGCTGCCAGTGGTCGAGGTGATCTGCGGGAACATCTGCGGTTTCGTCGGCTGTGCTCGGCTCGACCTCGTTACCCTGGCCCTGCGGTTCATCTCGCTCCGGCAGCTCCGCTGCCGGGATGGTGGGCCTTGCCAGCAGCTCCGCTGCCGGGACGATGTACCCCACCAGACTCGAACTACCGCCCGCCTCGGTGCCGTCGCGGCGGGCCACGACGACCGCATCGCCCACCGCCGGCAGTGCCCGCAGCGCCGCCTCGACCTCCCCCGGCTCGATGCGGAAGCCCCGCACCTTGACCTGCGCGTCGAGGCGCCCCAGGAACTCGACCACACCGTCGCCGCGCTGGCGTACCAGGTCGCCGCTGCGGTAGAGGCGCGCACCTGGCGTGTTCGACCACGGATCCGGCACGAAACTGGCCGCCGTGCGCGCTGGCCGTCCCAGGTAGTCCCGCGCCAGGCCGTCCCCTCCGCAGGCCAATTCACCGGGCTCGCCCTCAGCAGCCTGCTCCCAGGGAGACGCCAGGACAACCACATAGGTGCGTGCAATCGGCTTGCCGATCGGACTCGCCACCATGTCGAAGTCGGCGTGGAGCAGCGGGTAGAAGGTGGTGAAGGTAGTGTTCTCGGTCGGTCCGTAGAAATTGGTGACGTGCCCGCTGAAGCCGGTGCTCAGCAAGCGTCCTACGTGCCCCGGCGACAGCACTTCACCGCCGGTGAGAATCTGTCCCAGGCGCCGCAGCGTCTCGACCTCGGCATCGACCATCTGGTGGAAAAATCCGGTCGTGATCCACTGCACCGTCGCGCCGTGACGCCGGATCCAGCGAGCCAGCTCGGACAGGGAGATGCCCGCCCGCGGCGGAATCACCAGTCGCCCACCACCGGCCAGCGTCGCCCAGATCTCGAGCGTCGAGGCGTCGAAGGCGACCGGCGCCACCTGCACCAGCACGGTTTCCGGTCCGAAGTCGGCAAAGTCGCCGTCGCGCACCAACCGCACCACCGCCCGGTGCACCGCCTCGACGCCTTTCGGCCGGCCGGTCGAGCCGGAGGTGAAGACGACGTAGACCAGGTTGCGATCGTCGACACGGGGCAGTTTCGCGGCCAGCGCGCCCAGATTCGCATCCGCGGCCAGGAGCGGCAAGGTCTCGACATCGAGACGTTCGATCCCGCGCGACGCCAGGCAATCCAGCTCGTCCGGCGCCGTCCAC
>CBDUPA010000005.1:0-313098 GCA_965368975.1 uncultured bacterium | reverse complement strand
CCACCACCAGACGCCCGAAGTTCTCGATCATCCACACATCCGCGGCCTTGGACGAAGGCGCCTCGACGAACCGGTAGTCCTTCCGTGTCGCCATACCGGTCCGGTGGAGGTAGCCGGTCTTGATGTCGGGATTCTGGAAAGCAAAACTCTGCGTCCAGTCGAGCACGAAGTCGTCGAGCTGGAACATGCCCTCCGTGCCGAGGAGCTGCAGCTCTTGAACCATGGTGCCGGCGGTGTACCCGACGTCGAATGTGGAGGTCTGGCCACCGTTGAAAGCGAGGAAGCCGGAAGCGCGAATCACTGCCCCCGTCTCGGTGTCCCGCTCGGAACGGGCCATCACGGACGTCAGCTCTCCGACCGGCTGCAGGAACTCGACGATCGCGCGGACTGAGTACCAGGCCATATCGCCAACCGCCCCCATCGGCTCTTGGCTCGGATCGTAGCGAATGTTGTCGCGGTCGGCGAACGGAAAGTAGAAGGCGGTGTGCAAGGAGCGAGTAGCACCGAGCTTCTCCGCCGTCGCGGTTTGGATCGTCCGCGTACGTGGGTGGTGCGAGAGGTGGGTGGCATCCATGAAGACGACACCTTTTTGCTCCGCTGCATCTGTCATGCGCTGGAGGGAAGCAGTGTCGAGATAGGGCTTGTCGACCAGGACGTGCTTGCCGGCGGCGATGGCCGCCAGGGCAATGGGCTCCTTGGCACAGGTCGGCGTCGCGACGTAGACCACATCGACATCGTCCCGGGTGACCAAGGCCTCGATGCCTTCGACCGCCGCCGTGTCCGGACGCTGGGCGACGAAGGCGTCGGCCTTGGCTTGCTCTCGACTCGATACCGCCGCCAGCGTCGCGTTCTGGGCCTTGCCAATGGAACCGGCGATCACTTCCGCGATCAGACCGGTCCCGACGATGCCCCATCTCAGATCACCCACGCTGTACCTCGCTTCTCGGCTTTATCCCGCAGCTCAGAACCGCATCCGCGCCACCGCGACGGCACCCAGCAAACCGATCAGCAACAACAAAGCCCATTCGTCCAGGGTCGGAATCTCCAACACATCGGCGCGGACGATCAGGCTGGCGGCACCCGCCGCGCCAACGACCGGAACGCCCCCCGCATCACCGGTGGGATCACTGGTGGTGCTCGGGTACGTACCGACCGCCGCATTGGCCGGGATGGTGACGTCGACGCTGAAGGTGCAGGACGTACCCGCCAACAGGTTACCGCCGGTGAAGGTCAGGAGGTTGGTGCCGTTGATTTGCGAGCCGAGGCCGCAAATGTCGGTGAGCATGACCATATCGAGCGGTCCGGCCGGAACGTCAGCCGGCAAGGACAGCGCGTTGGCAGCCAGGCCCGGCAGGACGGTGCCGAGATCGTCAGTAAAGGCGATGTTGGTCAGGTCCAGCGTCGACGGGTTGTCCAGGGTGTACTCGAGCTGGGCGACCTGGCCCGGCAGCACGGACGCCGGGACGAAGCGCTTGCTGATCATCAACGGCGGCACGACCTCGAGCATGGCAGTGGCGGTACCACTGTTGCCGGAGGTCGAGGTGAGGTCCAGGGTCAGGTTGGTGTAGCTGCCCACCGTGCTGCTGGTCACATCGACGCTGACGGTGCAGGTTGCTCCCGCACCGACGGTGCCACCGGTGAAGCTGATCGACGCAGTCCCATCGACGGCGGTGACGGTGCCGCCGCACGTCGTCATGCTGTTCGCGGGCGTCGCCACCACGACGTTGGTCGGCAAGTTGTCGACGAAGGCGAGGTTGTTGGCCGCCAGCGTGCTTGCGCTGTTGTCGATCGTAAAGGTGAGGGTCGAGACGGTATCGGTCACGATGACGTCCGGCACGAAGATCTTGGAGAAGGTCGGCGGCGGCTCGATGACCAGGTTGGCGCTGGCTGGCGGCGACAGCACGAGACCGTTCTGCAGCAGATCACTGGTGGTGTTGAGGTAGCTGCTTGGGGTGACTCCCGCAGGCACCTGGACCGTGACCGGAACCATGCAGGTAGCGTTACCCGCCAAGTTGCCGCCCGTGAGACTGAGCAACGAGGTGCCACTGATCTGTGAGCCGGTACCGCAGACGTCGTTGACCGGCAGCCCCGTACCGACCATGCCCGGAATCGCCGTATCCAGGTCGTCGGTGAAACTCAGGCCACTCAAAGTTCGCGTGCTGTTGTTCTGGATGGTGAAGGTCAACACGGCAGTGCCAGTGGCTGTCGTCGGACCGTCGAATGCCTTGCTGAAGGTCGGCGGTGCGTCGATCGTCAGGTTGGCACTGGCCGGCGGCGACAGCGCCAGGCCATTGCGCAGCAGGTCGCTGGTGGTGTTGAGGTAGCTGCTCGGGGTAACGCCTGCTGGCACCTGGACGGTGACAGCGATCATGCAGCTGGCGTTGCCAGCCAGGCTGCCACCAGTGAAGCTGAGCGCGGAGGTGCCGCTGATCTGCGAGCCCGTGCCACAGACATCGTTCAGCGGAAGACCCGTACCCACCATACCGGGGATCGCTGCAGCCAGATCATCGGTGAAGCTGAGATTGTCGATCGCTCGTGCGCTGTTGTTCTGGATGGTGAAGGTCAGAACCGCGGTACCGGTGGCGACGGTCGGACCATCGAAGGCCTTGCTGAAGCTCGGTGGCGCATCGATGGTCAACGAAGCTGTGGTTGGCTCCGCGGCTTGCAGACCATTCTGGAACAGCGGATCACTGGTGTTCAGGTAGGCCCCGGGCATGACACCGGCAGGGACCTGCACGGTGACGTCGAACATGCAAGTGCCACTACCGGGGACGGTGCCATCCGTCAGGCTGATCACCGAAGTTCCCGTCAGCTGTGATCCAGTGCCACAAACATCGTTGAGTGGCAGACCGACGGCGACCAGGCCAGGAATCATGGCATCGAGATCGTCGGTGAACTCGAGGCCGCTGGCATCGGTGGCATTGAGGTTCTCGATCAGGAAGGTGAGAACCGCGGTGCCAGTGGCGACCGTGGGCCCATCGAAAGCCTTGTCGAAGTTGATGACGGAGACGACGAAGTCATCCGAAGCCGCGGGGCCCGTCACCGAAAGGCCGGTAATCATGCCGGTCAGACCTGAAGTCGTGTTGGTGTAGACACCAGACCCCGCGCCGCCGGGAACCTGTAGGCCGACCGAGAAGGTACACGAGCCATCCGCGGCCAAGCTGCCACCGGTCAGGGTCAGCAGGCCCGCCCCGGAGAGGAGAGAACCGGCACCGCAGACGTCGTTCTGCGGCAAACCAACGGCGACCAGACCCGAGAGGGCTGCGTCCAGGTCGTCCGTGAAGCTGACTCCGGACGCGGCATTCGCCATGTCGTCGTTGGTGATCGTGAACTCGAGGATGAGCGACCCCCCGGGTTGGACCGGATCGTTGGTGAAGGTCTTGGTCAGAGCCAAGCGAGTGGAATCGATGGTCAGTTGATCGGCAGCAGGTTGGACGGTCACCCCACTACCACCTAATGTTGCCGTCAAGTTGCTCGTCGTATTGAGGTACCCCCCATCGGCAGCTCCACCTGGAACGTCCACGGTGACGTCGAAGGTACAGGAGGTACCAGCTGTGAGATTGCCACCAACGAGAATCAGGAACGAGGGGCCGCTCAGAACGGAACCGGCGCCGCAAGGATTCGCCGGCAGAGCCCCGGTCGTCGTCAGACCCGTGAGCGCGGACGGGAGATTGTCGGTGAAGAACATCCCGGTGGCATCGACGGTACTCTGATTGTCGATCGTGAAGCGCAGCGTACCCGTTCCGCCAGGCAGCAGCGGATCGTCGATGAACTCCTTGGTGAAGGAGAGTCCGCCGACCAGCAAGTTGTCCTGGGCACCGGCTCGGCTGGCTGCGACCCCACCTACCGTGGAAGACACGTTGCTGGTCAGATTCGTGTACGTACCCGGCAGCGCCGCCACCGGCACCTGCAGCGTCACGCTGAAGGTACAGGAAGCCCCCGGAGCCAGGGTTCCACCGGTGAAGCTCAGGTTGGTGGTACCGGAGATTTGCGAGCCCGTGCCGCAGACATCGTTGAGGGGCAAGCCGATCGCACTGAGGCCTACCAGCGCCGCGTTCAGGTCATCGGTGAAGGCGATGTTGGTGGCGTCAGCAGGTTCGGCGGCGTCGTGCGTCAGCGTGAATTCGAGCGTCACCATGTCGCCGGGGTCTACGGGATCGTCCGTGAACTCCTTGGTCAGCAACGGCCCGACCACCACGTCCAGGGTGTCACTGGCGGGCGGCCCGAAGACCGGCAAACCACCGATGGTTCCCGTGACGTCCGACGTCGTATTGACGTAAGTGCCGGGCGCACCGCCTGCCGGAATCTGCACGTCCGCGGTAAACGTGCAGGAAGCGCCTGCGGCGAGGCTACCGCTGAACAAGGTCAAGAACGTCTGTCCATTGTTGAGCGTGGTAGTGAGCACAGAGCCAGCGCCACAGATGTTGTTCTGAATTCCGCTCGTATAGACGGAGCCAGAAAGAAAAGCGCTGAGGTTGTCAGCGAAACCAAGATCGGTGGCCGCAGCCGTCGGGCTCGAGTTGGTGATGGTGAACTCGATTGTCGTCGTACCACCTGCACCCACCGGATCGGTCAAGAAAGTCTTGGTGAGCACCGGCACTGGACTTACATACAGGATCTCGGTGGCCTGGTTTCCCGTGACCGAGCTACCGCCCACGGTGGCTGACACTGCGCTGGTCGTGTTCGGGTAGTTGCCCACGGCTGCCCCGGCAGGTACTTGCAACGTCACGCTGAAAGTACACACATCACGCGCAGGGATGTTGCCCCCAGTCAGGGTCAGGAGGCCTGTGCCCGTCAGCTGCGAGCCGGCGCCACACACGTCGTTGGCAGGCAGTCCTACTGCCACGAGGCCAGCGAGCGTGGCGCTGAGATCATCCGTGAAGGTCACACCGGTCGCACTGTCCGAGGGGCTCTGGTTGCGGATGGTGAAGTCCATCACCACCGTGTTCCCTGGTGCCACGGGGTTCCCGACGAAACCTTTGGTGATGTGCAGATCCGGATCCAAGGTGACGTCCAGTTGGGCCGTCGCGAAGCCACTGGAGACCGAGGGACCGCCCGGTGTCGAGGAGAGCTCAGTTCGGTTGATGAAGCTACCGATGGCGGAACCCGCCACATCGACGGTTACCGTGCACGTCTGGCCGGGGAGCAAGAGACCGCTGGAGATCGAGATCGTGCCACCACCGGCCATCGCGGTCAAAAACGCCCCCGGACAATCCGCCGACGCGTTGGCCGGATCGGCAATGACAAGCCCACTCGGTAAGGCATCGGTGAAAGACAGAGCCGTAGCGAACCCCGGGTTGACACTGTTGTCGATCGTCAGGGTCAACGTGGTGCGCTCACCGAAGTCGATCGTGGATGGAGCGAAGGCCTTGGAGAAGGCGGGCCGATTCGTGACCACTGTCAGGTCGTCAGTCGACGTACCACTGTTGCCGGCGCTCGAGGTGAGATCTCCGCTGGTATTCGTGTGGGTGCCCACAGTCGAACTCGTCACGTCGACGCTCACGGTACACGACGCGAAAGCCGCCACTTCACCGTCCGTCATCATGATGCTGCCACCGCCGGCCGTCACAACTGCATCAGGGCACGTAGACGTCACAGCTGCCGGTGTCGCCACGGACACGGCTGCAGGAAGATTGTCCGTGAAGGCCAGGTTGGTCACGGGCACACCGGAACCGTTGGTGATCGTGAAGATCAGGGTACTGACGCTTCCCGAAGCGAGGGTGTCCGGGGTGAACACCTTGCTGAAGCTAGGCTGAGCCTGTGCCGGAGTCGCGGCGAGCGCCAGGCTCAGAACGAGCGCAGCAACCAGTGTCGGTACAGGCAAGTCGCGTGCAGGCAGGGCGAAACGGAGAACACGAAGGGAGGTCTGCATGTGAGTCATCCTAGTCGAGCAAAGGGAATCGAGATGATGGGCGCCGGTGTTCCAAGGCGCTTTATTATCCACGATTCTCCAACCCGGCGCTACTCGCCCAGCCCGTACTCGACGGGACCATCGACAAGCGCCACTCTATGGCGCCAGTCGGATGGTCACACACGACCTTGAAGCCCAACTAATGTCGCATTCGGGCAACAGCGAGCAGGGCCAACAGGCTGCTCAACAACAGCAGAGCCCACTCGTCCAGCGTCGGGATCTCCAGCACATCGGCACGCACAATCAGATTGGCCGTGCCAGCGGCACCGACGACTGGCGCAACTCCCGCATCGGCAGTTGGGTCGCTCGTGGTACTCGGGTAGTTACCGGAGGCCGCATCGGCAGGAATCACGACGTTGACACTGAAGGTGCAGGAGGCACCTGCGCCCAAACTACCACCAGTGAACGTCAGCAACCCTGTACCGGTGATCAGCGAGCCAAAGCCGCAGACATCAGTAAGCGGAAGTCCCGTAGCCGCCAGCCCCGTCAGCACGGCGTCCAAGTCGTCAGTGAAGGCGATGTTGCTCAACGCCAGCGGTGACGGGTTGTCTAGGGTGTACTCGAGCTGCAGCGTCTGACCGGGTTGTCCCGTCGCCGGAATGAAGACCTTGGTCAGCACCAGCGGTGAAATGACTTCGAGCGTATCGCTCGCCGTACCACTGTTGCCGGAAGTCGAGGTCAAATCCCCCGTGACGTTGAGATAGCTCCCCGGGGTGCTGCTGGTGACGTTGACACTGACTGTGCAGGAAGCCGCCGCAGCCACAGTGCCACCCGTGAAATTGATGCTGGCACTACCAGCAACGGCGGTAACCGTGCCGCCACAGGTTGTCGAAGTGCTCGCAGGCGTTGCAACAACGGAACCCAACGGCAGATTGTCGGTGAAATCGAGACCTGTTGCAGCAATTGCACTGCCCGTGTTGTCGATCGTGAAGGTCAGTGTGCTCGGCGCATCGACGACAACCAGGTCCGGCGCAAACAGCTTCGAAAACAGCGGCGGCGGTTCGATGGCCAGCATTGCGGTGGCGGGATCGGCTACGGAGAGGCCGGCTTCGAACAGGTTGGTGGTGGTGTTGAGGTAGCTGCCGGGCGTGGCCCCCGCCGGCACCTGGACGGTAACGTCGAAGGTGCACATGCCACCGGCGCCCAGGCTACCGCCGCCAAAATTGATCAGCGAAGTGCCACTGACCTGCGAGCCGGCACCACAGGGATCGACCAGTGGCAGACCGATCGCCGACAGGCCTGGGATGACGGCGTTGAGATCGTCCAAGAACTCGAGGTCGTTCGCCGCAATGCCGCCGAGGTTATCGATGGTGAACGTCAATACCGCGGTGCCACCAGGCACGGTTGGCCCGTCGAATGCCTTGCTCAGACTGACCACCGAGACCGCCAGGTCGTCGGACGCTGGCGTACCGTTGACCGGCAAGCCGGTAATTTCACCTGTGATCGCGCTGGTGGTGTTGGTGTAGGTCCCCGCTGCTGCGCCGCCGGGTACCTGGACGGTCACCGAGAAGGTACACGACGCCCCGGCAGCCAACGTGCCGCCGCTGAAGGTCAGATTGGTGGTACCCGTGATCGAGCCGGTGCCGTTGCACACGTTGTTGGCCGGTAGCCCAACAGCCGCCAAGCCAGTGAGAGCAGCGTTCAGATCATCGGTAAACGCAAGCATGTCAGCTGGGTCAGCGGGGTCCACGTTGGTGAGCGTGAACTCCAGCGTCACCATGTCACCCGGGGCGACAGGATCGCCGATGAAGGCCTTGGTCAACTGCAGCAACGTCGAGGTGACGGTCAGGGTGTCGTTGGCTGGAGGCAGCGACACAGAGGTGCCCCCGAGGGTGGCGAAGAGGTTGGAGGTGAGGTTGCCATACGTACCGTCCAGAGTAGCTCCGGGCACCGCCACGGTGACATCGAAAGTACATGAGGTGCCGGCGAGTAGATTGCCGTTGAGGAAAGTCAGGCTCGTGGTACCCGAGATCGTCGAGCCTGCTCCGCAAGGGGTCGTCGGCAAGGGCCCCACCGCAGCGAGCCCAGGCAAAACCGCACTCAGCGTGTCGAAGAAGAGCATGCCGGTGGCGTCGGTGGGCCCCTGATTGTCGATGGTGAAGCGCAGGATGCCGTTTGAGCCAGGAATCAGAGGATCGTCGATGAACTCCTTGGTGAAGGACACGTTGGTCACGACCAGGTCGTCTGTGGCTGGCGACCGCGTCGCCGCAACACCGGCGATCGTGGCAGTGACGTTACTTGTTGTGTTGCTGTAGATCCCCGGGATCGCACCGCCCGGAACCTGCAACGTGACGCTGAAGGTACAGGAGGAGTCCGGCGCCAGCGTGCCGCCACTGAAGGTCAGGCTGGTGGTGCCACTGAGCGTACCGGTGCCGTTGCACACGTTGTTGGCCGGCAAGCCGATCGCCGACAAGCCAGTCAAGGTTGCATTCAAGTCATCGGTAAAGCCGATCATGTCTACCGAGTTGACCGTGTCCAAGTTGGTCAGCGTGAACTCCAGCATCACCGTGTCTCCAGGCATCACTGGATCGTCGGTGAACTCCTTGGCCAGCCGCGGCGCCGCCACGACCGTCAGAGTGTCCATCGCCGGCCTGCCGGTCGAGGGCACACCACCGACCAGGGCGGTGACATCGCTGGTGACGTTGAGGTAGTTGCCAGCCGGTAGATCGGTGGGGAGATTGATGTCCACACTAAAGGTGCAAGAGGCACCTCCCGCCAGGGTACCGCCGGTGAGCGAGAGGGCCTGCCGGTCGACATCGGGAAAAATGAACCCCATTGTCCCGCCGCAAGGCGCCACTGGTAACACGACAGACAGCGGGAACGGCAAGAAAGTGGTGAGCTCATCGGTAAAGGCGATGTCGGTGGCCATCAGGCCCGGACTGGAGTTTGTGATGGTGAACTCCAAGGTCACCGTGCCCCCAGCACCGATCGGATCGTTGGTGAAGCTCTTGGTGAGCACAGGCGCAGGATCGACGAACAGCGTGTCGGAAGCCATGTTGCCTACGACTGGCCCGCCGCCAACGGTGCCAGAAACGGCGCTGGTGGTATTCGGATAGGCGCCAGCAACCGCCGTGGCAGGCACTTGCAGGGTGACGCTAAACGTACAGACATCTCGCGCCGGAATGCTGCCGTTAGTCAGGGTCAGGAGGGTATCGCCAGCCGAGCCACTGAGCGTCGATCCGGCTCCGCAGGGATCGACCAGCGGTAGGCCGATGGCGGTCAAGTCGGGCACGCCGGGTAGGACGAGCGCCAGATCGTCGGTAAAGGTGACGGCCGAAGCACTGTCCGACGGACTCAGGTTCTGGATGGTGAACTCGAGCGTCACCATGTCGCCGGGCGCCACTGGATCGTCCGTGAAGGACTTGACCAGGGCGAGCGGGGTTATCGTGACATCGAGGACATCGCTTGCCTTGCCGGCGGCGACGAAGTTCGCCAGTAGATCGTTCGACACGTTGTCGAGCATGCCGATGCCGGTTGCTGTCACATCGACGGTGGCGGAACACGTCGCGCCAGCCGCTAGCGCGGGAAAGATGAAGTTTCCGTTGGCATCGAGTGTGACGGTGCTGCTGCCGGCAGCGGCGGTGAGCGTGGCCGGAAGAACGGCAGAGCCGCAAGTCGTCGAGGCATTGGGCGGATCGGCGACCACCATCCCAACCGGCAGGTTGTCCGTGAAGTCGACATTATCTACCGACCCTGGGTTGAGCGTATTGTCGATGAGAAAGGTGAGCGTACTGCGACCACCGAAGGAAATCGCGCTGGGCGCAAGGCTCTTGGAGAACCCCGGCAGAGTGGTCACGACGATCAGATCGTCAGTGGCCATGCCGCTGTTGCCGGCCGAGGACGTCAGATCTCCGGAAGTATTGGTGTACACACCGGCAAAGCCACTCGTGACGTTGACGCTGACGGTACAAGAGTCCCCTGGTCCCACTTCTCCATCCATGAAGTTGATCGTGTCGCCTGGCACTACAGTCACCACGCCATCGTCACAATTGTGCTCGCCGAAAGGCGATGCCAGCGTCACTCCGGCTGGCAGCACGTCGGTGAAGGCCAGATCGGTCACCGGCCCACCACCGAAGTTGTCGATCGTGAACGTCAGCGTACTAACACTTCCTGGACCGATCGTGTCTGGAGAGAAGACCTTGCTGAACGACGGCTGCGCCTGGGCAGGCACTACAGCCAGGGTCAGTAGCAGGGCCAGAGTCAGCGAGACCGCCGGGGTGACGACGCTGGAACAGGCGAAACGCAGGGGAGCAGTCATGTCGGCCATCCTGATACGAGAAATGGGATATTGAAAAGGCGAGGTTTCTCTAGATCCCCATTATTCCCCACCTCGACCAGGTATGCCAGCGACTGAAGCACATCGACCATGGCCTATATCAAGGAAAGATGGTCCAAGAATCGAGATTGCCCAGCTCGAAGTCGTCACTGAAGATCTCGCACGGCATTGGAGCCGCGGTGACCGTGGCGCGCAGCACCACGTTGCTGTCCACGTCTGTGGCCGGCGCCACCGCGACCTCGACACCACGGCACAGGCCGGAGATGATCACTTCGGTGAAGTCTTCGGTGAAGCCCTCGATGAAGCCGGGCGTACCGATGTTGCGAATCAGGTCGTAGGTGTCGCCAACCTGGACGCCGGTGTCGTTGATCACCAGCTCGAGCGTCCCACCGAGCAGCAAGAAGGGTGCGTCCTGGAAGTCGATGGCGCTGTAGAGCCCCGTGCCGGGAACTCCGTTCGGCCCCGCGACGTTGGCGGCACTGGCACGGGTCGTTCCCTCGATGTGGAACACCAGTTCGCTGTCCGGGAATAGGTAGAGCTCGCCGATATAGGGCCAGACCAAGGAATCCGAGATCTCGATGAAGCTACGCTCCAGCTCTAGACGACCGCGCACACTGCCCGGCGAAGGGTCCAACAGGATGCCGACGGCGATCTCCGAGGCGGTGGCGCGGCTGTCGCGCAGGATCAGGGTGGCGTCGACCGCGCTGGCGGCATCGAGGAACGGCGCGTCGATTAGGCCGACCAGGAAACCCTGTCCGAGGTCGAGCGCGGTGCGTTCCAGAGTCAGGCTGACGGTCTCGGTGACACGTGCCAAGGCATCACCGGTGATCTCGGCCAACTCGATGTCCTCGAGCAGCACCATGGTGGTGTCGGTAATGGTGGCATCGACGCTGACCGACACGGGCTGCAGGGAATCGCCCTCGTAGCTGCCGAACTCAAACTCACGAGCCCGGAAGTCGGCGACATCGTCGACCACCAGCGTCGCACTGCCGCTGCTGGTGCCGCCCGCGTTGCCATAGTCGGCGATGTCGAAGTCACCGACCACCGCGAAGCGCGTCAGGCCACTGACGGTCAGCGACGCGGTGCCGGTGACGCTGGCGGTGCCATTGATGGCGTATTCCAGCATTTCGAGATCACCCGCCACTTCGAACGAACCGCCGCTGATCGTCGCGCTGGCGGCCAATACGCCACTGCCCGAAGACGGCACGCCATCCACGACGCTGAGCGAGAAGGCACCGGTGACGTTGGTCGTCGAGTCGGTAATCTCCAGCGTACCGGTAGCATCGCCGACGCTGCCGGAACCGTAGGCGAGCTGCAGCGCGCCGAAGACGTCGAAGGTCGAGTTGGTGACTTCGAGCGTACCGGTACCACCGACCGGGCCAACGGTGGTGTCGGCGGCAGCGCCGGTCGAGGTCACCAGTCGCGCGGTGCCGCCGTTGGCGACGGTGACGGCATCGCAACTGGCCGGGACCTGCACTGGCGACCAGTTGACCGCGTTGCCCCAGCCGCCGGAGCCAGCATTGGCCCAGGTCAGACTGGTACCACCAGCCTTGTCCGTAGCGACACCGTGCAACGGTGAGGCGGCCGGCTCCCGGAGCTGGGCGGCCCCGGCATGCGAGAAAGCCAGGACCAGGACCACGGCCAGGGTCATGGCCAGGGAGAGAAGGTGTTGTCGGGCAAGACGAAGAACTCCCAGCATTTGAATCACCACCATGGGAAGACATCTCGGCGCGGAATTGCGCTCGAAAGAGCCAAGGTATTCTGCCCGTGCGCCGTCAGGGATCTATCAGACCCCCCGCATCCGAGCACTCTGGGCAGCGCAAACCGTCGCGGAGCGCTACAATACGGCCATGCACCGCAAGCCCGCATACCACCTCTGCCTCTTTCCCTTCGCTGTCGCTGCGCTGCTCTGCTGGGCCGTCTCGCCAGCCCAGGCGTGGACACCACGCAATCAGGTCGAGATTGGCGTCTCGGCGGCGCAGCTGGCGCCACCCGACTTGGTGCGCCAGATCGCCAAGCACCGCCTGGAGTTCCAGCGTGGCGTGCTCGCTCCCTTCCGCGACGGTGAGGCGCTGCGTCACGTCCAGAATCCGGACGGCAGCGGCCAGCTGGAAGCAGTGATCGCCTACGAGATCAACGGTGCGGTGCAGGCGATCCAGGCGTACCGGCCCTTCGAAGAAATCGTCTACCGCCTCGGCGTGGTGGCGCACTACGTGGCCGACGCGGGCAACCCGCTCAACACCTCCGCCGGGGACAGCGAGGAGGGGCGCTACTTCGCCGACTACGCCAGCTACGTCGAGAGCGCGGCGCCGCGCTTCCAACCGGTGTTCTACGGTCTGCGACCGGAGCTGGAAGCCGCAACCGACCTTTCCGCCCTGGTGGCGCAGGCACTGGAACGCGGACGGCGCTTCTACCCCCTGCTAGGCCAGGAGTACAGGCGCATTGGCTGGGCTTCCGGCCGCAGCAACTTCGACGACCGCTCGACGGCCTTCGGCGTCGCCTCGCTGTCGTTCAGCCATGCCGTCTCGGATGTCGCGGAAGCACTGCGCTTCGTCTGGCTCAAAGCCGGCGGCGCCGACCCACGCCGGGTGCCACGCCGAGGTGAGATGGTGGTGCTCGTGCCGCGACCCAAGCCGGTCAGCGCCCGCTGAGATCCACCTGGGACCAGCCAGCAGCGACCGGCCGGCGTCCCTTCGAACCGACCCGCCATTCCGTCACACTCGCTCTCGTCAGCAACCTTCTGATCCGCAACTCAAGGAGTCCACCGTGCCGATCCGCCGTGCCCTGCTATCCGTTTCCGACAAGACCCACCTCGCCGACTTCGGCCGGGGCCTACACGAGCTGGGTGTAGAACTGGTATCCACCGGCGGCACCGCCCGGCACCTCGCCGAGCACGGCATCCCGGTGACCAAGGTCGCCGACGTCACTGGCTTTCCCGAGATCCTCGACGGCCGCGTCAAGACGTTGCATCCGAAGATCCACGGTGGCATCTTGGCCGACCGGCGCCTGGAAGAACATCGCCAGCAGCTCGACGCCCACGGCATCACCGGCATCGACCTGGTGGTGGTCAACCTCTACCCCTTCGAGCAAACGGTAGCCCAGGGCGCCAGCTACGACGAAACCATCGAGATGATCGACATCGGTGGCCCGTGCATGGTGCGGGCGGCGGCCAAGAACCACGCTAACGTTGCAGTGGTGGTCGATCCGAACGACTACGCTGCCGTGCTCGAGACCCTGCACCAGGAAGGCGACTTGCACCAGGATCTGCGGCGGCGGCTGGCGCTGGCGGCCTTCCGCCACACCCGCGACTACGACAGCGCCATCGCCGAGTGGCTGGAAGCCGAGGCGAACGAGCGCGACACCTCGGCGTTCCCCGCGCGGCTGCGCATCGAGTTGGTCAAGGAGTTCGAGCCGCGCTACGGCGAGAACCCGCACCAAGGTGCGGCGGTCTACCGCCATGGCAACGGTAGCGGCCTGTTCGACGGCATGGAGCAGTTGCAGGGCAAGGAGCTGAGCTGGAACAACCTTCTCGACGCTGATGCTGCCCGCCGCATGGTGGCGCTGTTCGACGGGTCACCCGCGGTGGTCATCGTCAAGCACAACAATCCGTGCGGCATCGGGATCGGTGCCAGCCTGTCCGAGGCCTACGAGCGCGCTCTGGCCACGGACCCGACCTCCGCCTTCGGTTCGATCATCGCCCTCAACGGCCCGGTCGACGAGGCCGTCGCGGCGCTGCTGGCCAAGCTCTTCGTCGAGGTGATCGTGGCCCCCGGCTTCGAGGCCGGCGCCCGCGCGCTGCTGGGCAAGAAGAAGAACCTGCGACTGCTCGAGTGTCCGATGTTCCAGGCGCCTGCCGCGTCCGGAGCCTGGGGGGCGGCGGACCTCGACCTGCGCTCGATCGGCGGCGGCTTCCTGGCCCAGCAACTCGACGCCGGCCCCGACCAGCCCGAAGCCTGGACCTGCCCGACCCGCCGCCAGCCCAGCGACAGCGAGCGCCGCGCCCTGGCTTTCGCCTGGAAGGTCGGCCGCGCCGTGAAGTCCAACGCCATTGTGATCACCAACGAAGTCCAGACGGTCGGCATCGGCGCGGGCCAGATGAGCCGCGTCGACAGCTGTAGATTGGCGATCGACAAGGCCGAGCTGTCGCTGACCGGTACGGTCGCCGCTTCGGACGCCTTCTTCCCCTTCCGCGACGGCCTCGACGTGCTGGCCGAGGCTGGCGTCACGGCGATCATCCAGCCGGGCGGCTCGAAGCGTGACGGCGAAGTCGTCGAGGCGGCAGACGAGCACGGTATCGCGCTCCTGCATACGGGCCGCCGGCACTTCAGGCATTGAGCGCACGAATCAAACGAGCTACATTGCGCGTAGTACACACTGTGGAAGGAGCGACAGGTATGCGAAAGACGTTGACTCGGACCGCGGCAGCACTGCTGCTGTGCACGCTGGCGACCGCCGCCCAAGCGCAGAACCCCTGGGACACCCTCGACCAGATGCGCCGTGCGTTGACCAGCGATGGCGCCACCGAGGCGCGCTTCGTGCAGCTCTACCTGCCAGCCGGCTTCCAGTCCGGCGAGCGGGAGTCGGGCCGCTTCTTCGTCGAGCTACCGGACTGCCTGCGCTGGGACTACGAAGAGCCCTTCCCCAAGCGCTTCCTGCTGTGTCGCAACATCGTCCACACCTGGAACCCAGAAGACAAGACCGGTGAGCGCTACCAGGTAGATCGCACCGCCGAACCGGGCCTCGACCTGCTGCTGCTCGACACCAGAGACCTGCGCCTGCGCTACCGTGCCGAGGCACGCGAGCGCGACGGCAAGATCGAGGTCAAGCTCTCCCCGGTTTCCGAGACCAGCGACATCCGTGAAGCCACCCTGCACATCGAAGCCGGGTCTCTACGCCTGTCGCAGCTCGAGTATCGCGACGCCGAGGGCAACGTCACCCGCTTCGAACTCTCCGGCTACCGCCGGCTGCCCGACCGCTCGATGTTCACGCCGCCAGCGGACGTGGCGTGGCAAGAACCTTGAGCAGCTGGATCAGTCTGTTCGGCGGCGTTCGCCGCATCCGGTTGTCCAGATCTTGATATCCTCGATCACCATGAAACACATCCTGCCCCTGCTCCTCTGCCTCTCTCTCCTTCCTCTTGCCGCGCCTGCTCACGCCTACGAAAAGGGCGAACAGGTCGAATTCACCGGCATGGTCACCGACCGTGACGGCACGCCGTTGGCCGACGTCTACGTGGTGCTCGAAGCGACGCGCCGCAAGTTCGACTTCCGCAAGTTCCGCAAGGTCACCGAGGACACCTTCCGCCTCAACACACGCACGGACGGCAACGGCAACTACACCGTCAAGTGGTCGTGGGACGACTTCCACAACTACTTCCGTCTGCGCTTCGGCGTGCCGGTGCGCGAGGACGGCAAGGACATCCTGCACCAGTTGCACGAGATCGACGTCACGGACCGCACCAAGGGTTCGGGCCCGGTGGTGACGCCCGTGGTGCTCGAAGACACCACGTTCCTGCACTCGCTGCGCCGCTTCCAGGAGCGTCTCGACACCGATGACGAGCGGCGCATCTACAACGAGGTCGGGCATCCGGGCAAGATCGAGATCAACCCCGGCAACGGCTTCGAAGAAGAGACCTGGTGGTACTTCGAGCTGGGCCGCGCCTACCGCTTCCGCGATGGCATGTTGCAGAAGACCGAGACCTTCGCACCGGTGCGCGACTTCAGCGGCTGACGCCTCCGCCGAACACCAAACGCCGAACATCAGCTTCACCGTCAGCCAAGCATCTCGTCGACCGCGTCGCTGAGTTCGTCGAAGTCGTCGTCGCTCCAGCCGAAATCGTCCTCGTCGTCCTCGTCGTCCCTCGGCCCCACTCCGTCAGCCCCCAAAGTGGCCCTGGACTCGCTCGCAGTCGAGCCGGCGGGGACGGTATCGATCGACTCCATCGGTTCTGCACGCTCGGCCAGCTCGCGCAGCGTCGGGTACTGGAAGAACCAGCCTGGCTCCAGGGCGAGGCCCCCTTCGCGCGCCGCGGCAATTGCTTGGAGGACCAGGATCGAGTCGCCACCGAGACGGAAGAAAGCGTCTCCGGCACCCACGCGCTCTACCTGCAACACCTGCATCCAGGCAGCGGCCAGAGCTTCTTCCTTCCAGCCTGCCGGTGGCTCGTAGGCGGCTTCCGGCAACTCTGGCGCCGGCAGGGCACGGCGGTCGAGCTTGCCGTTGGGGGTCAGCGGCAGGGCGTCCAGCACCAGGACCGCAGCCGGAATCATGTAGTCGGGGAGGTGCTGGCGCAGGTGTTCCCGCACAGATTCTTCGGCGGGTGGGGTCGCCTCCCGTTCATCGAGTGGATCGAGGACCAGGTAGGCCACCAGCTGCGTACCACCGGCAAGCCCGGTGTGGACGTGCGCCACGGCTCGCGACACCCCCGGTAGCTGCGCCAACCGTGCCTCGATCTCGCCCAGCTCGATACGGAAGCCACGCACCTTGACCTGTGTGTCGCGCCGGCCGCGAAATTCGAGATCGCCGTCCCCACGCCGGCGGGCGACGTCACCGGTCGCATAGAGGCGCGTCGCGGCGGGAACAGAAGAAGCGTTCGAGAACGGGTTGGGGATGAAACGCTCCGCAGTCAGCGCCGGACGGCCGAGATAGCCGCGTGCCAGGCCGGCACCACCGATGTAGAGATCTCCCCAGGCACCGGGAGCGACGGGGCGCAGAGCGGCGTCGAGCAGATGCACGTCGGTGTTGGCCAGCGGCCTACCGAGAGAGGCCGTACCGGAACGCGGCGCCGCATCGGCGGTGCGTCCTTCCACGTGTGCCAGCGGTCCACCGAGGGGATGGAGGGTCGACCAGATGGTCGTCTCGGTGGGACCGTAGACGTTCCACAGCTCGGCGCCGCGCTGCCGTAGGCGTCGCGCCAGCTCGACCGGTAGTGCTTCACCGCCGCACAGGGCGAGCAGCCTACGCCCCTCGGGCAAGCCGAGCCACTCGCCGCCGGTCGTCGAGCGACTGTCGAGCAGCAGCCGCCAGGTCGCGGGCGTGGCTTGGACCACCACCTTGCCCGGCGGACTGGCCAGGGCCACGCGGTTGGAGGCGGCGCTCAGCAGGCGGGCCAAACGATCCCCGTGCATCGCTACCTCGCGCGGCACGACCGTCAGCTGCGCACCGCACACCAGCGGCAGATAGAGTTCCAGGCCCGCGATGTCGAAGGAAATCGTGGTCACCGCCAGCAGCAGGTCGGACGCGGCCAGGCCGGGACGCCGCGCCATGCTGCGCAGGAAGTTGAGCAGGCTGCCGTGGCTGATCTGAACCCCTTTGGGGCGCCCGGTAGAACCTGAGGTGTAGAGCACGTAGGCCAGCTGGTCCGGATCGATCACCGGCAGCTGCGTCCCACCCGCTTCGGTCTCGGGATCCACCAAGAGCTCCGCCAGCGGCAAGACGCGCACTCCCGGTGGCAGCTCTAGCTCTTGCGTGCCGTGCGGGTCGTCGACCAGGAGCCAGCGAGCCCCCGAGTCGTGCAGCATGAAGCTGCGCCGCTGCGCCGGGAAAGCGGGGTCGAGGGGCACATAGGCACCACCAGCGGCGAGAACGGCCAGCATGGCCACCCACATCTCGAGACCACGCTCGAGGCTCAAAGCGACGCGTGTCTCGGTGCTGACACCGAGGCGGTGCAGCTGTTGGGCCAGCACCACGACGCGCTGCTGCAAGTCGCCGTAGCTCAGCGTCTCCGCCAGCAAGTCCTCGCCGTCGAGCCCTGCAGGGTCCGGCTCCGATGCGGGCAGCCATGCCGCGGTGGCTCCCGGCTGGCTAGCCGCCCGCGCCGCCAGGACGGCCGGCAAGGTCGCTGGGGCCGGCCACATCTGCGCCGTGTCGTTCCACTCTCGCAGCAGCTGATGGCGCTGCGCAGCGTCGAGAATCGACAGACTGCGGGCTGGCACATCGGGTGCCTCGGTCGCGGCATCGAGCAAGGCGAAGAGCTGGCGTCGCAGACGCTGCATGCTGGTGACGTCGAAGAGGTCGACGCAGTACTCGAGTTCGCCGTGGAAACTGCCGGCCCCGAGCGCCGAATCGGCTCCGGCCTCGCCCAACATGAGCGACAGGTCGAACTTGGAGATCACACCCTGGGGCACGCTGCCGCCGACCGCCTCGATCAGCGGGCGCAGCTCCAGGTCGGGCAGTTCTGCGTCGCCCACCGGCGCATTCTGCAGGCCGAGCATGATCTGGAACACCGGCGAGTAGGCACGGCTGCGCTCGGGGCGCAGCTCGTCGACCAGCTTCTCGAACGGCAGATCCTGGTGCGCGTAGGCGTCGAGGGCCTGGCGGCGGGCACGGCGCAGCAGCTCGGCAAAGCTCGGCTCGGTGGGGGTCTGGGTCTCACCGTCCTCAGCAGAGCTCAGATCACCGCGCAGCACCAGGGTGTTGACGAAGAAGCCGATCAGCCCCTCGACTGCCGGATGCCGCCGACCGGCGACCGGCGAACCGACAACCGGGTCGCGGCGGTCGGCCCAGCGGCCAAGCAGCAGGTGGAAGAGTGCCAACAACACCATGAAAGGCGTCGCACCGTGGCGCTGCGCCAGCTGTCGCAGAGCCGTGCTGCGCGCCGCACCGAAACGCACCGGCAGCGTCGCACCGCGCAAGCTCTGCACGGCCGGTCTGGGTCCGTCCGTCGGCAACTCGAAGAGGGGCGGCAGATCGGCAAGCTGGGTACGCCAGTACTCGA
This sequence comes from uncultured bacterium, assembly GCA_965368975.1. Classification (GTDB taxonomy): domain Bacteria; phylum Acidobacteriota; class Thermoanaerobaculia; order Multivoradales; family JAHZIX01; genus CBDUPA01. The sequence continues at coordinate 294,195 of CBDUPA010000005.1, read as the reverse complement.
CCTGACGTTGGAGCACCTCGCCGGTCAGCCAGCCACGCTGCCAGACGGCGAAGTCGCCGTATTGGACGGGTAGGGAGGGCAAAGACGCTCCCAAGTGAGTGTCCTCCACCCGCGCCGTGTATAGGGCCGCTAATTCCCGCACCAGCACTCCCAAAGACCAGCCATCGCCCGCGATGTGATGCAGGTTGAGCAGCAAGGCATGCTCACGGATGCCCCCACCTGCCGAACATTCGCCGCGCAGCACCACCGCGCGCACCATGGGACCGGTGCGCAGGTCGAAGGGGCGCAACGTCTCGGCGATCGCCAGACGCACCACCTGGCGCCGACGGGCCGCCGCGTCGAGAGCGCTCAGGTCGATCCACACCAGCTGCAACCACCACGGTGCCGGCCGCGACGGATCGCCGATGCGCTGTACGGCACGGCCGTCCTGCTCGTCGAAGCGCGTGCGCAGCACCTCGTGGCGACGCACCAGGTCGAGCCAGGCGGCTTCGAAGGCCGCAGGCCGCAGCTGGCCACGCAGCAGCAGGGGCAGCGGGATGTTGTAGGCCGGGCTGTGCGGCTCGAGACGGGCCAGGAACCACAGACGTTCCTGGGCGAAGGACAGGGGCAGGACCGCTTCACTGTCCTCCGTCTCGGTGCGCTCGACCGCGTGCAGCGGCGGCAGTGCCGCGCGCTCGGCGTCGGCTTGTTGCTGATCGACGCGCAGGGCCAATGCCGCCACGGTCGGCGTCTCGAACAGGACACCGACCGGCAGATCGACTTTGAGGTCTTGCCGCAGACGCGCCACCAAGCGCATGGCGAGCAGCGAGTGGCCACCGAGTTCGAAGAAGTCATCGTCGGCGAACACCTCTTCGACCTCCAGCAGCTCGCTCCACAGTGCCGCCAACCGCCGCTCAGTGGCGGTCGATGGCGGGCGCCGGGCCAGGCTCGACGCGTCCGGGGCTGGTCGCCGCGCCAGCTGGCGGCGGTCGACCTTGCCGCGACTGGTCAGCGGCAAGGCGTCGAGGACGCCTAGAGCCGAGGGCACGAGCGGCGCCGGCAGGCGAGCCCGCAAGAAGTCGAGAATCCCGTCTGGCTCCCCTGCATCCGCCAGCACGACCCAGGCTAGCAAGCGCTTGCCCGACGCTCCCTGGCCCGCCACCACTACTGCCGCCGTCTCGACGGCCGGATGGGACGCCAGCACGCTCTCGATCTCCCCCGGCTCGACGCGGAAGCCGCGCAGCTTGACCTGGTTGTCGAGACGCCCGAGGAAGTCGAGCCGGCCATCGCCACGCCAGCGCGCCAGGTCGCCCGTCCGGTACAGGCGCCCACCACCACCCTCTGCGTCGGCGAACGGATCGGGCACAAAGCTGACCGCGGTGCGGCTCGGCAGGCCGTGGTAGCCACGCGCCAACCCCTCGCCGCCGGTGAACAGCTCCCCCGGCACGGCCGCGGGAACGGGCCGCAAGTCATGACTCAGGACATAGACGGTGGTGGCGTCAAGCGGCCGGCCGATCGACAGCGGGGCGCCCTGCTCGGCCTCTCGTAGGTCGTTGTCGGAGAACGGCTGGAAGGTCGTGAAGGTCGTGTTCTCGGTCGGTCCATAGCCATTGATCACCTGCACGCCCGGCAGTACCCGGCGCAGTCGACGCACCGCCCCCGGCGGCACCACGTCGCCGCCGGTGAGCAGCCGACGCACCCCACGCAGCAGCGTGGGGCGTTCCTCGGCGAGCTGCTGGAAGAAGCCGGCAGTCAGCCACAGCGTATCGACGCGTTGCTCGCATAGCACGGCTTGCAAGCGGTCGAGGTCGGGGGTTCGACCGGGATAGAGCACCAGGCGCCCACCGGCCGTCAGTGGTGCCCAAAGCTCCAGCGTAGCGGCGTCGAATTCGATCGGCGCCAGTTGCAGGTAGACGTCCGTAGCACTGGATCGCAGTGCGCGCGCATGCTGGTCGACCAGCCGCAAGACGGCGCGATGCGGCACCGCGACGCCCTTGGGACGGCCGGTGGAACCAGAGGTGTAGAGAAGGTAAGCGAGCGACAAGGAACCTGAATGCGGCTGCGCCGCAAGGCAGCCCTGAGCGAAAGGCTGGAGGTCTGCAACCGCATCCGCCAGCATCCACCGCCGTCGTTCTTCCGGCAGCCCTGGATCGATCGGCAAGTACGCACCGCCGGCGCGCAGGATGGCGAGCAGCTGGATCACCAGCTCGACGTTGCGCGGCCGCTCAGCGTCGAGTTCGACCGGCACCGGCTGATCCGGCTGCACTCCCTGCCGGTGTAGCACGTCGGCGGCACGCTCTGCCCGCCGCGCCAGCTCACCGTAGCTCAGCCAGTGCGCGTGTCGGTCCCCGGCATCGACCACCGCGATGGCCTCCGGCCTCTTCGCGGCACGAGCAAAAACACGCCCGTCGAGCGTGCCGTTTCCTGCGTCGAGCAGCTCCATCTCGATCGAGCGCGCAGCACCACCGATGCTCCACTCCACCACCAACTGCTGGCGCTCCCCTCGAGTCAGCAGTGGCAACGCTTCGAGCGCCAAGGTCTCGCCGGAAGTCTCGGCGGGAAGTCCGGCGACCGCTTCCAGCAGCGTCCGCACATGCTCCAGTACACGCAGGGCAAAGGTGTCCGAGAAACGACGCTGATCACGCACCACGAAGACCGAGAAGTCTTCCTGCGGTAACACCGCCAGGGTCAAGGGATAGCTGGTAGTCAGCTGCTGTGGCCGCAGCTGGACGTCGAAACCCAAGCCCTGAGACGCCGAGGCGGGGTTGCGCGGGTAGTTCTCGACCACCAGTAGGCTTTCAAACAGCGGCTGGCCGCGCGGTACGTCACTCCAGCCCTGGAGGTCGGCCAGCGGCACGTAGGAGTGCGGCTGCCACTCGGCACTCTCGGCCTGCAGCTGCCGCAACGCCGACGCCCACGACATCCCTGGCGCGAAGCGTGCGCGCACCGGCACGGTGTTGATGAACAGACCGATCATCGTCTCGACGCCCGGCAGCGCTGGTGGACGACCACTGTTGACCAGCCCAAAGAGGACGTCGTCACGACCGCTGTAGCGGCGCAAGAGCACGGCCCAGATGCCCTGCATCAGCGTACCCAGGGTGACACCGAGCTGGCGACAGTGCGCTTGCAACGCCGGCCCGAGCCTCGGTGGCAGCTTGATCACACGCGTGCGGTAGCGCAGCTCGGACGCCTCCTCGGACCGGCGCGCGTGCGCCGCCGGAACCGGCGCAGGCAGTGGCGTCGGCGCACCGAGGCCGGCGAGCTGACGCGTCCAGACCTCCTGGGCGGCGGCACGGTCACGCTTGCGCAGCCAGCCGATGTAGCGCTTGTACGGCGGCGGCGACGGCCACTCCGGGGCCGCCTGTCCACTGCGCAGGGCCCGGTAGGTGCCAAAGACCTCGGCCAGCACACGCGGAATCGACCAGCCGTCGAGCAGCAGGTGATGAAACGTCCACACCAGAACACAGCGGCGCGCGTCCAACAGCACAACGGAGAGCCGGAAGAGCGGCGGCCGCTCGAAGTCGAAGCCGCGACGCCGGTCGGCGTCCTGGAGTTCGCCCAAGCGAGTCTCGACGTGCGTCCGCGCCAAGCCGCGCAGATCGATCACGTCGACTTCCGGGCGCACCCGGCGATGCACGACCTGGGCGGGCTCTTTGAGACCACGCCAGAGAAAGCCGGTCCGCAAAACGGCATGCCGCTCTACCACCTGCTTCCAGGCGTGTGCCAGGACCGGCACGGCGACGGGCGCGTCCGCGGAAGCTTTCGCTTCGCTCGGCCTCACCACCAGTTCGGCGGCGACCTGCTCGCAGTAGACACCAGCGAGCGGCGACTCCAGACAGTGAAAGAGGATGCCCTGCTGCAAGGGCGAGAGCGGATAGACGTCCTCGATATGGGAAGGCTGCTTCACGAGAATCTCCCTGCTCGAAACAAAGGTTCCAAGAACCAAAACACCAGCAAGACGAAGGCATATGCTGACTGTTCAGTCTACCCGTCGTCGTTGGGCGAGACAACATCGGGCTGGCAGCCCGTACATTGGTTCAGCGACCCGGCTCAGACTTGGCGCAGCGGCACCGTCACCGCCGTGTGCCGTGGATCGTCGGGCAGACTGAAGCTGAAAGTGCTGCCTTCCCCGAACTTCGAATTGCACCAGATGAAGCCACCGTGGCGACGCACCAAAGTGCGCACCGCCGCCAAACCGATCCCCTCGCCGGCAACCTCTTTCGGCCCGACCCGCGAGAAAACCTTGAACACCCGCTCCAGGTCTTCAGCCGCAATGCCGCGACCATTGTCCTGCACGTGGAACACCATCTCGCCGTGACGCGGCTCACAGCTGACCTCGATCACGCCCGGACGCGTCGGGTCCAGGTACTTGATGGCATTGTGCAGGAGGTTGCTGAAGATGGTCTCGAGCGCCGCGGGGTCGGCGGTCACCACCGGCATCGGTTGCACGCGCACCTCAGCCCGTGCTCGCTGGATCTCGAAAGCGAAGCCCGTCCGCAGGTCGGACGTCAACTCGCCCACATCCACCGGCACCGGCTCGAGCTCGTTGCGGCTCAATCGATAGAGCTTGAGCAAGCCCTCGACCAGAGATTCCAGGCGCTGGGTGGCGAAGCAGACATGGTGCAGATCCTCCGGCATTTCTTCGCGCACCAGGTCCAGGGTTTGCTGCCACTTGACCTCGTCGGGCGGCAACTCTCGCAATACCTCGGGTATCTGCTCGAGGCTGCGCCGCAGCTCTTCGGAGAAGCCCCGAATATTGACCACAGGTGCCCGTAGATCGTGCGCTGCCAGTGCAAAGAGCTCTTCCTTCTCGCGCACCAGTTCGCGAATCTCTTCACTGTGCGCTTCCAGCGTCCGGTGCGCAGCATCCAGCCGCGAGTAGGCATCCTGCAGTTCCAAGCGGCGCCTGCGCTGCACCCGGTAGGCAGATATCACCACGGCCGTCAGGACGAGCAGCAAGGCCGCGAACACCAACAGATTATGAACAAGCCAGCGCTCGCGGGACAACTCGGCCTGACGCAACGCCTGCTGCAGCTCCAGGTCGGCGATTTCACTGTCTTTGGCCGCGTTCTCGAAGCGCACCTGTAGCTCCTCGAGGCGCACTCGAGCATCGCGGGCTTCGGCTTCGGCCTGCAATTGCAGGAAGCGACGATACCGGGTCACGGCTTGCGGATAGTTACCCAGTGCTTCCTCGGTATCTGCCAGCGCCGAGTAGACCCACGGCAAGGCGTAGGCGTCTCCCTGCTCCTCCATGATCTGGCGAGCATCCTCCAGGGCGCTCAAAGCCTGCCGGGGCCGCTCGAGCTGCAGCAGGTACCAACCCTTCATCGCCGTGCAGGAACTCACCCAAGTATCGTTGCCCAGGCGCCGCCAGAGCGCGATCCCTTCATCCAGAGCGCGTAGCGCTTCGTCGCCGCGACCGAGATCGAAATAGACCTCGGCCAGCGACGGCAGGCTCCGCCCCATGACCTCGCTGTCTCCCAGCTGCCGGCTGTAGCGCTCGACCTCGGCGAACAGCTCCAAGGCTCGCTGCGACTGCCCCAGGTCGTGCAGCACTCCCGCCAACAACTCCTTTGCCAGCGCGATGTAGAAGACCTCCCGCCGTCGCTCGAAGACCTGCAGGGCCTCGCGCAGGTAGTCCTCAGCCCGCTCCGGCTCCTTGCTTCCGTACTCGATCCCCATGTTGAGCAGCGCCAGCCCGAGCTGAAACGAGTCCTTACCCTGACGGGCGTACTCCAGGTTGGCGACCTGCGCTTCGCTGGCGTCGAGCAGCCGGCCCTTGTAGCTGTACACCACCGAAGCGGCGGAGTGGTAGGCAGAGAGCAAGTCCGGGTCGTCGAGAGCCGTGCCAATGATGCGCACTCGTTCGAGAGTCGACAGCCCAGCCTCGTACTCCACGTTCATTCCCTGGATGACCGCCACGCGCCACAGCGCTTGCGCGATCCCTTTCTGATAGTTCGCCCCCTCCGCCTCTTCCAGAGCGCGACGCGCCCAATGTACCGTGCTCTCGTAGTCACCGGTCATGAAGGCCATGTCGCTGAGGTCATTGAGCAAGCGGTTGATGCGCGGAGGCGACAACGGGGTGTCACCGGCGGGAAGCGCAGCCAGCAATTGCTCGACCTCTTCGCCGTAGACCAGCCCCTTCTGCGGCGCCAAGCGCCGATAGGCGGTCAACAGATCGGCCAGCGCCCACAATCGCTCCACACCCTCTGTGTCCTCGAGCTGCGCCTCGAGTTCGGGGATGTCCAGGTCCGGTACATCAGGCACCTCTGACAACCCGTCTGGCAAGGTCTCCGAGGGAAAGGCGGGCGCCGCCGGGACGGACAGTGGCTGAATTTCCGGGGAGGTCTGCGAGGCGACGACAACGACCGACACCACCATCAGCAGAACCGCCGACGGCAGATCAGCTCGCAGCACCGCGGACCTCCCAGGAACCGGTGTCCAACCGTCTCGGTCGAGGGATGGCGATCGTCGCGTGTCGCGGCTCATCGGGCAGGCTGAAGCTGAAGGTACTGCCCTCACCCTCCCGTGAAGTGCACCACAGAAACCCTCCGTGACGGCGAACGAGCGTGCGCGCCGCCGCCAGGCCGATGCCTTCCCCTGGCTGGTCCTGCGACCCGACGCGAGCGAAGACCTTGAACACGCGCTCCACGTCGTCGGCCGCGATGCCACGTCCGTTGTCGTGGACGTGGAACACCGTCTCGCCGCGGCGGCGCTCGCAGCTCACCTCGATCTCCGCCGGGCGCTCCGGGTCCAGGTACTTGATGGCATTGTGCAAGAGGTTGCCAAACACCGTCTCTAGAGCCGTGCGATCCGCCACCACCACCGGCAACTTGGCGATCCGAACCACGGCTCGCGCCTGCTCGATCTCGAAACTGTAGGAAGCCACGACCCGTTCGACCAACTCCGTCACGTCGACATGCATCGCTTCCAGCGCGTTGCGGCTCAAGCGGTACAACTTGAGCAGACCGTCGACCAGGGTCTCCAGGCGTCCCGTCGCTTCGCGGATCTTCCCCAACTCCTGTGGCATCTCATCACCGACGAGCCGTAGCAGTCGCTGGCGATCCTCGTTGCTGGCCTCGGCCTCGCTTGGAAACCCTGCCGAAGCCAGCGCTTCCAGCGCATCTGGTACCTGCCGCAAGTCTTCCTGCAGATCTTGTGACACCTCGCGAATGCTGACCACGGGCGCTCGTAGATCGTGGGCGGCGAGGGCGAATAGCTCCTCCTTCTCACGCACCAGCTCACGGATCTCCGAGCTGTGCGCCTCCAGCGACTTGTGCGCGGTATCCAGGTGACCATAAGCCTCCTGCAGCTCAACGCGTCCACGACGCTGTAGCAGGTAGGCGAAGATCACCGCAAGGGCCGTGCCCAGCAGCAACACTGCAGACCCCACCAGGACTCGCCGCCACCCACGCTCCCGTGCCAGCTTGGAGCTATCGAGCACGCGGGTCAGTTCGAGATCAGCAATGGCGCGATCTTTCTCGGCGCTCTCGAAGCGGGCCTGTAGCTCCTCGATGTGTTCCTGACTCCCCTCCTCGGCCTGCTCTGTCCGCAGCTCCCCGAAGCGCCGGTAGGAATCCAGAGCTTCCCCGTACTGACCCAGCGCCTCATAGGCGCGCGCCGTCACCTCGATCGCCAACAACAAGGTCTCCCTGCGGTCGAGCCGTTCCAAGATCTCTCGAGCTTGCTGCAGGATCTCCAACGCCTCGCGCGGGCGTCCCAAGCTGATCAGGTATTCCCCCTTGCTCACCAGCCCCGCACCGAGCCACGGCTCACTCTCTGTGCGCCGCCAATGGTCCAGTCCGCCTTCGATCGTCTCGAGCGCCGACTCCGAGAGACCGAGGTCGTGCTGAATCTCTGCCAGCTGCAGCAACGCCCGTCCGACGACCGTACTGTGCCCCAACTTGCGCCCCAGGCGTTCCGCCTCGGTCACCGTCATCAGGGCCTGCCCCGACTTGCCCTGCGCGTGCAGCACACCGGCCAACACTTCCATCGTCGCCGCGATATAGAAGATATCGCCGCGGCGGCGGAAGATCGCGAGCGCCTCCTCTAGGTAATCTGCCGCGGCATCAGGGTTCTGTTGAGTCGAGTAATCGAAACCCATGTTGAGCAGCGCCAGCCCGAGCTGGAACTCGTCGCCTCCCAGACGTGCCTGCTGCAGGCTCTCGTAGAGCGCCTCGCGGAAATCCAGGGTGTGCCCCTGGTAATCGTGCGTCAATGCCAACGTCGAGTAGTACGCTGACAGCAGCTCCGGCGACTGAAGTTGCTGCGCGATGGCCTGCACTTCTTCGAGCGTCTGCATCGCCGGCTCAAAATCCAGATCTGTCCCATGGATGCGCGCCATGCGCCAGAGCGCCTGCGCTCGTCCCCACTCGTACCCGGCCTGCCGCGCCGCACGCAGGGCAAAGTAGGCCCAATTCAGCGCGACATCGTTCTGACCTGTGATGTACGCGCTGTCACTGAGGTCCGTCAGCAATCGCACTTCGACCTGGGGTGTCAGCGCCTGCTGTACCAACAGCCCCTGGACCTCTTCGCCGTGCTCCAGGGCTCGATGTGGCGCGATGCAACGGTAGATCGCCACCAGGTCCGCGAGCAAACGCAAACGCTCGCGTCCCTCGATCCCGGCCAGTTCCTCCTCCAACCGAGCCGCTTCCACCGCCGGCTCGGGCGCCGGTGCCTGCACCACGTCTCCAAGTTCGGCCTGCACCGTAGCAGCCCCGCAAGCCAGGCACGACAACGCGCAATAGATCAGCGCTTTTTTGAATTGTAAATCCACAGGAAAGGTAGACCCTACTTCATCCTGACCGGCGATACGAACTCCTCAGAAATACAGTGCTCGGGAAGTCTGGGATCGGGACAGCTGTTTCTTACCCGTGGCGGCCGATACGAGCGAAGCCTCAGTCCATCGAGTCCTCGATCGCGTCGCTGATCGCCGCGAAATCGTCGTCGCTCCAGCCAAAGTCTTCGTCCTCGTCGATCTCGACCGACTCGACCTCCGACGTGGAGATCGCCACGGACGCCAGCTCGCGCAGAGTTTGGTACTGGAAGAACCAACCCGGCTCCAGGTGCATGCCCTTGTCGCGAGCACGCGTGATGACCTGGATGCTGAGGATGGAGTCGCCACCGAGTTTGAAGAAATTGTCGTAGGCGCCAACTTCTTCCAGGCGCAAGACGTCCTGCCAGATGGCAGCCAGGGTCTCTTCGCGCTCGCCTTCTGGCGCCACGCGCGTACCGTCACCGAAGCGCGGGTCGGGCAGGGCCTTGCGGTCGACCTTGCCGTTGGGAGTCATGGGGAACTCTTCGAGGGTGACGAAGACGGCCGGCACCATGTACTCGGGCAGGCCGCGACGCAGTTCCATACGGATGGCATCTTCATCGACGGTTCCGGAGTCGCCGATGACGTACGCGACCAACTGGTGACCACCGGCCGGGCTTTCGCGCGCCATGACGACGGCACTGGAGATCGACGGCAGGTCGAGCAGGCGGGCTTCGATCTCGCCGAGTTCGATGCGGAAGCCGCGCACCTTGACTTGGAAGTCGCTGCGACCGCGGAAGTCGAGGTCGCCGTCCGGCAGGTGGCGAGCAACGTCACCGGTACGGTACATGCGGGCACCCGCGGTCTCGGCGTAGGGATCGGGCTGGAAGACGGAGGCGGTCAGGCCGGGGCGACCGAGATAGCCGCGGGCGAGGCCGTCGCCGGCAATGTAGAGATGGCCGTAGGTGCCGAGTGCGACCGGCTGTAGTTGGTCGCCCAGAATGTAGACAGCGGTGTTGGCGATCGGGCGACCGAGCGGCACGATCGGATGCTCGCCGACATCGCTGCGGATCTCACCTTCGTCGGCCTCGGTCGCGGCCTGGGCTACGCGGCGCACGGTCGACCAGATGGTCGTCTCGGTGGGACCGTAGACGTTCCACAGCTCGACCGAGCCCGGCGCTCCCGCACCCAGGGTGAGCAGGCGGTCGGCGAGTTCGGTCGGCAGGGCTTCACCACCACACAGGATCTTCAGGTGCTGGCCCTCGACGGGACCGCCCCAGCCGGCGTCGAGCAACAGCCGCCAGGTCGCCGGGGTGGCCTGCATCGCGGTGGCCAGCATGCCGGCGGCATTCGTCGAGCCGATCAGCTCGGCCAGGCGCAGACCGTCGGCTGCGATGTCGCGCTCGACGATGCGCACGCGGCCACCACTGACCAGCGGCAGGTACAGCTCCAGACCGGAGATGTCGAAGGAGATGGTGGTGACGGCGAGCAGCAGGTCGTCGGGGCCGAGGCCGGGACGGCGCTGCATGCTCTGCAGGAAGTTGGCCAGCGCACCGTGCGGGATCTGGACGCCCTTGGGCTTGCCGGTAGAACCAGAGGTGTAGATGACGTAGGCCAGGCCGGCCGGGTCGGGATCAGGAAGGTCGCTCGCCGCGGAGACAGGCTCTTCAGACAGCACCTCTTCAGCCAACAGCGTCTCGACTTCGGCCACCTCGACGCTGTCGGGCACCTGGAAGGCGGCGCTCAGGCCGCGGGTGGCGAGCAGCAGGCGGGAGCCAGCGTCATCCAGCATGTAGGCCAGGCGCTCGGGCGGGAAAGTGGGATCGAGCGGCACGTAAGCACCGCCGGCCAAGTGCACCGCCAGCATCGAGAGCAGCATCTCGGGACTGCGGTCGACGCCCAGGCCAACGCGCACTTCGGGACCGACACCGCGCGCTCGCAGGTGACGGGCCAGGCGCTGGATCTGCGCCCACAGCTCGCCGTAGGTCAGCTCGCTGCCATCAGCACGCAGCACGGTCGCGGCATCGGGCCTCGCCTCGACCTGCTGGCGCAGCAGCTGGACCAGGCTGGTATCACTGAAGGCCGCGGCTGGACTGCCGGCGCCGGAAGCGCCGACGAACAGCGGCGTATTGAACTCGCGCAGCACCTGGTGGCGGCACGCGGGCGTCAGCACCGGTACCTGCCACAGGGGGCGGTCCGGGTCTTCGAGCACACTGTCGACCAGCAGACGGTAGGCATCTGTGAGACGGCGTGCTGTAACACCGTCGAAGAGGGAGCGGTTGTACTCCCAGAAGCCCTTGAAGTGACCGTCGTTCATCAGCCAGAAGGCGAGCGTCATTTCGAAACGGGCGCCTTCGTCATCGAGCGGGAAGCTGGTCAGGGTCAAGTCGCGCAGGCTGCGCTTGGTGTAAGCATCGTTGAGCAGGTGGATGGTGACCTGGGCCAGCGGCAGGCGCGAGGTATCGCGCTCCACTTGCATGGCTTCGAGCAACTGACTGAAGGGCACGTCGGCGTAGGGATAGCTCTCCACCGAGTGCTTGCGCAGCCGGCGCAGAACCTCACGGAAGCTGGCCCCTCGCGACAGGTCGACCGGGAACAAGAACTGGGTCAAGAAGAAGCCGAGCATCGGCTCCAGTTCCTTGAAGCGACGGTTGGCGCTGGGTGACGAAATCAGCAGCCTTTCCTGGGCTGCATAGCGGCACAGGACACAGCCGTAGAGCGCGATGACGGTCTGGAACAGGCTGGCGGTTTCTTCACCGGACAGCGCCTTCAAGCCGTCGACCTTCTCCTTGGCGAAGTCGATCGGCACCTTGTGACCATCGTTGACGTAGTACACCGGCCGAGGATGGTCGGTGGGCAGATCGAGAACGTGCGGAAAACCTTCCAGTTGCTCGACCCAATGCTCGACGAAGCGCGCGACGACATCCTCTTGCATCCACTCGCGCTGCCAATGACTGAAGTCGACATAGCGCACGGGTACCGGCGGCAGCGGCGACGGTTTGCCATCGATGTAGGCATCGTAAAGTGCGGTCAGCTCGGCCCAGAAGTTGTGGTACGAGTACCAGTCGTTGACGATGTGGTGCACTGTCATCATGCAGATGTGGTCTTGCGGCGCCATGCGCAGAAGCATGGCGCGCATCAACGGACCGTTCTCCAGATCGAAGGGGTCTGCCGCGGCCCGCAGGGCATAGGTGGCCAGTTCGTTGTAGCCCAGTTCGCCTGACAGCCGGGTCATGTCGACCACCGCGATGGTCGGACTCCAGGGTTCACCAATCTTCTGCACCGGCTTGCCGTCGATCGACGGGAAGGTGGTACGCCAGATCTCGTGACGCTCGATGATGGTGTCGTAGCAACGCTGGATGACCTGTAGATCGAGATGGCCCTCCAGGCGGGCCGCCACATCAATGTTGTAGGAGTTGCTGGTCTTGTCCAGGTGCCAGAGAAACCAGAGTCGCTCTTGGTCCAGCGACAGTGGATAGACCTCGGCCTCCGGCGCCGTCATCAGCGGCGGCGGCTCGGGCGGCTTGCGCTTCTTCTTCTCCAGCTTCTTCTTGCGCAGCAGCTCGAAGGCAGCGCGCTGTTCCGGGGTCAGAGTGGACAGGCGATCGGCTACGTCCATGGCGGTCCTCTTGTGGGTCTTCCGACGATCTAGGGGTCGAGTTCTTCAGTCAGTGTTGGATACAGGGTGCTCAGGGTACTCAGTCGGGCGTGTCCCTCAGCCGTCGCTCTCGGCGAGCAGCGCCGCCATGTCTTCGGGGCTCATGCCTTCGACCTGGCTCAGCAGGTCGGCCATGTCGTCCTCGTCCAGTTCCGGTTCGCTCTCGTCACCACGAATGCGCCCGGCCAGGCCGGCGACGGTCGGGGTGTCGAACAGCTCGGTGATCTGGATTTCGAAGTCGAAGGTCTGGCGCACCTGGGTCACCATCTGGATGCCCAGCAGGCTGTAGCCGCCGAGTTCGAAGAAGTTGTCGTGGATGCCGACCTTGTCGATGCCGAACAGGCGCTGCCAGATGACCGCCAGCTGCGCCTCGACGTCGTCTGTCGGCGCCTCGTAAGGCACGGACAAGTCGCCGCGTGGGTGCAACTCGGTGGTCTGTGACACCTGTTCGAGCAGGCTCTCGGCGGTCACCGCGGTGGTGTTGGCAATGACGGTGTGCAAGTCCTGCGTCGACACCACCAGGCGCGGCTGACGGCTGGCCAGGGCGCGCTGGAAGACGTCGACGCTCTCGCCGGCCGAGACACCGTAGGTCTCGAGATTCTCGCGCACCTGCTTCTGCAGCTCGGGGTTGGCCATCATGCCCGGCAAGCCCCACTGGTCCCAGGCGAAGGAACCCCAGCCGACGGTCAACCAATGGCTGTCGCCGGCGGCGGCGCGGCGGTCGGCCAGGGCGCTGAGGACGGAACCCGCGGCGCACAGGTCGAGCTGACCCAGGCCGCCAGTGACGGCGGTCGAGGTCGAGGACAGCAACACGAAGTCCGGAACGGCCGTGTCCGCGGCGGCGCCGCTCAGAGCCTCTTCCAAGGCCAGGGCACCGCGCGCCACGGCGCCGTGGACGGCGGTCAGGTCGGCGGTCGTCTTGACCTGGATCAGGCCGCCCGAGAAGTCGGTGGCAGTGTGCAGGACGCCGTGCAAGCCACCCTGGCGCTGGCGCACGCCGTCGACCAGTTGACGCACGGCCGCCGCGTCGGTGACATCGTGGTGTTCGAGCACCAGCGACGGGAACTCCTCGGCCAGGCCGTCCAGCCGGGCGCGAGCCCGCGCCTGGCGCTCACGCAGCGCCGCGGCCATCGCTTGCTGGGCTTCACCAGCTTGGGGCTCTGCACCTTCATCGCTACCGGCATCTTCGCCCCAGCCAGGAGGCAGCACCGCGGTAACCTGGGCGCCGAAACGACGCAGCAGGAACTCGGTCAACTCCTGGCCCAGCTCGCTGGTGCCATCGGTAACCAGGTAGCTACCGCCCTGGCGCAGGCGTGGTGGCTGGTCGCCAGTAGCGCTGCCTGCCTTGCCCGTGGCGGGCGGCAGGGGCACGGGCTCGAAGTCCTGCACCCAGCGGTGCGGACCGCGCAGGGCAATCACCGGCGTTGACCAGGCCGCATCGGCACTGGTCGGCGCGACGGTCATCTCGGCCAGCAGCTGATCGACCAGCCGGCGACGCCGGTTCTGGCCTTCGGGCGGCGGCAGCACGACGTCGATGGCGGCGGCCCAGGCGTGCGGCAATTCCTGCGGAATCACCCTGCAGGCACCGACTAGCGGAGCTTTCTCCGCTTCGACGCCCTCGCCGCCGGCGACATCCTGCAACCGGTTGCCGACCACGCCGAGGCGCAGCGGAGCACCAGCGTCGATGTCGGCGTAGGCCTGCACCAGGGCCATCAGGCTGTGCAGCCCGTGCGCTTGCGCCACGTCGAACGACGGGTGCTCCTCGGTCAGGCTCCACAGGTGCAAGATACGGCTGGGCAGCTCTTGATGGGATAGCTCCCCATCTTCTTTGAGCTGACGCAGCAGGCTGAGGTAATCGCCGCGCTCAGACGGACGCACGGTGAAGACCCCATCGCCTTCGGCTCCCCCTTCGGACGCGGCGGCATAGGCGTCGCCAGCTCGCACACCGATGACGTCATGACCCGCGGCACGCAGGCGGCGCAGAAGGTCACCGCCGACGCCGTGCGCGTCAGAGTCAGCTTCGAGGAAGATCAGCCAGCGGCCGGTCTCCATGGCGTCCTCGGGTGCGCGACCGTCGGCCGGCAGGCGGGTGGGCGTCTGGCGCCAGGATGGTAGATAGAACCAGTCGGCCAGCGGCAACTTGCCCTTGCGCATCTCAGCGATGCCGACCTGGCCGCCTCCGGAACCCGCACGGCCGCGCTTGCCGGCAGCACCGCTCTCGGCCGGGTTGGGATCGATCCAGTAGCGCCGACGCTCGAAGGGATAGCCGGGCAGCACGACACGGCGGCGTGTCTCGTGGGCATAGAAGCCGTGCCAGTCGATGCGGGCGCCGGCCAGCCAGGCGTGGCCGAGGGCGCGCAGCAAGTGGGCGACGTCCGAACGGCGCTCGCTCTGGTGGCGCAAGGCCGAGATCACCACCTGCTCCGGCTTGACGCTCGGGTGCTGCTTGATCAGGGTACCGAGAGCGTTGCCCGGTCCCAACTCGATCAGCAAGCGGCGCGCGTCCTTGAGCAGCTCGCTCAGGCTCTCGGCGAAGCGCACGGTGCCGCACAGGTGACGCGCCCAGTAGGCGGGATCGGTAGCATCGGCGTCGCTCAGCCAGGTGCCGGTGACGTTGGACAGCAGCGGGATCTCGGGCGTCTGCAGCTCGAAACCGCTAGCCAGCTCAGTCAGCGCCTCGGCGACCGGCGCCATCATGCGCGTATGGAAGGCGTGGGTGGTGGTCAGGCGGATGCAGGTGACACCGGCCGCTTGCAGTTCCTGTTCCAGCGCATCGACCGCCGGCACCGGACCGCCCGCGACGCTCAGGTTGGGGCCGTTGGTGGCACACAGGTCGAGGTCCGGGTGCTTCTTCAGCTTGGGTAGCAGCTCGCTCTCAGGCAGCGGCACCGCCAGCATGGCACCCTCGGGCAAATCGTCGATCAGGCGCGCGCGCTTGGCCACCAGGGCCAACGCGTCGTCGAGCTCGAGCACACCGGCCAGGCAGGCGGCGACGTACTCGCCGAGGCTGTAGCCAATCAGGCCCGAAGGCTCGAGGCCCCAATCCATCAGCAGCCGTGCCAGCGCGTACTCGACGGCGAACAGCGCCGGCTGCGCGTGCACGGTGCGGTTGAGGCGCGCGGTCGCCTCGTCGACCTCACCGCCGCCGCGGCGCAGCAGGGCCTTGAAGTCGGTGCCGGCGGCGGCTTCTTCGTCTGTCGGCTCGGGCGGCGCAGCGCCCGGGAACAGGATCTCGCGGATGTCGACGCCCAACGGTTCGAGCAGGCCCTCGGCACAGGCGTCGAAGTCCTCGCGGAAGGTCGGCTCGTCCTCGTAGAGACGGCGCCCCAGCTGCACGTAGTGGTCACCCAGGCCAGGCAACAAGAAGACGACGGGGCGCGTGTCCTTGTCCACCTTGGTGGCCACCGGCTCGGCGCGCAGCGCTTCGATGGCCGCCTTCTTGCCGGCCTCACCGCCATCGTCGCGCACCACCACGGCACGCCGCATGTCCATCTCGGCGCGACCGAGTTGCAGCGTGAAGGCGGCGTCGGCGAGCTTCAGGTCCGGATGTGCTTGCAGGTGGTCGGCGAGATTGCGCGTCGCCGCGTCCAGCGCCGCCTCGCTACGTGCCGAGACGAGCAGCAGCTGATGACCGCGCGACGGGCCCGACGGCTCGACGGCCGGTGCTTCCTGGACGATGGCGTGCGCGTTGGTACCACCGAGGCCGAAGGAACTGATGGCGGCGCGCCGGGGCTGATCCTTGAGGCGCGGCCACGGACGCAGCTCGGCATTGACGAAAAAGGGCGTGTCGGTGAAGTCGATCTCGGGGTTGAGTTGCTCGAAGTGCAGGCTGGGCGGGATCTCTCCGTGTTCGAGCCCCTGCACCACCTTGATCAGGCCGGCGACGCCAGCGGCAGCGTTGGTGTGGCCGATGTTCGACTTGACCGAGCCGATACCGCAGTAGCCGCTGGTCTCGGCGTGGTCGGCGTAGGCGTCGATCAGTGCCTGCGCCTCGATCGGGTCGCCGAGCGCGGTACCGCTGCCGTGGGTCTCGATGTAGGCGATCGTCTCGGCGTCGACGCCAGTGACTCCCAGGGCCTCGCCCACCACCTCGCTCTGGCACTCGACACTGGGCGCCGTGAAGCCGACCTTAGAAGCGCCGTCGTTGTTGATCGCCGAGCCCAGGAGCACGGCGTGCACGACGTCGCCGTCTTCGAGTGCATCTTCCAACCGTTTGAGCGCCACCAGGCCGACACCGTTGCCGTTGACCGTGCCGGTGGAGCTGGCGTCGAAGCTACGGCAATGGCCATCGCGCGACAGGATGCCGCCCTCGGTGTAGAAGTAGCCCTGGTCCTGCGGCAGGCCGATCGAGACACCGCCGGCCAGCGCCATTTCGCACTCGCCAGTGAGCAACGACTGGCAGGCCATGTGCACCGAAACCAGGGCGGTCGAGCACGCGCTCTGCACCAGGGCCACGGGGCCGCGTAGATCGAGCTTGTAGGAAACGCGCGAGCACAGGTAGTCCCCCTCGTTGGCCAGCAGAATCTGCAGCACGCCGATCTCTTCGATCAGCGCCCGGTTGTTGACCAGGTTGCCGAGCAGATAGTAGTTGGCGCCGGCACCGCCGAACAGGCCGATGCGGCCGTCGAAGCGTGCCGGATCGTAGCCGGCGTGCTCGAGCGTGTGCTGCGCGCACTCCAGGAACAGGCGCTGCTGCGGATCGATCAGTTGTGCTTCCCGCGGCGTGTAGCCAAAGAAGGCGGCGTCGAAGCGATCAATGTCTTCGAGCATACCGTTGGCGGCCACGAAATTCGGCTGCTCCAGGATCGCCGGGTCGAGGCCGGCTTCCTGCAGCTGCTCGGGCGTGAAAAAGGTGATGGACTCCACACCATCACGTAGATTGCGCCAGAAGGCCTCGATATCGCGGGCGCCGGGAAAACGGCCGGCCAAGCCGATAATGGCGATGCCTTCCGCGCTTGTGTCCATACTGGCTTCCGTAGTGGCGCCTTGCTCGTAGTCGCTCATGGGATCTCCGAGATACTCGGCTCAGGGGCCGAGGTAGCTAGCAGTTCAGGTTCAAGCTCAGGAGGGAGGGTAGTTGCAGGCGAGGAACGACGCCCACGGGCGGCGCTCCCTCCGAGCTTAGCAACGTTTCGCTCTCAGGTCTTGTCGTCCGGCCCACCGCGACCACCACGACCCCGGCCGCCACGACCACCGCGCGGGCCGCGATCACCACGGCGCGTGCGCCGCTCCTGTAGTTTGCGCATGGAGTCGCGGCGCGTCTGGGAGCGCGCACGCGAGCGTTCGGCGGCGGCCGGTTCGATGCTGCCACCGGCACTCAGCGCCTGCGCCTGCGCCGCCACGGTCGGATGCTTGAACAGCTCGACCAGCGGGATCTCGCGTTCGAGCACGGCTTGCAGCCGGCTGCGCAAGCGCGCGATGAGCAGCGAGCTGCCGCCCAGTTCGAAGAAGTGGTCGCGCGTGCCAACGCGGTCGACCTGCAACACCTCCTGCCAGACGCCCGCGATCACCTGCTCCAGTTCGTTGGCTGGCGCCACGTATCCCTCGTCGCTGCTGCCGCCGGGCAGCTCGGGCTCGGGCAGACGGCGGCGGTCGACCTTGCCGTTGGACGACAGCGGCATCTCGGTCAGGTGCACGTAATCGACCGGCACCATGTAGTCGGGCAGCGTCGCGCGCAGGAATTCTTGCATCACCGTGCGCAGCTCGCGCGGCCCGGCGGGCAGCTCGTGCGCCGGCCGCTCGGCATCGAACACAACGTAGGCCACCAGGCGGTTGTCACCCGCCACGTCCTTGCGCGTGATCACCACCGCCTCGCGCACGTGCGGATGCTTGCTCAGACTGGCCTCGATCTCCCCCAGCTCGATGCGGAAGCCGCGCACCTTGACCTGGAAGTCGATACGCCCCATGAAGTCGAGGCGACCGTCTTGCAGGTGGCGCACCAGGTCGCCGGTACGATAGATGCGCTCGCCCGCCTGTCCGCTGAAGGCGTCAGGGATGAACTTCTCGGCGGTCAGGCCGGGACGATCGAGGTAGCCGCGGGTGACGCCGTCACCTCCGCAGCACAGCTCACCGGCGACACCCAGCGGCACCGGCCGCAGGCGGCGGTCGACGATGTAGGCGTGCGAGTTGGAAATCGGCCGCCCGATCGACACCTGGGTACCGATCTGCTTGGCGTCGGTGACGGCATAGCGGGTCACCAGCACGGTGCCCTCGGTGGGACCGTAGGAGTTGATCAGCGTCAACTTGTGCTCGAAGGCCTCGTCGGCACGCTGCAGCAGCTGGCGCGACTTACCGGGCCGTACCACGTCGCCGCCGGTCTCGATGCAGCGTAGATTTGCCAGCACGTCGAGCTTCTCGTCGACCATCGCGTGGTAGAGGCCAGTGACCAGCCAGGCGGTGTTGATCTCGTGGCGCAGGATGGCAGTGGCCAGGAAGTCGACCGTCACCTGCTGGCCAGCCAATACCACCAGCGTCGCGCAGTGCACCAGCGGTCCCCAGATCTCGACCGTCGAAACGTCAAAGGCCGCCGGACCTGAGAACATGTAGATGTGATTGGCGTGGTAGTTGAGGTAGTTGGTCTTGCGCAGCAAGCGCACGACCGACCGGTGGTTGACCATCACGCCCTTGGGCCGACCGGTCGAGCCCGAGGTATAGATGATGTAGGCGAGGTTGTCGGCGTGGCACCAGTGACGGACCAGCGAGTCGTCGAGCGACTCGATGCGGTGCCAGTCCGAGTCGATATAGAAGACCGGCATGTCGGTACCCGGCGGCACTTTGTCGCGCAGCACCTCGTGGGTGAACAGCACCGAGATGCGCGAGTCGTCGCGCATGAAGCTGAGGCGCTCGGGCGGATAGTCGGGCCCCATCGGTACATAGCAACCGCCAGCCTTGTGGATCGCCAGCAGGCCGATCACCAGCTCCAGGCAGCGCTCCATCAGCACGCCGACGCGCACGTCCGGCCCGACGCCGACGCTCCGCAGCCAGCGCGCCAGTCGATTGGCCCGGCGATCGAGCTCACCGTAACTCAACCACTCGGTGCCGGTCACGCCATCGTCCAGCACCAGGGCAATGTTGTGCGGCTGGTTGGTAGCACCGACCTCCACCAGATGGTGGATCGGCGTCTGGCGCGGATAGTCGGTGTGGGTATCGTTCCACTCCAGCACCATCTGGTGCCGCTCGGCCTTGTCCACAAGGTCGAGTGCGGTGACCGCCCGCGTCGGCTCGACGACCGCCGACTCGAGCAGGCGGCGCAGACCGCGCACCAGGCGGCGGGCGGTGACACCATCGAACAGATCGGTGTTGTAGCTGAGCACCGCGGTCAGCCGTTCGCCGCGCTCTTCGATCCCCAGGCTGAGATCGAACTTGGCGATCTGCGATTCGATCTCCAAGGTCGACAGCCGCAGGTCGGGCAACTCCAGCACGCCCATGGGCGCGTTCTGGTAGGCGAACATGACCTGGAACAGCGGCTGGTGGCTGAGATCCCGTGACGGCTTGAGGTTGTCGACCAAGCGCTCGAACGGCAGATCCTGGTGGGCGTAGGCGTCCAGCGCCACCTGACGCACGCGGTGCAGAGCGTCGTTGAAGCTGGGCGCACCGCTGAGGTCGGTGCGCAGAACCAAGGTGTTGACGAAGAAGCCGATCAACTCTTCGAGCTGGCGCCGGTTGCGACCAGCGATCGGCATGCCGAAGGCAACGTCCGCGCTCTGGGTGATGCGGTAGAGCAGCACCTGGAAGGCAGTGGCCAGGAGCATGAACAGCGTCGCGCCCTGCTCCCGCGACAGGCGGCGCAGCTCCGCGACGAAGGCGGCGTCCAGGTCGAAGGAGCAAGCGGCACCGTTACTGCTCTGCAGCGCCTGGCGCTGGCGGTCGTAGGGCAGGTCTGGCACCTCACGCAGGCCAGCGAGCTGCTTCTTCCAGTAGGCCAGCTGCGCGTCGAACACTTCCCCCGGCAGGTGCTTGCGCTGCCAGACGGCGAAGTCGGCGTACTGCAGGCCGAGTTCCGGCAGCGGCGACGACCGCTCCTCCCGGTAGGCGCCGTAGAGCGCGGCAACTTCGCGCAGCAGCACGCCCATCGACCAACCATCGGAGGCGATGTGATGCATGTTGAGCAGCAGCACGTGATCGCTGGCCGTGCGCACCAGCACGCCGCGCAGCATCGGAACCCGCGTCAGGTCGAACGGACGGCGTGCCTCCGTGTACGCCAGCGAGCGCACCAGCGCGGGAACCTCGCCGAGAGCGTGCAGGTCGATCATCGGCAGCTGCCAGGGCTGCAGCGGCTGCACCTCCTGCATAGGAGTGCTGTCGTGCTCGGTGAAGGACGTGCGCAGCACCTCGTGGCGCCGCACGATCTCGCCCAGCGTGCAGCTGAGTGAACGCACGGCCAGGTCGCCCTCCAGATGCACTGCCAACGGCATGTTGTAGACCGAGTCGCCCGGCTGCAGTTGGTCGAGGAACCACAACCGCTCCTGAGCGAAAGACAGCGGCAGCAGTCCCTCGTGCGGTACCGGCTCGATGCTCACCGCGGACAGCTGGCCGACACTGCGCTCGGCGTCCACTTCGCGCGCCAGGCGCGCTACCGTCGGCGCCTCGAACAAACGCGCCAACGGCAGGTCGACGCGGCAGGAGTGACGCACGCGCGACATCACCTGCGTAGCCAGCAGGGAATGGCCGCCGAGGGCGAAGAAGTCATCCTCGACGCCGACCCGGTCGAGCCCCAGCGTCTCGGCCCAGATCGACGCCAGCAATTCTTCCATCGGCGTGCGCGGCGCCACGTATTCACCATCGGTGTGCACCGCCGCCAGGTTCCACTCGGGTGCCGGCAGCGAGCGCCGGTCAACCTTGCCATTGGGGTTGCGCGGCAGCGCACTGAGGAACTGGAACAGGGACGGCACCATCGCCTCGGGCAGCCGCGCGCGCAGGTACCGGCGCAGTTCGTCGGCGTCGGGCAGTCCTTGGAAGATGCCGGTCTGCGAGCCATCGCTGACGCTCGCCTCGACCACCAGCTGACGCGCCACGTAGGCCACCAAGCGACGGTCCCCGGACGAGGTCTCGCGCACCACCACCACGCACTCGGAGACGCCCGGGTGCAAGTCGAGCTGCGACTCGATCTCGCCCAGCTCGATGCGGAAGCCACGGATCTTGACCTGGTGGTCGATCCGGCCGAGGAACTCGAGTTCGGCGTCGGTGCGCCAGCGGATCAGGTCACCCGTCCGGTACAGGCGGGCACCGCCCTGTGCCGTCGTCGTGGCACTGGCAGCACTGGCCGGCGTCACCCAGTCGGGCATGTAGCGATCGGCGGTCAGGGCCGGACGCTGCAGGTAGCCCCGCGTGACACCGCCACCACCGATGTACAGCTCGCCGGGCACTCCCAACGGCACCAGCTGTCCGCGGCGGTCGACCAGGTAGCCGTAGCTGCCCGAGATCAGGCGTCCTACCGACACCGCCGAGGTGTCGTCTTCGCGGTTGACCACGCCGTGCCGCACGTCCGAGATGATCGCCCAGGTCGAGTAGGTGGTGTCTTCCGACGGGCCGTAGAGGTTGACTGCACGCGGCGTGTTGGGCAGCTTCTCCAGTTGCCGCAGCAGCTTTCTCGGCACCGCCTCACCGGCCAGGTTGACCGTCGTCGCCGACGGCGGGATCGCTTGCAGGCGCACCAGCTCGGCGACCGCCGAGGGCACTGTGTTGACCAGCTTGATGCGATCAGCCGCCGGGTGACCGGCCAGGTCGAGCGCATCGTCGCCGATGGTCATGATGCCGCCGGTGGTCAGCGGCGCGAAGGTCTCGAACACCGAGATGTCGAAATTGATCGAGGTGCCGGCGAACATGGCGCCCAGCTCTTCCTTCGACCACACCGTGTACGACCAGCGCAGCATGTTGACCGCCGTACGGTGGCAGATCGCGATGCCCTTGGGACGTCCGGTGGAACCGGAAGTGTAGATCGAGTACGCCAGGTTGTCGGGACAGACGTCGGTGCAGAAGATGTGCGCCAGCTGGGATTCGGGAGCCGCCCCTACACGGGAGTCGGAACCGGATCTGGGTAGGGGCACCCCCATGTGGGTGCCCTGGGTGGGTGGGTGGGTGTCCGCCTCCGGCGTCCCCGCTTCCACCTCCGGCGCCTGCCACGGCGTCAGGATGTCCTCGATCAAGATCAGCGGACACGCCAGGTCGGCCGGCGGTTGCAGGTCACGCTCGGTGAGCAGCATCGAGATCTGTGCGTCTTCGAGCATGAAGGCGCGGCGCTCCGGCGGATAGGCCGGATCGAGCGGCACGTAGGCGCCGCCGGCACGCAGGATGCCGAGGATCGACGCCACTAGCGCCGGAGTGCGCCGCATGCTGACACCGACGGTCACTTCTGGCCCGACACCGAGACGCCGCACGTGCGCCGCGACGCGAGCCGACTCAGCGTCCAGGCGACGGTAGCTCCAGCGGATCAGCGGGCTCTTCGCCTTGTCCGTCTGCGTACCACCGCTCTCCGGCCGCTGCGCGGTCAGGATCGCGGTATCGTCCGGCGTGCGCTGGATCTGCGCCAGCACCAGCTCGTGCAGGGTCGAGGGCGGACCGTCCAGACGCTCAGGCAGCGCGGCACCCGGCGGCCACTCGTAGAGTAGGTGGTGGCGCTCGGCGCGGCCGAACAGCGAAAGCGTCGCCACCGCCGATTGCGGCGATGCGACAATGCCGTGCAGCAGGCGCTCGAAGGCGTGCCACAGACGCAGCATGGTGGTGGCATCGAACAGCGCCGTGTCGTACTCCAGGCCACCGCTCAGTCCACGCTTGGCCGCGTCTGCATTTCCAGAACGCTCCGGCCGCAGCAGCAGGCTGAGATCGAACTTGGACGTCGCGGTGTCCGGATCGAGGGGCCGTAGCGTCACGGTTTGCGCACCGTGCTCGCCTTCCCGCGTCAATTCGAGTGCCGGCATCGGCGCGTTCTGCAGCGCCAGCAGCACCTGGAAGAGCGGCGTGACAGCCGTGTCGCGCCGCGGCACCAGCGCCTCGACCAGCTTCTCGAACGGCACATCCTGATGCGCATAGGCATCCAGCGTCACACGCCGGGTGCGCGCCAGCAGCTCGACGAAGTCCGGACCATCGGCGAGGTCGCCCGACAGCACCAGCGTGTTGACGAAGAGGCCGATCAGCCCCTCCGTCTCCGCCACCCGCCGACCGGCCACCGGCGAACCGACGTTGACCGGCGCGTCGGCGTCGCGCATCAGGCCGACCCAGCGACTGAGCAGGGCCTGGAAGCCCGCCAGCAGCACCATGAAGAGAGTCGCTCCCTGGTGCCTTGCCAGCGCCTCCAGCCCCCGCACCAGCGTCGCCGGCAAGTGCACCGGCAGCGTCGCCCCCGCGAGGGCCCGCACCGCCGGCCGTGGTCGGTCGGTCGGTAGGTCGAGGGCCGGCGCATCCCCCAGCTGACGGCGCCAGAAGTCGATCTGGACGTCCAGGACACTGCGTTCTTCCAGATCCTGGGCCTGTAGCCAGCCGCGTTGCCAGGTTGCGAAGTCCGCGTACTGCACCGGCAGCGGTGGCAGCTTGGCGCGCCCTTCAGAGAGTGCTTCCGAGGAGGCATCCGCATAGAGGGCCTGCAGCTCGCGTAGCAAGATACCGGTCGACCAGCCGTCGGCGACGGTGTGGTGCAGGGTGAGAAGGAGGACGGCGCTCCCGGACGTCTTGCTCTCCCGCACCAACATCCCCCGCAACAGAGGCCCCATCGCCAGGTGGAACGGCCGGCGACCCTCTTCGCGCACGATGTCCGCGACGTCCTGGGCTCTGGCTTCGACGACCTCCAACTCAAAGGCCGGCTCACAGATCTCCTGGTACGGCTGCTCCGTCCCGTTCTCACGGACGACCACCGGGAAGCGCGTGCGCAGCACTTCGTGCCGGACCACCAGGGCGACCAGCGCAGCCTCCAGGGCCTCGACGTCGAGATCCCCCTCGAGCGCCACCGCGATCGGGATGTTGTAGGCCGGCGAACCGGGATTCAGGTGATCGAGCAACCATAGACGTTGCTGGGCGAAGGACAGCGGTAGACGCCCAGCGCGCGAAACGCGCACCAGCGGCGGCGGAGCCGGACGGCCTTCGCGCAACTCGGCTTCCACCGCCGTCGCCAGCTCGCTCAGGCGCGGCGCCTCGAACAGGCGGCGCAGCGGCACGTCGACACCGAACGCCTTCTGGATGCGCGAGGTCACCTGCGTGGCGAGCAGCGAGTGGCCGCCGAGCTCGAAGAAATCGTCCCGAGCTCCAACACTCTCGACGGGTACGCCCAACACCTCGGCGAAGATTCCGGCCAGGATCTGCTCAGCCGGGCTCAGTTCGTGCGTCTGGATCGCCGCCGTCGTCTCAGCCAGGCGCGACGGCGCCTCGGCCGCCAGCGTTCGGCGGTCGACCTTGCCACCGGCACCTCCCGCCAGACGCGGCAGGGCATCGACAATCCACAGCGCCGACGGGACCGCCGCTTCCGGTACACGGCCGCGCAGGAAGTCGCGCAGTACAGCGGCCTCGGCGTCGATCTGCTGCGGCGGTCGTGCCGCCAGCTCCGGCGCCTCGACGAAGGCGACCAACTGGTCCGAACTGCCCTCTTCGCGTCGGGCCACCAGTGCCACCACCGCACGCACCGCCGGGTGCGATTGCAGCTGGGCTTCGATCTCGCCCAACTCCAGGCGCAGTCCGCGGATCTTGACCTGGTGGTCGAGACGGCCAAGGAACTCCGGTTCGGCGGGGCCTCCACTGGCGTGTTGGTCTTCGGAGCGGCAGCGCCAGCGGACCAGATCACCGGTACGGTAGAGCCGGGATCCAGTGCCCACAAACGGGTCCGGCACAAAGCGCGCGGCCGTCAGGCCAGGGCGACCCAGATAGCCTCGGGCAACGCCTGAGCCACCGATGCACAGCTCACCTGGCACACCCTCCGGCAGCGGCTCGGCCAGCGGCACGGCCGCACCGGCGAGGCGCAGTACGTGGAGACGCAGGCGCGCGGCGGGGCGACCGAGGGTCACCGAGCGAGCATCGGCCGTCACTCTCGACGCCGACGCATTCGCCGTCGTCTCGGTCGGCCCGTAGAGGTTGACGATGTCGACTCCGGGCAGCAAAGCGTGGGTGCGGCGCACCAACTCGATCGGCAACGCTGCGCCACCCAACAGCAGACGCCGCAGGTGTGTCGGCACCGGACCGTCGCCGGCTTCGGCGGCCAGCAGGAGCGCTCGCCACAACGACGGAACGCCATTGAAAGCCACGGTGTCGGTGCCGTTCGCCAGCGCCTGGAGCGCGCGCGGCGGGTCCTGCACCAGCTCGGACGGCCATAGACGCACACAGCCACCGCCGAGCAGCGGCCCGAAGAGCTGCTTCCACGCCGCGTCGAAGCTGAAGCGCGTGGTCGCCGGAATCGCCGTAACACCCTCCAGCAGCTCGCGTTTCGCCCACGCCATGTAGTCGGCCAGGGCACCGTGGTGGATGCCCGCTCCCTTGGGTCGACCGGTCGAACCCGAGGTGTAGAGGACGTAGGCCAGGTGATCCCGTTCGATCAGCGCAGAGGAACCGTCCTGGGCGGAGGCGTCCGGAGAGCCTCCACCGTGGGGAGCCCCGACCTCGGATTCGATCTCGACGACGGGCACCTCACTCTCCAGGGCCGCCAGGATCTCGGCGACATCCCCCGCCGCCACCAGCGCCAGCGGCGCGGCGTCGTGCAGCACGAAGCGCAACCGCTCGTGGGGGTCCGCCGGATCGAGCGGCAGAAACGCGGCACCGGCCTTCCACACCCCCAGGAACGCCACCAGGGCCGCCGGCACCCGTTCGGCCAGCACCGCGATGACGCTCTCAGGACCGGCACCCAAGGCGCGCAAACGAGCCCCCAGCGCCGCGGCGCGCGCGTCCAGCTCGGCGTAGCTCAGCACCGCGTCCCCACCCACCAAGCGCACGGCCGGAGCCTCCGACGTCAGCACGGCCTGGGCGGCAATCCACGCCGGCACGGTCGCGTTCTCGGCGGCGGGTACGTCTTCGGCCGGTACGTCCGCGGTCGACGCCTCGGCGGACCAGCTCAGGATCTCGCGGCGCTCGCTGTCGCTCAGCATCAGCAGCTCGGAAAGACGGGTTTCCGGATGCGCCAGGGCGGCCGCCAGCAGACGCTGGAAATGAGCGGCCCAGCGCTCGGCAGTGGTGCGCTCGAAGAGGTCACTGGCATAGCCCAGAGCGCCGCGCAGCCCACCCCCGGGCGTCTCGGCCAGCGACAGCGTCAGGTCGAACTTCTGCGTTGCTGCCTCGACGGCACTCGCCTCGACGTCCAGGCCCGGCAGCACAGGCGCGCGGAACGGCGCGTTGTTGAGCGCCAGCATGACCTGGAAGAGAGGTGTCTGTGCCAGATCGCGCCGCGACGCTGCCGTACCCGTCAGTTCATTGACCAGCTGCTCGAAGGGCACCGCCTGGTGCGCCAGCGCATCCAGCGTCGACCGTCGCACCTGCTCCAGCAACGAGCCGAAGGTCGGATCCCCGCCCAGGTCGGCGCGCAGCACCAGGGTGTTGACGAAGAAACCAATCAGGCTCTCGGTCCGCGGATGCGCACGACCCGCCACCGGCGTCCCCAGCGGCACGTCCGCCTGGTTGGCCAGCCGGCCGAGCAAGACTTGCAGGACGGCACTGAGCACCATGAAGGCAGTCACGCCGCGCTCCCGCGCGAAGGCGTCGAGGCGAGCACTAGCAGCCCCTCCCCGCTCGCTATCCAGCGCGATCGGCACGGCGCCGCCACGATAGCTCGGCGTCGCCGGTCGTGGATGATCCGTGGGCAGCGGCAGCGCCTCGACACCAGCCAGCTCGTCGCGCCACCAGGCCAGGTCGCGCGCCACCGCTGCGCCGGTTTGCAGCCAATCCAGCTGCCAGGCGGCAAAGTCGACGTATTGCACCGGCAGCGGCGGCAGGTCGTCGCCCCGATAGAGCGCTTCCAGCTCGCGTACGAGCACGCCCAGCGACCAGCCGTCACCCGCGATGTGGTGGAGCGTCAGCAGGAGATCCTGCCCCACCGCGTCTTGCCGCACCAACAGCCACCGCACCACCGGTCCCGCGACCAAATCAAAGGCCCGTAGCGCCTCCTGTCGCGCCAGCCGTCCGGCTTCGCGCTGCTGATCAGCCGCAGCGAGGTGGCTCAGGTCGAGCACCGGCAGCGCGGTCTCGACGCGCGGCTGGATCTGCTGCCAGGGTTCGCCGTCGTCACCCGTCGGGTACACGGTACGCAGGACCTCGTGGCGTTCGACGATCTGACGCAGAGCCGCTTCCAGCTTCTCGACATCCAGCCCGCCAGAGCTCCGCCCGGCCACGGTCGACTCGGCGCGTAGGTGCAGGCGCCCGGGAATGTTGTAGGCGGGACTGCCCGGGTGCAGACGGTCGAGCAGCCACAGGCGATGTTGGGCCGGCGACAGCGCGGGCCGCTCGGGTCGCGCCACCGGTTCGAGCGCTGGCAGGACGCTACCGCCCTGCGCTTTCACCTGCGCGTCGACGGCAGTGCCGAGACGAGCCGGCGTCGGAGCCTCGAACAGCAGGCGCAGCGGAATCTCGACGCCGAGCGCGGCGTGCAGGCGGGAAATCAGGCGCGTGGCCATCAGCGAGTGACCGCCGAGGGCGAAGAAGTCGACGTCACGGCCCAGCGTGGCCCCGCCGGTGCCGTGCTCCAGCAACTCCGCCATCAGCTCGGCGATCAGCTTCTCGGTCGGGGTGCGCGGTGCATCCCCCTCTGCCGGGGCCTGCTCGGCGAGCAGCGCGGGCAGACGGCGGGCCAGCTCGTTGCGATCCACCTTGCCACTGGTGTTGAGCGGCAGAACATCGAAGTAAGCGAAGCGCGACGGCACCATGTACTCGGGCAGGCGCCCTCCCAGGTGCTCGCGCAGATCACCGTCCGCGAGCTGCTGGCCATTCTCCAGTTCCGAGTCTTCCAACACGAGGCAACCAACAAGAATGGCGCCGCCAGAGGGTCGCAGCACCACCACCGCCGCCTCGCGCACCGCCGGATGCTGGCTCAGCGCCGCTTCGATCTCGCCCGGCTCGATGCGGAAACCACGAATCTTTACCTGGCGGTCGATGCGGCCGAAGAACTGCAGCACGCCGTCGGCACGCCAGCGCACCAGGTCACCGGTACGGTAGAGACGGGCCCCGCCGTCGGGCGCCAGAGATCCCGCCTGTAGGGGCACCCCGCTGTGGGTGCCCTGGGAGGGAACTGCCACCGAGGCGCCGAAGGGATCCGGCACGAACACCGAAGCCGTCTGGGCCGGTCGCGCGTAGTACCCGACCGCCACACCGTCGCCACCGGTCCACAACTCGCCAGCAACGCCCAGGGGCACCGGACGGCCGGCGTGATCGACCACCACCGCCGTGGTCGCGGCCACCGGGCGACCGATCGGCACCGACCCCGGCGGAATGGCCTCGGGGCCCCCCGTCATCACGTGGCAACTGGTGTACGTCGTATTTTCGGTCGGGCCATAGCCGTTGACCATGCGCAGGCCAGGGAAGGCGGCCAGCAGGCGGCGCAGGTGAGGCGGTGACAGCACGTCGCCACCCGACATCAGCACACGCAGGCGGGCGAGCATCGCGACGTCTTCCTCGATCACTTGGTGGAACAGACCCGCGGTGAGCCACAGGGCGCTGACCTGCTGCTGCGTCAATTCGCGGCGCAGCTCGGTCAGCACCGGTGCACCATGGCCAGGCAGCATGACCAGGCGCGAGCCGCTGAGCAAGGAGCCCCAGAGTTCGAACGTCGAGGTGTCGAAGGACAGCGACGACAGCTGCAGGAAGGTGTCGTGCGGCGTGAAGTCCATATAGTTGGCGTCGCCGCCCAGGGACGCCGTGACCAGGCGCAAGATCGACCGGTGCGCTACCGCGACACCCTTGGGGGTGCCGGTGGAACCGGAGGTGTAAAGGACATAGGCCAGTTGCTCGGCGTCGGCCCGGATACCCCCGACGGCCTGCTGCAGGCTCGTACCCGCGGTCTCGGCACCCTGGCTGCCGGTGATGAGGGCTTCGAGGTCCGCCGCTTCGACATCCTCGGTGATCTCCTCGCGGGGCCAGACGGCGCGCGAGCGGGCGTCGGCGAGGCACAACACCGGGCGGGCGTCGCGCAACAGCAGGTTCAGGCGCGCGGCGGGTAGGCGGGCGTCGAGTGGCAGGTACGCGGCACCACTCCACAGGATCGCCACCAGAGCGACGACGCGGTCGGCCGTACGTTCGGTGGAGACCGCCACCAGGTTGCTGGGACGCACACCGCGTCGCTGCAACTCGCCAGCCAGACCACTGGCACGACGCACCAACTCGCCGTAGCTCAAGTGCATACGCCCACCGACCACCGCTACCGTCTCGGGCCGCACCGCGGCAACCTCGGCCAGACGTGCCGGCACGCTGGCGTTCCGTGGGTAGGGTGCGCCAGTGTCGGTCCATTCGGTGAACAGCTGGTGACGCTCGGTGGGCGACAGCAGGTTCAGACTCTCTACTGGCCGCGACGGCTCGGCAGCAGCAGCCACCAGGAAACGCCGCCACAGGCGCAGCCAGCGCTCGATCGTGGTGCCATCGAAGAGGTCGCGATTGAACTGCAGCGACACGCCGAGCTGGCGGTGCCCCTCGGGATCGACCAGGTCGGCGCTGCGCAACACCAGGTCGAAGGGCGTGTACGGCTCGCGCCAGGCCAGCGATTCGACTTCCGACGGGCCCAGGCGCAGCCGGCCGCCCGGCAGACCGAGCGCGAAGGCACCGAGCGGTTGCTCCTCCGGCTTTTGCGCCCGCTGCAACACGAACATGACCTGGAACAGTGGTGGTCGGGCCGGGTCGCGCTGCGGCTGCAGGTGTTCTGCGAGCAAGGCCAGCGGATAGTCGGCGTTGGCGAAGGCTTCGAGCAAACGCACGTGGCCCTCGCGCACCAGCTCACCGAAGGACAAAGTGCCCGGAGGGGCCCCGTTGGGCGTGCCGTTCGTCTGGCGTGGCGGCCGCAGGTCGGCGCGCAGCGCCACCGGATTGACAAAGTAGCCAACAACCCCCGCCAGCTCGGCTTGACGGCGACCAGCCGTCGGGGCTCCGACCACGATGTCGTGCTGCCCCGACAAGCGACTGAGCAGCGACTGCCAGGCGGTCAAGAGAGTGACGAAGAGAGTCGTTCCGCGGTCGCGCGAGAAACTGTGCAGGCGCTCGGACAGTGCCGACCCGAGCCGCATGGGCCGCGTGTCGCCAGCCCAGCTCTGCACCACCGGCCGCGGACGGTCGGTTGGCAAGTCGAGGACGGGCAGACCGTCGAGCTGCTGCCGCCAGTAACGCAGCTGCGCCTCGCCTTTGGCCCCCGCCAGCAACTGCGCCTGCCAGCGCACGTGATCGTCGTAGCTCGCCGGCAGCGGTGCCAGCACAGCGGCGAGGTCAGCCGCCGAACGCTCCGGGGTTTCCAGCGCGTGCCGGTACAAGATGTCGAGCTCGCGTGCCAGCACACCGAGCGAC
Source organism: uncultured bacterium (assembly GCA_965368975.1). Classification (GTDB taxonomy): domain Bacteria; phylum Acidobacteriota; class Thermoanaerobaculia; order Multivoradales; family JAHZIX01; genus CBDUPA01. Next base: position 263,362 of record CBDUPA010000005.1, on the reverse strand, counting down.
CAGAAGTCGGCGATCAGATGGTGGACGACCAGCAGCGCGATCGCTGCCTGGCTCTCTTCGACCTGGTTCGTCGCGGCCTGCGGCCGAAGAACAAAGAGGCGTAGCAAAGGACCGCGCTCGAGGTCGAAGGGGCGACTGACGCACTCCTGCAGCAGGGCCAGGCGCGCCGCCAGATCGACCAGTTGGGCCGCGGCGACCGGTTCTTCTAGCAGCTCCGGCACCAGGTCCTCGTGCCGGCGTCGGCGCGGCTCGCCATCGACACCCGGGAAGCTGGCACGCAGTTCGCCGTGGCGCAACGCCAGAGCCGCCAGAGCGCAGCGCAAGGCGGCCGTATCGAGGTCGACACCACCAAAGCCGGCACCCGCGGGATTGGCCACCAGGCGTGCCGCCGCCGCGATGTGGTAGGCGCCGCTCTCGGGCGCCAAACGCTGCAAAAACCACAGAGAACGCTGCCCCTGCGACGCCGTCTCCGCCGGCACTTCCATCTCGACCTCGGCGGCGGCCGCGGTCGCCGTCCTTGGCCGCGCCGCCTGCTTGGCCAGGCGCAACGCCAGTTCGCCCAGCGTCACGCCTTCGAGCAGCGGCGCCAGTTCGAGTTCCAACTCCAGATCACCCTCGACACGGTGCTGCAGCTCGACCGCCGCCAACGAGTCGAGCCCCAGGCGCGGCAGAGGCAGATCCGTCGTCACCTGCTCGGCCTTGAGGCCGCAGGCGCGCGCCGCCGCGTGCACGAGGTACGTTTCCAGTAGCTGACGCTGGGCGTCGAGATCGAGACCGTCGAGAGCCTGGCGACTCAGCGCCTCCCACTGGACATCGCCACTGCCATGCGAGACAGCGTTACTCGCCTCCGCGGCACCACTCCTGGCGATGATGTGCAGGGACTCCTCCAGGTATCCACGGCGGGCGGCGTGGCGCTGAATCTTGCCGCTGGTGGTCTTGGGCAGCGTGCCGGCGCGCAGCAGCACCACCTCGTAGACGGCCAGCTCGTGCGCCTCAGACACCGCGTGACGCACCGCTTCCAGTGCGCCATCGGCGTCGGCTTCCTGCCGTCGCTCCAGCTCCTGCACCACCACCAGCCGCTCCTCGCCCTCGACCTCGAGCGCAAAGGCGGCACCGCAGCCGGCACGGATCGCCGGGTGTGCGTCGTCGAGGGTGAGCTCGATATCCTGCGGGTAGTAGTTGCGCCCGCGCAGGATGATCAGGTCCTTCAAACGACCCGTAACATAGAGCTGGGCACCGGCACGGCCGTGGCTCGCGGCATGCAAGAAGCCCAGATCGCCGGTGCGCAGATAGTGCCGGGTCGCGTCCTCACCCACAATGGTGGCGTGGAAGTCGTTGCGCGTCCGCTCCGGGTTGGCCCAGTACCCCTGCGCCACACTCGGTCCGTGAACCCAGATCTCCCCCACGGTGCCCGGTGCCGCTCGGCGCCGACTGTCCGGCTCGACGATAGCGACATCCAGATCCAGCCAGGTCCGCCCTGAGCCGACCAGCGGCCGTCCACCTTCGGCCTCCGCCAGTTCGACCGCCCGATCCTTGCCCAGCTCGACGTCGTCGAAACTCTCGATCACCGCACCCTGTCCACCCGGCCCCCGCTCCGGCACACCGCCAGTGACGAACAGCGTCGTCTCGGCCAGGCCGTAGCACGGGAAGAAGGCCTTGGGGTCGAACCCACAGGGCTCGAAGACCTCGGCGAAACGGCGCAGCGTCGACGCGCGCACCGGCTCGGAGCCGTTGAACGCCACGCGCCAACGCGACAGGTCGAGTCCCTGCAGGTCCTCCGCGGTCGCGCGTCGCGCCACCAACTCGTAGGCGAAGTTGGGACCACCGGACGTCGTGTCCAGATCCAGCTTCGAGCCCCAGTCGCTGATCGCCTGCAGCCAGCGCAGCGGCTTCTGCAGGAACGACATCGGCGCCATCAGCACGCACGTGGTGCCAAGAAACAGCGGTTGCAGGATGCCGCCGATCAGGCCCATATCGTGGTACAGAGGCAGCCAGCTGACCACGCGCGTCGCCGTCCCCTCACCGGCCGGCCCTTCACCAAGAGCGTCGTGGCCGAAGGCGGTACGGATCAGCGTCTCATTGTGGATCAGGTTGCCATGGCTGACCATGACGCCCTTGGGCAGCGACGTCGAGCCCGACGTGTACTGCAGGAACGCCAGATCACCGGCCCCCAGATCGGGATGCACCCAGCTCTGCGCGGCGGCGTCCGCGTCGGCGCCCTGCAGCCAGCCGTCGTCCGTCGACCACCACTCCAGCGCGGCAGCCTCCGGCACGTGACGCGCCAGCGCGTCGACGCGGCGCGCGATACTGTCGACCGTCAGTGCCAGCTTCGGTCGCGCGTCGCGCAGGATCGAGCGCAGTCGCGGCTGCGGCCGGTTGAAGCGCGGCGGATACGCCGGCACCGCGACGGCCCCGGCGTAGAAGCAAGCCATGTAGGCGCGGATGAAATCCAGCCCCGGTGGATACACCAGGAGCACACGCTCCCCGGCCAGCCCACCACCGACGTGTGCGCGCATCCGGTGCCCGAGTGCACGCGCGTCGCGGTCCAGCTGCCCGAAGGTGAGCCGTTCACCGACCTCCTCACCATCGGCGAGGAATACAAATGCTTCCTGCTGCGAATAGGAATCAGCTCGCGCCCGCAGGACGTCGAGCAGGGTCGCGAACTCCATAGAAGTCTGCTCTCCTCAAGGGTAATCAGAGATCAAAGCAAAACAAGACGAACTCATTGAAGAGTCCGGAACGCTCTACCATGGCTTGTGCAGCCCAACCGCAGAACCGGGACTGGAGTCTTGGGAAGCAACCCGGACGCCGCCGGCATAGACCGCCCCAAACTATCATGAACGCAACGGTCTGCCAGTGCCCTGGAGAGCCAGCTACAGCACCCGCTCCAGCACCTCGACGAGACGGTCCACCTCGTCCAGCGTGTTGTAGTGCACCAGACTGACGCGCACCACACCATCCTGCTCGAGCAAGCCCAGATCCTGCATCAGGCGGCGGGCGTAGAAATCACCCCAGCGGATAGCGATGTGCTCGCGGTCGAGCAGCGGCGGGATGTCGCTCGACTTCCTCGCTCTACCCGCAGCATCCTCGAGGAGGAAGGCAAGGGTCGGCACTCGGACGTCCGGATCGGCTGTCGTCGGGCCGAGGACGCGCACATTGGACCTCGACGTCAGAAAGTCGAGCAGCCTCGACGCCAGCTGTGCTTCGTGCTTGCGAATCAGCGTGTCGGCGCCGCCGGCTCCGGCGAGTCCATGCCGTGACGCCAGCTGTTCGAAGTAGTGCGGGATCGCCGGCAACGCCGCCACCAGCTCGTGGCTCACATTGCCCGGCTCGAACTTGCCCGGCACCTGGTCTTCCTCGTAGAAGAAGTGATTCTGGTTGCGTGCCGCGCGCAGCAGCTCGGGTTTGCCGTAGAGCAGCGCCAGGTGCGGGCCGTAGGTCTTGTACAGAGAGAAGGCGTAGAAGTCGACGTCCCAAACGGTCACATCAAGGCAACGGTGTGGCGCGTAGGCGACCCCGTCAACGCACACCTTCGCACCAGCCATCACCCCATCTTCCGAGACACCATCCCCCGACGGCCCCGCCTGGTGCACCCGGCGCGCGACCTCGGCGATGTCGACAATCTCACCGACGATATTGGAGCAATGCGTCAAGGCGACCAGGCGTGTGCGCTCGCTGAGCAGGGCGTCGAGGTCGTCGAGCTCCAAGCGCGCGGACTCGGGATGCACACGCCATTCCCTGACCACAATCCCCGTCGCCGCCAGGCGCCGCCAGGGCCCGATGTTGGCCTCGTGGTCCAGGTTGGTGACGATCACCTCGTCACCCTCTCGCCACAGCGGCCGTAGCGCCGCCGCGAGCATGTGCAGGTTGCGCGTCGTCGACGGGCCGAGAACGACAGATCCCGGCGCGGCACCAATCCACGCTTCCATCGTCGCATGCGCCTCGGCAAAGCGCCGTGTCGCTTCGGCACTGACCTCGTAGCTGGCACCCAGTTGCACCGGCCAGCGAGCCAAGCAGTCCGCCACACCGTCGATCACACCGCGCAGCGGTAGACTGCCACCGGCGTTGTCCATGAAGGACCAGTCAGGGTGGGCACTCAGGGTTGGGAATTGTCCACGGACATAATCGAGATCGAGCATTGGATCGTGCATCCAGGCAGGATACCAAGGTGCTCCGCACGATGGTATCTTCCAACCATCGCCCCCCTAACCTGCTATAAAGGAGAAGATGCATGAAACTCGCGAAGCACAAACTGAAGCTCGAACTCAAGCGCGAAACCCTGCAGCAACTGGCCGAACAAGAGTTGACCGAAGCCGCGGGCGGACTTCCGACACGGCGTATTGGTACCTGCAACGAGACCGACTGACTCGGAGTCCGGAGGACCGCCGATGGTGCTAACATCGGCGGTCCCATGAGCGAGACGAAAACGATCCAGAAGGTATTGATCGCCAACCGCGGAGAGATCGCGGTGCGGGTGCTGCGCGGCTTGCGCGACCAGGGCATCCGCGCGGCGGTGGTGTACTCCGAAGCCGACCGCGAAGCGCTGCCGGTGTTGCTGGCCGACGAGGCCTATTGCATCGGGCCGGCGCCCTCGAGCGAGTCGTATCTGCGCGGTCAGGCGATCGTGGACTTGGCGGTGAAAATCGGCGCCGATGCCATCCACCCCGGCTACGGCTTCTTGTCCGAGAACGCCGAATTCGCCCAGATGTGCGCCGACGCGAACGTCATCTTCATCGGACCACCGCCGTCGGCGATCGCCTCGATGGGCTCGAAGGTCGAGAGCCGCCGCATGATGATCGACGCCGGCGTTCCAGTGGTTCCCGGCGGCCGCGACCCGCTGCCCGACGTCGACGCCGCTGTCGCTGCAGCCGAGACGATCGGCTACCCGGTCATGCTCAAGGCGGCGGCCGGCGGTGGCGGCAAGGGCATGCGCATGGTGCCCTCGGCCGAGGAACTGCCCAAGGCGTTCCGCACCGCGCGCTCGGAAGCCAAAGCCTCGTTCGGCGACGACGCCGTCTACATGGAGAAGTTCGTCGTCCGCCCGCGCCACATCGAGATCCAGGTGCTGGGCGACCATTACGGCAAGATCGTCTCGCTCGGCGAGCGTGAGTGCTCGCTGCAGCGCCGGCACCAGAAGGTGGTCGAAGAAGCACCGTCGCCGGTGGTCGATGCCGACCTGCGCAAGCGGATGGGCGAAGCTGCCGTGCGCGCCGCCGCCGCGGTCGGCTACACCAATGCCGGCACCGTCGAGTTCCTGCTCGACGCCAACGGCAAGGACTTCTACTTCCTCGAGGTCAACACCCGCCTGCAGGTCGAGCACCCGATCACCGAGATGGTCACCGGCCTCGACCTGGTGGCGGCACAGCTGGCGGTCGCCCGGGGCGAAGCTCTCGACGCGCGGTATGACGATGTCGAACCGCGCGGTCACGCCATCGAGCTACGCCTCTACGCCGAGGACGCCTACCGCGGCTTTGCCCCTTCACCGGGCCTGATCCGCATGCTGCGCTGGCCCGATGGTCCGGGCGTTCGCGTCGATGCCGGCGTCTACGAAGGCGCCGAGGTCCCGATTTACTACGACCCGATGCTCGCCAAGTTGATCTTCTTCGGCGAGGACCGCCAGCAGGCCGTGCAACGCATGGGCCGGGCGCTCGCCGAGATGCGCGTCGAGGGTATCCGCACCACCATCCCACTCTACCGTGCACTGCTCGACGACGCCGACTTCCTGGCTGGCAACCTCGACAACGACATGCTCGAGCGCAAGCTGGCGGCTGGCGAGTTGCAACCCACCGAGTGCAACGACCTGCCCGACCTGCCCTTCATCGCCGCCGCCCTGGCCTTCGCCGAAGACAGCGAACGACTGGCGTCCGTACCCGCCGAGGGTGCCGGCGCGTACCGATCCTACTGGCGCCAGAGCGGCCGCAGCACCAGTCTGAGGAGAGACCCATGGAGCTGATCGTCACCTTCGATGGCCGCCAGGAGCGGGTGAACGCCGAACGTGTCGGCGATGGCTGGCAAGTGCGCGTCGGCGAGGCGAGCTACCACGTCGACGCGGTGCGCATCGGCGCCCACCTGCACAGCCTGCGTACGCGCGTCGAGACCGCCGACAACCACAGTGTCGAGTCGCAGTTCGAGGTCGCCGTCCACCCCCAGGGGAGCGGTCGTTATCAGCTGAGCCCGAGCAATGGCCACTGCGGCCACGGCCTGGCCACCGTCACCGACCCGCTGACCTTCCTGGCCCAGGAAGCCGCCGCCGGCGCGGGTACTGGCGGCCGGCAAGAAGTCACCGCCTACATGCCCGGACGCGTCGTCGCGGTGCTCATCGAAGAGGGTGCGGAGGTCGAGACAGGCCAGGGCATTGTGGTGCTCGAGGCGATGAAGATGGAGAACGAAATCGTCGCCGAGCAGGCCGGCACGGTCACCAAGCTCCACGTGCAACCGGGGCAGAACGTCGACGGCGGCGATCCCCTTTTCACGCTGGAATAGTGCTTCTTCACCCTCGGATAGGCAACCACCAGTCACGAGGACTTCAAACACTGGAACCCTAGCGGGAAGGTAGAGCATGGCCCTCTTCGGCAGCAAGAAGACGCCCGTCCAGACCCTCGCCGCCAGCGGCTGGGGCGACCCAGCAGAGCGCGACGCCCTGCTGGCCCAGCTGCAGCAGAGCCCGCCCAAGCAAAGCGCAGAGCTAGTGCCGCTGGTCGTGCACCAGGACAGCGCGGTACGCCAGAGCGGCACCCAGCTATTCGTCAGCGGCGCCGACGCCGAGGGCGTCAAAGCTTTCGTCACCGAGCTGGGCACCAAGTCGGCCAAAATGCGCGAGGGCTTGCTGCCCTTGGTCGAGCATTTGCCTGCTGCGGCCGTCCATGGCGCCATGGAGCAGTTGCTGACCAGCGACGACCTGCAAGCGCGGCGCACCGCCTGGGAAGTCGCCCTGGCGCTGCCCGGCAGTATCCGGGCGTCCTACCTCGATCGCGCCGTGTTCGAGGCACCGGCGGCGATGCGTCACAAGGCGCTGAGCGAGATCCTCGAGACCAGCCCGCCCGACGCACGTCTCGACATGCTGCTCAAGCTGGGCCGCGACAAAGACCTGCAGCTGGCCCAGGTCGCGCTCAAGGCGCTGTCCACGTCTCCCGACTCGCGCGTCCTCGAGTTGATGCTCGACCGTCTGGCCGACGGCGACGACGCCAGCCGACGCATCGCCGAGAGCTACCTGCGGCGCGAACTCGAGTCCAACCCGAAAGTCCTGCGCCGCTCGCTGCTCGACCTGCTGCCCCGCGGCACCGAGCAGACCCGGCGCAGCGCGATCAAGATCCTGATCGACTCCAGCAGTGCGGAGCAGGCCGTTACCGAGATCCTGAACCTTGGCCACAAGATGGCCGGCTGGCTACGCCTGCGCATCCACGAGGCCCTGCGCGAAGGCGGCGAGCCGGTGCTGCGCGCCGCCGTCAAGCTGTTCGGCCATCCGACACCCGAGATCCGTACCGCCGCGCTGATGCTGGCCGAAGGCTTCAACGACAAACGTCTCGTCGAGCCCTTCTGCAAGCTGCTGGCAGACAAGGACTGGTGGCTGCGCGTCACCGCTTGTGAAGTGCTCGGCAACCTCAAGGACGAGCGCGCCGTGCCGCATCTGGTGCGCATGCTGCAAGATGAAGACACCCGCTGGGCCGCCGTCGACGCGCTGGCCCACATCGGCGCCGTCTCGTCATTGCAGCCGCTGAGCCAACTGCTGCGCGACCCGCGACCGGAAGTACGCATGGAGGTGCTGCAGGCGTTCTCCAAGTTCAACGACCGGCGTCTGCTCAGCATCCTCAAGCAAGTCCGCGACCGCGACCCCGACGCCGACGTACGCCTGCGCGCCAACGACGTGCTACGCGGCATGAACGAGCTGTTCCAGGTCGCACACCAGGAAGGCGAAGGCGGCCCGAAGGTCGACACTAGCAAGCTCTCCAACCCGCTCGACCGGCTGCTCGTGCAAATCCGCGACATGGAAGCCTCCGACCTGCACATCAGCGTCGGCGAGCCGCCCGTCGTACGCCGCGACGGCGTCCTCTACCGTCTCGACCACCTCAAGCCGATCACCGCAGAACAGAGCGCAGCCTACCTGCGCGCTGCCCTCGACGACCAGCAGTGGGCGACCCTGGAGGAAGAGAAGGGCCTCGACTTCTGCCACGCCATCCCCGAAGTCGGCCGCTACCGCGCCAACGCCTACGAGCAACGTCTCGGCCTGTGCGCCTCCTTCCGCGTCATCCCCAACCGACCGCCCAGCTTCGCCGAACTCGGCCTGCCCGAACAGCTCAAGGAACTGCTCGACTTCCACCAGGGCGTCATCGTCATCTCCGGCCCTTCCGGCTGCGGCAAGAGCACCACCCTCACCGCGCTGATCAACCTGATCAACGAGACCAAGCCGTCGCACCTGATCAGCCTGGAAGACCCGATCGAGTTCGTCCATCCACCCAAGCAGGCCTTGATCAACCAGCGTCAAGTGGGCCGCGATACCAAGGCCTTCGCCAGCGGCCTGCGCGCCGCCCTGCGTGAAGACCCGGACATCATCGTGGTGGGCGAGCTGCGCGACACCGACACCATCCGCATGGCGCTCGAAGCCGCCGAGACCGGTCACCTCATGATCGGCACCCTGCACACCACCAATGCCGTCCAGACCATCGATCGCCTGGTCGACAGCTTCCCGGCCGATGAGAAGGCCCAGGTGCGCATGGCACTGTCCGAATCGCTCAAGTACATCGTCTGCCAGCGTCTGCTCCAGCACAAGAGCGGCCACGGCCGCGTCGCCGCCTTCGAGGTCCTCAAGGGCACCATGAGCGTCGGCTCGACGATCCGCCGCGACGAGACCTTCCAGCTTCCCGGCCTGATGCAGATCGGTCGCCAGATCGGCATGCGCATGCTCGACCAGAGCCTCATGGACCTTGTCGAAGCCGACTTGATTTCCCCCGAGACCGCCTGGAAGGCTGCCGACAAGCCCGCCACCTTCGCCCCCATGTGCGATCCCGGCTTCCTCAGCCAGCAGGAACCCAACGCATGAGCATCCAGATATGAGCGACACCCCACAGACGCCAAGAGTCATCGACCTGCCACCCGACGACACGGCCCCCGCAGCTGCAACCCAACCGGCTCCCCCAGCACCAGCAGTGCCGCAGGTCCCAGCAGCTCCCCAGGCACCGGCAGCTCCCCAGGCACCGGCGACTCAATCCCCTGCTTCGCCCGCTCCCGCGGCGCCGACGCCCCCACCGGTCTCGCCCGCACCCCAGCCAGCCGCAGCTCAGCCAGCACCGGCCCAGCCCGCGGCACCAGCTCAACCCGCGGCGCCAGCTCAACAAGCAGCCCAGCCAGCCGCCGTGAGCGTCGAGACCGAGCACCGCACCAACCGCATCGACCGCTTCCTCAAGCTGATGCAAGACCGCGGCGCCTCCGATCTGCACCTGAGCGCCGGCCGTCCTCCCATGCTGCGCCTCTCCGGTCGTATCGAGCCCATCCGCTACCGTGTGCTCGACGACCGCGACTTCGAAAACCTGATGCGCCCCGTCACGCCGCCGGAACTGTGGTCGCGCTACCGCGCCACCGGCGACATGGACTTTGCCTACGAGGTCCCCGGCCTCGCCCGGTTCCGCGTCAACCTCTTCCAGCAAGAGCGCGGCATGGGCGCCGTCTTCCGCATCATCCCGAGCAAGATTCTCACCCTCGATGATCTCAAGCTCCCGCGCGTCCTGCGCAGACTCACCCGCCTGAACTCAGGCTTGGTCCTGGTCACCGGCCCCACCGGCTCCGGCAAGAGCACCACCCTGGCCGCCATGATCCACGAGATGAACCAGAAGCGTCCCATGCACTTCATCACCATCGAGGATCCCATCGAGTTCGTGCACCAGAACCAGCAGAGCGTCATCAGCCACCGCGAGATCGGCGCTCACGCTCCCAGCTTCTCCCACGCCCTGAGAATGGCCCTACGTGAAGACCCCGACGCCGTCCTGGTCGGCGAAATGCGCGACGTCGAAACCATCGGCATCGCCCTCAACGCCGCCGACACCGGCCTCCTCGTCTTCGGCACCCTGCACACCAACTCCGCCTCCAAGACCGTCGACCGTATCGTCAGCGTCTTCCCCGCCAGCCGCATCGACGAGATCCGCGGTGTGCTCTCCAGCGTCATCCAAGGCATCGTCGCCCAGCAGCTCCTGCCCAGAAAAGGCGGAGGCCGCGTCGCCGCCGTCGAGGTATTGCTGCGCAACCCCGCCCTCTCCTCCGCCATCCGCGAAGGCAAGACCCACCAGATCCCCGACGTCATCTCCGGCGGCCGCAAGGTCGGCATGGTGGCGATGGATGACAGCCTGAAGAAGCTCGTCGAAGCCGGGACGGCGGATCCCCTGGATGGGCTAGAGAAGGCGCTGGACAAGGATACGTTCCGCAAGTGGTTGCAGGGTCGAGGGGATGCGGTGCCGGAGGATGTGGACGCGTCAAAGCTGCCGGGATGAGCTAACACCGAGGCGATCAGGCTCCGAGCAGCTCGACCTCTGGCATTGCCTCGACACCTTCCGCCGTCTTGGCCAGTTTTCGGTCGAACGTGGCAAAGCGGCTCAACGAACCACCTGCTGGTCTCGAAGCCAAGTGGAGTGCATCTGCCCAATCCATTCCGACCTGGTATCCCTGGTATGCCCTGACGACTGCTTCCCGATCTTCCACTTCCAGGCGCCGTAGTCCCAGCAAACCCACCAAGGCCCGGCTGATCTCTTCGCGTCCGAGGCGGTAGCTATAGCGCAGCACCCACTCCAGCTCTTGCAGCACCGTTTTGGTGACATGAAGCCGGGCAGCTTCCATGACTGCCATAGCGGCAGGAAGCTGTTCGGGATCATCACGCGTCACGATTCTCACTAGGACATTCGTGTCGAGCCCGATCATCTCCGCTCCCTCGCCCCCCTCGCGATCGCCTCTTCCATCTCTTCGAGTGAGCGCCTTGGACCGGAATAGCCGGTACAGCCCACCAGGTCTTCCAAGGTCGTTTCCGGGATCTCCAGAGGCGACCGCAATACGACTTCTGTGCCCCGGTCTTCGACGATCAACGCACTTCCGGCACGCCAGCCGTGGCGGTCACGGATGTCTTTAGGGATGATGAGTTGACCTTTGGTGGAGAGTCGGGTGGTGGCGGGTATGCTCGACATGGTTGAGTCCTCTGTCAGGGGCTGAGCCCTCAGTAAGAAGCGGGTAAGACCAGTATTGTCATCTACCTCCGAGGTGTCAAGGCACCCCAGCCGACCTCGCACCGCTCTTCTGACCGCTATCAACTCTCCAACTTGACCCACCAGTACCCATTCCCCCCATCCCCCACCCCCGCTTCCACCACAATCCCACCACCCCGCTTCACCAGCTCCCCCAACTCCCCCTCCCCCACCGCATGACAATACCGCCACCAACTCGACTCCCTCCCACCCCACCGCAGCAACACATCCCCCTCCTCGACCTCCCCAGCATCCACCAGCATCTCGACGCCCACCCCGCTCTCCCGCACCCACGCGTTGTGCTCCTCCCAGCTCACCACGCGACGCTCATACCGCGGGTCCTCCGCAAAGCGCCACACCGACAGCACCACCTCCCCACCTGGCGCCAGGCTCCCCAATAACTCTCCGACCAAGCGCTGTCGCACCTCGGCACCCGGTATGTGGTGCAGCACGCCAAACAGCACCACCAGGTCGAATCGCTCGCCCACCACTTCTGCCAGCCCAGCTTCCACGAAGTCGTGCTGGACGAATTCGACATCCCAGTCCCCTCGCCCCTGCAGTCGCGCGCGCGCGTGCTCCAGGAGCGGCGCGCTGGAGTCAATGCCGAGGTACTCGACGGCCCGCGGGAACTTCTGGTGCAGTAGCTCCCCGAACCGCCCGTTGCCACAGCCCACGTCCAGCACGCGCAAAGGCTCCGCCGGTTTCCCTACCGAGCGTTCCAGCAAGCGACGCACGACGTAATCCCAACCTTGCCAAGGCTTCGAGCGAGTCTCGCTGAAGCGCTCAGCGTGGTGCTGGTAGAAGTGGCGGTTGATGGCGTTGAGGGCGCGCCTCGTTTTTTCGTCCACCAGGACGCTCTCAGTCCCCGGTCACCTTCTTGACGCGGAACGCCGCTACCGCTTGTGGACGATCGTGCGGCAGGTACTTGGCGATGCGCTCCAGGGTTGGCTTCCAGCCGGCTTGGCCGGTCCACTTGGGGGCATCGACGCGATGGACCTTCTGTTCGCCTTCCAGGATGATCTGCACCAGGTCGGGACGCTTGTTGCCTTCCCTATCGACCGCGACGGCCTCGAACTCGGGGCCTTTCTTGTAGAGGGCGAGCAGACCGAAGGTTTCTTCGTCACCGTCCAGACGGAAGACCGCGGAGCGGCCGCGGGGACCGTCTTCGAGTTCGGCGAGGACACCCTCGACCAGGGGGTGGCCGGAGGCGAAGTAGTCCATGCCTTCGTCTTCGACGGCGAATTCGCGGTCGAAGGTGCCGAGGAAGCGGGAGCCGGGTTTGACGCCGGGGAGGCGGTCGACCAGGGCTTCGGAGCCTAGTTCGATGTAGTTGGCGCGGGGGCCGCGACGTTCCTCGATCTTGAAGCCGAAGCGGGCGGCGGCGCGCAGGACGACGTCTTCGTTGAGTTCGTCGAGGTCGGGTGGCACGCGCTGGAGGATGTCCTTGGCCATGCGGCGGCGGTAGGGAGCGCGGTGCAGCTCGTGGTAGGCGGCACGGCGGATGCGGTTGCGGCTCTTTCGTGCGGAGTCGAGGAGATCGTCAAAGGCGTCGGGCTCGGGGGGACGCTTGGCCAGAGCCATGTCGCGCAGACGCTCGGCGATGCGATCGAGTTCGCGCACCATGCCACTTTGCGGTTCGCGGAAGACGCCGAGTTTCTCGTACAACTCGACGGCGACGCGGCCGAGGCCCCGGGGTGGCCGGAAGTAGACGATCTCGGTGGGCACTTTACGGCCGATGCGATCGAGACGGCCGATGCGCTGCTCGACTTTGGCGGGATCGAGGGGCAAATCGTAGAGCACCAGGCGGCGGCAGAACTCGAAGTTTCGACCCTCGCCGCCACACTCGGTGGAGAGCAGCAAGGTGGGGCCTTCGGGCAGGCGGAACTGCGCGACTTCGAGGTCGCGGCGCTCAGGGGAAAGCTCTTCGTGAAACAGGCTGACGCGGGTCTGGCCGTGCCACTCGATCGCCTTCTTGAGCGCGTCCATGCTGTCTTTCCAGGCGACGAAAAGCAGGACCTTGTCGCCGTCTTTGCGCCACTGCGGCAGCTGTTCGAGCAGCCAGGCGAGGCGGGGATCCTTTTCGGGATCGGCGGCGTCGTTGTCGTCGAGCAGGTCACGCGCCAGTTCGGCGACCTTGGTCTCGATCTCGACCGGATTGACGCCCCCCTCCTCTCCACGGCCCCGGCGGCGGCGCCAGCGGCCACGGCCGCGGGCGGCCCGGCCACGACGGCTCGGGGGTTTGCCTTCGCCGGGGTACTCTTCTTCGTCGATCGCCGTGCCCTTGGGTCTGCCGATGCGCTTGGTCGGCGGTGCCGGTGCGGCTGCTGCGACGGGCGCCTCCGCGGGCGTTTCGACCTTCTTGCTGTCCCCGTTCTTCTTGCCGTCCTCGGCCTTCGGATCGACCGGTTCCTTGATCTCTTCGATGTCCAACAGGTTGAGCAGGGACGCCGGAGAGGACAGGGAGCGCTCGAGCTGCTCGAGGCGGCGCTTGCGCTGCGTGGGACTGCGTGCCGTCAGGCGGCGGAGTTCGAGTTCGATGCGCGACCAGGGGGCCCAGTCGACTTTGCGCAGGTTGACCGGGAAGGCCTTGCGCGGCGGCAGGCCGCCGATGTCGCGGCGGCGGGTAGCGCTGGTGCAAGGCGGCAGGGGGCGCCGTGCCCGCAGACGCTTCTCGAAGCTGGAGGACTCGGCGAACTCTTCCGGTCGCAGCATCTGCAGCAGGCGGAAGAAGCCGTGGGCGTCTTCTTCCAGCGGTGTGGCGGAGAGCAGCAGCACGTGATTGCCCTGCTTGGTAATGCGCTGGACAGCGCGATAGAGCAGGTTGCCGCTGTGCTTGGGCGGACGCTTGAGGTGGTGGGCTTCGTCGACCACGAGCAGGTCGATGCCGGCCTCGACGGCTTGGCGTGCCAGGCTGGGCCGCTCTTGTAGCAGCTCGAAGCTGAGGATGGCGCGGGTGTAGACCTCGAAGGGGTTGAGACGACGACCGAAGTCGCGGTGGACGTCGGCGAGGCGCTTGTGGTCGAGCAGGGCGAAGACCTGGTGGTGTTTGCGCCACAGCTCGCCGAGCCACTGCACGGTGAGGGTTTCGGGCGCCAGCACCAGGATCTTACCGGCACGCCCCGTGTGCACCAGGCGCTGCAGAATGAGGCAGGCTTCGACGGTCTTGCCGAGGCCGACCTCGTCGGCCAGCAGCCAGCGCACGGGATCGCTGTGGCAGGCTTTCTCGGCGACGTAGAGCTGGTGCGGGAAGAGACGGATACGGCCACCGAGGAAGGAGCCGAGGCCCTGAGCTTCGCGCAGGCGCAGCAGACGCAGGGCGTCGAGGCGGTTGCGGAAGTCTTCGAAGGCGTCGACCTTGCCGGAGGCCAGACGCTCCAACGGTGACGGCGGCTGCGGCAGCGGCAACAACTCGGAGGCGAGAACGGTCTCACCGTTAGTCAGGTGCCAGTGCTCGCCGTCGTCACTCGGCTTGACCAAGCCGACTTTCTTGCCGGTGACGCGATAGCGCGCCTTACCGCCGGCGTGTAGCTCCAGCCTTTCGAGGGCATCGGCGGCGGCGGAGATGAACAGAACCTTGCGCGCGTCGGGGAACTCGACCTGGATGCGCCGCGGATCGAGGCTGACGATGCGGCCGGGGCCGAGGTCTGGGTTGTGGCGGTGGGAGACGGTGTCTCCGGGCTCGAAAGTCGGGGTCTGGAAGCTCATCCTCGGGCCTCCGTGAGGTGATGTTGGAAGAACTCGATGGTCTGACGCACGATGTTGCGCGTCGTGTCGGTATCGCTACCCAGGTCGAAGGCGTGGTCGCCTTCGGGATGTTCGAGTACGGTGACGTCGCCGCCGTGGGCGCGTGCGGCATCGATGAAGTTGGTGAGGGCGGTGTTCAGCTCGGGGGTGTCCTTGCCGGCGATCGCCACGAGCATGGCGGGCAAATCTTGGACGGGGCCGCTCTCAGCGTCGGTCGATGGTGGGTCCAGGTGGCCCGATGCACCGAGATGACGGGCGAGATCGAATTCGTGCCACAGGCTCGGCTCGGCGTCGCGCGTGTGCACGGCCGGGAAGGCGTCGAAACTGACGGCCCCGTAGTAGATGGCGATGGCGCGCACGTTTGCGGGACGATCACGCAGGACGGCACGCAGGGCGAACGGCGGCGCCGAGGAGTTGGCCCAGATGCCGATGCGCTGTGGATCGATGCCGAGGCGTTCGCCGTGCTGCTGGAGGTAGGCCAGCATCGCCTCGACCTCGGCGGCGACAACTTCGATGTCCTTCAGCAGTTCGGTGGAACTCCGATTGAAGGTGACGGCAGCCAGGCCGGAGGCGGCGAAGGTGCGGGCCCACGAGGTCATCTGGCCCCAGTCTTTGAAGTTGTCGATGACGCTGGCGGGACCGTCCGGATGCACCAGGACGACGACCGGCAGCGGCTGCGCGGACGGCTCCGGCGGCAGGTACAGGTCGAAGGCCCGAGCGGTGTCTCCATTCGGACGCTCGTCGTCCACCGGCAGGTAGATCAGGTCCTTCTCGACGCGCACAGTGTCGGCGCCGGGGGCCTGGTAGACGATGGTCTGGGAGCGCGTCTTGCGGTAGGCCGTGTAGTAGAAGACGCCAATGACGATCAGGAAGATCGGCGTGAGCAAGAAGAGAGTTCGTTTCATAATGCGCGATCAGTGGACGAGCGAAAGGTGTTGGTAGAGCTCACCGTCGGTGAAGCCCTGGCGGCGGTAGTAGTCACGGGTGCCGACAGAGGAAATGACGGCGAGGTCGTGAAAGCCGGCCTCGACGGCCCGGCGGGCGGCCTCGTCGAGCAGACGGCGACCGAGGCCCCGATGCTGGGTCTTGGGGTGTTGAATCTCGGGGTGCTGGGTTCTGGGATCTTGGGTCTTGGGGTGAGATGGGGACGTCTCGCCCGCACTCTGGAAGCCCGCCAGCGCACCGTAGACGTGCACTTCACGCACCATCGCGCTGTCGGCGATCTCGTCCAGGAAGACGGGCTCGGAAGGCAGCGACAGCCGCAGGAAACCGGCGATCTCGTCGGCGTCGGTGATGAACTGTAGGAAGACTTCGCGACCAACGGCGCTGGTGTACTCGATCGCGTCGAGGTGCAGCTCGTCGTCTTTCACCTGGCGGCGGCGAATCTCGCGGCTGCGGATGTCGCGACTGCCGCCTCCCCGCTCGGCCAGGGCGCGCTCGGCAACTTCGCGGAAGTTGGTCTGCTTGTTGCCGACCACGATGTCCTGCGACGGGATGTCGCGAATGACGCGGGTCAGCCGGCACCAGGGCGGCGTCCGCTCGAGACAGCCCGTGACCACACCGAGCAGTTCGTCGTCGCTATACGGGCGCCACGCACCAGCCCGATACTGCACCATCAGCTCGGCGCTCTCGATCAGGGAGCAGGGGTAGAGCTTGAGTTCGTCGGGACAGAAGTCAGGGTCGCCGAACAGGCGCTCGAAGTCGTCGAGGTCGGCTTGCGGGTTGGAGCCATAGAGGTTGGGCATCCAGTGCGCGTGCAACTTGAAGCCCATGGCGCGCAGCAGCCGGAACGCGCGGCGCGTGGCGGCGACGTCGTGGCCTCGGCGATTGGCTGCGAGCACGACATCGTTCAGGCTCTGGATACCGATCTGGACCTTGGTGGCGCCCAGGCGGCGCACCCGGATGACTTCGTCTTCGCTGATGTGGTCGGGCCGCGTCTCGAGCACCAGGCCGACGCAGCGCACCTTCTGTCCCTCGTTGACGCGCTGGACGGACTCGAGATCGCTCCAGTCGGCGTGCTCGTCGTCAGGCAGCAGGCGACCGTCGAGATGCTGCTGCAGGTGCTCGCTGACCACCTGGTTGTAGCTTCGCTCCAGACGGTCGGCGTGCGCGGCGACGCCGATCTCGTCGAGCTGGTCGAAGGGCACGGCGTCGTCCGGCGCCAGGGCGTCGGGATCGTCCCGCGGACCGTCACGGTCGGCGAAATCGTTGAGAGCGTCGAAGCAGCGCTTGAGGAACCAGATTTGGTAGGGCTCCGGATAGAAGGACCAGGTACCACCCAGCACGATCAGCTCGACCTTGTCCACGCGGTGCCCCATGTTGCGCAGGCTGCGTAGCCGGAAGTAGGTCTGTAGGTAGGGGTCGAATCCATGGCTGGCGGCTCGTTGGGCTCCGGGTTCGTTGGACAGGTAGCTCTTGGGCATGCGCACGTCGTTGGGACAGAAAATGCATCGCCCGGGACACGGATACGGTTTGGTCAGCACGGTCACCGGCGCCACCCCGCTGTGCGTCCGCACGGGTTTCATCTGCAGGCGCTCGACGAGACGACCGGCGTCCGGGTCGAGACCTCGCTGGCGCTGCAAGTAGCGGTAGCCGCGGATGATCTCGCTCTTGGAAAACACCCGGCCATCTCGCTTGGGATGACGGCGCTGGATGCGGTCCAGATCCCGAGGCGCCACGTCCTCCAGCGCCTCCAGCTCGCGGATCACTGCCGTCAGTTGCGGCAGGTGTTCCGCGGGCTCGAAGTGGTACGGAGACCGTCGCATGCAATCGGTACCCCGACGATTCATCGGGATACTGCTTCACCGGAGCACGGTGAGTGAGGCGCCAGAAGCGACGCCCCTACCGAGCCGTTACCGGCTTACGCGCCCGACCAGCGCCTCAGAATCAGCGCACCGTTGGTGCCGCCGAAACCGAAGCTGTTGGTCAAGGCATATTCCAAACCCTCCACCACACGCGCGGTGTTGGGTACGAAATCCAAGTCACATTCTTCGCCGGGTTCGTCCAGGTTGATGGTCGGCGGCAGGGTCTGATCGTGCAACGCCAGCGCCAGCACCCCGGCTTCGAAGCCGCCGGCTGCACCCAACATATGGCCCGTGCAACTCTTGGTCGAGGACACCGCCAATCGCTCGGCATGCTCACCGAACACTCGCCGCACGGCCCGCACTTCGGAGAGGTCACCTAGAGGAGTCGAGGTACCGTGGGCGTTGACGTAGCCGATGCTCTCGGGCGGCAGTTCGGCGTCCTTGAGCGCGGCCGCCATGACGCGGGCGGCGCCATCGCCGTCCGGATGTGGTGCCGAGATGTGGTAGGCATCGGCGCTCATGCCGTAGCCGACGACCTCGGCGTAGATGGTGGCCCCGCGCGCCTGCGCTTGGTCCAGAGCTTCCAAGACCAAGATGCCGGAACCTTCGCCAACCAAGAAACCGTCCCGATCTTTGTCCCACGGCCGCGACGCCTTTGCCGGCTCGTCGTTGCGCGTGGTAAGGGCTTTCATCGCACAGAAGCCACCGACGCCGAGAGGCGTGATCTGCCCCTCGGCACCGCCAGCGATCATGGCGTCGGCATAGCCGAGCTGAATCTGCCGGAAGGCATCTCCGACAGCGTGCAAGCCGGTGGTACAGGCGGTGCACGGCGTCGTGTTCGGGCCTTTGGCCCCGAAGCGGATCGACACCTGGCCGGCCGCCAAGTTGGAGATCATCGCCGGAATGAAGAAGGGCGAGATCCGACTCGGCCCTCGCTCCATGTACACCTCGTGCGTCGCCTCGATCAGCGGCAAACCGCCGATACCGGAGCCGATGATGACACCGACGCGTTCGTCGTTGCTGCCATCGATCACCAGGCCGCTGTCCTCAATGGCGAAGGTCGAAGCCGCTAGGGCATACTGCGTGAAAGAGTCGGTCTTCTTGACCTCCTTCTTCGGCAGGTAGTCCAGCGGATCGAAATCGGTAACCTGGGCAGCGATTTGTGAGGTGAACTCCGAGGGGTCGAAGCGGTCGATCCGGGCGGCGCCGCTCTTACCCTCGCGCAGGTACCGCCAGTTGATCTCGGTCCCCACCCCGAGGGCGGAAACCAGACCGATACCAGTGACGGCAACCCGACGCGTCTCAATGACCTTTCTGCTCAACTTGGGGAGTCCTCGCAGGAGCCGAAGGAATTACTCGGCGTCTTTCGCCGCCGCTTCGATGTGCGAAACGGCTTCCTTGACGCGGCTGATCTTCTCGGCTTCTTCGTCCGGGATCTCGATGTTGAATTCTTCTTCGAAGGCCATGACCAACTCGACGATGTCGAGGGAGTCGGCGCCGAGATCGTCGGTGAAGCTAGCGTCCATGGTCACCTCGTCTTCGTCCACACCAAGTTGGTCGACGATGATCTGCTTCACCTTGTTTGCAACGGCAGACATGGGCAAGTCCCTCCTGTCTCTATCCCTGGGTACGTCGGAGCCCGTACGAGAACGGGGTCCCTAGGGGGTCTTTGGAATTTACGGGTCTCAAGGAAGTCGGGTTCGACACGATCGAGCCTTGTAGGTGCCTGGCGCCAGGATGTTGGTACCACGCACCGAGGTCAAAGTCGAAGTCGAGCCCGGAGCTTTTTGGATGTTTCGGAACCGAACCTCTTCGGAGGACATCCTGGCGAGGAGTCCGGGTGTTCGATCGCTTTGGCTCGACGGGTTCCGGTTCCGCCGAGAGCATCGCATGAACCGGTGGCCTGACGCAACTCTTGGTCACCCAGGCCGCGGCTACGAGATCAGATGTAGAGGCCGCCAGAGACGTTGAGCACGGTACCGGTGACGTAGGCAGCTTCGTCGCTGGCCAGGTAAACGACGGCGGCAGCGATGTCGTCGACATCGCCAAGGCGCTTGGCCACGATGTTCTCAGTCAACGCTTGGCGTGCCTTCTCGGGCAAACCTTCGGTCATCGCCGTCTCGATCAGACCCGGAGCGACGACGTTGACGGTAATACCACGGCTGCCCAATTCGCGTGCCAGCGACTTGCTGAAACCGATCAGGCCGGCCTTGGCGGCGGCGTAGTTGGCCTGCCCGGGATTGCCCATCAGGCCGGTCACCGACGAGATGTTGATGATACGGCCGCTGCGCCGACGCATCATGCCGCGTACCTGCGACTTGGTCAGCGCGAAGGTGCCGGTGAGGTTGGTATCCAGCACACGCTGCCAGTCATCGAGCCCCATGCGTGCGAGCAGGTTGTCGGCAGTGATGCCAGCGTTGTTGACCAGGATGTCGATGTTGGCCCAGTCTTCCGGCAGTTCCTTGACGCGGGCCTCCAGCTCCGCCGCCTGCGACAGATCGAGCGGCAGTACCGTGGCTTGCGCTCCCGCGTCGGTGAGTTCCTGCTGCAAGGCCTGCAGCTTGTCGACCGAGCGCGCTGCCAGGATGACGCGCGCCCCTTGCTGTGCCAGTCGACGCGCGATCGCCTCGCCAATCCCCTGGGAAGCGCCGGTCACCAGCGCCGTCTTGCCGTCCAATCGAAACATGCGGTGTTCTCCTTCAGTCGTCGCCCGAACCGCCGTCACTCTTGGACAGGTAGCGGTCCAGACTCTTGGGATCCTGCAGGCTGGTACACGAGGAACCGTCGACGATACGACGGGTCATTCCGGTCAGCACTTTGCCAGGGCCGATTTCCAGGAAGGTACCGACGCCCAGTTCTTCGGCCATACAGGTCGCGCACTCGACCCAGCGCACGGGTGCATCGACTTGACGAATCAGGGCATCACGGGCGGTATCCCCGTCAGTAACCGGGCGTGCGTCGACGTTGCAGACCACGGGCTGTCCCGGGGCGCGAAATGCGGTATCGCCAAGCAGCGGCGTCAGGCGCTCGCGCGCCGGCGCCATGAGCGGCGAGTGGAAGGGCGCCGATACGGGCAGCACCACCGCCTTCTTGGCCTTGGCGGCCTTGGCCAGGCCCACCGTCTCCTCGATCGGCCGGCTGTGCCCGGCAATCACCGTCTGTAGCTCGCCATTGAGGTTGGCCAAGCCACAGACCTCGCCATTGCGCTTGGCCTGCTCGGTCAACTCGACGATGTGCTCAACGCTCAGGCCGATGATCGCCGCCATGGCGCCTTCGCCCAGCGGCACCGCCTGCTGCATGAAACGGCCGCGCTCGCGCACCAGGCGCAGCGCGTCGCCGAAGTCGAGGGAGCCGGCGGCGACCAGCGCCGAGTACTCACCCAGGCTGTGGCCAGCGAACGCGACGGCGTCGAGATCGGCTTGTGCTTGTGCGACGCGCAGAATGGCGATCGAGCAGGCGAGTAGCGCCGGCTGCGTGTTGATGGTCAGATTGAGCTCGTCTTCGGGACCTTCCCAGCACAAGCGGGAGAGGTGGACCCCGAGCGCGTCGTCAGCCTCCTCGAAGGTGTGACGCACTTCCGGCACGGCCTCGGCCCAGTCGCGGCCCATGCCGACCTTCTGGGACCCTTGCCCGGGAAAAATGAATCCGATCGCTGTCATGTCTTCTTCTCCGCCTTGGGCTCAGTCATATCCGGTCCCGCCTCGGTCGAGGAGAGCAGCAGTGCCTCCTGATCGTGCAGCACGGCGACCTTGTCGCGAATCTTCTCGTGTACCCGCGCCTGCGTGAACTCGACAGCGCGCAGGATCGAGTTCTGAATCGCCCGCGCGTTGGAACTTCCGTGAGCGATGAAGCAACCGGCACACAGGCCTAGCAACGGCGCGCCGCCGTACTCGCGATAGTCGGTACGGCGAGCCAGCCGACGCAGGGCAGGTCCCGCCAGCTTGGCGCCCAGCCGGGCCTGCGGGCTGCGGTCGAGTTCTTCGTAGAGCATGCGTTTGAGTTGTTCCGCCATCGCCTCGGCACTCTTGAGTAGCACGTTGCCGACAAAGCCATCGCACACGATGACATCCACTTCCCCGTTGAAGACGTCCCGCCCCTCGACGTTGCCGACGAAATTGAGGCCGGTGGTCTTGAGCACGCGGAGGGTCTCGCGGGTGGTGTCGGTTCCTTTGCTGTCTTCTTCGCCGATCGACATCAAGCCGATACGCGGTGTCTCCAGATGATGCACCGCCTGGGCGTAGCTGTGTCCCATGACGGCGAATTGGCGTAGGTAGGCGGGCCGCGTCTCGACATTGGCTCCGACGTCCAGCACCACGGTGCGACCGCGTGGATTGGGGAAAGCGGCGGCGAGCGCCGGCCGATCGACTCCAGGAATCGTGCCGATGATCATCTTGGCAGCGATCATCACCGCGCCGGTATTGCCGGCGGACACCATTGCCTGCGCCTCACCGCGGTGCACCAGCTCGGCACACAGGCGAATCGACGACCGCTTCTTCTTGCGGATCGGCGCGGTCGCGGTGTCTTCCATCCCCACGACCTCTTCGGCATGGTGGATGACGATGCGGCCGCCGTGGTCACCGAGCTTCTCGAGTTCTGGGCCGACCTTGGCTTCGTCGCCGACCAGCAGGATCGAGATGCGATTGCGCGTGGCGACCTGAAAGGCACCGGCGACCACCTCCCTGGGTGCATCGTCGCCGCCCATGGCATCTACGGCAATACGCATGTCCGCTCGGCTGGATCCCGCGTCAGCATGCTAGCCGCTGATCAGAGTGAATCCTCGACCTCGATCACGGTACGGCCACGGTATTCTCCGCAGCTCGGGCAGGCACGGTGCGGTAACTTGACTTCGCCGCAGTTTGCGCATGTCGAGGCGGTCGGACGCGTCAGAGCATCGTGCGCGCGGCGCTTGTTACGGCGGGACTTGGAATGGCGTCGCTTGGGGTTGGCCATGGCGGCTCCTTCGTTGAATTGTCTCTACTGCGATCAGTCGGATGGCGGTCATACAGGGCCGGTCGTTCTAGCTATTCATCGTCTAGCTATCCGTCGTCGCCGAGCTGGCCGCGCAAGGCTTGCAACCCCGCCCAGCGGGGATCGGTGGTTTCGTTCTGGCAATCGCAGGAGGCTTCGTTGCGGTTGATGCCACACACTGGACAGAGCCCGGCGCAGTCGTCTTTGCACAACGCCCGCATGGGGACATTCAGCTGCATCTGCTCGCGCAAGATGGGCTCCAGATCCAGCGTTTCGCCCGTCACGTGGACAATGCTCATGTCGCGTTCCTGCAATTCGTAGTCGCCGGCCCCCCGCTGGTCCCCGTGAGCGAAGATCATCAGCTCGACCTCCGAATTCACCTCTTGCACCGCCGGCTGCAGACAGCGGATGCACTCCAGCTGCTGCTCGTACTGCAAACGTGCGCTGAGATGAAAACCCGGCTCGGCGTACGTGACGCGTCCGCGCCACGAGACCGGCCCCAGGCTCTGAAGGTTGGGCTGCTCCAAGGAGTCAGGCGAGATGTCGACGGTTTCCTGCCACTGGAAAGGCTCTTCGCGGATGTCTTCGAAACGAACGAGCATGATTTGCGTAGCCCTCCCACGGACAAGGTCGTGAGCTTACGGCAAGAGAGGGAGAGGTGTCAATTTCCGCACCCGCACACGGCACCTCACCACCCATCACTCCACGACCAGCTCGAATCCGGCCGGCTCGGTAACGGTGACGCGGATACGGCCGGCGTGATCGAGCTGTTGCAGCAGGCGGCGCAGGGCGCGCAGCTGGGCGGCTTCGGAGAGGTCGCTGATCAGCAGACGTTCGGTGCCGGCTTCGAGGTCGGCGAGAACAGGGTCGGCGGCGGCTGGATCGAGGAGGAAGGCGAAGCGGACGCGTGGACCGTCTGTGCTGTTGACGAGTTGTTGCAGCCGCGGGACGAGCAGGGTACCGCGCAGGAAGTTGGCTTCGTTGTTGGCCTGCACCCGCCAGCCGGACGCTTGACCACTGTAGCCAGCTTTGCCGAGCAGGGCCGAGACGCCGACAGCGCCGAGGGTGAGGTCGCGGCCGGTGCGCGCTTGCAGCAGGGCGAAGCCGCGCTTGTCGCCCCCGACGGCGCTGGCCGGATCGGTGGCGCCCGTGACCAGACCGGAGGGAACGGTGTCGCGGAAAAGAAGGAAGGCGGCAACATCGGTGCTGCCGGTCTCGGATTGCAGGACGAGCAGAGCCTGGTAGGGCTGCCACAAGGTCTCGGGACGGCTCTCGGGCGGCAGCTCGACAGCTCCGACGCCCGCGCGGCGCAGCACGAGCGGCCCCGCCTCCTTCCCCTTTTCCGCACGCCCCAGCTCCGGACGACGCTCCAGCGGGTAGAGACCGGCAGGCAGCGGACCGGTGGCTTGGCGCAGGCGCAGGGCAGCGAGCAAGGGGCGGCGTAGCGGCCCGGCTTCTTCGGCGGTCAAGGGGGCAGCGTCTTCGGGGCCCGGCTGGGCATCGGAAGCGACGATCCACAGGCCGTCCTGCCAGCGTACCTGCGCCGGTTGCCCGTCGAGCACGACGGGACCACCCTCGAGCCACGGGTTGGACGCCAGGCGCCCCGCCAGGCGAGCGACCAGGGCAAGGCCCGGGTAGATGCGAGCGACGAGCTGGAAACGGCGGCCATCGTCGTCGAGAGCGAGGGTGAGTTCTTCCGACGGCGGCAGCGGGAACGGGCCGAACGACGGGACGCGCGGCGCCGGCCGCCCGGCGGCGCGGGCAGCTTCCTGCAGGGCGACACGCGAGTCGCCGAGCGCGGCTTCGAGGTTCTGGTGCGGATAGGGCAACCACACGACGGCGTCGAACTGCCCCTCGGCCAGCAGGCGTGCCGGCAGGTCACCGGCCGCCGGTATCGCGGCGCGCTCCCGTGGCACGTAGTGATGGACGATGTGCACGGCCAAGGCCGCGAGCAGCGCGACGATGAACAGCAGACGGAACCAGGGGCGCCGGCGACGAGTGGCGGCCCCGCTCGCCCGGACTTTGACGGCGCCACCCGGGGAGGGCGCGCCCTCCGAGGCTCCCGGTGCTGAGTCGAGCGGAGGCGCCATTCCCACGGCTCCCCCGGCTGGCCGCCGGAGGCGTACCGACGGTGGGCGCTCGCCCTCGCCGGAGGGTCGGGGGTCACGGTCGCGGTCAGTGGCCATGGCGTACTCCGGCGGCCAGGGCCTGAGTTCTGCCCCTGAGCTTCGGCGAGAAGGCCGGATCCAGAGCCAGTTCGACGGTCGCCCGCGCGACCGCCCGCAGCAAGTCTTCGTCATCGCCCAGCCCCAGCTCGTCGAGACGGGCGCCGAGGTCGAGATGCAGGCTTGCCTGAGCAGTTCCCGAAGCCGAGACGACGGGGGCGGGCCGGGCGTCGGCGATGCGGGTGAGGGCGCGCGTCCAAGAACGAATCGAGGCATCCATGCTGTGCTCTGTAACAGCAAAGCGGCGCGCGGAATTGCCGAGGTCGCACCGCAGTTGCGGATCTGTGGCCAGGCGACGCATACAAGCCAAGAGCAGCGCCTCTTCGCTGTCGTCCGGTGGGATACGCAGAGCGACGTCTGGCGGCAGGCTGGCGAAGGAGCCGACGTCGGTGACCAGGGTCGGTTTGCCCAGCGCCAGCAAGCGCAGCAGCGTGGCCGAGGTCTCGCCGCCACTCGGGAAGCGTAGATTGAGCGCCACATCGCAAGCGGCCATCGCGCGCTGGAAGGCGTCCATCGGCAGGCGTCCAGTCACCACCATGGCCGCGCGCACGGCTTCGCGATGGGCCACGGAAACTTCCTCCAGCAGGCTCTCGGCGGTGACGTTGGCGGCCAGTTGGCCAGCCAGCAACAGACGCAAGGGCGGCCCGTCGTGGGGCATCTCGGAGAGCAGACTGGCGAAAGTACGGACGATGGCCGGCAGGCGCTTCTGCAGCGTCAGGTGACCAAAGCAGCCGAAGACGAAGGCCTCGGCGGGTAGGTGGTTGCCAGTGGGTAGACCGAGAGACGAGCGCAGCGCGGCGGGATCCGCGCTTCCATCGAGCAGTTCCGGTTCGATCACGACGTGCTGCGGCACCACCTCGACGGCTGCCGCCGGACGGCTGGCGAGCACGCGTTGCCGCGCCGGCTCATTGAACACCACGACACCGCGGCAAACATCGACCACCGGCTCGAACAGGCCAAAAGCCCACATCTCGGGCAAGCCGTCGGCCTGCAGGAAGCGCTCAGCGACATGACGGCCGATCTGGCCGTAGACCTGCTCCATCAGGTCGAGATAGGCAACATCCTTACCCCCGCCGAGGAGCGGCTCGCGCAGCAGGTGGTGCAGCATCGGCTCGTGCAGCACCGCGACACCGCGCTGCCGGTTCACCGGCACCATGGCGGCGCGCAGGATCGCGGCGTGGTAGCCGGGATGATTGCCCAGGTGGTAGACGGCGAGGTCGAAGTCGCCGCGTTCGAGACGAGCCGGCAAGGCCGCCAGCGCGTCGGAGTCGGCGTTGTCCAGGACTTCGACATCGCCCCCGTCACCTCGCACGGCCGGCTGCAACGCCGACAGCAACTCAGCGTTGTAGTCAGCGATGCCGGAGCCGGCGGGCGGCAGCGGACTGCACCAGGCCCACTTCACGTCAGGCCCCTTCCCGCTCTGCGCCTGGCACAGGCAAGCCTGCCGTCAATCCCTCAATGACCGCCGGCCAACCGATGCCACGCACGCGTTCGCGGCCGGCTTCGCCCAGGCGTCGCGGCAGCTCGTCACCGGCGAAGAGATCGTTGAGGCAGCGGGCCATGGCCTTGACCTTGCCAGCGGCACAGGCATACCCGTTGACGCCATGGTCGACCAATTCGAGGACGCCGCCGGCATCCTCCCAGCTGAGAACTGGCCGCGCGCACTTGAACGCCTCGACGGTGACGTAGCCGTAGTCTTCGTCGTACGGCCCGTAGTAGACGGCGCGAGCACCGGCGTAGAGGTCGAGCAGGCGCTCGTCGCTCACCCGGCCCAGCCACTCGACGCGCCCGTCGAGGCCGAGCTTGGACGCCAGCGCCCGCAGCTCAGGACCGGCGGCACCTTCGCCCGCGATCACCGCGCGCGCGCCGGACGACTCGCGGGTCGCGGCCAGAGAACGCAGCAACAGATCGACACGCTTGAGCGGATCCAGCCGGCCAACGCTGAGGACGTAGTCACCGTAGCCCTCCTGACGGTAGGCGTCACCGTGCGGTGGCGGCGGATAGAGCACCCCCGCTTCCAGACCGTTGTGGCGGCGCAGACGACCGGCGACATTCTGCGAGATGGCGTGCACCGCCTGCGCCTCGCCCAAGCCGCGCCCGTCCATCGCGTGAATACGCGCCACCAGATCCTCGTCATCGACGGCACCACCGACATCCGAGTAGTGGGTGCCGCGCAGGTCGTACGCCTGGCGAAACTGGTGTACCAGCCACACCACCTTGGCGGGGTGGCGGATCAGATAGGAGGGGAAGCGCGTGGCAATGACCCGGTCGACCGGCTGGCCCTCGGCGGTTCGCAGGTCGAGCAGGCGCCAGGCGAGGCAGCTCTGCAGCAGTTGCTGGCGTGGCGACCAGCTGAACGGCAAGCGCACGACGTCGACGGCATAGCCGCGGGCGCGCAGCTGATCGTGCAGGGTATCCACCAGGACTTCATTGCCACCGCGACTGAACGGAACCTGCGCGCTGCAGATCACCAGGCGCACGGGTCCCCGCCGTGGGGAGTCGCTCATTCCGACTCACCCACTCCGGCCGCGGGCTCGCTGTCCCGCAGCTCCTCTTCTAGCGCCTCCAGGTCACGGCGCAGTGCTCGCTGGGCGTCGACCAGGGCACCCAGATGCTGGGCCAGCGCCAGGTTGAAGCGGCTTTGTTGCTGCAGGACCGGCCGCAGGTACCAGCCCAAGAACAGTTTGAGCACGACGCGGCGTGCCAGCACCAGCAAACGACCGAACACCGGAATGCCGGACGTGCACACTGGCTCGCGCAGCTCGGCGATCACGCTCAGACCGCCACCCCCCGGTGGCAGTTGCTGACGGGCAGCTTCGAGCGCGGCGGTCGCGGCCCGCTGGCGCCGCACGCCGGCACGCAGTTCGTGCATCGCAGCGTCAATGCGAACAGCCTCATCACCCGGCCGCGCGTCCTCGGACACGGTCTTTGCGTGGCAAGCAGCGCTGGCGGTGGGTTCCGTCGGCGGCATCGCAGGCGGCTCCGCGTCTACCAGGTGGGCTTGCGCTGGACCAGCGCGGCGGCGGCGGCGGCATCCAGCGGCTCGGAAATCAGCAGGCCCTGGCCAAACTGGCAGCCCATGTTGCGCAGCGTCGAGAGCTGCTCGGAGGTCTCGATGCCCTCGGCGACCACGTCCAGTTTGAGGTTGTGGGCCAGGTTGACGATAGCGCCGACGATCTCGGGCTTGCCGTCGCGGTCATGCAGGCGCGAGACGAAGGAACGGTCGACCTTGAGCGTGTCGATCGGGAAATTCTGCAGATAGCTCAGCGACGAGTAGCCGGTCCCGAAGTCGTCGAGAAACAGCCCAATACCACGCTGTTTAAGCTTGGTGAGCGTGGAAACCGCGTTCTCCGAGTCGTGCATGATGACGCTCTCGGTGATCTCCAAATGCAGGCGCCGCGGATCGAGCTCACCGGATTCGAGCGCGCTGTCGATCAGGTCGAGCAGATCGGCCTGCAAGAACTGCTTGGTCGACAGGTTGACGCTGATCGCCAAGTCGTTGGCACCCAGCTGCTGGTGCAAGCGCTGCAACTGACGGCAAGCCTCAGCCAGCACGAAGCGACCGATGGGCACGATCAAGCCGGTTTCCTCGGCCGCCTCCAGGAAATGCCCGGGCAGCAGCAAGCCACGTTGCGGGTGCTGCCAGCGCAGCAGCGCCTCGAAGGCCACGATGCCGCCAGCGCTACCCTGCTTGTCGGTCAGGTGCACGATCGGCTGATAGCGCAGGCGGAACTCCTGGCGTTCGAGCGCCCGACGCAGGTCAGTCTCGAGACGCAGACGGTCCATAGCGACGGTGTGCATCTGGGCGTCGAACACAGCATGGCAGGCGCGACCGCGTGCCTTGGCCTTGTAGAGCGCAATATCGGCGTCGCGGATCAGGTCCTCGGGCCGCTGATAGCTCGACGCACTGAGCACGATCCCGATGCTGGCACCGGTGAACAGCTCGTGACCGGCCAGGTTGAACGGCGCCGCCAGCTCGCGCTGCACCCGCTCGGCAACGCGGATCGCTTCGCGCACACCGGCAATGTCCTCGAGCAGCAGGATGAACTCGTCGCCGCCGACGCGCGCGACCGTGTCGCCGGGACGCAGCGCGTTGCGAATGCGGTTGGCGATGCGGATCAACAACTCGTCGCCAAGACCATGACCCAGACTATCGTTGACGATCTTGAAGCGATCGAGATCGATGAACAAGACGCCGAAGCGATAGTCGGGATTGCGCCGATTGCGCGCCAGGCTCTGCTTCAAGCGGTCGAGCACCAGGTTGCGGTTGGGCAAGCCGGTGAGCGAGTCGTGCATGGCATCGTGGCGCAGTCGCTCCTCGGCCCGCTTGCGCTCGGTGATGTCGTTGTAGATACCGAAGACACCGACCACGCGCTTGTGAATCTTGATCGGGAAGCCAATCACCGAGACGTCGATCAAGCGGCCGTCCTTGTGCCGGCGCACGATCTCCTGCTGGATGATCTTGCGGTCGAGCACCGACGCCGACAGCGCGGAAGCTTCGTCGTACATGCCACGCGGCACAATGACGGCGTTGAGCGAGCGGCTGCGCACCTCGTCGTTGCTGTACCCGAATAGCTCTTCGAAACCGCTGTTGACGTTGACCACGCGGTCCTTGGCGTCGAGGATGACGATGCCCTGGGGCGAGTTCTCGAACAGCTGCTGGAAGTAGGCTTCCTGCAGGCTCAGTGCCTCCTCGGCCTGGCGTCGCTGCGAGATGTCGACCGCGACGCCGATGCAGCCGACGACACGGCCCTCGTTGTCGCGCAGCGGCTCGACGTAGTTCTCCAGGGTGAACTCACCCCAGGTGACCTCGAAGGTCACCGACTGGCCCCGCATCGCCTTGCGTAGCAAACGCAGAGGCAGCGTGCTCGTGGCATCGCGGCCGAAGGCTTCGACCACCCCCTTGTTGAGCACGCGCTGCGGCTGAATGCTCAGAGCTTCGATGCCCGAACCATGGACGGAGGTGATGCGTAGACGGCGGTCGGTGGTCCACAGCACCGCCTTGAGCTGCTGCATCAGCATGCGCAGCGGCAGAGCCCAGGACGGCAGGTCGCCCTCGCCGAAGTCCTCGTACGGTGCGGTCAGCAAGCGCCGCAGCTCACCGCCGACCTGCTCGGGTGGCGCACTGGCTGGACCACGAGTCTGCAGCCGTCGCTGCGCCGCGGCCAGCCGCAGGGTCAGGCCCTCGCCTTCCATCGGTAGCAGCAGAAAGTCGTCGGCGCCGGCGCGCAGCAAACGCTCCAACTCCGCCGTGTCGCGCGCCTGACCGTTGCCCGGCGGGTCGTCGACCAGCAGCACCTGGCGTTCGCCGCTCGGCGCCTGCGCGCGCAGCTGCAAGAGCTGCTCTTCATCGACCTCACCGCACAGCACCAGCCGGCATAACGCCTGCTGCAATTCAGCTTGCGCCGCCTGCAGATCCGCTGCCGCCGTGACTTCCAAACCACGCGCCGCGAGCACCGGCCGCAATGTGCGCTCCTGCTCGGCGCTGCAAGCTAGCAATAGCGCCTTCATGATCTCGGTTTTCTTCCGCCGGTCGAATCGAAAGTGGAACTCAATGGAGCTGGCGTTCGGCCAGGAGCGTCCGTCGCCCTGCCTCGCAAGTAGCTTGCACCGCCAGAGTTGGCAGGATACACGAAGTGCCCAGGAACGCCAACCACGTCCCTGCGTCGACCGCATCCGCTCGCGCGTTCGGCACGTTATGCTCACAGCATGAGAATGCCGTCGATGTCTTTACCGTCTCCGCGACTCTTTCTCCCGGTGCTCTGCACCTTGGCGCTGCCCTGGGGATGGCTGACAGCAGCACCAGCTTCCGCCGCCACAACTCCCGAGCAGACGCGGCGCGAGTTTCTAGAGATGTGCCACCAGCTGCGCCAGAGCGACAATGAATACTACGGAGTCCGCCACGTCGTCGAGCTGGGCCAGCGGCTGCAGCGCGCGGACCAGGGCGCCGACGCCCAGGCGCGCGGGCTGCAGAAACTCGGCCTGGAACAGCTGCGGTTGGGCCAGAACGCCGAGGCCCAGGAGAATCTGCAGCTGGCGCTGCAGCTGGCATCGCAGGCACGCCTCGATGTGCGGCTGCAGATGCAGATTCTGATGGACCTCGGGCTGGCGTCTCTGCGCTTGGGCGAAGTGAGCAATTGCATCGGCCATCACACGCCGGAAATGTGCATCTTCCCGATCTCCGAAGGCGGCCGGCACGTCGACCGGCGCGGCTCGGAAGCGGCGGTTCGCGCCTTCACGGGAGTACTATCCGGTATCCCGGGCCACATCGTGGCTCGCTGGCTGCTCAACGTCGCCGCCATGACGCTGGGCACGCAAGCAGAGCTGCCGCCAGCGCTGCGCATTCCGCCGCGGCGCCTGCAGTCGAGCGAAAGCTTCCCCGCCTTTGCCGAGACGGCGCATCACGCCGGCCTGCACATCAACGACACCTCGGGCGGTGCTCTGATCGACGACTTCACCGGCGACGGTCATCTCGATGTCGTCACCTCGGCGATCGACCCGTGCTCCCACCTGCGCTTCTTTGTCAACGACGGCCGCGGCCACTTCGCCGAAGGTGCCGAAGCCGCCGGCCTGCACGGCCAGCTGGGCGGTCTCAACATGGTGCACGCCGATGTCGACAACGATGGCGATCTCGACATCCTGGTGCTGCGCGGCGGCTGGTTCGGTGCCGACGGCCAAATGCGCAACTCGCTCCTGCTCAATGGCGGCTCGGGCAACTTCGTCGACGTCACCGCCGAAGCCGGCCTGGCCACGCCCGCCTACCCAACGCAGACCGCCGCCTGGGCCGATTACGAC
Source organism: uncultured bacterium (assembly GCA_965368975.1). GTDB lineage: Bacteria > Acidobacteriota > Thermoanaerobaculia > Multivoradales > JAHZIX01 > CBDUPA01. The sequence continues at coordinate 231,607 of CBDUPA010000005.1, read as the reverse complement.
TTGGACGGTGACCTCGACCTCTATATCGGCAATGAAGGTCCCTACGGCGGCGCCTATCCGTCACAGCTCTTCCGCAACGATCTCGACGCGGCGACCGGCCGCCTGCGCTTTACCGACGTCACGCGCCAGGCTGGCGTTGCCGACGGGGTGCACTGGACCAAGGGCGTCGCCTGGGGCGACTACGACGACGATGGCGACCCCGACCTCTACACCTCCAACCTGGGCCCCAACCGCTTGTGGCGCAACAACGGCAACGGCACCTTCACCGATGTCGCGCCCCAGCTCGGTGTCGATGCCCCGCGCGACCGCAGCTTCGCCACCTGGTTCTTCGACTACGACAACGACGGCGACCTCGACCTGTGGGTCAACGACTACAACGCCGGCACGATCGACATCGCGAGGTTCTACTTCGCCGCCAGCGCCACCGAGGCCCCCGTGACCAGCTTTCACCCGCGCCTCTATCGCAATGACGGCGCCGACCCACAAGCCCCCGGCGGCCATCGCTTCACCGAGATCAGTCGTCAACTCGGCCTGGGTGCACCCGCTCTGCCGATGGGCAGCAACTTCGGTGACCTCGACAACGACGGCTTCCTCGACGTCTACCTAGGCACCGGCGTGCCGCCCTTCGAGGCCTTGATGCCCAACCTGATGTACCGCAACGATGGCGGTCAGCGCTTCGTCGACGTCTCCTTCGCCGGCCGCTTCGGCCACCTGCAGAAAGGCCACGGCGTCGCCTTCGCGGACGTCGACGAAGATGGCGACCAGGATGTCTTCGAGCAGATGGGCGGCGCTTATCCGGGCGACAACTACCCCAGCGTGCTCTACCGCAACCCTGGCTTCAAGAATCATTGGCTCAAGCTGCGCCTGCACGGCCAACGCAGCAATCGGGCCGCCATCGGCGCTCGCCTCACGCTCACCTTCCGCGACGGCGCACGCCAGCGCAGCGTGCACCGGCTGGTCGGCACCGGCGGCTCCTTCGGTGGCTCCCCCCTGCGCCAGGAGATCGGCGTCGGCCAGGCGCAGAAGATCGACAGCCTGGAAGTGCGCTGGCCCGGCGGCGGCGTCCAGACCTTCACCGACGTGGCCGTCGGTACGAGCTATGAGCTGACCGAGGGCGGAGCGTTGCGCGCGGTGGACGAGCCAGCCCCTAGAACACCAGCCCCGAGGACACCAGCCCCGAGGACACCAGCCCCGTGATCGAAGCCACCGATCTGCGCAAGACCTTTTACGTCCATCGCAAGCAGCCCGGCCTGTGGGGTTCCGTCAAGTCACTGCTACTGCGCGAGAAAGTGGCCAAGGAAGCGGTGCGTGGCGTGAGCTTCCGCGTCGATGAAGGCGAGATCGTCGGCCTGCTGGGTGCCAATGGCGCCGGCAAGACGACGGTGGTCAAGATGCTGGCCGGCATCATCCACCCGAGCGGCGGCGACGCACGCGTCCTGGGTCACGTGCCGTGGAAGCGCGACGATCGTATGCGCCGGCAGATCGCACTGATCATGGGCCAGAAAGCGCAGCTGTGGTGGGACCTGCCGGCCGCCGACTCCTTCCTATTGCTGAAGGAGATCTACCGCATCCCCGACGCCCGCTTCCGCGACACCTTGCACACCCTGGCCGAGATGCTCGAGGTCCAGAACGAGCTACACATCCAACTGCGCCGCCTATCGCTCGGCGAACGCATGAAGATGGAGCTGATCGCCGCCCTGTTGCACCAGCCGCGCGTCGTCTACCTGGACGAACCCACCATCGGTCTCGACTTGTCGGCACAACGTGCGGTGCGCGAGTTCCTGCTCGAATACCGGCAGGAGCATCAGCCAGCGATGCTGGTGACCAGCCACTACATGGAAGACATCGAGCGCCTGTGCGAACGAATTCTGATCCTGCGCGAAGGCGAGCTGGTCTACGATGGCCCGCTACAACAGGTGATCGAACGCTTCGCGCGCCACAAGATCATTACCGCCCGCCTAGATCCAGGAGTCCTGCCGGAAGCACTGCGAGACAGCCTCGAGACTCCGTGCCGGATCCCCCGCGACGACGAGCTCCAGGATCTGGGCCGCGTGCTCAGCTGTACCGACATTGAGGTTCGCTTGGAAGTCCCGCGCGCCGACGTCACCCGCGCCGCTGCCGAGCTGTTACAGCGCTTCCCCGTGGTCGACCTGGCGATCGAGGAAGAGGATGTCGGCACGATCATTGAGGGCCTGCTGCGCGCGCGCCAGCAGCAGCCAGAGGAGGGCGAAGCTTGACGCCGTTGCTCTTCCGCCGAGTGCTCAGCCTGGAAGCGCGCACGCAGATGAGCTACCGCGTCGACTTCTGGATCAACGCCTTGGTCACCTTCGTCGTCGAGCTGACGCTCGCCTGGTTCGTCTGGAAGGCTGTCTTCGCCGCCAGCGGCGCCGAGCAAATCCAAGGCTTCACCTTCGAAGGTATGGTGCTCTATTACGTGCTGGTCATCCTCCTGGCCAAGATGGTCGCCGGCGGGCGCACCGAGAGCTGGCTGTCCCAGGACATCTACGAAGGCTCCCTGACCCGCTACTTGGTCTACCCCGCGTCCTATTGGGGCTTCAAGTACGCCCAGCACCTGGCACGCCTGGCACCGGCGGCGATTCAGCTACTCCTGTTCACCGCCATCAGCCTGCTCCTGTTCACGCTGGCGGAGGGCACCCTGCCGGACGGCACACTCTCGCAGAGTCTGGAGATCACCGCCGGTGGCCTCGTGCGCACAATCATCGCCGTCGCCCTCGCCAACCTGCTGTGGTTCCTGCTCGCCGTGCCCCTCGAAGGCATCGCCTTCTGGGCCGACAATGTGTGGAGCCTCAACCTCATGCTGCATATCTGCTCTGACCTGCTCGGCGGCCGGATCCTGCCCCTGGCCGTCTTCCCCGCCTGGGCCCAGAACGTGCTGCAGTGGACACCCTTCCCCTACCTCTACTCCTTCCCCGTCCGCACCCTGATGGGCGAGGTCGACGGCACCGCCTGGCTGCAGGCTCTCGGCGTCGGCAGTGCCTGGTGCCTGCTCCTGATGTGGATCGGCCACAGCGTCTGGCAACGTGGCTACCGCGTCTACAGTGGTGTCGGGATCTGAAGCCATGCGTTACTTCTACCTCTACCTCGGCTTCCTGCGCTTCTCCTTCAGCCGAGCCCTGGAATTCCGCATGGATTTCTTCTTCCGCATCTTCATGGATCTCGCCTACTACGGCATCAGCCTCGCCTTCTTCACCATCCTCTACCAGCACACCTCGGCCCTCGGTGGCTGGACGCTGGACCAGGTCTACATCTTCATCTGCGGCCTGCTGCTGGTCGACGCCGTAATCATGGCGGTGTTCTCGAACAACCTCTGGTGGCTGCCCATCTTCATCAACCGCGGCGATCTGGACTACTACCTGGTGCGGCCGGTGAGTTCCCTGTTCATGCTCAGCCTGCGCGACTTCGCCGCCAACTCGTTCGTCAACATGCTGATGGCTGGAAGCCTGGTGACCTGGGCCCTGAGCCGCTACCCGGACCCGCTCGGCACCGTCTCGATCATGACCTACTTCGGCTTCCTGGGGATCGGTGTCATCGTCGAGTACCTGATCCGCATGATCTTCATCATCCCGGTCTTCTGGCTGCACAGCAGCCGCGGCCTGGACGAAGTCTCCTGGCGCCTCAGCGACCTCGCCGAGCGGCCGCACCAGATCTACAGCAGCTGGCTACGCATCGCCATGATCACCGTGCTACCCCTGGCCTTCTTCGGCTCGATCCCGGCACACGTCCTGTTCGACGGCCTGACCCTCGGGACGCTGCTGCACGCCCTCGCCATCGTCGTGGCCTTCTCGCTCTTCACGCTCTGGTTCTGGCGCCGGGGATTGCGAGCTTACGCGTCGGCGTCGTCGTAGGGCGGGAAGTCAGCCCGGTAACCTCATCTCGTCGAGCCCCGGGTAGGCTGCTTTCAGGACGCAGCGAGAGGATCTTTGCAGCAAGCTGGAGTCTTGAATGGATTCCAAGAGCCGCTCCACCGCGGCAGGTCTCGCCGAAAGTTTGGCTTCCTGATGGTCGAGCGGCGTTTCCCGCTAACCTTCTCCGTGCCCCCATAGCCACACCCCGTCGAACCATGTCATATTCTCCGGCCGGCAGACACGGACATCGCCCTAATCACACTCTTGACAGAGCATCCCCTTTAGCCACATCCAATCTCAAGAAACTAATTGCAGACAAACATGAATAATGCTAGCAAGAACTCCTCTACGGCACTAACAAATCGGACACCCTTAAACGCGACGCAGAATCTCCAACTCGTGACGCCGCCAACTCCAGACGCGAGCTTGGAACCGCGGAGCAGGATGCATACAGTTCAACCTCTTCACAATTCAGGTTCCACCCAGGTTCATGGGCTCGGCCAACTTTCCTCACTTGTGAGGTCAGCATGATGTAAGATCCCACATGATTCGACCTGCTAACACTCAGGAAGTTTGTAAGAAGAAACAGCACCTCGCCGAGAACCCGAGACGATGACAATTTTTCACAAAACGATGGCTGAGCCCCTAACCATAGGGATTGACTTCTCTTCTGGAGCCACGCTCCAACCAGGGGCTTCTGAGAACACAGGACTCCTTCGATCACCCCGAGAAGCTGCCAGTTCACCCCGGCTAACCACAGCTCATCTTAAACCCATAGACCTCTCAACGGTCAAGGATAGCGGCTGGTGCATAGTCTTCCCAAAGGAAACCGATAGTGATATATATAGAGCCCTGGCTCCTCTCAGGCATCGCAGAGAAGATGAAGCAGGCAATCTATACAAAGAGCTCGCCTTTCAGGATGGACTCCAAGAGTCTTCAACTTTCCAGTTCCTTCATCGATTAGGGTGCGGAGCAGGATCACTAGACCCTCTCAAGTTGCCATACTATATCTTGATTGTAGGATCTCCAGAGGAGATATCATTCAGCGTACAACAAGAATTATCCGCTACCTATGCTGTAGGTCGACTTCACTTCGATCACGCTGAGTCTTATCGCCAGTACGCTCTCAAGGCAGTCTCAGATCAGCAAGAACGAACCCGGGCCCAAACACTATTCTGCGCAGCCGAACACAACGGAGCTCCAGCACTCCAAGTTCTCCATAATGATTTCTTTCCACCCATTCTAGATCAGCTAAGTCGAGTAGATGTTGACTGCAATATAGTCAAGCTTTTCGGTCATGCAGCCACGAAGAAAAACCTAATCGCTGCCCTGAGAGAACGTCTCGACATCGCCCTGCTTGCAGGCCATGGTGTTACTTTTCCAATCGATCGTCCCGAGCAGTTCTCCCATCAAGGAGATTTTGTATGCCAAGACTGGCCCGGGATGTCTTGGCCACTAGATCTGGATCATTGCTTGCAATCAGATGATCTACCTACCGAACTGGCGCACGGACTAATCCTCTTCCTTCTAACAACGTGCGGTGCAGGCACTCCGAAACATAGCAATTATCGCAATCTCCAGAGAGCTCAACAAAACGCGCAATCAGGCTTCTTGTCCGCTCTTGCGAAGACCGCGCTGTCCAGGGGAGCTCTTGCAGTGATTGGGCACCTTGGCCAGTTATGGGACACTTCGATAAGCTTTCTGCATCCGTCGAGCGAAATTGCAACCTACGCGAATGTTATTAATGAATTACTAGCAGGCACTCCGGCAGGCCATGCCATGAGGCACTTCCAGGCTCGGTACAATGCACTTGCCTGTATTTTTATAAATGAAGTACACGGCGGCAAAATAAAGAATGGGCCGCAGTTAGTGCCTAGAGATGAAGACACTCTGTGGCTAGCGCTAGAAGATGCCAGGAACTATATCCTCCTCGGAGATCCAGCCTATCGCCTACCTCATCAGTCTTGTCGCTGGATCACCCAAGAGAACGAATCCACGTGCATCTCTGTAAACGTCCCATAACCGCAGGAGTTCAGTGCCGCTAGGATATGCTAATCGGAGCAACTGTGAGTCAGTCAAGCTAGCTATCTGGCCTGCAAGAACTTTTTGTCGTTCCCGTAGGAAAGACAACGATTCCCCTACCTTTGCACCTGTCATCAGAGAATCAACTAACATTACATACGTCCATACATCTCCGCCTCTTCCGAACCAATCGAAGGTGCACGTCGATCCTTCGCTCAGCCGTCCGACTACTGCCAAAGTCGAGATCCCCGGGCAAGCAAGAAGGCTATTACTGAGAGCCGAAACATAAGGAGCACTGCTCTTAGTTTGGAGACCTCCACAACCATACGCCTCAAACATAACGAAAACTGAACCATTAATCCCATCCCTTTCCCCTCGTTTTGTCAATGAGCAGACATCTCCCTCAGAGAACAGATCTTGATCGCAAAGCGGTGTCCCAACTCCTTCCCAGTCTGCACATAGAATTGAACTTGTCTGTCTGCTCTGACCTGAAACCCCGTGTGACATCGAGACTATGACCCCCTGAGCGTTCGAAATCATCCTTGTCAGCCGCTCCTTCGTAGCCACAGAGCCAAATACTTCATCAACCTTCTCAGGTCCGATCCTGGCTGAGATGCCAAGCTTCAGGGGATTGGCAAGATTCTCCAAGACGATCTTGCTTACTATGTCTCCTTGATGAACTGGGGCAAAAAGCCCAAGCTTCAAAGGCTCACGAGGAAGAGCGCGCTCATATGAGACTAACTTACTTGCATATACAGAGAAATCTTCATCTTTTTCCAGTGCTAGTCTGCCTACAGAAAACTGTATTCCTAGGTCTATTTGAAAATCATATGGTATCAAAGTGGGGTCACCCGTCCACCCGGGGTCACCTACGATCAGGATGTTTGCAGGAATCATTGCTCGGTTGACAACCCCTGCACCAGCACCATTCCGCCCCAAAAACTGCTGAACCGATTCCCCCATCTTGTACTCAAACTCTCTGAACAAAGGCCCAACCTGATTTCTACGATGATCCATCAAGGGCTTCAACGCATCTCTTGTGCCTGGTCCTGCCGACTCAGGGAACAGAATCGCCCACCCCTCCTCAGAAAGCTCTTTACTACGCCAAGTGCCATCATTCGTCTCAAACGGTGACTCAGAGAAGGGATTCTGGATGCTCTCTCTGAGCGCTTCCAGACCGCTTAATAAAAGTCCGACTCCCCCAGCGTAGTATCTGACGTAGTGAATATCGGCTAGATTTGATCGGCCAAACCGAACCTCATTGATATTGAGGGCCTCATCTAACACTACCGGTACCAGAAAAATCTCGGTCCCCGCCATCGAGTCCCGGATATCTGAAATCAACTTCATTTCATTGTTAAAATATCGCCTCTTTTTCAAATATCTCATGGATGATACTAGAACAATCGCCAAGTCAGACTGGCCCAAATGCTCCTCGATTCTAATCTTCCAATGCTCTCCGGGTCTGATGCCCTCAAGGTGGTAAGGTTCAGGAGGCTCATCCATCCAAGGAAGAAAGTCTCGGTCTCTCAGGCCAAGATATACTTCATCGGCAACGCGCTTATCCTCCCTGCAATAAGAAATGAATACCCTCATATAACCCCCTTCATATAGCTTACGCCTTCTTCCATCGAACCCTTCTCTGCCCTCGACGTTGCAGACGCTCTTGAGCCCGCGACCGGACGTCATCGAGCTTTCCCGTCTGCGCCTGCGACAGCCGCTGCACGGCTTCTTCCGACACCTTGCGTTCCGCGACGCCGAGTGAGGCCGGCAGGCCGGCGACGGGACGGTCGGCATTCGACGCGACGGCTTCGAGCAGCGTGCGGTAATCGGCCATCAGGGTATCGATGGTGGAACCATCGAAGAGGTGGGTGTTGTACTGGAAGTTGGCGTCGACGCGGGTGCCGTCGGGTGTCTCGTTGGCGTGCATCAACAAGCTCAGGTCGAGCATCGACGACTCGCCCTTGACCGGCATGGCTTCGAGTTGCAGGTCGCCGGTGGCCAGAGAGCCACCCTCGCCCTGCATCATGCGTTGCAATTGGCCCGGGTCCGGGGCATCTTTGACGACCGGCTCCCCCCCATACAACACAAACAACACCTGGAAGAACGGCGATTGCCCCTGACTGCGGTCCGGTTGTAGCTGTTCGACCAGGAGCGTGAACGGGTAGTCCTGGCCCGCCTCGGCTTCGGCGAAGCGCTCCCCGACGTGGCGCAGGAGGTCGCGGAAGGTGAGGGTACCGGCGGTGGCAGCGCTGAGATCGGCGCGGATGACGATGGTGTTGACGAAGAAGCCGACGAGCCGGTCCATCTCGGGACGCGTGCGACCGCTGACGGGGCTGCCGACGAGGATGTCGGTCTGGCCGCTGTAGCGGTAGAGCAGCGCCTGGAAGGCAGCCAGGAAGACGGCGCGCAGAGGAACATCGACCTTCTGCCCCACGGCGCGCAGGCGTTCGACCAGGTCCGGAGCGTAGGTGGCACTCGGCATGGCGCCACCAAAGGTCTGGACGGTCGATCTCGGACGGTCGAAGGGCAGGTTGAGTTGCGGCGGCGAGGCACTCAGACGGCGGTACCAGCGCTGCCGCAGCTCAGCGCCGCCCGGACCTTCCAGCCGCTCCAGCTGCCAATGGACGAAGTCCCCGAAGCTCCAGGGCAGAGCGGGTAGCTCGGGCGGTTCCTTGCCGTCGCGTAGGGCCGGGTAGACGCGGCCCAGCTCGCCGAGCAAGAAGCCGAGGGCGGTAGCGTCGATGGCGATGTGGTGGATGGCGAGCAGGAAGACGTGCTCGTCGGCGGCTTCGGAACAGCGGTAGAGCCGCAGGCGCACGATCGGGCCGCTCTGCAGGTCGAAGGGACGGTGGGCGTCGGCGGCGACCTTGGCTTGCACCTCCGCCTGCCCTTGCCCCACCACATCGACCACCTGCGACTCGATCGGCAGGCGTGCGTGCAAGCGCTGCACCGGCACGCCATCGACATCGTGGTAGGTGGTGCGCAGGGCTTCGTGCCGATCGGTCAACCGCTGCCAGGCGTCGACGAAGGCCTCGACATCGAGCTGGCCGCGGACGCGGAAGGCGGCGAGCACGTTGTAGGCGGCGCTGTCGGGTGCCAGGCGCTGCACGAACCACATGGTGCGCTGGCCGTACGCCAGCGGGTACTCGTCGACGATCACGGGTTCTGACGGCATCAGCGTCCCTTCCTGCGCCGCTGGCGGAACTGCTTGCGCCGGCGCGCGCGCTGCAGACGGTCGTCGGCGCGTTCTTCGGTCGCCCGCACTGCTTCTTCGCTCACCGCGGCCGGCTTGGCGGCGTCCGCGCCCTTCTGCAGCTGCTCGGCCAGAGTGGCGATGGTCGGATATTGGAACAGCAGCAAGAGCGGCACTTCACGGGCCACCATCGCCTCGAGCTTCTCGTGCACGCGCACCAGCAGCAGCGAGTGCCCACCGAGGTCGAAGAAGCTGTCGTAGATGCCGACCTGCTCCAGCTCCAGCACCTCACGCCAGAGGGCCGCGAGGCGCGTCTCCAGCTCGGAGCGCGGCTCTTGGAAGCGCACGTCGAGGTCGGGACGATCGGCTTCCGGCTCGGGCAGCGCGCGACGATCGACCTTGCCGTTGGGCGTCAGCGGCAAGGTCGGCAGCAGTACCAGCGCCGCCGGCACCATGTACTCCGGCAGGTGTTGACGCAGAAAGTCGCGCAGCTGGTTGGCGGAAAGCGACTCAGAGGAGGGCACAGACGTCCCCACCGCCGCATACCCGACCAACCGTTGACTCTCGCCTTCACCGCGTGCCAGCACCACGGCTTGCTTGACCGCGGAATGCTGGCCGATCACCGCCTCGACTTCGCCCAGCTCGACGCGGAAGCCGCGGATCTGCACCTGGAAGTCGATGCGACCCAAGTAGACGAGTTCGTCACCGCCCGCACCGGAACCCGCCGTCGCCAGCCGCCGTACCAGGTCGCCCGAACGGTAGAGCCGCGCGCCGGAACGTGGAGAGAAGGCGTCGGGCACGAAGCGCGACGCGGTCAAGGCGGAACGGCCGTGATAGCCGGTCGCCAGGCCAGCGTCTGTGACCGGGTACTCCGCATCGCTACCTTCCCCACCCCGGGGCGGCATGATCCTGACCTGCGGTCCGCCGACATAGAGCTCGCCCGGCACGCCGTAGGGGACGGGCATGCCGGTACGGTCGAGCACTTGCAGCGTCAGGTCAGCCAGAGGTACACCGATGGGGCTCTGGCCGGGCACATCGAGATCCGCCAGACGAATGCGCCGCTCGGTGGCATGGACCGTGATCTCGGTGATGCCATACATGTTGACCAAACGCGGGCGAACGTCGCCGTAGCGTGCGAGCCAGGGACGCAGAGCCTGCGGATCGAGGGCTTCCCCACCAAAGACGACGGTGTGCAGGCTGGACAGAGGAGGCGGCGCGGCGGTCTCCGGTGCATCGTCGACGAGCACCCCGAGTTCCGGCTCTTGGCGTACCAGCTGGTAGAACGCCGACGGTGTCTGGTTGAGCACGGTGACGCGCTGCTCCAGGAGCAAGCGGCGGAAGGCACGCGGGTCACGACTGACCGCGTAGGGCACGACGACCAGCGTGCCACCCGCGGCAAGCGCGCCCCACAGCTCCCAGACACTCATATCGAAGGCATACGAGTGGAACAGCGCCCACGTGTCGGCTAGCGGTTGATCACTACCGTCCAGGGGCGGCGTCTGTAGGTCGAGCGTGCGCGAGATGGGAGCGCGCGTAGCGTCAAACAAGCGCGTGGCGCTGAACTGCGACACCGCGACGCCCTTGGGCACGCCCGTGGAGCCGGAGGTATAGATCAGGTAGAGCGTCTGGTTGGGGTGGGCTGGGCGGAGTGGACCGGCCGCCGGCGGCCAGGGCTCGGCAGCGCCATCTTCTTCGTGCAGGACGAGCCGGCCCTCGCGCAACTCCAGGACCCTGGGGCCGCTCTCCGGTAGCACGTGACGCAACTCGGCGTTGGTGAGCGCCAGCGGTGCTCGAGCATCCTCCACGATCAGCGCCAGGCGCTCGGGCGGATGCACCGGGTCGAGCGGCAGGTAGGCGCCGCCGGCCAGTGCGATGCCGAGAAGCGCGATGACCAGGTCCAGACCGCGGTCGAGACACACGGCAACCGGCACTTCCGGACCCACACCCGCGCCCTGCAGCCGCACCGCGAGCGCCACCGCGCGCTCGGCGAGCCGGCGATAGGTCAAGCGGTGGCTCGAGCCACCCGGCCCTGCCCCCTCGACCACCAGGGCGACGGCATCGGCGCGCGCGATCATGTAGAGCAGGAAGCGGGCCGGCAGGTAGCCGCTCTCGTGGCGCCCCACGTACGGCAGGATCGGTGCCGCGACTTCCACCGCCAGTTGGTGACGCTCGGCCGCGCTGAGCAAGGGAAGCCGATCCGTAGGGCGGGCGGGATCGGCGACCGCAGCGGCAAGCAGTTCGCGCAGTTGTCCGGCCATGCGCCGCAGGGTCGTGGCGTCGAACAGGTCCGGTCGGTACTCGAAATCGGCATGCAGGCCACCGTCGCTACCGCGCTCGGTCATGCCCAACGTCAGGTCGAACTTCGACGTCGCGGTGTCGGCGCGCAGCGCTTCGAGCCGCAGGTCGGGGCGCTTGAGCTCGGGCATCGGTGTGTTCTGCAGCACGAACAGCACCTGGAACAGCGGCGTGTGGCTGAGCTCACGCTGCGGCACCAGTTCCTCGACCAGTTTCTCGAACGGCAAGTCCTGGTGCGCGAAGGCTTCGAGCACGGTCTGCCGTGTCGCCAACAGGTGGTCTTGGAAACCGGCGCTGCCGTCGATGCGGGCGCGCAGCACCAAGGTATTGATGAAAAAGCCGATCAACGGTTCGACCGCCGGGTGCACGCGACCGGCAACCGGCGAGCCGAGGGCGAAGTCGCACTGTTGCGCATGACGGCCGAGTAGCAGCTGGAAGCCAGCCAGCAGGGTCATGAAGAGAGTCATGCCAGCGCGCTCGCTGAGCCCGCGCAGCTCGGCTACCAGTGGCGCCTCGAACTGGAAGGACAGGGTCGCCCCTTCGACGCTGCGCACACTCGGTCGCGGCCGGTCGATCGGCAGCTCCAGGCGCGGTGGTAGGCCGGCCAGTTGCGCCTTCCAGAAGTCGAGCTGCTGTCGCAACACCGCGCCGCGCAACCAGCGACGCTGCCAGAGCGAGAAGTCGGCATACTGCACTTCGAGAGGCAGCAGGTCCGGCTCGCGGCGGCTCAGGCGGGCGTCGTAGATCTCTAGCAGCTCCTTCATCAACACACCCATCGACCAGCCGTCACCGGCAATGTGGTGCAGAGTGAGGAGCAAGGCATGCTCACGCGACGCCAGGCGCACGAGGCGCAGGCGTAGCACCGGACCGTCGGCCAGATCGAAACCGCCGCGCGCCTCCCCCAGAGCCAGTTGCCGCAGGAGCTCGTCGCGCTCCGCTTCCCGTGCGCCCTGGATGTCGGTCAGTTGTAGCAGTGGCGGTAGCCGGGATTCGACGCGCTGCATCCCCTCGCCCGCCACCTGCACGAAGCGCGTGCGCAGCACTTCGTGGCGCCGCGCCACCGCCTCAGCGGCGCGCTGGAAGGCCAGGACATCGATACGACCGTGTAGGCGGAAGGCCGCCGGGATGTTGTAGACCGCGGTACCCGGCGTCAGCTGGTCGAGGAACCACAAGCGTTCCTGGGCGAACGACAGCGGCATGCCTGCGGCGTCTTCCTCCGCGCTGCGCGGGTTCAGGGGCGGACGGCGCGGTCCTGGCGCCGCGGCGTCCTGACTACCGGGTGCCACTCCCGGTGGCAGCTCGCCACCGAGTTCCGACTGCAGCCGCTCGGCCAGACCAGCGAGGGTCGAGTTCTCGAACAGCGTACGCACCGGCAGGTCGACGTCCAGGCGCTCGCGCAGCCGCGCCAGCAGACGCATGCCGAGCAGCGAATGCCCGCCGAGCTGGAAGAAATCGTCCTCGCGACGTACGTCGTCGACCAAGAGCAGTTCGCCCCACAGCTCGGCCAGCAGTCGCTCCAGCTCGCTCGCCGGCAGGGCTCGACGCGTGCGTTCGGTATCGTCCACCTCGCTACGCCGCGCTCGCAGGGCGCGGCGGTCGAGCTTGCCGTTGGCCGTCACCGGCAGCGTGTCGAGGACGTCGAAGGCAGCCGGCACCATGTAGCCAGGCAGGCGTTCGGTGAGATAGCTGCGCAGGTCCGCCAGGTTCAAAGGAGCGCTCAGGTCGGCCTCCGGCACCACGTACGCCACCAGGCGCTTATCGTCGCTGGTCTCGCCACTCACCAGGACCGCTGCTGCGCGCACCGCCTCGTGCGCGGCCAGCAAGGCTTCTATTTCCCCCGGCTCGATACGAAAGCCGCGCAGTTGCACCTGCTGGTCGCGACGACCGAGGAACTCGATCCGCCCGTCGGGCAGCCAGCGGGCGAGGTCACCGGTGCGGTAGAGGCGACGGCCACGCCCCCGCGCGGGAGAGGAGAACGGATCTGGAAGGAAGACTTCGGCGGTCAGGGCTGGGCGTCCCAGGTAGCCCCGCGCCAGGCCGAGGCCCCCGGTCACCAGTTCGCCGACCACGCCGACACCCACCGGCGGTCCGAAGAAACCGCCCGCTGCGTCGACACGCCCCAGGATGTGGACGCTGGTACCGGGAAGAGGTCTTCCGATCGGCACGCTGGAGGTCAAGGCGGCTTCGTCCGAGACCGGCCCGGCAGAGGTCAAGACGGCGTTCTCGGTCGGGCCGTAGCCGTTGACCAGACGCAGCGGCAGGCCCGCCTCTCGGCGTAGCTGCAGCAACTTGCGCGCCGCACCCAGGGGCACCACGTCTCCGCCAGAGAACAGCACCTCGACACCATCGAGAGCCCGCGGTCGCTCGTCCACTACCTGCTGGAACAGACCCGAGCTGAGCCACAGCCGGTCGACGCGTTGCTCGGCCAGCACCGACGCCAGAGAGTCCAGGGATGGCACACGCTCGGGCGCCAGCACCAATCGCGCACCGTGCAGCAGCGCGCCCCACATCTCGAGCGTCGAGACGTCGAAGCCCGTCGGCACCAGTTGCAACCAGGTGGCTCGCCGCCCGAAACCACCGAACGCCGCCGCTCCCGGACCGAGGACCAGGCGCAGCAGCCCTGCGTGGTAGCAGGCGACGCCCTTGGGTCGACCGGTGGAACCGGATGTATACATGACGTAGGCGAGTGCGGCGGAGTGGGCCTGGTCCGATTCCGTTCTGGGTAGGGGCAGGCCCATGTGCCTGCCCTGGGCGGAGGCCCGGGGGTCTGATTCCGCAGTCCCCAGCCCCGGAGGGCACCCACAGGGGTGGGCGGTGTCCCCGGAATCTTCCAACACAACCTCGACCCCCGCGTCTTCCAGCACCAGGCGACGCCTGGCTTCCGGATGCTGCGGATCGAGTGGCAGGTAAGCACCACCGGCGCGCTGGATAGCGATCAGCGCCACCAACTGCTCGAGGCTGCGCTCGAAACACAGGCCAACGATCACGTCCGGACCGACCCCGCGACGCTGGAGATCCACCGCCAGCTCGCCACTGCGTCGGGCCAGCTCACCGTAGCTGAGATGCCGCGTGACGCCGGGCGCCGCATCGCTGGCCGGCAGCACGAGCGCGACGGCGTCCGGCACCTCGGTGACCTGGCGTAAGAAGACTTCGATGACGCTGACCGCCGCGCTCGACACCTCCCCTGCCACGGAACCCGTCGCTTCGGCACGCTCCCCGATGGCGGGACCAGCACCCGGCGCGGGACCGTGCCCCCACTCGACCAACAGCTGGTGCCGCTCGCCGCCCGCCAGCAAGTCCAGCGAGGACAACGGGGCCTCCGGTGCTGCCAGCACAGCGTCGACCAGCGCCTCGTACTGACCGATCATGCGCCGCGCGCTGCTGGCGTCGAACAGCTCGAGGCAGTATTCCAGTTCACCGGCCAGTTCGGCCGCGGACCCTTGCGTCTCGTGCAGCAGCAGCGACAGGTCGAACTTGGCCATGCCCGCCTGACCACCGCCGTCACCGAGGGGTTGCAGCTCCAGGTCCGGCAACTCGGTGGCCTCGAACGGTGCGTTCTGCAGCGCGAACATGACCTGGAACAGCGGCGCGTAGGCCAGGCTACGTTGCGGCGCCAGCTCCTCGACCAATTTCTCGAACGGCAGGTCCTGGTGTGCGTACGCTTCCAGCGTCGTGCGGCGCACGCGGGCCAGCAAGCCGCTGAAGGACAGCGGTGCACCGTCCTGAGCGCCGAGGTCGGTGCGCAGCACGAGGGTGTTGACGAAGAAACCGATCAGGTTCTCGACCGCGGGATGACGGCGGCCGGCGATGGGCGAGCCGACGACTGGATCGCGACGGCCGGTGAGACGACCGAGCAGTACCAGGAAGGCCGCCAGGCTGGCCATGAACAGCGTCGAGCCCTGGGCGCGCGCCAGCGCCTTCACCTTGGCGGTTCGCGGAGCACCGAGCCGCACCGGCATACCGACGCTGAGCAGGTTGGCGACCGCCGGCCGCGGCCGGTCGGTGGGCAGTTCGAGCAGCGGCGGCAGCTCGCGCAATTGCTCGCGCCACCAGGCCAGCTGCTGTTCGAGCAGCGGACCACGCAGCCAGCTACGCTGCCAGACGGCGAAGTCGGCGTACTGCACGGGCAGCTCGGGCAGCTCCGCCGCGGCCGGCGCGCCGTCACCACCGGAGGTCTGCTGCCGGTAGAGGGCTCCGAGTTCGCGCACCAGCACACCCAGCGACCAGCCATCACCGGCGATGTGATGCAGCGTCAGCAGCGCGGCATGGTGAAGCCGCGGCTGCGTCGATCCGGATGGCGTCGATCCGTCCTCGGGCTCGTCGAGACCACGGACCAGCGTCACCTTGAGCACCGGTCCACGCGCCAGATCGAAGGCGAGCTGAGCGGCACCGGCGGTCAACTGCCACAGCTGACGCAGCTGTGCTTGTCGCGGCAGACCACGCACGTCGAGCCAAGCCACCTGCAGCCAGCTCGCCGGAGGAGTGGCTCCGAGGGGCGAGCTGATCTGCTGCCCGATCTTCTGAATCGGTCGCCCATCAACGCTGGCGAAGCGGGTGCGCAAGACTTCGTGCCGCTGCACCAGAGCCGTCAAGGCCGCCGAAAAGGCGCGCGGATCGAGTTCGCCCACCAAGTGCAACGCCATGGGAATGTTGTAAGCCGGGCTGAGCGGGTCGAGCTGGGACAGGAACCACAGGCGCTCCTGGGCAAAGGAGAGCGGCATCGAACCGGTTCGCGGAACTCGTCGCAGCGGCGGCAGGGTGACCTTCTTGCGCTGGTTGGCGCCCGCCTCGACCACCTTGGACAACTGCACCACCGTCGGTGCCTCGAAGAGAGAGCGCACCGGCAGCTCGACACCGAAAGCCTGGCGTACCCGCGCCACCAGTCGCATGGCGAGCAGCGAGTGACCACCGAGGCCGAAAAAGTCATCGTCGACACCCACCGACGTGCGCCCGAGCAACTCCGCCCACAGCCGTGCCATGCGCCGCTCGACCGCCGTACGAGGCTCGCCGGCACCGCCATCTGCTCCCGCCGCCTCGGCTGCCGCGGCGAGTTGCTGGCGGATCTCTTGCTGCACGCGTCGACGGTCGACCTTGCCGCGATCGGTCAATGGCAACTCGGGCAAGGGATGCAGGGCCGACGGCACCATGTATTCAGGCAAGCGGGCGCGGACCCAAGTCAGAATCGCCGAGACGTCGGCGTCCCCGGCCAGCTCCTGACCGGCAATCGCCGCCTCCAGCCGCTTGGATGCGGCATCCTCGCCCAGGAGAACGACCGCCGCCTGCGCCACCCTTGGGTGCGCCAGCAGCGTCGCCTCGATCTCCCCCGGTTCGATGCGGAAGCCGCGCAGCTTGACCTGCGTGTCGACGCGGCCGAGGAATTCGCCCCGGCCGTCGGCACGCCAGCGGGCCAGATCGCCGGTGCGGTAGAGGCGGCGGTCGCATGCGGATTCGGATGCGGCTTCGCCGCAGGGCACGAACTTCTCCGCCGTCAACGCGGGCCGCCCGAAGTAGCCTCGCGCCAGACCGGCACCGCCAGTGCACAGCTCCCCCGGGACACCCACCGGCGCGGGACGACCGGCACGATCGAGCACGACGACCGTCGTCCCCGCCAGCGGCCGTCCGATCGGAATCGTGCCGCCGGCCGCCTGCACCTCGGGCGCCACGTCGGCGTCGCGAATCGGGTGGCACGTGGTGAAGGTGGTGTTCTCGGTCGGGCCGTAGCCGTCGATCAGCTGGAGGTCGGGAAGCTCCTCGAGCACCCGGCGCGCGTGCTCGGCGCTCACCACGTCACCGCCGGTGAGCAAACGGCGCACGCCGCGCAGCAGCGTGGGGCGCTCCTCGACCAGCTGGTGGAACAGACCAGCGGTCAGCCACAGCGCACTGACGTCCTGCTCGGCGAGGATACGCTGCAGACGGTCCACCTCGGGCACTGAGTGCGGGTACAAGACCAACCGACCGCCGCGCGTCAGTGGCGCCCAGAGTTCGAGCGTCGAGGCATCGAAACCGACCGGTGCCAGCTGCAGGAAGACATCATCGGCCGTGAAGCCAAGCGCCCGGGACCTCGCAGGCTGGCGCACCAAGCGCACGATCCCTTGGTGCGGCACCGCGACCCCCTTGGGCCGCCCGGTCGAGCCGGAGGTGTACATGAGGTACGCGAGCCTGAGACCGGTTGCCTGCCGCGGGGACGGGGGTGAGGGTTCTTCAATCCGTGCCGCCAACGCCGTCGACAACGCCCACATCTCGCGCGGCAGCTGGCGCAATCCGGGCAGCTCCGGCAAGGCTCCCGCGTGCTCGACCAGGGCCAAGCGCACGTTCGCATCCTGCAGCAGGAAGGCCAGCCGCTCCAGGGGTTGGTCCGGTTCGACCGGCAGATACGCGGCGCCAGCACGCAACACGGCGATCAGGGCGACGACCAGCGATGGGCGACGCTCCAGCGCCAGGGCGACGATCGGCTCGGGACTCGAGGTTTCGCGTGCCGGCAGCTCGCGCATCACGAAGGCGGCGAGCGCGTTAGCACGGCGATCCAGCTCGCGGTAACTCAACCACGAACCGGAGCCCTGTGGATCGACGACAGCGACGGCATCCGGCGTCGCGGCAGCTTGCGCTCTGACGAGTTCATCGACAGTGACCGCACCCGGTTCAGCTTCGAGCCCCTGCATCGTGACCCACTCGTGCAGCAGCTGCTGGCGCGACGCGGCATCGAGCAGCGGCAACTCTTCGAGCGGCGTCTTGGGGGCGTCGAGGGCGGCTTCGAGCAGGGTGCGCAGCTGGCGCTCCAGGCGCCGCACGCTGGTGGCGTCGAAGCGCTCGGGTCGGTATTCGAGCACACCTTCGATGCGAGTACGGGCGCCGCTCTCTGCGCTCGACGTGACCTCGGTCAGCAGCAGGCTGAGATCGAACTTGGCCGCCCCGGGACCGGCCAGCGACACCTCGGACAGCGGCGGCCGCAGCTCCAAACCGGCGACCTCGACGGACGCGAGCGGCGTGTTCTGGAGCGCGAACATGACCTGGAACAGCGGTGCGTGCTCCAGATCGCGCTCGGGCGCCAGCTCTTCGACCAGCTTCTCGAAGGGCAGATCCTGGTGCGCGTACGCTTCGAGGGCCATCGTCCGTACCCGTCGCAGTAACTCGACAAAAGTAGGACCATCACCCAGGTCGCCACGCATCACCAGGGTATTGACGAAGAAGCCGACCAGATCTTCGACGGCGGCATGGCGACGACCTGCGATCGGCGAGCCGACCACCGGATCGCGGCGGCCGGTGAGACGGCCAAGCACAGTCAGGAAGCCGGCCAACAGAACCATGTACAGCGTCGCCCCGCGCTGCCGGGCCAACTCCGCCAGCCGCGCACTCAACGCCGCCGACCAGCGCAACGGCAGCACGGCTCCCGGCTCGTCGTTCGAGGCGCCTCCGACGTGAGCGCGGGGCCGGTCAGCCGGCAACTCGAGCCGTGCCGGCAGGTCGGCCAGACGGCGACGCCAGTAGTCGAGCTGGGCCTCCAGTACCGCGCCGCTCAGCCACTGCCGTTGCCACACGGCGAAGTCGGCGTACTGCACCGGCAGCGGCGGTAATGCCGCCATCCGTCCATCGACACGCGCGCCGTAGAAGGCCGCGAGTTCGCGCAGGAAGATGCCCATCGACCAACCGTCGCCAGCGATGTGATGGACCGTCAGCAGCACGACATGCTCGGCCGCCGACAACTTCACCAGCGTCAGACGTAGCACCGGCCCGGACGTCAGATCGAAGGGCCGCCGGTTCTCAGCCACACCCAGCAGTGCCATGCGTGACCGGCGTTCACCTTCCGGCAAAGCGGTCAGGTCGACGAGCGCCAACCCAGGCCGCGACGCCGCTTCCCCGGCCACCGCGACCAGCTGCCGAGCAGTGCCGTGAATCTCACGATAGCGCGTGTGCAGCACCTGGTGCCGGCGTACGATGTCCTGCGCGGCGGCAAAGAAGGCGCCCGCGCGTAGCGTACCGGTATGCGCATGCAGCTCCACCGCGACCGCGATGTTGTAGGCCGAACTGCCCGGCTCCAGACGGTCGAGGAACCACAGGCGCTCTTGGGCGAAGGACAACGGCGGTGCGCTGTGGTCGCCGCCGCCGCGGGCTCGCGGGCGCAGCGGCGGTGCACTGGCGGCCGCGGCGGCAGGGTCGGCATCCTGCAACAAGCTCGCTTCCACATGCTGCGCCTGCTGCCCCACCGTCGGCTCCTCGAACAGGGAGCTGACCGGCAGCTCGACGCCGAGCCGCGCCTGCACCTGGCCAAGTAGTCGCATGGCCAGCAGCGAGTGGCCGCCGAGGGCGAAGAAGTCGTCCTCGATGCCCACCTCGCAGCCCAAGACTTCGCCCCACAAACCACACAGCAACTCCTCGGTCGGCGTGCGCGGCGCGGTCAGTCTCTGGCGATGGTTCAGCTGCAGCGCCCGTGCCGTCAGCTCGCGGCGATCAACTTTGCGGTTGCGGTTGAGCGGCAGCGCATCGAGAACCTCGATGTGGGCAGGCACCATGTACACCGGCAGACGCTCAGCGAGCAGGACGCGCAGATCGGGCTGCGACTCGGAGCCTGCTGCCAGGACCACGAAGGCGATCAGCGACACTTCGGCCGACGATGCCCCCCTTCCCTGTCTCGACACGACCGCCGCCGCCGTCACACCCGACAAGGCCACCAAGGCTGCTTCGATTTCCCCTGGCTCGACGCGGAAACCGCGCACCTTCAGCTGGTGGTCCACGCGTCCCAGGTACTCCAGGCGACCGTCCGGCAGGTGACGCCCCAGGTCGCCGCTACGGTAGACGCGTGCCCCTGCTGGCGGGTCGGATCTTGCCTCGCCCAGATTGCCCTGGCCCCGACTCCAACAGTCGGGCACGAAGCGCTCGGCGGTCAAGCGGGGACGCCCGAAGTAGCCGAGCGCCACGGCCGCACCGCCGAGCATCAACTCGCCCGTAGAGCCAAGCGGCAACGCGCGACCGTGCCGGTCGATCACGTAGACCGCGCACGCCGCCAGCGGCCGACCGATGGTCGCGTGCGCCTTCAAGAGCCCGCGCGGCGGCAGCGCCGCCTCGGTGATCACGTGCGTCTCGGTCGGGCCGTAGAGGTTGTCGAAGCGCACGTCGGCGCGCAGGGTACGCAGCCAGGCGTCCAGGGCCGGCGTCGGGCGCAAGGCTTCGCCGGTGCTAGCCAGCCGGCGCAGCGTGCGCGGGGACGCCGTCGC
The DNA here is from genome assembly GCA_965368975.1 of uncultured bacterium. Classification (GTDB taxonomy): domain Bacteria; phylum Acidobacteriota; class Thermoanaerobaculia; order Multivoradales; family JAHZIX01; genus CBDUPA01. Next base: position 211,019 of record CBDUPA010000005.1, on the reverse strand, counting down.
ATCCGCGCGCCCCAGAGCGAGTTCCGCGACCTGCTGCAGCAGGACCACCGGGAAGGTCACCCGCTCGACCGCACGTGTCGCGACCAGTTCGAGCAAGGCCACCGCGTCGACACGCTCCTCTTCCGACGCCAGCACCAGCGTGCCGCCAGCATGCCAGGTACCCACCACTTCCATGAACGAGATGTCGAAGCCGTAGGCGGCCAGCTGCAGCGTCCGGTAGGGGAGGTCATAGCCGTCACAACCGTGCAGCATGTTGGCCAGCGCCCCGTGTCCGAGCCACACGCCCTTGGGTGTGCCGGTCGAGCCGGAGGTGTGCAGCAGGTAGACGGGATCACTGGCAGCCGGCTCGCCATCAATGGTGACCCTCGGACCGTCGATGGCAACCTCCGCGCCCGCGGGCTCGGGGTAGGCTCCCAGATCTGGGCGCCGCAGATCTAGGCGCCGCAGATCCAGGCACCGCACTGAGCCGCCCCCTTCATCGAGCAGAGGCTCCAGAACAGCAAAGCTGGCTTCGTCGGCGAGCAGCAACGACGGGCGCACGGCGTCCAGCAACCAGCGCAACCGCTCGGCCGGCAGCGAGGTATCGAGCGGCACATAGCTGGCTCCCGATCGCAGAGTCGCCAGGATCGCAATCACCGCATCCGCGCCACGCTCGGCGGCCAGGGCGACCAAAGTCCCGCTGCCAGCACCCCAGCGAGCCAGGCGCCGCGCCCCCCATGACGACCTGCGCGCCAGCTCTCCGTAGCTCAGCACCAACTCGACGCCCGCCCAGGCCCCGGTACCGCCTGCTGGCACCCCAGACGCGTCGACCAGCGCGATCCCGTCCGGCTGCCGTGCGGCGTGCGCCGCAATCTGGCCAGCCAGACTCGATCGAGGAACGGAACGCGCGTCGCTCCACTCGAGCAGCAGCTGGTGCTGCTCGGCAGCCATCAGCAGCGAGACGGCCCGCAGCAGCCCGTCCCTCTGCGGCCCTTCCCTCCGCGGTAGGCCCAGACTCGCCGTGTCCGCTACCGCCGACAGTAGACGGTCGAAGTGCCGCATCAAGCGATGTCCGAAAGTCGGCTCCAGCCGACGCGTGTCGAGCACCAGGTGCAGGAGCAAGTCTTCACCAGGCACCACCAGTAACGTCAACGGATAGTGCGTGCGCTGCACCTGCGGCAGCGACTCCAGCTCCAGCTCGGCCTCGTGAAACACCTGCAGCGCGTCGACCGGGAAGGTCTCGAGCACTAGCAAGCTATCGAACAGCGGACGACCGCGCGGCACGTCGCTCCAGCCCTGCACCGTCGCCAGCGACTCGTAGCCATAGGCCTGCCGCTCGGCCCCCTGCGCCTGCAAGCGCTGCAACAGGGTGCCCCAGGTGTCGCCCCTCTCGATCCGTTCGCGCACCGGCAGCGTGTTGATGAACAAGCCGACCATGTCCTCGACACCCGGCAGCTGCGGCGGCCGGCCGGAAGTCACCAGGCCGAAGAGCACGTCGTCGCGGTCGGCATAGCGCGACAGAAGCAGCGTCCAGGCGGCCTGTACGACACTGCTGAACGTCGCTCCCTGCCGCCGCGCCACGGACTGCAGCGCCGCTTGCCTCTCGGCGTCGAGGCGGTAGAGCACGTCCGCATAGCCGTCCTCTGCTGGCAGGCTCTCCGCCTGAGCACGATCCGGAGGCGCTGCCACAGCCCGGTCCGGTAGCGGCGTCGGCTCGGTCACGCCGCCGAGCGTGCGGCGCCAGAACGCTTCGGCATCCTCGGCGCGCTGCTTGCGCAGCCAGGCCACGTAGTGCTTGAACGGGCGCACCGGCGGTAGCTTGGGCACTTGGCCGCGCGCACTCAGCCCCTGGTAGCAGCGGAACACCTCGCGCAGCACCAGCGGCACCGACCAGCCATCGAGCAGCAAATGATGGTGCGTCCAGATCAGGATGTGACGATCCGCAGCCAGCCGCACCAGCAGCAGCCTGAACAGCGGCGCGCGCCGCAGGTCGAAGCCTCGCTGGCGCTCTGTCAGCTGGACAGCCTCCAACGCCGCCGAATCCCGGCGTCGTGACGCGGGGTCGCGTCGTGTCCAGTCCAGGACGTGCCACGGAGCCCGCGCCTTGCGGGCGACCGTCTGGACAGGCTCCTTCAAGCCTTGCCAGGCAAAGGCCGTGCGCAGCACCGCGTGCCGCTCGGCGACCCGCTGCCACGACTCCAGCAACAGACGTACGTCCAGCTGGCCGCGCAGCTCGGTGGCCTTCTGTTCACAGTAGACCCCGGAGTGTGGCGCCTCCAAGGCGTGGAACAGCAGACCCTGCTGCAACGGTGACAGAGGGTAGAAATCCTCGAAGTCGTTGTGCTTCTGCTTCATCGATGGGACTCGATCACCGGCTGCAGCGCAGCCCGAAAAAGGAGCGGACAGTGTACCCCAGCATCGCCCAGGAACAACGCCTCCAAGAACGGTTCAGTGACCCTTGGAACATGGCAATACGCGGTCGTGTACGATGAGCACATCCTTACTTTGACCACCACTTCGGGAGGTTCCCATGCGCGTCGCCTTTGTCAAGCCACCGATCGGCGGCATTCTCGGCCTCGAGATGCTGACCTTCGTCGAGCCTCTGGGCCCCATCTGCATCGCCGGCGGCCTGGAGAATGATGGCCACGAATGCCGCATCTTCGACCTGCGTCTCGATGGGGAAGAACCAGGCATGGCGCAGTGCCGCGACTTCGAGCCCGCCCTCGTAGGGCTCCAGTGCAATTTCACCACCGAGCGCTACCGCACCCTGAAGTTGGCTCGCCGGGTGAAACGCGAGCTGCCGGAGGCCTTCGTCCTGATCGGCGGCCACGACGCGTCCCGAGAGCCCCAGTGGTTCGCCGACCCTGCCGTCGACGCGGTGGCGATCGGCGACGGTGAGGAAGTCATGCCACCGCTGGTCGACACGCTCGATCGTGGCGCCGACCCCAAGACCTCACCCGGCCTGCTGCTCAACGTCGACGGCACGTTCGTTCCCACGGGGCCACCTCCAGCCCGCCGTGACCTCGACGACCTGCCCATGCCCGCGCGCCACCTGATCTCCCACTACGCCCCCGACTACTACATCAACTTCCGTAAGCCCCTGGCCCTCATGGAAACCGCGCGCGGCTGCCCCTTCAAGTGCAACTTCTGCTCCGTCTGGAAGTTCCACGAGAGCACGTTCCGAGAGAAGTCCCCGGAACGCGTGGTGCGGGAGCTCCAGGACATCGAGGCCGAGAACGTCTTCATCACCGACGACATCTTCTGGATGAACGTGCGACGCGGCGAAGAGATGGCCAAGCAGATCAAGGCCGCCGGCATCAAGAAGTACTTCACCGTCCAGACGCGCACCGACATCATCTGCAAGTTCCCGGAACTGATCGAGATGTGGAAAGACTGCGGCCACCTGTCGATCTTCCTCGGCGTCGAAGCCGTGACCGACGAAGGCTTGAGCCGCGTCAACAAGAAGAACTCCGTCGACAACAACCGTCGCGCCCTGGAAATCCTGCGCGACCTGGGCGTCGGCTATACCCCGAACTTCATCGTCGACCCCAACTGGGACCGTGACGACTTCGCCCGCCTGCGCGACTGGATCGACGACACCGGCGCCTACAACGCGGGCTTCTCTGTCCTCACGCCGCTGCCCGGCACGGACTTGTGGGACCAGGCCCAGCACGACGTCACCACGCACAACTGGGAGATGTTCGACATCATCCACACCGTCCTGCCGACCAAGTTGTCCCTGGAAGACTTCTACGAGGAGTACTCCAGCCTGTGGCGTCACATCCTGGAGGTGCGCTACCGCCACCGCGGCAAGGCGCGTACGTACCTGCAGCTAGGTGCAGCGCTGGCGACCGGCAAGGTGAGCTGGTCAGCGGTGCGCAAGGGCATGAACATCGCCAAGGTGTTCAGCAAGCCGGAGACGTTCCTCGAGGCGCACGCAGGAGATCACGGCGGCAAGGCCCCCGTCGAGAGCCCCGTTGAGAGCCCAGCCACCGCTTGAGTCGACGGAACGCTCCTGCGCAAGGAGCCGGCAACACAGCTGCGCCAGCATCTGCTAAGCTTTGAAGCCCGGACGCCCGCATCCCCCCACGGTCGCCGCAACGACATGCTGCATGCACTTAGTACCCCGCTGCGCCGGCTCGTGTTGGCGCTTCTGGCTTTCGGCCTTTGCACCGACGCCCTGGCGGAAGTACGCATTCGCATTGGTGAAGACGGCATCCCGTTCATCTACGAGGAGACGCGTCAGCAGCACCAGACACGCCTCGCCAGCCAGCTGCGGCAGCCACCTCAGCTGTACGTGCGCTCCCTGATCGAGCAGCATGCGGCACGCCAGGGACTGCACGCGCGCCTGGTGCAGGCGGTGATCCAGGTCGAGTCCGGGTACAACGTGCGCGCACGCTCTGGTAAAGGTGCGATGGGCCTGATGCAGCTGATGCCGGCGACGGCGGGTGAGCTGAACGTCAGCGACCCCTACGACGCCGACGAGAACATCCGCGGCGGCACCGACTACCTGCGCTACCTGCTCGACCGCTTCGGCAAGCTGGAGCTGGCGCTGGCGGCGTACAACGCGGGACCGACAGCGGTACTGCGCTACCAGGGAATCCCGCCCTACCGCGAGACGCGCAATTACGTGCGCAAGGTGATGACCCTCTATCGAGAGAGTTCCGGCTACGCTGCCACCGCAGGTGGCGCCGCGGGCCGCGCCGGACGCGGGACATTCTCCGCACCCTCTGGCTTGACGTCGCTGCCGCAAGTGCGGTCGACGGCAGGGACTGAGACGGGTGACGCCACAACGAGTGACACAGCACCAGCCACAGACAGTGCGGCGACAACGAGCGGACAGAGCCGCGCGCCGTCGACCGGCGGACAGGTCTACCTGGTGCGCGACGCCAACAATCGCATCCTGATCACGTCCGATCCTCCCGGCCAGCGCTGACGCAGCGCCGGCTCTCCTGATTCCTGAGTTTCCCGAGCGAGCCTTCTTACCGATGGTCAACGCGCCAAACGTGCTCTCGATGTGCCGCATTCTGGCGGCACCGATCCTGGTTGTCATCCTGCTCACCAAGTTCGAGAACAAGGAGTTCTATGGGCTTGCCGTGTTCCTGCTGGCAGCCTTGACGGACTTCCTCGACGGCTACCTGGCGCGCCGCAACCAGCAGATCACGGCGCTAGGCAAGCTGCTCGACCCTGCCGCCGACAAGATCTTGACCTCGGCGGCGTTCATCTCGCTGGTAGAGGTCAACCCGACCTTGACGCCCGCCTGGATCGTAGCGCTGATCGTCAGCCGTGAGTTCGCGGTTGGCGCCCTGCGCAGTGTGGCGGCGGCTCAAGGGGTGGTCATCGCGGCGAGTATGTCGGGCAAGGTCAAGACGGTGACGCAGGTGATCGCCATCTCGCTGCTCATCTTCCACAACCAGCTACACGAGAATCTACAGAACCTGGACCTGGCGTCCTGGGCACTGTGGTTGGCGCTGGTCGCGACGGTGTACTCGGGGATCGACTACTTCCTGCGCTTCCGCCGGTTGGTCCTCGCCCCGATCCAGCCGGCACTCGAGATAGAGGAAGGCACGCCCGGGGACGACGCGCCTACGTCCTGAGCCGCCGCCAGAGGCTGCTGGCCGCCCGTCACCAGACTCAATCCGTCCGAGGAGATTGCTCTATGCATCGACGCGTCCTGCACGCACTCGCTCTTTTTGCCAGCCGCCACTACAAAGGGGTGTGCTTGACCTTCGCGGTGCTGGTCGTGCTGTCGATCTTCGCCGCCACCCGCATCCGCTTCGACACCGACATGCTCAACCTGCTGCCGCCGGACGATCCGTCGGTCGCGGTATTCCGTGAGACGGTCGAAGAGTTCGGTACGCTCGACTACCTGCTGATCGGCGTGCGCGTACCCGAGGGAGCACCGCTGGTGGCGTACCAGGAGTTCGTCGACCTGCTCGGTCCGCGGCTGGAGAAACTGGAGGGTCTGGGCCGGCTCGACTACCGCATCGAGACCCCCGAACAGCTGCTCAGCGAGCTGTTCCCGGCGTCACTCCTCTTTCTCGACGACAGCGGCCGCGAGCTGCTGGCCGAGCGGCTGACCGACGAGGGTATCGAGCGACGGGCTCAGGAACTGCGGCGCTTGCTCGGTACACCGCAGGGTATTGCGCTCAAGGACCTGCTGAAGGTCGATCCCTTCGGCGTCTCCGAACTCCTGCTCGATCGGCTGCAGGGTTCACGGGGCTCCCTGGCCGTCGACTGGACCAGTGGCTACTACCTCTCCAAGGATCGGCGTCTGATCCTGCTGCTTGCCCGGCCGACCCAGCCGCCGCAGGCAGTGCAGTTCATCCGCGCGCTGGTGGCCGAGATCGAGACCGAGATCGAGGCGGCACAAGCAGAATGGAGCGAGTTGCAGAGCGACTCGGGGCCAGAGAATATGGAGGTCGTGACGCCGCCCGAAGTCTTTCTCGGTGGCTCCTACCTGACCACCGTCGACGACGCCAAGTTCATCGCCAACGACGCCATTCGCAACGCCGTCACCTCGGTGCTCGGCGTGCTGCTGCTCTTCCTCATCGCCTTCCGTCGCTGGAGTGCGTTGCTCTACGCCTTCCTACCGCTGTTCTGCGGCCTGGTGCTCACCTTCGGTTTCGCCAAGGTGGCGCTGGGCGATCTGTCGCAGATGACCAGCGGTGTCGCGGCACTGCTGATCGGCCTGGGGATCGACTTCGTCATCGTCTCCTACGGTCGCTACGTGGAAGAACGGCAGCTGGGCAACGAGCCCCCAGAAGCCCTCAAGCGAATGAGCGGTTCGTCCGGTCGCGCGGTGGTGGTCGGCGCGGTGACGACGGCGGCGACCTTCGGTGCCTTCCTGGCTACCGGCTTCCCGGGCCTGCGCCAGATGGGCATCTTGACCGCAGGCGGCATTTTGCTATGCATGCTGACGGTACTCTTACTGCTACCGGCCCTGCTGGCCTGGGGCGAAGAACGCCACCGCAAGCACAAGACACTGCCCAACCTCTACCTGCACAACTTCGGCACCGACGCCCTGATCCGCGCCTCGATGCGCCACGCCAAGGTGGTGCTGGCCCTCGGTCTGGCGTTGACTATCGTCGCCGTGCTACTGCTCAGCAACCTCGGTTTCGAACCATCAATCTCGACCATGCGACCGCGCGGCAACCGCGGCCTGCAAGGAGCGCAGGAGGTCGCGCGTCACTTCGGTTCCGGCTTCGACTACAGCATGCTCGTGATCTCCGGGGACAGCCCGGAAGAGGTGGTCGAACGCGCGTCGCAGGCTGCGGAGGCGGCCCAGGCCCTGGTCACCGAGGGTGTGCTGAGCGGCACCCAGGGCCCGCACACCCTGCTACCGTCCGCCGAACGGCAGGCCGACAACCTGGAGTGGCTGCGCTCGCGGGCAGAAGAAGGTCAGCCCATCGGCGAGGCGTTGCGCGAGCGTATCGAGCTGACGTTCCGTGCCGAGGGCATCAACCCCGTGCCCTTCCGTCGCGGTGTCGACCTGCTGCAGCGGGCCCTGGATCGTCAAGGTCCCCTGACCTACGATGAACTCTCGAACTCCGAGCTGATGCAGCCGCTGCTCTCGCCCTTCCTGCGTCCGATCGGCGACAACTGGCGCGGCATCGTACGCCTCTACCAGGCCGACAACCGCTGGCGTGCCGAACCACCACCGCAGGCCGTGGCCCTCGCCGAAGCTCTGGGGCCGGACGTACAGCTGGCAGGCACCAACGTGGTCAACCAGCGCGTCAAGGTGCTGGTGTTGCACGACGCCTACCTGGCCGGTGGCCTCGGCACCGCGCTCGTCGCGCTGCTGATCTGGCTCGACTTCCGGCGTCTGCGGGACATGGTCCTGGCGCTGGTACCGCTGGGCATCGGCATTCTCTGGATGCTCGGCGCCATGAGCGTGATCGGGCTACAGATGAACTTCATGAACATCTTCGTCACCACGATGATTGTCGGCATCGGTGTCGACTACGGCCTGCACATCATCCACCGCTACCGCGAAATCGAACAGCGCGGTGGCGACGGAGAGCAGCTGACCCTCGGGTTGCAGGAAACCGGGAAGGCAATCCTGGCCGCCGCGCTGTCGACGTTGGTCGGCTTCGGCTCGATGTCCCTGTCCCACTACCCCGCCTTGCGCACCACCGGCTACGTCGCGATCCTGGGGGCGCTTGCCTGCGCTTTGGTGGCAATCACCCTGGTGCCGGCATGGCTGCACCTGACGCACCGGGAACGTGGGCCGGAGACCTGAGGTAGGAATCGGATGCGCCTGTCGGCGCAGGGAGGGCGGCCACATGGGGCCGCCCCTACCCAGAATCGGAATCTGGATCTTGCCTACCGCCCTCAGTCCATGCCAGCGACCGCGGCCAGCGCATCCTTGCGCGTGGCCTCGAACTCGTCGCCAGCGTTCCACGACGGCATGCCGTCTTGCTGCGCCACGATCCAGCCGCAGAAGAAGCCAGCCTGGGCGTCCTGAGCGGCACCTTCGAGGTTCCATTCGTCGGTGTACTCGTCCGACGGCTGGTGGTAGTGGGTCAGGTTCCAGTCCTCGATCATCTCCTTCGCCTCACCCGGCGCGGCACCAACCAGCTCGGTACCCTCACCGAAGTAGAGCGCCGGCACACCGATCTTGGCGAAGCTGAACTGATCGGAACGGTAGTAGGAACCCTGCGTCGGATCTGAATCTCCGACCACCACGCGCCCCTGGTGCTCGGCGACGCGCGAGGCGATGGCGTCGAGTTCGGACTTGCCCATGCCGATCAGCGGCAGGTCACGCGTCTTGCCCCAGATGCCGGGAGCATCGAAGTTGATATTGGCAGCGAACTTGCCCGGCGGGAAGGTGGGGTTCTGCGCGTAGTACTTGGACCCCAGCAGCCCCTGCTCCTCAGCACCGACAGCCAGGAAGAGCATCGAGCGCCGCGGGCGCTCGGCCAACTTCGTCGCGGCCTCGGCGATGGCGACCAGCTGGCCGATGCCAGCGGCGTTGTCGCGCGCACCATTGTGGATGGCGTCGCCCTGCTCGTTGGGCTCGCCGACGCCCAGGTGGTCATGATGGCTCGTGAACACGACGATCTCGTCCTTGAGTTCCGGATCACTGCCTTCGAGCAAACCGAGAACGTTGCCACTGAGCGTCTTCTCGATCTGATTGTTGAGCGTCAGCGAAGTGGTGAGACCGAGCGGCACCGGCTGGAAGTCGCGGCTGCGGGCCTGCTCCTCGAGCTGCTCCAAGCTGTGCCCGGCGGCCGCAACCAGACGCGTCGCGGCATCGTAGCTCATCCAGGCGGCGACCTGCGTGCGCGGCTCGTCGCCGGCCGGCAGCTCGAATTGCGGACCGGTCCACGAGCGCTGGACGACCTGGTAGGGATAGCCAGCCGACGGGCGCGTGTGGATGATGATGGCACCGGCGGCCCCCTGGATGCCCGCGCTCTCGTACTTGTAACTCCAGCGGCCGTAGTACAGGCGCCGGTTGCCCTCGAACAGCTCCGGATCCCAATCCGGATCGTTGTTCATCATCAGCAGCACCTTGCCGCTCAGGTCCTGGCCCTTGTAGTCGTCCCACTCATACTCCGGTGCCTGGATGCCGTAGCCGACGAAGACCACCTCGGCGTTGTCGATTTCGGAAGTCGGGCTCTGCACGCCACTAGCGGCGATGAACTCGTCCCAGTGCGCGAAGCTCAGACTCTGGTCGCCCTGGTGGAACTCCCAGGTAGCCGGAGCGGAAGCAGTGATACTGACCAGCTCGAACGGTTGCACCCAGCTACCGTCAGCCGCTGCCGGCTGCAGACCGAGCGCCTCGAAGCGCTGTGCGATGTAGTTCTGCGCCTCTCGGTCTCCTCCGCTCGACGGGGCACGGCCTTCCAGCTCGTCACTGGCCAGGAACTGCGTCACCTCGGCGATCGTCTCCGGCGTGATGGCCTCGGCGGCCAGCAGCGCGTCGTCACTGAGCTCGACGACGTCCGGTGTCGCCGGCGCCACGGGTTCGGTTTCACTGCCACCCCCGCACGCTCCAGCCACCAGTAGTAGAAAGGCCAAAGGTGCCAGGGCGATTGCATTGCCTAGCTTCTGTCGCAACATGGATTCCTCCGTAGATGGACTCGATGTGGGATCGCGGCACCAGCTTGCAGCCTGGAGCCACGCGGGATATGTTTGTCTGCAATGGGCAGAGCCTTCGAAAACCTCAGACTCTTCTTGCCCTGGACCACTTCTTACCACGGTTTGAACGACTTCCAGCAGCTTGATCGCGTCCAGATTTGCTCGGTACTACCGTCAACAGCGTCGTGAAGCCATGATCCTGCGTACCCTGGTCCGAGATTGTCTGCTGCTCAACTGGGCACTGCCCGCGGAGCAACTACCGGCTCCCCCCGACCCCCTACGCTATGACTGCTTGCGACTGGGCAGCCAGCGCGAAGTCATGGTGACGGCCCTGCTGTTCTACCACCACGGCATCCGTCCCGGCGTGCTGCCGTTCGTACGGCTGACGTTCCCGCAGCTGAGCCTGGGCGCTGCGGTGCTCGATGGCGACGGCCAACCCGCTCTCTACTTTCGCCGCATGTTGGTGCCACTTTGGGTGTTACCGGCCGCCCGCCTGCTCACGCACCAGCCAGCCGAAATGGCGGCGCTGCGCTTCGACCGCCCGTCACGTCAGCTGGAGGCCGACCAGTGGACCTGGAACGTCCGCTGCCGCGCCGGCCGCCTCGACGTCGCCGCGCACCAGGCAACGCCACGCGTCGGCCTGTCGTCGCTCTTCCCCACTTGGCGCAACGCCGTCGACTACTTCCAGCAGCGCCGCCGCAGCTACTTCGAAAAGGGTGGCAAGCTGCGCTGCGTCGAGACCTTCTACATGCCACGCGTCGAGGCCTGGCCGATGGCTGCCGAAGTCGCGGACAGCGGTGTCTTGATGGACGCATTCCCGCTACGCAGCGGCGAGGCCTGGCCTGAACCGTTCACCGCCATGTTGTTCCCGGACCTGCCACTGAGCTTCGAACTGGCGCTGGTACCGTCGCTTGAGCTGGCCCCCATGCCGCGTGTCGCGGCGGCGACAGCGAATCGAGAAGGACTCCGGACAGCGGCTTGTTTTTGAGCTGACAAGTACCGAGAGCACCCTCAAGGTGACGAGGCATTGGGTGCCGTCTTGATCTGCTGGCGCAGTGCCTTCACTTCCTTCTCCAGCTGCAGGACACGTTCGACCGTCTGCAGCCAAGTCAGATCTCGCGTGTAGGTGCCTCGCTTGGCGCGTAGCTGCTCCAACTTCTGCATCTTCGTGCCCACCTCGATCATGTCGCGGCGTCGCTCGAACTCCGGCACGACTCCTTGCACGACATCCGAGTGTAGCTGCTGCGCCGCCTGTTGCTGGAAACGCTTGGCCAAGGGCTTGACACCTAACGCGGCCAGGTAGCGACTGGCGTCCTCTTCCCACACCTTCGGCGTACTGCCCGTCTGGCGCTGGTACTCCTTCTGCGTGATCTCTCTGCGCTCGAGCCGGTTCTTCAAACCGACGGGATCGATCAAACCGACCAGATCCGGTCGATTCTGGGGATCGTGCCTACCCACCGCCCAGCTGACCTTCTTCTTGGCGTTGACAACCTTAAGGTAGGCATCGAACTCGCCGAACAGATGCGCCACCTCGTGCGCCACGACGACCACACGACTTCCCTGCAGGTGGACGGGGTTCAGATCGATGACGCCATTCCACCAGGTCCCGCTCGAACCCTTGCCATCGTCCTTGGCCCGCACTTGGATCTGGAACGCATTCTGGTCCCGTTTCTGCGTCGGCGGGCGGTAGGTGATGCTCGGAGCGAGAATGAAGGTATAGCCGGCGTAAGCGCCCTTGGTGATCTTCACCGTCCAGCTGCGACGAATCGCTTGCTGAATGCGCGGAATCTCCTGCCGCGCTCGCTGCTGCCCAGCTTTGACCCCCTGCCCCAAGAAGGTGATCTGGAACCGAGCCGCGAGCCGAACCGTACTGCCGCTCTGGCGCACTCGGATCGCCCGTTTCAGCATGGTCGTGGCGGACGACATCACCCCACCGACCAGGCCGGTCGAGACCGTACCGCGTGCTCGCAGCCCGGCAACAGGATTCAGCGCTGCCGCGCGCGCCTTCACTTGGGCCAGCTCAACTTCCTTCTGCGCCAGGCGCTTGAGCAATTGTTGTCGCGTCTGCGGTTGGCGCAACAACGTATCTGCCGGTACCTGACCCCGTGTATGCTGAACACTGTGCGCCAACTCGTGGGAAACAAGTTGACGCCCCGCCAGGGTCTGCGGCCGGAACTCACCGCGCCCAAAGACCAGATGCCGCCCCGCGTTGAAGGCGCGCGCATACGCCGACTCCGCCAGCCGCGCAGCGCGCTCGTCGCGGTGAATGCGAATGCGGCTCAGATCGTAGCCGAAGCGCGCTTCGAGCGGCCGGCGTTCGCTTCCCGGCAAGGGCTCACCGGCTGACAGGCTCAGGCGTTGCGCCAACGCATCGCCACCGTCGATGGCTGTATCGCTGCTGGAACCCGATGAGCCCACTTCCCGCTCCAGGCGGCCGCGAGGACTAGCAGCCTCCCTTTCCAAGCGGTGATCCAGGCCAACAAGTCGCGTCCGGGCCGGCCCCTCGTGGGTCCGCTCGGGTGCCCGCCTGGCCATCTCCCGGACGCGCTCCATCGTCGTGCTCGGCTCAGGTCTTCGGCCGCATCTGGCCGCCGATACCGCTGACCATAGCTTCGTCATAGAAGCCGGTCAGCGGGCGAGCGTGGCTGGCTTGCGGCTGGGTGGCGTCTTCGAGGCTGTCGGATTCGGTGGCACCGTGGACGCAGGTCAGCTCGGCGATGTCGAGGGTGCGGAGTGTGCGGGACTTCTTCATGGTGTCTCCTCCAACTGTGATGTGAGTAGGTGGCGTCATTGTAGTACTTCGCGGTTTCAGGGGCGTTCTTGACCTCGCACCAGGCACCTACCGGCGCACTAGATAGATACCAACGTCGTTTCGACGACTACTACCTCTGCTATCCTGAAACCGAGGATCCAGATATTGAATTCAGCCAGTACTCTTGAGCTTGTAAGAACCACGGCAACAAGACGCGTCCTGTTTCTGCCTCACGCTATCCAGCAGATGTCTCGCCCCGACAGAATGATCACGACTTCAGAGGTTGTCTCGGTCATCAAACCATCTGGACTGGGTCGACAGCTTCCGAAGAAGGAGAACAGAATGACGTGCCTCCACTGTAAAGGTCAGATGAAGTGGGCAACTGCTCCGTTTCACTTCGATCGTGAAGGCTGCCATGTCACGCTGGATCGTGTCCCAGCCTGAGTTTGCCAGCAGTGCGGAGAACCTTTCTTCGAGGTGGAAAAAGTCGACGCGCTGCAAGAAATGCTGCGGTCGATCGAGAGCAAGAAAGCGAACGTCCTGCGCAAGATCGCGTGACTGCGGTTTCCCGCTACATCAAGGAATAGCAGTTCACCGCAGCACCCAACGCAGAAACCGCACCCAAGGGCTCCAAGGCGTTCGCGGCGTCCCCAGTTCGAGTTCGTGCTCTGCTCGGTCTAGCAGGTCTTCGATCAGCGCATCGTGCAACGGACCGAAGACCACCGTCCATGTGACGACCGCAATCCCCCGTGCTCGCATCTCGATTACGTGCCGCAGAACACAGGCCCCGTCGCCGTCCAGCTCGATCTCGAGCGAATGGTAGCCATCGAAGCCGCGAGGGCCGGTGAAACGGAATCGCACGTTCTTCCCAGGTTCGTAGGCCTCGACGAAGTAGCGGATCGGCCCGTGACCACCCCGCACACCGACGCTGAGCGGCTGGTCGAACTTCATGCGTGGCCAGCCGCGTGGCCACAAGCGGTCGCTCCTGGAGCCAGCAGAATCGAGCAGTTCACCGACGGCAGAAGCGGGCACGTCGAGGCGACGGGTGTGGACATTGCGCACTTGCATGGGGCTACCCTACATCGCGGATCCACTAGAATCACACGATGCCCAGATTGTAGCGCGTCGACCGCCCCGGCTCGGAGACTTGTGCTACCATCGCCCGGCGTTTTCCATCGATCCGCTGCCTGGATCACCCTCGGCCCAAGCCGAATCCAACTTTCTCATGATGCTTGCACGACAGCCACGGACCCCTCACAACTGACGGTCCGTCGCTCTGCCATAGCTGCCTCACGGCCTTAGCTGCCTTACGGAGAGTGAACAATGAGTCATCCCTTTGCCAGGACCGCGGAACACGTGTCCGCCGGCCACCCCGACAAATTCTGCGACCAGGTCGCGGACTGCATTCTCGACGAAGTCCTCCGTCTGTGCGGCGATGCGGCGACGCGGCGCAAGACGCGCACGGCGATCGAGTGTCTGGCCAAGGATCACCTGCTAGTAGTCTCCGGCGAGGTGAAACTCCCCGACGAGGTGTGGGCGCAGCTGAGCGTGACGCAACTGGCGCGCAAGACCTGGAAGCACATCGGCTACGGCGATCCCGACATCCTCACCGTCATCGATCACATCCAGCCGCAGTCCCCTGACATCGCAGAGGGCGCCGGTACTGGCACCGATCACGGCGGCGCCGGGGATCAGGGTGTGATGGTCGGCTACGCGAGCGACGAGAACGCGGAGATGGTACCCGAGGAGTGGCGCCTGGCACGCGACATCGCACTGGCCCTGCGCCACTTGCAGGTCGACGAGGACGGGCTCGCGTGGCTCGGCGCCGATCACAAGACGCAGGTGACGCTCGACCGCGACGGCTCGGTCTCCAGTGTCATCGTAGCCGCCCAGCATGCCGACGAGGTGAGCAGCGAGCACGTGGTCAAGACTCTGCTCGAGCGCGCGGTCAAGCCGGTGGTCGGCGACATCAACCCCGCGAAGGTGACGATCAACGGCACCGGCCGCTTCGTCATCGGCGGTACAGTCGGTGACGCTGGCGTGGTCGGTCGCAAGATCGTGGTCGACGCGTACGGTCCGCTGGTGCCGGTGGGCGGCGGTGCTTACTCCGGCAAGGACGCCACCAAGGTCGACCGCTCGGCAGCCTACATGGCGCGACACATCGCCAAGACGGTGGTCAAGCACCAGGTGGGCGGCGCCAAGGAGTGCACGGTACGCTTGGCTTACGGTATTGGCAAGCATCAGCCCGAGATGGTCTCGGCCCTGATCCAGGACGGCAAGGACGTCTCGGACTGGGTCAACCAGAAGTTCCCAGACCTGTCGCCGAACGCCATCATCGACCAGCTGGAGCTGTTCAACCCCAAGGGCTGGAAGTACTTTCAGACAGCCTCCTACGGCCACTACGGCCGCGACTTGTTCCCGTGGGAAAAGATCGCCGACGTGTGAGGTTACCGCCGCACCAGGCCCTCGCGGCGGAGGGCAAGTGGCCGATCGTCGGGGAGCGAGCGCCGCGGGCGGATGGGGCTCCCTGGACACTCACCATCGACGGCCTGGTGGCGCAGCCACGGACGTGGACCCTGGACGAGCTGCTGGCACAACCACAGCAAGAGTTCACGGTCGACATCCACTGCGTCACCCGCTGGTCCAAGCTCGACGCGACGTTCGACGGCCTGCCGCTGGCGCCGTTGCTCCAAGCGTGTGCACCGCTGGCGGAAGGGAAGTTCCTCTCCTTCGTGGCGCGTTCGGAGCGCCGGCACAGCACGTCGCTGCCCCTGGCCGATACGCTGGAGCTCGGCGCCTTTCTCGCCTTCCGCTATGACGGCGCGCCACTGAGCGAGATCCACGGCGGGCCGGTACGCACGATTGTGCCCGGGCGCTACTTCTACAAGAGCGTCAAGTGGTTGGAGCACATTGAGGTGCTGGCTGAAGATCGGCTGGGCTATTGGGAAGCGGAGACGGGCTACCACAACCACGCCGATCCGTGGAAGGAAGAGCGCTACATCGTCTCCAACCTGGACCGGCGCGAGGTCAAACGGCTGCTCGACGCCAGAAACCTCGAAGGACGTGAGCTACTCGGCTTGCAAGCCGAGCACATGCCGCTCGACGGCCTCGATGCCCGTGACGCCCTGCTGCGCGACGCGCACTTTGCCCAGGCTCAGCTGCGGGGTAGCCGCTTCGACGGTGCAAACCTGTCCAATGCCCATTTCCAGGGCGCGGATTTGCGGGGTGCGTCGTTCCACCACGCCGATCTCGAGGGCGCAGACTTCCGCGGCGCCAACCTCACCGGCGCCGATCTGTCGGGTGCCAGTCTCTTCGGCGCCACCTTCTGTCCGGAACCAGGTACCCGTGGCACCGGC
Source organism: uncultured bacterium (assembly GCA_965368975.1). Classification (GTDB taxonomy): domain Bacteria; phylum Acidobacteriota; class Thermoanaerobaculia; order Multivoradales; family JAHZIX01; genus CBDUPA01. The sequence goes on along the minus strand of CBDUPA010000005.1, from coordinate 194,849 downwards.
GCGAGTGAGAGCTGGGACGCGGCGCGCATCGACGGCCTGCAAGGCTTGACCGAGGAGCAGCTGTCACGCGTCAGCGAAGCCCAGCAGACCTTCCTCCGGCACCTGCTACCTCGAAACTAGCCATGGTCGACTCCGCGCTGCGCCGCGACGTCCAGGCGCTGGTGCGGCTGGCAACACCGGTGACCCTCGGACAACTGGCGTCGATGGCCATGTGGATGGTCGACCTGCTGATGCTCGGGCAAGTGAGCGTGCACGCGGTCGCCTCGACCGGCTTGGCACGCGGCTGGATGATCGCCGGCATCATCATCGGCCTGGGCATGACCATGGGCATGGACCCACTGGTCAGCCAGGCGCACGGTGCGCGCGACCGGCACACCCTGAGCCTGGTCCTGCAACAGGGCCTGGTGATCTCGGTCGCCGTGGCGATTCCGATCGGCCTGCTCTGGTTGTGGACACAGCCGATCCTGGTGACGCTGGGCCAGGAACCACACCTGGCGCGCACGGCCCACCTCTACACGGTGCTGCAATTGCCCGGATTGCCGTTCTTCTTCGGCTTCATCGCGCTGCGCCAGTGGCTGCAAGGACGATCCTTGATGCGGCCGGCGATGTGGATCGCGGTGGCCGCCAATGGCATCAACGTGGTGGCCAACTGGCTGCTGATCTTCGGCAACCTGGGTTTCCCGGCCATGGGTGTCGCGGGCGCCAGCCTGTCGACGACCTTGACCCAGATCTTCCTCTTCGTCGGCCTCGCCGTGATCATCGTCCGCCGACGCCTGCAGCGTGGCGCCTGGACCGGCTGGAGCCGCAACGCCTTCGATCTCACCGGCCTGCGCCGCATCGCCAGCTTTGGTACCCCAATCGCAGCGCAGTTGGGCCTGGAAATGTGGGCCTTCATCCTCAGTACCTTCCTCGCTGGCCTGCTGGGCGAGACCTCGCTGGCAACCCACACCATCGTGCTCAACTTCTCGGCCCTGGCCTTCATGATGCCACTCGGCCTGTCGATGGGTGCCGTAACGCGCGTCGGCAATCTGCTCGGGCGCGGCGATCCAGCCCGGGCGCAGCAGGCAGCGTGGATCGCACTGGGTCTGAGTAGCTGCGTGATGCTCGGCTGGATGGTCGTCTTCCTCACCTGGCGCACACCGCTGTCGGCGTTGTTCACCAACGATCCCGCGGTGCTAGCGCTGTCCGCGGCAGTGCTGCCGGTGATGGCAGCGTCGCAGGTCTTCGACGGCGCGCAGGTGGTCGGTGGCGGAGTACTGCGGGGCATGGGTCGGCCGCGACCAGCGGCGGTTTTCAACTTCTTCGGTCACTACCTGATCGGCCTGCCGCTCGGCTACCTCCTGGCCTTTGGCCTGCTCCCGGGCTGGGGGAACGCCGCTGGCCTCGGCCTGCAGGGACTGTGGTGGGGCTTGTGTGCCGGCCTGGGAGCGGTGGCGATCGCCTTGGTGTGGTGGATCCACCGCCGTGGACCGGCCACAGTCACGGCCATCGTGCGCAGGCGACGATCCGGCAAGCCTCGGATCCGATAGGCTACAGACATGTCGAATTCGAAGCCCTCCCCCCATCTCCGCTCACCCTGGCTCCTGCTCTGCCTCCTACTCACGATCATCACCGTGACCCCGACGCGCCTGCCATCTCAGGAACCGCCAGCTCAGGTGCCACCAGCTCAGACGCAGCTCGAAGACGCTATCGTCGCCACAGTCAATGAGGCTCCGATCCTGGTATCGGACGTCGAGCGCGCGATCGCGTTGGGACTGGCGCAGCCAACTGCCGACGAAGACGCGACCGCCTTTCGCCAGCGCGTACTGCAGGAGTTGATCGACGACCGCCTGCGACTCCAGGAAGTCGAGCGCTTCGGCTTCGAAGAACTGCCGCTGGCGGCGATCGAGACCGAGTTCGAACGGATCCGCGGACGCTTCGACAGCGGCGAGGCCTTCCGCCGCCACCTGCGACAGCTCGACCTCGACGAGGACGCCTTGCGGCAGTTGGTGACGCGGCAACTCCTGGTCTTGATCTACGTCGAGGAACGCCTCGGACCGCGAGTCTTTGTCGATGCCGACGACATCCGCACCTACTACCGCAGTGTGCTGACGCCGCAGCTCGAAGCCGCCGGCGCCGAAGTCCCGCAGCTCAACGACGTGCGCGGTCAGATCCGCGAGGTGCTGCGGCAGCAACGACTGAACGAAGAGATCCGCGACTGGACGCAGGAGCTACGCCTGGGCGCGGCCGTCCAGACGTTCCAGGATCGCCTGCAGGCCATCGCAGTCGACGAGATCGAGCTGCCACCGCTGGTCGAGCGCTTCAGCGAACCGGAATGAACTCGAACAGGCCAGCTGAGGCGTTTGTTGATACGCTAGACGGGTGACGCTGCACACCCTCCCCGCCGGTCTCGAACCCCACAAGAAGCTGAACTGGCGTGCCCGTTTTCGGCGCGTACTACTGGCTGGACTGTTCGTCCTGACGCCGGTGGCACTGACCATCTTCGTGCTGCGACAGCTGCTACAGCTGATGGACGGCACTTTCGAGCCGGTGATCCGCTGGCTCGACACCGAGCTGGGCTTTCGACCGGTCGGCCTGGGAGTGGTCTTCACCTTCCTGATCGTGATGTTCCTCGGCTGGCTCTCGACCAAGGTGTTGGGGCGCCGCGTGCTGCACATCATGGAGCGGATCATCGACCGTATCCCGGTCGCTCGCTCGGTGTACTCCGGCACCAAGGGAATCCTGGAGGCCGTATCGCAGGACCAGGCCGAGGCCTTCAAGCGGGTGGTCATCATCGAGTACCCGAAATCCAAGATCTACGCCCTCGCCTTCGTCACCGGCGGCGCCCGCTGGGGTGTGCTCGACGACCAGTTGTCCGACCTGCTGCTGGTCTTCGTGCCGACGACGCCGAATCCGACCAGCGGCTTCTTGCTCCTGGTGCCGCGGCGCGATGCCATCGACACCACGATCACGGTCGAGGACGGCCTGCGCATGGTGATCTCAGGTGGCATCCTGCTGCCCAAGTTCCGGGCCCCGAAACGCCCGACGACGACGCGCAACCGGCGGCGACGCAAATTCCGACCGCCGCCGCGCCCAGGCCGTCGGTATCCAGCGCGCCGCAGGGTCCGCGACTGGTAGGGGGGGGAACTCGCCGACTGGGCGTGTCGCAGCCTTCCGGCGCGCCGAGGGTTGCACCTGGCACAGGGTTCGCATTGTCTTGCTAGACCCGACCATGGAGACGACACTATGACACCTCAGCGCCTCGTCGCCGCCCTCCTCCTGCCGCTGCTGCTTAGCCTACCGAACTCGCTACCTCTAGCCGCCCAATCCCCGGGGCCCTCCCCCCAGGACACCCCATCCTCGGAGATACAGTCTTCGGAGGTTCAAGATTCGGAGGTTCAGTCTTCGGAGGTTCAAGATTCGGGGGCACAGGCTCCAGAGACACAGACTTCGGAAGGCGCCAAACAAGAGGATAGGCGCATCCCCAAGGTCAGCGACCCCAAGGTCTTCGCACAGAGCCTCGAGGCGGCCTTGCAGGCGCTCAAGTACTACGGCCCGTACGACGATCCTGAGCAACTGCAACGGATCAACGAGATCGGCTACCAGCTGGTCCAGCAGTCGCGATTTCGCAAGTATCCGTTCTCCTTCTACCTTCTCGACATGCCGGTACCGAACGCCTTTGCACTGCCCGGAGGCCAGATCTTCATCACCCGCGGCATGCTCGACCTGGGTCTGGACGACGACATGCTCGCCTGTCTCCTGGGCCACGAGATCGCTCACGTCACCCAAGAACACGGCCTCCGCATCCAGCGTCGCGCGAACCTGCTCAACGCCCTGACGCAGGCCCTCGCCATTGGCCTGGCCGTCGGCGCGCAGAACGTCGGCCCGCGCAGCTACGATCCCTACTACGGCAACACCCGCGAGAGCGGCCGCGGCGAGGTGCTACAGGGCGCGATGATCGGTGCCATGGTGGTCAGTCAGCTCTTGGTACTCGACTACAGTCGCGAGTTCGAGGACGAGAGCGATGACGAAGGACAACGGCTGGCGGCTTTCGCCGGCTACGATCCCGAGGGTGCCCGCCGTCTCTGGCAAACCATGCTCGCACGCTTGCCGACCAACAAAGAGTACGGATACTGGCGCACCCACCCCTTCGAGGACACCCGCATGCGCGCGGCCGAGACGCGATCCGAGCTGCTCAAGATCCTGGATCTCAGCAGCGCTGCTGTCACTCGCCAGGCGCACCAGGCAGCCTTGCTCGACTTCGTACCGCAGGCGGATCCCAAGTACCAGGATCTGCTCAAGCGCACCGCGCTTGCCACCTGGCCGCAGGGTACCGAGGCCGAAGAGCTGCGCGTCGAGTTCCTGCACCGGCTGCGCGACGACGCTCTCGGAGGGCAACCAATGGAGCGCGACTACGGCAAGGTGCTCGAGGCGTACCGCGAGGAAGTCGCCGAGGTGCGCGAGTTGACGCCAGACAGTCCCTTTCTCGACCGGGTGGAAGCCGAAGTCGCGCTGATGCTCGAGGACGTCGAGGAACTCTACCCGCAAGCGCAAGAGATCTTTGCCGGTGGCTTTTTCGAGACACGCTTCCTCGAAGTCTTCGCCAGCAACTTCCCGCAGGCTCCCGAGATCCCCGAGGTGGCCCTGGCCTTGGGCAACGCCTACAGCCGCTTGCAGCGCCCGACAGACGCCGTCGAACGCTATCTGCAGGCGTGGCGCGCCGACCCCACCAGCGACGCTGGCCAGCGTGCCCGCACCGGCCTGCAGAACCTGGCCCCCTACCTGAAGCAACTGGCGGCGCTGCAGCAGCTGGCCCAGCTCGATCAGGACCCCGAGCTGCAGCTGCTCGCCCGCCAACGCCTGAGCGAAATCGCCGGTAAGTACGAGCAGGTCGAGAACGGCGCCGAGTACCTTGAACGCTTCCCCGGCGGCGAGTACGCCGAGCCAGTCAACGAACGACTCAACAAGCTGGCAGACAACCTGCTCACCGAGGTGACGATCTACCAGGGCATGGGCGACAACGTCAAAGCCCTGGATCGCATCAACCGCATTCTCACCTACGCCCCCCTATCCCCGGCGGCAGAGCGGCTGCGTCAGGAAACGCTGGCGGCAGAACAGGCGGGATAGCCGGGCAGAGGGAATGCGGCGCACAACTCGCGCACGCCGCGGCGCACTCTTTCAGCGACAGCGGTGTCGAGCTGGAAGCCACCCTGGGCGCTGCGGCGGCCCTCCACGACCTCGACCCGGCGCATCACTTCGTCCACCAACTCGGCGCATCGCACCATCTCCGGCGCCCCCATGCCGCGAAAGGCTGGCGTGTTGGTACCAAGGCGAACACCGCTAGTGACGCGTGCCGGCGTCGGATCGCCTGGGATGCGGTTGCGGTTGACGATGATGCCGCAGCTTTCGAGCGCCTTCTCGACCACCGCACCGGTGAGCTGTGGGCCAGCACCGGCACGCGGACCTCGACGCAGGTCCAGCAGCACCATGTGGTTGTCGGTACCACCGCTGACCGCCACGTGCCCCGCGGCCTGCAGCTGCTCGGCCAGGGCGCGAGCGCCATCGAGAACGCGCTCAGCGAAGGCACGGAACTCGGGCGTCGCTACCTGCGCCAGGGCACGCGCCTTGGCACTGATCGCGGCGAGATTGGGCGTCCCCTGGAAGTACGGGAACACTGCTCGCTGCATCACCTTGTGCAGCGGCAAGGCACGGCCGCCGGTCGCCGGAGCCTCGGCGGGCACCTTGGCGTCGAAGTCGCGACCGAGCAAGATCAGGCCGCCGCGCGGACCACACAGCTGCTTGTACGTGCTGGTGGTGGTGATGTGAGCATGGTCGATCGGACTCGGGTGCACGCCGGCGGCAATCAGGCCAGAAATATGCGACACGTCGGCGAGCAGCCAGGCCCCAACGTCGTCAGCAATGGTACGGAAGCGCGCAAAGTCGATCTGCCGCGGGTAGGCGCTGGCACCACAGACGATCAGCTTCGGCTGATGTTGATGGGCCAGCTCGACGATCTCGTCGTAGTCCAAGAGCCCGTCGCTATCGACGCCATAACCGATGGCCTGGAAGTACTTGCCACTGATCGACGCCGACGAGCCGTGTGTCAAGTGGCCGCCGGCGTCCAGATCCATACCGAGCAAGGTATCGCCGGGGCGCAGCAGCGCGAACAGCACGGCCTGGTTGGCGCTGCTGCCGGAATGCGGCTGCACGTTGGCGTAGCGAGCACCGAACGCCGCCCGAGCCCGCGCCACGGCCAGCTCTTCGATGCTGTCGACCTCACCGCAGCCGGCGTGGTATCGGGCTCCGGGATAGCCCTCCGTGGTCACGTTGACGACCGACATGCCCTCGCACGCCAGCACTGACGGCGACGCCGAGCTGGACGCGGCGACCAGCATGAGCGTCTCCTGCTGCCGCTGCAATTCTCGACTGAGCAGGCGCCGTAGTTCAGGGTCCTCTCTGTGCAATTCTTCGAGACCGGTGTTGGCGAGCAGAGCGAGAGCGTCGGGTGGGTGGGTGATTCCGTCCATAGAACCAATTGTACTGCGCGGGTGCCTTGTTTCTGCTGCGCTTCTGCCGCGCTTCTGCCGCCTGGGAAGCCACGAGTGGTACACGGCGCGTGGTAGTCTGCCGCGCCATGACGCAGGCCGCAGCTCCCACGCGACAGAGTCCAACCGGGAATGGTACCCATCCCGATCTCGATGACTGGATGGCCACATGCGGCTGGCAGGAGGCGACGGTGCAGCCGCTGACGGGCGACATCTCGGCGCGGCGCTACTTCCGGTTGCACCGGGGCGGTGGCAACGAGACCGCCCTGCTGGCCGTCTACCCCGAGACGCTGTCCGACGCCTACAGCCGGTTCAAACGCGGGACCGACCTGCTGAACGGTGCTGGCGTGCGGGTGCCGCGGATCTTGGAGACGGACGTCGAGTCCCGCTTCATGCTGCTCGAAGACCTCGGGCCGTCGGTGCTGCACGAGGCGCTCTCGGCTGCCGAGATTTCCGACCATGGCCCCGCGACGGAGATCTGGACGCGGCGCCGGCCCTGGTTCGTCCTCGCCCTCGAAGCCGCCCGTCGCATCGCCTCTCTGCCACTGTCCCAGGCTGCAGAGCTGGGCTGCGAACCGCTGAACGCAGACCTACTGAGCCGCGAGCTACAGCAGACGCGCCTCACCTTCTTCGACGCTCGCGGCCTATTACCAGACAGCGGCCTGGCACGCGACTTCGAGGCCTTCCTCGACGGCATCATCGGTGAACTGCACTCAATGCCCCCGGCCACCTGCCACCGTGACTTCATGGTGCGCAACCTGGTACCGCTAGCGCCAGTGACTTCCGCCGTCGACCACCAACTTCGGCCTGGCGATCTGGCGGTGATCGACTATCAAGACCTACGTCCGGGCCCCCCGGTGTACGACCTGGCCTCGCTCCTCAATGACACCTTGCTACCACCGCCAGCAGTCGAGGCCAAACTGTTGCGCCGCGCGGGAGTCGAGGAGGGCAGTGGCCTCGAACGTTCCTACCGACTGGCAGCCGTGCAACGCACACTCAAGGCTGTCGGCTCCTATGCCGCTTCAGGCCACCACCTACAACGCATCCCGGCAACGCTGCGCCGCGCGCTCGACCAGCTGAGCGTATTGCCAGAGGCTGGGGACCTGAGCACGGCGCTGGAGCGCGCCTGGAGTTCGGCCATCGAACGCCGAACTTGACCAGCTGGCAAGCTCGTGAGGCACCTGGGACACCTCGGGCTGGTGATGCGGTAGACTGATCATCTACTACGCCCAGCCGTGGCAGTCCTGCCGCGCGGCGCCACAGGAGATCCATCATGCCCTCACCGGCAACCTCTATCCTCGCAGCCTTCTTCCCGACACTCGGCGTCCCCGAGCTGATCGTCATCTTCCTGATCGTCCTCGTGCTCTTTGGCTCGACCCGTCTGCCTCAAATCGGCAAGGGACTGGGCGAGGGGATCCGCAACTTCCGCCGCAGCATGCGGAACCTCGAGGACGACGACTCCGAGCGGCTGGAAGACGGCAAGAACGCCAGTTGAACGCACGAAAGGGGGCGATCGCCCCCTTTCCGTTCTAGATCACCCGCAGCGCCGAGCTTCTGACTCGGCTGGCTGGCTCATTCGACGACTGCGGCCTACTCGATGGTCAGCAGCTCACTGACGGCGGATGTCTGCCACGCTTCTTGGTAGTGGCTGACGTAGATGTCGAGCACCTTCTCGACGTAGCGCTGCGTCTCCTGGTACGGCGGAATGCCGTCATAGCGGTCAACGCTGCCGGGACCGGCATTGTAGGCGGCCAGAGTCAACTCCAGGTCGCCGTCGAAGCGCTCCAGCAAGTGGCTGAGGTAGCGTGCACCCGCATCGAGGTTGCGATGCGGGTTGGTCAGCTGCTCGCGCACTCCCATCAGGGAAGCGGTCGAAGGCAGCACCTGCGTCAGGCCGACGGCTCCCTTGGGCGACACTACCGTCGCCCGGAAATTCGACTCGGTCTCGACCAGGGCCGCCAGTAGCATGCTGTCGAGGCCGTAGCGCTCGGCGGTCTCGAAGATCTCCTGCCCGTACGGCAGGTCCCCGAGACGCTGACGGTTGGCCTCGGGCCCCAGGTGGCTGCGGAAGAGCTCGAAAGCCTCCGAGCGTTCCCGGATCGCCTGGCGAAGACCCTGGGTGTGGCCTTCGTCGGTCACCCAGCTGGAGAGTTGCTCTAGGGTTTCCATCTCATCGGAAGCGAGCGGACTCGCGACCAGTTCCACGTTCTCTGTCGTCTCGGACGACAGGAGGGGCAAGAAGAGCATGCACGTCGTACTGAGCGCGATACACAGCAGCCAGTGCTTGGTTCTCGTTTTCATGGTTGGTTTGCTCCGCGGTATTGGGCAAGCGGTGCGCCGGAGAGAAGTGGGGTGGATGGGAAGGACGTGGCGCGCCGCAGGTCTGAATGTGGGGCTGGCGTAGCTCGTCGAGGGGTTCAGGCTGATCTGGATACAGCCCTGCCAGCAAAGACATTCATTGCCAGATGCGTGCCAGTTTCACGGGCGAGAGGGGGCAGATGGGGTGAGAAGCCTTGCGATACCGGGCTTTCGGCACAGTCGGTCGGAGCGGATAGAGACTGGCGGGAGAGGCTGCAGGTGTCAAGTTGGCGCTAGCGACGACGAGATTGACGCCTTGCACTGTAATCGCGCTGGTGGATCCCGAGGTTGGAGAGCTTGTTGCGCAGCGTGTTCCGGTGCATGCCCAACGAATCGGCACAGCGACCGATGCTGCCTTCGTGTTGGCGCAGGGAGGTGACGATGAACTGCCGTTCGAACTCGCGCCGCGCCTGATCGAGAGTCAGCCCCCGGCTGACAATTTCTTCGACCAGACTGGTCAACCTGCCGTTGAGCGTTTCAGTCGTTCGAGTCACGGCGATTCCTCCCTCCGAGCATCCGACTCTGCAAAATTGTCTTGGGCGCGCTGCGATCCAACCACGATAGCAAAGATGGCCGGAGGGCGCCACGACAAATGCAGCCTCGGCGCGGTGGATGCTGGAGGGGGGCGAACCTACTTCAGCTCGAGCAGGTCACCCAGATAGATCGGGTATCGGGACTCGAGGATGCGAGCGACCGCGGAGCGTGGGTGCACCGAAAGAATGGCCAGCTCGCCGAGGACAACCGGCGGAAGACCGTTGACGTTCTCGCGGTAGACCGTGTAAATGTCACCAGGCAGAAGCTCCTCTTCGCCGCGGTCGACAAACACAACCTGGTTCTGACCCAGGCCGACCACCCCGTCTTTGGAGTGCAAGATGACGGGCGCATCCGCGAGCACACCGGCTGCGGTGGGATAGTTGGGTGGGCGCGGGTCGCCGACCTGACCAACCGGCACTGGTTCTTCTTCATAAGGCTTGAGGAAGTCACCGATGAAAATACTGTCACACGCCTGGTAGATCTCGGCGATGGCGGTAGTCTCTTGCACCGACAGCACCCGCAACTGCCCTTGGTAGCCGTAGTAGCGGCCGAAGAGCTGGCGCGTGCGCGGGTGATCGACCACTTCCTTGGGCTGCACGATGGCGAAACGCTGTCCTACCGCCAAACCGGCCGCAAGACCACCATCGATGTAGACGATGTCACCTTCGCTGAGGGCGAAGCGCGTGCTGTCCAGGGCGCCGTAGAGGCCCTGGCTGGCGACGTTACCGCGGTCTGCGAGGCCACCGATCTGCGGTGCTTGCACGTCGTGCTCAGAGCCGATGATGGAATAGCCAAACTCTTCTTCCATTTCGCCGACGTAGCCAGCGCAGTAGATGTCGGACGACAGGCCCAGCGGATCGAGATCACCCAGCGCCTCGTCCAGGCTGAGAATGCCGAAGACATTCTCGCTCGCGGGCGTGCTCAACTCTTCGCCCGGTCCTTCTTCACCCGCTGTCGCCGCTTCGTCTTCGAGCTGCGCCTGGGCGACTTCTTCCGGCGTCATGACCGCAATGCCGACCACCAGCGGGTCGCCGGGGTAAATCCAGTGCGCGTCGCGGATGTACTGGTTCAGTTCCCACACCTGCGGCCAGAGATACGGATTGCCGTAGAAGCGCTGCGCCAGAGCCCACAGGGTGTCCCCCGACTCGATGACGTAGACCTGGGCGCCTTCCGGGAAGGCCGAAGGCGGTTGCCACGCCGTCCAATGACCTCCAACATTCTGTAGGTCCCGCGGCGGTGCGCTACGCTGCGCGTGAGCAGCACCGCTCGTCACTACGCCGACGGTCACGGCACACAGAAGTACCGCACCCATGCAGAAGCGAGAGACTTGGGACAGGTACCGGGCAAGGTGCCGCGGTGGCCGGTTGGACGCTGGAAAATCAGCCATACTTTCAACGCTCCGTTTCGGTGGATCCACAGCAGGCTCGTCGGAGCTGCGTATAGACGAGATGCTATGACTAAAATATCCGCAAATTCGCCTGACGTCAAGGCTGGAAGCGGGAATTTCCCTCGGTGAAAGCGTAATTCCTCGTAGATTCTTCGGTCAAGCTCAACGAAGAGCCGCCAGGCGCTCCTGCGCGGTGACCGTGGAGGCACTGTTCGGGAAACGCTCCATCAACTGCTGGTACGTCTGGCGTGCGGTGTCGAGGTCGCCGAGTTCTTCCAGACACTGTCCGGCCTTTAGCAGAGCCGCGGGCACCTTGTTGCCCTGCGGATAGCGGTCTACCGTCTCGACGAACGCAGCAAGGGCCCCCTGGAAGTCCTTACGAGCATAGCGGCTCTCTCCGATCCAATACTGAGCGTTATCGGCCAGATCGGTATCTGTATGCTGCTGCAGGTACTGCTGAAAGGTCGACTCGGAATCCAGATAGCGGCCCTGGTGATACAGGGTGTAGCCGCGATCGTAGAGTTCCTGGGCACTGGCTCCCGTGGCCCCGGCGCTAGCACTCCCCGCCAAGGAACCACCCGTCGGAGGTGAGGTGCCCGGACGCGATGGTGAGTCGGCGGCCGGCGGGCTGTAGGAGACGGCCTCCAGGTCTTCCTCTTCCAAGGGTTCGCTGGCGAAGGATCGCGGTGGCGTGGCGGGGGGGCTCGACGGCGGCGTCTCCTGCCTCGGCGACTCGGTGCCGCGGACCGGTCCACCGCGACGCGCTTCCAGTTCAGCCACACGCAACCGTACGCGCGACAGCTCCACCTGGTTGACGCGCGACTGCTTCTCGAGCTCGAGCACACGCCGCTGCAAGTTGCGAATCTCCGAGGCCAGCTCGGGGTCCTGCTGTCCGGGTAGAGCGCCCGAGCAGGCGCCGAGCAGGACGATCAGGGGCGCCAAGAGCAACGGGCGTAGCCACCGCGTCCAGACACGCGTGCGGGCGTCAACAGCCTCGGGTTTCGTGACTTCGATCGAGTTCATGGTTCGGCCTCCTCCTCTGTGGATGCATCTGCCGCCGCCTCGGCTGCCTCTCGGGCTTCTCGGGCAGCGTTGGCCTCGGCAACCCGCTTGCGCATCTCTTCGAGGTCGTCATGAGGGATGTCGTCGATGTACTCGCTGTCTGGATATTCTCGCTTCAAGCGGTGGAAGATCTCGTCCGCCTCGTCGGTCCTGGCGCTACGGATGTAGGCGATGCCGAGATCGAGGTAGAGCCGCTCCTTGCGACTGTAGTCCGGGTACTCTTCCAGGATGCCCTCGAAACGCTTGGCCGCGGCCGGCGGCAGCCCGTAGGTCAAGTAGAAGTCGCCGACCGTGTACTCATGCTCCGCCAGCTGGTCACGCACTACCCGGATCTGCTCGCGCGCCAGCGCCGCGTATTCGCTCGTGGGATACAGCTGCAGCAATTCCTCATACGTCTGCAACGCCCGCTCGGTGACCGTCTGGTCTCGGTCGGGACGCTCCATGCGGCGCGCCAGGGAGTTGGCGATCTGGTACTGCACGTAGTCAGAGCGGTTGCTGGTCGGGAAGCGGGCCAGGAAGTCGCGGTACTTGGCCTCTGCCTGGATCAGGTTGGCCTCACCGCCCTGCATGAAGAAGGTATCGGCCGCCAGCAGCAGAGCCTCCCGACCACCCGGCGAGTTGGGCGCGATCTCGAAGGCGTGAGTCAAGTATCGACGAGCGCGGTACCACTTCTCGCGCTCGAACTGCTCCTTGCCCAAGTTCAAGGCCTCTTCCGAGGACAAGGAGAGAACCGGATCCTCTCTCGAACCACAGCCCGAGGTCAGTGCTACCAGCGGTAGCAGCACCAAGAACAGCGGTCCCAGACAACGCAATGCATCCCTCTTCAAGATTCCAGTCTCCTTGGTTCGTTGGCGGCTAGATGTCCATGCCCGCGGGCGGCGAGGGCCAAGCGCCGGAGGTCGTCCATGGCCGCGACGGGATCGGAAGTTCCGAACACCGCCGAGCCAGCCACGAAGGTGTCGACGCCGGCCTTGGCAGCCGCCCCGACGGTCGCCGGGCTGATGCCACCGTCGATCTCGATCTCGACTTCTGTTCCGCTGGCCTCGGCCAGCTGGCACAGCCGCTCGGCCTTGCGCAACACGTAAGGCAGGAAAGGCTGACCGCCGAAGCCGGGGTTGACCGACATGAGGAGCACGAAGTCCACGATATCAAGTACGTCGCGCAGCGTTTCCACCGGCGTTGCCGGGTTCAGCGCGACGCCCGCGGCGACGCCGGCAGAGCGTATGTGATTCAGTGTACGGTCCAGATGCACCGCGGCTTCCTGGTGCACCGCGACACGCGCCGCACCGGCTTTCAGGTATTCGTCGAGCAGGCGATCCGGGTCTTCGACCATCAGGTGAACGTCGATCGGCAACTCGGTGCGCTGTTTCAGCGCCGCCAGCACCGGAATGCCGAAGGTCAGGTTGGGCACAAAGTGTCCGTCCATGACGTCGAAGTGGACAAGGTCGGCGGCACCGCGCGCGCACAGCTCGACCGCCGAAGCCAGGTCGGCCAGGTCGGCCGACAGAATGGACGGCGCGATGAGGACCGGCCGTGAGCGACGGGAACTAACTCGCTCGCTCATGTGTCACCTCCTGGCGAGGTGGGTGTCGTAGGCGCCTCGGGCAGCGTCGAAACCGCGGCTGCCGACTCGGGGCTCTCGGCCTCCTCCACTCCTCGTGACAGTTGATTGCGCACGACCTCCAGGGAGATCGCATCCTGACGCCGTAGCGGATTGCCGGCGCGCGGGAACTGTTGCAGGATCACGCCCTCGCGGATGCCGGGGTAGGTGTCGTACTTGACACGTCCGAGCCGGAAGCCGCGCTGCGAGAAGAAGCGGCGCACGGTCTCGTAGTCACGGTAGATCAGGTCCGGCATGACGAAGGTCCCGCTCTGGTCGGCACTGCACACCAGCAGATCCACTACTGTACCCGGCGCCACCGCGGCATCCTCTGCCGGGCTCTGCCCGACGACGGTACCCGCGAGGGCGTCCTGGCGCACGCTGACCGTGCGGCCGGGCACCAGGCCGGCAGCCGACAGTTCGATCTGCGCCGCCAGGGCCGTTTGCCCGCTGAGGTCGGGAACCCGCAGCACCTGCGGTCCCAGGCTCAGCAGCACGCGCACGTCGCCCCCCCGCTTGACCAGCGTGCGTGCCGGCGGGTCCTGGCGTACGATGTGCCCGGCGGGAATCTCGGGGTCGAATTCGCCTGCCTCGAGCACTTGCAGGTCGAGGCCGCGGTTGGCCAGCAATTCACGCGCCTCCGCCTCGGAGACGCCACCGAGCTGCGGTGCCGCCGTGACGCCGCTGCGCACGAAGAAGCTGAAGGCGAAGTATCCGGCGAGCACGAAGAGCACGCCGAGCAGGCCTACGTAGGCCAGCCGCCCTCCCCAGCGCAGCAGGAAACGTACGGCCGGATGGCTCTTTCTGGCACTGGGTCTCTTGGCAGCGCCACTGGGTCCTCTGGCAGCGCCACTGGGTCCTCTGGCAGCGCCACTGGGTCCCGTCTCCGGCGTGAAGCTGGATTCCGTACTCACGGAGTCGGCACCTCCGGCGGTGGGGCATCACTGCTCTCGGCGTCTTCAGAGCCGGCGTCCTCGTCGATGGCGCCCTCGGAAGCGCCCTCAGATGCAGTAGCCTCAGTCTCCACTTCGACGGCTCCATCTTCAGAAGCCCCATCCTCAGAGAGCCCGTTTGCAGCAGGTACCGCCGGTTCGCTCTGTTCAGAATCGCCGCCGAACAAGCCCAGCACACTCTGGACGGTCTTCGACTTGCTCAGATCCATGAAGATCACGCCCACCATCAACAGCATGATGGCCGCGAATCCAACCATGTTGACCATGTCCTTGACCCGCAGCGGCAAGTCGCGGCGAATCAGCCCCTCGACGCTCAGCATCAGGATCTGGCCGCCGTCGAGTACCGGGATCGGCAGCAAGTTGACGATGCCGATGTTGATGCTGATCAGCGCGGTCAGAAACAGCAAGCTGATTGGCCCCGTGCGGGCTGCCTGCCCGCTGATCTTGGCGATCTCCAACGGACCGGAGAGCGCCTTGTCGGCAGCGATACGACCGAGAAAGATGGTCTTGAGGACGAAGTAGACCTGCTTGACCATATTGACGTTGTAGCGCACGCTCTGCACCAGCGACTGACCAAAGCCATAGCGCTGGTAGAGGCCGATGCTAACGCCGATCATGCCGATGCCGCTGGCTTGCTTCTCGGGCACCAGCACGAACTCCAGGCGCTCACCGCTGCGCATCACTTCGATGTGCACCTCTTGCTCTGGGCGCGCATTGATGTAGTCGATGAACACCTGCGAATTGACCATCGGCCGGCCATCGACCGCACGAATCTCGTCGCCCACCTGCAGACCGGCGCGCTGCGCCGGCATGCCCTCGCTGAGCGCCGCGATGCTCGCCAGCTGCTGGGGCAACAGGCCGGCGGTATCGGTGTAGTTGCCGTCCCACTCCAGCTTGCGCGGCGTCACTTCGACTTCCAGCCGCCGCGTCGCGTCGCTGTCGTCGCCGTCCCGCTCGACCGCCAAGGCCACGGGCCCCTCAGGAGCCCCAACGATCAGCAGCTCGGCCTCGGTCCAGCCATCGACGTCCTGGCCGTTGACCTCTAGGATGCGATCGCCGGGCAGCAAACCCTGTGCCTCGGCCGACGATCCGTCCTCGACCGCTCCGATGACCGGCGGCAGGTCGCCGCCCGGCAGCTGCAGACCGACCATGAACAGGCCAGCGACGATCAGGATCGCCAGGGCTACATTCATCGCCGGTCCGGCGAGGTAGACCAGGAAGCGTTGCCAGCGCGGCTTGTTATTGAAGCCGCTGGGGTCGTCGAGATCCTCGCCGGGGAGCTCACCGGCCATCTTGACATAGCCACCGAGCGGGATCAGCGACACCCGGTAGTCGGTCTCGCCACGGGTGAAGCCCCAGATGCGGCGACCGAAGCCGAGCGAGAAGGTCGTGACGCGCACGCCGAAGGCCTTGGCCATCAGCATGTGGCCCGCCTCGTGCACGAAGATGATGATTCCCAGCACTACGATGAAGGCCAGGGAGTTGGATACGAAATTGGAGAGGAAGTCTCCAAGTTTGCTCAGCAGTTCCATGTCGGCTCCAGCATACTTCAATACGGCATGTCGTCTTCGTCGAGGCCGAAGTGATGACCCAATTCATGAATGACGGTGTCGCGCACTTCGCGGATCACCTCTCGGCGGCTCTGGCAGTAGCGCAAGATCGGACCGCGGTAGATCGCCACCCGGTCGGGCAAGGCACCATAGTAGACATCGCGCTCGGACAGGGGTACCCCCAGGTAGAGCCCGAAGAGTTCCCCCTCTTCCCCTCCTTCCGCGGCCTCTGAAGGGAGCGGCTCCAAAGATGCCAGGTCTTCTTCACTCGGCTCTTCCTCGACCACGACCGCCACATTGTCGAGCAAACGTGCGAACTCGTCGGGCAGACTGTCGAGCGCCCGAGCTACTAATTCTTCGAATTCGTCGAGGGATACGCGCATGACTTTGTTCGAGGTTGGTCGAGGACGCCCAGCGGCGGTACCAGCGTCAGTAGCGGGGAATTTCGGCGCCGTCTGCCAGGTACTGTCAATTAGGCACTGGCAAGCAGGCACTGTCCACCAGGTACCAGCAAGCAGGCATTGTCTAGTGAGGACCCAGAGCGGCCAGATGCGAGCTGGCCAGTCCAGGGCGGTAAGAATACCCGGTTCGTAGGAGAATGTCCGAGAGATGCGTCGCGCCTTGCCCTTCTACTTCGTGTTGGTGATGTTGCTGGGCGGTTTTGCCGGCTACGTTTGGCTGACCTACCACCCCGCATCGCCCGGCCTGCAACGCGCGACCGACTGGCCGATCGTCGGACCGCTGGCGCACGGGCTGCAGGAACACTTGCAAAAAAGGTACCTACCCGCCGCCACGGACGCTGAGAGGTCCCTCGAACCACCCGACGGACCTTCGCAAGCCGTCATCTACGTGCGCCAGCAGGCTCCTCCACTGCCGCCCAGCCGCGCGGACGCCGCCGGCACGACACCGCTGCGCTCCCCCGGAGGCTTGATCCTGCAGCAGTGGCTCCCGGGCGGTAGCGTTCTCTACGCGGCCCCGGACACCACCGGTGACGCCATCGTGACACTCGATCACGCTCAGCCCCTCGCCCTGCTCGGGCGGGAAGACGACTGGCTGCACCTCAGCTACCGCGGCCGGCCGGTGTGGGTACCGGCCCCCGATGGCCCACCACTCGGGCGCGAGCCGGCACCGGTGCTACCGGTTCCCGGCCTCGCCCCCAACCCCGAATACCTGGCGACCGCTCGTCGCCTGCTGGGGGCGGCGGGTCGGCTCGGCAGGCTGGGACCCTACCCCCTGCATACCGACGTCGACGACACAAACCTGCTCACTCTCCTCGACCACGTCGGCCACCAGTTGCCCACCAGCTACCGCCAACGCTACGGCGTCTTTCCGCACCAACCGGCCGCCGAAACCGCGGTGCTGTTCCAACATCCCGGCGCCTACCGTGCCTACCTCTCCACGATCCCCGACCTCGCTGACCTCGATCCCAATGGCCACGTCGGTGACGGCCTGTTGGTGGTGACGGTGGGAGCGCAATCGCCCCGCCAGGTCGCGGCAACGATCGTGCACGAGATGGCGCACCTGATCAATCGCCGTGCTATCGGGCCGGCACTGCCGTCCTGGCTGGACGAGGGCCTGGCCGAAGACCTCTCCTACGGCTACATCGACGACACCGCCACCTACCACGCCGACCACCTGGCTCCGGCACCGCCGCTGCGTCCCGGCACGACCGTTCGCTTCGAAGGCATCCACGCCGCCATCCAGCTGGTCAAGGCTCGGCGCGCCGAGGGTCGAGCGCCGAGCCTCGAAAGGCTGGTACAGCTCTTCGACTTCAAAGACCTCAGCGGCGAAAAGAGTCTGATCGCCTACGCCACCAGCGGTCTCTTCGTCCGCTTCCTTCTCGAAGGCACCAGTCCTGAGAGTGGCTCCGAGTTGGCAGCCGGCTTCCGCGCCTTCCTGGCCGCCGTGGCCCAGGGTGAACCGCCAACGGGTGAGGCGCTGCGCACGCGTTTAGGGGTCAGCTGGGAAGAATTGGACGAGCGGTTCGGGCGTTGGCTACGCACTGCTGCGTAATACGCACCGCTCGGTAATGGGCTGCGGCCTGACTCGGCTCGCTCTCACCATCCACACTGACGCCCTGCGTTCTCCTCTTCCAACCACTCGATCAGCGGCGCGAAGTACTCCAGCATCGCCGTCGCGTCCATCTCACGCTCGCCGGTCAGCGCCTCGAGCGCATCCGGCCAGGGGCGTGACGCCCCCATCTCCATCATCGTGCTCAGCCGCTCGCCGACCGCCGTCTCGCCGTAGAGAGAGCAACGGTGCAGCGGTCCCATGACGCCCGCTGCCTGGCACAGGCCACGGTGGAATTGATACTGCAGGATATTTGAAAAGAAGTAACGAATGTACGGCACATTGGCGATGACGTGGAACTTCGACCCCGGGTCGAAATCGGCTTCCGTGCGCGTCACCGGTGGTTGTACGCCCTGGTACTCACGCCGCAGCTGCCACCAAGCTTCCGTGTAGGTCTCCGGCGGCACCTCTCCGGCGAACACCGACCAGCGCCACTCGTCGACCACCAGGCCGAAGGGCAAGAAGGCAACGCGCTCTAGGGCCAGGCGCAGTAGCTGGTCGAGATCGTCCCGCGGCGGCGGTACGGTGTCGAGCAGTCCCAAGCGATGCAAATACTCTGGGGTGATCGACAACACCATCGTGTCGCCCAGCGCCTCGTGGAAGGCAGCGTTGGCCCCCTCGCGGAAGATCAAGGGTTGGTGACGATAGGCACGCTGGAAGAAGCTGTGCCCCAGCTCGTGGTGCACCATGCGGAAGTTGTCAGCATCGATCTCGATGCAGGCGCTCAGGCGCACGTCGTCAGCCAGGTCGATATGCCAGGCCAGGGGATGACAAATTACCTGGCGGCCGGGAGGGCGCTGGAAGCGCGATCGACGCCAGAAACTATCAGGAAGGGGCTCCAGACCGAGCGAAACGAAGAAGTCCGCGCCGTAGCGCACCAGCGACGCCTCGTCCGGCACCTGCTGCTGCAAGCGGGCTGACAGATCTGGCGCAGGCGCAGCGGTGACTCGACTGACCGTTCGCTGGGCATCGGCCGGTGCCACCAGGGCGAACAGGGCAGTCCAATCCTGCCCCCAGGGATCGCCTAGTAGATGCGCCGGGATCGGCTCGCCAGAAGGCACCGCGTCGCCGTAGACCTCCGCCAGACGCGCACGCGTGTGGCAGTGCAGTGCGTCGTACAGTGGCCGCACCTGCTGCCACAGGCGCTCCAGGTCGGCGCGCAGGCGGTCTCCCGACATGTCGTAGCGGTCGCGCCAGAGACCACCGAGGTCGTCGAAGCCCAAGTCGCGAGCGCCGGCATTGGCCAGTTCGACGTAGCGTGCGAAATCCTTGCGCTGGCGGGCGGCCGTGCCGTGCCAGCCTTGCCACAAGCGTTGCAGCTCTCGCGGGTCACGACTCTCGGACATCCGCCGTTGTAGCTCACCGATGTCCAGACAACCTTCGGAACGCCCTTCGACGAAGGTGCCACCATCGGGGCAGTAGCGCGCCTGAGCGTAGCGTCCTTGCATCCGCCGCACCAGCAGCATCAACTCATGGTCGGGAGCTGCGGACACGCCAGTCTCCCTGGACGCGGACGGCGGCAGGTTCACGTGGCGCACCAGCAAGTTCAGACGGCGGCGCAAGGAGGGAGGCAAGACGACGCCATCGAAGCGGCGTACCTGACGCACCAGACGGCTGACCTCGACGTCACGCTGGTAGTCCGCGCCGGCGGACAGCAGCTCGGTGTCTTCGTTGACGAAGTTGCTGTGCGTCCAAGCCGTGAGTTCGGCACGGATGGTCAATTCCAGGATCTGGCGCTCGGCGTCCTCAATGAACGCCCGTGCGCCAGCTGGCGTGCGGGAGTAACGACCGTCCGGAACCGCAGGCGGTGCGCTGCGCTGCCCCAGCAGGTAAGCCACGGCCAGCAGTACTAGAAAAGCCGTCCAGACCCACCCTCGCGTAACCGAGCCCCGCTGCAGGTAGGCACTGGATCGAGCCCAGTACAACCGTCCACGGGATCGAACCCTGTAAAACAAGGTCGAGCTACTCATCATCATCCCTCCAGAGAGGACTCTGCCCAAGGAAGTCGAGATACAAGGAAACGTTCGCTATCCTTATACCAAGCAAGATGCGTACCGTTCTACCCAGGAGCGAAAAACACGCACCGCGCCACCTTTCGCGCTGCACGCGTCCCCTAAAGAGGACATCCTTGCCCACCTCCGGGTATCGTCGAAACGACCCGCACTGCCCCGCGACCTTCACCGGTGACACGGAATGAATGACCCAAGGTTCGAGGTTCCCTCATGATAGGCTGCCCGACGCCTCAACGGCGCTTTTCCACCGGAACTCGACCCTTGAACACCGGAGCCAACTCGACCATGCCGTGTCTACCCCGCCTGCCTCTTCCCCTCGTGCTGACAGCCGCCTGCGCCGTCGTGTTCGCCATGCCCTCTGCTGCCACACCCTTCGTGGCAGTGGGCACCCCAGCATTAGGCACTCCAGGCATGGGAGCCGCTGCACAAGCTTCCAGCGCGAGCGACGAACAGGTGTGGTTCGAAGATCTCGACGCCGCACAGGCGGACGCCCAGGCGAGTGGTAAACCCATTTTCGTCGACCTGTGGGCCGACTGGTGTGGTTGGTGCAAGCGCCTGGAACGCGACGTCTTCCCGCATCCGGTGTTCACCGACTACGCGCAGCGCTTCGTGCTGCTGCGGCTGAACACCGATTCGGACGACGGCGCCGAGATCCAGGCGCGCTACCGTACCTACTCGCTGCCTACCGCCCTGCTGCTCAGCCCGCAGCTGGTCGAGATGGGGCGCGTCGAGGGCTACGTCCAGGCGCCGGCCTACGTCGGCATGCTGAAAGCTCAGTTGCGGCGCTGGGAGCAGGCGCAGGAACGGCGTGCCTGGCAGGCCGAGAGCGACGACCCACGCGTGCTGCTTCAACTCGCGCGCGAGCTGCACGAGCTGCGTGACGGCGGCGGTGCCGCGGAGGTCTACCAACGCCTCTTGACGCTCAGCGACAAGACCGAGACCGAACTCGACCCCGCTTGGCTACAGCTGATGCTGTCCGACGCCCAGCGGTTGGCCGGGGACTTCGAAGCTGCCATCGCAACTCTCGAACGCGGTCACCGTCAAGCTAGCAGCGACGACAACTCCGAGCTGCTGCAAGCCGTCGACCTCCTCCGCATCCAGATCGCCCATGACCGCCAGGACTGCACCGCCGCCCGCTTGGCGCTCGAGACTTTCCTGCGCACCTACCCGCAGAGCCCCCATCGCCGTCAGGCCCGCGATAGCCTGCGCGCCTTGGAGCAAGGCCGTGCCGATTGCTCCTGATGTGGCGTCGCCACCTCGCGCCATGCCGACCATCGCCTGACTCGCCTGAACTCGATAGCCCGTGAGAGCCATGATGATCCAAAGCGCTTGCCCTTCTACCTCTTCCTACTGCTCACGCGCCGGCAGCTCCCTGTGCGTCCTGGCGCTGATCACCGCTTTGCTCGGAGGCCTGTTCGCGCCGCCCGATGTCGAAGCCCAGCGTCGACGGCCGGAGAAGGCCAAGATCGAATTGGTGGCCGACCGCACGTCCTACGCGCCCGGCACGACGGTGCGTCTGGCTGCCGTGATGCGCATCGAGGACCACTGGCATACCAACAGCCACGAGCCCAGCATTGAATACCTGATCCCGACGACCGCCGAGATCGAGGTGCCGCAGGACTGGCCGACGATGACCGTCACCTACCCGCCCGGCGTGATGCGCAAGTTCGCCTTCGTCGAGGAGCCGATCTCGGTCTATGAAGGTACCGTGCGCCTGCTCGCTAGTGCCGATCTTCTTGCCGACGCGGTCCCCGGCGACTACGTACTGCGCGCCGCCATCCGCTACCAGGCGTGCGACGACAACTCCTGCCTGCCGCCGGTAACCTCCAACGCCGAGGTCGAGGTGAGCATCGGCACCGAGGGTGAGCCCGCCAATCTCGAATACTTCATGGAAAGCATGGTGGTGCCGCCGGAACTCTACCCGGTCGATCCGTCCGGCCCGCCTCAGGGAGAGGAACCGCCCGATACCGCGACCCTGGGCGCGTCAAGCACGATGGCCTCCGAAACCGCCGCCACGGCGGACGAGACCAGCGCCGGCTGGAACTTGCAGCAGCTCGGCACCATGCTGCTCCTCGGCATCGTCGGCGGCTTGATCCTCAACGCCATGCCCTGCGTGCTGCCCGTGATCAGTCTCAAGGTCTTCGGCATGGTCAAGAGCAGCGGCAGCCGCCGTGAGGTCATCACCGCCAGCCTGGCGACCGCCGCCGGCATCCTCTTCTCCTTCTGGACGCTGGCCCTGGCGGCCCTCGTGGCCCGCGGCGCCGGCCAGGCCGTCGGCTGGGGTGTGCAGTTCCAGGAACCTGGCTTCGTCGCCTTCCTGGCGGTCGTCGTCATGCTCTTCAGCCTCAACCTGTGGGGCCTGTTCGAGATCCCACTGCCCGCACGCTTGGCCAACCGCCTCGCCCCCGGTGGTCCGGCTCAGGGCTTCAGTGGCCACTTCGCCTCGGGTCTCTTCGCCACCCTGATGGCCACCCCCTGCTCGGCTCCGTTCCTGGGCACCGCCGTGACCTTCGGCCTGACCCAGCCCGGCGGTGTCATCTTCGCCGTCTTCACCGCTATCGGCGTCGGCATGGCCCTCCCCTTCCTGCTGCTGGCAACCTTCCCCAGCGCCGCCGGCTGGCTGCCCAAGCCGGGCGCCTGGATGGACACACTCAAAGGCGTCATGGGCTTCCTCCTCGCCGCCACCACGGTCTGGCTGTTCTTCGTCCTCGCCGGCCAGCTGTCGGCCACCCGCATCGCCTTTATCCAGCTCGCTCTGCTCGGTCTCGCCCTTTTCGTCTGGCTACGCCACAAGAGCGCCTTGCCCAGCCTGCGCTTCACCAGCTCTGCCGGCACCCTCGCCTCGATCGTCGTCACCATCTTCCTCGCCGCCACCGCCAGCGCCAACGTGGCGCAGGAATGCGGCCCCGATCAAGGCGGCCTGATTGCCTGGAACACCTTCGACCGCGTGCAAGCCGAAGCCCTCGCCGAGCAGGGGCAAACCGTCTTCGTCGACGTGACCGCCGATTGGTGCCTGACCTGCAAGTGGAATGAAAAGACGGTGATCGAAACCGACGAGATCGCCGCCGCCTTCGAGCGTCACGGCGTGGTGCCGATGAAGGCCGACTGGACCAACTACAACGAAGAAATCCGCGTCTTCCTGGAAGACCACGGCCGGTCTGGGATTCCCTTCTACCTCCTCTACCGTCCCGATGCCGAGCCTTACGTGTTCGGGGAGTTGCTGACCAAGGGCGGGCTGCTGGCAGCGTTGGAAGGGAGCTGAGACTTCCAAACAGACCTGCTCTCGAACTTCTTCCTCGACTGCGAAACGCTGTATGATTCAGAGACCTATTCATGCAGACACGGAGCTACTGACATGCGCAAGAGAAGGGTCGCACTTATCCTGGCCATAGCCTTCCTGCTAGCAACAGGTATGGCACTGATCCCGGAACCGACTCCCGCTGAACAGGGTTGCTACGAGGGGATCCTGGTCTGGGACTGGACGTATTGGGAATGGCGGTGTTCCCTCAGCACGGGCGGCGGGCAGGTCTGCATCTTGTGCTTCGACGAGATTGACGCTGGGCGTCCTTGGGAACAGGAGCCGCCTCCTTGAGGATGGCTAGGCTTCTAGTTCTGCTTATCCTGGCCACAACTGAGGCCACTACTGCCTCGCCACAGATCGAGACAATGCCGGTTCCGTTGCCAGCACTGGTCGACGAAGCTGGCGAGCCTCGGCCAGTCTTCTCTGTCGCTTTGCACCCGGGCAACCGGGGACTCGTCGTCATCTCGCAGTCGGGAGTTGCATTCCTTGCACCCTGGCAGGGTGATTTGGAACAGTTGGACAGCTTGCGAGACGCCGAAGGCTTCAGCCGTCCAATGCACTTGAGAGCTACCGGCCCCGGCTTGCTGTTCGTCCGGCGGCAACCTCCCCGGCTAGAGTTCTTCGATCGCCAGCTACGCCCGGCTGCCGACATCCCTGATCGCTTTTACGATCCATGGCCAATAGAGCTCGTGGGGAACAGGCTTTTCAGGATTGGAACACCGGTGATTCCACCAGCAGAAGCGCCTCGGCGGTGGGAAGACATCTCGTGGCGACGACAGCACGCCCGCGCTGACTGTCGGCTCTCCGTGGTCGATCTCGAAGCTGCCGAACCGACGGAAGTACCCCTCGTTTGTGATCCAGTCTTCGACTCGCCCACTGGGCGGATCCTGCCCAGCGGAGACTTGGCGGTTTCAGCCGACAAGCGCAAGATCTTCGTAGTGACCGAAGCGCGGCCTCACCTCTCTATCATCGACATCGAAGCCACCGACACCAGCCAAGTGCAGGAAGTCTCGTACTTGGAAGACGGAGAGAGCTTCCCCAATTTCAATGTCGCAGATGAGCGCCTGCAGTTTCAAAACCGAAGCCCGGAAGCACCCCTGACTCTGAGAGATCGCTTCGACTGGTTTCAGGGGTTGCTGCGCTGGCAAGAACATGTAGGACTCGTCTTCCGGCGCTGGGATGGCGAGCAAGTGAAATTTCTGCTCGACCTGTTCGACACGAATGGCCAGAAGATGGCCAATGATCTACTCCTAGAGCTGCAACCTCCGACCGGCACGCTCGACCGCCTGGCACATCTGACAATGCTCAACGGGCCCGAGGGTAAGGTCTGGATCTTTGTTCGCAACCGCGATGCTCAGGGACGGATCACCTGGCAGCAGTTGTTCCAAGTCACCCTTGCAGTGCCTGAAGATCGGACCGCCTCCACGGACACGAACCTGCGCTTTCGACTCGCCGACCTGACGACAGGCGCCCCTATCGAGAGTGCCAGACTGACGCTGCGTGCCAGCGGCCAGCACCGCATACTGAATCTGGAGAGAACCAACGGTTCTTTCGCCACCGCGATACCACCGGGAACCTCGACTCGAATCGAGATCGATTCCAACGGCTATCGCAAGTCGAACCTCGAATTCGTGGCGACAGACACTGAGCCAACAGA
Source organism: uncultured bacterium (assembly GCA_965368975.1). GTDB lineage: Bacteria > Acidobacteriota > Thermoanaerobaculia > Multivoradales > JAHZIX01 > CBDUPA01. The sequence continues at coordinate 169,841 of CBDUPA010000005.1, read as the reverse complement.
CCTGGGTACGCTCTACTTGGACCCTGGTGTCAGTGTGCAAGGAACCCTGCTCCACCCCGATACAGGCGAGCCAGTTGCGGGAGCCACGCTCAGCTCCGTCCGGCCCGCACAGTGGGGCGGTCTGACAGCTCGTCACTTCGGCTGGCAGACCTCAGTTGAGACGGATGCCCAGGGCAACTTCTACCTGAGTGGCCTCGATCCAGGAACACAATGCCTGGAAGTACGACACCCGGAGTTCACACCGTGGCCACTGATCCTCGAACAGCTCGAACCGGATGAGCGGCGCGAACTAGGAGTCATCGCGGCCAGCTCACGGACACAAGTGACTGTGCGAGTCGTCGACCTGGCGACGCGCGACAGACCAGGTGCGGAGGTAGAACTCCGCGCGGGATCGCTCCATCAACCCTGCGTGCGACTCACTGAGACAACCGGAGACGATGGCATAGCTGAATTCACTGACGTTGCCCCAGGTGAATACCTGGTAGTGGCTCGAAGTCACGGTGTCATCCAGGCTGTCCAGCCCGTCACCATCGAAGCCGTCGAACAGCAGCAGCTCGATGACCTGATCCTCGCCCTGCAGCACGTCCAAGGAAGCGTGAAACTGGAAGGCGTTCCAGTGCAAGCCGGCCTCCTCGTCCTGACTCCCCCAACATCCGGAACCTTCAACCCCCCGCCAGTCTTCATCCAGAGATCGAACCGTGGGCAGCAGTTGGTCAACGACCTGCAGCCCAGCATAGTGGCCCAGGTAACATCGGAAGGCAGCTTTGCAGCTGAGGGATACTTACCACCAGGGCAAATACTGGCGACCTTCACGACCGCGGACGGCCTCGAACTCCGGCAGGTCTTGCCACCACTAGCCTCCGCACCCCTGGCCGGACAGCGGCTCGAACTCAACTTCTCTGGAAGCCCGGTCCAGGGCAAGGTAGTGACGGCAACGGGTGAACCAGTCTCGGGAGCATGGATGCAGCTACGCTCGATGTCGCCGGAACTCCAGGGTATCGACCTGCGAGCGGGGGCAAGTGCAGTCGACGGCACCTTCATACTGCCTAAGGTCCCTCCGGGACAGTATCGACTGTCGGGCACCATGCGGACGGGCTCGACAGCCTTGACTGGCGAGGAGTCGATTGATGTCAAAGGCTCCACGTACTACACGGAACTCGAGCTTCGGCAGCAGCCACCACGGGAGCTAGCGGTGCGCATCATCTCGACAACCGGAAGTGCAGCCGACGGAGCCGCTGTGCTAGCCAGCAACGGCGAGCGAGTCCACGTGATTCAGACCACGGACGCCGATGGCTGGGCCTACTTTCGTGGCCTGCAGCCAGGGAGATACTACGTGTTGGCAGCTCATGCCGGTGGCCTCTATGAAGGCCAGACGACTCACCTCGGCTCGACCGACTCGAGCACTGCAGTGATCTATCTGGACGAAGCTGAGCCTGCGAACATTCGCTTTCCCGCCCCAACTGCGATCGGCAAGTCTGTTCACCTGAAAACCCCGAATGGGGTCTCGGTACAGCCACTTCTCGGCTTCTTGGGCCTTACGCCTAGGGTCGACTGGGGAGGCGAGGTCGATCTCCCACTGCTCAGCCCTGGCATCTGGCAAGCCGAACTCGTCCATCCAAAGCCCTGACCCAGGCGTGGCTGCAACGCGCTCGATAAGCCGGCTTACTCAACTGAGCACTATCATCCAACGGTCGCTGACGCTACCACCGCCCGGTTCGCCATCCGTACGCGGCCGTCTTCGTCGACGAAGTGACGCGCCGCGCGTTCCAGCGCCCGTACGACTTCGCTCTCTAGCTCCGGCTGCTCGGCCATCAAAGCGCGCAAGGTGCTGCTGATGTCCAGCTGATACCGTGCGTAGTCCCTTGGCTCGGCGACTTCGGAGATGACGTCGATGCCTTCGAGCTGGACGTCCTGGAAGCCGGCGGCTTCGAGCAGGCTCTTGAATTCTTCGCGATCCGACAGCCGAAAGGCACCTGGTTCGGTGGGGCCGGGGTTGGGGAAATCGGCGAAGCGACGGGCGACGCGGGCGGAGAGGGAGATCATGGGGACGCGTTGCGGTACGTCCCAGACGGCGGCGACGAGGCGGCCGCCGGGGCGCAGGACACCGCGCAGGCGCTGCAGGGTGGTGGGGATGTCGGGCAGCAGCATGAGTCCGAAGCGGCTCAGGACAGCGTCGAAGATGGGCTTGGCGTCGTCGACCAGGCTGCCGGCATCGGCACAGCGAAAGACGATGTTGTTGGTCTGCCGTTCAGCGGCGCGCAGGCGGGCGAAGTCGAGCATGCGCTCGGAGGCGTCGATGGCGACGACGCGGCCTCCAGGAGCGACACGGCGAGCAGCACTGATCGCGGGCTCGCCGGTGCCGGTGGCGATGTCGAGTACCTGGTGGCCGGCTTCGAGCTGCGCCAAGTGCAGCATGCGGTCGGTACAGGCGCGGCTGCCGTGGTCCAAAACCTTGTACCAGCGGTGCCAGGCGACCGCGGTTTCGTTCCAGCGCTCGCGCTGATCTTGGGTGGGTATCGGTGGCTTCGCTACGGACGTTACGGTGGCTTGGGTCACGGGATCTCCGCCTCAAATCAAAGTAAGTTCAAACGAGCTTCATTCAGTATACATGGCCATTTATTCAGATTTTTCAGCCCTTCTCGTCATGCATCCGGGAACTGCGACGGCGAGTAGCCAATGTCGACGATGCTGCAAGCGGGGATCGCGTTGAGGCCCAGTTCCTTGGCCTTGGTCAAGACGGCATCGTCGTGAGTGCCGGGGTTGAGCCACAGTTCCTCGGCACCCTTCTGGGCAATCTCGGGCAGCAGCTCGAGGGTCAGGGGTGGCGGTAGGTAGACACTGATCCGGCCCAGATCAACAGGGACCTTGGTCACGGAGGTCAGGGGCTGCACACCTTCGATCTCGCCCTCGTTGGGGTTGAGGTTGATCGGAAAGACGTCCCAGCCGGCGGCCTGGTAGGCGCGCACGCATTTGTTGCCGAACTTGTTGCGCATCCGGGACGCTCCCACAATGGCAATGGTCTTCTTGGTGCTCATGAATCGGCTCCTGCGGTCGGGGCGGAAGGAGTACCCGGGGCGGACGGGCTCGTGGATGTAGACGGGGTCGAACGCCCCCATGGATCGAGGGCAGTTTCGTCTTGACGGTAGCGGTCGAGGTTGCCTTGCAGGCGCTGCCGCACGGCAGCGGCGCCTTCGACGTCCGTGGTGGCGTCGAGCAGGCGCTGCTGCAGTTCGGCGGCTTCGCCGAAGCGCCCGCTGGCGGCCAGCGCCATGGCCAGGGTTTCGGCGCGCTGGGGGCCGGCAGCCTGCTGCACGACGGCGGAGGCCAGTCGCAGGGCAACTTCAGGGTCGCGCACGGTGGGGTCACTCGAAGTCGCCAGCAGGCGGGCGTAGATGTGGGCCAGTTCGTGATCGTCGGGCAGCAGCTCGAGGCTTTGCTGCACCAGTTGCCGAGCGCCGGCATCATCACCCTGCGCGATCCGGCACACGACTGCATTGCGGCGGGCATCGGCATGCTCCGGAGTCTCGATGGCCGCGCGCTGAATGACCTCTTGATACTGCTGGAAGGCCTCCTGTGTGCGGCCGAAGTCGCGCAGCAGGTGAGCATAGCTGAGCCGGTACGGGACGTTCTCAGGGTCAGAGGATGTGGCCGCCTGGTAGTGCGTGAGCGCGCCTTCCAGATCCCCGGCACGCACCAGCAGGAAGGCTAGCTGGGCGTGCGCCACAGGCTGCGCCGGATCGATGCGCAGAATCGATTCCAGTTGCCCGTGCGCGGCCGCTGGCTGGCCGAGTTGCAGCAGACTGACCACCAGGCGCAGACGCGGGCGTACGTAGAGCGGATCGAGCAACGTCGCCTGGCCGAAAGCCTCAGCGGCGGCCTGCCAGTTCTGCTCACTCACGGCTTGCTCTCCCATCGCTTGGAAGCGCTGCTGCCCCTCGCTCAGCTGCCACAGACGTTGTTGCAGCGGATCGGACAGCTTGGGTTCACCGTCGCCGCGCTGCTGCAGGTGACGCTCGGCGGCCTCGGTATCGCCTTGCTGTCGCAGGGCCAGCCCGAGTGGGTAGTGGACGGCCGTGGCCTGTGGATCGGCAGCCAGGACCTTGCGGAAGTGCTCGACGGCTTCAGCCGCATTGCCGGCGCTGAGCGCGATCTGGCCGAGGTTGAAGTGAGCGGGCGTGTTGTTGGGGTCCAGTTCCGCGGCACGCTGCAGATGCTCGGCGGCTTCCTCGGGCAGGTTCAGATCGAGCAACACTTCTCCCAGACGGACTCGCGTGGGTACGTCGTCCGGAGCCCGCTGCTGCGCCTGCCGCAAGTAGTCGGCGGCTTCGTCGGGGCGATTCTCCGCCCGCTGTACCTGGCCGAGGTAGTAGGGCCAGCGGAAGTCGTCCGGCGCCAGACGCCAGGCGTTGCGGTAGGCGACGATGGCGGCGGCGTTGAGACTGTAAGCGTCGTACAGGGCACCGATCTCACCGTAGGCCTCGGCACGCAGTTCCTGACTCAGCTCGGGGTCGCCGAGGGTACGCTGAAACCAGGCGCGGCGCTCCCGCAACTGCTCTTGCACCGATGCCGACAATGCGTCGAGGGACGGCTCGGGCACGGGTGCGGGAGCCGTCGGCGGTCCTTCGGAGGGTGGACGGTCGGCACTCGGCGAGTCACCGCACGCGGTCAGGGTGAGTAGCCCCGTGAAGAGGAACAGCGTAGCGGCAAGGGAGGCTTGGGATTTCATGCGGATACTCTCATTCAGAAGCTGGCTCTCCGGCCCCTCGGCGGAGCGCGTGGTAGCGGTTGGGCTCGAGACCGCTGAAGATCTCTTTACGTGGCAGGCTGGCCCGGTCGTCCGGCCAATGCACCTCGGCATACTCGACCCGCCCGACTACCAGGATACGCGGGTCGTGCGCCGCGAGGTAGCTGCCGTCGCTGTGCGCACGCCGGCGCAGGGTCGTACCGTCGTCGAGAACCACCCAAACTTCGGCACCGAGCAAGTCCCGTTCAACGATGGCACCCTTGATCGATATGCCCTCGATCAGGCGCAGACCGGTCCAGGGCCCTCTAGGGCTGCCGGCGCGGAGCCAGACGCGGGCGGCCCCGTTGTTGACCGTCACCACGGCATCGGTGTCCCCGTCGTCGTCGAGATCCCCGAAGGCAGCCGCACGATAGACACGCGGCTCGCCGAGGGGAAGGCCACCATCGGTCGTGGCGTCGCGGTAGCGCGGTTCGCCCGAATTCGTTCTTGCCTGCACGAAGAGCTGCGACGGCTGGCGCAGCGGCAGCTCGATCCCGGCTTCGCGCTGCGCCTGCAGGTGCCGCACCTCACCGCTGACCACCAGCAGGTCGAGTCGGTTGTCGAAGTCGACGTCGAGCCAGCGGGTGCCGAACGAGGTGAAGGGCAGGCTCGGCGGGCCGAGGCCGGAAGCCGGGGTGCGATCGTCGAACAGCAGGTCCCCAGCGTTCACATAGAGCGTGTTGGTCTCACCGGCGAGGTGGGTGACGAAGAGGTCGAGGTCGCCGTCGAGGTCATAGTCCTGCGCATCGACGCCCATCCCCGCCTCAGCCTTGCCTTCGCGGTTGAAAGCGGTTCCGGAAAGGGCACCGAGATCGTCGAACGTGCCATCGTCTTGCTGGTGCCACAGCTGGTTGGCCATGCCGTCGTTGGCGACGTAGAGGTCGAGTCGACCATCGTCGTCGAGGTCGGCCGCGATGACGCCGAGACCGGCGCCGGTCGTGCCCCCGGCGCGGACATCCATGCCGACCTCGGCGGTCACGTCTTCGAAGCCACCATCACCGTCATTGCGGTAGAGACGATCCTGCACCGGTGGCCACAGCGTCGGCCGGCAGTAGTCGAGCGCGCCGCTCTCGGAGCGGCAGGGCCGGAGGGTGTCGAGATTCTGCTCGATGTAGCCGACCACGAAGAGATCGAGGTCGCCGTCGCGGTCGAGGTCGGCGAAGGTGGCGCCAGTACTCCAGCCGTCCGTGCCAGGAAGCGTGCGCGGCTCGAAGGTCCCGTCACCGCGATTGCGCCACAGCACGTCAGGTCCGTGGTGGGTGATCAGCAGGTCGACGTGGCCGTCACCGTCGACGTCTCCCGTGGCGACACCCACACCGTAACCGTGCCCGGCAGACTGTGAGAAACCAGCCTCGACACTGGCGTCGACGAACCGTAGCTCACCACTCTCGCGCAACTGGTTGCGGTAGAAGCGAGGATGCGCCGTGTCATTCGCTTGCGGCTTCCAACCTGGCACCAGCGGATGACCTTGCGGCAGCAACAGATCGAGATCGCCGTCCCCGTCGGCGTCGAAGAGACCGGCACCTGGCCCCATGATCTCGATGATCGTTAGCTGCCCCTGCATGCCGTTGACGTGCTCGAAATCGAGCCCGGCGCGCTCGCTAGCGTCGATGAAGAGACCCGCTTTCGCCCCTGCATCGCGCCCCACGGCGTCACGACCTGATGCCCCCTGGTCGGCGGCCGGAAGACAAGCCTGGGCGAGGCAGGAAAGCAGCGACAGCGCGAAGACAGCTCGGGTGGTATTCATGCGGAGGTTGAAGCGGCGTCGGGGGGCGGGCGGCAGAAGATACAGTTTAGCACGGAGTCCCGATATACTGCCGGCCCCATGGCTCGACGTAAGCGCAAGAAGCCCAACAAGAAAGCTCCCCTGCCGGCATCCCCATCGCCCGTTTCGCCCTCTGCAGGGTCGAAAGCGGAAGCAGCGGCCGATGCCGGACAGGGGCATGTGCCGGCGTGGTGGCGACCCTGGCTACCGGCACTGGCGGCTCTGCTGATCACCATCGGCTATGCCATCGCCGCGGCGCCCAATGCGTTCATCTACGACGATGTCGAGGTGATCCTGGTGCAGCAGCCGCCCGAGAGCCTGGGAGACGTTGCCGGCTACTTTGCCGAGCGTCACTTCCCGGGATTGGCCTACTACCGGCCGGTGACGCGCGCCACGCTGCTGGTGCAGAAGGCCCTGCACGGCAACGACCCCTTCCCGTTCCATGCCTTCAACGCCCTGCTCGCCGGCCTGCTGTGCCTGGTGACCTACGGCGTGCTCCGCCAGCCGCGCCTGGCGTCCGGCAGGCAGATCAGCCGCGTGCCTTCACTCGCCGCGGCGATGCTGTTCGCCCTGCACCCGGTGGCCTCGTCGTGCGTCTATCCGGCGGCGTCGGGACGCGAAACGCTGCTGCCGGCAGTCTTCGCCGTGTGCACGCTCTACGCCTTCCTGCGCTCGGGCTGGCTGTGGTCAGCGCTCACCGTCGTGGCCTTCGCTGGCGCCCTGTTCGGTAAGGAGCAGATGGTGGTGCTGCCCGCGCTCCTGCTCCTGGCCGAGCTCCTGAAGCTCCACGAGCCGCACGCATCTTCGACCTGGTTCCACCGCGCTGCACGCTACGGCGGCATGGCCTTGGTCGTGATCGTCTACTTCACCGCGCGCCAGGCCCTGTTCGGGGGCCAGGAGTTCGAGCTCGCGGTGCTGGAGCGCCCCTGGGTGCCACCACTGTCCTACGTCTACGCGCTGCAAGCGCTGATCGTGCCGTTCTGGCAGCTCAACTACGAGCCGCCCCTGGCCGTGTGGGTGTCGCCGCTGCGCCTGACGCTGGCCGCGGCGCTGCTCGTCGTCTTGCTGCGCGGATTGTGGCGGCGGCGCGAGGATCTCGGCAAGCTGACGCTCTTCGCCGCCGCCTGGTTCATCCTCACCCAGCTGGCCACCGCCAACTTGCTGGTGCAGGAAGCGCCGTTCTCCGAGCGCTACATCTTCCTCGCCGCCTTCGGACTGCTGGCACCAGCGGCGGCGCTACTCAGCCGTCAGGTCAGCTGGACGGGTACGGCGAGCCACCGACGGACCGCCCTGCTCGGAGTCCTGGTGGTGCTGGCCGCGGCTACCAGCTTCCATCGCGGCGTCCACTTCCGCGACCCACTGGCCTTCCACAGCCAGTGGGCCCGTAGCAATCCGGTGTCCGAGATCGCCCACCAGGGTCGGGCACAAGCGCTGGCACGTGCGGGGCGCACGGACGAGGCGTTGGCGGCCTATACCGAGGCCCTGCGCATCCATCCAGAGTACGCCGAGGCGCACCTCGGCCTGGGCAATCTCCTGCTCGAGCAGGGACGTATCCAGGAGGCGGAAGCGTCTCTGCGTCGTGCCGCCCTTCTGGCGCCGAATCTGGTTGCACCACGCGCCGCTCTCGGCGACTTGTTGCGCCAACGAGGCGCCTGGCAAGAAGCCTTGGTGCTCTACGACGAAGCGCTGGAACTGGAGCCCGAGGAAGCGCAGCTACATCTGCGCCGCGGGCTCAGTCTGGAAACCGGCCATCGCCCTGCCGAGGCCTTGGCGGCGTTCCGGCGCGCCGTCGAGCTCGGCCCGAACATGGCGCAGGCGTATTTCAACCTTGGGACGTCGCTGCTCGGCACCGGTGACGACGCGGCGGCCGTGACAGCCCTGCGACGCGCCGTCGGGCTGCAGCCGGATCTGGCGGAAGCGCACGTCAATCTGGGCGCCGCTCTGAGCGCCAGCGGCAACGATGAAGCGGCCCTCGCCTCCTATGCCGAGGGCCTGCGTCTCGACCCGAACAACGCCGCCGCCCAGCTCAGCTACGGTGTCGCGTTGCTGACCCGGGGGCGTGCCGGCGAGGCAGTGCAGCATCTGCGCAACGGCGTCACCCTACAGCCGCGCGACCCGCGCGCGCGCGTCATGCTGGCGCAGGCGCTTTTGCAGAGCGGCGAAACGCGGGGCGGCGGCGCCGAGCTGGAGCTGGCGCTGCAGCTGGCGCGCCAGCAGGGGCCGCCGGAACTGATCGAAGGAATTGAACAGCAACTCGAGGCGTTGACAGGGGAATGAGAGCGCGAGGCCTGCCCTACCCAGATTCGCTATCCGGACCCAGCCCTGACCTAGGAAAACATCATGACTGAAACCACGACCACCTCCACCTGGACCCGCTGGCTACCGCTGGTCCTGATCCTGGCGGTCGCCGCCGTCTACCTGGGCAGCTTCGACGGCCCCTTTCTGTTCGACGACGAACGGGCGATCGTCGAGAACCCGAGCATCCGCTCGCTGTCCACGGCCTTCGACACGCCAGACAACTCGCCTCTCACCGGCCGGCCGCTGACCAGCTTGACGCTCGCGGTCAACTACGCGTTCGGCGGCCTCGATCCGACCGGCTATCACGTGGTCAACCTGCTGCTGCATCTGGCCGCCGCACTGCTGCTCTTCGCCCTCGTCTGCCGCACCTCGACGCTGCCTATCTTTGATGACCGCTTCACCGTCGAGCAGGCGCGCTGGCTAGCCTTTCTGGCCGCGCTGCTGTGGGCACTGCACCCGCTGCTCAGTGAGGCGGTGGCCTACACCATCCAGCGCACGGAACTGCTGTTCAGCGTCTGCTTTCTGCTGACCTTCTACTGCGTACTTCGTGCGCATGGCAGCCGCGAGGGCGACGACAAAGGTCGCACCAGCGAGAACAACGACGCCAAGGGCTGGTGGCTAGCCGCGGTCATCGCCTGCGCGGCGGGCATGGCATCCAAGGAAGTGATGGTCGTCGCCCCGATCCTGGTGCTGATCTTCGATCGCCTCTTCCTCGCCGGCTCGTGGCTCGGCGCCCTGCGTCAACGCGGCCCGCTCTACGGCGGTCTAGCGGCTTGCTGGGGCCTCTTGGCGCTGCTCGTCAGCACCGGTTCGCGCAGTGCCTCCGCCGGCTTCGGCTTTGCCGACCTGACGGCGCTCGACTACCTGCGCACGCAGGCTGGCGTCGTCGTCCACTACCTGCGCCTGGCCGTGTGGCCGGATCCGCTGGTACTCGATTACGACGACTGGCCGATCGCCACCGGCTGGGGCGAGGTGGCCGCGCCCGCACTGCTGCTCACCGTGCTACTGGCGCTCAGCGTCTGGGGGCTGGTGCGAGGTAAGGCCTGGTCGTTCTTCGGCGCCGCCTTCTTCCTGCTGCTGGCGCCAACCTCCAGCGTGCTGCCGATCCTCACCGAGGTCGCCGCCGAGCGTCGCATGTACCTGCCTCTGGCAGCGCTGGTGCTGGCCGTCGTCTTCGGCGTCGATGCCCTACTGCGTCGACGTGCGGCTGCCTTGCGACCCGTCGCAGCAGGCGTCGCGGTGCTGCTGGCCGGTGTTCTGGCCTTCGGCACGCTGCAGCGCCTCGCCGACTACGACAGCGCACTGACCATCCTGCGCGACACCGTCACCAAGCGTCCCGACAACGCCCGCGCCCATAACAACCTGGGAGCCGCGCTGCTCACCGAGTACCAGGACGCTGAACCGGCCGCAGGCACTGACGACAGCGCACGCGGTGCACTGCTCAACGAGGCCATCGGTCATCTCTCGACGTCGATCCAGCTGGTGCCCAACGACTCCGCCTACGCCAACCTCGGCATGGCGCTGTCGCACCGTGGTCAGTTCGAGCAGGCGGTGGCGCAGTACCAGGAGTCGCTACGCCTGAACGAGGGTAACAACCCCAAGGCCTATCTCAACCTCGGCGCCGCCTTGCTAAGACAAGGCAAGGCGGCCGATGCCGTCCCCTTCCTGCGCACCGGCCTGGAGCAACAACCGAGCAGTGCCGAAGCACACAACAACCTGGCCGCCTCGCTGTGGCAGACCGGGGAGCGCGACGAGGCCCTGCAACACTTCGAGCAAGCCCTGGAGCTACGCCCCGACTACCGCGAAGCCGCCTTCAATCTAGGCTCGGCCTACTTGCAGGCTGGCAATCTGGAGGACGGCGCAACCTGGCTGCAGAGAGCCATCGAATTGCGACCGGACGATGCCAGCACCTACGTCCGCCTGGCCACCGCCTACGCTGCCGCCGACCGTCTCGACGATGCCGAGACCCTGCTGCAAGACGCCGTCTTGGCAGCACCCAACAGTCCGGAAGCGCACTACAACCTGGGCAAGGTACTGGCGTCGCAAGGCCAATTGCCGGGAGCCCTTGCCAGCTACGAGCGAGCACTCGAACTGCGCGGCGACTGGGCACCGCTGGCGTCGAGCTTGGCGTGGACCTACGCCACGCACCCCGACGACGCCATCCGCAACGGCGAACGCGCCGTCCTGCTCGCCGAGACCGCCTGCGGTATCACCGGCGGTGGCGACCTCGTCTGCCTCGACACCCTGGCGGCTGCCTACGCCGAGGCCGGCCGCTATGACGACGCCGTCACGGTGATCAACCGCGCCATTGAGCTGGCGCAAGCGGCTGAGCGTCAAGACGTCGCTGGCGCCCTCGGCAACCGCCTGCGCCTCTACCAGCGCCAGCAGCCGATGCGCGCCGAGGGCGGTCGCTAGATCGCCGCTTCACCGGACGTCGACGGGTCCGGAGTCGTGGCTTCCACCGCCGCAGCTTCCACCGACGCGTCGGCGTCCTCCAGCACGGGCAGCAGCGGCTTGAGCAAGATCTCGATGCGCCGGTTGGCGGCGCGTCCTTCCTCGGTGACGTTGCTCGCCCGCGGCTGGAACTTCGAGAACCCCGCCGCCGACAACCGCTGCGGCTCCAGCCCCGCTTCCTGCTGTAGAAAGCGCAGCACGTTGACCGCCCGCGCCACGGACAGCTCCCAATTCGTCGGGTAGGTCTCGGCCAGCTGCCCCTGGATCACCACATTGTCCGTGTGTCCCTGCACCTCGATGTGGCGTGCAGCGTTCTTCAACGCCGGCGCCACTCGCCGCAGCACCTCCATGCCCTCGGGCTTGAGTGTGGCTTCGCCGGAGCCGAAGAGAATCCGGTCCACCAGGTCGACGCGCAGCGAGTCGCGGATCCGCCGCACCTTCGCCTCCCCCTGCGCAATCTCCTGCTCCAGCTGGCTCTCCAAGTCCTCCCGCGTCGCTGCCAGCTGGGCCATCTCGGCTTCCTTGGCCTCTAGCGCGCCGCGCAGCCTCTCTCGCTCCTGCTCCAGATCCGCGCCTTGCAGCTCCAGCTCGGAAGCCTGCTGACTCAACTCTTCGAGCAGAGCGCGGCTGTTCTCCAGCTCTGAATCGAGCTGTGCCCGCATCTTGTTGCACGCGACCAGGTCCTGCTGGCAGGTCGCCAGCTGGTCTTCCAGGTCGGCACGCTCGGTTTCGAGAGGCCGGACGAGGAAGAAGAAGAGAGCCGCGAGGGCAGCGACGAGGGCAACGACGAAACCGGTGAGCCACTTGGCCATGAGGGACCTCCATTCATTGAAGGACCATTTTAGCTGACCGGCGGGATCTGAGACATCATCGATCCACACAGACCTGGCAGGCTCGACACGCGGCTCTCAAAGAAAGGCTCCGCAATATCACCTACTAGCCTTGGGATACTTCCCGGCGCTAGCTCGAGAGCTTGATTGCATTCCTCTGGAGGTCTATCCTCGCAGTGTCACGCTAAGCTCCTGGGAGGATTAGCTTAAGAAGAGCAGAAACTCTTGCGTCAGGAGACATCGAATGGGTAGTTCACCAAGTAGAAAAAGACCAATCCTAGTTGCAACCTCTGTAGTGCTCATAATATCCCTGATCGTTGTCATGACAGCGATAGACGGTTGGCTGGCGGACTCACCAACCCTGCCAACACCCGAAGGGTCGATTAGTGAAGACCTAATACAGACGCATCGCAGTTATGAATTATACCGACAGTGGACTTACCAGGAAACTCAGAGGACCTACGAATGGCATGCACGGAGTACAAAGATTCTATTTTGGCTTTCCGTATTCTTTTCGGCTAGTGGCATCAGTTTTTCTTACTGGCAATTCGTAGCAGCCTCCAAGGAAGCCAAGAGGGCGCTACGAGTGAACGAACTCGAACTGAAGTCTCAACTGGTATCGCTAGCTTTCAGGTCCCGTTCGATTGCAGCGTTAGTCTTATTCGTATCTCTCGCGTACTTGCTCGTCTATGCCGTCTTCATTTACCCGGTTAAGTACCCAACACCACCTGGTGTAGCCGCCTCCGCAGGCACATACCCACCAACAAGCGTAACAGAGCGCCCGACCGTCAGGATCTTTGCCAGTGCTCCCGAGATCGGCAGTTTAGATCAGCAAACAATACAGAATGCCAGCAATCAACCCCCTGAATAGGAGATCGATCATGCTATCTGGTCGGCTCGCGGTAGTTGTACTACTGCTAGCTTGTTTCGCAGCCCTGTGCCTAAGCGCTCTGAATGTAAGCGGAGAGGATGCAATGACTGGAATTGAGATAGTGCCTCCGCACCTACAGCCAACGGAGAGTTTCATCGTCAAGAGTGATGCCAGTAGAGCTTCTTGCGGCGAAGCTCTACTCGTGCACAATGGCACGAAATCGGAGCTGAAGATCGTCTATCAGTGGACAATAGATGAGCCACCTTTAATCCCAACAATTCCAGCTGAAGGAATAGCAGAGATCAGACCTGCTTATTGCCAAGCATTTCTATTCGTTGTCACCGCGGGAGAACTAGTCGATCGCGTAGAGGCAGACTCATCGTTGGCGTATTCCGTCACATGGTCTATCGACAAACAAAAATATGTATTTCAGACGATCGATGAGCCTGAGCCAGTCGATTTTTAGTCAATAGATGCTCCCTGGGAAAGCTGGACGAAGAAGGCTTCAGGGCAGGCAACCTCGCATCAGAGTCATGGCCAGGATCGAGGTCTACACGCTGGCATAACTGACATCAGTTTCATGACCCCAACAACTAGATCAACGAATCTCCAAATCTTTCACTACCTGCCAGGGAGCAGCTTCCAGCGCCTCCCAAGAAAGGAACCAGCGTCCGAGGTGTCCCTTGAATGCTGCCAAGTACAAGCCATCGGCCCCTGCGGCCAGGCTGAAGCGCCCCTGATAGTCGATGTCGAGAGGCACCCTCTCGACCTGCCCCTCGACCGGATCGTAGCGATCTAGAGCCAGCGTCTCGACCTTTGAAATCACGTACAACTCACCCGCCGGGCCTTCCACCAGCCCGCGAAGCGTCGAAATCGCGGTGTTGGCCAACACCGATTTGCCCACCGCCACAGGACCGGCTTGCTCTCGCAGTTCCCCCGCTGCCTCGTCCTCATCAGCATCTTCGAATTGGATTCCAGGATCTCCGGCGATCACGGTGAGTTCCTTACCGGCGGGGCTCAGGAGTCGGATGCGATAGCGGTAGCGATCGGCAACCCAAACGCCACGGTTCCCCCCCGGCGCCAACTCTACTGAGCGCTCCTGCACGATACGCATGAATTCGTTTCGATACTCGTCGGGCGTGGGAAACACGCCTGCTTCAGCAAAGACATCCCACTTGTTCCCCGACTGGATCATGAGCTGCGGTGCCGGCTCACCGGCAACGATACGTCGGCGCTGAGGGGTGCGACCGACGCCGAAGGGGCGCACTGCGGCAATCGCAGCTCCCTTGAACAACGTGAGTGCATCCAAAGCCCACCCGACTGCGGGCAAGGTCTCAGTATCGCGCTCACTGGTGCACCAGAGATCACTGCGCAGCAGAATCCACTCGTCTCCGTCGGAGGTAACAGCCCAACGAACGAAACCAGGTCTCGCCATCTCGGACGGCCTCATCAACTGCACATGCGGATCGAGGCTCAAGTCTGACTTGAGCTGAAAGACCTCGAGGCTTTCTCCTTGCAACAAGAAAACCTGGCCCTCCCGATCCGCTCCGACGAACTGCGTTCCGAAGTCTTCCTCAGTCACGCCCTGTGTTTGCGGTGTCAAGGAAGCGGTCGATTCCGCAACAAGCCCCGAAGAAGCCGATAACAACCCGAAGAGCAGGACCGGAGAGATCCATGCCCACTCCATCCTTCCAGGCCTAGTTGCACTCATGAAAGGGCCCTCTGATGACACCGGTTTCATTTCCTTCATCATCATAAATAATACAAACAGTCTGACACTGCTCACCGTCACTCCAGTCATAACAATTGATCCCTGCGCCAACGGAGAAGGTCCACACAGTAAGTAGCAAGGAACAACATAGATAGAGCAACCAACGCATTGCCTCCTTTCGCCGCATCTCGATCTCCTTTCGCCGCAACCCTAGCCATCGATCCTCGCGAAGTCAACACCACTCCAACACTCCAATGCTTTGCTAGGATGCCGCCATGCTCCAGCCCACCCCCCGACGCCTGGTCCTGCCCCTTCTCTCCCTTCTCCTCATCACTTCCTGCACCCCCGACGCCGACGACGTGCCGAGCATCTTCCCCAACGCCCCCGTCATCGTCATCTCGGTCGACACCCTGCGTGCCGATCACCTGCCGATGTACGGCTACGGCGCCATCGAGACGCCGCATCTCGACGCCTTGCGCCGCGACGCGATCCTGTACTCGAACGCGGTTGCCCAGGTGCCCCTGACTCTTCCGTCCCACAGCACCCTCTTCACCGGTGTCGGACCGGTGCGGCACGGGGTCCGGGACAATCTCGGCTACGACCTCGACACCGGCGCGTATCCCACCCTACCCCAGCTACTGCGGCCCCTCGGTTATGCAAGCGGGGCGGCGGTGTCGAGCTACGTGCTCCGCGCGGACACTGGTTTGGGACCTGCCTTCGACGACTACGATGACAAGATCGAAGCCAGCGGAACCGAGATCTCAGCGGACTACTTGGAGCGCCCTGGTGGTAAAACCCTGGAGCTGGCGCAGGCGTGGATCGAGGATCATCTCGACGCCAACAGCACGGCGCCGTTCTTCTACTTCGTGCACCTCTTCGAACCCCACGATCCCTACGAGCCGCCTGCCAGCGTGCGTGGACGCTACCAGCATCCCTACGACGGCGAGATCGTGCACGTCGATGATCTGCTCGGCGCCTTCTTCGAGTTCCTGCGCGCGAGCGGCATCTATGAGCGGGCCTTGATCGTCTTCACGTCCGATCACGGCGAGGGATTGGGTGAGCATGGCGAGAATCAGCATGGGCTGCTGCTTTACCGGCCGACCCTGCACGTGCCGCTGCTGGTCAAGCTGCCGGGCGATGCCGGGGAAGCACCGCATAGCGGTGCAACAGTGGTGCAACCAGTAGGGCTGTACGACGTGGCGCCGACGGTGCTCGAGGCAGTCGGTGCCGCGGTACCGGACGGCCTCGATGGTCAAGACCTGCTCAGCCCTTCCCTACTCGACGGAGCCGTTCCAGGAGCCGCGGCAACCTCGAACGAAGCTCGCGCCACCATCGAACCGAGCGGGCGCCACATCTACAGCGAGACCTACTACGGCCGGCTGCACTACGGCTGGAGCCACCTCCGCGGCCTGACGGGCGCGCGCTACGCCTACATCGAGTCGCCCAATCCAGAACTCTTCGACCTCTTCGAGGACCCTGGCCAACAGCGCAACATCCTGGCGGACGAACGTCGCGTGTACTTTGCGCTGCGCGAGCAGCTGGCCACCTACGATGCAACTCTGAACACGCCGGAGGCGGCCGATCCCGAAGACGCGGCCCGGCTGGCGGCGCTCGGCTACCTGACGGCCCCCGCCACGACCGGCGACGGTCCGCTGCCGGATCCCAAGGAGAACCTGCACGTCCTCACCCGCGTGCAGGAAGCGATCGAGCTGCGCACGGCGGGACGGCACGAGGAGGCGGTCGAGGTGCTACGGGCGCTGATCGCCGAACAGCCACAGATCCAGGACGCCCACCTCCTGTTGGTACCAGCCCTGCGCGCCCTCAGACGCTACGACGAAGCGGTCGCCGCGGCACGGGAAGCACGCCGGGTGCTGCCGTCGCTCGGACCGATGATCGGGCGAGACATCGTCCAACTGCACCTGCTACGCGGCGATGTCGACGCGGCCGCGGCAGAACTGGCGGCTCTTCGAGCCACGCCGGGCAGCGAGACGGACGTCCCGGCTCTGCTGCTGCAGGCCGAGATCCAGCGCCGACGGGGGCAGGGTTCGGAACTGCTGGCGACACTGCAGCAGGCGCACGCTCAGATCACCGCCGGCCAGCACTCACCGGTACCGGGCCTGAACCTGGAACGCGGCGACCTGCTCGCCCGGGCACAGCGCTTCGACGAAGCCATCGCGGCCTTCGAAGCCGAGATCACCAACTTCCCTGCGCAGCTCAAGGCCTACGAACTCCTGGCGGTCCTCTACGCGACGACCCGCCGCTTCGACGCCATTGAACCCCTGCTCGAGCGCATGGTCGCTGCCAATCCGAGTCGCGAGAGCTATCTGTTCGCTGCCCAGGTCCTGCAGCGCTTGGGCAACGCGGAGGGGGCCACACGGTGGCGTCAGAGTGCCATGGCATCCGAGAGCGAGGGCGCAGCACAGCCGCAAACCACTCCGTAGGGCATCGTCCACGTAGGGCGGCCCAGAGCGGTCGCGAGACGCCGGCCCCCACCCCTAGGGGCGGCCGGCAACCACCCTGCCGGAGATTGTCACCTGACGCCCGCACCGTACGCTGGAGGCATGAGACGGCGTGGGATCGGGAACCGCCTCGGCTCCTGCGCTGCGACCGGGCCTGCCGCAACCGCGTTGTGGTCGACCGCCTCTGTTCCTGCAAAACCAGCTTTTGCAACACTTGTCTTTGCAACACTGGCCTTCTCGACACTGGCCTTCGCATCCCTGACCCTTGCGACACCGGGGGCAGCCCAGCCGACCGAGATTGAACGCACCCTGGCGCGAGCCACCAAGATGCGCGATGAGGGGGTGCCCGGTGAGACGGCCCGCGACGAAGCAGCCCGCGACGCCTTCCGCCAGCGGATTCTGGCCATCGCCGACCTCGGCATCCCTCACCTCGCTCTCGACGAGGCAGCGGCTTGGCCGGAAGCGCTCCGAGCCGAGGATTGGCATCGACTGTGGGGCGACCGGGCAGCCAAAGAGGTGATCTGGGGCGAGTTGCCCCCGGCCTCGGCAGCCCGGCGCTTCGAGGGTACTGACGCGGCTCTGGCACGCCTCGCCGAGGTCGCACAGCGGCTGCCATCGAACGTTCGGTGGCCACGCCGACGCCAGCTGCAAGATCACTTGGTCGCGCTGCGCGACCGGCAGCGCATGGCCGAGGCGATCGCGGTCTACGAGCAGTTGCTGACCATGATCGAGGCGAACGACGAGCAGCCACTGCAGCCAGCCCGGGAACTGCCGGGCTGGGTACTCGTGGCAGCCGCCGATGCCTATCTTTACGAGGAACAGCCGGAAGTCGCCGAACGGCTCTACCGTCGCGCACTCGAACTGCGCACCAACACTACCGAAACGAGCCTGTCTCACTTCTACGCTCTGCTCGAAGACGAACGCCTGCAGGACGCCCTGGAGTCGATCGATCTCCTTGCCGAGGCTCTGCCGGCCTGGTTCCCCAGCGACCAGCAGGATGGCAGTGCCAACTGGGACAAGCCGGAAGTCGACGCCACCGCCGCGCTGGCTCGCGGCTTCGTCGACCTGCCAGCACAAGCCGAGACGAGGTTACAGCCGCTGGTCACCGAGGCCCCGTACAACCAAGATCTGCGGCGAGCGCTGGGCAGCGTCTACTACTGGCGCGGCTGGTCGCGGCGAGCGCTGGCGGAGTTCGAGATCACCCTGGCCTACGAGCCCGAGAGTGTCGCCAGTCGGCTGGCGTGTGCCACGGTCCTGGCCGACCTCGGCCACTTCGACCAGGCCGATACCGAGATCACCGCCATTCGCCAGACCTACCCCGAGCACCTGCATGCCTACCGACTCGGTCACGCTTGGGACGTCCAACACCGCTGGGAAGTCGTGGTGGAAGGCGAGAGCGGCGACAGCACCGGCGTCACCTTCGGCAACCGCGACTACCGGCTCGAAGCTTGGGTCTACGCGCCGCCCTGGCGCCACCGACTGCGACCGTACCTGCACGCCTTCTATGCCGAAGCCCGTTTCCCGGAAGGCATTGGACGCTTCGAGCGACTCGGACTCGGTGCCGCCTATCAGGGCGCCAGCTCTCGGAACTGGGGGTACCGCCTGCGCGCCGAAGTCCATGACAATTGGGATGGCCAGATCTTCTCCTCCGCCTCAAGGCGGAGCGGCCGGTTCGGCTACCTGCTGGCCGCTGAGGTCGAACCCAACGACGACTGGTCCTTCAGCCTCGACGCCGAGCGTCGCAGCGCCACCATGCCCCTGCGCGGCTGGCGCCTGGGGATCGACACTGACCGCCTGGGCCTCGGCATCGGCTACCGTCGCAGTGAACTGACGCGGATCGACCTTCGGCTCGCAGCCGCCGACTTCAGCGACGGCAATCGTCGACGCACCGCGCTCCTGAGCGCGCAGCAGCGTCTTTTCAGCAACCCTCGCTGGCACCTGACGCTGCTGCCCGAGCTGTACGCCTCCGACAACAGCCGGCGCGACGCGCCTTATTACAACCCAGAGAGCGACGCGACGTTCAGCCTGGGGTTGATGACCGAGTTCCTCGGATGGCGACGCTATGAGGACTCGCTGCACCACCGCCTGGTCGTGACCACCGGTCGCTACCAGCAGCACAACTTCGACGATCGCACCGTGGTGAGCGTGCGCTACGAGCATGACTGGCGGCTCGGTCCCGAGTTGGGCCTGCGCTACGGCCTCGGCTGGGCATCGCGGGTATTCGACGGCGAGCGCGAGGAACGTGTGTGGATCTACTTCAGCACCGACTGGCGACCCGGCCCAGCTCAGGCGAGGGGAGGCGCGTCATGACGATCAGACACAAATGCTTCGTCTCGAGAGTGGTCGTGATCACCCTGCTGCTGGCAGCCGTGCTGGCGACGGCGGGCACAGGTCAACACTTCGACCTGGCAAGCGAACTCGTCCGAGCCGCACCCGCTGCCGAGCGTCCCCCAGCAAAGTCGACAGCCGAGTTCATCGCGCTGAGCTACCACGACATCCGAGCCGAACTGCCGCCGAACGGCGATCCCAGGGACCCGTACGCCCTCAGCCTCGACACCCTGGTGAGCCACTTCGCCTGGCTGCGTGAGCACGGCTACACCCCGATACGCATGGACGACCTCCTGGCGGCACAGGACGGTCTACGGTCGCTTCCCAAGCAGCCTATCCTGCTCACGTTCGACGACGGCCTGACCAGCGTCTACCGGTATGTCTTCCCGCTGCTGCGCCTGTTCGACTTCCCGGCCGTGGTCAGCGTGACCGGTGCCTGGCTGGATGCCCCCGCGGGCACCAGCATCGACTACAACGGTATTCCCTTGACCCGCGAGGCCTTCGTCAGCTGGTCGCAACTGCGTGAGATGGTCGACTCCGGCCTGGTCGAGGTGGCATTGCACAGCTACGACTTGCATCGCGGCGTGCTCGGCAACCGTGCCGGCAACCTGCAACCGGCCGCCGCGACCCGCATTTTCGACCCCACCACGGGTTCCTACGAGAAGGACGTAGCCTTCCGGCAGCGCCTGGCCGACGACCTGGAGCGCGGCCGGGAGTTACTCCGACACCACCTTGGCACAGCGCCGCGCGGACTCGCCTGGCCGTTCGGCGCCAGTGGCGGCATCGCCGAAGAGGTCGCCGCCGAGCTGGGCTTCCGCGTCACGCTGGCGTTGCACTCTGGCTTCCAGCCGGTCAACGACCTGCGAAGCGTGCGGCGCTTCTCATCCGAGGGTGGCTTGCCACTGCAGAACCTGGTCTGGCGCCTGCGCCACTTGCGCGAGAGCGCGCCCGAACGCTTCATCACCTTCGATCTCGATGCCCTCGACGCCGCCACCCTGCAGCAACGCGAGACCAAACTCGATGCCCTGCTGGACTTCGTCGAGCGACTCGACTTGAGTCGTGTTCACCTGCGTGTCGCGGATCCGCGGATCGACGACCCCCGACGCGACCTACTGAACCGCACCGTCTGGCAGCTGCAAAAGCGGCTCGGGGTCACCACCGCCCTGTCGCTCTACGTCGATGTGAACACGAACTACACTCACCTGTACCAAGCCGTCGAGCACTACGCCGCCGCGGCAGCGCTGCGCGGTCTCGTGCTGGATGCCGCGACTACGCCGGGCCCGGACGTCGAGGTGATCGCGACGGACCTACGTCGCCGCCTGCGCCGGCATCGCCCGCGCGCTGAGATCGCCTGCAGGGTCGACCTGCGGTCCACCATCTCGAGCCAGCACGATCTCGACCCACACGAGACGTTCGCCGGGGATCTCTACCGGCAGCTGCAGGCGCAGCCGGCAGCCTGTGACCAACTTCTCGTGCGCCTCGACTCCGACCAACTGCAGGAGCGTGACCTCGACCGTCTGGCCCAAGTGCTCCACGCCGCCCTACCTGCGCCCCACATCGAAGACTTGCGGCGACTGCCCTGGGTCGAGCTACCGTCCCCCGCCCCAGCGACCCAACACAACGCCACCGCTGAAGGGCGCCGTAGCGGCAGCAGCGCCCGGGCGCAGCAGCTCTTCGATGCGCTGCGGTACCTGCAACGCCGACGAGTCCTCAACCTGGGCCTCGGTACCACTGCCTACCCGGACGGCGACGCGGCCCTGTTGGAGCTACGCCCGGCCTGGTCGCTGGATAGCTTTCCCTATCCGTAGGGGAACCGTAGAGGAGCCCCACCATGTACGAAACCAGCCTATTCGGAATCGCCGCCTTCGGATGGAGCGACGTGGTACGGGGTCTCTTCGCCTTCGCTTTCTACTACCCGCTGTACATGGCCTTCGTATGGATGATCGGCGGCCTCTACTTCTACCTGCACTGGGAGCGCCCGGTGCCGCGCCGCAGCCACAAGAGCGGCCCTCGAGACGCCGAGTTCGATGTCGGCGCCCGCACGCGCGGCGGCGAACCACCAACCCTCCCGACGGGGATGGGATGGCCCTCCGTGTCTATCCTCGTGCCCTGCCATGACGAAGTCGACAACCTCGACGAAACCTTCAGCGCCCTGCTGGCACAGCGCTATCCGGACTTCGAAGTGATCGCGATCGACGATGGCAGCAGCGACGGCACCGCCCAGCGTCTCGACGAGCTGGCGGCGCAAGCCCTGGCTGCAGGGAACCCACGTCTGCGCGTGCTGCACCTGCGGCAGAACCGCGGCAAGGCCACCGCTCTGCGCATGGGCGTTCTCGCGGCACGGCACGAGTTCCTGGTGTGCGTCGACGGTGACTCCATTCTCGACCCCGACGCTACCACCTGGCTCCTCTACCACCTGGTCACCGGCCACCGCGTCGGCGCGGTCACCGGCAACCCACGCATTCGTACCCGCTCGACCCTGCTCGGCAAGCTCCAGGTGGGCGAGTTCTCCTCCATCATCGGCCTGATCAAACGCGCGCAACGCATCTACGGCCGCGTCTTCACGGTCTCCGGCGTCGTCGCCGCCTTTCGCAAGACGGCACTACACCGGGTCGGCTACTGGCACGCCGATACGGTCACCGACGATGTCGACGTCAGCTGGCGTCTGCAGCTCGACTCCTGGGATGTGCGCTACGAGCCACACGCCCTGTGCTGGGTACTGATGCCTGAGACACTGCGCGGCTTGTGGCGTCAGCGTCTGCGCTGGGCACAGGGCGGTGCCGAGGCCATGCTGCACTACACCCGGCGCATCCTGACCTGGCGCGGCCACCGCATGTGGGGCGTCTTTGGCGAATACCTGCTGAGCGTCCTGTGGTCGTACACCATGGCCGCGATGCTGCTGCTGTGGCTGCTCGGCCAGTTCGTCACGTTGCCTGCGGTGCTACAGGTCGGCACTGTCCTGCCCGGCTGGAACGGCATGATCCTCGCCGTCGCTTGCCTACTGCAGCTGGCGGTGAGCCTCGCCCTGGACAGCCGCTACGAGCGTGGCCTGGCGCGCAACTACTATTGGATGGTCTGGTACCCACTGCTCTACTGGACCCTCAACATGGCAACCACCGTCGTCGCGCTGCCGCGTGCTCTGCTCGCACGTCGCCGACAAGGACTGTGGACCAGCCCGGACCGTGGTATTCGCCCACACGGCTGGCGTTGGCAACCTCGACGTGACACCTCCGTTGGCAGCACCCCGACCGCAACTACCCCGTCCGCAACTACCCCGTCCGCAACTACCCCATCCGCAACTACCCCGTCCGCGCGAGGTGCGTCATGACCACCACCCCTCGGCAAATCCCGGAGCGAGACCACCTCAAGCCGCCCTTGATCATCGACCGCCCCGAACTGGTCAGTGCCTCCCGCAGGACGCTCTATGGATTCCTGACCGCCCTCGTCTGGGCGGTCTGGATCTACCTCTGGCTGCCGCTCGTCAGCTTGCTCGCCTGGTTCCTCGGCGCCCAGCGCTTCGTCGATGTGGTGCTACCCCTACAGCAACGCGAGGATCTGCTCACTCTGCAGCAATACGCGGCTATCCTGCTCCTGACCATAGTCGTCACGGCCCTCTGGTCTCTCTACAACTTGCGCCACTTCGGTCACCACGACCGCCGTCACGCACCCTCTCCGATCGACGACGCCGAGATCGCGCAAGACTTCCACCTACGCCCACAGATTCTCGCCGATCTGCGAGACAGCCGGCGAGCGACCCTGGATGTCGACGAGGACGGTGAGCTTCGCGGTCTAGTTGTCGACCCCGTCTAGGCGACCCCGTCTAGGCGACCCCGTCTAGGCGACCCCGTCACATCTCCATCAGCTGCAGAATCTCCGGATCTTCTTCCTCGATCGCCGGCATGCTGTGGCAGGAATAGCAGTCCATGGAGATCGTGTCTCCCTCTTCGGTGGCGTGCTCTTCGTCGTGACAACGGAAGCAGCCTGGCGACGCTTCGTGCCCCAGATGATTGGGGTAGCTGCCCCAGCTGATGTCCATGGCTGGAAAGACGTTCCACGAGTAGATGCGCGCCAGTTCGGCACCGGCTTGTTCGACGGCCTCCGCGTTGGCGGCCAGAACGTCCGGGTAGTTGTCGCGGTAGAACGCTTCCAGTTCGGCCGGCATGGCGCTTGCGGCGGCTTCGTGGCTGTCGTAGTCGGCGCTGAGCAGGCGCATGCCCTCCCGGCGCACGAACGGTAGCGAGGTGTCGAGTCGACCTTGCGAGAGCGCCAGGT
This sequence comes from uncultured bacterium, assembly GCA_965368975.1. GTDB lineage: Bacteria > Acidobacteriota > Thermoanaerobaculia > Multivoradales > JAHZIX01 > CBDUPA01. The sequence goes on along the minus strand of CBDUPA010000005.1, from coordinate 146,070 downwards.
TGAGTTCCCAATCGGCCGGCCGAAACGTGTGGCTAGGACGATTGTGACAGTCGGCGCAGTCCATGACCCGCCATTCCAGGTGCCCCTCGGCCTCGGCTTCGGCGAGGGCGTCCGGATCGGGCGGTAGGTAGCGTTTGACGGTACCGTCAGGCAGACGCATCTCGACGTCGTAGATGGTCTCGCGCTTCTCGTCCGAGCGGTAGCGAATCTCGACTTCCGGGTCGGAGTGCCAGTGGATGCCGGAGCTACGACCGGAAGCGCCGCTGCCGACGTGCAGGTTGAGCACGGTCTGGACGCGCGTGTTGGCCTCGTCCTCCTGGTACTTGGTGAAGACCTGCAGACGGTCGCCGATGTCGTTGCCCGACCAGTGGCAGTTGCCGCAGGTCTCACTCGCCGGACGCATGTTGTGAACCGGTGTCGGGATCGGACGCTCGTAGAGGTCCAGGTTGACCGACACGACCTGCCAGGCACCATTGAGCTTGGCCTTCAAGAACCACCCGGCGCCCGGACCGACATGGCACTCGACACAGGCGACCTGCGCGTGCGGCGAACGCTGGTAGGCGGTGTATTCGGGAGCCATCACCGAGTGGCAAGCTTCGCCGCAGAACTCGGTCGACTCCAAGGTCTCGACACCCTTGTAGGTGGCAGCGGCGAGGATCACCAGGTTGATCATGCTGAGCACGAACAGAACGAGGGCTACATTGCGCACCTTGTCGCGGTTGAAGTCGAGCACCGGAAATGCCGCAGCCTCCCCGACCGCCCGGCGGCGGCGGCGTTCGCGACGAATACCGATTGGAATCAGGACCAAGCCGCAGACGAACACTGCCGGCAGGATCATGAAAGCCAGGATGCCGATGTAAGGGCCACCTCGGAAACCGGCCAACTCGACCGCGAACAGCGTCAGGATGAGGACAGCGCTGGCGGTGGTCAAGGCCGTACCCACCAAGCTGATCGGGTTGCGCGTCATTTCCATGAACAAGCGCTTCATGTCGACTCCGTCCTTTCCGTGGCAGCAGGCACCATTGACGGCGGCCCACCGTGGCTGAGTTGAAAGACCCATGCAGCATAGCAAAGCAAGGCACCCCTCGCTGCTACCCAACGGGGTGGGTGAGCGTCGCTCCGCGGGGGGTGGCCCAAATCCCCACCTGCGGGCGTTGTGAGCCCGCGCGAAGGGGCGGAAACTGAGGAGGAATCGGACTCCGCATCCGGAGGCCCCATCAAGAAGGAACTCACGATGGCCATAGCAACCGAACGACCCAAGCCCTTTCTCCTTCCCGACTTCTGCAAGGCCTGCGGCCGCTGTGTGTCAGCCTGCCCCAAACACTGCATCACGCCGGGAACCCACATTGATCCCGCCACCGGCCTGGCGCCGGTAGAGCTCGACCTGGAAATCTGCAACGGCTGCGGCCTGTGCTTCGACGCCTGCCCCGAACCATACGGCCTGATGCCGATGCCCGAGGAGCTGGCAGTCCTGGAAGCCGAAAAGCACGTCGACCCGGAGCACCTGTTCGGACCGCGGCCGACCACCGCGCCCGAACCGCTGACGATCCCGGACCTGCGCGTGCCTTTGCCTGCCCAGCAGCCGATGGTGCTCAAGGGCACCCATGCCTCGGCTGTCGGCGCGCTGCTCGCTGGCTGCCGCCACTTCTTCGGCTATCCGATCACGCCGTCGACCGAAGGGGCCGAACTGATGGCCAAGCTGCTACCCAAGCTCGGCGGCGTCTTCGTGCAGGCGGTAAGCGAGGTGGCGGCGGTCAACATGATGTACGGCTGCGGCGGCGCCGGCCTGCGCTCCATGACCTTCACTTCGTCGCCCGGCTTCTCGCTGATGCTCGAAGGCATCTCCTACATGATCGGCGCCGAGATTCCGGGGGTCTTCGTCAACGTCATGCGCGGCGGGCCTGGCCTGGGCAACATCGCACCCGAGCAGGCGGATATCAAGCTGCTGTGCCGCGGCCTCGGCCACGGCAATACGCACGCGCTGGTTCTTGCACCGTCGACGCCGCAAGAGATGCTCGACCTGACGATGGAAGCCTTCGACCTCAGCTTCAAGTACCGTAACCCCGTGATTCTGGCCGGCGATGGGTACCTGGGACAGATCACGGGCAAGGTCGAGTTGCCGGACCACTTGGTACGCCCAGGCCTGCCGGAGTGGGCCGTGTGGGGTGACGAAGCCCACCGGCGCAACCTGCTGTGCTCGATCTACCTGAACGAGGCGGATCTCGAAGCCCACAACATCCACCTGAACGAGAAGTACGCACAGATTTCCGAGCACGAGCAGCGCGCGGACCTGTACCAATGCGACGACGCGGACTGGTTGGTGGTGGCCTGCAACACACCGGCACGCATGGCCAAGGGCGCGGTCGCCGAGCTACGACGTCAAGGCGTGAAGGCAGGCCTGTTCCGCCCGGTCAGCTTGTGGCCGTTCCCGATCCGGCATCTCGAGCCGCTGCTCCACCGCGCACGCGGCATCCTGGTGGTCGAAGCCGGTCCGGGACAGCTCGAGGACGAGCTGCGCCTGGCCCTCAGTCATGCGGTGTCGAGTCATGCGGCGTCGAGTCATGAGCGCGTGGCGCCACCCCCCATCGAATCGGTGCGCCACTATGGCGGCGTGCTACCGCAAGCCAACGAGATCATCGACCGCGTCCTCACCCTCGACCGCACCGCCCGAGCGGCGTGAAGGAGCCAGCCATGAGCACTCAAGAAAACGTGTTCTATCCGACCTTCGAACGCCACGCACACGGCGAGGGACTCAAGGGACACAGTACCCACTACTGCGCCGGCTGTGGCCACGGCCTGGCCCACAAGTACCTGGCCGAAGCGATCGCCGACCTGGGCATTCAGGACCGAGCCGTCGCCGTCTCACCGGTCGGCTGTGCCGTCTTCCTCTACTACTACCTGGACGTCGGGAATACCCAGGCAGCCCACGGCCGCGCTCCAGCGGTCGCGATCGGGCACAAGATGGCCAACCCGGAGGCGATCGTCATCGCCTACCAGGGAGACGGCGACCTGGCGTCGATCGGCCTGGCCGAGATCATGCAGGCGGCCCAGATGGGCTTGCCGCTGAGCTTCCTCTTCATCAACAACGCCATCTACGGCATGACCGGCGGTCAGATGGCGCCAACGACGCTGATGTCGCAGACCACCACGACGTCGCCCGACGGCCGCACACGCATGATGGGCCAGCCGCTGAAGATGGCCGAGACGATCGCCCAGCTCGACGGCCCGGTCTATGTCGAGCGCGTGGCCCTCTTCGATGCCAAGCAGCGCAAGCGCGCCAAGAAGGCGATCCGCAAGGCGTTGCAGTTGCAGATCGAGGGCCGCGGTTTCGGCTTCGTCGAGGTGCTGGCAGAGTGCCCGACGCACCTGCACGCAACGCCCGAGGAGACACAGCGCTGGGTGCAGGAGAACATGCTGCCCGTATTCCCGCTGGGCGTGAAGAAAGATCTGGACGTCGAGCCGTGGTTCGAACTCGAGCCGCCGCGCTTCGCACCGGAATCCCTACTCGCGACCCTTGGTACCACCCACGAAGCGGTCGATCGCTTCGCCGACGGTTTTCCGAGCCATCTGGCGGCTGACGACGTCGCGGTGAAGTTCGCTGGAGCCGGCGGTGACGGCGCCCAGACGCTGGCCAAGCTGACCTGCCAGGGCGCCATCGACGAGGGCTTCGACGCCACCTACATCCCGAGCTACGGCCCGGAGTCACGCGGCGGCACCTCCTACGCCGACGTTCACGTGGCGGAGGGCGAGGTGCTGTCCCCGTCGGCCCCGCATCCCCACGTGCTGGTGGCTTTCAATGCACCGAGCCTGGAGAAGTTCGGCCCGGCGGTGCCCGCCGGTGGCACCGTGCTCTATGACGCGACCGTCGTCGAGACACCACCACAGCTGGCCGAAGGCGTCCGCCTGCTCGGCGTCCCATTCACCCAGATCGCCGTCGACCTGGGGGCGCTCCGGGTCAAGAACTTGGTCGCCCTGGGCGCCCTGCAAGCGGCAACGAGTTTGCTACCCCGCGAGACGTTCCTGAACGTGCTGCAACACTCCCTGAAGGGGGACGAGGCACTACAACACGCGAATCAACTGGCCTTCGATCAGGGTTCCCGAGCGGCCGTCGAGACGCTGAACGCTCCCTGAAGTACCAGCCGACCATCGGCGAAACGCACCTCCGTCGCGTACAGTGCCAGGCCACCGAGGTTGCGCATCGGCTGTACATCGGCGAGCAAACGAGCGCCCGTGGGTACGGTGGGCGTCTGGAAGCGCACATCGCGCAGGGTCGCCAGATAGCCACTACGGGACCGGGGCGAGGTTCCTTCCCGCGCCTCGTGGCACGCGGCGCACACAGCCGCACTCTGAGCCGCGAGTTCCAGGGCCAGCTGTACCGTGACCCAACCGTCGCAGGCGAACGGACTGGCGTCGTCGATCCAGCCGGCGCAGCAGGCACCGTCGTCGCGCACCTCAACGACTTCTCGCACCATCAGCATCGGAGGCTGGTGTGGCAAGATCTTGGTGACATCCACCTCGGTGACATCAATCTCGGTTCGAGGGCGCGAGAGATCCTGGGCGTTGAGCACGAGCGTATGATACCGCCGAAATGATATCTTCGTCACCTTGCTGCCACCTTCTCGATGCAGCGCCTCCCGGAACCGAGTACACCGTGTCGCACGCTCCCAACTACGACGTCCTGGTTCTCGGCGGTGGTCCCGCGGGCGCCGCCGCAGCTTGCCGTCTGGCGCAGCTCGGGCGCCGCGTGTTGGTACTCGAACGTCAGGAATTCCCCCGTTTCCACGTCGGTGAATCCTTGCTGCCGGCGAGCAACGCCATCTTCGAACGACTTGGGCTGACGGAGCGCTTGCGCGCCGAAGACTTCGTCGTCAAGCGCGGCGCTAGCTTCAGCACCGAAGACGGCACCTACAGCGCCTACATCGATTTCTCCGCCACCGCCAACGTCCCGACGCCGGTCACCTACCAAGTGCCGCGCGCACGGTTCGACCAGATGCTACTCGACCACGCATCGGACGCCGGTGCCGAGGTGCGCTACGGCTGCCACGTGCGTCAGGTCGACTTCGGCGCTGAGACCAGCAGCACAGGCGTGCGCGTGACCAGCGGCCCGCAGGAAACTCCGGAAACCACCGATGCCGACCTGGTCATCGACGCCACCGGCCAGGCGGGCCTGCTAGCCAAGCGCCTGGGGTTGCGGCGGCTCGACCCGGATCTGCGCAACGTCGCGCTCTTTGCCCACTTCGAGAACCTGGCCTTGAGCCACGTCGAAGCCCTGTCGCTGGGTGCCGAACGCGCCGGTGACATTCGCATCGTGTCGCGTCGCGACATGGGCTGGATCTGGCTGATTCCGCTCTCCGCGACGGTGACCAGCGTCGGCGTGGTGCTGCCCAAGGCCGCCTTCGATGCTCAGACGCGCGCTGGCGAGAGCCGCGAAGAGATGCTGCAACGCCTGCTGCGAGACATCCCCGTCCTGGCAACGGCCAGCGCGGGCAGCCAACGCATCACCCCTGCCCACGTCGCCGCCGACTTCAGCTACGCCCCCAGCGCCTACGCCGGGGACCGCTGGCTACTCGCGGGCGACGCCGGCTCGTTTCTCGATCCCGTGTTTTCGAGCGGCGTACTGCTGGCGCTAGAATCTGGCGTCGAAGCAGCAGAGGCGGCGGACCGGGTGCTGGGCACCGAGTTCAGCACGGGTCGAAGAAGCGGACGGCGGCCCGACTTCACCGCCTTCGAGCGCACGCAACGCCATCGCTACCGGCGCTTCCGCGGCATGGTACGCGGCTTCTACGACCCCGCCTTCCGCGACCTCTTCTTCCATCCCGCCAACCACTTCGGCATCCTCGACACCATCATCACCCTGCTCTCCGGTGAGTGGCGACTGACGCTGGCATCGCGCCTACGGTTACGCCTGTTCTTCGGTCTCGTGGCGCTCCAGAGGCTGGTGCCGCTGTCACCTCGCTACCACAGGAGGGCTCGCTAGCTCTCGCCAACCACCACCAACAGCCGTCCCCTAACCGCCCTCAGCGCGCGCCCAGCGTGTCGCGCTCCAAGAGTTCTTCGAGCAACGTCGACCACGCGCGCCAGTCGTGTCCGCCGGGCACCTCGGCAACCTGCTCCTCCGGCAGCAGCCGGGCCAATTGGCGGCAACCGTCCCGCAGACGGTCGCCACTGCCGAAGCCGAGAAACAGACGCGGCGGCTGCCTCGGGTCGTGTCCGCGCGCCCACAGCCAGAACTGCTGGAGTGGGTCGTCGGCATCCGATGGCTGCCAGGACCGAGGACCACCGGCAGCCTCGATCGCCTCGATCAGGGCGTCATCGCCCAGAAAAGGTGCCAGCAGCACGGCCCCGCTGATCGCCTCGGGATAGCGCGCGCTGATACCCAACGAGCCGATGCCACCGAGCGAGATGCCGAGCAACCAGATCTCCTGGTACCGCTCGGCTGCCGGTGCGAGCACATCCTGCCACAGGCGCTCCTCGAAGGTGCGCGTGCGGTAATAGCCAAGATGCGCGTCGACGGCAACCAGATCGGCATGCGGCCGTGCTCGGTGCAGCGCCTCGACGAAGCCTCGCCTGGCAAAGTCCTCGGGTACGTCCCGGCGACCCGGCAAGAGCACGATCAGGACGTCGGCGTCCCCCCGCGGCGCGGGATACTGCACGCTCGGCATCGGTGCAGCGGGCGAACGAAGTGCGGCACAGCCAGAGAGCGTCGAGGCGGCCAGTAGGGCACCGAACACCAGGACCGGGAGTCGAGACCAGGATCTCATGCCGGTTCCTTCCACAGTTCCCGGAAGCAGAACCACTGGTACGGTTCCTGCTGGATCGCCCATTGCACGTGCTCGGCAATGCGCTGCATGGCCTGAGTCAAGTCACGATCCTTCGCGTCGACACGCACCGGCGGCCGGAACACGATGCGCGAATGGTGGCGACCGGTACGGAAGACGAAGACCGGCATCAGAACGACACCTGCGGCGCGCGCCAGCGCTGCCGGGCCGGCCGGCAACTCGATCGCACGATCGAACATCTGCACCTTCACCGATCGCGCCGCGGCCCGCGGACGGTCACCCTGCACGGCCACCAGGTCACCGCGCCGCAACGCCTGCAGCAACTTGGCACCAAGCGCCGGATCGTCACCGGCGAAATGCATGGTCAGGCCATCCTCGTGGCGCTCAGAGACCATCGAGCGCACGAATTCCTGCGCCTGCTTGTCCATCTCTTCCTCGCGCACCACGTGCACGTGCCGCCGCGTGTCCTCGGGCGCCATCAGCGAGCCAACTTCCCAGTGACCGATGTGCGCGGTCACCAGGATCCACCCCTGCGGACTCTCCAGCGCCTGCTGCCAGGTCGCCTCTCCCTCGACGGTGCACACTTCCTTGGCGGCTCTCGAGGCCTGCTGCGCCGACGGTCCGATGCGCTCGTAGCGCTCGGTGAGGCACCAGGCGAAGTTCCACATCGTGCGGTAGATACGGCGCTGGCGCTCGAACCAGCCGCACGGCCCCAACACTGCTTCCAGGTTGGAGGCGATGGCGCGGCGGATACGGCGCAGGGCGACGAAGAAGAAGCTGGTAAAAGCTATGGTGAAGAGGCTCTTCGTCCATTCCGGCACATAGCGCAACCCCTGTGCGTGGAAGCGATACCAGAAGACGCCAGTGACGTGGAGCGGCCCGAGCAGGCGGCGCATCAAGCCAAGTTCGGGAGCGTGCGGTGGCGGTTCCACGGCACGTGCCCTCACACCTGTGGACGTGCGCTCGGGTCTGGATGGCTCGAGGTTGGCACGCAAGGAGCGCTCCTCCGCAGCCTCCTGCGAACGGGGTCTTCGAACCGTCGCCTCGCGAACCACCGGATTCTGTGCCGTGATGGGTTCTTGCGCAACTGTCATGTGTTCATCTCCCTCGCACCGCCTCGAGGGCGGGCAACAACAAAACCGTACACAACCAACAGGCGAAGACGCCCAGGGCAATCAACAACCCGCCCGCGCGCAGCCCCGGAATGGCCGACAAGACAAGACTGGCAAAGCCGGCACAAGTGGTCAGAGTGGTCAACAGCAAGCCGTGGCCGGCTTCCACAGAGGCGTCGTGTAGGGAGCGAGAGCCCGCCGTACCTAGTCCTCGTGCACCGTGCACCACGTGCAAGCCGTCGTCGAGACCAATCCCGAGCAGGATGGGCAGCACCGCCAAGCTGAAAAGATCGAGCGTTCGTCCACTGGCCGCCCACAGTCCCAGCGTCCACAGGGACCCCGCCACGACCGGCAGCAGCGTCAACAACGACGGTCCGAGGCGGCCGCGAAACGAGAGCAGTATCAACAAGGATACCGCTCCGAGTGCCAATCCCGCCAGCCGCCGCAAGTCACCGCCCGCCAGCGTGCGTAGCTCGTCCCCCAGCGCCGTTGCCGACGCCAGCGCCGTCCCAGGCGGTGGAACGATCGATCGATCCTCGGGCAGCCGGACCGCCAGGGAGATCCAGGTTCCGGCAGGGGCTCCGGCGGAGGAAGCCGCCGGATCGTCGACGATCGCTTCGCGCAGCCAATCCGGCCAGACGTCCGGCGGCGGCGCTCCCGGGTCGCGGCCTGCGCCGAGCGCGCGCAGCGCCTCGATACCGGTGCGGAAAGCTCTAGGATTGAGGCCCGCGGCACGCAGCTCGCGCTCCAGCTCGTCCGCGGCCCGGTCGAACGGCAATTCCGCCAGCCGTCGCAGCCGCTCACCGGTCGCCGTCTCGCCGAGCAGGTATCCGGCAGGGCTGGTGATCCGTGCCTCCGGCCCGAGCTGCAGCTGGAGCTGCTCCGTCGCGGCAACAGCTCGTTGCAGAGCCGCGCTCCGCGTCTCGCCCCACAGCACCACATTGGCCGTCCCCAGGCCCACATCGAAGTGCTGCACCAGGAGTTCCTCGGTTTCGAACAGCGCATGGTTCTCGGGCCGCAAGGTGCGTGGATCCGGGTCGAGCTCTACGTGCCCGAGCCCCCACAACGCCACTGCCGAGAGCACGCCGGCCAGGGTCAAGACGGTCCGTGGATACCGAGCCCCGAAGGCCGGCACCGCCGTCACCCAGCGGCCCATGATCGCCCAGACACGCCTCCCCGCGCGTCGACGCCCAGGGCCCGCCACCGGCTCGGTCGACGTCAACACCAAGGCCGACGCGCCGGCTGTTGCCATGGCGAGCAGAATGCACACGCAGCCCAACGCGACCAGCAGACCCACCTGGCGCAGCGGCGGCAGGTGGGCCTGGCTGAGGACCAGGAAAGCCGCCGAGGTCGTCAAGGCCGACGTCAGGATCGCCGGACCGGCGTGACGGAAGGCGTCGTCCAGGGCTGCCGCCGCCGTCAGTCCACGATCCCGCGCGGCTCGAAACCGAGCACAGCCGTGAATGCCGTAGTCAATACCGAGCCCGACCAACACGGCAGCGAAGCCGATTGCCACGGCGGCCAATTCGACCCTCAGAAGCTGGAGAACCGCCCCGGTCCAGACGAGTCCCAAGGCGAGAGCGCTCAAGGCCAGAATCGGCAGTCGCGCGCCGCCGAAGGCGAGCAACAGGATCAGCGCACTGGCGGTGATCGAGCCGGTCAACGTACGCTGCAGGTCGCGTCGCAGCAGCGCTTCGTCCTGGGACGCATACAGTGCCCCCCCAACGGCTCGCACCACGAGCGGCACCTCGGCACCTGTCTGCTCTTGCAGCCGCGCACGCACGTCTCGCGCACCAGCGTCGATCGCGGCCTGCAGTGCGCGGCCGGCCTCAGGATCGATCTCCGCTCGCGACGGCGTCAGGATCAGCAGCGCAGCTGCGCCCGTCTCGGAGCGGAAGGTCGACGTCAGCGGATCGAGCGGGACGGCGACAGGCGCCTGCAACAGACCCAGATCATCACTGAAGCCGAGCGGATCACGACGCGCCAGCAGGCCCTCGACGGCGCCCGTCGGCGTGCGCAGGACCGCCTGCAGACGCTCGACGCGCGCGCGCACCGCCTCCGGCTGCAGGCGCCGCGCCAAGGCGTCGAGGCTCGCTGCGCCAGGCTCCGCCAGCAGCAGTGGGGCCCGCGGTACCACATAGTCGAGGAAGAAGCGTTCATCCTCCGGTTCGACGCCCGCGCGCACGCTGGACACCTCGGGACTCTCCGCCAGCACGTCGGCCAGCTGCGCCGCCGCACGTGCCAGCACCGCGTCCCACGCCTGTGCCTCTGGAGCGGCATCACCGGGCAGGAGCAGGACGAAGACCTTCTCGGCACCACCGAAGCGCTCCAGGTAGAGGCGATAGTCCTCGGCCGCGGGTGCGTCGGCGGGTAGCAGCGCTAGTAGATCCGTACTCAGGCGCAGCTGCAGCAACAGCGGAAGCGCCAGCAGGATCGACAGAAACCCTGCCACGAGGACCCACCCGGGGCGGCGAGAAAGAAGCGACATGCTCATCACAAAGAGCAGGAGTCTACTGGAGGCTGCCCGGATTGGCTATCATCGCCGGCAATGGAACCGGAACCCGTCAGCCGCACCAGAACCTGGGTACCTCACCGCAGGTGGATCTTCCTGGTGCTGCTCGCGCTGCTCGGGTCGGTTGGGCTCGGGCTGCTCTTCGCGCGCTTCGGCATCGCGGATCTGCACCAGGCGCTGGCGCGGTTGTCCCTCGGAGGCTTTGCCCTCTACCTGGCCCTCTCGCTCGCCGTCCGCCTCGCCTTCAGTGCACGCTGGTTCCTGGTAGCGCGGGCTCTCGGTCCTGCACCCGGCTTCGCGCGCTTCCTCGCCGCCCGACTGGCGGGAGATGCCGTGGCGGCCTTGATTCCCGCGGGCGGCCTCGGGGGCGACCCGCTGCGCATCGCCCTGATCTACGGCCGCGGCGTCCCCGGCTCGACCGCCAGCACCGGCGTCGCCCTCGATCGCCTGCTGGAAGTGATCGGCAACACCCTGTCGAGCGCCGTCTACGTCGCCGTGGTTTCGCTGACGCTCACGCAGACTCTGCGCGAGCACGCCGCCGTCACCTTCGGCCTGCTGCTCGCCTTCCTGATCGCGCCGCTGATCTGGCTACGTCTGGGCAAGAGACCGGTCACGCCAGTCCTGCCGCGTCGCTGGCTGTCGGCCCGCCCCTGGGGGCAGCGCTGGCTCGACCTGGTGCTGCGCGTCGAAGACGACCTCATGGACATCACGCGGCGACGCCCGCAACTGCTGCTCTGGGGCACTCTCGGCTCCCTGCTGATCGAGGGCCTGATCCTGCTCGAGTATCACGCCCTGCTGTCCGCCTTCGGTCTAGCCGTCACCTGGCCCGTCGTGCTGCTGATGGTGATCACCGTCGGCGTCGTCAAGGTCGTGCCCGTCCCCGCCGGTCTCGGCACTCTCGAAGGCGGTCAAGTCGCGCTGCACGCCGCGCTGCGTGGACGCGCCGAGCTGGGCTTCCTCGCCGGCCTCGTGCTGCGCGTCCACGAAACAATCTGGCTGCTGGCGGGCTTGCTCGCCCTGTGGACGCAGGGGCTGTCCCTGCACCGCCTGCCGAACCTCGTCGGCGAGACCCCCACTGCTTCGCCTTCCGGAGTCCAAGCATGACGCTACAAGCAGGATGGGCCCTCGATTGGGGACTGGCCCTCGCCACGCTCTACACCCTTGGCTGGATCCCGCTCTTCGTCATTCGACCGGAGTCGATGAGTGATTCCCTGCCGCAGTACTCCCCTGCCGAACGTGTCGCCGTCGTCGCTGCCACCCTCATCGTCAGTCTGCACGTCACGCTCACCTGTCTCACCGCTGCCTTCGGCTTTCCGAGCGCTCAGCCCATCGAGACCCTTCCCGCCGTGCTCAGTGCCTTCGCCTTCGCCGGCGCCATTGCCTTCTGGATCTGGGCACGGCGCTACATCGGCCCGCTCTTCGTCCAGCGTAAGCCCGAAGAGCGCCCCCAAGAGCTGCAGAGCACCGGCCCTTTCGGCATCGTGCGCAACCCCCTCTACCTCGGCGCCCTGGCCGCGGCCGGTGCACCCCTGATCGCTCTGCCGCGACCTTACCTCTTCGTCACCTTCGCGCTCTGCGGTGTGGCTCTGGGAACACGCGCCTTCCAGGACGAGCAGCGCATGCTGGCGCAGCTCGGAGAGCCGTACGCGGAATACTGTCGGAAGGTGAAGCGGCGCTTGCTGCCGTTCGTCTGGTAACTCGACAAGCTACCTCTTGCGCGGCGGCACCTGCAGATAGGAACCGGCCGCGGTCAAGGTGTTCTCCAGATCCCGCGAGTCTTCGTCGAAGCTGCGCGCGAACAGCTCTTCGGCATGCTCACGGTCGCCGTTGAGGTTGTAAAAAGCCCCGATCTCGGCCAGCCAGTCGGCGTCGTCCGGCTCCATCTCGACGACGCGGTCGAAGTAGGGCTTGGACTTGACCCACTCGCCATTGTGCGCATAGATGCGGCCGATGCGGATCAGGTCGGACGCTTCGTCCTTGTCCGTGTATCTCTCGAACACCGCGTCCGCGACCACCGCGTTGCCGGCTAGATAGTGGACGCGGGCCACGTCGATGTTCTCCCAGCTGCCGTTCTCGGCTTGCTCGTGGGCGATCTCGAGCAGGTGAGCGGCGGCGTCGCGGGGCGACAGGCCTTCCCACGCGGAAGGCCGGACACGATCGCCGCCGCGGGCGGCATAGGACCCGACCGCGATACCAGCGGCAAAGACTGCGGCGAACAACGTGACGGCGAGTGTCTTCTTCATGAGATCTCTCCTTCGGGTCCTGGTGGCTAGGCTCTGATGACTATCCGTCGCGCTCCCCCTCGAAACGCGCGTGCGTGACGGCGGCGGCGATGCGCAGGCTGTCAACCATCGGTCGATAGTGGCTGGTGGTACGGCCATCGGCAAAGCCCAGGCGCACGGGCACCGTGACGATCTCGAAGCCGTTGCGGGCGGCACGAACGACGATGGCACTCTCGGCCTCGAAACGACTCTCCGGGAAGCCCAAGGTCTCGATCAGGTGCCGTGAATACCAGCGAAATCCTGTCTGGACGTCGCCCAGCGGCTCGCCCGCGACCAGCGAGATGGCGCGCGAGGACAGGCGGTTGCTGGTGCGGCGTAGGCGGCTCATTTCGGCGAACAGGTGGTCGCGGCTGCCGAGCACGAGATCGGCGCCTTCCTCAGCGGCAGCCAGCAGTTTGGGGATCTCCTCCGGCAGGTGCTGCCCGTCGGCATCGACGGTGACGACCGCCTCGAAGCCCCGCCCGAACAGCTCCTTGAAGGCGAGTTCCAGGGCATCGCCCTTGCCTTGGTTGGTCGGCAGCGACATCACCTCGGCGCCAGCGGCACGCGCGGCGTCGGCCGTACCGTCGTCAGAACCATCGTCGACCACCAGCACGTCGGGAACCAGTGCCAGGCAACGGCGCACGACGTCGCCCACCGAGGGGGCCGCCTGGTAGGCGGGGATGGTGATGGCATAGGTCCCGGGGGTCGTCCCCGGACGTCCCATCGCCGACCGATTCATGTCTCGACTCCTTCCAAAATCATCCAGGCCGCGGCACCACCGGAAGCCAGGCTGGTCAAGAGTACGCGGCGCACCTGTCCGAGTTCGCGCCCGTCCAGGGGTGCGATTTGCAGCTCGGGATCCGGCTCGGCAAAACCCGGTGTCGGCCCGAAGGCTCGCCCCTGGAGGGCCAGGAGTGCGGCAGTGGTGACAACACCGGTGTGCTCTCCCAGCGCGGCTTTGGGTGCCAGGATCGGTGGCAAGGGGCGCTCGCCCCACACCCGCCTCAGCACCTGGGCCTCCAGGGCATCACCGCGGCGGGCACCAGAGGCGCCCGAGACGATGAGGTCGAACGATTCGAGGGGCACCTCGAAGCGGTCGAGATACCTACTCAAGGCAGCGGCCAAGATCTCCGGATCACGCCCCCAGCTGATGCGCGGGGCCCCAGGGTCGAAGGCCGCGGCGCTCGAATGCACACGGGCGAGGATCGGCGCACCTCGACGGCGCGCGACGTTCTCGGATTCCACCACCAACGCGGTCGCACCCTCGGCGAAGATGAAGCCGTTGCGGCGACGGTCGAACGGCCGGGCCATCTCGACGCCGTCGCCATCTGGACGCGCCAGCGCATGAAAACGGTCCAGCAAGGCGTGCAGCAGCGGCGTCAACTCATCGACCGCCAGCACCAGTGCAGTGCGGCTCCTACCGCTGATCACTTCGGCCGCACCGCGCTGCAGAGCCAGCAGACCACTGGCCTCGCGCTGCGTCACGGTGACGTTGGCACCGGTAGCGTGGCACAGCATGGCGACGTGGGCGGCGGGAGCATTGGCGACGGTCTCGGGAAACAAGGCTGGTGATGCCGCCGTCGGCCCCTCGTCCAGAGTCTGCAGGAAGAACCGCTCGACGAACGAGCTGGGGCCGAACGCATTGGCCGCAACGACCGCGGTGAGGTCCTCCGGCTGTGTCTGCAGCGTCGCGTCCTCCAGAGCCGCGTCTTGCAGAGCCGCGTCCTCTAGAGCCATAAGCGTCGCCGCCACCGCCAGCTTGGAGGGTGGACTCATACGGCGGGCCAGTCGCGGGGACAACCAGGGCGACAGATCGAGGCCAGTGGTCAGGCCACCCAACCGAGCACTGTCGCAGCGGTGAGCCTTCGGGTGACGCTCGACCTCGGACCATCGGGGTTCTCCCCCGGCCAGGGCCTTCGCCAGATCCTCACGGCCCAGACCAGCGGGGAGCACCGCGCCGAGGCCGGTGATGACGGCACTCGACATCAGCTTTCCTCATCTCCGGTCGCTCCAGTCGGAGCACCACTCGAGACACTCCTTGCAAGACCGGGCCCGGCCAGGGCCAGCGCCGCATTGGCGCCGCCGAAGCCGAAGCTGGTCGACAGGGCGACCCAACGCTCGCGCCCGGATCCTGAGGCCAGGGGACGCGCTCGACCGAGCACCAGGTCGACGTCGATGTCGTCTTGGGTGCTCTCGGCAATCGTCGGCACTGGGTGAATGCAGCCGGCGCGCAGACACTGGACCGTCGCCACGGCCTCGATCGCCCCTGACGATCCGAGCAGGTGGCCGACCGACGCTTTGGTCGATGTCACGGGAAGGCATCGCGCGCCGAAGACCTCGGCCAGTGCATGGCCTTCGGCCTCGTCGTTGAGCGGCGTTCCGGTGCCGTGAGCGTTGATGAAATCGACGGCGTCCGCGGTCAACCCGGCATCGCGCAGCGTGGCGCGCATGGCCGCGGCAGCACCTTGACCACGCGGGTGGGGTGCCGTCATGTGGTGCGCATCGCAGCTGGCTCCCGATCCCAGGAGTTCGGCGAGCGGCTCGGCGCCGCGTGCCAGCGCCCCTTCCAGCGTCTCCAGCACCAGGATGCCGGCACCTTCGCCCAGGCTCATGCCGGCGCGATCGTCACGGAAGGGCCGGCAGGGATCGGCGTCGACGGCGCGCAGCGAGTTGAAACCGGCGTAGGTCAGCTGGCACAGCGAATCGGAACCCCCGGCCAGCGCCATCTCCACGTCGCCGGCACGCAGGGCGTCGATCGCGGCCCCGATGGCCAGCGCTCCGGAAGCGCACGCCGACGAGATCGACTGCACCGGGCCGCAGGCACCGAAGGTGCGCGCCACCGCGTCGCCTGGGCAGTTGAGCTGGTGCGACGCTAGCGGACTCCAGGCTGCCGGTCTCTCCCCAATGACGTGCCCTTCAAGGTGCCCATCTGGGTGCCCGTCGAGGTGAGCCGCGCGTAGCTCGGCCTCACACTCCGCCATCCCCGCGGTGGAACCACCAAAGAAGACACCCAGGCCCGGATTCGGCAACGCCGGATCAGCCTCAGTGGGGTGGGTCCAACCCGCCGCTCGCCAAGCTTCGGCCGCCGCCGCGACGGCGAAACGGTCCGCCCGCGACCAGCGGGACCAATCCCGGTAGCCACGCGCCAGCTCTGGCGCTGCGGCTGGCACCTCTCCCGCAATGCGCGTACGGTGGCCGCGCGTGTCGAACTGGCGGGCCCCGGCGATCCCTGTCGTGCCGGAACTCAGGCCGCGCCACAGCTCGTCGGCTCCCCACCCCCAGGTACTGACCGCACCGATTCCGGTCACTACGACCCGGACTCCGTCTCGGTGTGCCAAACCTCAGGGCACCCCCTGGCTCGCCTGCAGTTGCTCGACGAACTCTGCCAGGCTGGCAACGTTGGCCAGTGCTTCGCGATCAATCTCCTCATTCTCGATCTTGAAGCCGTACTCCTTCTCCAACGCCACGACCAACTCGAGGGCATCTACCGAGTCCAGCCCGAGGCCTTCGCCCCACAGCAACATATCGTCTTCGAGATTCTCCGGGGTCATCCCCTCGAGGTGGAGGCTTTCAACAATGATCTCTTTGATTCGCGAACGAGTTTCGACACTCGACATCCCTGGTGCTCTCCTTGGCGGGTCTGCTGAACGGCCGGCAGTATATACTCAATAGAATGCGCAGCGACCCGATCTTGGCCGCCTTCGCCCAACGGCGCAGCCGCCAACCGCACGCTCCTCTCACCCTCGGCAGCCGCCACCGCACCAGTGTCTCAGACGTTGACGCTTTGCGCCAGACCACGGCGCGGCTACTGGTGTCGTCCGGCGTGCGCACGGGCACGCTCGTCGCCCTCGCGGCCGTCAACGGTCCCGGCTTCCTCGGCACGTTTCTGGGCCTACGGCAAGCCGGCTGCCCGGTCCTCTTGCTCGACTGGCGCACGCCTCCGGCCGAGAAGCAGCGCATCGCTCATGCCCTCGGCTGCAGCGCCGTGCTGCACTGCCAGCACTCTTGGCCCCGGCACGCCAAGGACCTCGTCCTGGAGCAGGCGGCAAGACGGAACATACGCTCCGGCTCAGACAGTGAGCCTCGCCGGCTGGACCCCGACATCGCGGTGGTCAAACTGACCTCGGGCTCGACTGGTACACCGCGCGGCATCCTGACGCCGGCCGAGGCGCTGGTCGCCGACGATGCCTCACTCGCCGCCAGCATGGACTTGCGACCGGACGAGCGAATTCTCAGTTCGGTGCCCATGTCGCACTCCTACGGCTTGTCGAGCGTCGTGATGCCGGCGCTGGTGCGCGATGCGGTTCTGATCACGCCGGAAGAGGACAACCCCCTGGCCCCCCTGAAGCTGGCCGCTGAACAGCAGGCGACCTTCCTGCCGACGGTCCCAGCCTTCTTGCAAGCCCTGCTCAAGCGTCAGAATCCGCCGCCGCTGCCACCCTCGCTGCGCCGGGTGATCTCGGCCGGGGCCCTGTTGCGGCCGGACACCGCCGCCCTCTTCCGCCAGGTCTACGACCTGCCGGTGCACGTGTTCTACGGCGCCAGCGAGGCCGGCGGTATCACCTATGACCGCGATGGCGGTGCCGCCGAGCGCGGCACGCTGGGCACCCCGATCGAGGGTGTCGAGCTACGACTCGACCCGGTTGCGCGCAACGGCAACAGCACCGTGCAACGTGGGACCGTCACCGTCACGTCGCCAGCCGTCGCCAGTGGCTACCTGGAGGGCACTGCCGAGACGACGCAGGACCAGCTCTGCCGCCAGCCTACCTCCAGCGAGCCACCGACCGGTGACCAGCACGGCGGCCTTCACGGCGGCAGCTTCTACACTCGTGACCTGGCCAGCCTGCGCGACGGCGAGCTGGTGCTCGAAGGACGCCTCGACGACCTGATCAACGTCAAGGGCAAGAAGGTCAACCCACGCGAGGTCGAAGCCGTCCTGAGCCACTTGGAAGGAGTCGAGGAAGCAATCGTCCTGGGCGTGCCCCGCCCCAACCGCGAGGGACACCTGGTGCGCGCCTTCGTCGCCGGACCACCAGAGACCTTGACTTATGAGGTCGTGCAAGCGTGGTGCCGGCGCCACCTCGCCGAGCACAAGGTGCCGCGCAGCATCCTCCTGCTGAAAAGCATCCCGCGAACCAGTCGTGGCAAGCTCGACCGCGCCGCCCTGCTGGCCCTGGCACCCTTGGTGCGACGTGGTTGAACCCACCGACGAGGCGACGCCGCTCTGCGACGCGGCCTCTGCCGGCTGGAGACCCTCGCCGCTCCTGCGTGCTACCGCGGCCCTGCATGCCGCCGCGGCCGTCGCCCTGGTCGCGGCACCTCGTTGGCGCCAGCACTGGCGCTGGATCGCCGGGGCCCTGGCACTCAACCATGCTGCGGTCTGTGCAGCCGGCATGGCCCCGCGCAGTCGCTGGCTCGGCCCCGCCCTGAGCCAGTTGCCCACCGGAAGTCGACACGTCGCCCTGACCTTCGACGATGGCCCCGACGCCGAAGTGACACCGCGCGTCCTCGACCTGCTCGACACACACGGGGCCCGAGCCTCCTTCTTCTGCATCGCACAGCGTGCCGAGCGCCTGCCGGCCTTGACGCGGGAGATTGTGCGCCGGGGTCACCGACTGGAAAACCACACCTACAGCCACCCCAACTCCTTCGCCTTCCACGGCCCGCGCACCATGGCGGCTCAGGTCGACCGTGCACAGGACGTGCTGACCGATCTCGGTGGGCGTCCCCCCGGCTACTTCCGTGCGCCTGCCGGCATCCGCAATCCCTGGCTCGACCCCATCCTGCACCGGCGCGGCCTGACCCTGGCGGCCTGGACGAGGCGCGGCTTCGACACCGTCGAACGCGATCCGCGGCGTGTCGAACGACGCCTGCAGCGCGACCTGGCGGCCGGCGATATCCTGCTCTTGCACGACACCGCGGGGGTCTGGGGCGCAAGACGCCGCACCGCTGCCGACGCAGCGATCGTCCTCGACGTCCTGCCAGGCCTGCTCACGACCCTCGCCACTCGGCAGCTGCGGGCGGTCCCTCTGCCAGACACCCAGCCGAACGCCTCTTCACTCCCCTCGATGCGCTAGAACCGTTTCGGTAGCGTCGATGCACTAGAGTACGGTTGATGCACCAGGACTCCTCTCTCTCCACCCCACCCGACGAAACAGAGCCTAGGTCAGCAGCCAGCGGCACCAAGACCGTAGGTGGTTCTGGACGTGCCTGGAAGCTCCCCGGTCCGCTGCGCGCCGTGGTCAACGGCCTGCAACTGCTCGCCGTCACCGCCTGGAGCGCCTTCTGGATCACCGCCGCTCTGCTGGTGCGCTGGCTGCGTCGCAGTCCCCTGCCGGCACTGCGCATGGCCCACACCTGCTGGGCCCCCGGCATCCTGCGTCTCACTGGCCAGCGCGTCGAAGCCGCGGGCCTCGATCGCTTCGATGCCTCCAAGCCGCACTTCTTCACCGCCAACCACCAGAGCATGGCGGACATCGCGGCTCTCTACGCGGCCCTGCCGGTACCCCTGGTCTTCGTGCTCAAAGAAGAGTTGCGCAAAGTCCCCTTTCTCGGCTGGTACGCCGCCGCCATGGGCATGATCTTCGTTCGCCGCGGCGACCGTGCACAGTCGCTGCGCAGCTTGCGTGGAGCGCGCGCACAGATCGAAGGCGGCAGAAGCATTCTCACCTTCCCCGAGGGAACACGCAGCCGCGACGGGAAGCTACGACGCTTCAAATCGGGTGCCCTGGTGCCGGCCATCGAAATGGCCATCCCGGTGGTGCCGATCGCGCTCACCGGCACCGGATACTGCCTACCCACGGGTTCCGTGCGCATCCGCCCGACCACAATCCACGTACTCGTAGGTGCACCGATTCCGACCCGCGACCTGCAGGTCGGCGACCGTCGCGAGCTGGCCGACGAAGCCCACGCCGCCACCGCCGACCTACTCCGCGAGCTAGAATCCGAGCACATGTCATGACGCACGCGCCCCAGACTCACTACGACGCGGTCATCATCGGAGGCTCCTTCAGCGGAACCGCCGCGGCCCTACTCCTGCGCCGTCAACGGCCCCAAGCGCGCATCGTCGTGGTCGAGCAAAGCGAACACTTCGGCCGCCGCGTCGGAGAAGCGACGGTCGAGGTGTCCGGCTACTTCCTGCACCAGGTGCTGGGCCTCTCCGACTACCTGGAACGTGAGCACCTGGAGAAGCACGGCCTGCGCTTCTGGCTCACCGACGGCCAAAGCCGAGCGCTCGAAGACATGACCGAGATCGGCGCCGACGAAGCTCCGCGGCTGGCCAGCTTCCAACTCGACCGCGCCAAGCTCGACGAGTACCTGCTACACCTCGCTGACCTAGAAGGCTGCGAAGTGCTGCGGCCGGCACGCGTGCTGGCCGTCGACACGGTGGACACGGATTCGGGCAGCAGTCAGGTGCGGATCGAAAGCGCCGACGGCGAACACACCCTCCACACGCGCTGGGTCCTCGACGCCTCCGGCCGGCACGCCTTCCTGGCCCGCCGCAAGCGCCTGCTCCAGCGGCTGGAGGCACACCCGACGGCAGCACTGTGGGGTCGTTGGAGCGGCGTCCAGGATCTGGACGGCCCCACCTACACCGAGGCCACCGCGGACGCTCCACCGCGCCTGCCGGCGGTCGACACCCAGCGACGCCTGGCGACCAACCACTTCTGCGGCTACGGCTGGTGGTGCTGGGTGATCCCGCTCTCTGGCGGTGGAACTGCTGGCGGTGACACCAGCATCGGCCTCGTCTACCACAAGGACCTCTTCGAGCTACCCGGCAAGGGCAGCAAGCTCGAGCGCTTCCGCGACTTTGTCACCTCGCAGGATGGCCTGCGGGACTTGCTGGCCAGCGCCCAGCTCGACGAGAACGACTTCCAGTCCTACAACCATCTGCCCTACCAGAGCAGCCGCTACATGGAGCGCGGCTGGGCCCTGCTCGGCGACGCCGCCGGCTTTCTCGACCCTTTGTACAGCCCGGGCCTCGACCACGCGTCGATCTCCGTCTACGCCACCGTGCAACTCCTGGTGCGCGACCTGGACCCAGCCCAGACCTTGAGCGACGCCGACATCGAGACCCACAACAAGGCCTTTGCCGACTCCTACCCTCGCTGGTGGGGAGCCTTGTACGACGGCAAGTACGAGATCCTGGGCGACGCCGACCTCGTGGCGGCGGCCTACACCCTCGACACCGCGCTCTACTACCTGGGGGTCGTGGGCCCGGTGTATCGAGATCTCACGTCCTTGCGCAATCCGCCCTTCGGCCTCGACGCACCTCAGTCCGTGATCGCCTACAAGATCATGCGCGCCTGGAACCAACGCCTGCGCCGACTGGCTCGCCTGCGCCGCTACACGGGCCTCTACGGACGTCGCAACTTCGGCACGCGGATCTATGGCAAGGCTTTCGGCCTCGCGCCACGCGACGCGCTGCGTTCGCTGTGCCGAGGTCTCGGCCTGTGGCTGCGCCTGGAAGCTCGCCAACTGTGGGCGTGCCTGCGGTACGGACGACCGGCGCTGCGCCAGCCCGTCGCAGATGCGCCAGCGGTAGAAGCCGCCGTCGCCCCTCCCTGAGGGGAATCTCCAGCGCCTTTCAGCCGTTTGCACCCGCGTGGAGAGTCCATGGGAAGCAACGCTGAACTGGTAAGCTGCCAGCGCTCGTGACTCGACCGCAATCCGAACCCACATCGAGGATGCCATGCCAACCCCTGACACCCATTCCCATCCCTCCGCTGCACCCGTCATCACTGGCACCTACCTTGGCGGCCTGCGCACCGAGTTGACCCACGGCCCCTCGGGCACTCATCTGACCACCGCCGCCCCGGTGGACAACAATGGCGACGGTAGTTCCTTCTCGCCCACCGACATGGTCGCCGGTGCGCTCGGCGCCTGCATGTTGACCATCCTCGGTATCCTGGCCCAGCGGCACGAGATCGACCTCGGCGGTAGCCACTTCCAGGTTGAGAAGCACATGACCGACGGCCCGCGCCGCATCGGCTCCCTGCACGTCGACCTGCACCTGCCGAACCACCTGAGCCCCAAGCATCGCCTGATCTTCGAACGCGCCGCCCTGCACTGTCCGGTTCACCGCAGCCTGGGCGAAGGCGTCGACATGCCGGTGCAGTTCATCTACGACGTGGAGACCGCATCATGAGCCCTCACAGCCTCCGGAACAGCCGCGCCCAGCTACGACTCAACACCCTTTTCTTGGGCCTCGCCCTGCTCCTGAGCCCGCTCGCCGTCCGCGCCCAAGAAGGCACCACCGGTTCGCAGGGAGGCGCCTCGGCGGCCCCCGACGAGTTGTTCTTCGACAGTGTCGAGGTGAACGTTGTCAACGTAGAAGTCTTCGTTACCGACCGCAACGGCAACCCGATCAGCGATCTGACGCGCGACGACTTCGAACTCTATGCCGACGGCGACAGTGTCGAGATCAGCAACTTCCTGGCCGTCGATGGCGCCGCGCGCACGGAGGCCGTCACCGCCGACGAGGCCGCGCTAGAGAAATTCGAGATCCCGCAGGACCAGCGGCTGCACGTAGTCGTCTTCATCGACAACCTCAACCTCGCGGCCAACGAGCGCAACCGCGTGCTCGAACACCTACGCCGCTTCCTGCGCACCAGCATCGACAACCAGGATCGCGTCCTGCTCGCCAGCTTCGATGGCAATCTGAAGATCCACCAGGAATTTACCTCCATCCCCGAACTGCTCTACGAACCCCTGGACGATCTGGCCAAGAGCACCGGCCGCGCGCGAGAGATCGCACTCGAACGGCGGCTGATCTTGAACACCATCGAAGAGGTCACTCTCGACCTCGATGGTAGGTCCAACTACACCAGCTTCGTCCTCGCCGACCAGCTCAAAGGTCAAATCCAGGTCTTCGGCCAGCGCGTCATCAAGCGCAACCGCGACTCGATGAACGCCATGGCCCGCCTGATCGACAGCCTCGCCGGTCTGCCCGGCCGCAAGGCGATGCTGTATATCAGCGGCGGCATGCCGATGAATCCCACACAGAGCCTGTTCGCAGCCTGGCGTAACAAGTTCGCCGTCATTGCCGACGACCTCGGCGTCAGCACCACCGCCGAGACCCTTTCCTACGACAGCACCCCGGATCTGGCCAAGCTCGTCGCCCACGCCAACGCCAACCGCGTCGTGCTCTACACCATCGACGCCGGCGGCCCGCGCGGCTACAGCAGCATCTCCGCCGAGACCGGCGGCTTCGACGTCGGCTCCCTGAGCACCGCCGGCGGTGGCCGCGTCCAGAACGTCGGCACCGACTCGCTCGAAAGCGCCACCATTCGCAGCACCATGCAGTTCATGTCCGACAGCACCGGCGGCCTCTCCTTCCTCAACACCGAAGGCCTCGGTAACACCCTGTCGCACCTGGCCAGTGACTTCGAGAGCTTCTACTCCCTCGGCTACACCCCAGCCACTCAGGGCGACGGCGAGTACCGCCGCCTAGAGGTCAAAGTCCTGCGCGACAACGTGCGCGTGCGTCACCGCGCCGGCTACGTCGACAAGAGCGCCGAAGACAAGATGAGCGACCGCACCATGTCCGCGCTGCTGCTCAACGTCTTCGACAACCCTCTCGGCATCGAGCTGGAACGCGCCGAGAGTCAGCCCGACGAGGACGACACCTTCCTCGTCCCCGTGCTGGTCAAAGTCCCGATCTCCAATGTCGCCCTGCTGCCCACCGAAGACTCCTACCAGGGTCGTATCTCCCTCTTCATCGCCGTGCGCGACCTCGAAGGCGGCACCTCCCCCGTGAGTCACGTCGTGGTGCCGATCAAGATCCCGCTCGACAAGATGGACATCGCGCGCGGTCAGTTCGCGGGCTACACGTTCAAGCTGCGCATGCGCGAAGGCTTCCAACGCATCGCGGTTGGCGTGCGAGATGAGGTCGCAGCGGTCGATTCGACGGTGCGGATGAGCGTGCGCGTCGGGGGGTGAAGAGGAGACGATATCCACGCTTGACTTACTGATATTGCGAGGACTACCCTAATTCAACTTATCCGCCATGCTCTATCAGGGAGAATCCGCAATTATGCAACGACGCACTCTTCAGCTCATCCTTACAGCCCTAGCTCTCCTTGTACTGCCCAGTGTGGCAGAAGCACAATACCAAGACGATCCAGGCGTAGATACCTGCCTTGGAATCGACGACCCTTTCTGTAGTTCGGATCCGACAACGGGCGGAAGCGGCAGCACTACCTCCTGCATGACTTGCTACCAAAAAGGTAGGCTAGCCAGTTGCTCCGGCAAGACATCATGTTTCTTCCTAACCATTGTGAATGGTGGCTCTTGCAGAGGCGAAGGCAGCGATTGCTCGGTAAAGTGGCAGGATGGAAACGCCTACTGTGACTTCGGTGGTGGTTGTGCAAAAGCGCTGATTCAACCCGTGAGTACGGTCCCGGACTCACTGGTCGCTTCGGATCCCACGGAACCTGAAACTTCCGACGAGCCAAGGCGAACAGCGACCAAGAGGGTGGATTCGTAGCAATGGGCTTCTGGCTGGCATTCTTTCTGCTCTGCAGCTTGCAACTGCCTGTGGCCGCACAGCCATCGGATGCGCCAGATCTGCTGCTTAGACTCCAGCAGTCATTGACAGCTGAGCAGGTAGAGGCTTGGCAAATCACAGAAGCTACACAGCAGAAACTGCAGCTCCGAGACACACAGACTCCGGGGCTCATTGGATCACCTCGAGGCTGCCTGCAGAACTCGGTGATCGTCCTGCGGACGGACAGCGCCATCAGTCGACCTATGGCGATTCCGGGATGCCCAGCGGCGGGACCTCTCCCGATCGTGCTAGAACCGGCTACCGAAGTCACTGGCAGCCTGACGGAAGCGATCGGACTAGCTACCGGTAAGGTTCACCTCGTCCGCTGCGGTGAGACATTTCGTTTCGGTGTCGTACCGGCTTTGATCAACGGACGGCGCCTGACAGCTACCGTTCCGCTGGGCTGCTGGGACGTCACACTGAGGATCGGCCCCGCGACACCGGTCACCTGGCCGCAACAGCAACTCACCTCAGAGACCGTGCTCAACCTAGGTAAGATCGACCTGCAAACAGGGGCAGCGCTGGTGGCGCGGGTAGTTGGGGATGACGGAGCGCCGATATCAGGGGCGATCCTGGAGGTCTTTCCGGCAGAAGACTTCCGCCAAGTCGCGGAACAAACCTACGGTGCCGACCAACGCGAGGTCGGCTGGCCGGGCCGTACCGACGCTAACGGATGGGTACGCCTGGCGGGCTTACCTCCCGGTATCTTGCGCCTACGGGCCAGATCAGCAGCTCCAGAGTTGGCGCCGGTGTTCTACGGTCCGTTCGAGTTGACTCCAGAGACGGAAGTGCGGCTCGAAGACATCATCTTGCCGCAGGCCGCCAAGATTTCCATCGGTCTTGAGAGTGCCGATGCACACCTCGCCGACTGTGAGTTCCGCCTCGTCGGTCACCTGGACCCGGGCTGCGGATGGCTGAATCGAACTCTTGTGGAAGCGCGCTTCCAGCAGGACGACACCGTCGGTCCTCTGGCTCTGGCACCGGGACAATGGCGATTCTCGGTCCAGTGCCACCATCCCCAGGGAACCGTGTTCACCGTCGCCCGGGATGCTGTTTCGGTGGCTCCTGACAGCGCTGAGATCTACTGGCTACCCTCCGCCGGCCACATGTTCCACGGACGTGTACTGCGCGGCGGCGAACCCGTGCGCGCTTTCTTGCAACTACAACCAATCGACCCGGAAATTCTGAACGGAGAACGGCTACCGTCGACCTACTCGAATAGAGAGGGTGCCTTCGTGATCGGCGTACCCGAAACCGGTGACTATCGAGCCTGGTTCCGCACGACAGAACAGGTGACTCCCTTGCTGCTCGACGAGACCCTCAAGTTGAGTTCACCGGATCGGGAACTGGAACTCCACTTGCCTGACGGCAGCCTTCGCGGTGTGGTCCTCGACACGGATTCCCGCCCCGTAGCCGGCGCGACGGTGATAGCACGACGGCTGGAGGCGCCGGGACACCACTCATTGGCGGGCGAAAACACCTCCACCGATGGCAATCCGGTCGACGAAGGGGCGGGTACCGGCAGTAGTGCCGACGACGGTACTTTCCAACTGCGCAATCTGCCCGCTGGCACCTGGGCACTCCGTGCCGCCGCTGGCGACCCCTCGAAGCCCCGCATCAGTGCAGAGGTACGCGTGGTCCTCGCCGAGGAAGCAGAAGTGACCGGGATCCGGTTGCCTTTGCAGGAAACAGCCTGGCTCCACGTGCAGGTCCTGGATACCGCAGGTAATCCGATTCCTCGGGCCACAGTGTCGATCCGGCTGGAAGGGGCCGGGCTCGAGAGCCTGACTACGGAGCGGACATTACAGTCCAACTCAGCGGGTGCCGCCAGCGCGCCGATCCCGGCTGGCACCTACAGGGGCTACGGACTCCGCGTCGAAGCTCTAGGTTACCGGCCGGCTGCCCAACTTCTAGACTCGCTGGAGGCTCCGATTTCGATCGTGCTGCACTCGAACTGAGAGATCCCGGACCATCGCAGCACTCTTCACGGTGAAGGAGGATCACCAAGGAGTGCATCGAATGATTGGCAGCAGTACTGGACCCCGATCACGGAACGTCGCAAGAAGCTGAAGGACCTCGGACGAGCCCTGGAAGAGCCGCAGGTATTCCACATCCTGGGTGCCGGCGTCGCCGGTCTGGCGGCGGCGATCGAGATTTTGGAGTTACCACCAGTCAACGGCCAGCGGCACAAAGTACGGATCTACGAGGGGTCGGGCCGGTTCTCCTCGCTGTGGTCGCTCGAGCAGCAGCTCCGCACAGCCACGGGCAGGCAAAGTGAAGCAGAACCGGTCGTGTCCGACTAGTTGGTAGCCGACGGCAGTCGAGATCACCGGCAGAGCCCGTGACCACGGGGATCAGTGGCTGCGAGGATCAGTGGCCGCGGGGATCAGTGGCCGCGGGGATCAGTGGCCGCGGGGATAAAGAGTGAATCTTGATATCCTGCGGCCACATGTCGCGCCCATTCCTCTCGCTCGCTCTGGCGGCTCTGTGCCTGCTGTCCCTGGTTCCGGACACCAGGGCTCAATCTTCGAGCGCCTCCACCCCGGAGTTCCCGACGCTGGAAACAGCAGCGCTCGACACGGACGCTCTAGCAACGCTGGATACCGGCCCGACATCGCAAGCTCGCCTGCGGGCACAACTCGAAGTCCAGCGCAAGGCGGCGGAGAAGGCATTGGAGCGACCGTTCTTTCCCACCGAACCTCGTCGCGACGCTCTGATCGCGGCACGCGACGCACTCGCCAGCACCGTACGGGAGATCCGCAAGCATAGCCAGGCGGCCGAAGTCGTGACCGAGCGCGACCGCTGGATCCTTCTGCTGATCGAAGCCAAGCAGGCGCACCGGCAGGTTGCGAATGCAGCGCCGGCTGCCGAGGCAACAGTGGGCTGGAACGAAGAATTGACGCTGATCGAGCAGGAGATCGGCGAGGCACGGCACCTGGTAGCGGCCTGGGGACGCGAACTCGCCCGCCTGAGCGTGGAGCAGCCGCAGCGCTGGGTGACGCTCAGTCTCGACGAATTCTTCGTCGTGCTGCTGGGCTCGCTCGAACTGCTGCTGCTGGCGCTCGGCTGGTTCTACGCGCGGCGCTGGGCCCAGCCGCGACTCATGCGCTGGTTCAAGGTCATGCAGGCACGACGCCAGCGCCTGCACGAGTCCGGCAAGCTGACCCGCTTCGACCACTTCGGCGTCGCGGTCGACCTACGCGACCTGGCCAAGCCGTCGGCAGCGGTGGTGCGGACGCTGATCGACGTGCTGGTCGCCTTCGCCAGCTACCGCTGGGTGCTGGCGCCCTGGCCGCTGTTGCACTTGCTGGCGCTGCTCTGGCTGTTGAGCAGCATCTTCCGACTCGGCATGCACCTGGCGAGACTGGTCGTGACCTCTGCCGACGCCGAGCGCCCAGGCCTGATCTTGATGGGGCGAGCGCGCCGCCTGCTGGTGGAGCGGACGGTGCGCGTGCTGCTGCTGTGGGGTCTCGGCACGCTGGTGGTGTCGCGCTTGCTGCTCAGCCTGGGCCTGGAGCGGTTGCACGGCTACTGGCAGCAGGTGTTTGTGGCAGGCACCCTGCTGCTCCTGCTGCTCTTCCTGGGCGCCTGGGCGCCGTGGCTGCGCGGCGCGGTGGCACTGCAGCTGGAAGCCAACCCTGTCACCCGCTGGCTGATCCGCACCGACGGTGGCCCGCCGATGCGCCTGCTGCGTGCCAGCTGTGCGGCGCTGCTGCTGATCTTGCTGGCACTGGCGCGCCTGGTCGGCGAGATATTCGGCAACCATGCCTGGTCGACCTGGCTCCGCACGCTGCTGGCGAGGCGTCAGCTGCGAGACACGCTGGCGCGCCGAGCTCCGCTACCGCCGAAGCTGCGCCAGGATCTGCTGGCCGCGGAAACGGTACGTCTACCACGGCTGCAAGAGCGACAGGTCGTCGAAGACGCTTACGTCGCCTGGCGCCGGTCGCAGCGCAGCGGACTGGCCGTAGTGCTCGGTGACACCGGCATGGGCAAATCGACGTTCCTCGATCAAGCGGAGGTGCACCTGCTGCGGCTGTTGCGTAGCGAGGGCGCTGCCGCACCCAAGTTGCAGCGCTTGCGGCTGGAGCATCACCTGCACTCACCGCTCGAAGCTCTGCGCTGGCTGTCGACAACCCTGACAGACGTACCGGCGACAACACCACACGAGACGCCACACGAAACGACCCGCGAAACGACCCACGCCCAGAGCTGCGTTACCTTGGCGAACGGCAACCACCACGACGCGGATGACGCGAAGGTCCAGCACCTGCAGCAAGAACTCCGCGAGAAGCTCGAGGCGATGCCGACGCACGTCTTTCTGGTCGACGACCTGCACAAGCTGCTGCTGCGCTCAGTCGGAGGCTTCGATGCCTTGCGACGGGTGCTGGAAGTGCTGCAGGTGACGGCTGAGGAGCACTTCTGGCTCACCACCTTCCACCTGCCCACCTGGAGCTACCTCGAAGGCGTGCCCGAGCTGGTCAATCTGGGCGTCTTCAGCCACGTGCTGCCACTGCAAGAGTTTCGTGCCGAGCAGCTGCGCGACTGGCTGGAGGGACGGTGCCGCGTTGCCGGCTGCCGGCTGCGCTTCGAGCCACTCGTCGCACCGGCCCTGATCGGTGCCGACTCCGAGCGTGCCCTCCACCGCACCACGGATGCCTTCTGGCGGCTGCTCGCCGACGCCAGCATGGGCAACCCGCACGTCGCGCTGCACTACTGGCTGGATGGCCTGCACGATGGTCATGCCCTGCCCGCACCCCGCCAGACGCTCGCGGACAGCGAGGAAGCTCGAGCAGAAGACAGCTCCACGGAAACGCCGGTGGACGAGAGCGCCCAGGAACCCATCCGCGACGCGGCGGTTGGCCTGTTCGAAGCGCCGACGCGTGAGGACACCGAGAACTTGCGAGCCGACGAGTTGTTCGTGCTGTCAGCGTTGGTGGTGCACGACGGCCTCGGCGCCGAGCAGCTCAGCCAGGTGTTGAACATGCCGCCGGCACGCCTGCGATCGGTGTGTCGGCATCTCGAAGGACGCGGCTTGCTCGACGGAGACGACGCTGGCGTGCACTACAGTATCGACCTCGCCTGGCGGCCAGCGATCTTGCGCCTGTTGCACTCCAAGCATTTCTTGGAACTGCGCTTACCCGGAACGGTGGGCTGACCACGATGGACGAGATGCTCAGCCTCGCCGACGCGGGCTCCGACAACGTGCTGCGCTTCCTGGTGCTCGATCGCTTGTGGCTGGTCCCGCTGGTCCTCGCCGCCGCCTGGATCGTCAGCGGCCTGATCAGCCGCTATCTCGACGCGCTCGGGGAGCGCTTCACGGCCCGCCGGCTGCGCTTGAAGCAGATCGCCGCGGTCAGCCGCTTCCTGATCCTGCTACTCGCCACGGTGGTCCTCGCCACCAGCGTGCTGCGCCTGTCCGACGAGGCCCTGCTGGCCATCGGCGGCACGCTGACGCTCGCCCTCGGCTTCGCCTTCAAGGACTTGTTGGCATCGCTGATGGCCGGCCTCATCCTGCTGTTTGACCGCCCCTTCCAGGTCGGGGACCGGGTCGAGTTCGCCGGCCACTATGGCGAGGTGCTCGAGATCGGCCTGCGCACCGTGCGACTCGTGACCCTGGACGACAACCTGATCTCGATCCCCAACAACCAGTTCCTCACCGGCGTGGTGGCCTGTGCCAATGCCGGCGAACTGAACCAGATGTGCGTCTTCGACTTCTACATCGGTTGCGACGAAGACTTCGAGATCGCCAAGCAGATCGTCCACGAGGCCGCGGCTGCCAGTCGCTACGTGTTTCTCGGCAAGCCGATCACGGTGGTGGTACGCGAAGGCCCCGTACCCGAGGCCGGCCTGCGCTTCGCCGTTCGCCTGACACTCAAGGCGTACGTCTTCGACGGTCGCTACGAAACCGCCTTCGGCACGGACGTCACCGAGCGCGTCAAGCGAGCCTTCACACTGCGCGGTATCCGCACCGCGGGCCAGCTCGCCTAGATCCCAGTTGGCCCAGATCGGCGGCCCGAGTCGATCGAGACGTTGGTGTCGGCGTGGACTGTCGTCGTAGACTTACCGCATGTGGCCGATCACCGCGCACCAACTCGCCGACATCCTCGACGCACACCTTCTCGGCAACCCGCAGGCCTCGGGTCTGCGCCTGTTGACCGATTCGCGCGCCAAGGTGAACCACGGGGACGTCTTCCTGGGACTGGTAGGACCCAATCACGACGGCGGCAAGTTCGCCGCCCGTGCACTGCGAGACGGGGCTGCGATCGTCATCGCCGGCCCGGCACACATGCCACCGACACTGGCCGATGACCAGGCTTGGATCCGCGTCGAGGATCCACTGGCAGCCCTGCATGCCCTGGCCATCGCGGCACGCGAGGCGTTCAAGGGCACCGTCGTGGCAATCACCGGCTCGATGGGCAAGACGACGGTCAAGGAGATGCTGGTCGCCGCACTCGCCGACAGCCGGCGCGTCTTCCCCAGTCCACAGTCCTACAACTCGCAAGTCGGTGTCGCGCTGTCCTTGGTCAAGCTCGAGGCGCAGGCCGACGTCGCGGTGATCGAGTGCGGTATCAGTGAGGTGGGCGAGATGGAGCGGCTGGAGCGCATCGTCCGCCCCGACTGCGGCATCTTCGTGCATGTCGGCCCGGAGCACCTGGAGGGACTCGGAGACCTGGAAGCGTGCGCGCGAGAGAAGGCGGGACTGTTCCGGCGCGTCAGCGCCCCGAACTGGGTTCTTGTGCCCGAATCCGAAGAGCTGGCACGCGCAGCGCTCCGGGAGCAGGGTATCAACGCCATCGATATCGTCGACGGCGTCGATCCAGATGAAGCCACAGACGGTCTGCCGGAATCCGAGCTGTTCCAGCAACCGCACCTGAGACGAGCCGCTGCTCTGGCGCTCGAAGCGGCCAAGCGCCTGGGTGCCAAGCCCGAGCTGATGCACACCGGACTCACCGGCTGGCGACCTGCGCCGATGCGTCTCGAGATGAGCATCACGCCGCGCCGGGTCATGTTGATCAACGACGCCTACAGTGGCGATCCGACCAGCGTCGAGGTGGCCCTGGAAGCCCTGGCCAAGGAACGAGCCGACGGCGACAACATCGCCGTCTTGGCCGGTCTGACCCAGCTCGGCATGGCCGGCTCGGACGCCCACGAACGCATCGGTGGAATGGTCGTCGCGCACGGTGTCGATCGACTGATCGGCGTCGGCGCGGGCGGCGCGGAGATCGCACAGGCAGCGATCGACGCCGGCATGGATGCACAGCGAGTGCACAAGGTCGAAGACGTCACCGAAGCCGCCATGGTGCTCGACGAACACACCCGGCCCGGTGATCGCGTATTGCTCAAGGGCAGTCGCCCGGAAGCGCTCGAACGCATCGCCCCGATCTTCTTCGAATCGGTGTCGCCGGCCCGCGTCTACGTCGACCTCGACGCGGTGGTCAGCAACGTGCAGCGCGTCCAGCAGGCCGTGGGACCGGACTGCGGCGTGATGGCGGTGGTCAAGTCGTTCGGCTACGGCCTCGACGCCGTGCGCGTGTCGCGCGTGCTCGAGCGGGCCGGCATCGCCCACCTCGCCGTCGCCTACCCGGACGAGGGCGCGCTGCTGCGCGACCGTGGCATCGGCCTGCCGATCCTGGTGCTCAACACCGTGCCGATGGAGGCCGACAAGCTCGTGCACCACGACTTGAGCGCCGCCATCGGTAGCCTCGAACAGGCAACTTGGCTGGCCGCCGAGGCGAGGCGACAGCGGCACGTGCTGCGCGTCCACCTGAAGGTCGAGACCGGCCTTGGCCGCGCCGGCACCTTCCTCGAAGACGTCGCCGACCTGGCACGGACCATCGTGCAACACGACTGGTTGCAGCTCGAGGGCCTGATGACCCATTTCTCGGTCGCCGAAGAGCCCGACCAGGACGACTTCACGCGCCAGCAGATCCACTGCTTCGACACCGCCCGCAAGATCGTCGAGGATCTGGGCGGTCGACCGCGCTGGGTGCATGCCTGCAACAGCGCCGGCATCGCGCGCTTTCCGGAAGCCCACTACAACCTGGTGCGTGCCGGCCTGGCGGTCGCCGGCTACAGCAGGGTGCCGGAACGCGTCGCCATGGGGCAGAGACCCGCGCTGCGGCTGGTCACGCAGATCGTGCACGTCAAGGATCTGCCTCCAGGCCACGACGTCGGCTACGGCCGCGCCTGGAATACCGGCGAGCAACCACGACGCATCGCCGTCGTCGCCCTGGGCTACAACGATGGCTACCTGCGCTCCCTGTCGAACAAGGGCTGGATGCTGGTCCACGACCAACGCTGCAACGTCGTCGGTCGCGTGTGCATGGATGTCGTGATGATCGACGTCACAGAGTTGGGCGATCGCGTCAAACCCGGCGACGACGTCGTCGTGTTCGGTCCGGGCGACGACGAACCGTGCCTGCTAGAGCTAGCCGAACTCGCCGGCACCATCCCCAACGAACTGCTCACCGGCATCTCCCTGCGCGTCCGTCGCATTTTCCACACGCAGCGCTGAACATGCCTACCGTAGCGGCCCTCCTCGTCGACGCACGGCAGCGGCTGAGGCAAGCCCACTTTCAGCCCTCGACCCGCGAAGCGGCACTGCTTCTTGGACGACTACTGGACTGGAGCGAGGCCCAGGTCCTCGCCCGCGACGATCGAGAAGTGCCAGCAACGGTCGCGGAGCGCTTCGAGGCGCTCGTGCAACGACGTCTGCAGGGAGAACCGGTGGCCTACCTGCTCGGAGAGCGCGAGTTCTATGGTCGTGACTTCTTCGTCGACGCACGGGTGTTGATCCCGCGGCCGGAAACGGAACACCTGGTCGAGAGTGCCCTGGAGCGGTGCCACGACTTGCCCGAGGCTCCACACATCCTCGATGTCGGTGCCGGCTCTGGCTGCGTCGCAGTGACGCTGGCGTCAGAACTGCCGCGGGCACGCGTCACGACCACGGACATTTCACCGGCCGCACTTGCCGTAACCACTGCCAACGCCCGACGGCATGGCGTGTTGGATCGTGTGCAGCGGATCGCCACCGACGTGGCAGCGGGCGTCGACGTGCACGGAGTCGACATGGTGGTGAGCAATCCGCCCTATATCGACCCAGCAGCAACACCCGAGCTGTCGCTCGAAGTGACCACCTTCGAACCGCCATCGGCCCTCTTTGCCAGCACTTGCGGAACACGCGTGATCCGTGACCTGTTGGCACTGAGTCGTCGACTGCGCGCCGGGACCTCGATCCTGTTCGAGATCGGTCACGATCAGGCGGACTTGGTGCACAAACTGGCGGACCAGAGCGGCGTCGAGGTGCAAGACATTCTGGCCGACTACGCCGGAGTTCGCCGCATCGTGATCGCCCGCGGACAGGTGTGGTAAGTAATGCTCCCGAGCGTGCTTCGGTATAACCTCTGCTTCCTGCACTTCTGCTGAACGGTCTGCTACACCACACGTCGAACAAGGAGCCAGCGTGGACGTCTTTCGCATCCAGGGTCCCAACCGCCTGCAAGGCACTGTGCGTGCTAGCGGTGCCAAGAACGCCGCCCTTCCCGCCCTCGCAGCCAGTCTGCTGCTCGATGGCGATTCGGCTCTGATCCTGCACCGCGTGCCGCGGGTACGCGATCTGCGCACCCTGCGCAAGCTGCTCGACCACCTGTGTGTGGCCAGCGGCGAACGCGACGATGGCGCCCTGGTGTTGTCCCCCCACGGTAACGGCTCCCCGGACGATGCCCCCTACGAACTGGTCAAGACCATGCGCGCCAGCGTACTCGCCCTCGGCCCGATGCTGACCCGGCGTGGCCACGCGCGCGTGTCACTGCCGGGCGGCTGCGCCATCGGCGTGCGACCGATCGACCAGCACCTGGCCGGCCTCGAAGCGATGGGGGCCGAGGTCGAGCTGGAGCACGGCTACGTCGAGGCCCGTGCCGCCCGCCTGCGCGGCACCCGCTTCCGCTTCCAGATGCCGACCGTGACCGGCACCGAGAACCTGATGATGGCCGCCTGCCTGGCCAAGGGTACGACGGTGCTGGAGAACTGTGCCCGCGAGCCGGAAATCCAGGATCTCGGCAAGTTGCTCACCGCCATGGGCGCGAAGATCGACGGCGCTGGCAGCGAGCGTATCGAGATCGAGGGAGTCGACTCCCTGCACGGTGCCGAACACCGAGTCATTCCCGATCGGATCGAGGGTGGGACCTACCTGATCGGAGCCGTCCTCACCGGAGGTGACGTGTGCCTCGAAGACACAGCGCCTGCCGATCTGGCGCCCCTGCTGGAGAAACTGGCCGAAACCGGCGCCGAGGTCGAGACGGGTGTCAACCACATCCGTGTCCGCGGCGGCCTCGAGGTTCACGCGCGCGACATCGTCACCTCGCCGCATCCCGGCTTCCCGACCGACCTACAAGCACAGTACCTGGCGCTGATGACCCACGCTCAGGGTCAAGCGACGATCTGCGAGACCGTCTTCGAAAACCGCTTCCAGCACGTGCCCGAACTCGTGCGCATGGGCGCGGACATTCAGCTGGACGGCCGCTACGCCAGAGTCCACGGACCAACCCAGCTGTCCGGCGCGCACGTCATGGCGACCGACCTGCGTGCCTCGGCTTGTCTGGTGCTGGCCGGCTTGGTGGCACATGGCGAGACGATCGTCCACCGCATCTACCACTTGGATCGTGGCTATGAGCAGATGGAACTGAAATTGCATGCTCTAGGGGCCCGGGTAGAGCGACACCCGGACTCGGCTTGACGGCTCGGCTCGACGGGCTGTCTCGTCGACCAGAACTTCCACGGCAGCCTCCGAAAGGTGGACCCGATCCGCGATGCCAGTGTTCAGCTCCTCAAC
This sequence comes from uncultured bacterium, assembly GCA_965368975.1. Taxonomy (GTDB): domain Bacteria; phylum Acidobacteriota; class Thermoanaerobaculia; order Multivoradales; family JAHZIX01; genus CBDUPA01. The sequence continues at coordinate 111,024 of CBDUPA010000005.1, read as the reverse complement.
CCTCCTCCTGACTCTGCTGCTCAACGCTCCCGCGGCACCTGGCGACGACCCGCGACCGCACCTCGCTGAGCTCCACCTCGAGGGCAACCAGGAAGCCCTGCTGCGAGAGACGGCGCGACTGCTGAGCGACAACGCGCCGCTGGCGAGGCAACTCGGCATCCCCTACCTGCAAGGCCACCTCTTCGCTGAAGCGCACCGCCCGCGCGACGCCGCCCGCGCCTTCACCGCCGCCCGCGACTTTGCACCGACCCTGACCCCCTACAGCCGCTACCGGATCGCCCACCTGGAGACGTCGCAGCGCCACCCCGAGGTGGCAGCCGGCCTGGTCGCCGGCCTGCTCGGCTCTGATCCGCCGACGGACCTGGTACCCCGCGCGGTTCCGCTTCTGCACTTGACGCTGCGCCAGGGTGGCGACTGCAGAGTGGTGCACAACCTTCATGGCCGCCAGTTCGCCGAGAACCACCGGCGCCACCTGACTCTTATCCGGGCCTGGTGCGCCCTGCGCCTCAGCCGTCCGCAAGATGGCTTCGAACTGTTGGTGGACCTGCTCCGCGAAAGGCGCAGCGACGACGTCGCCCGCGAGGCGGCGGTCAGCCTGTTGCAGCTTCTGCCCCATCAGGAAGTCGAAGCCGAAGTCCCCCTGCTGGTTGGGCTCACCTTCCACCAGCACCGCGAATTCCGGCGCGCCGTCAGCGCACTGCGCCAAGCCCTACGCCAGGAAGAACAGTTGACCGCTCGCCAGCGCTTCGACGCCCGCTATGCCATCGCTCGCAGCTACTTCTGGGTCAACAACTATGTGCAGGCTGCCGAGCACTTCGAGGAGCTGGCCACGTCGACGCACCGGGCCGAATACCGGGCCCAGGCACGCTTCCAACAGGGCCGTTGCTTCGAGCTGATGCGCAACTGGCAGAAGGCCTCCGACGCCTTTCGCACGGCCTACAACGAGGAACCCAGTGGCGACTGGGCCGGTGCAGCGCTGCTCTCCGCCTTGCGACTGGAGTGGCGGGCCGGACAGGAAGACGATGCGCTAGAACTCTACGAACTGCTCAAGACACGCCCGCGTGAGCGACGCATGGCTGTGCTCGCGGGGCTCTTCCTGGCTTCCTCCGATCTCGTACGGGGCCGCTCCGACCGCGCCGGACACTGGCTGCAGGAAGTCGACGCACGCAGCCGTGAGCAACTCGAACTCTCCTACTGGCGCGGCCGCCTCGCTGAGCTGCAAGGCGAACCACAGCGCGCCGTCCAGGCTTACCTCCGAACCCTCGTCGAGTCTCCTTTCCACCCCCTTTCCTTGGGTGCTCGAGACCGCCTGGCCAGCGACCCACTGGTCGACATCGCACGCGCGGAAGGACGACGTCTCGCCCAGCGCAGCACCACCGAGGACCTGTACCGCGCCTGGCTCCTGCTCGCTGGTAGCCCTCAGGAAGGCGCCGTTGCCGACCGCCTGCGCGCCGCTCTGCTGGCGGAAGACCGCACTGCCGACTACCTCACCATGACCCAGGTGGCGGTCGAAGAGTGGCCGCTGTGGCAGCTGCCGCTGCGGCGTCCGGACGAGTTGCTGCTCGGATTGGGCCTGTGGCGCGAAGGCGCCGCAGCGATTCCGCGGCACTTTCCCATCCGTGAGCCTTCGTTGGCCCTGACCGGTGCGACACTGCTGCAACGCGCTGGAGAGCTGCGTCGCTCCCTTCTCCATGCCGAGACGCTGAACGAAGGCATCCCGACTCGCGTTCCCGCGCGCATGCTGCCGACACCGTTCCGCCGTCTGCTCTTCCCGGACGCCTACCGAGAGCAGATCGAGGCGCAGAGCGCCGAGTTCCAGATCGATCCGAACCTGCTGCGAGCCATCATCCGCGAAGAGAGCCGCTTCGACGCCGACGCCCTCTCCGGCGCCGCCGCCCGTGGTCTCGCCCAGTTCACCCTCCCCACCGCCCGCCGCGTCGCGCGCAACAACGGCCTCGGCCGTATCGCCCCCGACGCGCTCTACGACCCGGGTATCTCGATCCACCTCGGCGCGGCCTATCTCTCCGAGCTCCTGCAAGAGTTCCAGGGTGAGCAGCACTTCGCTGTCGCGGCCTACAACGCCGGTGTCGAGCAGACGCGCCTGTGGATCGGCCACTGCTTCAGCGACGAGCCGGAAGAGTTCTACACCAAGGTCAGCTTCCGCGAGACACGTAACTACGTGCGTAAAGTCCTGACTTCCCTCGCCGAGTACCACGACCTGACGGACCAGCTCTCCGAACGCGAACCTGTGGTCGCGGAATCAGGGGTCGTCACCGCGAGCACTCGCGCGAACCGCGCGCGCAGCAGCGGTGCAGCCGTTCCAGGGACCAATCCGAGCAATCCTCCGTAAGACGCTAGCTCAGACAAGCTTCAGCTCATACAGAGTCGAGAAGTCGAGTCACCCAGGACACGGCATAGAGCGGAACATTGCAAATCTTGCCGTCATTCTTGAGGTTCAACAGGTTGGTACGCAAGAGCTGCGGGGGATCGAATTGCTGATCGTATGACTGCAGACTTTTGCTGCGCGGATTCACGCCAGCCTTCACTTCGACCGGCACGACTTGCGCTCCTCGCTCTAACATAAAATCCAATTCGGCCATGCCTCCGGCACTCCGCCAGTAGTAGAGCTTGTCGCAGCCGGCGGCAACCAGTTGCTGCGCGACATAGTTCTCGGCCAGAGCTCCTCGATACTCGGTGAAGAGGCGCTCAGCCTCCACGGTCAACTCCGGGGCCACTCCCACCATTGCACCGAGAAGCCCGATATCCACAGCGTAAACTTTGAAGCAGCTGTGATCCGCATAGTGCGCCAGAGGGGTACGTCCCGTCTCCACCGCATGGCACAAGTGAATCAGGCCAGTATCCGCCAGCCACCTGAGCGCATTCTCATACTCTCTAGCTCGGGCGCCCTTCTTGACCACTGAGAACATGAACTTCTTGTTTTCTTTGGCCAAGTGCCGTGGCAGAGAATCCCAGACCAGGCCGAGCTTGGGGATATCGGTCGACGGTGCATGCTTGGCAAAGTCCAGTTCATAGGAATCCAGGATCTCTCGCTGGACTATCCGTACTTCTCGCGAATCCCGACTCTCGACATGGACCTTCACCGCCTCCGGCATGCCACCCGTGAAGTAGTACTGCCGCAAGAGATCTAGAAGCTCCAGGTGAATGGGCTCCGGCAGCGGCTCCATCTCGACAGTGCCAAGCATCTGCACGTACTGGGCCTTCCCCATCGCTTCCAAGAACTCGGCAAAGTTCATCGGATGGAGATCCAGAAAGCTGACTTTGCCCACCGGAAAGGAACCTGGACGCGACAACTGGACACCTAGCAGAGAACCAGCGGCCACAATGTGGTAGTCGTTGGCCTGTTCCTGGAAATACTTGAGCGAGTTCAGAGCAGCATTCGAGTTCTGAATCTCGTCCAGGACCAAGAGGTCTTTCTCGGGCCGCAGCTCAAAACCTTTGTACAGCGCAAGCTGGGACACAATACGTTGCGGATTCAAATCCCGGCGGAAGAAGCTGTCGAGCCCAGGGTCTGCCTCGAAGTTGCAGTAAGCGACGTGATCGTACTCACGCTCCCCGAATTGACGCAGCAGAAAGGTCTTGCCCGTTTGCCTGGCTCCTCGCAGCAACAGCGGCTTTCGACGTCGCGAAGTCTTCCAGGCAGTCAGGTCGGAGTAAAGTCTGCGTTCCACACCGAATATGTACCATAAAAGCGGGGACGCGCCAATTTTTCACAGCAGTTACGTGATCATCATCACGTTTTTCCCATGTAATGCGTGATCTACGCCGATGAATCTACTCCATCGTAGATTTTAGACCCACCCGAGCTACACTGTGTTCAGCAAGATAATTCAGGAAGTGAGAAATGGGCACAAACAAGATCAAGCACTTGGAGTTCATTCAGGCCATCATCACCCGCATGGCCGGGAATTCGTTCCTGATCAAGGGCTGGTCGGTCACCTTGATCGCAGCGATCTTGGCTCTCTCAGCCTCCGAGCACGGCAACAAGTGGCTGATGCCCATCGCCTTTCTACCCGCCGTGATCTTCTGGTTTCTGGACGCCTACTTCCTGCACCAGGAAAAGAGGTTTCGAAAGTTTTGGGACGTGGTCCGGAAACGTAGCGAGAAGGAGATCGAGTTCGAGATGGACACACGATACATAGATGCTGGCTGGTATCTAGGTACCGTCGTGTCCAGAACGCTCTGGCCTTTTCACCTGGCGCTGCTACTGACGGTCATCATCGCCACGCTGGCCAAATTCGGCTACCTGAGCTGACCCTGGAGGGGGGCCACATGGGGCCGCCGCTACCCAGATCAGAGGCCATTCCGCGAGGCGCCAGCGATTGCCGACCAACTCAACGCTCAACCAGCCAGCTGCGCGCGCACCAGGTCCGGCACGGACGCCAACGCGTCCGGCAACTTCTCGACCTGCTTGCCGCCGGCCTGCGCGAAGTCGGGACGGCCGCCGCCACCGCCGCCGACGGCACCGGCGAGAGCCTTGACCAGGTTGCCGGCGTGCACCTTCTTGCCGGCCAGGTCTTTGCTGACGCTGACGATCAGGGTCACCTTGCCCTCGGCGCCAGTGCCAAGAACAACGACGCCGGAGCCCTGCTTCGAGCGCAGGGTATCGGCCATGTTGCGCAGCTCGTTGACGGGGGCAGGAGGCACTTCCTTGACCATGACGGAAATGCCGTCGATCTCGCTGCCCCCATCGTCTTGACCGCCGGAAGCGGCACCGGAGACGAGTTCCATACGTAGCTTGGCAAGTTCGGCGTCGCGCTCCTTGAGTTCCTTGCGCAGGCGTCCCACTTCGTCGACGGCGCGCTCCGGGGTCGTGCCCAGAGCTTCGGCGACGGCGTCGAGGCGCTGCTGACGCTCGCGCAGGAGATCGAGAGCACCAGCACCAGTAACGGCTTCGATACGGCGCACGCCGGAAGCAATACCGCGCTCGGCGGTGACGACGGCCGGACCGATCTGGCCGGTGTTGGTGACGTGGCAACCACCGCACAATTCGAGGCTGATGCCTGGAATCTCGACGGTGCGCACTCGGTCGCCGTACTTCTCGCCGAACAGGGCCATGGCGCCACCCTGGATGGCTTCCTCGCGGTCGCGCCAGGTGGTCTGCGTATCGACGGCTTCGAGCACCCAGTGGTTGACCTTCTGCTCGATCTCGTCTCGCTGCTCGGGGGTGACGGGCCGCGGGCAGGTGAAGTCGAAGCGGAGGCGGTCGGGGGCGACCAGGGAACCGGCTTGGCGGACACTGGGGCCGAGGATGTCGCGCAGCACGGCGTGCAGCAGGTGCGTCGCGGTGTGGTTGCGCTCGGTGGCGCGGCGGCGGGCGGCGTCGACGTGCAGGTCGACCTGGCTGCCGGCGCGCAGTTCCCCTTCCTCGACGGTGATCAGGTGGAAGAAGGTTCCGGCGGCATTCTTCTGCACGTCGCTGACCGTGGCACGACAGACCGTGGCACCATCTCCTGGCCAGCGGAGCTCACCGACATCCGCCACCTGGCCACCGGATTCAGCGTAGAAGACCGTCTCGGCGAGCACTGCGGCACCGCTCTCTCCGGCTCGCAACACGTCGACGGCCTCGGCGATCTCGCCCAGACGCGCCAGACGCTCGACGCGCACGCCGGGCTTGGCGGTGTGCGCATAGCCGTCGAAAGGCGTGACGGTGGCCTCTTCGCCGCCGGCCAGTACTTGCTGTAAGGCGAGCAACTTTTTCTGGCCTTCGCCGGTGGCCTGGCGCGAGCGCGTGCGCTGTTTCTCGAGTTCGACTTCGTAGCCGGCGTCGTCGAGTTGCATGCGCTCTTCTTCAGCGATCTCACGGATCACTTCCAGCGGCAGGCCGTGCGTGTCGTAGAGCTGGAACACGACGGCCCCACTCAGCTGACGGTCGCCGCGGCCGCGCGCGGCTTCGATCTCGGCTTGCATGTGGCTGGAGCCACTGGCGAGGGTAGCGAGAAACTTCTCTTCCTCGGCCTGGACGGTCGCGGCGTTGGCGTCGCGGGTAGCGGCGAGCTGTGGATTGGTGGCCCCCATCACCTCTTCGAGCACGGGGCCGAGACGGTACAGGAAGGGCTCTTCCAGCCCTAAGCGCAAACCGTGGCGCAGCGCACGGCGCAGGATGCGACGCAATACGTAGCCGCGACCTTCATTGCCGGGAATGACGCCGTCGGCAAGCAGGAAGTTGACAGCCCGCAGATGGTCGGCGATGACGTGCAGCGAGACGTCAGCGTCGCTGCTCCCGCCGGAACTGGCCGCTCCGGAGCTGATGCCACCGTAACGCGTGCCAGCCAGCTCGGCAGCGGCGCGCAGGATGGGCTGGAACAGGTCGGTGTGGTAGTTCGACCGCACCCCTTGCAGCACCGAAGCGATGCGCTCGACGCCAGCACCCGTGTCAATTGAGGGATTGGGCAGATCGCGCAGCTCGCCGTCGTCGCCGCGCTCGAACTGCATGAAGACCAGGTTCCAGATCTCCAGATAGCGACCCGTGCGGTCCCCCTCCTCCCAGTCGACGAGGGGGCGATCCGGGTAGAGGTCGACGAAGATCTCGCTGCACGGTCCGCAGGGACCGGTGTCCCCCATGGCCCAGAAGTTGTCCTTCTCGCCGCAACGCAGGATGCGCTCGTCGGGCAGAGTGGAGATCTTGGACCACAGATTCCACGCTTCGTCGTCCTCGCGGAAGACGGTGGCGAAGAGGCGCGACGGCGGCAGACCATACCCCTCGGTAACCAACTCCCAGCCAAAGCGAATGGCGTCTTCCTTGAAGTAGTCACCGAACGAGAAGTTGCCGAGCATCTCGAAGAAGGTGTGGTGTCGCGCACTCGGACCAACGTTCTCGAGGTCGTTGTGCTTGCCGGAAACGCGCAAGCAGCGCTGACAACTGACGGCACGCGGACTCTCGGGCGTCTCGCGGCCGAGGAACTGGTTCTTGAACGGCACCATGCCTGCGTTGACAAACAACAGGGTGGGGTCGTCTTGCGGCACCAGCGGCGCGCTGTCGGCCCGGCGGTGGCCTCGGTCGGCGAAGTAGTCGAGGAAGCTTTGGCGAACGTCGTTGGCTTTCATGATGGGCTCTCGATTTCGTCGGCAAACTGGTCCAGGATGGCAAAGATAGCATGGCGTGCAAAGCCCTTGCGCTCCAGATGACGCCCCAGCGCGGCGCGATTGCGCTTGCCGCTGCGGGTCAAATAACGCTCTGCGGCTTCTCGCACGGCCGCCGCCTCGTCGTCGGGCAGTTCTTCCAGTCCGGCCTCGACCGCCGCATCCGGCACGCCACGGCGCTGCAACTCGGCACGCAACCGCCGACGACCGATCGGACCGCGAGCCAGCCTGCTGCGCGCGAACTCGCGAGCGGTACGTTCGTCGTCGAGATAACCGTGCTCGGTCAGGCGATCGAGCGCCGACTCGATCTCGTCTTCACCGTAACCCCGCTGGCGCAGCTTGTTGGCCAGCTCGGCCCGAAAGTGCGAGCGACGCGCGAGCAAGTCCGACGCTTTGTCATAGGAATTCATCAAGGCTAGTGCAGCAGATCCTTCACTCGATCGACGATCCCGCGTCCGTGCTTGACCTCGGAACCTTCAACTTCGGCCAGCTGGTGCAGTAGTTCGAGACTGTCCTTGTCCAGGTGCTTGGGCGATGGAACGTCGATCCAGATCTGCACCACGTGATCGCCCTTGCCACTGCCGTTGAGACGCGGAATGCCCTTGCCGCGGAGCTTGAAGATCTTGCCGTAGGGCGTGCCGGGCGGAATGTCGAGCTTTTCTTTGCCGTGCAGGGTGTCGATCTCGAGGCTGGTGCCAAGCACTGCCTGCGCATAGCTGATACCGACCTCGGCGATGACGTCGGAGTTCTGGCGCTGGAAGGTCTTGTGCGGTTCGACCTGGATGACCACGTAGAGGTCCCCCGGCACGCCACCTTGTGCGGCATGCTCACCTTCACCGCTGAGACGCAGGCGGGCACCGGTATCGACACCGGCGGGAATGCGCACTTCCAGTTCACGCTGGCGCTCCTTCAAGCCGTCACCGTGACAGGTCCTGCACACGTCTTCGATCACTTGACCGCGGCCGCCACACTGCGGGCAGGCGCGGGTGACGCTGAAGAAGCCTTGACTGAAACGTACTTGACCAGCACCACCACAAGCCGAGCACGGGATCGGGTGGGTGCCTGGCTTGGCCCCGCTGCCATCGCAGGTTTCACAACGCTCGAGGCGCGGAATGCGCAGGGTGGTGTTGGTGCCAAAGGCGGCGTCTTCGAAGCTCAGCGACAAATCGTAGCGCAGGTCGGCGCCCCGCGCCACGCCACCGCGGCCACGGCGGCCGAAGACGTCGCCGAAACCGAAGATGTCGCCGAGGATGTCTGAAAAGTCGGCGAAGATACTGGGATCGAAACCACTGGCGCCGCCCTCGACGCCCTGGTGCCCAAAGCGATCGTAGCGACCGCGCTTCTCGGTGTCAGACAGTACCGCGTAGGCCTCGGCGGCCTCCTTGAACAGTGCCTCGGCTTCCTGGTCTCCCGGATTCTTGTCCGGGTGATGTTTCATCGCCAGTTTGCGGTACGCCTTCTTGATGCTATTGCTATCGGCGTCCCGGGCGACGCCCAGGACTTCGTAGTAGTCACGCTTTGCCATCTTGTTGGAAACCACTCCGTTCTGCGGCTGGAGGTTGAGGTAGGAAAGTCAGGAGACCGGGGGGCGAGACAAACTCGTCCGCACCGTGGCTGGCGGCGAGGATCAGTGCTTGTTGCCGAGCATGAGTTCGGCGAGCTTCTGCGACACGCCGGTCATGTCGTAGATCAAGGCTTCGACCTCGGACGGGTCTTCTTCTTCCTGGATCGCCATGCGGGCCTTCAAGAGTTCTTCGTTCAATTCCTTCTGCTCTTTTTCTTTGAGGTTGCCGCGCACCTGGTCGAAGACCTTGTCGTTGGCGTAGACCAGACCTTCCAAGCGGTTCTTGAGCTGGCTCAGCTCGCGCCGCTTGGCGTCCTCGGCTTCGGCCTGCTCGGCTTCCTGGACCAGGCGCTCGATCTCTTCCCCGGAGAGACCACTGGAAGGATTGATCTCGATGCTCTGTGAATTGTTGGTTGCCATGTCGCGCGCGGCGACGTTGACGATGCCGTTGGAGTCGATCGCGAAGTTGACCTCGACCTGCGGCACACCGCGCGGCGACGGCGGCAGGCCCACCAGCTTGAAGCGGCCGAGGCTCTTGTTTTCTATCGCCACCTCGCGCTCGCCCTGCATGACGTGGATCTCCACCGTGTCCTGGTTGTCGACCACGGTGGTGAAGGTGAGGCCGTTCTTGGTGGGAATCGTCGAGTTGCGCTCGATCAGCTTGACGAACATGCCGCCGCGGGTCTCGATGCCGAGCGACAGTGGCGTGACATCGAGCAGCACCATGTCTTCGATCTGACCATCCAGAATACCGGCTTGCACGGCGGCACCCATGGCCACCACTTCGTCTGGATTGATCTCGCGGTTGGGAGCGCGGCCGAAGATCTCCTCGACCTTGCGCTGAATGATCGGTGAGCGCGTCTGGCCGCCAACCAGCAGGACCTCGTCAATGTCGTCGGCACTGAAACCAGCTTCTTCCAGGGCATCACTGCACGGTCCCTCGGTGCGATCCACCAGTTCCTTGACCAGTTTCTCGAAGGTGTCGCGATCGAGCTTGCGCGCCAAATGGCGCGGCCCCTGGGCATCCGCGGCAATGAACGGTAGGTTGATATCGACCTCGGTCTCGGTGGACAGATCGCACTTGGCCCTTTCCGCGGCCTCTTTCAGGCGCTGCAGCGCCATGCGATCCTCGTGCAGGTCGATCTGCGTCTCGTCCTGGAACTCGCGGATCAACCACTCCATGATCGCCTGATCGAAATCTTCACCACCGAGGAAGGTGTCACCGGAAGTCGACTTGACCTCGAAAACCCCCTTCTGCAGCTCCAGTACCGTGACGTCGAAGGTACCGCCGCCGAGATCGTAGACGACGACCTTGACGTTCGCCTCGTCCTTCTTGTTGAGGCCGTAGGCCAGCGCCGCGGCGGTCGGCTCGTTGACGATCCGCAGAACGTCGAGACCGGCGATCTCACCAGCGTCTTTGGTCGCCTGGCGCTGCGAGTCGTCGAAGTAAGCCGGGACTGTGATCACCGCCTGGTCGACGTCTTCGCCCAGGCTCTCCTGGGCGTAGCTGCGCAGCTCCTGCAAGATGAAGGCGGAGATCTCCTGTGGACTGTGCTCCTTGTCGTGGATCGTGACGTTGATGTCGCCGTTGCCGGACTTGGCCAGGCCATACGGCAGAACCTTCTTGGCCCGCTTGGTTTCCTCGCTGTCGAACTTGCGCCCGATCAGGCGCTTGACGGCGAAGATTGTGGCCTCCGGGTTGGTGATCGCCTGCCGCTTGGCGATCTGCCCGACGAGACGTTCGTCGTCGTCGGTGAAGGCAACGATCGAGGGCGTCGTGCGACTCCCTTCCGAGTTCGCCAACACCTCGGGATCAGTGCCTTCAAACACCGCCACGCAGCTGTTGGTCGTCCCCAGATCGATGCCTAAAATCTTGCTCAACGTCGTTTCCCGTCTAGTTGCCCAGAGTCGATTTACCCAGCGTCAGTCCTCAGGCGTCGGTACCATCGTCTTCTGCAGCGCCGTCGCCATCCTTCGCCGGAGCGGCACCCGGCACCGCGACCGCGACCAGCGACGGCCGCAGCAGTCGCTCGTGCAGCTTGTAGCCGCGCTGCATCTCGTGACGCACCGTCGGATGCTGGACCTGTGCATCTTCTTCCCGCGAGATCGCTTCGTGCACCGTCGGGTCGAAACGTTCGCCGATGGCGTGCACCGGTACGACACCGAAGCGGCGCAGCACTTCCTGCATCTGGCGCAGGGTCATCTCGACACCCACCTTCAGGTCGTCGGCATTGGTGCCCACTTTGGCGGCGTCCAGGGCACGTTCCAGATTGTCCACGACCTGCAAGATCTCGCGCATCGGCTCGGTCAGCGCGTAGCGCTTGTGCTCGCGCATCTCGCGCTCGGAGCGCTTGCGGAAGTTGTCGAAGTCGGCCAGCGTGCGCATGTAATTGTCACGCATCTGCGCCAGATCGCGGTGTACCTTCTCGGCATCGGCCGCAATGCCGTTCTCGGGATCCTCCTCTTCATCGGGATCTTCGTCCAGATCGTAGACGTCGTCGTCCACGTCTGCTTCTTCGGCTTCTTCCTCGCTGCTATCGTCGACCTCTTCTTCGAAGTCCTCCGCGAGCACCGCAGCCTCATCCTCGTCGAGAACCTCGATCTCTACACGGTCGTCTTCCGGCTGAGCTCCTTCTTGCAGCTCTGCCTCTACCGCTTGATTCTTTTTCTTTCTTGCCATGGGTTCAGAGTTCGTTTCCAATGAGTCGTCTATCAGGTTGAGTTTCGGCTAGGCGGAGCGGCGCTCCGACAGGCACTCGGACAAGGCACGGCTGAGAGTTCGTCCCAGGTAGTCTACCAGTGGAATCAGCCGTGGATACTCCATGCGCGACGGACCGAACACGCCCAGGGTCCCCAGGGGGAGGTCATCGACGCTATAGGTGTTGGCGACCAGGCTGAAGCCCAGCTCCGACGTCAGATCGCTGTCTTCACCGATCAGCACGCGTACGCCCTTGCCACGCATGCATTCGGTGAGCAAGTAGACGAGGCGGGCCTTGTCGGAGAAGGCTTCGAGCACTTTGCGCACCCGTTCCAGGTCAGCCAGCTCGGGCAAGTTGAGAACTTCGTTGGTGCCCTCCACCAGCACGTCCTGCAACCGCCCCATGTCGAGACCTTTCCGGGCCACCTCAATGGTCAGCGCCATCAGGCGGTCGAGGTGGGCTCGCTCCTGCGCCATCAGGCCGACGAGGCGCTGACGGATCTCGCGCAGGGTCATCCCGGTGAAGTTCTCGGTCAGGTAGTTGGAGATGCGAATCAGGTCTTCACGCGCCACCGGATCGTGGGTCTCGACCAGCTTGGTGTCGACGAAGCCGCTCTCGGACACCACCACGCACAGCACTTTGTGGCCGGAGCGGTCATCGGACAGCGGTACGAACTCGACGCGCCGCAGCGTCGTCTCGGCGAGGGCGGGCGTCAGCACAACGCCGACTTGCTGCGACAGCTCGGACAGCAGATGCGAGGCCACGCTCATCAAGCCTTCGGAATCGTCGCGCGCGCCGTCGAGGCTCTGGCGGATGTACTGACGCTCGTCGTCGCTCAGAGTCTTCGCGCTCATCAATTCATCGATGAACAAGTGATAGGCCCGTGGCGTCGGAATGCGACCAGCAGAGGTGTGTGGCTGTACCAGGAAGCCCTGTTCCTCAAGATCGGCCATGACGTTGCGGATGGTCGCCGCCGACAGGCCGAGCTGTCCGTACTTGCACACCGTGCGCGAGCTGACCGGCTCGGCACTCAGCATGTGGGTGACAATGACATCCTTGAGAATCGCCACGTCGCGCTCGCCCAAGGATGCAGCGCCATCCGTGGACGGTGCACCGGCGGCGTGATGTCTTGGCGGTTTCCTGGACACGGGCTGCTCCGAGATTGGACGGTGAGCACCAGAACGGCACGGAACTCCGGAACGATTGGCGGAAGCGCATGGGAATCGAACCCACCCTCCACGCCGCATCCGACGCGGAACAACGGTTTTGAAGACCGCGGGAGGCACCAGCCCCCGAGCGCTTCCATGCGCATTGTACTGGATCTGAGATCCAGGACCGGCGCGGCGTCGTACGGTATCGCACCTGCGGGTGTGTGGCCAAGGCCTCGAAGCCACCCAGACTACCGACGGCAACGCCGAACTCACCGGTCGAGACCCGCACGCTGGGAGGTAGAGTCCTCTCGTGGGATGCTCTATAGTCGTGCCACCACGCTGGGACGAGCCCGGTCGGGCTCGCTGCCAACCACCCCACGATCAGCTACGTCGGCGCCCCCCGAGTTCGCAAGTAGCGCTCGCAAGATCTTCGACAAAAGGAGTTCCTCCGATGAGACTTTCCGCTACCCTGGCTGCCCTGCTATTGCTCCTGCTCGCCGCCTGCGGCAACGCGCGAGACGCGCAGGTGCATGACGACGATCCTTCGCCCCTCGCGGCTTCCGGAGACGGCGCTACTGAGGACACCACCGCCCAGGGCTCTGACAGCTCCGCTCCCGGCTCGGCGCTGGTGCCGCGTACGTCACAGGGCACACCGGTCAACGCGGCTCCGGGTACCCCAGCGCCCTCAGCTGCCGGTGCCGGCATCAGCTGGACGCTGCCGGAGAGCTGGCAGGAACAGCAGCCGAGTTCACGCATGCGCCTGGCTCAGGCCACCATCCCGGGTGAGGCCGGTGCCGCCGAGCTGACCGTCTTCTACTTCGGCCCAGGCGGCGGCGGCGGCGTCGAGGCGAACCTGCAACGCTGGGTCAGCCAGATGGAAGTGGCCGCCGGCACGGAGCCCGAGAGAGGACAATTCGACAGCCAAGATCTGAACGTCTCTTGGATCGAGGTCGCCGGCACGCTGAGGGCCAGCACGATGGGCACTGGCCCCACCACCGACCAGCCCAACTCACGCCTACTCGGCGCGGTCGTTGAAGGCCCGGGCGGCCCATGGTTCTTCAAGGCCACCGGTCCAGACACGACCCTGACCGCGCAGCGCACAGCCTTCATGGAACTGCTGCGTTCGGTGCGCCGAGTCGGCGACGTCTGACGGCGGCCTTCTCGGCCGCTGCTCGAAACACCGTGCTCGCCTTTCGTGACCCCATCCACGGCTTCATCCACGCTGATCGGCTGGAAGAAGCCTTGATCACCACGCGCCCGATGCAGCGCCTGCGCTTCGTGCGCCAGCTGGGCGTCACCTACCTGATCTTCCCCGGCGCCGAGCACAGCCGCTTCAGCCACGTACTCGGCGCCATGCATTTGGCTGGACGCGTCTATGATCGACTCGCGGCGCAGAGCGGCGGCCTACTGCCGGTCGGCCCGGATGTCCGCCAGCGGCGTCTCGTGCGTGCCGCCGCGCTGCTGCATGACATCGGCCACGCACCATTCAGCCACACTGCCGAAGATCTGTTCGAGCGTGGCATCGACCACGAGGAGATGAGCCGCAGGCTGCTGCTGCTGCCGCAGGTCCAGGAGGCTTTCGAGACCTACGGTGACGGTATCGAAGCACAGGAGGTCGTCGACTTGCTTGCCGGCCAGGTCGAGGGACCGCGACGGCTCTTGGCGCAGGTCATCTCGGGCGAGCTGGACGTCGACAAGATGGACTACCTGATGCGGGACTCGCTGTTCTGCGGCGTTCGCTACGGCAACTTCGACCTCGACCGCTTGCTCGACACCATGCTGCCGCTGGAAACCCCCGCAACGGAGGGCGATGCGTCGCAGGAAGGCAGCTGGAACATCGGCATCGAGGTCGGAGGCGTGCACGCCCTCGAAGCCTTGGTGATGGCCCGGTACTACATGTTCACACAGGTCTACTTCAACGTCACAGGTAAGGTTCTGGAGTTGCACCTCAACGAGTGGCTGCGCGAGTCCGGCCGCCGCTGGCCCGCGGATCCCGAACGCTTCCTGGAGGAAGACGACGTCACCGTCACCGCCGAATTGCGGCGCTCGGAGAGTCTGCACGCGCGCGCCCTGACGCACCGTGAGCGTTTCACGCTCGCCTTCGAGACAGAAGAGCACCTGAGCCCGCAGGAACGCGACCGCGTCGCCGCCTTGCTCCCACCGCTGCAGCAGCGCTTCGGCGCCGGCAACGTGCTAGTGTCGAACTCGTCGAAGAACCCGCACAAGCTAGAAGAGAGTGGCGTCCTGGTGCGCAAGCGCGATGGCAGCCTGGTACCGATGCACCAGGCCAGCCACTTCATTCGTCACCTGGGCCGCATCGAGCAATTCCGCGTGTATTGCCCGCGCGATATGCGCGACCAGGTCGGAGCGGCGATCCGGGAGTCCTGACCAAACGTTGGATGCGGCTACACCGCAGGGCGGCCACGCGGGGCCGCCCCTCCCCAGAATCAGATCATGCCTGGGGCCCCTAGACTAGCGCCTGATCAGGCGGCCGTAGCGCACCTCGATGTGCTGGACGACGATCTCGTCGTCGCGCACCGTCTCGAAGACCAGGGCCCGGCCACGCAGGCCATCAGCGTCGAGCACGAAGACATCGCCCTCCTTGGGCACATCGAGATCTTCGAGCAGGGTCCAGCCGTCGATCGAGACGCGCAGGTGCCCACGGCTCTTGTCACCGACGTCATCGTGGGCGTAGAAGCGGACCTCCAGAACCGGTTGATCCTCTAGCGGCACACGGATCTGTCCGCCACGGTCGTCGCAGCGGGCACCACCGAAACAGCCGCCGTAGCGATCGTAGGACGTCCAGCCTCGGCTACTACCATAGCTCGAAGGCCGCTGCCCGCCACCCGGTTGCCCGCCCGGATGCCAGCCCGAGCTGTACCCGGTCTGATAGCGCACAGCAATATCTCGCACCACGACCTCATCGTCGGTGGCGGTCTCGAAGATCAACGTCCGCCCGCGAAGGCCCCGCACCGGGATCTCGTAGGTATCACCACGCTTGGCAATGTCCAGACGGTACTCGAGGATGGCATCATCGATGCGCACGCGCAGGAAACCGTTGCTACGATCGCCAACATCATCGTGGGCATCGAAGCGAACCGCTGTCACCGGTGCCGACTCCAGCGAGACGCGCAAACTCTGCTGCTCGTCGCAGCGGGCACCACCGATACAACCCTGCTGCTGATACCGGCGCCAGGCGTCATCCCAGTCGTCATAGCCGCCCCCAGAGCTGCCATGGCCCGGACTGCCATACCCTGGGTGATCGTCATAGCCTGGGCCACCGTAGCCACCACCGGGCTGGTCGCCCGGCGGCCGGTAGCCGCGCCCGTACCAGACTTCGATATCAGACACCACAACTTCATCGTTGTACAAGGCCTCGAATTCCAGGTATCTGCCGCGCATGCCCTGCACGGCGAGTTCATAGACCTCACCACGCTTGGCGATATCGATGTCGTAGGCGATCACCCGCGCATCGATCGACACTCTCAAGTGTCCGCGGCTGCGGTTGCCGACATCGTCGTGCGCATGGAAGCGCACACCGTAGACCGTGTCGTCATACAACGGCACCCGCAGGCGCTCGCCGTTGCGCTCGCAGCGGTCCCCGCCGATGCAGCCGCCTTCCCGCTCGTATCGTACCCAGCCCCGATCGTGACCACCCCAACCGCGCTGCGCCAACACGGGGAGCGCCGTCAAAGTCAGGCTCAGCAGCAGCCCGCCTGCCGTGGCCAGCTTGCTGTGCAGAATCGTGTTTCGGTGTCGCATGCTTATCCTCCGCGCTTGGCCAGTTCAGCATCAACCGCCTGGAACAGGCGAGCCGTGCGCTGCTGCCATTGAGTTTCCGTCAGAGATTCTGCCGGCGCGCTGACTTCGACAACGCCAGTACCCCCCGTGCCCGAGACCTTGATGCGCAACTCACCCCACACGAGCGCCCACTCGGACGTCACCTCGACGCGTGGATCGAAGCTCAGGCCAGCCGCGCGCACCGCATCGAGCACAGCACCGAGTAGCCGAGCCTCCCGCGCATCGTAGGCCACCGGATAGGTACGTCGCTCCTGGCGGGCTCCGGATGGCAGACGGTAGGTGTCCCGGCTCAGCAACTGCTGGAAGCGAGAATCACCCGCCAAGGGGGTAAAATTGCCGTCGGCACGCGCGCGTAGGCGGCTGCGTTCTTCGAGTTCGATCGCCCGACTCAGGTGGCGCAGAGCTGGCTCAGCCCAACTTACACTGGCGTAGTTCGATGCCACCAAGTACTCGGCCTCGGCACTGTCCGAATGGGCGACCAAATAGCGTCCCAGGGATGCCTGAGCTTCTTCGCGACGGTTCATGAGCAGGAGCACGGCACCGATGTTGAGGTCGTTGTCCGCCGCCGACGGGTCCAGCTCGCGCGCTTGCAGCAGCGCCTGCAACGCTGAACTGTAACGCCCTTCGCTGAGGTAGAGGGCAGCCCGGTTGAGCCACCCTTGGCGTAAGCTCGGATCGAGTTCCAGCGCCAGATCCAGATCTTGCCTGCCACGGATCGGATCATCGACCATGAAGCGAGCCGTGCTGCGCAGGAGCAGGGCCTGCGCGTCCGTCGAGTGCCGGCGAATCCAGGGATTCAGGATCTCTTCCAACGCCTCCTCGGGTTCCCCGGCATCGATCAGCTCACGCGCACGTTGCAGATCGTCCGCGACTGCCGCACCGGGTAAGAACAGCGACCACAGCAGCAGACATGACACCGCCACGACCCAAAAGGGCATCGGCTGGTGGTTGCGAGACGGGCTCTTCATGGCTTGGTAGTTGATAGACGGGTCGTTCATGGGTGGTGAGTTCCTCGCTGGTGGTCCATGACAGGCAGTCTATCCCAGCGCTTCTTAGCGCGGCACTGCGACCACAAGGGACACAGGAACAGTCAAAGCGTCCAGAACCGGGGACAGCAGGCGTCCAGAACTCGGGACAGCGCCCGCGCCACAATGCCCCGCACGCGACATTTCGCCCCACTGGCAAAGGTCGCACCCCGGGGAACTATGGAAATCTGGTGTACAGATGGCTACCACCTCACGAAGCGCGACATAATGCCCCGGTCCCCATGACTGCCATTACCACCGCTGACTTCCATCAAATATCTAAGAACAAACGACTTCCGCCTGTGCCAGCGCATCGAATCAGACTTGGCAGCACCTTTGCGATAGAGGAGGGCATCAAGGAGGTCGCTATGCTAGACTCAGTCCGTAAGCTCGTCGCAGTACCTGTCATCTCATCCGAAGCAGTCCTCTCCGTGGGAGTATTGGCGACCTTCGCTTGGCTTCTCGCCCATGATCTCGTTCACCCCATCGCGGTCTTCTTCCTGCAGCTGTACCTCACTTTCTGACAGCCTGTACTGGGTCTGTCCATGCCAAGAAGAACCAGCCTGAGGGGTCAACGGCTATGGCGGGAGATGCCACAATCAGGGAGGTGACCCTGAGGCTACCGATGCTTCCCGACATGGAGATCGAGGCCTGCAAGACGGCCACGACCCTTGCCGAGGAGATGCGGATGAGTCCGGACAAGATCGACGAGGTCCGGATGGCTGTCGTGGAGGCGTGTATCAACGCCTTCGAGCACAGCAACGCCTCAGACCGCGAAGTGCACCTGCGCGTCGCGATCCTCGGCCAGCAGGACCCGGAGAAACTTTGCATCACGGTGCAGGATTCCGGCGTCGGCTTCTCGCCTCAAGAACTCGAAACGCCCAACATGGAGCAGAAGATCAAGTCCAGCCGCAAGCGCGGTTGGGGCCTGACCATTATCCGCGGCCTGATGGACGAAGTCTCCATCGATTCCAGCTCGAGCGGAACCAAGGTCGTCATGTGCAAGCTGCGTTGATATGCTCCCACCTGCCACCGCGCCCTCGAGAGCTTCCACGGCGACCGGGGCGGACACACAGCAGCATCGCAGATCCGGGAACCAGGCTAGAACAGAAACAGGCTGAAACAGGAACACCGTCATGACCGAAAGCCTGAAATTGTCTGTCGATCGTAGAGACCCCTTGGCGATCATCTACACGGAAGGCTACATCAACAACCAGGGGGGCGAAGAGATCGCCCGCATCGCCTATGAGTTGATCGAGCAGGGGCACAAGTTGCTGCTGCTCAACCTGTCCGGGACGAAGATCGTCAACTCGATCGGCATCTCCATCTTGATCGAGATCATCGAGAAGATGATCGAGATCGGCGGCCGCCTGGCTTTCTGCTGCCTCACCCCGACGATCGAGAAGACCTTCCACATCATGGGCCTGGCTCAGTACGCCGACATCTATCCGGATGAAGCGCAGGCCGTGGAGGCAATGGGCGACTGAAGTCGCCTTGCGCTGGTATTCGCCTGCGCCTGTCTTGGCCACAGAGTGGCCCTGCGACGGTACTAGCTTGCGCGCAGTCCCTGCGCCACCACCACCAGTGCCGGCGCGGTCACGCCGCCAAGGAAGCCATCACCCCAGGCCAGACTGACGGGCTCGCGCGCGACGGCTTCGACTTTCTGCAGCACGCGCAGTAAGTCGTCTTCCCACACCAGCTCAGGCAACGCCTCGGCGAAGTGACCGTCGCGGATGTGACGTACGCCACACAGACGGACGCGGAACGGCAACCGGCTCTCGTGAGGGAAAAACTCGACGCGCGACAGCGAGCTGATGTAGTAGCCGTCTTCGAGGTCTTGCACCAACTCGTCTTCGAGCCGCTCACCGCCGCCCAGAAACAGATGGCAAAAGCGGGCTTCGTCACCGTCCACCGCGTGCGGTGTCGTAGCCCACGTCACCTCGCTCGACGTGCCGGCCTTGTCGCCGAGCCTCGCGGCAAGCACGTCATTGACGGCCGGTGTCCGCAGGACGCCATCGACCACGATCTCCAGCGGCCGCTTGCCATGCCCTCGCAGATCGCACGGGAACGGCAAACCGTCCTGGTCCATGCCGTCGTCCCACAGATGAAGCGAAGAATCGAAACAGGCTTCTCCCAGCTTGTTCACCAGCGGCGAGCTGCCCTCGAGGAAGCTACTGGCGGTGAGCGCACAGTGATTGAGTTGCGACAGCAAGACCGTCACGACCTCGGGTGCCAGCACGAGGGGCGCCGTCGGCGGCACGGGTTGCTCGACGGTTCCTTCCGCCTCTCTCTCTTGCGCCCGCTCGACCACCGATGCCGGGTCCAAGTCGTCAAGCGTCCGTCCCGAGGCCGCCGCCAAGCCGGCATGCGGCCCGCGGCCGCAAACCACGCGCAAGGTCGCGCAGGTGGCATCGACGCGGCGCTCCAGACCACCGCTGTTGACCACCACCAGGCTGCCGTGCGTCCAGTCCAGCGCCGCCGCCTGTCGTCGGCGTAGGTACGACGCCAGCAACCCCGGCACACCGGCCGGCACCAACTCGGCCAAGCCGTGATCATAGAGTTCGTCGGTACCCAGGGCCTGCGCTGCCCGCTCGGCATCGCTGGTCTTCGGCAAGTGTGGCGACGTCACCGGTTCTGCCCGTGCGTGCGCCAGCGCTTGGCGCACCGCCATTCGCAAGTCCGCGATGTCGACGCCGCCAAGTCGCTGCAGGCCAACCCGCCCTCGTTCGACCACCCGCAGCAGCACAACCTGCCGAGGGTCTTCGATCGCCTCGACCTTCGCACTGGTCGTGGCGCGCCAGCTTGTGCGTCCGAGCCAGGCCAATTCCGTGAAGTCCGCGGGCGATGTCTCCAAAACCTGGCGCAACAAGTCACGCACTTGCTGAGGGTTGGGAAACGGAGAGACGGCTGGATCCGGAGGACTCATGGACTGGGAGAATACTACAGGTCACTGGCTTGTTCTTTGCAGTACGAGAACAGAGAATGGAGTCTCGTTTCACTACGAACTCCATGAGGATGACGATGAGAATGATCCCCGCTGCCTTGACGTTCGCCTTGTTGACGTTGCCCCAGGCGACGAGTGGAGCTACCAGCCCCACCGCCAGCACACCACCGTCCGCCGACCTCATCCTACGCGGCGGCGTGATCTACCCTGTCCAGCCGCCAGGACGGATCGAAGGCAGCCTCGTCATCCAGGGAGGACGCATCCTCTTCGTTGGCCCGGACGCACAGGCCAACCGGTTCCGTGGTGCCGAAACGCGGATCGTCGAGTTGCAGGGACGCACCGTCATCCCCGGCCTGATTGATGCACACAGTCACCTGGAGAATCTCGGCACGGCGCTCGAGCAGGTCGATTTGACCGGAGCTGCAAGCTACAACGAGGTGATCGCGCGCCTGCGCGCGGCCGCCGAGTCGCTGCCCGTCGGTAGCTGGGTGCGGGGACGCGGCTGGGATCAGAACCGATGGCTGGAGAAGGACTTTCCGCACCACCGGTCCCTGTCCGAGGCACTGCCCGAACACCCTGTGTGGGCCACGCGCGTCGACGGCCACGCCGCGCTGCTCAACCAAGCGGCACTCGTGGCGCTGGGCCTTCCCACCGGGGACTCCGCCGAGGTTCTCAAAGACCCTTCCGGCGGACGCTTTCTGCGTGACGACGACGGAGCCCTGACCGGCGTCCTGATCGACAACGCCATGGACGTCGTCGGCGCTCGCGTACCTGCGCCGAGCCTTGAGGATCGCACACGGAGGCTGACGCTGGCGGCACAGACCTGTCTGCGACTCGGCCTGACGACGGTCACCGACATGGGTGTCGGCGGCGCGACCCTGGAGGCCTACCACACGCTACGCCAGGCCGACGAATTGCCCCTGCGCGCCGCCCTCTTCCTGACGGACGACGCCGAGCTGCTCGACACCTGGTTCCAGCGCGGCCCGATGCTCGATCCCCAGGCACGCCTGCAGGTGCGCGGCATCAAGCTCTACGGAGACGGCGCTCTGGGTAGCCGCGGCGCGGCGCTGGTCGAGCCCTACAGCGACGACGCCGGCAACCTGGGCCTACTGACCACCCGTGGCGACCACGTTCTCGACGTGGCTCGCAAAGCCCTGGATCGAGGCTTCCAGGTCGGCATCCACGCGATCGGCGACCGCGGCAACTTGATGGTGCTCGACGCGCTCGAGGCCGCCTTCGACGGTCGGCCACGGCCCGAAGTGCGCTTCCGCATCGAGCACGTCCAGATCGCCCGCACCTCCGACCTCGCCCGCCTCGCTCGCCTCGGCATCATCGCTTCGATGCAGCCCACCCACGCCACCTCGGACATGCCGTGGGCCGGCGACCGTGTCGGGCACCGTCGACTGGAGGGTGCCTACGCCTGGCGCAAGGTACTCGACGCCGGCGGCCGCCTGGCGCTGGGCAGCGACTTCCCGGTCGAGTATCCGGATCCGCGTCTCGGCCTGTATGCCGCCGTGACCCGTCAGGATACGAACGGCGCACCCGAAGGTGGCTGGCTACCGGACGAGCGCCTGAGCCGGGAAGAAGCCCTGCGAGGCTTCACGCTCGACGCCGCGTACTCGCTGTTCCTGGACGGCGAGGTCGGCTCCCTGGCCCCAGGCAAGCGGGCTGACATCGTGGTCTTCGAGCGCGATATCATGACCGTAGACGCTCGCGAGATCCCCTCGGTACAGGTCGACCTGACCCTGGTCGATGGAGAGATCGTGTTCCAGCGCGACGTGGAAACCCCCTCCCCATGACCTGTCCCGCCGGTCATGGCACCGCTCGAAGCACCGCTCGGCGCAGGGCTCGCAGCCTGGCTGGACGGCCGCTTCGTCGCCGCGACCGCGCTCGGACTTCTCTGGTCTTGCTCAGCAGTGCCTTCGCGGTCGCCGGACTGCTGATGGCCACGGTGCTCATAGCGGCTCCGCAGCGACGTGCATCCAGCGCCCCGCTCACCATGAACAGCAATACCCCCGCCGACCCGCTCCTCGCTCGCCAGCGCATGGTGAGCGACCAGATCCGCGCCCGTGGCATCACGGACCCCGGCGTACTGCGGGCCATGGAGACCGTGCCGCGACACGAGTTCGTGCCAGAGGATCAGCGAGACGAAGCCTACGAGGACTACCCGTTACCGATCGGCTGGGACCAGACCATCTCGCAGCCGCTGGTGGTCGCTACCATGACCGAGTTGCTGACCCTGGAACCCGACTTCAAAGTGCTCGAGATCGGCACCGGCTCTGGCTACCAAGCGGCAATCCTCGCTGAGCTGGTCAAAGATGTCTACACCATCGAGATCGTGGGACCACTAGGCCAGCGGGCGGCGACGGTCTTACGAAGCCTGGGGTACGACAACGTGCACACGCGCATTGGCGATGGCTACGATGGCTGGCCCGAGCACGCCCCCTTCGACGCCATCTTGCTCACCGCCGCACCCCCACGCATCCCGGAACCGCTGCTCGACCAGTTGGTCGTGGGCGGTCGACTGGTGCTCCCCCTGGGTGACTTCATGCAAGATCTGATCGTGCTGACCAAGACGGAGGACGGCTACCGCCGACGCACCGTCAGTCCGGTGCGCTTCGTGCCCATGACGGGCAAGGTCCGAGAGGAAGAAACCCCGTGAGTCCTCGCCAGCCGGCCGTGGGCGCCGGACGCCTCGCAGCACCCCGGTGGATGAGCTGCCTCTCCTCCGGCCGGCTTGTCTGCAGCCTGCTCGTTTGCGGCCTGCTCGCAATACCCACTGTGCAACCCGCGGCGGCTCAGACCGCGGCTCCCGGAACTCTCGGTGACGACCCCTCACAGCGCGACCTGCGGCAGATGATGGTGCAGGAACAGATCATCCCGCGCGGCATCTCGCAGGAGTCCGTGCTCGAAGCCATGGAGAACGTGCCGCGACACCTCTTCGTCCCCGACCGGCTGCGCGCCCGCGCCTACGAGGACGAGCCGATCCCACTGACCGGAGCGGGCCACGAGGGGCCCAGCATCTACCCGCCCTACATGGTGGCGCGCATGACCGAGTTGCTCGAATTGAGCGGTGACGAGAAGGTGCTGGAGATCGGTACTGGCTCGGGCTACCACACTGCAGTCCTGGCGCGCGTGGCGCGTCAGGTGTGTACGGTCGAGATCAGCGAAGTGCTCGGCCGCCTGGCCCGGCGACGGCTGGCAACCATGGGCTTTACGAACATCGACGTGCGTATCGGCGACGGTTACAACGGCTGGCCGGCGCAAGCGCCCTTCGACGCCATCATCCTCACTGCCGCTCCCCCCTTTATTCCGCAACCGCTACTCGACCAACTCAAAGATGGCGGTAAGATGGTGATCCCGATCGGCGGCGGCGAGTTCTTGCAAGACCTCGTCGTGATCACCAAGACCGAGGACGGCCTCGAACGCCGCAAGGTAGCGCCGGTACGCGCACCGACGATGACCGGCGAAGCCCAAGACCGCTAAGACACTCGATGGACAACCAAGCTCTGATTATCGGCGCCGGGCCGTATGGCACCGGCATCGCTCAAGAACTGCACCACCGCGGCCTCGGCTTCCGGATCTGTGGCGAACCTTTCGCCCTGTGGCTGCAGCACACGCTGGACTCGATCAAGCTGCGCTCGGACCAGAACGCCTCGGAGATCTACTCGCGCGACGGCCGCTACGCTTTCCGCCACTTCAAGACGCAGCTGAACGGCAAGGCACCATCGAATGGCAGGACACCGATGGTCGATGGTCAGGTGCCGGTGGCGATCTTCCGCGACTACTTGCACTGGGTGTCCGACCAGCTGCCGTTCGAGGTCGAACCAGCCCAGGTCGAGCATCTGGACTTCGCTGATGAGCCTCGCTTGCTGGAGGACGGAGCGCTGCAGCAAGCCCACCATCCCAGCTTCCGTGCTCGCTTCGACGACGGCCAGGAGGTGACGGCCAGAGCGGTGGTTGTCGCCACCGGAATGGGACCGCACCAGCACTTTCCACCACCGCTGGCGGCACTGCCGACCGAGCGCGTGCTGCACAGCTGGCAAACCGACCGTATTCAGCCGCTGCAAGGCGAGAGACTGCTGGTGATCGGCAGCGGCCAGAGCGCCGCGGAGACCGTCGCCTGCCTGCGACGTCACGGCAACGAGGTCACCTGGGCGATGCGCGAGGCGCCGTCATTCTTCGGCGAGCCACTGCGGCTACCACGGCCGCTCTTCCGCCTGGTACTGCGCGGCTCCGCCGCCTACTACCGGCTGCCACAGCCCCTGCGCGTATGGCTCGGCCGTACGTGCTTCCGTACCACGGTGACGCCAGACCTGAGGCCAGTGTTCCAAGATGGTGCCGTGAGGAAGATTTACGGCGACGCGGCCGAACTGGGGCTCACGGCGGTCGAAGGTGGCATCATCTGCACCGCAGCCTCGGCCGAGACCGGCGACGAGCGCCCCTTTGACCGTGTGATCGCGGCGACGGGCTACCGCTGTACCGTCCGCGGCATCCCGTTCCTCTCGGACCGCCTGCGTGACGCCCTCGGTGACCCCGACCAGCCACCGGCCCTGGACGGAGCCTTCCAGACCGTGGTGCCCGGCCTCTACATGGCCGGTGGCATCTCCGAGGGGGCCTTCGGCCCGGCGCAACGCTTCATCTTTGGTTCCTGGCAAGCCGCACCGCGGGTCGGCAAGAGCATCGCCCAACTCGTCTCGACTTGATTCGACGCTGACTCCGAAACCTCCGAGGCATCACTCAGAGACTAGAAACTCTGAGAATCACTCTGAAGTCACTGCCGAGCACGTAGCCAGCGCACCGCTTCCAACTGCGTCTCGGCCCAACGACGCAAGGAACGTTCGCGCTCGCCGGCGGGCTCCGGCCCCAATTTCTCGAGCATGGCCACCAGCTGCTCCTCGGCTTGCTCGTACTGCCCGCGTTCGATGGTGCTGACAGCTTGCTCATACTCGGCCCGCAGTGGGTTGTGCTCAGCCGAGCGAACCGCCTCCAGATGCTCTCGTAGCTGTGCTTGCAGCTGCGGGTCTTCGGCGCGGCTGGTGACATCTTCGAGCAGAGCCAAGGCTTTCTCGACCTGGCCCGCCGTCAGCAAGCGCTCGGCCTGACGAACCTCGGCCCACAGCACGGCCTCGCGTGCGCCACGAGCCAGGTTGGGATCGACATCGGGACGCTCCAACTCACGCTCGATCAGCGTACGAGCCACGTCGAGCCGACCGAGGCGCGCCTGCAGCACCGCCAGATTGAAGGTGACATCGCTGCGGCCGGGCAGTAACCGGCGCGCCGTATCGAGAGCCCCCAGGGCTTCCTGGGAAGGTCGCTCTTCCAGCAGCCAGCTGGCCCCGAGACCACCCCAGGCTTCACCGAAGCGCGGATTGAGTTCCAGCGCTTGACGGTACAAAATGCGCGCCTCGCGCAGACGCGCCTGGTCCTCTGCCTGCACATCGCCCATGGAGATGCGCAGCCCGCTGTAAGGACGCAACAGATTGTTGGCGAGCAAGAAGTACGGCCGGAAATCATTCGGTGTCAGCTCCACCGCCTGCCGGTACAGGACCTCGGCTTCGTCCCAGCTCAGCGCCCGTTCCTTGAGTTGGGCCAAACCGAACCAGGCGAGGCCGTGCTCGGGGTCGAGATCGAGAGCAGCACTAAAGAACTCGCGCGGCTCGTGAGCCTCGACACCTCGCAGCTGGATCAGCAGGTCACCCAACCGCACGAGGACTTCGGCACGGGACATGCGCTCCCGGCGCAGAAGCTCCGGTGGCTCCAGCAGGCCGATCTCGACCAGCGGTACGGAAGTAGCTTGGAAGCGATGGTTGTCCAGCGCCATTTGCACCTCGCCGCGCAACGTGGCGAAGCTGTCACCGCCGAATGCCTGATCGAAAGCATCTCGCAGCGGCACGTCGGCAGCCAGGAATTGCAAGTACTGCATAATCTGCGGCCGGCGCTGCTCGTCGTTCAGCAAGTGATGCACCAGTGCCCAGCTCTGGGCATAGAAGGTGTCGCGACGAAGGCTGTGCTGCCGGTAGACCTCAGAGTCGCTGTCGATGGCGAAGAGCAAGTCCAGCGGCATCAAGCCCCGTTTCTCCAAGCGTCGTAGATGATCAAGGATCGGCATGCCGAGCACCACGTGTCGGCGGGTGACACGGAAGGTGCTGTAGAACTCGGCCAAGCCCTCGTTGAACCACAGAGGTACATCCGCAAAGTTGCTCTCCAGCAAGTAGTGCAAGTACTCGTGGTACACCACCTCGGACGCGCGCTCGGCCCCGAGATCGCCGCGCATGGCGACATAGTTGGCGATCGGACCGGGCAGGAAGAAGCCGGCGACTGCTTTCTGAGGCTGCGTGCTCCTCCAACGCGTATAGGGCCCGAAACTCTCTCCGTCGGCGAAGAGAAAGAGGTAGGTCGGCACCGGCGAGTTCAGCTCCAAATTCTCGCCACCCAGCCGTGCCAGCACCGCCCGCAGGCGTTCGAGATCCAGGATAACGGACTCCGCGACCGCCAGGTCAGCGGAGCTGAAGAGCGTGAAATTGTGCGTGTCCAGGCGCCACCAAACCACGTCTTCGGAAGGCAGGCTTGCCTCGGATGGAAGTGCACTTCCCAGGGCGGGAACCGCCGCCGTCCCAACCAAGACCAGAGCCAGCGTCCAGACCTGTGTCCAAAATGACCTGACAATTCCCGAGAGCGTCCGATCGCATCGAATCTGCATCAGTCTCCGTTCCTCCTCCGGTTCGCGCACTTCGACATCGTACCTATACTCCGTACCTGCCCTCTACTACCGCGGGACAGGAGTAAAAGATTCCGGATACAATCGCCGAGATGCGAGAACTTGGCGAGCTGCTCAACAGCGACAACCTCCCCTTCGTCGAATCCCTCTACCAACGCTTCCGCGACGACCCCGATTCGGTCGACGCCGCCTGGCGCCCTCTCTTCGAGCGCCTGCGTGCCGACGACGCGGCCGGCAGCAGCGGCGGCAGTGTCGACACAGGCAATGCCTCCGAGCTCAGCTTCGGATCCCCGTTCGCAGCGACGAGCTTGTTCAATCCTCCCGGTGCAGCTCCGACAGCCCAGACGGCCCCGGCGGCCCAACTGGCGCAACCCCGACGCCGTGAGCCGATTACCGGCGACCTGCTGCCATCGCTGCACAGCCTGGACCTCTTCCACGACCTACCGGACGACGAGATCCGCCAGTTGCTCGAGCATGCCAGAGAGCTGGAGTACGCCTCCGGTGACCTGCTGTTCCGCCAGGGCGACGCGAGCGAAGCGCTGTTCGTGGTGCTGGACGGTAGCGTCGTGATCACCGTCGACGGCCGCGTGCGTGCCGAGCTCGGTGTCGGCATGATGGTAGGCGAGCTGGGCGTGTTGCAGCAGCAGCCGCGCATCGCCAACGCCGTGTGCCGCGGCACGACCCGTCTGCTGCGCCTGCCCGGCAAGGTGCTGATGGCACGCCTGAACGAGCGTCCGGCACTGGCCCGCGGCCTGCTACGCGGCCTGTCGACCCGCATCCGCGACATCGACCGCAAGCAAGACCGCGTCGACCAGCTGATCCGCGTCTACCGCGTGCGTGGCCACCTGCTCGCCCACCTCGATCCCCTGAGCCCCCCGCCCGAGCGCAACACCATTCCCGAGCTACGGCTCGAAGAATGGGACCTCAGCGAGGACGACCTCGACACCGTCTTCTCGAGCACCACCATCCCGGGCACCACCTTCCTCACCCTACGTGAGATTCGCGAGCGCCTGGAAGCCAGCTACTGCAAGTCGATCGCCGTCCAGTACATGCACATCGACGACCCGGCGCCCAAACGCTGGTTGCAGGAGCGCCTGGAAGACCCCGAGCAGCGGCGCAAATTGAGCCGTGACGAGCAACTGCGCATTCTCACCAAGCTCACCGACGCCCAGATCTTCGAAGAGTTCATCCACAACAAGTTCCGCGGCGCCAAGCGCTTCTCGGCCGAGGGTGCCGAAACCCTGATCCCCTTGCTCGACCAAGCACTCGACGAAGCCGGCGAACACGGCGTCGAGGAAGTGGTGATCGGCATGGCGCACCGCGGCCGGCTCAACGTGATGGCCAACATCCTGGGCAAGAGCGCGGCGCGCATCTTTCGCGAGTTCGAGGATGTGGACCCGGAGAAGTACCTTGGCCGCGGCGACGTCAAGTACCACCTCGGCTACAGCTCGGACCGCACCACCTCCAACGACAAGCAGCTTCATCTGTCGTTGTGCTTCAACCCCAGCCACCTGGAGTTCGTCGGTCCCGTGGTCCTCGGCCGCGTGCGCGCCAAACAGGACCGCCGCGGCGACGGCGCCCGACGCGAGCGCGTCATGGGCCTGGTGATCCACGGCGACGCCGCCTTCGCCGGCCAGGGCGTGGTGCAGGAAATGCTCAACATGAGCAAGCTACCCGGCTTCCGCACCGGCGGTACTCTGCACATCATCGTCAACAACCAGGTCGGCTTCACCACGCCGCCCGAGAGCGGCCGCTCCTGCCACTACGCCACCGATGTCGCCAAGATGCTGCAGACGCCGGTCTTCCACGTCAATGGCGAGCATCCCGAGGCGGTGGCGCAGGTGCTGCGCATCGCCATGGACTACCGCCGCACCTTCGACAGCGATGTCATTATCGACATGTACTGCTACCGTCGCTACGGCCACAACGAAGGCGACGAGCCATGGTTCACGCAGCCACAGATGTACGACAAGATTGCACAGCGCAAGTCGGTGCGCGAGGGCTACCTGGATAGCCTGCTGCAACTCGGTGAGGTCAGCGCCGAAGAAGCCGACAGCATCGAGAAAGAGCGCCACGAGCTGCTGGACAAGGCCCTCGACGAAGCCCGCCGCGACGATTACGAGCATACGGACGTCGACTTCGGCGGTGGCGTCTGGACCCCCTACAAGGGCGACATCGATCACGAGGTCGAGGATGTCGACACCGGGGTCGACGCCGAGCGGCTGAGCGCTTTGCTGCGCGCTCAGACCGAGGTTCCGGAAGGCTTCGAGGTCCACAAGACCCTGCGCCGCATTCTGCTGCAGGCCCGCCGTGACATGGCCGCCGGCGCACGACCGCTCGACTGGGCGGCCGGCGAAGCGCTCGCCTTCGCGACCCTCCTCACCGAGGGCAAGCAGGTGCGCTTGAGTGGCCAGGATGCAGGCCGCGGCACCTTCAGCCATCGCCACGCGGTGCTGCACGACCAGAAAGACGGTGGTCTCTACCTGCCGCTGCAGTACCTGCACGAGCACCTCGACGACGTCAGCAGCCCGCCCGGACGCTTCGAGGTCTGGGACAGTCCGCTGTCCGAAGTCGGCCCAACCGGCTTCGAGTACGGCTACAGCCTCGACTTCCCGGATGGCTTGACCCTGTGGGAAGCGCAGTTCGGTGACTTCGTCAACGTCGCGCAGGTGATCATCGACCAGTTCATCTCCAGCAGCGAAGACAAGTGGCACCGGCTCAACAGCCTGGCAATGCTGCTGCCACACGGCTTCGAAGGACAAGGCCCCGAGCACTCGAGCGCACGCCTGGAGCGCTTCCTCAATCTGTGCGCCGAGGACAACCTGCAGGTGGTGAATCTGACCACCCCGGCACAGCTCTTCCACTGCCTGCGCCGTCAGGTGCACCGGCCCCTGCGCAAGCCGCTGATCGTCATGTCGCCCAAGAGCTTGTTGCGCCACAAGGAAGCCATCTCCAGCCTCGACGAGCTGGCCAACGGACGCTTCCAGCGCATCCTGCCCGACACTACCGGCCTCGACCCGAAGAAGGTCGAGCGGGTCTTGCTGTGCAGCGGCAAGGTCTACTACGACCTCACCGCCGCCCGCACTGAACGCGGCCTCGACGATACCGCCATCCTGCGCCTCGAGCAGTACTACCCCCTGCGACCCGGCGAGTTGCGCCAGGTGCTCGACGTCTACCCCGAATCCAAGCCCGTCGTCTGGGTCCAAGAAGAGCCCGAGAACATGGGTGCCTGGCGCTTCCTGCAAGCTCATCTCACCGGTGGCGCCTCAGGTGGCGGCGCCCTGGGCAAGAGGCAGTTGCAAGGCATCTACCGCCCCGCCTCCGCCAGCCCCGCGACCGGTTCTAAAGCCGCCCACGACAAAGAACAGAAAGAACTCATCGACGCCGCCCTGCGCGCCGCCTGAGCCCGAGAGGAAAGCATGGCCATCGAACTCAAAGTCCCCTCCGTGGGTGAATCCATCACCGAAGTCGTGATCGGCGAGTGGCAAGTCCAGCCCGGCGGATCGGTCAAGGCCGACGATACGATCGTCATTATCGAGACCGACAAGGTCACCACCGAGCTGCCCGCGCCGGTGTCCGGCACACTGATCGAGATCCTCAAGCAAGAGGGCGAAGAAGCCGAGGTCGGCGAGGTCATTGGCAAGATGGAAGAGGGGGAAGTCGCTACTGCCGGAGATAGCGCCAGCGCCAACCAGAAGAAGGCCAGCACCGAGAAGGACCAAGACGGCGACAAAGCCAAGGGTGGCGAGACAGCCAGCGACGAGCGCGTCATGCCCGCCGCACGCCGCCTGCTCGACGAGGCCGGCCTCGACGCCGCCGACGTCGAAGCCAGTGGCCCTGGTGGCCGTCTGCTGAAGGAAGACGTGCAACGTCACTTGACGCTGCAGAAGACAGCACAGCAGAAGACAGCTCCGCAAGCGGCACCCTCAGCATCGCCTGCCGCGGCATCGCCGGCCGTGGCGTCCCCTGGCGGCGCGCGCGAGCAAAAGGCCGTGCGCATGACGACCCTGCGTCGACGCATCGCCGAGCGCCTGGTCGAATCGCAGCAGACCTCCGCGCTGCTCACCACCTTCAACGAAGTCGACATGTCGGCCGTCATGAACCTGCGCAAGCAGCACCAGGACGCCTTCGTCAAGAAGCACGGCATCAAGCTCGGCTTCATGAGCTTCTTCGTCAAGGCGGTGATCGAAGGCCTGAAAGAGATCCCCGCGCTGAATGCGCGCATCGACGACGGCAAGATCCTTTACCACAACTACTACGACATCGGCGTCGCGGTAGGCGGCGGTCAAGGCCTGGTGGTGCCGGTGATTCGCAACGCCGAGCGTCTCAGCTTCGCCGGGGTCGAGCAGACCATCGGCGAACTGGCCGGCAAGGCCAAGGACGGCAGCCTGACTGCCGACGAGTTGCAGGGCGGTACCTTCACCATCAGCAACGGCGGCATTTACGGCTCCATGCTGTCGACGCCGATCGTCAACCCGCCGCAAAGCGGCATCCTGGGCATGCACAACATCCAGCAGCGCCCGGTCGCCATCGACGGTGAAGTCGTCATCCGCCCGATCATGTACGTCGCCCTCACCTACGACCACCGCCTGGTCGACGGCCGCGAAGCCGTCACCTTCCTGGTGCGCGTCAAGGACTGCATCGAAGATCCGGCCCGCATGCTGATCGAAGCCTAAGAGAGACATCATGAAACAAGCCAAGCACGATCTGCTGGTCCTCGGCGCCGGCCCGGGCGGCTATGTCGCCGCCATCCGCGCCGCTCAACTGGGCCTCGACGTCGCCTGCGTCGAGAAAGAAAGCGCCCTCGGCGGCACCTGCCTGCGCGTCGGATGCATCCCGTCCAAAGCCCTGCTCGAAGCCAGCCACAAGTACCACGAAGCCCAGCACGAGCTGAAGAAGTTCGGCATCGGCGTCAGCGGCGTCGAGCTCGACCTGGCTCGCATGATGAAGCACAAGGACAAGACCGTCACCCTGCTGACCAAGGGTGTGGCCGGCTTGTTCAAGGGCAACAAGATCACACGCTACGAGGGGCACGCGCGCTTCGACGGCCCCGGCGTGGTGAGCGTCGACGGAAAGGATGAGCTCACGATCGAGGCCGGCAAGGTCATCGTCGCCACCGGCTCCAAGGTCACCGGCCTGCCCGGCATCGAGTTCGACGACGACCGCATCGGCGACTCCACCACCGCCCTCTCCTACCCCGAGGTTCCCGGTCACCTGGTGGTCATCGGCGCCGGCGTCATCGGCCTCGAACTCGGCTCCGTGTGGAACCGTCTGGGCGCCAAGGTCACCGTGCTCGAATACCTCGACCGCATCCTGCCCGGCATGGACGCCGAGCTGGCCAAGAGCGCGCAAAAGATCTTCACGAAGCAGGGCATGGACTTCAAGCTCGGCGTCAAGGTGACGGGTACCAAGGTCGATAAGAACAAGTGCATCGTCGAATCAGAGGGCAACGATCCCATCGAGTGCGACCGCGTCCTGGTCGCCGTCGGTCGCAAACCCAACACCGATGGCCTCGATCTCGACAAAGCCGGCATCTCGACCACCGACCGCGGCGTCATCGAAGTCGACCAGCACTTCCGCACCAACGTCGAGAACCACTACGCCATCGGCGACGTCATTCCCGGCCCGATGCTCGCCCACAAAGCCGAAGACGAAGGCATCGCCTGCGTCGAAGGCATCGTCAAGGGCCACGGCCACGTCAACTACGACGCCATCCCCAGCGTCGTCTACACCTACCCCGAGATCGCCTGCGCCGGCAAGACCGAAGAAGAACTCCAAGACGCCGGCATCCCCTACACCAAGGGCACCTTCCCCTACATGGCCAACGGCCGTGCCCGCGCCATCGGCGCCACCGAAGGTCAAGTCAAGCTCCTGGCGCACAAAGACACCGACCGTCTCCTCGGGGCTCACATCCTCGGCGCCAACGCCGGCGACCTGATCGCCGAACTCGCCGTCGCCATCGAGTTCAGCGCCAGCGCCGAAGACATCGCCCGCTCCACCCATGCCCACCCGACGCTCGCCGAGATCGTCAAGGAAGCGGCGCTGGCGGTCGACGGCCGGGCGATTCACATCTGAGGCAGGTGGGGGGAGACGCCGTCAGTCCGTCGGCGGCGTCACGTTCTTCATCGGCCGCTCTTCCTGCTGACTATCCTTCTTCTTGAGGTTGGCCAGTAGCACCGTCATCAGGCCGAGCAGGATCTCGTCGGCGAAGGGAATGACGTCGGGCACGAAGAGATCGATGCCAAAGATGATGGCGGTGAAGAAGAAGAGCTGTGGGAAGCGCAGCTTCGACGCAAAACCCTCGAGCAGCCCTTGGCGCGTGTCCTTGTCCATGTTCATGGCACAAGTATAGCGCCCACACGACGCCCCTTCCTCAGTCGCGTGCCTGTGCCACAATAGGCGACCATGTCCCAACCCATCACCCTGCCCCTGTGGCTGGTGGCGCTGCTGGTGGTCTTTGCCGGCTGGGCGCTGATCTACCGCTTGCTCGTCCCCTCGGTCCGCTGGTTCCTGCGCAGGCGGGTGAACCGGGTGATCGACGAGCTGAACTCGCGCCTGCGCATCCGGCTGCAGCCCTTCAAGCTGACCAAGCGGCAGGTGCTGCTGGATCGGCTGATCTACGATCCGCAAGTGCTCGAAGCAGTCGACGAGTTCGCGCGCGCGGAGGGAATGCCGCGCGAGGTGGTGATGGGCAAGGTGCGGCGCTACGCGGAAGAAATCGTGCCGGCATTCAACGCCTATGTCTATTTCCGGCTGGGCTACTGGCTGGCTCGCTGGGCTGCACGCTTGATGTACCGGGTACGGCTGGGCTCGATCGACGAGGAAGCACTGGAACAGGTACCGCAGGATGCGACGGTGGTGTTCGTGATGAACCACCGCTCGAACATGGACTACGTGCTGGTGTCGTACATGGTGGCGGCTCGCTCGGCGTTGTCGTACGCGGTCGGCGAATGGGCGCGCATCTGGCCGCTGGAGACCTTGATCCGCGCGATGGGTGCGTACTTCGTGCGTCGACGCTCGCGCAACGCGCTGTACCGGCGGGTGCTGCAGCGCTACGTGCAGATGGCGAGTGCCAACGGCGTGACGCAAGCGATTTACCCGGAGGGTGGGCTGTCGCGAGATGGTCGACTACAGCCAGCGAAGTTGGGCTTGCTCGGCTACATGCTGCGTGAATTTGACCGTGGCGGCGAGCGCGATATTGTTTTCGTCCCCGTGGGCTTGAACTACGACCGTGTGCTGGAGGACCGTACGCTCTTGCTCGACGCCGCCCCGCCCCCGGATGCGGGTGATGTCGCACCGCTGAACCAAGAGCGGGCGGGCCAGGAAGGTGTCGAACGCAAGACGGGGGTCTCGGCGGCCTGGACGACTTTGCGCTTCTTCGGCGGTCAGGTATGGCGCATGCTGACGCGGCGCTGGTATCGCTACGGCTACGCCTGCGTCAATTTCGGGCGCCCGATCTCCATGCGCGGCTGGCTCGCCGAACACGAACTCGACGGCTTCGCGGACCTGGAGCAGGAACCCTACTTCGCCCATATCGAGAACCTGGGCCGCCACTTGATGGCCTCGGTTGGCGACGTGATTCCGGTGCTGCCGGTGGCACTGGTAGCCGATGTCCTGTTGGAGGCGAACTGCAGCGGCGTTTCCGAGTTGGAGCTCAAGGCACGGGTGCAGGAACGGATCGAGGCGTTCGAGTCCAGCGGAGCGCACGTCTACGTCCCGCGCCAGGACGGCGACTACGCGATCACCGTAGGTTTGCGCATGCTGCTGCTGCGACGCCTGGCGCAAGAACGGGACGACGGCTTGTATGCCGCCGTCCCGGAACAGCTACCGGTGTTGAAGTACTACGCGAACTCCATCGCGCACCTGCACACCGCTCGCTGAACTACTCCACAGCTGAACTCATGGGCAGATGCAGCCCCACCACTGGCAGGAACCGTAGGAAATGTCAGGGCTGAACGGGTGTTGGTGGCCACAGTCGTAGCGACTCTGACAAGGTTGGCCTTCGTAGCAGTATGGAGGTGGAACCGGCAGCAGAAAGGCCAGGGGACTCGCCTCTCGCTCGCCGTCGATAGCAAGAGCACTACTCGCCTCACTGCTCATGGGTACAGCCTCCTGCTCCACCTCGGGCACGGCTTCGACATCAGCGCGCTGATCTGCGAAGGCCGGAAACGCGACTAGCAGAACGAGCAGTGCCATCAAGCCAGACGATACACGGATGGACTGGAACATAGTCTCCTCCTCTGGTTTCGAGTTTCGAGACTCCAGCCAGCACGACGTAGGACTGGCCAGAGGACTCTCATCACCTCATCGCGCAACACACTGCAAGACAGGCTCAGGGCTTGTGAGATTCTGTCTTAGCGCCCAGTCAAAATCCGGCCTCACAGCCTGCTGAGAGGGATGCGAGGTAGTCTGTGGCCTCACGCAGCCTCGGGTGCTCCGAAGGGAGGCGCTGACGCAGAATCTCGACGGCGGCACGTAGGTGCTCCTCGGCGATCTCGCACTGGCCCATTTCCTCGGCCAACTTGCCCAGATTGAAGTGGCCGAAGGCGATATAGGGATGCTCGTCGCCGTAGGTTCGACGGTCGATGTCGAGCACCCGCCGCCACTCGTCCCGAGCGGCAGCATGGTCACCCAGCTCCGCCGCGACCAGTGCCAGATTGTTGAGCGTTCCGGACAGTCTGCCACTGTCGACTCCGAACTCGGCTTCAAGCAGGGCCAGAGCGCGCTGCAAATGAGGGCGTGCCAGGGCCGGCTGCCCTGACTCAGCCAGCAAGAGACCGAGATTGTCAAGCGCCTGGGCGCGCTGCGCCGCCGAGGCACCCTGGCTTTCGTAGATCGTCAGTGCGCGTTCAAGGTCTTGCCGCGCTTCGGTGAGATCTCCCAGGCGCTTGTGGATCACCGCCAGGTTGTTCAGGGTGCCAGCGATATGGAGATGCTCTGAGCCGAGGTGACGCCTGCGGATCTCCAACGCCTCACGCGCTGTCGAGCGGGCAGTCTCGAAGAGCGCCAGGTCGATGTACACGGCACTCAGAACATGCAGGCTCTCGGCAACCATCAGGTGATCGTCGCCGAAACAACCACGCCGAACCGCCACAGACTCTTCGAGCATCTCGCGCGCCTGATCGAACAGACCCAGCTCCTTGTAAGAACGGCCAATGGTGAACAGCAACTGCCCGCGCGCTTCCGGCTGATCGGCCAACTTCACCCGCACACGCTCTGCTCCGCGGTCCAGAACCTCGCGCAAGGTGAGTTCCGGCCGGGGTGCCCGCGACGGATTGGCGGCTTCGAACAAGTCGAAAAGAAAGAGCGTGACCTGCTCGGCCGTTGCCGCCTTCTCTTCTGCCAGCGCAGCTTGAACCAGCGCCTCAGCTTCTGCATCTCGCGTTCGTACCATGCCGACCATCGCTGCTGCCAGCCCGAACCCAAGAGCTAGCACCACTGCCACCGCCGTCGCCACACCGGTCCTGTGCCGACGCACGAACTTGCTCAGCCGGTACCCGCGGCTCGGTTGTACGGCGCTGACCACTTCGTGATGCAGGTGGCGCTGGATGTCGGCCGCCAGCTCGACCACTGAGGCGAAGCGGCGCTCCGGCTCTTTCTCCAAAGCCTTTGACACAATGGCGTCGAGATCACCGCGCAACCGCCGCGCGCGCTCGCTGCCGGGATCGACGCGCCGGCTCGGCGCCACAGGCTCATGCGTGCGCAGCACTTCACGAAGATGCCGCAGATCGCCACCGCGCAGCTCTTCGGGATCGAAGGGCTGCCACCCAGTCAGCAACTCGTAGAGCAACGCGCCCAGCGCATAGACGTCAGCGCGCGTATCCACCGCACTGCCGCCGGCGTCGGCTTGCTCCGGACTCATATACTCGGGTGTGCCGATCCACTGCCCCGCGCCGGTCAGAGCCCCGCTATCGGTCAGGGCTCCGGCAGCAGTGAGGCCCTGCGCGGAGGCTCCGGCCTCCACGGTCTCGACGGCCTTGGCGACGCCGAAGTCAATGATCTTGGGTACCGGACGGCCGTCTTCCTCAAGGACCAGAACGTTCGACGGCTTGAGGTCGCGGTGAATGATCCCTCTCTGGTGGGCGTGCTGGACGCCCCGGCAAACCTGGACGAAGAGCTCCAGGCGCTGCTCCAGGCTGAGCGCTTCGTCGTCACAATAGCGGGTGATCGCACGGCCACTGATCAACTCCATGACGAAGAAGGAACGGCGGTCGGTTGGGCCACCCAAGATCGAGTCGATCTCGACGGCGCCAGCGTCAAACACCCGCGCGATATTGGGATGCTGCATGCGTGCCAGCGCTTGGCGCTCGATTTCGAAGCGCGCGGCGGCGGCTCCGCCGAAGGCACCGGGACGCATCAGCTTGAGTGCCACTCGGCGCCGGATGGGCTCTTCCTGCTCGGCCAAGAAGACATCTCCCATGCCGCCGGAACCCAAACGCCCCAGCAGTCGGTACGGCCCGACACGCTCGGCCGGCAGCAGGCTGTCATCGCCGATCACCGGCTGTTCCAGAAAGCCCTCGTCCTGGTGAGCATCGAGAATCGCTTCGACCTCGTGCCGCAGCTCAGCATTGCAGTGAGCGTCGAGGAAAGCGCGCCGCTCGTCGGCCGGCAGCTCGAGCACCGCACCCAGAACCTGCTTCAGACGTTCCCAGCGCGTCACACGGACACCCCCGGCGAACGGAGTCGATACTGCAGCCACGCCTTGGCAACGGCCCACTCGCGCTTGACAGTGGCCGGCGAAATGCCCAGCACCTGTGCTGTCTCGGGAATCGTCAAGCCCCCGAAGTAACGCAGCTCGACGACTCGGCACTGCCGTGGATCCAGCTCCTTGAGCAACTCCAAGGCCTCATCCAGCGCCAGGATATCGACTCGCTCGATCGTCCTCGCGCGGGCGGCGGCGCGGCCCCCGCGCAGAGCCTCGTCGAGAGTCACCAGGACTTGCCCGTTCCCGCGCTTCTCCGCCTGCCGTGTTCGGTGGTGGTCGACTAGGATGCGGCGCATCAGGCGCGAGGCGAAGGCGAAGAACTGCGTGCGGTTGATCAGTTGCACGTGCATCTGCCGCTCTAGGCGCAGATAGACCTCGTTGACCAGGGCCGTCGGCTGTAGCGTATGGCCGGACGGTTCGCGCCGGAAGTGTGAGCGCGCCAGCTTGCGTAGCTCCCCGAAGACCAGCGGCATGAGCTTCTCGAGCGCTTCCGGCGTCCCGCCGCACCACTCTCGAAGGATCTCGGTGATGCCATCGGTGCCGTCGCTCATCGTCAGCTCCGCATTTCCGCCCTCTGCGCCTTCGACAGTGGCACCAGGAGCAACAGAAAGGCGGCGCAGAGAACCGTCGCCAGGGCAAAGACATCCGCGTACCCGAACTTGTCCGCCAACACACCCGATACGACCCCTGCAACCCCCTTGCCCCCCACCTCGACGGTCGCCAGTACGGTGAAGTGAGTGGCCCCGATGCGACGGTCGACGCGCGACATCATGAAGGCAAACATGGCAGTGGTCAGCGCGCCGCCGAAGAAGTGCTCGGCGCAGGTCACTGTGATGACAGCGGTCGGCGTCACTTCGATCTGGGTCAGCCACCATTCACCGGCCACCGACAGCATGCGCAAGAAGGCCGTCCAGCCAACCGCGGTGATGAGGGGCAAGCGACTTGCCAGGATGCCACCGGTGACCGAGCCGGCGATCGAGAAGACGGTACCCCAGGTGCCGACCCAGATTCCGATCTGAGCGGCACTGATGCCAGCGTCGATCAAGAACGGGCGGAACATGACATCGGCCAGGCTCTCGCCGAATTTGTAGCTGGCGATGAACAGCAACAGCCAGACGGTCCCCGGTAGGCGCAGGGCCTGCCACAGGAGGCGCAGGACACTGCGCAGGTCCGGCAACATGCCCGAACGCACCGCGACCTCCCCCGGGACGCCCGCGCTGGCTGCGGCGTCCCCGCTCTCGACGACGACCGCGACACCGGACCGGGGCGGCTCCCGGAAGGCCAGCGTGACGCCGAGCACGAGCAGCATCAGCACCGCCATGCCGACGAACTGACCGCTCCAGCCGATGACATCGTTGAAGGCCAGCAGGATACCGCTGCTGGTCAGAATGCCGACCTTGTAGCCGACCACTTGCGCGATGTTGCCGTAGCCCAGCTCGTCGCGGCGCAGCAGGTCGATCGCAAGCCCGTCGACCGCCACGTCCATCGTCGAGGCGCACAGGTTCATCGCCAGCACCAGCACCACCATCAGCGGCAAGCGCTCCGGCGGCACGAAGATGAGCAGTGCCACACACGCCACCAGTGCACTCTGCAGTGGCACGATCCAGCTGCGCCGCCGACCGAAGCGCTCCGACCCCAGGCGGTCGACGAAGGGACCCCAGATCGCCTTGATCATCCACGGCAGCGACAGCAAGCTGGCCAGACCGATGGCCGTCAGCGACGCCCCCTCCTCGCGCAGCAGCACCGCCAGAACGCCTGTCTGAAAGCCATACGGCAGCCCCTGCATGAAGTACAGCGCCGAGAGGACGAACAGCTTCGAAACGGTTCCGCGCGCGTGGAGCATTGCCGCGATCTTAGCGCACCCGCATGCCTGCCTCCGAAAACCGCGAGTTGCAAAAAACTGTAAAACCAGGAATCCACGGTATACCCCAGAGGCTTGTTCTACGTAGGTATAGACGAGTCCGAATAACGGACGCGCCCACGGGAGTGGCTTTGAATACGGAGGAATCGCGGTTCGCCCGCGTCCTTCACTCACCTTGAAAGGAGCAGCCATGCGTAAGAACGTTGCTCAATTGCAGCATCCCCGCTCCGGTCGCGTTCTGGCCCGCGTACTTGCCGAGGACCTTCGCAATATCCTCGGCGGTGGTGGTCGCGATGATTCCGATCCGACCACAACTCCTGAGATCACGGGTGGCGGCACTGACGTCACCAACCTCGGGCCAGACGGCGACTAAACCTTCCACACTCCGTACGACATACCGGGGCGGTGTTCCTGTCACAAGGGGCACCGCCCCGTTTTCCCTCTCTCTCCTTGTTTCACCTCTTGCTCTAGGGATGACCTGCTATGTCGACTTCGATTCTGATCCTGTCGCAGCCGGATGACTTGCACGCCTACGCGGTCCAGACCGCGCTGGAAGCCAAAGGACAGTCTCCCGTGTTGTGGCACACCTCCGACTTCCCCATGAACGCAGGCGAGAGCATGCGCTTCGCCGCCTCCGAGGGTCGGGTGTCGACCTCGATTCGCCTGCGCGGTCCCGACTTCGACCTCCAGGACCCCCACTTCGACGTGGTGTGGAACCGGCGTCCGACGCACTACCTCGACCCCCTCACCCTGCACCCGGCAGACCGAGACTTCGCTGAGTGGAGCGTGCGCACATCGCGCCAGGGGCTGATGCAACTGCTCGAAGCGTCGGCCTTCTGGGTCAACCCGCAGAGCGCCGTCCGCCATGGCAACAAGATCTTGCAGTCGTACCACGCCTCGCGCGTCGGTCTCGAAGTGCCCGAAACGCTGTACTCGAACGATCCGGACGAAATCCGCGCCTTCCTACGGGACCAGGGCGGTAGTGCTGTCTACAAGCCACTCAAGGGGCTACCCTGGAAGGACGACGAGACCTATTGGATGCCCTACACCAGCCGCGTCACCGAGGACGACCTGGTGAGCGACGAGCTCCTGCGCGCCGCTCCGGGCATCTACCAGGCCCTGGT
The DNA here is from genome assembly GCA_965368975.1 of uncultured bacterium. Taxonomy (GTDB): domain Bacteria; phylum Acidobacteriota; class Thermoanaerobaculia; order Multivoradales; family JAHZIX01; genus CBDUPA01. The sequence goes on along the minus strand of CBDUPA010000005.1, from coordinate 70,328 downwards.
GCCCAAGGCCTACGAGATCCGCCTGACGCTCATGGGCCGGCGTCCCTTCGCTTTCAAGGTCTGCTCACAACAGACACGCACCGGCCGACTCGACTGGCGCAAGTCGTACCACGAGCTGCACATGGAGCCGATCGAACTGCCCACCGCCGTAGTCGACGCTTGCAGCCGCCTGCTCGACCACCTCGGCCTGGTCTTCGGTTGCTTCGACCTGATCGTCACCCCGGACGGCCGGCACCTCTTCCTGGAGGTCAACCAGATGGGGCAATTCTTGTTCCTCGAACACGCCACCGGCTACCCGCTGCTCGACGCCTTCACCGACTTCTTGATCCAGGGCCGCTCCGCCGCCCAAGGGGACTTCGACTGGAACGAGAGCCGCAGTAGCCTGCGCTACGCTGACCTGCGACCGCGGGCCCTCAAACGCCTCGAAGCCGCCAGGCAGACGCACCGTGTGCCCCCGGAAGGGACGTTCGTAGAAGCCTCGGAGGACGCCCCGGCTGCCTGAAGCCTGATTCCACCGCCCTGCAGGGAGAGCCTGCATTGACAGCCATGAATTGACAAGGGGCTCCCCGGCCTCGGACAATGGATACCGCTCGAAATCAGTTCGAGCAGAAGCACCGATGTTGACGACTCACTTTGATCGAGGAGGACCTAGTCCATGAAGAAGAGCAGCAAGAAACTGACCCTGAACCGCGAGACCCTGCGCCGTCTGGCGGACAGCAACCTGCACCTGGCCGGTGGCAAAGAGCCGGATCTGCCGGAAACCTTCCTCGACCCGGACTCGGCCGGCAGCCGCTGCGACGTCTGCGACCCGTTCTGAGCGGGCTCTTCAGCTGAAGAGCCCAGCCGGATCTAGCCGACCCCCGTGCCTTGACGGTCGCGGGGGTCGTTCTGTCTTCGGCCAAGCTGCGTCTCGGGCTCACGCCTCCTTGAGCAACGACTCCGGTGCCAGGCGGCCCGCGCGGCGCGCCGGTAGGTGGCTAGCCAGGAGGGCAAAGCCGATCAATGTCAGTGCGACCTTGACGTAGGTGGCCGGATCGGCGGCACCGAGACCGAAGAGGTGGCCGGAAAGGAAACTCGACAGGGCCAGCGCCGCCGCCAGACCACCGAGAATCCCGGGCACACACAGGACCAGCGCCCGCCGTACCACCAATCGTCGAAGATCACGGGGACGGGCACCCAAGGCCAGGCGGATACCCATCTCACGGCGCCGGCACAGCACGGCGTGGGTCAGGACACCAAACAGACCGAACATCGCCAAGCACAGCGTGAAGATGGCGAAAGAACCGAACAGCGCCGCCAGCTGACGCTCGGAGCGCATGGCGGCAGAACGGGTCTCGTCGAGGGTGCGCAGGTCGAAGACCGGGAGCATCGAGTCGAGCGCCTCGACCGTGTTGCGCAGGTCGGCCGCCAGGGCTCCCGGGGCGCCGTCCGCGTGCACCATGACGGTCATCGGCGACATCAGCATCGGTCCCAACTTGCTCTTGGACCACTGCGAGAAAGCCAGGAACAAAGTTGGACGCGGCGATTCTCGCAGACTGGCGTACTTACAGTCGGCGACCACACCAATGACTTCGAACGGCTCCGGTGTGTCATACAGCTCGAGCTGCCGGCCGATCGCCGGCTGATCGGGCCAGAACTCGCGCGCCAATGTCTCATTGACCAACACAACCGCCGGTGCGTCCGGACCATCCATCTCCTGGAAGGTCCGGCCGTGCAGCAACTTGACCCCGGCGGTGGCGAAGAAACCCGGACCGACCATGGCGTGCTTGGCAGAAGGCCAGGCGGCGGCCTCCTCTGGAGGTACGTAGTCGTAGGGCTCGACGGTCAACTCGACCGCCATGCCGGCGCCGAGCATGGGAAGCGCGTTGGCCTGCGACACGCGATCGACTCCGGGCAAGCGTTCCAGGCGCTGCCGCAGCTTGTCGTAGAACTGGGGCAACTTCCACGCCGGGTAGCCGCTCTCCTCCGGGTCGAGGCTGGCCAGCAGCAGGTTGCGATCTTCGTAACCGGTCTCGACAGCGTCGAGATTGCGCCAGGTCGACAGTAGTAGAACTGCGGCCACCAGCACCACGCCGCACAACGCGATCTGACCGGTCACGAGCAGGTCGCGCATGCCGAAGAGCGTCCAACGCGCCGAACGACTGTAGCCCCCCTGCAGCATCGTGCGTAGATCGACACGGGCGGTGCGCAGTGCCGCCAGCACGCCGAAGATCAGCCCACTGGCTACTGCCAGAGCAAAGACCAGCGCTGCGAAGCGCAGGTCGAGATTCGGCGTGACGGCAGCGGCGTCGAGGTTGAGCGGCAAGTGCAAGCGCGACAGCAGAGGCAAGAGTCCCGCGGCCAACCCTAGGCCACCGAGACCGCCGAGCAGAGCCAGCCCAAGATTCTCGAACAGCAGCAACCGGACGAGGTTCCAGGTACCGGCGCCGACGCTGCGCCGCACCGCCATCTCGCGATCCCGCGTCAGGCCGTGCGCCACCAGCAGGCCGGCGACGTTGAGGCAGGTGACCAGCAAGAGCAAGCCAGTGACCGCTAGCAAGAGCCCTGCATATCGCACCACGTGGCCACGCATGCCACGCCCGAAAGCCACCTGGGCCAGGGGCAGCACCTTGGCGCCGCGCCCCTTGGCAACTTCGGGGTAAGCCTCCGCGAGGCTGCCGGAGAGCGCGTCGAAGACGAGCTGCGCCTGCTCCAACTGCTGCCCTGGCGCAACGCGGCCGACGGCGCGCAGCCAAGCCTGTTGCCGGTTCTCGACGCCTCCCAACTGGGCGAAGATTCCGCGGGCCAGTTGCTTGAACTGGCCAAGCGGCACCCAGACCGACGCCTCGAACACCAGGTCCACACCACGGAAACCACGCGGAGCCACCGCAACGACCGTCAGCGGTTCCCCGTTGAGATCGATCCGGCGCCCAAGGATGTCCGGATCGGCGTCCAGATGCCCATGCCAGTAGTCGTAGCCGAGCACGACGACCGCTGGCGTCGGCTGGTCGCGAAAGGCCGCGAAGCTCCCCAAGTGGGGTTGAACGCCCAAGACCTGGAAGTAGTCGGTGCTGACCGCCACTCCCGGAACCCGCACACTCGGCTCGCCGGCACTGAGAGCGAAGCTGGCTTCCGCGTAGGCAGCCAGCCCACTGAGTACTTCCGTGGTGCCCCGGTCGTAGTCTCGGAAATCGGCGTAGGTCAGCTGTATCAGCGCCTCGGGACTGCCTCTGCGGGTACCGTGCACGGACACCAGTTCCTCGGGAGCTGTCACTCCCGGCACCGGCCGCAGCAACAAGACATCCACCAGTCCGAAGACGGCGCCGGTCACACCGATTCCCAGGGCCAGCGTCGAGCCCACGATCAGCGTCAGGAGTGGCCGGCGGCGCAGTGCACGCCAGGCCAGGCGAAAGTCTTGGCGCATAATTGGGTAGTTTAACCGATTGCCCTTGCAACGCATCCAAGCACGCTGCAGCCGCCGCCAGGCCTTCAGCCGCCGGCGACCTCCAGCTGGTGACGCAGTGGCGCCAGCTTGCTGCGTTCCAAGGCCTCCAGACCAGCACCCGTGAGCTGGACGCCCTCGGCCTCCAGCTTCACCAAGCCGAGACGTCGCAGGCGTTGCACCACACGCTGCAACCGCTCAGGGGACCACGCAAAGCGGCCACCCAGCTGAGCCATGGGGATGCCACTGCCACCGCGACGCAGATGGAGCAGCACTAGTTGCTCGGCCATCGCCCTCTTCAACTGACGGCCGCGGTGCAGCTTGGCGAGCAGGCCGTAGCGCGGCGACAGCAGGAAAGCGAGCAGGAACAATGCCCCGGTGACGCTCGCCATGGCGCCAGCGATGGAAGCATCCCACCAGCGGGCCAGCCAGTAGCCGGCGACGGCAGAGGTAATGCCGAGTCCGACCGCCAAGCCGAGCAGCGTCACCAGACGGTCGGTGAGCAGGTAGGCGGTGGCTGGCGGCACGACCAGCATGGCGACCACCAGGATGGCACCCACCGACTCGAAGGCGCCAACGACGGTCACCGAGACCGCGGTCATCAACAGGTAGTGCAGCGTCACCGGCGCGAAGCCAAGCGCCGCACCGAGCTTGGGGTCGAACGTGGTGAGCTTGAGTTCCTTGAACAGCAGCAGCACCAGGGCCAGATCGAAGACCAGCACGAACCCGTTGAGCCACAGCGCCTTGGCACCGATCGACTGGCCATTCCAGAACAGCACGTCCCAGGGCGTGTAGGCGATCTCGCCGTAGAGGACGCAATCGAGATCGAGGTCGACTTGCCCAGCGTAGCGGCTGATCAGGATGACACCGAGGGAGAAGAGTGCCGGGAAGACGACGCCGATGGACGCATCTTCGCGCAAACGGCGGGTGCGGTTGAACAGCGCGACCAGGAAGACGGTGAGAACACCGAGCGCGCCGGCACCGAGGAGCATGGGCAACGGCGAGCGCTCACCCGTGAGCAGGAAAGCGATGGCGATGCCAGGCAGCACGGCGTGACTGATGGCATCGCCGAGCAGAGCCATACGGCGCAGCACCAGGAAGCTGCCGAGCAAGGCACACGAGGCCGCGACGCACGAGCCGACCAGCAGAATGGTCCAGGTCGGGTTCATGCCGCGCTCCTCGACGTCTCGCCGCCAGGAATCGGGCGCCCGTGCGGATCGACCTCGGGAAAGCCCAAGACTTCCTCGAGGCGCGCCACGTCTTGCTGGGTCAGCGCGTGCTCCATGGTCTCGGCGTCGCGGTGCACGTGGTCGCTGGGCAGCTCCAACCGACGCGTCAGATAGAGTTCCCACAAGCGGTGCTTGCGGACCACCTGCTCAGCGGCGGCGAGGCCCTCGGCGGTCAACCGTAGACCACTGCCGTTGATCTCGACCAGCCCGCGCACCGGCGCGCGCGCCACCACGCGTCGCAGCTGCGTGCGACTCTGTCCACGCTCCCCCATTACCTGCGCCCAGGACACCTGCCCCTGCCAGTCGCCGCGCCGTTCGCCCAGACGGTACAGATCTTTGAGTAGGTTCTCCTTGCGAATGCGTGCCGCCACGCGCCGCTCCTCGACCCAGGCCCACAGCATGCCGCGACGCGGAGCCAGCAGCAGCGAGACGACCAGCATCAGACTGGAGCACAGCACGATCACGGGCCCGGTGGGCAGATGCGCAACACTGGCGCTGAACAGCGCCCCCACGGCGCCGGCACTGCCGCCCACCAACGCCGCCAACACCAGCATCACACTCAGGCGCTCGGTCCACTGGCGCGCCGCCGCCGCGGGGGTGATCAGCGTGGCGACGATCAACACCACACCTACGGTCTGCAGGCCGACGACCACGACCACCACGAGCAGCACCGTCAGCACGATCTCCAGGCGGTGCACAGGCTGGCCCTGGCTGGCCGCGAAATCGCGGTCGAAGCAGAAGAGCTTGAGCGGATGGTACAGCCAGAGCACCGTCGTCAGCACCAGGCCACCGAGGATCGCCATCATCTGGATGTCACGTGGCATCAGCGTCGCGGCCTGGCCGAAGAGGAACTTGTCCAACCCGCTCTGATTGCCCAGCGGCAGCTTCTGGATGTGCGTCAAGAGCACGATGCCAACGCCGAAGAAAACGCTCAGCACCAAGCCGATGGCGCTGTCTTCCTTGATGCGACTCCAGCGCACCACCACCAGGATCAGCAGCGCCCCGGCGAAGCCCGCCACCAAGGCACCGGCGAACAGCGGTAGCGGGTTCTTGCTGCCAGTGATCAGGTAGGCCAGGCACACGCCAGGCAGGGCCGCGTGGGCGAGGGCGTCGCCGAGCAGACTCTGGCGGCGCAGCAACGCGAAGCAGCCCAACACTCCGCCAACCACACCCAGAAGCGTGGCTCCGATCAGGACATTGCGGGCGGTGAAGGAGAGTTCGAACATGACGGTAACCCTGGGCGAACCTCGTCTCAGCGCTGCTGCTGCAGCGATGGTTTTTCAGCGCGCGCGGCCAGCAGTGCCTCGGCGGCCTGGGTCAGCACCGTGAGCCGGCCGCCGTAGGTGCGCTGCAGATTCTCGGAGGTGAAGGTCGTCTCGACCGGCCCCTCGGCCACCAGTCGCATGTTGAGTAGCACAACGTGGTCGAAGTACTCGGCGACGGTCTGCAAGTCGTGGTGCACGGCCACGACGGTGCGACCACTAGCGCGCAGCTCTTGTAGCAGCGACAGGATCGCTCGCTCGGTGGTCGCATCGACGCCAGCGAAGGGCTCGTCCATCAAGTAGAGCCGGGCGTCCTGGGCCAGTGCGCGCGCCAGGAAGACGCGCTGTTGCTGGCCGCCGCTGAGCTGGCTGATCTGGCGGCTGGCGAGTTCCGGAATGCCTACCTGCTCCAAGCACTGCAACGCCTTGTCCCGCTCCTTGCGGCCGGGCCGGCGGAACCAGCCGAGGGTGCCATAGAGCCCCATGGTGACGACGTCGAGCGCACTGGTCGGAAAGTCCCAGTCGACGCTTTCGCGTTGCGGCACATAGGCCACCCATGAGCGGCGCTGGCGGTAGGGGGCATCGAAGATCTGGACCCAGCCGGTGATCGGCTTGACCAGACCCAGAATCGCCTTCAGCAGCGTGCTCTTGCCAGCACCGTTGGGGCCGACGACGGCGATCAACTTGCCTTCAGGCAAAGCGAAGTCGACGTCCCACAGCACCGGCTGCGTGCGGTAGGCGACAGTGAGGTCGTGCACCTCGATCGCCGTAACGCTATCGCTGGGACCTTGTTCCGTCTTGCTGACACCTTGTTCACTCATGATCTGCCTTCCTCGAGTCCACCACCGTTCAGCGCAGCGCCTCGACCAGCGTTTCGACGTTGGCGCGCACCATGCCGACATAGGTGCCTTCCGGCGTGCCGGCGGCGCCCATCGCGTCGGAGTACAGCTGGCCGCCGATCACCACTTCATTGCCTCGATCGCGCACCGCCGCCTGCACCGCTTCGACGGCGCGCCGCGGCACGCTGGACTCGACAAAGATCGCCTTGACGCCACGCTCGACGATGGTGTCGACGACGCGGTCAACATCCTTGAGCCCGGCTTCAGCGACCGTGCTGATGCCCTGGATGCCCATGACTTCGATGTCGTAGCGGTCACCGAAGTAGCCGAAGGCATCGTGCGCGGTGATCAGGATGCGCCGCTCACGCGGGATCTCGGCCACTCGCGTCGCGACCCAGGCGTCGACTTCCAGCAACTCGGCACGCACTGCCTCGGCATTGGCGCGGTAGATGTCCGCGTGCTCGGGATCGAGTTCCACCAGCTCATCCGTGATCGGCGCCAGCGTGGACGCCCACAGACGAACATCGAACCAGATGTGCGGGTCGTACTGCCCCTGCAGTTCCGGCGGTTCGCGCAGCGCCTCCGCCGGAACTGCCTCGGTCACCGCCACCACCGGTCGGCTGCGCGCCATCTTGACCAGGATGTCGCCCATCTTGCCTTCCAAGTGCAGACCGTTGTAGAGGATCAGGTCCGCCGACGCCAGCCGCCGCACATCGCTCTCGCTCGCCTTGTAGAGGTGCGGATCGATGCCCGGCCCCATCAGCGAAACCACCTCCGCGTGCTCGCCAGCGATGCGCGACGCCATGTCGCCGATCATGCCCGTCGTGGTCACGACGCGCAGCGGCCCGTCTCGCTCAAGTGCGCCGTCCGGCGCGCGTCGCCCAGCAGCACCGTCCGGTGCGGGAGCGCCGCAGGCTGCGAGCAGCAAGGTGAGTACCAGGGTCAGGAAGGAGAAGGCTACGAGTTTTGACATATCGAAAAATCCACTTTCCAGTCTAGTGTTCATCAAGGTAGCTGGCAACTTCACCAATCTACCTTGATCGCCAACGACACGGTACGCGGAAAGCGCGGTCCGTAGACATAGGCCGAGTCGCGCAGCGGTCCGCGGTCGAGGTCGTCCTGGAACTCGTTCGTCAGGTTGCGCAGCCCGAGCGTCACAGTGAACCGCCGATCTCCCGCGTGCCCCCCCTGGCTCACGGAGGAAGGCAGAGCAAACTCGCGCGCGATGTTGAGATCAGCGGTCAGGAAGGCCGGCGTACGTTCGAGACGGTCTTCGTCAGAGCCCTCCGCGACCGAGGCGAAGCGCAGATAGTGAGGCGCCAGCATCGGCCCGGTGTATTGGAAGCCAAGGAAGACGTCGATGTCACCTTCCACGCCAAGCTGACCCAGGCCAAGGCTCGCCAACGTCGGGCTCCAGACGAGCGTCAGTAGGCCGTAGCGCTCGGGCGTGCGCCAGAAGTCCAGGCTACCGAACTCCTGCTCCGGATGATCAAAGCGCGACGTCTGCCAGACGAAGCCGGCATCGACACCCAGGCGAGGCCCGAAGCGCAGCCCACCCGCCAGCTCGACACCGCGGATGCGGGCGCCACCGAAGTTGCCACGCGTCCACTCGATCTCCGGTGTCGCCGGCTCGTCGGTCTCGACCAGATGAAAGAGGTCCTGCAAACGATGCTGGAAGGCGTTGAGTTCGAGATAAGCCGAGCTACCGCGATCCCCCCCCAGCCGCACGCGCGGCCGCCATTCCAGGCTGATCAACGAACTGGTCGAGCGCTCAGCGTCCAGATCCGGTGCGTTGCGCACCACCTGCACGTCACCGCCCCCCACCAGAGCAATGTGCAGGTCTTCGTCGAACACCACCGGCGGCCGGAAGCCACGCGACCAGGATGCCCGCAAGGTCAGATCGGGCCTCGGTGACCACAGCGCCGCCAGCCGTGGCGAAACAATGGCCTCACCCTCGACCACCGAGTGATCGTCGACGCGCAGGCCATAGGTCAAGGAGACATTGTCGGACGGGCGGTGGTCATTCTGCACGAACAGCGCCCAGTCGCGGTAGTCCTCCTGCAGGAAGCGGCCGTAGCCGGGCTGCGCGTCGCGTACCTGGTCGCGGCGGTACTGCAGCCCCCAGGTGAGGGAGTGTGTCGATGCGGAGTCGGCCGTCGGACCACCGCGCCAGTGGTGATAGAGCTGCACGTCAGCGACGGTCAACGGATTGTCGGTCGAACCATAGGCGTTCGGGTCCATGCCGGTGCCGTAGTAGCTGTCACGCTCCGTGTCGGCAACCGAAACGAGCGCCCGGTAGTCGAAGCGCCCGGAAAGCGCGTGCAGCCAGGAGAGACTCAAGCCCGCGCGCTCGGTGTCGATGGCTTCAGCGATCTCGGCCTGCTCCGGCGGCAGATGCAGTCGATCGCCACCCCGTCGCGACGCCTCGACCCACGACGCATCCACGGTCAGCTGTGCCGCCTGCTGCAGGAAGCCCTGCTCCAGCCGTAGCCCCAACGTCGCGAGTTCGCGCCGCGCCACGTCCGAGAAGCCGTCACCATCAAGGTCCACGGCCTCGCCGTCGTCGACCTGCCCGAACAAGCTCCAGCTGCCGCTCTTGAAGTCGCCGTCGAGCCGACCGTCCAGCATCGCAAGGTAGGTCGACATTGAAGCACGCCCCGTAGCCCCATTCATCGAGCCCCCTCGCGCCTCCAGCTCCAAGTGTCGGTGCGACGGTCGGTGCGGCAGAAGGTTGATCACCCCCGCCACAGCTCCGGCACCATAGAGCGCCGAACCCCCACCCTTGACGACCTCGATGCTGTCAAACATCCGCGCCGGCAGCTGCTCGACCCCGTACACCAGCGCCAACGACGACACCGTCGGCTGACCGTCGACCAGGATCTGCGTGTACGGCCCCTCCATGCCGAGCAGTCGAATCTTCGACTCATTGCAGTTCTGGCAGTTGCTCTCCACGCGCATCCCCAGCGTCCACTCCATGGCGTCCGCCAGCGTCCGCGCCATCAGCTTCTCGACATCTTCGCGCTCCACGACTTGCAAGTGCACCGGCACCTCGGCCAGCCGCTGCGCGCGGCCCGAGGCCGAGACGACGACCTGATCTTCGAAGGTCGCTTCGGGATCCTCGGGAGGTGCGTCGTCCGCCCGGAGCAGACCGGGCACCAGAGACAACAGGGTGCAGGTGAGAAGCAGACTGCGTTGGACGGAGAAGGGTTTCATCGTGGACCTCGTCTTGGTTCAGGAGGAGACGTTGAGCCTGATCGAACCATGAATTTTGATTAATCAAAATTCTAGAGACGGGAGTACGAGATGTCAAGCCGTAGAGAGAATCGCGATAGTCTCCGCGATCATGTCGACTCTCGAAGTCACCGCCGTTCTCTTCGGCCTGCTGTGCGTCGGCTTCAGCGTGCGCCAGAGCATCTGGACGTGGCCGACCGGCCTGGTGCAGGTCTCGCTCTACATCGTCATCTTCTACCAGGCCAAGCTGTATTCAGACGTCATCCTGCACGTGATCTATGTCGGCGTGCAGTTCTTCGGCTGGTACCAGTGGCTGCACGGCGGCAAGGACCACGGCCGCCTGCCCGTTTCCGAGCTGAGCGGTCGCGCGCGCAGCGGCTGGATCACCACGGCGATCCTGGGCACCGCCGCCTGGGGCTACGCCATGTCCTCCCTCACCGACGCCGCCCTTCCCTACGGCGACGCCTTCACCACCGTCGCCAGCCTGATCGCGCAGTGGCTGATGGCGAAGAAGAAGATCGAGAACTGGCTGTTCTGGATCGTGGTCGATGTCGTTGCGGTGGGGATCTACACCGTCAAGGAGCTGTACTTGACGGCGGGGCTGTATGGGGTGTTCCTGGTGATGTGCGTATTTGGGTACTGGTCGTGGAAGCGGGATCTGACGACTCAGGGGGGACTCGGCTGAGCAGACTCCCGAGCCTGTCCGCTAGAATCTCCGCATGGCACAGCTGGAAGGCATTCGCATTCAGAACTACCGCTCGTTGCGGGATGTCTCGCTTGGCAAGACTTTCGAGGACCAAGAGCCAAGGCCCTTGCCACGTTTCTTGGCCGCGATTGGCCCGAACGGCTCTGGTAAGACGTCCTTGATGGACGCTCTGGGCTTCCTGGGAGACTGCTTGCGCGACGGCGTTGAAGAAGCTTGCGACCGCCCACACCGAGGAGGCTTCGAGCGCCTCCGCACGCGAGGTCAGGACGGGCCGATTCAGTTCGAGATCTACTACCGCCAGGATCGACGCGCTCGTCCAATCAGCTACTCACTGCACATCGATCTAGATAGGCATGGTCGACCCGAGGTCGTCCACGAACGACTGCGGCAGCGACGCAAGGGCCAAGGTCTTGGCCACCCCTTCTCCTTCTTGAACATCCGCCACGGCAAAGGCGAGGCTTGGACAGGCGAAGCCACCGAGAAGGAGGAGGGCAATACGAAGATCGACGTGCGACTCGAAGACCCTCAGCGCCTCGGAATCACGACGCTTGGAAATCTGGCCGACCATCCACGGATCGTCGCCTTCCGAGAGTTCCTAGAAGGCTGGTACCTCTCGTACTTCCTACCCCAGATGGCCCGCGAGATACCGATGGCGGGCGCTCACAAGCATCTCAACCGTACCGGAGACAACCTCGCCAACTACCTGCAGTTTGTGGAGCGGGAGAACCCGAAGCGCTTTTCCAAAGTACTGAGCCGCATTTCTCGAAAGATCCCCGGCATCCAACAGATCACCCACGAACGCTCCAAGGATGGCCGGCTACTCATCCAGTTCAATGACCGTGGTTTCGAGGATCCCTTCTACGCACAAGACATGTCTGACGGCACTCTGAAGATGCTCGCCTACTTGCTGCTGCTAGAGGACCCTTCACCCGCACCGCTGATCGGCATCGAAGAACCAGAGAACGGACTGCACCATCAGTTGCTAGCTCCCTTGGCACGCGAGATGAAGGCCTACGCACAAGCCTCCGGCGGCCCACAGATCTTGCTCACTACTCACTCACCTCACCTTGTCGATGCCCTGTCTCCGAGCGAGGTCTGGATCTTGGAGAAGAGCACTCAGGGTTTCACAACAGCAGTCCGGGCCACGGAGCAACGCGGAGTGCAAGAACTCTTCAATGAAGGAATTCCACTCGGCAGCCTTTGGTACAGCAACCACTTCGGCCGAGGCAATCCGTGAAACCCTTTTTCGAGATCTTGACCGAAGGCGAAGCCGACGTCCCCACGGTACGCGAGATCCTGCAACGACGATTTCAGCTGGAAGAAGAAACTCACTTCCGGATCCTCCCGCACCAGGGTCGCGGCAGGCTTCCTGAGAACCCACAAGAGAGACCCGATCCGAGGCAACGTGGTTTGCTCGATCAGCTACCTGCCAAGATTCGAGGATACTCCGCGCTGCCACCGACCTACTGGCTCGTCGTGCTCATCGACGCGGATCGGGACGACTGCCGAGAATTGAAGCAACAGCTCGTCGAGCTCTACACGAACTTGGACAACCGGCCAGCAAACGTACTGTTTCGCATCGCTGTCGAAGAGATCGAGTCCTGGTTTCTCGCAGATCCCGAAGCTATACGGAACGCGTACTCCAAAGCCAAGCTTTCTAACCTACCTGCCCCGGACGCGGTAGTAGGCGCCTGGGAACACTTGGCGAAGGCCCTACGGAAAGACCCGAAGAATTGCACTGGCGCCGACAAGTACGAATGGGGCCAGAGCATCGCACCTCACCTGGATCTCGAAGACCCGAAGTCTCCCAGCCTGCGCGCGTTCATCCAAGGCATTTCCCGGGCACTTCCAGAAAGCTCACTAGCCTAAATCTCCGCAATCGCGCCTGGCCCTCCCGTGGCATCTCATCAGCCTGGGAACGACACCTCCCTGTGCTAATCTCCGCCCGCTGACACCTGCCCGCATTCCCCTTTTCTTCCCCAGGACGGATCCCATGCCCAACTTCGAAGAAGAAGCCCTCGAAGACGCCTTCGACGACTCCTCAGAATCTGGCGGCGAGAACGAAGTCGCCATCGTCGGCATGGCGGGGCGTTTCCCGAAGGCACCAGACGTCGAGACCTTCTGGCGCAACCTGTGCGATGGCGTCGAGGGCATCACCTTCTTCGAGCGCGACGAGTTGCTCGAAGCCGGGGTCGACGAAGCGACGCTCGACGATCCGAGCTACATCCCGGCCGCCGCGGTGCTCGACGACATCGAGCTGTTCGACGCGCGCCTGTTCGGCTTCAGCGCGCGCGAAGCGGCCCTGCTCGACCCGCAGCAGCGACTGTTCTTGCAGATCGCCTGGCAGGCCTTCGAGACGGCGGGCGTCGACCCGATGCGCTTTCCCGGCCCGATCGGTGCCTATGCTGGCGTCAGCATGAACAGCTACTTCCTGTACCAGCTGTTCGGCCGCCTCAGCGGTGCCGACACGGTGCAGGTGATGCTGGGCAGCGACAAGGACTTCTTCACTACGCGCGTGGCCTACAAGCTGGGGCTTCGCGGGCCAGCGATGAACGTGCAGACGGCGTGTTCGAGTTCGCTGGTGGCGGTACACCTGGCGTGCCAGAGCCTGCTCAATGGTGAATGTGACCTGGCGCTGGCGGGCGGTGCGTCCGTGCGCGTACCGCATCGCATGGGCTACGCCCACCAGCCGGGTGGCTTGTTCTCGCCGGACGGCCACTGCCGCGCCTTCGATGCCGAGGCCGGCGGCACGGTGGTGGGCAACGGCATGGGCGCGGTGGTGCTCAAGCGACTCGAAGACGCGCTCGAAGATGGCGACCCGATCCGTGCGGTGATCCGGGCAACAGCCGTGAACAACGATGGCGCCCTCAAGGTGGGTTTCTCGGCACCGAGCGTCGAGGGACAGGCGGCGGTGATCACCGAGGCGTTGGCGCTGGCGCAGGTCGAGGCGGAAGACATCGGTTACATCGAGACGCACGGCACCGCGACGCCGCTCGGCGACTCGATCGAGATGGCGGCGCTCAACCATGCGTTCCGGGCTCACACAGAGGCGGAGGGCTTCTGCGCCTTGGGATCGGTGAAGACCAATATCGGCCACCTCGACGCCGCCGCCGGCATCACCGGCCTGATCAAGACGGCTTTGACCGTCGAGCACGGACAGATCCCGCCCAGCCTCGGCTTTCGTACCCCCAACCCGCGCTGTGGTTTCGATGGAAGCCCGTTCTTCGTCAACAGCGAGCTACGCCCGTGGAGTGACGGACCGCGTATCGCCGGTGTCAGCTCTTTCGGCATGGGAGGCACCAACGCACACGCGATCCTGGAGCAGGCACCGGAAGGCGACTTCGACGAGATCGAACGCACGCAGCGACCGCACCAGGTACTGGTGCTCAGCGCCGCCACCGATACTGCCTTGGACACGGCGACGGACAACCTGGCGGCCTGGCTGCGCGACCAGGGGCAGGGCCAGGAAGGCTCTGCGAGCGCATCCTTGCTCGCCGACGCCGCCTTCACGCTGCAAACTGGGCGCCGGCTGCTCCGTCATCGCCGCGCGGTGGTAGCGAGTTCGCTGCAGGAGGGTGCCGAGCTGCTGGCTGAGCGAGCGGCGGGACGCGTGCTGCAAGACGAAGACCCACGCACCGATCGCCCCGTCGCGTTCCTGTTGTCGGGGCTGGGCGACCACTATCCGAACCTGGCGCGCCGCTTGTACGAGAAGGAGCCGTTGTTCCGCGCCGAGGTCGATCGCTACTGCGAGCTGCTGACGCCGGAGCTCGGCGAAGACCTGCGACCGCACCTCTTCCCAGGCCGTATCGACGAACTCCCCCAGACCAACGACGATGCAGGTCCGAACCTGCGTGCCATGCTGCGCGGCGCCGGACCCGACCTCGGCACGCTCACCGACACGCGGCTGGCACAGCCGGCGCTGTTCGTCGTCGAGCTAGCGCTGGCGCGTTTGTGGCAGGCCTGGGGCGTGACGCCCTCGGCACTGCTCGGCTACAGCCTGGGCGAGTACGTAGCCGCGACGCTGGCCGGTGTCCTCTCGAACACAGACGCGCTGCAGCTGGTCGCTCGCCGCGCGCGTCTGATCGCGACGCTCGGCGAGGGCGCGATGTTGGCCTTGAGCTTGGACGAGGCATCCGTCCGGCAGCATCTTGCCGACGAGCTGGCCAGCCCAGAAGAAAGCCCGGCGCCGGACCGCAGGCTGTCGATCTCGGCGGTCAACGGCCCGGCCTTGACCGTGGTCAGCGGCACGCCGGAGGCGATCGAAGCGGCCGAGGCGCGGCTCACGCGCGACCTGCCGGACGTCAGCTGCCGGCGCCTGCCGAATCGCCACGCCTTCCACTCCCACCTGCTGCAGCCAATCGCGGACCAGCTGCGCGACCTGGTCCGCGGCTTCGACTTCGGCACCCCGCAGATCCCCTACATCTCGAACGTCAGCGGTACCTGGATCACCGACGAGCAGGCCAGCGACCCCGACTACTGGGTCGAGCACTTGCTGGCGCCGGTGCGCTTCGCCGACGGCGTGCACGAGCTGTGGCGCGAAACATCGCGGCTGCTGCTCGAGGTCGGTCCGGGAGCCAACCTGGCGTCACTGGCGTTGCAGCTGCCTCACGAAGCCACCGCCGATGCGGAGACGGAGCGCGCGCAGCCGGAAGGGCGCCTGGCGTTCGGCAGCCTGCCGGGTGCGCACGGCCTGGGAGGTCATCAGGATGACCGGCTCGCATTGATGACCGCTCTCGGACGCCTGTGGCTGGCCGGCGTACCGGTGGATTGGGCCGCAGTGCACACGACCTACTCCGCCGTCGACCCTCCAGCCCGGCCGCGACGCGTCGCCCTGCCGACGTATCCGTTCGAGGGCCAGCGGCACTGGATCGAGGGAACGCCGCAGCTCGCGGGCGGCGCGGCGGGCGGTGCCACGCTGCCCAGCGCTGACGGCACAGACAGCCCCGCCGGTCGCGGTGTCAGCACCACCGTCCACACCCGTCCCAAGCTACCAACGCCCTACCGCGCCGCGACTTCGGCCAGCGAGCTGGCGCTGGCGCAGCTGTGGCAAGAGCTGCTGGGCGTCGAGCCGGTGGGCGTCGACGACAACTTCTTCGACCTCGGCGGCCACTCGCTGCTCGCCACGCAGCTGATCGCCCGCCTGCAGCGTGGTTTCGGCGTCGAGGTCGAGCTAGCGCAGCTGTTCGAGCGACCGACGGTGGCCCGCCTGGCGGAACTCGTCCCGTCCGAGTTGCCTTCCGGAAAGGGGCTCACCGCGACCGAGACCGGCCCGGAACTGCCAGCGATCCCGAGGCGCCCAGATCCCGAGACGGCGCCGCTGTCTTTCGCGCAGCAGCGCCTGTGGTTCATCGACCAGCTGGCCCCCGGCATCGCCGCCTACAACAACCCGACGGTGGTGCGCCTGAAGGGCAATCTCGACGCACGGCGGCTGGAGGCCGGACTCGACGCCATCGTCGCCCGGCACGAGACGCTGCGCACCACCTTCGAACTCGGTAAGGGCGCCGAAGCACCGCTGCAGCGCATCCACGCGCACCAGTTCCAGTCGCTACCGGTCGTGGACTTGCAAGCACTGCCAGCGGACCAGCGCGAGACGGTCGCCGCAGAGCTGATGGATGCCTGCGCCCAGCGACCTTTCTATCTCGACCGCGAGGCATCGATCCACACCCTGCTGCTGCGTCTCGACACGCGCAACCACATGCTGGCAGCGGTACTGCACCACATCATCTCGGACGAATGGTCCCTCGGATTGCTGGTGGGTGAGCTGGCTGGCTTCTACCAAGCACAGGAGGCGGGTCGCGAGCCAAGGCTCGCCGAGCTACCGGTGCAGTATGCCGACTACGCCTACTGGCAGCGCGAGCTTGAGCGCAGCGGCGAGCTCCAACCACTGCTGGACTTCTGGCACGACCAGCTCGACGGCGCCCCGCCGGTCCTCGACCTGCCGCTCGACCGTCCACGGCCGGCGATGCAGAGCTTCCGCGGCGCCGACGTCCACTTCGAGCTGCCGGCGAAGCTGTCGCAAGCACTGCTGCTGGCGGGTCGCCAGCACGGCGTCACGCTGTTCATGACGCTGCTCAGCGCGCTCGCGGTGACGCTGTCGCGGCTCGGCCATCAACGCGACTTGGTGATCAGTTCCGGCACCGGCACGCGGCCACGACAGGAGATCGAGAACCTGATCGGCTGCTTCATCAACATCCTGTTGCTGCGCACTCGGCTCGACGACAACCCCAGCTTCGCCGACCTGCTGACCCGCGTGCGCACCACGACGCTCGACGCCTTCGCGAGGCAGGATGTGCCCTTCGAGCTCTTGGTCGAGATGGCGGCCCCCGAGCGCGACCTGAGCCACAACCCGCTGACCCAGGTGATGCTGGTGCTGCTCAACGTACCGCGCTCGGAGATCGGCGTCGCCTCGGACTTGACCCTCGAACCGCAGCAGACGAAGCGTGCCTCGGCGCAACTGGACCTGACCTGGTACCTGATGGAAGTCGGCGACCTGGCGTCGGGCGAGGGTAAGCTGGCCGGCCGCCTGGAGTACGCCTCTGACCTCTTCGACGCCTCGACCATCCGCCGTATGCTGCGCCACTTCCAGACGGTGCTCGAACAGCTGGTGGAAGACCCGGCGCGCCGCGTCCAGGACTTCGACCTGCTCAGTGGCGCTGAGCGCCAGTTGCTCTTGCACGAGGTCAACGACACGCGCAGCGCCTTCCCGCACGATCGCTGCCTGCACGAGGTCATCACCGAGCACGTCGCCACGCGACCCGAGGCAACAGCGATCCTCGCCGGGGAGCAGAGCTACAGCTACCGGCAACTGCACGATCGTGCCCGGCGGCTGGCACGCCAGCTGCGTGACCTCGGAGTCGGCCCCGAGAGCCGCGTCGGCCTGGCCCTGCAGCGCGGAGCCGACGTCCCGACCGCCATTCTCGGCGTGCTCGAAGCGGGTGCCTGCTATGTGCCACTGGACGTCAGCTACCCGGAAGAGCGCGTGCGCTTCCTGCTCGAGGACGCTGGCGTCGAGGTGATCGTCACCCACGCGGTGCTGCGCTCGT
Source organism: uncultured bacterium (assembly GCA_965368975.1). GTDB lineage: Bacteria > Acidobacteriota > Thermoanaerobaculia > Multivoradales > JAHZIX01 > CBDUPA01. The sequence goes on along the minus strand of CBDUPA010000005.1, from coordinate 52,597 downwards.
CGCTGCCGGAGGTACGGGCCGAGATCCTCGAGATCGACGAGCTGAGCTGGGATGGTGAGGATGCCGAGGACGACGGGCAATCCTTCGCTCCTTGCGACCCTGAGAACCTCGCCTACCTGATCTACACCTCGGGCTCCACGGGTACCCCCAAGGCCGTGGCGATCCGGCATCGCGGCGTGCTCAACAACCTGGTGGACCTCAACACCAGCTTCGGCGTCGGCACGGACTCGAGAATCCTGCAGCTGTCGTCGCTGAGCTTTGACATGTCCGTCTACGAGACACTCGGCACGCTGGTGGCCGGCGGCACCATCGTCTTCCCCGACCCGGATCTCGATCGCGACCCCGGCCACTGGGCCGACCTGGTAGCACAGCACCGGATCACCGTCTGGAATACAGCGCCATCGCTGCTCGGCCTGCTGATCGACTACTCTGAACAGCACGCCGAGGAAGGGACGGTCGACCTGTCGTCCCTGCGCGTGGCCATCTTGGGTGGCGACTGGGTACCGATCCCGCTGGTCGAGCGCACGCGTGCCGCCGTCGGCAACCCCGCCTTCCGCTTCATCGTCCTGGGCGGTGCCACCGAGTCGTCGATCCACTCGATCGTCTACCCAGTTGGTGCGCTGCAGGAAAGCTGGCGCTCGATCCCCTACGGCTGGCCGATGCGCAACCAGAGCGCTCACCTGGTCGATCGATGCATGCGGCCAGTACCGCTGGGCGGCGCCGGTGAACTGTTGCTCGGCGGTATCGGCCTGGCGCGTGGCTACGCCGGTCGCCCTCGCTTCACCGCCGAGCGCTTCCTGCCGGATCCGTTCGCCACCGAACGGGTAACGAGCGGCACACGCCTCTACCGGACGGGCGACCTGGCCCGCACTTTCGCCAACGGCTGCATCGAGCTACTGGGACGCATGGACTTCCAGGTCAAGATCCACGGCCTGCGCGTCGAGTTGGGTGAGATCGAGGCAGTGCTGAAGGCGCAGCCTGGCGTCGAGGCAGCGGTAGTCGCAGTGCGGGAAGTGCGGCCTGGCGACCATCGCCTGGTGGCCTACGTCACGGGGGAATCCGGCCCCCAGGCCGAGAGCCTGCGTGCACCGCTCAAGGAACAGCTCCCCGACTACATGGTGCCGAGCCACTTCCTGACCCTGGACACGCTGCCGCTCTCCCCCAACGGCAAGGTCGATCGACGTGCGCTACCGCTGCCGGACGCACAACGCCCCGAACTGGCCGCCGAATACGCACCGCCGACCCACGTCGTCGAAGAAGCGCTGGTCCTGCTCTACCAGGACATCCTCGGCCTCGATCGCGTCGGGATCCACGACGATTTCTTCGACCTCGGCGGCCACTCCCTGCTCGCCACCCGCCTGATCAACCGCCTGCAAGAGGCCTTCGTCGTCGAGGTACCCCTACGCCAGGTCTTCGAAGCCCCGACCCCCGCGACCCTCGGCGCCTGGCTACAGACCACGGGCGAAGAGCAAGGGCTCGACATGAGCGAAATCGCCGACGTCTACCTGCAGGTCACCCAGATGTCGAGCGACGAGGTGGCGGCAATGCTGGAGGAAGAGGCGCTGGGAGAAGAGGACTGAACTCCGCCAACACCCTGGTTCAGAACTGCGTCGCGATAGCGTCACACAGGTAGTCGAGATTGCTCCGGTTGATGCCGGCAACGTTGATGCGGCCGGAGTCGACCATGTAGATCGCGTAGTCCTCGCGTAGCCGCAGTACCTGCTTGCGACTCAGGCGGCAGAACGAGAACATGCCATGCTGCTGCATGACGAAGTCGTTGCCCTGGGCCGACAGCTGGACGCCGCGCTGGTCGAGAGCGGCGGCGAACTCGGCGCGGGTGTCGTGGATGCGCTGGCGCATGCGGCACAGTTCCTCGCGCCACTGCGTTTCCAGATCGTGATCGTGCAAGATCATGCTGACGACGCGCGCACCATGCGACGCTGGATTCGAGTAGTTGGCCCGGATCACCCGCTTGACGCGGCTGCGTACCGCCTTGGCGCTGTCAGCCGAGGGGGTGATCACGGTCAGGCCACCGACGCGCTCGTTGTACAGGCCGAAGTTCTTGGAGAAGCTGTTGCACACCATCAGCTCCGGCACTACCGAGGCCAGGATGCGTAGACTCTCGGCATCCTCACGCGTGCCGCGCAGGAAGCCCTGGTAGGCGAAATCGAGCAACGGTAGCAGTTGACGTTCGAGCAGAAACTCGGCGACACGCTGCCACTGCTCAGCATCGAGATCGACACCGGACGGATTGTGGCAGCAGGCGTGGAGCAAGACGACATCACCGGGGCGAGCCTGCTCCAAGGCCTTCAGCATGCCGTCGAAGTCGAGGTGATTGGCTTCGATGTCGAAATAGGGGTAATCGGCCCGCTGCAAGCCAACCGCCTCGAAGACTGTGTCGTGGTTGGCCCAGGTCGGGCGGCCGATCCACACCGTCGCTTCAGGGTGCAGCGCCTTGACGAAATCGCCGGCCACGCGCAGCGCTCCGGTACCTCCCGGTGCCTGCACCGTGACCACCTGCTGCTCACCGAGACGCGGATGGTCCCTGCCGAGCAACAGGTGCTGCACGGCCTCGATGTAATCCGCTGGCCCCTCCATCGGCAGGTAGACCTTGCCGGTCTCGCTTTCGAGCAAGCGTGCCTCGGCGGCCTTCACCGCCGCCAGGATCGGCGTTTGCCCGGTCTCGTCCTGATAGACGCCAACACCGAGATTGACCTTGCGCGGGCTGCCATCGGCACGAAAGGCCTCGGTCAGTCCGAAAATGGGATCCGGGGCTACCGGCGTCACGGACTCGAACATGCGGCATTCTCCTAGAGTCGAGATCGCTCCTGAAGTCAGGATCGAGAGTGGATGCGGTGGCCGAGCCTACCAGGGCGGCCGGAGCCGGCACAATGGCGCCGGACTCTCGGCGTGACAAGCGGTACAATGACGCCGATATGGACCTTCCCTTTCCTGCTGTGCCCCTTGCTCTGACCCTCGACAGCCACTCCGCGGGCCAACGCCTGTTCGCCGCCGTACCCGAACGGCACCAGGTGGTGGAGATCGATCTGGCCGACGACGGCCGGCGCGGGCGTGTGCGCCGACGCTTCGGGTGCGGCGAGCCCGGCTGCACCGACGGTAGCTGCCACCAGGCGCGGCTGCACACCCCGAGCGGCTTGACCCAGAGCGGGGACCACCTGTTCGTGGCCGACGCCGGCTCGCACACGCTGCGCTCGATCGACCTGATCGGCGGCTGCGTCGAGACGATCGCGGGAACCGGCGAGGAAGGCGTCAAGATGCGCGCTGGCAACGCCCACGAAACAGCACTGTGCGACCCGACCGATGTCCTGATGCTCGACGGCATCTTGCTCTTCACTCCAGCCGGCAGCCACCAGGTGTGGCACCTCGTGAGCGACCGCGTGACTCCCTTGGCCGGCAGCGGCCGAGACGAATCCCTGGATGGCCCGCTCGACCGCGCTGCTTTCCGCCGACCGGTGGCGCTGGCGGGAAACGGTTCGCGCGTCTACGTGGCGGACGAGACCGCGGCCACCGTGCTGGTGCTCGACTTCGAGCAAACACCCCGGGTCGAAGCGCTGGTCTTTCCCGGTGGCCCCATCCGCCAGCCCATCGCCCTTGCTTGCCTCGACGACCAAGTCTGCGTCGCCGATGCGGGCAGTTCGACAATCCACTGTCTCGATCCCGAGCACGGAACCCTTCGGCGCCTGGCCTCGCTCCCTGGAGTGCGAGGCCTTGCCGTCAGCGCGACACAGCGGTGCCTCTACGCCGCGAGCCAGCGCGGCCTTCATCGTCTCGATCTCGACACGGGTGAAGTATCCGACCTCGAACTGCCGTCGGCCGACACCCTGCTCTGAAGTGGCTGCTCTAGATTGGCTCCTCTGAACGGCCACCGGCGGACCGGCAGCTTCGAACCGGGCGCTTTGGTCCGTGCGAGTATCCAAGGCCGCTCCGATTCGATTACACTGAGTCCATACACTGCTATAGGGTCCTGAACAGCGAGCGACGGTGTGATGAAGGACGGGATCAACCAGGACGCCAGTTTCGACTATGACGTCTTCGTCAGCTACGGGCCGGGTGACCGCGAATGGGTACAGAACGAGCTTCTGATGCAACTCCAAGCGGCCCGGCTTCGAGTGCTGCTGCAGGACCAGAGTCTGGCCGCGGCGATGGCGGAAGACGATCCGGACGACGACCTGGCAACACTGGGTGTGACGCAGAGCCGGAAGACCCTGCTCGTCCTCACTCCAGACTACCTGCAGAGTTCCACCTGGGGTGACCTGGAACACCAGATGCGGTTGCACCTGGACATCGCCGGCCGTGAGCAGCGGCTGGTGCCCGTGCTGCGCCAGGACTGCCAGCTACCGCTACGCCTGCGCTACCTGACCTGCGTCGATCTGCGCACCTCTGCTGACCTGCGTCTCGGCTGGTACCAGCTGTTGCGTACACTCGGCGGTGGCACCGAACAAAAACTCCTACCGATCCGCGCCGACTGGCGCCTCGTTCACCCGTACGACACCGCTCCCGACTTCACTGGCCGAGTGGCGGAACGCCAGTTTCTCAGCGTCTGGCTCAACAGCGGCAAAGAGCACCTGATGCTGCTGCGCGCCCCCGATGGCTTCGGCAAAAGCGCCCTGGCCTGGCACTGGTTGATGCACGACGTGCGGCCCGTCTCGTGGCCTCAGGTGGTGTGGTGGAGCTTCTCCGAGACACACACAGGCTTCGCCGATTTCCTGGCGCACGCGCTCGCCTACCTCAGCGGCACCGACGGAGAGGCCCTCGACAGCGAACAGCTTCTCGACCTGCTGCTCGAAGAGCTGACGCGTCCCGGACGCCTTCTGGTGCTCGACGGCCTCGAACGCCTGCTCCGGGGACAAGCGCGGCTCGACGCCGCCTTCCTGGCCCACCCGACCGACAGCGTCAGCACCGATGCTGAAGCTGCCAGCGACGGCCTGGATCCCGAGCTGCGCGAATGCGCCGACCCCCTGGTCGAGCGATTCCTGGCCGCGCTGATCGGGCGGCAAGACCTGCGCAGCCGCGTGCTGGCGACATCACGCCTGCTGCCGCGCTTCCTCGAAGACGAGGACTACCCCGGCGAGGCAACACTGAGCTGCATGGATTACCCACTGGGCGGCCTGTCGCGCAAGGATGCGGCCGGATTTCTGCTCACACGCGGCGTGCGCGGCCCGCGCAGCGACATCGAAAACGCCTGCGAGAGTCTGGGCGAGCACCCGCTGAGCCTACGCCTGCTCTCCGGCCTGATCCTCAAAGATCTCGGCCATCCGGGCGACATCGCGGCGGCACGCCGGTTGACCTACCTGGGCGACACTGCCGTGCTGCGCCACACCATCCTAGAACGCGCCTACGACACACTGCCGTCCAGCGCACGCAACCTGCTGGGTATGCTGGCCTGTTTCCGCAGCGCCATCGATCTCGAATCGATCTACCGACTCAACGAGGAACAGCATCCAACCGCCATCGAGGGCGCAGTCCAAGAACTGCTCGCCCGCGGCCTCGCTCACGCTGACCAAGTGAAGAAATTGCTCCATCTTCACCCAACCGTCCGCACGTACGTCTACAACCGTGTACCTCCCCACCAAAGAGCCGAAATGCACGATCTCCTACGCCAACGCTTCGAGCCACCTCCCGAACCCGCGCAGGTCCATACCCTCACCGACCTCGTGTCGCCGCTCGAGCACTACTTCCACACACTGTGGGCCGGACACCTGGACGACGCCCTGCTGATGCTGCGAGAGCGCCTCCAACCGGCCCTGCGCCAGCAGTTGCACAGTCCAGCCCTGTGCCTGGAACTGTTGCAAGCACTCGATTCTCTCGATGACACCCGGCCGCCAATCTCCGACCCACGGACCCTGCACTGGCTCCTCGACCAACTGGCCCAATGCTACGAAGGTTGCGGTCGCCCCCAGGAAGCCCAGCAGTGCCGGCACCAGTTGGCGGCACTGCACAGCAGTGTGAGCTGAGGTCCTAGCCCAGATGCCCCCGATGCAAGACGTCTTCCTCAGCTACAGCCCCGACGACCGTACCTGGGTCGAACAGCAGCTCGCACCGAGGCTGCAGCGTGCCGGCCTGAGCGTTCTGGTCGGCAGCGGTGCTACCGAGCAGGCTCTGCTCGAGTGCCCGCACACCGTCGTGGTGCTGAGTCCCACCTACCTGAACAACGACTGGCCGAACCTCGAGAACCTGATCCTGCAGACGCTACCCAGTGCACAGCGAGAGCAGCGACTGATCCCAGTGCTGCACAAGACTTGCGAACTGCCGCCACGCATCAGCCACCTGACCCACATCGACCTGCGACCGCTCGCCGACACCCGGCGCAACTGGCGGCGCCTACTGCACGCGCTCGGTGCTCCCGAGCTACGCGGCCAGCGACCACCGAGCCGGGCCGGCTGGTGGTTGCGCCATCCCTTCGTCGACGCGCCGGGCTTCACCGGCCGCGTCGCCGAACGCCAATTGCTAAGCCACTGGCTGACCGACAGTGGCGAGCCCGTGCTGCTGCTGCGTGCCGCCTCCGGTTTCGGCAAGAGCTCCCTGGTCTGGCATTGGCTACACCACGACGTGCGCCCCATCGAATGGCCAAAGGTCCTGTGGTGGAGCTGCTGCGGCGCCAACACCGGCTTCGAGGATTTTCTCTTCCACGCCGTTGGCTACTTCCACGACATGGAACCAGAGCAGGTGGCCGAGCACTCGCGCGCCGACCAGCTGCAACTGCTATTGCAGGCACTGGAGGCCTCGGGCCGCCTGATCGTCCTCGATGGCTTCGAACGCTGGCTAGAAGCCGACAGCCGCCTGGACACCACCTTCCTGGCACCGCCCGAGCCACCACTCGACGAGGACGAGGGGACTCCACCAAGCCGCTGTAACCGCCGGCTGACGGGGCACTTCCTGGAGCGTCTCGCCGCCGACGCGCACTCCGCCGGGCGTGTTCTACTGACCAGTCGATTGGTACCCGACTGCCTACTGCCCGGCGGCCTCGACCTCGACTCCGTGCACGGCCATTGCAGCGACACCGAGAGCAGCACTGACCAAGACGCAGACCTGGCCGGCATGGAAGACGCTGATTCGCTTGGGCTCGATCCGCTCGAAGGGGAACTGGCCCCCGGCTGTCTCGACTACCGCCTGCGCGGCCTCGCTGACGCGGATGTCGCGGCCTACTTCCGCGACCGCGAGATCGACGGAACGACCGGCGAGATCTTGCGCGCGGGCGCCGCTTACAACCAACACCCTCTGAGCTTGCGCCTGCTGACCGGCATCCTGCGCTGCGATGTCGGCACCCCCAAAGACATCGCCGCGCTGCGCCGACTCAACGTCACCGGCCGCGCCCTGGACCGTCGGCAGCAACTGCTGGAGCGAGCGCACGACACGCTGCCGACACACGCCCGTTCCCTGCTCGATACCCTCGCCTGTTGCCGTCGCACGATCGCCACCGACGTCCTCTTTGATATCCATGGCGAAGAGGACGACCAGCAGCTCCACATCGACGAATTGGTCAACCGTGGCCTCATTCAGTACCACCCACGCAGCGGGGCTCAATCTTCCCTGGTCGACCTGCCCGTTGCCATTCGGCGCTACGTCTACGGTCGCATTCCAACCGAGCGTCGTTCCGAGATCCACCGACAGCTGCAGAGCTACTACGCCCAGGGCCCGCAGCCCGAGACCGTCCTGACCGCCGGCGATCTCGAGGCGAGACTGGAACTCTACGTCCACCGAGTGCGCGCCGGCGATTTCGAGGATGCCTTCGAACAACTGATGGGAGAACTCGTCGAACCCATCAACTACAAGATTGGCGACCCACGGCAGATGACCGAAACCCTACTGCTCCTCTTCCCCGGCGGCGACACCCTACCTCCACGGCTGAATGCCAAGCTCGACCAAGCTGATGCCATGGCCGGCCTGGGCATGGGGCGCAGTATCGAAGGCCGTACACGCGAAGCTCTCGACCTGCGCCTGCGCACCATTTCTCTCCTCGACCAACTGGAGGATACGAGCCCCGAAGCACAGGAGTCACGGGCCGCCGCCCTGGCCAATCTGGCGGTCAGTCAGCTCGACCTCGGCCAGCTCCAAGTCACCGAAGTCACCCTCCAGCGGTTGCTCGAGCTGGGCGAGACCACCGACCAGGCTTTCGTCGCCTCGATGGCCCGGCGCGAACTTGGCCGCATCGCCATCTACCGTGGCCGTTTCGAACAAGCCGACCAGCTCTTGACCCGCTCGCAGCGCGAGTTCAAGCAACAAGAGCGCGACAAAGCGATCGGCATCGGCTACAGTCACCGCGCCTTCTACTGCCTGAGCCGAGCCCGCGTCCTCGCTCTCACCGACCACGCCGCGTCCCTGCAGCCGGTGTCCGAAGCGATCACCGCCGCCAAGCATGCGCTCGAGGTCGCCGACTCGATCAGCTCAGAGTACTTCCCGGCCCACTACGATTCCATCCGCGCCCGCGCCCTACTCGGCATCGCCTACCGCCGTAGCGGCGACCTCGAGGCCGCGGAAGGCAACCTGACCGAAGCACTGCGCAACAGCATCGCCCTCGGCCACCAGCACGCGGAAGCCGGCTGCCTACTGGAGCTGGCCCGCCTGCGCTGGGAAGATACCCAGGTTGCCGCTGCCGAACACCTGGCCCGCCAGGCCCTCGCCGTCACCGAGCAGTGCAGCTACGTGCTACGCCAGGCCGATGTCCACCTGATGCTGGCCCGTTTCGCCACCGAGCAGGGGGACCCGGACCGCGCCAAGTTGCACGCCCGCGAGGCACACTTGCTGGCGACCGGCAGCGACCCCGAAGAATGGTGCTACCGCGTCGCCCGCGACGAAGCCGTGCGACTTCTGGGACAGCTCGGAGTGTCGCCGTGAGGGCGAATCTCTGGTACGCCATCGACCTGATGGCATCGGCCTTGACGATGGAGTGAGACACCCCCAGTGCTAGACTTCTAGTATGTACCCAGAACAAAGGCAGGCCGCTGCCTACCTGCAAAGAAAAGGCACAGACTCCCCACTCCCAGCACTCCGCCAGCGCGTCGACAAGAGCCTCGCCGAGCTGGAAGCCGTTCTGGCCCCCATAGACACCGATACCGCTCTGCACCAGCCCGGCCCGGGCAAGTGGTCGATCCACGAAATCGTCGACCATCTGGTCGAGAGTCACCGACCAGCCGTGACCCAGCTACGGGCCATGCTGACGGGCGGCGATCCCGGTGACGCGATTCCGGCGGGCTTGACGTCGACAGATCCGTTCGCGACTTCGTGGCCCGAGCTGGTAAGGCAACTCAAGGAGATCCACGACGACATCCGCTCCCTGCTCACTGGCGCCGCCGAGCAGACCCCGACGGAGATCCAGGTACCCGTTGCGATGCTGCTCAAAGTGAAGACGGAGAACGGTGTCGAGCAGGTCGAGTGGAAAGAACACCTGGACTGGAAGGCCTTTGCGCTCGGCATCGCCGTCCATTCTCGCGAGCACATTCCGCAGATCCAGCGCACCCTCGACACCGCACGCTGACCGCTCTCGATCTGAACTGCCTTTGACAGGCTCGCCTCTGATTAAGCTGCCTCACATCCGGAGAAGAAAGAAGAACGCATGCTTCGACGACTGCCCTCCCGACTGCTGCCCCAAGTGCTGTTCCTGCTTTGCACCGCCTCGGGTCTGCTCCTCGCACCAGCACCTCCCGCCGCCGCGCTCGACCTGCGCGACTACTTGCCAGCCGGTACAACCTACGACGACGCGATGCCGACGCCGAAGTCGGTGCTCGGCTACGAGGTCGGCGAGTGGCACGTGCGGCCGGAGCAGATCCAGCGTTACGCGGAAACGGTGGCAGCAGCCTCGGATCGAGTGACGCTGGAAGTGACGGGGGCGACCCACGAGCAGCGGCCGGTCATGCTGCTGACCATCACGCATCCGGACAACCACGCGCGGCTGGAGGACATCCGCAAGGCGCATCTGGCGATCGGGGACCCATCGATGCCGATGCCGTCGGGCGAGGATCTCGACGCACTGCCGGCAGTGGCGTGGTTGGTCTACAGCGTGCACGGCGACGAGGCGAGCGGGGCCAATGCGGGGCTGCCAGTGCTGTACTACCTGGCGGCGGCACAGGGGGAAGAGATCGAAGCCCTGCTGCGCGAGACGGTGATCCTGATCGATCCGCAGGTGAATCCGGACGGTGGCGCACGCTTTGCCACTTGGGCAAACATGCACAAGGGCAGCGTCCTTGTGGGTGACCCGAACCACCGGGAGCACGTGCAAGGCTGGCCATCAGGCCGCACCAACCACTACTGGTACGACCTGAACCGCGACTGGCTCTTGCTGCAACACCCAGAGTCGCGGGCGCGCATCGCGACCTTCCAGCGCTGGCGACCGCACGTGCTCGGCGATTACCACGAGATGGGGCGGGCGTCGACGTACTTCTTCCAGCCCGGTGTCGCCGAGCGGATCAACCCGCGGATCCCGGCGCGCAACCAGCAGATCACCCACGCACTCGCCAACTTCCACGCCGCGGCCCTCGACGCCCAGCGTCGGCTCTACTACACGGGCGAGACCTTCGACGACTTCTACCCCGGTAAGGGCTCGACCTATCCTGACCTCAACGGCGCCGTCGGCGTGCTGTTCGAGCAGGCGAGCGCGCGCGGCCACCTGCACGAGACGCCGAACGGACCGCTCGCCTTCCCGACCGCGATCCACAACCAGGTGCTGACCTCGCTATCGCTGCTCGAGGGCGTCCACGATCAGCGGCGCGAGCTCGTCGACTACCGGCGCTGGTTCGTCTCCAGCGGCCTCGACGCCGCCCGCCAGGACGGCACGGCCGCGTATGTCTTCGCCGAACCCAACGACCCCGTGCGCGTCTACCACCTACTGGACTTGCTGCGCCGACACGGGCTGGAAGTGCACCGGCTGCAGCGGGCCGTGACGCTGGGCGACGGGCGCCACTTCGAACCCGGAGAGGCGTTCATCGTGCCGGTGGAGCAGGTCGGCTACCGGTTGGTGAAGTCCCTGTTCGAGGTGCAGACCACCTTCGAAGACGACGTCTTCTACGATATCTCGACCTGGACGCTGCCGCTCGCTTTCGGCGTCGACTTCGGCGCCGTGCCGCGTCCAGCCTTCGCCGCCGGCCTGCTCGGCGCCGCGGTCGGGGCACCACGCTTCCCGGAGCCGCCGCCGGTTTCGGCTGCCCCGGCCGTCGCCTACGCCTTCGATTGGCACGGCTACTATGCACCGCGCGCGCTGCATACCCTGTTGCAGGCCGGCTACCGCGCTCGTGTCACGACACGCTCCTTCACCGCCGCAACCCAGAACGGATCGCAGCGCTTCGACTTCGGTGCCATCGTGCTGCCGGTCGGCCTGCAGAACGGACGTGCCGATGCGTTGGAGCAGTTGCTCGGCGAACTGGCCAGCCGCGACGGCATCGAGGTACACGCGCTGACCAGCGGGCTGACGCCCGAGGGGGTCGACCTCGGCAGCCCCAGCTTGCGGCCATTGCAGCTGCCGCGCGTGCTGCTGGTGGTCGGTCCGGGCGTCTCCCAGTATGCAGCCGGCGAGCTCTGGCACTTGCTCGACCATCGCTTCTCGATCCCGGTCTCGCTGGTGGAACGCGACCGGATGAGCGGGATCGATCTCGACAGCTACACTCACATTCTGATGGTCGATGGCCGGTACGCAACCGTGTCGCGACCGATTCGTGAAGCCCTGAAGCGCTGGCTACGTGGCGGTGGCACGCTGGTGGCCATGCAGGACGCCGCCCGCTGGGTGGACGCCGTGCTGCTCAACCCGGATCCACCAGAACCGGCGCCGTTCACCGTGCCGCGCGAGCGCATGGAGGGCGAGGAGCCAAAGGATCGTGCCGTGCCGAACGGCAATCTGCGACCACGCTATGTCGACTATGAGCGCGACCGAGCCGCGCAGTTGATCAGCGGCACCATCCTCGAGGCCCACCTCGACCTGACGCATCCGCTCGCCTTCGGCTTCAGCCGTGAAAAACTGCCCGTCTTTCGCACCGACGCCGAGTTGCTGCCGCCGAGTGAGAACCCTTACGAAAACGTCGGCATCTACGCCGCGACGCCGCGACTGAGCGGTTACATCTCGGCGGAGAACCTGGAGCGGCTGTCCGGCCAAACGGCGATCCGAGCCCGCCGGGAAGGCCGCGGCACAGTCATTCAGCTGGCGGACAATCCGAGTTTCCGTGGCTTCTGGTACGGTACCCAGAAGCTCGTACTCAACTCGCTCTTCTTCGGACCGACGCTCAAACTGACCTCGGCTCCGGAGACCTGGGACTGACGACATGGCCCTTGCTCACTACGTGAAGAAATCTAGCTGCCGCTCCGCGCCGTTCTCGGCGTGGGGCCTGCTGGCGCTGCTGGCGGCACCAACCGTGCTGATGACTGGCTGCGCTGGTGACACGCTGCAACTGGCCGGCACTGTCGAACGCACAGCCTTGGAGCTGGCGGCACCGAGCGCCGAGATCATCGATGCCATCCCGGTCAGCCGGGGTACGCGAGTGTCGGCGGGACAGATCGTCGTGCAACTCGATACCGAGGTCGCCGACGCCGAGCTGCGGGCCTTCGAGGCCGGGCTGGCGGCGGCACAAGCAGCGCTGCGTGAAGGCGAGCGTGAAATGACACGTGCGCAGGGACTGCGGCGTTCCGGTGTCGCGACACCACAAGCGCTCGACCGAGCGCAACGGGCCCGCGACGAGGCCCGCGCCGCCGTGGCCGAGAAGGAAGCACGGCTGGCGCAGGCGCGGCGCCGGCTCGAAGATCTGACGCTGCGCGCACGGACCGCCGGGATCGTCGACCAGTTGCCGTTCGAAGTCGGCGAGCGCATACCCGCGGGCGCCATCGCCGCGGTCGTGCTCGCCGACGAGCCGCCCTGGGTGCGCGTCTGGTTGCCAGCGCGGGCGGTCGCGCAGGCCAAGCCGGGCACGCGCGCCCAGGTCAGCGTCGAGGGGCGCTCGGAGACTTTCGAAGGACACCTGGAGGACGTCGGTCGCGAAGCCGAGTTCACCCCTCACTACGCGTTGACCGAGCGCGAGAGCGCACACCTGGTGTATCAGGCCCGTGTCGTGCTGGACAACGCACCAGCCGACCTACGCCCCGGGCTGCCGGCACAGGTACGGCTGCGCCTGGGCGCAGGAAGCGCAGCACCCGGTGACGCCCCCGCGACACAGGAGCAGCCCCGGACACGCCCACCGCAGACCGAGGAACCGCCCACCGAGGAACCGCACAACGAGGAACCACGGACCGAGGAATCACAGACCGGGGAGCCACAGACCGGGGGCCCCCAAGACCAGCAGCCCCAAGACTAGCCACCAGGCCCCGACGATGAAGCTGCCACCGCCCCCCCCTGACATTCCCAATGCCTTCACCACGGTACGCCTGCCGCCGACGGAGCTGGCACCGGCAGTGGTCGAGACCCAGAGGTTGAGTCGACGCTTCGGAACCTTCACGGCGGTCGACAACCTGGATCTGGAAGTGCGACGCGGCGAGGTCTTCGGCTTCCTGGGACCCAACGGTGCCGGCAAGTCGACGCTGATCCGCATGCTGGTCGGGCTGCTGCCGCCAACCTCCGGCCGGGCGCTCGTGCTCGGCAAGGAACTACCGCAAGATGCCGAGGCGCTGCGCTCGGAAGTCGGCTACATGACACAGCGCTTCTCGCTCTACGAGGATCTGACGGTGGCCGAGAACCTGGACTTCTGCGGCGAGATCTTCGGCTTTGATCGCAACGAACGCCGGCGGCGCACCGAGGCAGCCCTCGCGGAACACGAGCTGGAAGCGCGCCGCGACCAACTCGGGGGCACCCTCTCCGGCGGCTGGAAACAGCGCCTGGCGCTGGCCGCCGCCACGCTGCACAGCCCCAAGCTCCTGGTGCTCGACGAACCCACCGCCGGCGTCGACCCGGACCGTCGACGCGCCTTCTGGGAGAAGATCTTCGAGCTCTCCGGCACCGGCACCACCGTCCTGGTCTCGACCCATTACATGGACGAAGCCGTACGCTGCCACCGCCTGTGCCTGCTGCGCCGAGGGCGACAGGTCGCCAAGGGAACCCCGTCCCGGCTCACCGAGGAGCTCGAAGGCCGTGTCATCTCGGTCAACGCACAACCACCCTCCGCGGCCATCGCGGCGCTGCGACCACGTCCGGAAGTGCTGAGCGTCAGCCAGTTGGGCCACCGCGTCTATGTGCTCCTGCCCATGGACGGACCAGACGCCGCCGCCGTCGCACCGCAGCTCGAGCAACACCTGCAGCAGGCCGGCCTTTCCGGCGCTACCTGCGAGCCGGCCGAGCCGAGTCTCGAAGACGTCTTCGTCGCCGCCACTCTAGGTCCCGAAGGCGTCCTGGACGACACCGCTTTCTGAGGCACCACTTTCTGGGGCAACCAACGACGTGAGTTTCTACGAAGCCGTCCGTGAACAGATCAGCGCGCCGCTGCGACGCATGCGGGCCGTGGCACGCAAGGAGCTGCGCCAGCTGCTGCGCGACCCGCTGACCGCCGGCTTCGTGCTCGGCGTGCCGGTTGTCCAGCTGCTGCTCTTCGGCTACGCGATCAACCAAGACATTCGCCACATCGACACCGCCTTGGTGGACCAGGATGGCAGCCACATCAGCCGCAAGCTCGTCGGCCAGCTCGAAGCCACGCAGGCTTTCCGCATCGTCGCCGGCGCCGCCAGCGAGGCCGAGGCCCGGCGCCTGCTGGAGGCCGGTGAAGTGCAGGCCGCAGTGGTCATTCCTCCGGACTTCAGCCGCTCCTACTACCGCGGTCGCGGTGCCCAGATCTCGGTGCTGGTAGACGCCACCGACCCGCTCCTGGCACGTGCCGCGCGCGCTGCCACCAACGGCCTGGAGGACTACCTGGAGCAGCGACCGGACCGTCTCGAAGCCCGTCCCGAACTCGTGTTCCAGCGCCGCTTCACGTTCAGCGTGCTCTACCACTTCAACCCCGAGCTGCGCACGCCGGTGTTCGTGGTACCAGCCCTGTTGGGGGTCATCCTCACGACCACCATGCTGCTGATGACGGCGGTAGCGATCGTGCGCGAACGCGAACGGGGAACGTTCGAGTTCTTGATCGGCAGCCCGGTCAACCGCCTGGAGCTGATGCTCGGCAAGCTGGCGCCGTACGTCGGCATTGGCTTTCTACAGATCGTCGTCACCGTCGCCGCCGGCTTGATGCTCTTCCACGTGCCGGTGCGCGGCTCCTTGCTCGACCTGGCCTTGGCCTCGATCGTCTTCATCACCGCCAACCTGGCGCTCGGCCTGGTCATCTCGTGCGTCACACGCAGCCAGCTGCAGGCCACGCAGATGTCCTTCTTCTTCTTCCTGCCCTCGGTGCTGCTGTCCGGCTTCATGTTCCCCTTCCAGGCCATGCCCGGTCCCGCCCGCTGGCTCGGGGAGATGCTGCCGCTGACCCACTACGTGCGCCTGTGCCGAGGCATCCTGCTGCGAGGTGCCCCGCTCAGTGACCAACTCGGTGCCCTCGGCGCCCTCACCCTGATCAGCTTGGTCGCTCTGGCTGCCGCGAGTCGCTTGTTCCGCAAAGACTTGAGCTGACGCGTACCGAGTCGCTCTCAGGAGCCAGGCATGAAAGTCCTCGACAACCCCTTCGAACGTTTCGCCAAGGTGATGGCCGCCGCTGAAGCCACCGGCATCGACGACCCCAACGCCATGACCGTCGCCAGCGTCGGGCCCGACGGCCGCCCCTCGACGCGCGTCGTCCTGCTCAAGACCTTCGATGAGCACGGCTTCGTCTTCTACACCAATCTCGAGAGCCGCAAGGGCACACAGATCCTGGCGCATCCGTATGTCAGCCTCAACTTCTGGTGGCGCGAGCTGCAGCAACAAGTGGTGATCGAAGGCGCCGCCGAGCTGGTCGACGACGCCGAGGCCGACGCCTACTTCGCCAGCCGGGCGCGGGGTTCCCAGCTCGGTGCTTGGGCGTCCAAGCAAAGCCGACCGATGAAGAACCGCGCCGAGTTGCTGAAAGAGGTCGCCAAGGTCGAAGCCAAGTACCTGACGCGCAAGGTGCCCCGACCGCCGCACTGGTCCGGCCTGCGCATGGTGCCGGACTACTTCGAATTCTGGGTCGCTGGCACCTTCCGCCTGCACGACCGAACCGTCTACCGGCGGAGCGACGACGGTGGCTGGACGCACCGCAAGGTCTTTCCGTAAGAACGGGCACTCCCGCACTTCGTATCGGACCAGCCACCAGGTCGCGGCGGCGCTAACCAGCCGTATCCTCAGGAGACCACCATGATCAGAAGCGCCTGCCCGTCCTCTCTCGGAATACTGTTGCTCGTAGCGGCGAGCCTTTGGCTCACGCCGGCCAGCGCTCTCGACTTCGGCACCCAGGCACCGGAGATTTCCCCGCAAGAGCTGATCTCGGGCGGCGAAGGCGATTTCGACCCCGGCGTGCTCGAGGGCAAGGCGGTCGTGCTCGAATTCTGGGCCACCTGGTGCGGACCCTGCGTCGATGCGATCCCGCACTGGAACGAGTTGGCCGAGGAGTTCACCGACGAGAATGTCGTCTTCCTTTCGATTACCGACGAGGGTCGACGCACCGCGCGCCGGTTCCTGAAGAAGCACCCGATGGCCGGCTTGGTCGCGGTCGATACAGACCGCTCGACCTTCGATGCCTACGGCGTGCGCGGCATCCCTCGCACCTTCTTGATCGACGCCCAGGGCCGATTGCAGAGGCAAACCCACCCGGCCTTGCTGCAGGCGGAGCACATCCGCGGCCTGCTCGCCGGCAACGCCCCGCAGGTCGAGGACCTTGCTAGCGAGGGCATGACGATCGAAGAACTGGCAGGTGCGTTCGAGTCGGCCCCCGTCTTCCGAGCCATCATTCGCCCCGCCTCGCAAACCGACAGACGCATGATGACGGGAGGGCACGGACGATTCTGGGCGCTCAATGCTTCCGTTGCCACGGCGCTCCGCCATGCCTACGAGGTCAGCCCGGCGCGCTTGCTGCTCGACGCCGAGTTGCCCGAAGAGCCCTACGACTTCCTCTTCGATGTCGGCGAAGAGACCGACGCGACGCCTTTCCTGCGCGCGGCGGTCGAACACACCTTTGACCTCACTTCGGTGCCGGAAAGCCGTGAGCTGGACGTTCTCGTCCTGCGCGCACTCCCGGGTGCCGAGGACAAACTGCCGCCTGGAGTCTCCGGTGGCCGCACCACCGTCCGCTCGGACGCCATCCAGGGATCGAACTTGTCACTCTCAGCCCTCGCCAGCCTGCTCGAGAATCTCATGCGCCAGCCAGTTCTCAACGAGACCGAACTGGCGGGCCGCTACGAGATCGACCTCGCCTGGGAGCGTGGCTCGTTCGACTCACTAGACCAGGCGCTACGCGAGGACTTCGGCCTCGAGCTGGCTCAGGAACGACGCACCATCGAGGCGACGGTGATCCAGAGCGCGCCCTGAGAAGCGACCCGGGGTTGCATCCGCGCACGGACCGGCAACGAAACCTCACAGCGACAACAACTCGCTTCGAGGAGAACCCGATGCCCGACAAGTCGCTTCTGACGTCCCTGCTGCTCCTGCCGCTCCTGCTCTGTCCATCCACCGCCAGTGCTCAGGCCAGTGCTAGCGCCAGTGCAGGGGCCAGTGCAGGGGCCAGTGCTGACGACATCGAGATGAGCGCAGCCCAGGCACCCACCGTCGACACCTGGGCGCAAATCTGGCCCCAGTGGCGCGGGCCGCAGCGCAACGCCGAGGTCACCGGTGACGACTGGCCGGAGACTCTGGAAGGACTCACCGAGCAGTGGCGGGTACCGCTGGGCAAGGGCTATCCGGGGCCGATCGTCAGCGAAACACGCGTCTTCGTCGCCGGCACCGAGAACGGCGACACCGAAGTGGTCAACGCCCTGGATCGTCGCACCGGGCAGATCCTGTGGACCGCCTCGTGGCCGGGCAAGGGTACCGTTCCCTTCTTCGCCGCCGCCAACGGCGACTGGATCCGCGCCACCCCAGCCTACGACGGCGAGACGCTGTACGTCGGCGGCATGAACGAGTTGCTCGTGGCCCTCGACGCCGAAACCGGCGAAGAGCGCTGGCGCGTCGACTTTCCGGCTCGATTCAGCACCAAGGTCCCCGACTTCGGCTTCGCCAGCTCACCGCTGGTGGACGGCGATGCCCTCTTCGTGCAAGCGGCCAATTCTCTGGTCAAGCTGAACAAGCGGACCGGCGAAACCCTCTGGCGGCGATTGGAGAGCCAGGGCGACATCATGATGAGTGGTGCCTTCTCGTCGCCAGTGCTGACCGATCTGGCGGGACGCAGACAACTGCTGGTGCTGACCCGAGTGGCCATGCACGGTCTCGACCCGGAAACCGGCGACGAACTGTGGGGTCAGGAACTGCCCAGCTTCCGCGGCATGCACATCCTCACTCCCGCTGTCTGGGGGGATTCCGTCTTCACCAGCCCCTCGCGCGAACGCTCCTACTTGCTGAGCCTGGCCGAACAACCCGCAGCGACCCAAGGCACCCACGGCAGTCTGTCCGCTGAACAAACCTGGACGCACAAGTCGACCGCCTACATGTCGTCACCGGTGGTGATCGACGACCACATCTACATGCACCTGGGCAACGGTCGCCTTACTTGCATCGACCTGCGTGACGGCACCGACAAGTGGACGACGCAGTCAATGGGCAAGTACTGGAGCCTAACCTGGCAAGACGATCAGATCTTGGGCTTGAACGAAGCCGGCGAGCTGTTCCTGGTGCGCGCGACGCCGGAATCCTTCCAGCTGCAGGATCGCCGCGAGGTCGCGCAGGCCTCGACCTGGGGACACGTCGCGGTCGCTGGTGAACAAGTGTTCGTGCGCGAACTCGAAGCGATCGTCGCCTTCCGCTGGCCACGCTGAAGCAACCAAGGTGGCACCTCTCGGACAGGGATGACAAGCGGGCGCGGGCACTATATCTTAGGCCCAAACCTCGGACCCTCGTCCACATCTATTCTGGGAGGAGCCAGCCTTGAACATCACGCCCGAGATCCGCGCCAGCCACGAAGCCCTGTCTCCCCATGGACTCGCCTACCTCGAGTACATGGAGGCCCACCCCGAATGGCACAAGCCGGTCGACGAATTGATCGGCACCCCAGCCGGCCAGGCCGGACAGCGCAGCCTGCACCTGATGAGCTGGCCACCGGTGATGAGTCAGGCCAGCTACGACGACTCACAGCGCATCCTGGCCGACATTCTGCGCCTCAACCAGAGCATCCCGGAACGTCTGTTCGACAGCGACCCGCACAAGCTGATGCAAGTCTATCCAATGGACGAGGAGGCGGCGCGCGGCATCGTGCGCAAGCCTTACGGCCTGACCGGTGCCATCACGCGCAGCGACCTGGTGTGGGCGCCGGACGACTGGAAGCTGGTCGAGGTCAACTCCTCACCGATGGTGGCCGGGGTCGACATGTGCTACGTCGTCATGGGCCTGCTCGGGCATCCGATGATGACGACTTTTCTGGAGCAGCAGGGTCTGCAGGGCATGACGCCGAACACCGAAGCGCTCTACTTCGAGCACATGATCCGCGAGACCCTGCGCTTCACTGAGGACATTGAGGACGAGTGCAACATCGGCATCTGGTTCGAGGGTGTACCCGAGGAGCCAGACCCGCAGCCGGAAGCGGTCAACGAAGACTTCCGCAAGCGCATTGGCACCATCCGCGAGGGACTGACCGGCAACTACTTCGTGTTCCGCGATCTCGAGAAGGTAGAGCAGCGTGGTGACGATCTCTACTTCATGGGACATCGTCTGCACCTAATCTTCCGCCTGCCGGTCTACGATTCGCCGGCCCATGTTCTCGAAGCGTTCAAGAAGCGCCGCTTCCGCTGGTTCGGCTGCCCGATGGACATGCTACAGAGCGACAAGCGCAACCTGGCGTTGCTGTCCGAGAACGGTGACAACCCGGACCTCTTCGACGCCGCCGAGCGCGAGACCATCCGTCGTCACATCCCTTGGAGTCGGCGCTTGCAAGCCGGCCCCAGCACCTACCGCGGTCAGAAGGTGGAGTCACTGCTGGACCTAGTGATCGAGCGCAAGGACGAGTTCCTGATCAAGCCATGCATCGGCCACGCCGGCCGTGACGTCTTCGCGGGTGCCGCTCTGGAAGCCGACGAGTGGCGCAAGATGATCGAAGAAGGCGCCGAGGGTGACCTGCTGGTGCAGGAGATGGTCGAGTCGCGGCCCTATTTGTGGCAGTACAAGGATGAGGGCATCATCGAATGCCGCGCCGTCTGGGGCATCTTCCGCTTCGGTGACACCGCAGGTGGGTCGGTCATGCGCATCAAGCCGATGTCGCTGCCGCCTGGGGTGATCAACTCGCTGCACGGTGGCATGGCCAGCGCCGCGGCGATCGCGGGGTGAGGATGGCTGCGCCGCCCTGGTGGAGATCAGGAACCGAGTCGCTCGACCTTGCCGTCCAGATAGCGGCGCCGTAGCTCGCGGCGCTGCACCTTGCCACTCGTGGTTTTGGGAATGCGGCCACGGCGCACGAAGGCGACGTCGGCGAGCGTCATGCCGAGGGCGCGACCAACGCGCTGCCGGATGTCGTGGTCGAGCGCGGCAAGGGCGTCCGGCTCTTTCTCCGTCGTCTCGACGACTAGCACAGCTTGCTCGCCCTCTGCGCCTTGCGCCACCGAGAAAGCGCCGCAGCGTAGTGCACCGCCACCTCCCGTCACACTCTCGGCCAGCCACTCCAGCTCGTGCGGCATCAGGTTGTGGCCGCGCACGATCAGCAAGTCCTTGAGACGACCCGCGATGTACAACTCGCCATCCTTCAAGAAACCGAGGTCACCGGTGCACAGCCAACCGTCTTTCAGACCTTCGGCGGTCGCCTCGGGGTCATTGTAATAGCCGCTGAAGTTGCTCGGACCGAGCGACCGTACCTCGCCGATTTGCCCGTCGGGCAGGGTGCTGCCGTCCGGCGCGACGATGCGTACTTCGGTGTCCGGAATCGGCTCGCCAACGCACACGATGTCGGTCAGCCCCATGCCGCTGTCGCCGCCAGCGGGCAGCGGCACGGTGCGGGTGCCCAGGCCCCGCGTGTCCATGGTCACACACAGCGTTCCCTCGGCGAGGCCGAAGCATGGGCGGAAGGCCTCCGGCCGGAAGCCGCAGCGTGCGGTCAACTCGCTGAACGCCGCATTGGTCTCGGCACGCACCATCTCGGCGCCGGTCATGGCCGCGAACCAGGGGCTCAGGTCGATGCCGTCGAGCTTGTCGGCCGTCAGCCGCTCGTCGCACAGCTGATAGCCGAAGTTCGGCGCCGGCGCGAAGGAGGCCCCATGCGCGCCTAGGTTCTGCAACCAGACCAACGGCCGTGCCAGGAAGCTCTCAGGACGCAGCAGCCACAGGTCGAGACCGCGGGTCAGGCACTGGAACAGGCAGCCGACTAGGCCCATGTCGTGATGTAACGGCAGCCACGAGACCATGCAGTCGGCCATCGCCGAGGCCAGCTTGCCGTGCGGCTTGCCGATCACGTGATCGATCGACCAACAGTTGTGTAGCAGGGATCGGTGGCTGATCTGGACCGCCCGTGAGTGGCCGGTGGAACCGCTGGTCAACTGCAGGAAGGCGAGGTCTTCTTCGGCGGGGCGTGGCGCGACGACGCGCTCCGGCGTGAGTGCCTTCAGCTCTTCGGGCGTCAGCACTGCCTCGGCAATCTGCGGGATCCCCAGGCGCTCGGCGTCCTTGCGCAGTGCGTCGGTGGACACCAGGTAGCGCGCCCCCAACCGCGTGCGCACATCGTCGAGACGCTGCACGAATCCCTCTGACGAACCCATGGCGCCGGGCGGCGCGATGGCCACCGGCAGCGCACCGAGCAAGGCGGCCCCGAACCAGGCTTCCATCCATTCCCACGAACTGGTCAGGCACACCAGCACGCGCTCGCCCGGTTCGACGCCCAGCGCCGCCCAACGACCGGCAGCCTGCTCGACCGCCGCCAGCATCTCCGGATAGGTGCGTCGCTCGTGGTGGCGGCCACGGCCGTCGAAGATGGCGACGCCGCGCTCCGGGTAGTGGCGCGCGGCGTGCCGCAGAACGTCCGGCAGGGTCCGGGGGCCGTCTGTCGGTACGATCGTCTTGGACGCTGCTACTACGCTGGACGCTGCGGTTCCGGAGCCCGATGGCGACGTCATGCGCCGACCAACTCTGCTTCCGCCAGCTTGCTGGGCTCGATCTCACGATCAGCCAGCCGGCGGCCGGCCTTGATCGACCGCGACAGGCGCCGCTTGGCCTCCTCGCTCACCTCCTCGAGAACCTGATGATGATCGATGCCGATCTCCGTCAGCTCCTTGTCCAGCTGCTCGAACACGGGTGGCACGTGGTCGAGCACGCGCTGCAGCCGTGAATGCAGATGGTCCGAGGCGCTCACCCCTTCGGTTTCCTGCTTCACATACAGGCTGCAGAAGTGGTCCTCGAGGTAGATGTGATTGAAGCCCAAATGGCGCGCTTCGTCGCCCAGAATGCCGTCAGCGATATCGCTGAGCACCGGGTCCAGATCCAGGCGCTTGAACTCCTCCATGATCCGCTTGGCCAGCACCTCGCTGACCAACACACCGGCCAACCACTCGGCCGGCTCCTTGGAGGTGATTTGTGACTGGAAGAGGTAGCCGGCCGGAGCACGACGGATCGACATCGGTTCGCGGTCGATACGGTCGTAATAACGGGCAAACAGCTCCGTATGCCGGGCTTCGTCGACCGCCCAGGTGGTCAGGTAGAACTGGCTCTCGACCTCGGACCGGTGTCCGAGCACGGGAATCAGACCGGAAACCGAATACAACGCTGCTTGCTCGCCCATCAGCACCGGCGTCAAGATGCGGGACATCTGGTCGCGGAACTTGCGGCTGGTGATGCGGTGAGGCTTGTCCCACTGCAGATCGTCGGCGGTCCACATGGACTTCTGGGCTTGCTGCCAGATGTGCATGTGGCGCTTCTTCTTCAAGCTAGGCATGACTTTGTAGATGTTCATTCGAGGCTCGATCTCCTGGTGTCCGGCGGCTGAAATCTGGCAGGGGAATGCGTCCGTGAGTCGACGCGATCAAGTGCCATTCTAGCGACCCCAGTCGGGACTGGGCAAATGACGCGGATCTTCAAAACCCTTCCGGTGTATGATTGGAGTTGTATTCTGATTCAGACCAACCTGCGGCCGCGGAAATACTTGCATGCATCAACACCTGAGACGCTCCCGCACTCTGGCACTGTTCTTCCTGACACTGCTGTGGATCAGCGGACTACCGCTGGTGCATTCGCACGCTCAGGGAGACGGAGGCGAGGTATCGCCCGTTCCAGAGACAACCTCCTCCGATGACGCAAACCCCAGCTCACAGTTCGAGCGGCAACTCGACGGCCCCGTGCTGATCGGCGAGGTCGACGGCGAGATCAACCAAGTCGCCAGCGCCTATATCGTGCGGCTCGTTCGCCAGGCTGAAGAACAGGGCGCCAAGACCCTCGTCCTACAGCTCAACACCTTCGGCGGTGCGGTGATCTCGGCGGTCGCGATCCGCGACGTGTTGCTGGACACCGACCTGCACACCGTGGTCTACATCGACAAGCGTGCGATCAGCGCCGGGGCCCTGATCTCGTTCGCCTGCGACACCATCGCCATCAGCCCTGGCGGTACCATCGGCGCGGCGGCGATCGTGGCGCAGAGCCCGGCGGGCGAAGAGCCCAGCGCGGTGGACGAAAAGTATGTCTCCTACTTCCGGGAAGAAATGCGCTCGACCGCCGAAGCCAACGGTCGCAACCCGGACATCGCCGAAGCGATGGTCGATGAAGACAAAGAGATCGAGGGCATCAGCCCAGCCGGCAAGCTGCTGACCCTGAGCACCAGGAGCGCGCTAGAACACGGCATCGCCGACCTGCAGGCCGACGACATCGACGCCTTGCTCGCTACCCTCGGCCTGGCCGACGCCGAACAGTCCACCCTGGAAAGCAACTGGTCAGAAAACCTGGTCGGCTTCCTGACCAGCCCAGCCGTCTCCGGTGTGCTCTTCCTGGTGATGTTCGTGCTCGCCTACCTCGAGTACCAGACCCCCGGCTTCGGCGTCTTCGGCTTCGGTGCCCTGGCCTGCTTCCTGGTGCTCTACTTCAGCCACTACCTGGTCAACCTGGCCGGCTGGGAAGAGCTGATCCTGTTTCTGCTCGGCGTCATCCTGCTGGTGGTCGAGATCTTCGTACTGCCCGGCTTCGGCTTTGCCGGCGTCGCGGGCCTGCTGTGCATCCTGGCCAGCGGTACTCTGATGCTGATGGCTGGCGACTGGAGCGACCTGAGCTTCGACAACCCACTGACACGCGAGGCCATGCAGCGAGTAACGCTATCGATGGTGCTGGGCTTCGTGGTACT
This sequence comes from uncultured bacterium, assembly GCA_965368975.1. Lineage (GTDB taxonomy): Bacteria > Acidobacteriota > Thermoanaerobaculia > Multivoradales > JAHZIX01 > CBDUPA01. The sequence continues at coordinate 28,283 of CBDUPA010000005.1, read as the reverse complement.
GCTGTTCTTGATCCGCCTGCTGCCTCAAGACACCGAGGCCCATGGCGACGCCAGCGGCCTGTTCCTGGGAAAGAACCTGGACAAGGGCGAAGGCTATGCTTCACACGAGGCCGACGTCACCGAAACCGCCGATCTAACCGGCACCACCGGCACTGCCCTGACGCCCCTGCGCCCCGCCGGCCGGGCTCGTTTCGGAGATCAGCGCCTGGAAGTACAGACCGAAGGTGAGTTTCTCGACACCGGCAGCACGCTGACCGTCCTGCGCCACGAGGGCGGTCGCGTGATCGTGCGCGCTCGAGACGAGCGCGGCGGCGAAGGAGCCAAGGAGGTTCGCAATGCCTGAAGGTTGGCTGTCCGTGCTCGGGCTTCTGGCTCTGGGCTACCTGATGATCCTGGCTGAACTCTTCGTGCCCGGCGGCATCCTGGGCGTCATCGGCGTGATCGTGGTGATCGTGGGCTGCAACTGGGCCTTCGACATGGGGATTGGCTGGGGCGCCGGCGCCGTCGTGGTCAGCGTGGCCATCACCGTTCTCGGCCTGCGTGCCGTCTTCCACTCACGGGCAGGCCGCAAACTCGTCTTGGCCGACGAGCATGCCAGCGAATGGAAGTCGGCCGACGAGAGCCTCGCTCAGCTACTCGGCCAGCACGGCACCACGCTGTCGCCTCTGCGCCCCGCCGGCATCGCCGAGATCGCGGGCCGGCGTATCGACGTGGTCACAGATAGTGAATTCCTGGACGCGGGACAGTCCGTGCGAGTCTGCGAAGTCGAGGGCGTCCGCGTCGTCGTGGAGGCTTTCAGTGCCGAGTCCACCGCTCCTGACTCCGAACCCGCAAGTACAACCGTAACCAAGCTATACCGGCAAGCTACATCGGACTGATACGGCGCCCTAGCGCGCCAACGGAGGTTGCATCGTGGAAGTCCTTCTCCCCATCCTCGGCATCGCCCTACTCCTATTCCTATTCACGTACTTCATCCCTGTTCGCCTGTGGCTGGCCGCGCGCTTCAGCGGCGCTACCGTCGGTCTTCGCGACCTGATCGGCATGCGTATCCGCCGCGTACCACCGAGCGTCATCGTCGAACCACGCATCAGTGCCATCAAGGCCGGCCTGGATATCGGCGTCGGTGAGCTGGAAGCTCACTATCTGGCTGGCGGCAATGTCGCCAACGTGATCAACGCCTTGATCAGTGCCGACAAGGCCGGCATCACGCTGACGTTCAAGCGCGCCGCCGCCATCGACCTAGCCGGCCGTGACGTGCTCGAAGCGGTCAAGATGAGCGTCAACCCGAAGGTCATCACCACCCCGGTGGTCGCCGCCGTCGCCAAAGACGGCATTCAGCTCAAGGCCATCAGCCGCGTCACCGTGCGCGCCAACATCGACCGCCTGGTCGGCGGTGCCGGTGAGGAAACGATCATCGCCCGCGTCGGCGAGGGCATCGTGACCACCATCGGTTCGTCGGACACCTACGAGCACGTGCTGGAAAACCCCGACTCGATCTCGCGCATGGTTCTGGGCAAGGGCCTGGATTCCGGCACCGCCTTCGAGATCCTGTCCATCGACATCGCCGATGTCGACGTCGGTGCCAACGTCGGCGCCAGTCTGCAGATCGACCAGGCCGAGGCCGACAAGAAGGTCGCTCAGGCGCGCGCCGAATCCCGCCGTGCCATGGCGGTCGCCGAGGAGCAAGAGATGAAGGCCCGCACGCAGGAGATGCGCGCGCGCCTGATCGAAGCCGAAGCGCAGGTACCCAAGGCGATGGCCGATGCCTTCCGCAGCGGCAACCTGGGCGTCATGGACTACTACCGTATGCGCAACATCGAGTCCGACACCAGCATGCGCAGCTCGATCTCGTCACAGACCACGGACAAGCCAGACCCAGGTAGCGAGGAACAGGGTTGATCCAATGCGGTCCCTGCTGCCAACACTGCTCCTGCTCCTGAACCTGCCTGCCATGGCAGGCACTCAGGAGCGGAGCACGCCGCCCGAACCCACGGCGGAAGCTCTAGCGCTGATCGAGAGCTATGGTGGCGCGTCAGAAATGGGTAGAGATCGCTCCGGTAACCTCTGGGTCTTCGATCGCAAGGACGAACGCATCGACCTGATCAGCCCTCGCGGGGAACGCCTGGGAAGCCGGCGGTTGCAGGTCGCCTTGGCGGTCGATGCCGACTCCGAGTGGGGCATTGCCCACGTCTCACTGATGAGCAGCCGGCGAGTTGTAGAAGTCACGCGGTGGAATGGACGTGATGACAAACGCATCCGCCTCCCCTATCAGGCTGGCGAGATTCGCTGGATCGGTGAGAATAGAATCGCTGTCGCACCGCTGAGCGCTGATCATCGCCTCTCCATTTGGGCTGTAGATACCGGAAGGTTAGTCGCCAAGCTGGGTGAAGAAGAGCCCGTCGTGTTTCGCCCCGGACTCGTTCTCCTGAGATCGATCCTGCTGCGCTCCTGCCCGCAAGAGAACCAGATCTTCAGTCTCGACGGCATGAACGGCGATCTTGAGGTCTACTCCACTTCTGGAGAGTTCCTGTGGAGCGGGCACATCGCCCCGCACTCGAATCCTCGTCTCGCCCAACAGCTGGAAGAAATGGACCGACGCGCCAAAAGGGACGGAGAGGCGATGGATATCTCACTGCGCCGGATCGCCGGATTCGATGTCGACGGAGACTGCAGACTTCTGGCGCTAGAAGCGCAGGACGGCTCGAGCCTCCAGATACTGAATGCGTCCAAGAGTCTCACGACGCGGAAACTCGTATCGACGCGCGCCCAGCCGAGTTCTGCGTGTCCCTCACGGATGTTCACCCGCTGGGGTAACTCAACCATCATTCGTTACCAAGCACCAGACAGCGGTGCTGAACGCTGCATAGGAATAGGGAGCATGCAATGAAGCTCAAGAAACTCAGCTTCGCCTTAGTCTTCGTCGTTCTCTGTGCTGCCCTCGTCGGCACGCTCGCATTCCAACCAACCGAAGCTACCGGCCGTGATCCGTTCGTGCAAGAACCACCAGACCTAACAGGCGGAGGGGCTGCCGTCTGTACTTATTGCAGCACTCCGCTTTGCGGCTGCCAAAGCATTGACGGTATGAGCCTCTATGCGTCCTGTATGTGCAGCGGCTCTCTGTCAGCGAGATTGCCACTACGTTCCTGCCGGATCCTGATGCAGCCGTCATGGAAGAACTAGCCCCCATCCTCCTGCTGCTCGTCTGGTCGGTTCTCTCGGCCATCGCCGGTGCGGTGCGCAACCGGCGCATGAAGAAGAACCGTCCAGGGCAGAGCCCGGCACCGGCTGCGGAAGACTCGGGCCAAACTCTGCTGGAGCAACTGCAGCAGGTGCGTCAGCAGGCGCAGCAACAGATTCTCAACGAGATGGGCGTCGAGACACCGGAACAGATCGCCCTACGCAAGGCGGAAGAACTGCGGCGAGTCGCCGAGGCTCAGGCCGCCTCCGAGCGGGAGCAAGCAGGCTGGTCGGTGATTGAGCGGGAAGAGCATCGCGACGAGGGCGTATTCAAGTCCACCGTCGAAGAGCCCCTGCCGCCGTTGCCAGCACTCGGCAGCTTGCACGCACCACCGCCCAAGCCGTCCAGGTTGGCACAGAACCTGGTGCGCGACCTCAGTAGCGGCCCGGAGTCTCTGCAGCGGGCGGTTCTGCTCACGGAGATTCTTGGCCCGCCACCCGGTCTGGCCGGCCCCGGAAAAGCCGGAGAGCCGACCAGCCGGCCGTGGCGCTAAGACACCCGAAACCCACACTCTTGAAGGGTCACGACCATGGGATGGGACAAGAAAGACAACGTTGCGCAGTACGGTCAAGCCAGCTGGGACAACTTCGTGAGCAAGGTGTCCGGAACAACTCCGCAGGCGGCGATGCGTACCGCCTTCGCCAATCCAAACATCACGTTCTTCTTCTACTGCCGCGAGTACATGGTGCTCGACGGCCCTGCCGCCAAATACAGCCCGTTCGAGCCTGGTGACGCCGTATTCTTCACAGGAGATCCCCACTACGGCAGCGCGCCACAGTGCGACTCTTACGAGAAGACCGCGATCTCGACCGTCTACATCAGCCCCGCCAACAACGCCCAGTTCCAGGACATCGAGTGTTACGTGGGAACAGACGGCACACCCGCGATCGATGTCGCTTGCTTGTTCGCGGGCAACTACGCAACCAACACAATCCCCATGCTGCGCGCCAACAACAACGATCCGCCGACGGACAAACCGCTCAATCCGAACATCCAGTCCGTGTTGGACGCTGGCCTCGTGCAGACCTTGCAGGACAAGGGCATCACGGTTCTGTTGACGATCATGAATGCACACACGGATACCGGCTGGTCGCAGTTCACCGACCAACAAACCGCCCAGAACTTCGTCAACTACCTGCAGCAATACGTCGTCGACCCCTACCAGCTCGACGGCATCGACATTGATGACGAGTACAGCAACGGTCCGGCCAACAACACATCCCTGCCCATGGTGACAACGCTGATGCGGCAAACGATGCCAGACAAGCTGATCACCAAAGCTCTGTGGGCTGATTCTGGTCCGTTCTCCGGCAACTGGAACGGTCACACGCTGGCCGAGAGCCTCAACTATGGCTGGGAAATGTCCTACTACGGGAGTGTTGGCCCCCGACTGAGCCCGTATCTGGGCTACGGCATGACAAAGAACCAGCTGAGTCTCGGCTTCTCGGCTGAGAATCGTTTCAGTGGCGAGTGGGGTCTCGTGGGACCGCAGTCACAGGAAGTCATCAAGGACGGCTATGCGGGCGGCATGATGTTCGCTTACGAGAACCAGCCGGAGAGCCTGAACCTGATGCAGACGATGGTCGACACGATGCGAGGAGCGGGCAGCTGGAACAAGGCCCCCAACTGCTGATCCGAGCTGCTGCTGGTTCGGCCCGCTGGGGAGTCAGACGGGCGCTAGAGCGTCTCCGGCACCTCGCCGAGTTCCAGCATCCAGACTCGCCAGCTCCAGGGTTGGCGCCGGAAGAGCAACGACGAGATGCCGACGTCACCTTTGGCGTCGGCATCCAGCGCCATCACCGGCCCGGCGACGCTCCACTCCAGCTCCGCCGTAGCGTCGAGGAACGCGTCTCGCCATCCAGGGTCCAGCCCCGGCCAGGTCCGCACTGCCTCGCGCACGTGCGGCCATAAACGCGGATGCCTCGCCCACCAGCGCGCGCCCGCCAGCCTCGGCTCAGCGAGCACGGCCCGCGCCCCCATCTCCGCATTGCGGGGCCGCGGGTCGAGTTGCAGCAGAAGCCAGGGTGCGGGAGGCGAAAACGGGTCGAGTTCCAGCGCCCGCAACAAGGCTGCGCGAGCGTCTTCGACATCGATCTCCATCGCCGCCTGGCCAGCGAGCAACCACAGCGGCGCGACGGCATGCGCATGCTCGGCTGCACGCTGCGCTTGCCGTGCCGCTGTCGTGGGCTCTTCCTCCAAGCCAGCAAGACGCGCGCGGTAGAGCGGAAAGCGTGGGTCCAGCTCGACAGCTCGGCGTAGGTGCTCGGCACGCTGCGCCTTGGACTGGGCGGCGACGGCTCGGTCGTAGTGGGCGTGGGCAATCCACAAGGGCGTTGATCCGGCGGCGGTCAGTACCAGCGCCAGAACGGCGGGCCACCTCGCTGGTACTGGCTGAGCCACCTCTTGCTCCCCAGCCTCTTGCCTCACCGCAAGCCCGGCCCCCAGGACGACCAGCAAGGCTACCGGCAGTGCGGACGCCATCAGGAGACCGCTGCCGAGGGCGCAGATCCCGAAACCCACCAAGCCGAGACGCGCGCATGGGGCCAACATCCCATCGACCCCAGCCACCTGTATGGCTCGCCCCTTCTCTTCGGCCCGACACAGCTCTTCGGCCCGACGCCGCCACCACCAAGCGCCCCCGATGCCCAACACGAGCAGCAAGCCGGGAAAGCCCAGTTCGTAGGCCAGCTGCTGCGGCAGACCGTGTAGATCCCCGACCACCTCGCCAGCCGGACGCACCCCCGGATCGGGGTGCAAGTGCTCGGCTAGCGTCCAGGGAGTCGCGCCAGGGCCCCAACCCAACATCGGCCTTGCCTCGACGCCACGCACGCACGCTTGCCAGTAGCCAAGACGGGCGCGTAGGGAATTGTCCTCCAACGTCGCGACATCGAGCAGACGCAGCCCGAAGAGAACGGCGAGAGCACCACCGACGAGGACCAGCGCAACCAGAGTCGGCAGCCACCGTCGACGCGACCGTCGCCCAATCTGGGTCCCCAATGGGTGCCCTGATCTGGATCTCCAGGTCCAAGCGACGAACACCTGCAGCACGAAGCCTAGCGTGGCGAGTAGCGAACCGCTCTTGACGACGGCCACCGTGGTCGCGACACCAAGCAGCGCGGCCGTCCCCGCGACGATCCACAACGGCGCGGAAGCTTCAAGCTGGAACACACCGACGAGAGCCAGTGGCCAAAGCGTGACCAGGAAGGCGGCAAGGAGGATGTGTTGCCCCAAGGGTTCGGCGGCTCTCAGGTCGCCGCGTGCAACGCCGACCAACGACACGACCGCGACCGTGACCGCGACGACGGTCACCGCCGGCAACCCCCAACGCCGGGCCTGCTCGGTGCGCCAACACCACGCCACCGCCACCGGCAACAGGTAGAGCGCCGGCAGCAGCAAGAGCACCGTCCAGCCGGCACGCGGTACCGGTGACGTCCAGCACGACGCCAACGCGACACCGTAGAGTGCCAGCGGCAACCAGCGACCCCCGCGCCCCAGGCGGAGCGCGTCCGTCCAGGCGTGACGCCCCGCAAAGACGGCCACCCCAGCCATACCAAGCAGGCTCGCGGCTCGGACGATCGCCGCCGTCGAGGAAACAGCGTCGAAGGTGCCGCAGAAGAAGGCGAAGACAGTGAGCAGGGCGGCTGGCAGGAGCGGCTGGCACAGCCGCGCGAGCCTGGTCAGCCGCCGAACAGCTTCTGCCACCACCCCTGCTGGATGACCTCCTGGTTGCCATCGACCGCCAAGACCGCCGGCTTGTCTGGCAGCAGCGCCAGCTTGCCGTTGCGCAGGTGCAGCATCAGCAGGTCCAGCTTGCGAGCGCGGTCCTCTTCGTCCTGGGCCAGCAGCTCGCGCAGCGGCGTCGTGCCATCCAGGCGTTGCCACAACTTGGGCAACTCCTGCGCCAGCTGCGAGGCCTCGTCCGACGTCGGCTGCCGGACCCAGATGGGATAGAAGCGCCCTAGTACGTCCAATGGAATCGCCGGTTCTTCTCGCATCTGTTCCTCCATCGCCTGTTCCAGCAACAGATCGAAGACACTGATCTCGACCGTACCGGTGTCACCGGCATCGCCCACCTCGCCCACGTCCAGCACTTCGCGCAAGCAGAGATCGTTGACGGCCTCCAGCACGCGGAAATACGGTCCGCGCACCAGGGAGTAAATCTGCTTCAGCGTCCGTTCGCCGTCGACCTCGCTGGTGACACGCTGTTCCAGCGGCGACAACTCCTCGCGCTCCCACCTGCGTCCCCGGCGCAGCACGACGTGGTCGTGCGGGAACAGGGAACGAAAGCGCGCCATCTCATCCTTCCACCGGCTGCCCTCCAGCACCAGGTGTAGAGTACGGATGGGCGGTGGCAAAACCTCGCTGGTCGGAGGTCGCTCGTCCTCGAAATAGAAGACACCGTGCTGCCACAAGAAGAGGCCACAGACCATGTCCTGGATCTGGTGGCTCAACGTGTCGCGCACGTCGCCCTCGGACAGGATGCCGAGATCGATCAGCGCTCCCCCCAGCCGCTTACCGCTCTGCGCGCAGTGGCTCAAGGCCTGGATCAGTTCCGACTCGGTCACGTGACCGTAGAGCAAGAGATACTGACCGTAGTACTCCGCCGGATCGTCGGACAGGCAAGCCACGACTTTACCGTCGACAAAGAACACACGCTTTTGCCGGCGACTTCGGCGTACTACCAGAGAACCGGTTCGGCGTTCCGTATCGGCCCACTGCAGCAGCTGTTCTGGCGGGAAAGAGGCCAGGCGTCCCGAGAATTCCATGAGGTGAACATCCTAGCTTGCTTGAGCAGCGAAAACCAGATGCAACGCCGACGTGCCCGCGTCGGCGAAGCACGTCATCGAAAGATGACAACCAGCGACGCGCGCAATATCCTTAGCGGACCATGAACAACCAGGAATTCCCCTCCATGATCTATAGACTCTTCCTCCTGACACTCCTCCTGCTTCCCGTCGCCGGCCTGACACAAACACCCCCGTGTGCGCCGTGCGCGGGCCTCAGCTTCGACGCTCCGGAGCAGCTGACGAACGACTTCTTTCGTGCCCTCGGCGCCGAGCCCCGGCTGCACGACGAGGAAATCGGCGACCAAGCCAGGCTCTACATCTCCTGGCCCGCCGACCTCGACATCCTGCGCGTCGGAAGCCTCGATCAACAGTCGGCACAGGTCGGCGAACTGGCACAGCAGGTGCGCGACGCCGGCGGCGTGCCCTGGTTGCGACTGATCTTCCGCGTGCCAGCACCGGTGCTCGACAACGCCGACCAGCTCGACGCCGCGCTCAAGGCCACCGCCAGCCTGGCCGAGGCGGCGGGCGAGCGCACACACTTCCAGGTCGTGTGGCAGCCGGTGACCGCCGGCATCCCGCTGACAGCGCTCGAAGACTGGTCGCGCGAATATGCGTTCCTGCTCAAGCGCGCTTCGGTCGCCATCACCGGCGCCCGCGCTGACGCTCGGGTGTTGACGCAGGCCCTGCCGGCCGATCCGAACCTGATCGACGCGCTGTACGCTGAAGAGATCGCGGCTTACATCGACGGCGTCGCCCTCTTGCCCGGCGAAACCCCGGAAGGGAGCAGGGCCGCCATCGCCCGGGTCGCCGTACTCGACGCCGGCCGTGCCGTCGTGCTGGATCAGCTGCCAACCCCCGCCGACAACCCCTGGCACGTCCTGGTGCGAGCCGCCGACAGCCATGAACAGGGCTTCGCCTTGACCTTCTTCGGCGCCGGAGAGAGCGTCGAGTCGCCCGAGGGCGTCGAACCCTTCAAGGTGCTGGCGCGCGAATTCCAGGGTGACATCGCTCTCGATCCCTACTCGCGTCCCGAGGGTGGCCGCGGCGCCTGGAGCTTCGTGCGCGGCGACGACCTCAGCTTGCGGATCATTGTCGACGTACCCGCCGACACCGAGGAGCTGACCGTCCAGTTCCCCGACTCCCAGCTCAAGCGCCCAGCCCGCTGGGACGCCGCCTCCAATAGCTTCTACGATCTGTTCAGCCAGCGCCGCACCGACGACGGCCTGCAGCTCACCGTGCCCGAACCCGGCCACGTCGCCCTGCTACGCCTGGAGCGCATGACCGCCGCCGAGATCGAGGGTCTCGAGGGTGTCGAGAGCGAGATCACCGTCTCCGACGAGCGCCAGATGCCGGTCGAGGAGATCCTGCGCCGGCTGCAAGCCTTCGACGACAACCAGGCCCGACGACTGCAACGCTACCGCGCCCTCAACACCACCCACATGCGCTTCCAGCTCAGCGGCACCGGCCCGGGCAGCGTCGAGGCGACCTTCGAGGGCTCCTTCTTCTTCCAGCGCGGCGAGGGCTTCGACTGGGCGTGGGAGAACTTCTACTTCGACGGCGTGCGCTGGCGCGGTGACGACATTCCGCAGATCCCCTTGGTACAGCCCGAGAAAGCAGCCGCGCCGCCGCTCGAGATCAACTTCACCAAGGAGTACCTCTACCGCCTGCGCGGCACCGACATCGTCGACGGCCGCGACTCCTGGGTGGTCGACTTCGAACCCGCGGTCGAGGTCGAACCCGGCCGCACCCTCTACCAGGGAACCGTCTGGGTCGATCGCCAGCACTTCGGCCGCGTGCGCACGCGCGCGCTACAGCTGGGACTCGAAGGCGAAGTACTGTCGAACGAAGAGACTACCTTCTTCACCCCGGTGACCCCAGCCGGCGAGCCCACCACCTGGACGCCCGAGGCCCTGTGGATGCCGCTGCGCCAGACCAGCCAGCAGCTGCTCAATGTGCTCAACTCGACCGTCGTGGTCGAGACCGAAACCCTGCTCTCCGCGCTACAGATCAACCCCGAAGACTTCGAGCGCCAGCGGCAGGAAGTGCTGGCATCCGACACCACCATGGTGCGCGACACCGACCAGGGCCTGCGCTACCTGGTCAAGGACGACGAGACCGGCGAGCGCGTGGTCCAGGACGGCTTCAAGAAGGACCAGCTGTTCGCCCTCGGCGGCGTCTTCTACGACGAGAGCTTTGACTTCCCGCTACCACTGGCCGGCGTCAACTACTTCAGCTTCGACTTCCTTGGCACCGGTGCCCAGGCGAACCTGCTCTTCGGCGGCGTGCTGGCGATCGGCAATATCGCCGACCCGGATCTGTTCGGCTCCGAGTGGGATGCCGGTGCCAGCATTTTCGCGCTGGCCATTGCCGGCAGCGACACACTCTTCTTCGAAGACGAGGAGATCGAAGAGCAGGAGATCGAGAACCGCCAGGCCCGCTTCTCCCTCTTCCTCGGACGGCCGCTCGGCGAGTTTGGCAAGATCGACTTCACCTACAGCCTGCGCGTCAACAACTACAGCGACGCCGACGACACCGCGGCCGGCTTCGTGCTGCCCGAGGACCACCTGCTGCACACCTTCCAGGTCGACCTGGCCTACAACCGCAGCGGCTACCGCTTCCTGACCAGCGGCTCCTACAACCAGCGCTCTGACTGGCAGCCCTGGGGCCTACCCGGCTCCCCTATCCCCGGCGCCGCACTGGAAGATTTCGATCCCGAGACCGAAGACTTCGTCAAGTGGAACGTCTCCCTGGGCAAGACTTGGTGGCTGCCCAACTTCCGCAAGTTCGGCGTCTCGCTGCAGTACCTCGATGGCCAGGATCTCGACCGCTTCAGCAAGTACCAGTTCGGCTTCTTCGGCGACTCGCGTATCAACGGCTACCAGAGCGACCGGGTGCGTGCCGAGCGCGCCTACGGCATGAACCTGGAGTACGGCGTCGAGATCGGCGAAGTCTTCCGCCTGGAGATCGAAGCCGACGGCTTCCTGGCGACCGACGAAGCCAGCGGTCTCGAAGACGAGTTCCTCGCCGGCATCGGCCTCGGTGGCACTGTCCTCGGTCCGTGGGAGACGATCATCAACCTCGAAGTCGGCAAAGCCGTCGCCGGCCCCGACGATGGCGTTTCCGCCTTCATCACCTTCCTCAAGCTGTTCGACTGGAAGTGGTGAGCCGCTCCCTCGGCTGACACCCTACGAGTCAAGCATGGTCGACCGTGACAACCCTTTCTACGAAGCCGAGTTCGATCCAGAACTGAATTCGGCAGAAGGGGGCGCGGTCGGCCAGCCCATCGAGATCCCCATCACTGACGTCCTCGACCTCCATCCCTTCCGTCCCAAGGAGGTCAAGGACGTGGTGCTGGATTATCTCGACGCCGCCTACGAGCAGGGGTTGCGCGAGCTGCGCATCATTCACGGCAAGGGCATGGGCGTGCAGCGCAAGACCGTGCGTACGCTGCTGGAGCGGGATCCACGGGTGGTCGAGTTTCGGGATGGAGGCATGGGTGGGGGTGAGTGGGGCGCGACGATCGTGCTGCTGCGGTAGCATGACCCCATGCCCAGTATCTGGCAGACCCTGCAGCGCACCGCGCGCCGGTGGCATCGCCGGCTGTGGCCGCCGCACGTCGACCTCCTCTACACCGAGGCCTACAGCCGGGGTCATTCCGCCGTCCCTTATGACGCCCTACGCGGCGAGCGCATTCTCACCTTCCTGGGCTACGAGGGTCTGCTGCCGCCAACGCCCGTGCACCGCCCACGGCCTGCGTCAGTGCAGGCACTGCGGCGGGTGCACACCGACGACTATCTCGACTCGCTGCGCGCACCCGAGTCACTGACCAAGATCGTCGGCGTCAAGGTCAGCGACACCGAACTCGACGACTTCCTGGCCGTCCAGCGTGCCATGGCCGGCGGTACCCTCTACGCCGCCCACCTGGCGCGCACCAGCGGCCGCCTGGCGCTCAACCTGGCTGGCGGCACGCACCACGCGCACGCGGACAAAGGGCAGGGCTTCTGCGTCTTCAACGACGTCGCCATCGCCATCGCGTCGCTGCGCGAGCACGGCTTCTACGGCCGCATCCTGCTCATCGACCTCGACCTCCACGACGGCGACGGCACACGCTCGATCTTCGCCCTCGACGACAGCGTCTTCACCTTCTCGATCCACAACCAACCCTGGAGCGAGGACCACGCTACCGCCTCGTTCAGCCTGGCGCTCGGCAGCGGTGTCGACGACAGAACCTACCTGGCAGCCATCGAAGAGCATCTGCCCCCTGTCATCGAGCAGTTCCGTCCGCAGTTCACCTTCTACCTCGCCGGCTGCGACCCGGCGGCGGACGACCAGATCGGCGACTGGAAGATCAGCGCCGACGGAATGTGGCAGCGCGACCGCTTCGTCTACGAGCGGCTCCGCCACGGCGGTCATCGCGTTGGCGGGCATCGCATACCCACCGTGATCGTCCTGGCTGGTGGCTACGGTTCGAAGGCGTGGCGCTATAGCGCGCGCTTCTTTGGCTCCATCCTCAACCGAGGCCGCCGTCTCGAGCCACCGTCGACTGAAGAGATCACGTTGCTGCGCTACCGCCATCTCTCCAGCCTGCTCGACCCGCGCGACCTCACCGGCATGCAGGAGACCGAGAACGACTGGAAGCTGACCGAAGAGGATATCTACGGCTCGCTGGCCCAGGCCAATCGCCAAAGTCGCTTTCTCGGCTATTACTCCAAGCACGGCCTGGAACTGGTACTCGAGCGCTCCGGCCTCCTCGACCGCGCCCGCGCCATGGGCTACCGAGGTATCACCCTCGATCTCGATCTCGACAGCACCGCCGGACATACCCTGCGTCTGTTCGGCGACCCGGACCACCGCGAACTGCTCACCGAGCTGCGCGTACGCCGCGACCGCAGCACGATCTCCGGCATGGAGTTGCTACGCGTCGAGTGGCTGCTGCTACAACACCCCCGCGCCGAATTCACCGACGGTCGCACTCCCCTGCCCGGCCAGAAACACCCCGGCCTCGGCATGCTGCGCGACGTCGTCGCCCTGCTGGTCGTCGCCTGCGAACGTCTCGACCTCGACGGCCTCGCCTTCGTCCCTTCGCATTACCACATGGCGGTGTCGTCGAAGAAAGTGCTGCGCTTCCTCGAGCCGGAACACGAAGTGATCTTCGAAGCTCTACGCAGAGCTCTGCGCCACCTCCCCGTCGCGGAAGCCAGCCGCGCCGTCGACGAAGGCCGAGTGCGGGACTTGCGCACCGGGAAGCCCTACGAATGGCAGCCGGTCCCCATGGTGCTGCCGGTCAGCCGGCGCCTGAGAGAACGCTTCTCGACGGACGGGTACAAGCGAAGGTTGGGCGAGGCGGAAGAGAAGGGGTTCGGCTTCGAGTTGGCGGTCGGAACCAGGCCATGAACAGCTTCTGCTCGCATTCCGGCATGGATCCAACCTACCAAGCGCGCAGCGCCGTGCAACTTCGTCCGTCTTGCCGGGACTGAGTTTCGAGGTGGCAGAAACCTTCGGCTGAGACGTCCAGCGATGGCTGGGACGACGATCATGAACGCGACTACCTGCAGCGAGTTGGCGAGTGCTTGCGACAGCTAGGGTGAGTTCCGGGAGAGTAGACCAGTCCAGGTTTGACCAGGTAAGACATCCATCCTAGACTCCCGCAATGCAGTACCTCCTCAAGCGAGTAAGTCTCTATTGCTGGGTCCTTGGACTCTGCCTGCCGCTCTGTCTAGTCTCCCAATCAAACCCACCATCTTCGACAGCCCTCCAGGTTCTCGAACACGTGACCGCCAGCGAGATGGGAACAGATCGTGTCGGGAACCTCTGGACCTGGAACTTCCGTAACGGTGGTTGGTTACGAATCCTGACGCCAGCTGGCCAGTGGCTCCACACCGTCCGCTTTCCCGATATTCGCTATGTCGACTTCGACTCGGAGTGGGGCCTGGTCGCAGTCGGCCTGGATCAGCAAGCCCTGTGGGTGAAACGGAAGCCAGACGAGGGCGAGCTTTTCATCGGCCCACTTGGCGGACCCGTCGGAGCAGTCGCATGGCTCGGCGAAAACCGACTCGCCCTGTCTCCTAGGCGTTCGCCGGAGCGAATCTGGATCTACGACCTAAACGAGAAAGCGATCGTGGACCGCTGGGGAGAGGAGGATGCGATCCCTGCAACAGGAACCGGACACTTTGTGTTGCGAGATGTCTTCCTCGAAGTCGACTTCGCAAGGGGGCGTCTGTGGAGCATTGACAGCCTGAGCGGCACGATCATGGTGTACGACTTCCAAGGTCAAGTCCTGCTCCACGAGCGCTTCTTGCATCCAAAACTCGACGAGTTGAAACCCATGCTGGACCAGATGGACCAGCAACAGAAAGAGCAGGGCGAAAGGCTCGAATCCAGCTTCGAGTTGTGGTCCTTCCCAACGCTGGATCCGGAAGGTAATGCTTGGTGGGTCGAGCGGTGCGACAAGGAGCGCGGTACTGCTCAGCTGAGAAAGTTGGCTGTACAAGGGCAAGTGCATGCCGTCAGTCTTCATGAAGTCGCAACTTCATGCTGCGCTCTATCTCACAGTGCCTGGGACGAGAACTTCCTGTTCTTCGTGCCCGCCGGTTTTCCACACTCTCAACTGTGCGTCTCGGCAGTTCCTTTTGAACAGCTCGAGCAAGGTATTGCAGACCCAAGCCAACAATAGGAGTCTCGTCATGCGAAAAAGATTCTTCTGGATCGCCCTGGTCCTCGTCGTCGCCTGTTCCGCTTTTGCTCTACTCACCCCTGCTCAGTTTCAACAGGATCCGGGAGCTGGGAGTGGTGGTTCCGGCAACTGCCCTGCCAACTGCCAATACTGCTGCCAAACGAACTGCGGTTGCGGCGACAACCCAGGTTGGCACTTTGTGGGTTGGTGTGGTTGCAGCTCGACTGGCTGCAATCGTGTTTGCAGCTGGAAGCCCGCTGGATGAGTCAATGTAGGGTGACTCTCGTCGCACTAGCACTCGCCTGGCTGAGTGTGGCTAGTGGCGCGGAAGAGGCGCCCAGCTGGCTCGAAGTTACCCCCCTGAGTTCCAACGACGCTCCCCAACTCCACCACTTCGACGCCGACTCTCCGGCCATCGAGCTGCCGGACAGCGAAATCTTGCTGCTCTGCTCCGGCGGCGCTGGCCAGCCACTCGGGTGCGACGTCCACTTTCCCGCCAACGACGGCACTACCTGGACGCCACCGGCTCCGCGGGCGGGCTTGCCCGTCATAGGAGGCTACGTGCTCGGCGAAGAGCCGATTCCCGGTGCGATCATTCGCATCGTGCCGGCAGCCCTGCCGACGGCGCGGCTGGTGACGATGCCGCTGAGGCTCGACGATGGCGCCCTCGTGCGTTCGATCGAGAGCAACAAGGACGGCACCTTCCGATTGCCGAAGCTGACACCGGGACACTACCGCTTGACCACCACTTTGCCGGGCGGGCGGCAACACCACACGGACGCGTTCGAGATCCTGCCACCACCACCGGCCAGCCAAGAGACGGAGTCCGAGGCCGAGCTGGTCTACGACTTGGGCGAGATCTGGGTGGATCCGGGCCTGAGCCTAGGAATCGTCGTGACAGACACGAACGGACTGCCGCTAGGCGAGACACAGGTGGGTTTGAGTCAAGGGTTGGGACCGGAAGATCTGATCTTCTTCGAAGCCACGACGGATGCGGACGGACGTGCGACGGTGTCCGGACTGCGGGCGGACGTGCCGACACAGGTCCGGTGTCTGGCGTTGGGCCACGCGACGGAGCAGCTGAGCTTTCAGCAACTGCCCGTACTCGCCGAATGCGCACTGGCTCCGCTGGCAAGCGTGGCCGGGCGCGTGGTCGACACCGATGGAGCCAAGCTGTCCGGCGTGTTGGCGACACTCCGCTCGCTGGATGCCGGGGCAGGCGGCGCTGCGGCACGGCGGCCGACCAACGAGGAGGGGCAGTTCCAGATCGACGACATCCCGGCGGGACACTACGCGCTGCTCCTGGCGGCCCCCGGCTATCGAGCCCAGCAGTTGCAAGTCGAGCTGGACGCCGGGCGGCGTCGACAAGTCGCTGACGTGACGCTGGAACCTGCGCCCGAGCTGAGCGGGCAAGTGGTCGACTTCGAAACCGGGGAGCCGGTCGAGGGTGCACGGCTGCGCGTGCTGGATCCGCCTGGTGTGGGCGCCGCCGTGACGGACGCTGACGGCACCTTCTACCTGACCGCGGCGCTGGACGACTTGATACAGGTTGAGATCACTGCCTCGGGCTATGCGAGCCGTCGCGTCGCGATTCCACCGACCGCCGTCGACGAACCGATCGAGCTGACGCTCAGCCGTGGCGGCCACCTGTTGGTGCGCGTGTGGGACGAGAGCGAGGAGGCACCATGCCGCGGTTGCCGAGTGCAGGTCTCCCCAGGTGGCGGTATGCACAACACTGACGGTGCCGGCGAGTGGCAGACCGCCGCACTGGCACCTGGACGCTATACGGTCGAGTTACCAGAAGTGCGCAACCTGGGCTCGATGGTCATCGTGCAAGGGGGCCGTCATCGCGTCACAGCCGAAGTGAAAGCCGGCGAGACCTCGATCGTCGAGTTGCGGACCGGGGCCCCAAAGATCCGGGTGGACCTGGTACCGGCGCCGGCCGGGCGTTTCGCCCAGGCAACGCTGTTCAGCATCTCGGGCGACCGCTCGGACCACCACTACCCAGAAGAGCCCGGACGCTATCGCGTGGACCATCGCCCAGGTGAAGCGCTACAGCTCTTCTTACAGTTCGGGGACACCCAGGATCCGGCACCCGCAGGTAGCGTTCCCATTGCCTTGCTCGACGCAGGGGAGGTACCACCGGACTTGGTTCTCCCACTCCCCTCCGGCTCCGTCGCCGGGCGCCTCCTCGACACCGAGGGTAGACCGTTCCGGGGCACGCTGCGTCTGCAGTCGCTGCACGACGGACGCTGGAACGCCAGCGCTCGACCCGGCGCAGATGGTCGCTTCGAGTTGCCACATCTACCTGCCGGCGGGTACCAACTCGCAGCGCCAGGCTTGCTCCGGTCTATCGAGCTGAGCGAAGGGCAAGGGTTGGATCTCGGCGAACTCGAACTCGTCGTGGATCGGTAGTCTCCCCACGCGACTTGGAACCGACACGCTTTCGGGCTATCTTCCATGCATGTCCGAACCACTCTCGATCCGTCTGCGACGTCTGCCGCACGCTGACGGCCTGCCGCTGCCGGAGGCTGCCTCCGTGGGCAGCGCCGGTATGGACCTGCGGGCCGCGCTCGACGCTCCGGTGATCCTGCAGCCAGGGGAACGTCGGCTGATTCCGACCGGCCTGGTGCTGGAACTGCCGCACGGCTACGAAGGGCAGGTGAGACCGCGTAGCGGGCTGGCGCTGAAGCACGGTGTGACCGTCGCCAATGCGCCGGGGACGATCGACAGCGACTATCGGGGAGAGGTCGGCGTGATCCTGATCCACCTCGGGGATCAGCCGCTGACGATCGAGCGCGGGGATCGAGTGGCGCAGCTAATGGTGGCACCAGTAACAGCTGTGGTGTGGCAAGAGGCGGAGACGCTGGCGGACAGCCACCGAGGCGAGGGTGGGTTCGGCTCGACGGGACTCGAATGACCTGAATTCTGATTTGCTGGAGGAGAGACCTTGATCACGCTCGATGACGTCCAAGCTGCGCGCGACCGTATTCGTCAGTACCTGCGCGACACCCCTTGCTGGCGCTCGCCGCGGCTGTCACAGGAATGCGACGCCGACGTGTGGTGCAAGTTCGACAACCTGCAGGTCTCAGGTGCGTTCAAGGAGCGCGGTGCGGCAAACAAGATCTTGTGCCTGAGCGACGAAGAGAAGGCACGCGGGGTGATCGCGGCGTCGGCAGGCAACCATGCGCAGGGGGTCGCCTACCACGCCGGCCGCCTGGGGCTGCAGGCCACGATCGTGATGCCAACGACAACGCCGGGAATCAAGGTCGAGAACACGCGGAGCTACGGCGCCGAGGTAGTTCTGGCGGGCGAGAACTACGACGAAGCGTACAAGGAAGCGCGCCACCTACAGCAGGAGAAGGGACTGACCTTCATCCACCCCTTCGACGACGACGAGGTGATGGCCGGTCAGGGCACGCTGGGGTTGGAGATGCTGGAGGCGGTACCGGATCTCGACGCGGTGATCGTACCAGTGGGTGGCGGTGGCTTGATCGCCGGTATCTCGACGGCAATCAAAGCGCTACGACCGCAAGCCAAGGTGTTCGGCGTGCAGTCCGCGTTGCAACCGTCGATGCGCGCTAGCCTGCAGGCGGGCCAGAGAGTGACGCTCGAGTCCAAGCGCACCATCGCCGACGGCATCCGCGTGACCTGCCCCGGCGCCAAGACCTTCGAAGTCGTCCGCGAGCGGGTGGATGATGTGCGCACGGTGAGCGAAGAGGAACTGGCCAGTGCCATCCTCTACCTGCTCGAGCGCGAGAAAGTAGTCACCGAAGGTGCTGGTGCAGCCGGCGTGGCGGCAGTGCGGGCCGGTCGGTTTCCAGAACTGCGAGGCAAGAAGGTCGTGGCGCTGGTGTGCGGCGGCAACATCGACCTGCACCAGCTGAGTATGGTGCTCGAACGCAGCCAGGTGCAGGAACAGCGGCTGGTGCGCTTGGCCGTGCGTGTCGACGACAAGCCCGGCGGACTGGCCAAGTTCCTGCTGGCCGTGGCCGAGCAAGGCGGCAACGTGATCCAGATTCAACACAATCGCGCGTTCGGCGATTCCCCACTGTGGCAAGCTGACGTCGACGTGACCCTGGAGACTCGCGATCGCCAGCACGCAGAATCCCTGATTCGGAACCTCAAAGAAGGCTTCGAGGTCACGACTTTCTGATGTGTCCCCATCGTCCCGATCCGCGGTTGTCGTCGCACGTAAGTAGCGAAACCCGCACGCGGGAAGTCAGCCACCCGAGACCCGCGTCAGCAGGCGGATGAGAGGGGTTGGGCTGAAGACCGCGCCAGTTTAGGATAGGGTGAAGGGGAAAGGTAGATCGTGGCCCTGGTCCATAAGAAGAAAAACGTCTTCGTCGTCTATACGCAAGCAGGGGAAGCTTCGCAGGCCGTGGTGCGCTTTCTGCAAACCATCGGCCTGAATCCGATCCCGCTGCACGACCAGGAGCCACAGACCGTCGTCGAGCGCTTTGAGGACTACGCGTCGCATTCGTACGCCGTGGTTTTGTTGACCCCGGACGACCTGGGCCGCATCGGCACCAAGGGCGACGTCCAACTCAAGCCGAGGCCCGGGCAGAATGTGGTGTTCAAGCTCGGTTACTTCATCGGCAAGTTCGGCCGCCGCTACGTCACCGCACTGTCCGAGCAGGGCATGGACCTGCCCGAGGCGTTCTCCGAGGTGCTGTGCATGCCGATGGACGAGATCGGCATTTGGAAGTTCGCGCTGATGCGCGACCTGGTGAGCGCCGGCTACGCAGTGAACCAGAACCTGGCCCTCTATCCACCGCGCCGCGGTCCGATACCGACACGGCCACGGCCGGCTGCAGGGCAGAAATAGCTGAAGAACCCTCTCCCATTGAATGGAAGAGGGGCGCCACCAACCGGCCCGGAAGGCCCCTACATTAGAAGGCAGCGAATTCTGGGTAGGGGCAGGCCCATGTGCCTGCCCTGCGGCGAAGCCGCATCCGGATCTACACCAGCCCCTTCTCCGCCTTGAACGTCGACCAGTTCTTCTTCAGGTCGAGGAAGGACTCCAGGTCCGGGCACAGCAGAAACGGGTTGGTCCGCTTCTCCAAGGCCAGAGTGCTGGCGGGACGCGCGCCGTAGTCGTGACCGGGCCAGACGCTGAGGTGGTCCGGCAGGGTGAGGATGTGGTCGTGCAAGCTGCGGTACTCCGTCTCGGACGCAGCACGCGTCGCCGTGCCGCCGATCTTGCCGACGAAGAGAAGATCACCAGTGATCAGCACGTCGTCGACCCGGATGCACAGGTGATCGTCGGCGTGCCCGGGCGTGTAGAGAAACTCGAGCGTCAAACCGCCGACACGCAGCGTGGCGCCGTGGTCGAGTGGGTGTCCGGGATTCGACGCGGCCCCCTTGTACGCTGCCAGGGGCGCCCCGGTGAGCCGGCAGGCTTCGTCATTGCCGTTGGTGTGGTCCTGGTGACCATGGGTGTTGATGACGTGAGTCACGCGGAGATGCTGGGCACGCGCCCGCTCGACAACACGCGCGGGATCGTAGCTGGGATCCACGATCACCGCCTCGCCGGCGTCGCTGTCGCCCACCAAGTAGCTGAAGTTGCGGTCGCCACCGACCCGTATCTGTTCGAAGATAAACATGCTTGCTCCTTCGTCAGTTGCGCTGGAATGGGATGACCTTACCACTGAGCCGACCGCCAACCCGGGCCGAGTCCCACGAGACCCGCACGCGCACGCGGGTCTCTTCGTTCTCACGGATGAAGCGACCACGCAGGAAGGCGGGAGTGGTGGCCGGAGGGTGCACGAGCGCTTCGTCGATGGCCTCGTCGGACACCAGCCGGGGAGCCTGGCCAATGTTCTCCAGGCGCTGGAAGTAGCCGTCGCGCAGTTCGTGGTACCGCAGATCGATGGTCTTGAGCACCTCTGGTCGATCGGGATCACCACACTCCTCGAGCAGGTAGCGCTTCGTCACCCAGTCGAGCTGCCCTACGAGAGCACCGAAGTCACGGCGATCGAGGGCATCGAGCACCTCGGCCCAGAGTTGGACGACCTGCTGCTGTTCCAAGGACGGCGACGCCTGCTCCCGCAGCCATTGCTGGGCGCGCTCGAGGTACCATCGCTGTACGTCGAGCGCGCTCAATTGACGACCATCGCGCAACGGTGCCGTCGCTTCGAGCGTTGGATCTGCACTCCACGAACGCAAGGCTTCGAGCGGTCGACGCAGGCGCGGAGCGTCGGTCAAGGCGCCGGACTCGACCAGGTCGAGGATCAGCGCGGTGGTTCCGATCTTCAGGAACTCGGCGACCTGGGCCCGGTTCGCGTCCGACAAGCTCAGCTGCAGGCGCTGGTGACGCCGAAACAAGTGCAACAGTGGACGCCCATTCAGCTCCATGGCCAGCATCAACGGCTTGAGCAGATTCCCGGTGTCGAAGATAGGGCGGTCCGAGGGACGAACGCTGAGTCGAATCAGACGCCGGATCGCCGCTGCCTTCTCCGACAAGGAGAAGCGTCCGTGTTCGTCGACGCTGCCCGTGCCGGTCACGACGGGGCGCGACGCCAGGAAGGCCAGGGCTTGCCGGCGAATGCGGCGGAAGGCAAAAGCTCGGTACAGCAGTGCCCAAGGAAGCAGGAGCGGCCACATCAATGAGAAGACAACCCAGGCCGTGATGCGGCCGATGAGATCTTCCAGATCGTGGGTCTCCCCGTCGAGCGAACGTCGCATCCAGCGACCGAAACGGGAACGGGGCGCCAGGTACGAGACGAAGACAGCGCCGATGCTCGCCGGCACCACGGTTGCCAAGAGCACGGCCGAGATCGACCAGTAGATCGCAGCCTGGACCAGGAGCAGGGGCAGCAAGAGTGCCAAGCACAGTCGGTAGAGGCCCAGGGGGAGACCGCGCGCGATCTCGGCCTGGTAGTTCTCCTGTGCCCCGAAGACATGACCCTCGGCGTCCCGGCAGTTGCGCAGCAACCCCAGCTCGCCCTCGCAGCCGTGGCGTCGCAGGGCATCCTGAGCCCCCGGCAGGCAGCGCACCAGTAGCCGTTCCTGAGCCTTCTGGTACAGCACCAGTTGCCCCACGCCCGCACACTCCGGAGTCGCTCCTTCGAACAGGCCGCCGCGCGTGGCGTAAGGTAGGTGCTCGTAGCAGAACGCGCCGCCGTTCTCGGCGAACACCTGGCGCTTGATGGTGGTGTCACCCGGCTTCAGGGCCACCTGCTCGCGCATGGCGTCGAGCAGATAGTCGTAGAGGACATCGTTGCCCGGATTCTGGCTCGCAGGCGAAAAGCGAAACGCGTATTCGGTTTCGAGCCCCAGAAGCCGCGGTGGCTTCCGAGAGGGGGTCGGTGCCGTCACTCGCCCCCTTCAGGGACCACCGTTTCCGCCAGGTAGACAGGGCTGCGCCGCTCGGCGTCCGCCGCGATCTTGTGCAGCGTCTTGGCGAGTACCTCCGACGGAGCACGTTCGGGGGTCGGTCGAGCCGTCTCGACGCTCTCGGAGGCCCGCGCGTGGGCGGAGCCGAGTGCAGATGCTAGAGCTTGTTGGGTCATGACGATGCAGCCTCGTTCCTCGATACAGGTTCGGCGATGGCAAAATCCTAGCACAGCGTCGGCGGTGGCAGCAGGAGCTGGATCCGCCCCGGAACCTCGGGGTCAGCGACGGAAAGCGTACTCGGCGAACGCCAGCTCACCGGTGCCGAACCAACTGAACGCTTCCTGGCGCACCTTCTTCCAGGCGGTGAACACCTTGTTGTAGGTGGCATCCGCGGCAGCAGCCTCTTCCATCAGCTCGAAGGCCGCGGTCTCGGCCGCCTGCAGGATGTCATTCGAGAAGCGCTTCAGCTCGACGCCTTGCTCGAGCAGGCGGGCCAGCGCCGCCGGGTTGCGGGCG
Source organism: uncultured bacterium (assembly GCA_965368975.1). GTDB lineage: Bacteria > Acidobacteriota > Thermoanaerobaculia > Multivoradales > JAHZIX01 > CBDUPA01. The sequence goes on along the minus strand of CBDUPA010000005.1, from coordinate 5,728 downwards.
TCGTAGCGCGCCTGCATGACGCGGGCGGACTCCGCGGCGGCAGCTTCGAACATCGCCTGGTACGTCGACGGCAGTTCGTCCCACGCCTTGCGGTTGACGTAGTAGCTGAGCGACGGGCCCGGCTCCCACCAGCCCGGGTAGTAGTAGAGCTTGGCCACCTTGTGAAAGCCCAGCTTCTCATCGTCGTACGGACCGACCCACTCGGTGGCGTCGATGGCACCGCGCTCCAGCGCCGGGTAGATGTCACCGCCGGCCAGCACCTGGACAGTGGCGCCGAGGCGGTCCATCACCTGGCCCCCGAGGCCGGGGATGCGCATCTTCAAGCCCTGGATGTCGCTGACACTGCCGATCTCGCGCCGGAACCACCCCCCCATCTGCGCCCCGGTATTGCCGGCCAGGAAGTTGACGACGTTGAAGTCGGCGCACAGCTCGCGCATCAGCTCTTTGCCGCCGCCCTCGGTGAGCCAGGCGGTCTGCTGGCGCGAGGTGAGGCCGAAGGGCATCGTCGTGTCGAAGGCCAGCGCCGCGTTCTTGCCAGTGAAGTAGTAGCCGGCGGTGTGGGCGATCTGCACGGTGTCTTGCTGCACGGCGTCGAGCGCCTGCAGGCCAGGCACCAGTTCGCCCGCGGGATAGCAGCGAATGTCGAACAGGCCGTCGGTCATCGCCTTGACGCGCTCGGCCATGACCTCGGCGCAGCCGTAGATGGTGTCCAGGCCGCGCGGGAAGCTGGAGGTGAGACGCCAACGCACACGCTTCTTGGTGTGCACGGCCGGGCCGTCTCCTTCGGCGCTGCCACCACCACCACAGGCACCGAGCAAGCCGGCTCCCACAACGCCCGCGCCCGCCATCGCGGCGCCGCGCAGGAGGTCTCGGCGGCGCAGTGGCTCCGGGCGTGAAGGACCTGGCTGCGAAGTATCAGCGGGCTGCGAAGTATCAGTGGGCTTTCGGGGGGTATCAGCCATGGGCGTCATCTCCTGAGGCAAAGCATGAGCTAGGTTCGCTAGAGCTTACAGCACGGTAGGCGTACGGAAGCCGCGCGGATCGCGGCCGAAGGCGCGCAGCTGGCCGCAGGCGCCGCTGACCTCGTCGCCGCGCTGCCGGCGCACGGTGGCGATCAGGCCATGGCGTCGCAAGCGTTGACTGAACGCCTCGACCGCTGCCGGCTCCGGCGGCGCCATACCCTCGCCGAGCACCGGATCCGGGTTGAGCGGGATCAGGTTGATCTTGGCGCGCACCTCCCCCAGCTGCGACGTGCGCAATAAAGAAGCCAGCGTGTCGGCATCAGCCGGTTGGTCGTTGAAATCGCGGATCAGGATGTACTCGAAGGTGAGCTTGCGTCCCGGTTCGAGTGGATACTCGCGCAGCGCCGCCATCAGGTCGACCAGCGGGTAGGTCTTGTTGATCGGCATCAGCTTCGAGCGTCGCTCGTCGTCCGGCGCATGCAGCGAGATCGCCAGGTTGGGACGCTTGGGCCACTGCGCCACCTGGCGCAAGGCAGGAAGGATGCCGACTGTCGACAGCGTCATGCGGCGCCACGAAATGTCCTCGGCCAGGATGTGAATGGCGTCGCGCACGTGGTCCGGGTTGAGCAGCGGCTCGCCCATGCCCATGAACACCAGGTTCAAACCTTTCGACAGTTCCAACCCCTGGCGCAGCACCAGCACCTGGCCAACGATCTCACCCGCCGTCAGATCCCGGCCGGCGCCCCAATAGCCGGTGACGCAAAACTTGCAGGCCAGCGCGCACCCAGCCTGACTCGAAATGCAGAAGGTGCGGCGCTCGCCATCCGGGATGTCGACCGCTTCGATGGTGGCGCCATCGTGCAGCCGCAGCAGGTACTTGACGGTGCCATCGGCGCTCGTGCGCGCGGTCTCGACTCGCGGCAGGCCGATACGGAAGTGCTCGGCGAGGTCGGCGCGCAGCTGCTTGGACAGGTTGGTGATGTCGGCGAAGTCACCAACGCCGCGCCGGTGCAGCGCATCGTAGACCTGGCGCACGCGGAAGGGGAGGTCGATCCACGGCGCCAGCAACGCTTCGAGCCGAGGCAACGGCAGGCCGAGCAGATCGGGTTTCGCGGAGGAGGCCTCGGAAGTCGCGGGCGCGGCGGTGGGATCCGGCATCGTCGCCTCGCTCAAGGGCGCGGCTTCTTGGCCCGCCGGCGGCCGACACGGCGCGTGGGATCGATGCCGAGCGAGCGCAGGAAGGCGACGTCCTGAGTATTGAGCTTGAATTGATCGTCGTTGGGATGTGCCGCCCGTAGCCGCAATTTCTCCTCCACCACGCCGTCGCGCTCGGCGTCGATCTGCACCAGCAGCTGGTACCCGGCACTGCGGATCCGCCGCACAGTGTCGTGCACGTGCTCCGCGTCGGTCAGCGCCAGATTCATGGCCCGCCCGAGATCATCGAGCAGCCAGCGCAGGTGAGGTTCTACAGACGGATCCTTCAAGGGGCTCAGTGACTCCGATTTGGCGTTGTCGCCGTCGCAGGTTCCGGTCATGAAGCCAGGTTTCCGGCCGCGGGCCATGGCGGGGCTTCGAGTCTGGAGGGATTATCGCCCCCGTCCCGGGGGCTGTCAAACCAGTAGCGACGCGGCAAGCCCCCGAAGTCAAAGGTGTTTGCGCAAGAGTTTCGACATCGAGCGTTCTCGTGCCTAGCGCTCCGCCCGTACCTCCAGCTCGACGCTTACCCGAGCCGGTGGCAGCACGCCGCCCAGCTCCAGGACCTTGCCCGTCTCCGGCACCGTCACCGGCAGTGGCTTGGCACCACCAGCCAGGCCCTGGCTCATCTGCCCGAATTCCGCCCGCGCGAAGTCCTCGTCGCGCGCCAGCTGTCCGACCTGCATCTCTTCGACCAGGAACGTGTTGTCGTAGTACCGCGCCGGTTCTGCGCTCACGACGATCGACTCCTCGAGCATCGAGAGCGGCAGCTCGACGTCGGTCGAGGCCAGCTGGCCGCTACGCACCTGGAGGTGGTGTTCCACCGTCACGAAGCCTTCCAGCTGGGCGACCAGTCGATACTGCCCGGGCTGGAGATTGAGCACTGTCGCCTGGCCGTTCTCGTTGGTCACCGTCGACTGTTCCAGCTCGCTGCCGCGCAGCATGAGCGTCACCGTGACGCCCGGCAGCGTGTCGCCGTGCTCGTCCTTGACCACGGCGCGAACGTTGCCCAGACCCCGCTCGATCACCCGCGACGGCATCTCCTTGGTGCGCCTCGAAGACCAACCCCAACCTCGACGCAGTGGCGCTGTCAGGTCGGTGAGTGGCAGCAGATCGCCGCCGGCATAGCGGTAGCGCGCGCCCTGGGGCAGCAACACGCGCCAGTCGTGCATCAGGACCGGCACCATCACCGACGCCAGCTCCAGCCGCAGGTTCGAATGACCGCGCGTCGGAGCCGGCGCGCCCTGCGCCAGAGCACGCACGCCGACCACTTCCACCCACACGTCCTGCCCGGGGTCCGCGGCAGCCAGACCGGCGCGGAAGCCCAGCGGAATCGAGTAGAGCTGCGGCTGACCAGCCGCGAGCCCGTCCTGCTGCCGTGAATCGCGCCGCCCTAGACCCCGATGGAGGGGCCGCACGGCCTCGTCGTCGACGTTGACGGTCCACAGCTCGACCCCCACCGGCAACTCGACATCGAGTGTCGCCGCCCGCCCACGGACCCGGAAGCGGTCGCGCAGCACGAGGCTGCCGTCCAGGGTCAGCAGGCTGACGCTCTGGCGTTCGCTGATCACCTGCTCCGCGGTCGTCACTTCGGGTAGCCGGTGCACCAGCAACTCGCCACCCGCCGCCGGGTCCGTCGCGCGCCACACCGACGCCGGACGCAGGGCCTGCAGATCCTGGTGCAGCGGCACCGGCAGGTCACTCTGATCGACCCGCGACCACTGAGCCTGCGGCTGCGGCACCACCTCGGCGGCGGCACTGGCGAGCAGCACCAGGTAGCGCGTGCGCTGCGGGATCTCCGCCACGATCGGCGTCAGGTCGACGCGCGTCCGACTGCCGTCCTCCGTTTCGGCCGGCAACCGCCGAGAAGTCAGTGCCAGGTAGCCGTGCCCGACTAGGCGCTGCTCGCGCCGTACGTCGAGCTTGCCATCGTCGCCGATCCACGGCACCGCCTCGCCCTCGTCGGTGGCCACGGCCTCCAGGTCCAGTCCCGGCGGCAGGGTGACGCGGTAGCCTTGCAGATCCCCGCGCAGCACCTCGGTGGCCAGCACATCGTGCCGACGGACACCGCCGCGGTCGACCTCGACGAAGGTGACACCGACCGAGTGCGCCAGCACGTCCTCCTCGACCTGAGCCCCGCGCCGGTCCACCGACAGGTGGTACAGCTCGCCCTGCTCCAGCGCCATCTCGACGTGGATGCGCGCACCTTCGCCCGTCGTCCCGGCAACGGCCCGCTCCGAGACCACGACGGCATGATCGCACGCCCACCGGTGACCCGCCGGCAGGTCCAGGAAGAGAGTCGCCACCGGCGCCTGGATCTCCGCGATCTCCATCCAGGTGTCCATCAACAGGTCACGTGCTTCGACGACGACGCGGTAACTTCCAGGCCCCTCCGCCGTGAACAAGATCTCGCTGTCCTGACGGTGCACCGCGGCGCCCACCCCGTCCCGCGTCGCGGCACTCGTCCCGTCGGTGCGCTCTACCCGCACCTGGTGTCCAAAGCCGGTGAGCGGCAAGACCACCGCGCGTTCCGGGATGCCGCGCACCTCGATGGCGTACTCGCTGCGTACCGCTACCGCGTCGCCGTCGACACGCAAGCGCGTGTGCTCGGACACCAACTCGACGAGCCGCAGCTCCGGCTCTTCGACGCGCTGCGCCGCGCGTGCCGCTTGCGACAGCTTCAGATACTCGGCCAAGGGGAGCGTCACCTCGCCCCTGTCGTTCAGCTCGGCTGCGGCCCGCTGGGCGATCGACGGCAGCAGCATCCCGATCAGCAGCAGGGTCAGGATGGTGAGTCGGAGCGGAGCCAGAGTTCTGGCCATCAGGGTTGTCATCTTCATTGCTTGTTCCTCCACAGAACCGGTGGCTCAGAACCACTCTCGCTCGACGTCACGTTCTTCGACTTCGACCACCAGCGGCGCCAGCTGCGACGCCAGCGCGTCCCAACCGGCCCGCAGCTGCGCGGCACCCTCCGCCGCCGGTACCGGTAGCCACATCCCTTCGGCCACCGACCCCGTCAGCGTGCCGCGCGTCAACCAGGTCGCCAGAGGCGGCGCGGCCGCGTGCGGTCCAGGTTGCGGGTACGCTTGCAGCTCCTGGATGCGCCGCCCTCTCTCCGCCAGCTGGTAGCTGCGACCGGCGGGCAACTGGAGCAGGGCCTCGACGCGGTTGACCGGCGCCGAGAAGTGCGGCATCGGGATCGTCAGACGCCCCTCGTCCGGCACCGCACCGAGCGGCGCCGTCGCCTCCAGCCACAGTTGCTGGGCTTGCTCACCACCGCGCAGCGGCAGCACGACCGCGACTTCGCCGCCCGCCGAAGCCGCCAGACCCGGCGTCACGACGGCCCCATCGCGGCGCGCATCGAGCACCCGGCTGCCCGCCGGCAAGCGCACCGTCAGGCGCTCGCCTCCGGAGCTCGCCACCTGCAACCCCAGGCGATAGAACGCCTGACCGGCGTCGCCGAGCAGCACGTCCAGGCGCAGCACCTCGACCTGCACCGCCAGCACCCGCGTCCTCTCCGCCCAGACGGGCGGCCCGCGCGGCCAGCCCACGCGGGACGCCAAGTCCGGCAG